>CAVWKU010000001.1:0-121124 GCA_963755665.1 uncultured Acidimicrobiaceae bacterium
TGAGGTGCCGCCTCCGACCTCGATGGGGCTCCAAAATTTGGGAAAATGTTGCGCCGTCGGCGCTATTTTTTTGCTCATTCCGGGGAGTAAAGGGGAGGTATTCGCGCGGGAACATTTATTTAAAAATCGCGCCCAAGATCGCCGCGCACGGTTCAAATTGTTTATGCTCGTTTAAAAACAGCTAGGGCCCAAAACGCGCTTGACAATTTGAAAAGCCCGACCTGCGCTCGACAACGAGAGGCAATTCACAAATCGTGTCATTTACTGGCGCAAAAGGAAGTGCCATAAGGTCAGCGCTTGGGCGTGGCGATTAGGGGAAATCAGGCGATCGCTTCGCACATCGGCGAGGGGTTCATGTCGTACTGGAGGTCGTGCGGATTCGCCATTTCCGCTTCCGTCTGTCTGCTGGGCGGGGCAATGAGTTAGCACAGGCGCAGTACTTCTCCTACGCAAGCGAGTGGAGCGGTGGCACCGCTACTGTGCTTGGAGGCGAGGGTACAACCGCCTACGGCATCAACGACGCCGGGCAGGGCGTGGGGGAAATAGCGGTTACGCTTTCGAGTGGAGTGATGGCAAGACATGCAGTCGCTCTCTACGCCCGTATGCACGGAGCATCCGGGCAAAAGGTCGCCTCCTCACTGGCACAGGGCTCCACGTTTCATCAGGGTGCATACTTCGCCGCCGAGGCGCAGGCAAGCGACGAAGGCCCCGACGCCTCGCGGAATGAGTACGGGATGAACGCGGTCTACCGCTTTTATCGGGCCAGCGACGACTGGTTCTTCCTGGCCGCACGCGACCAGGACCTGGCTGCGCTCGTGACCGCCGTCAATGACCCGGTGGTCTCCGAGGCGGCGCCCACCTGGCAGGATCCGGGAGGTGATCTGGCTCGCGCCCTCGTCGAGGCGTTCGCCGGGAAATCGGCGAAGGACTGGGTGACTGTCCTCGATCAGGCAGGAATCGCGGTGCAGGTTGCAAGGTCCATCGACGAGGCGATCTCCTACCTTGTCGGTCGTGGTCTGGTCTACTTCGAACCCGGCGTGAATGGTCAACCGGTGGCGTGCCCGGAGTGGGCAACTGGCTGTCTGAGACCCCGCCTCGCGTCGGGGTCAACCCTGGACCCGTGGGATCGCAGGTGAAAGAGATCCTCGAGGATCTCGGGGTCTCAGACGAAGAGATGGAGGCATTGGCCAAAGCCGGCGTTCTCCTCAAGGCCGACGACCTTCCGAAACTCGAGATGTTGGCTTGATGGCGACCCGAATGGTGGGAGCGCTGTCACGGCGTCCCGCCGATGGCACCGCTTTGCCGGAGCTCGTCGATGAGCGAGGCGGAGAGCCCGGCCTCTTCAAGCACGCGCGTGGTGTCGGTTCCGGCCGGACTCCCTGGGAAGCTGCTGGCGGGAGGACGCTCCTTCGCCCCATCGCGAAAGCGGATGGGGGATCGAGGCACCACGACGCCGTCGATGGTCTGCAGCGAACCTCTCGCCGCGACCTGAGGATCCACGGGAAGATCCGAACCTTTGTTGGCGCGAACCACCGCGGCTCCGAGTGGACCGAGTTCCGCCACCCATGCGTCGGCGGGTTGACGACGAAAGATCCCGGCTAGCCGATCCGTTACCGCCGCGGGGTCGTCCCAGCGGTGGAGGGTGTCTTTGAGGTCCGCGAGGTCGAGCGCGTCGCACAAGGCACCCAGCTGCGCGGTTCGGCTGCTGCGAGGACGATCCAGGTGTCGTCGGCGCACGCGTAGACGCGGCGGTCGGGACCGCCCGGAATGCCCCACGGCGTCTCGTTGATCGCCCCGTCAGCTGATGAGAGCAACCAGGAGGCCGATTCCGAGATGCTGATGTCGAGCTGGCAGCCGTTTCCCGTTTGATCGCGCTCTCGAAGCGCGGCGACAATGGCAGTGCTGGCCATCATTGCTCCGAGCGGGATGGCGACAATGAGCTGGGGATACCACGGCAACTCTGGGTCGAGGGAAGCCAACAGCCCCGAGTGGGCGGCGTAGGAGAGGTCGTGCCCCGACCATGAGGCGTACGGGCCATCCTGTCCGTAGCCGGAGATCGAACACCAAATCAGCGAAGGCAGTTCCGTGGCGGCGTGCGAATAACCGAATCCCCGCTCGTCCATCGCTCCGGGTCGTTCGTTCTCGACCAGAACGTCGACGCTGGCTGCGAGCTTTCGAAGTACCTCCAGCCCTCGCTCGTGTCGTAGGTCCACCGCGACCGACCGCTTCGATCGACTGAGTCCCACCGGACCTTCGAATCGCCGACCCTTGGGCGACTCGACGCGAATCACATCCGCACCGAGGTCGGCGAGCAGGACGGTGCAGAAGGCCCCGGGTGGTAACTGGGTGAGGTCGAGGACCCGCAGCCCTCGGAGCGGCAGTTGTGGTTCGGACATCGGATCCCCTTCTTCTCTCCACCCACGATCTCGTGGGGAATACTCGTACCGCGCGCTGGCTGCCTGTGGCGGTGCGGCGCAGTCGGGGCTGGCGGCCCCCAATGGCAAGAGTTAGACTGAGTCTAAACTACGGCCGGGAAAGAAACTGGGTGGGGGCGTGCACCACATCCTCGTGTTCTCATCTCAGAGCCGTAGGAAAAGGTCGCAAAGGAGATCACGAGCTATGCAGATGGACGACATGATTCTCATCAGCATCGACGATCACGCGATTGAGCCGCCGAATATGTACGAGGGCCACGTGGCGGCCAAGTACCGGGACAAGGCGCCCAAAGTCGTCCGCAATGCTGCAGGCATCGACCAGTGGATATTCCAGGACGAGGCCACGTCCACCCCCTTCGGTATGGCGGCCACGGTCGGTTGGCCGGCCGAAGATTGGGGCCGAGACCCCGGGACCTACTCTGAGCTCCGGCCGGGGTGCTTCGACGTCACCGCCCGCATAGATGACATGAACGCCAACGGGATGCTCGCCTCTATGTGCTTTCCCAGCATGGCCGGTTACAACGCCCGTACTTTTGCCGAGGCTCCCGACAAGGACCTCTCGCTCATGATGCTCCAGGCCTACAACGACTGGCACATCGATGAGTGGTGCGCCGCCGCCCCCGGTCGCTTCATTCCACTCGGGATGGTTCCCATGTGGAATGCGAAGCTGGCAGCTGACGAGGTGCATCGGTTGGCGAGGAAGGGATGCAAGGCGATCAGCTTTCTCGAAGCACCACATGCCCAGGGGTATCCCAGCCTCCTTTCCGGCTATTGGGACCCCATGCTCGATGCGGTGGTCGACGAGGGAACGGTGCTCTGTCTCCACATCGGCGGTGCGATGAGCCTGATGACGTTGGCTCCGGAGGCTCCAGTCGATCACTCCATCATTTTGCCGACGCAAGTCATGACCATGGTGGCCCAGGACCTTCTCTTCGGTCCGACGTTCCGGCAGTACCCCACGCTCAAGGTCGCCTTCTCGGAGGCGGGGATAGGCTGGATTCCCTTTTACCTCGATCGGGTAGATCGCCACGTGAAGAATCAGAAGTGGCTCCACAACGACTTCGGGGGCAAGCTGCCGTCTGAGATCTTCCGGGACCACGTCCTGGCTTGCTTCATCAGCGACCCATCCGGACTGAAGGCACGCCATGAGATCGGCGTCGACATCATTGCGTGGGAGTGCGATTACCCGCACACCGACACCACCTGGCCCGAGTCCCCCGAACTCGTGTGGCGTGAACTCACGAATGCGGGAGCGACTGACGACGAAATCCATAAGATCACGTTCGAGAACGCCAGTCGATTCTTCGGATTCGATCCCTTCACTGAGATCCCCCGGGACAAGGCGACCGTTGGTGCGTTGCGGGCCCTTGCCGCTGACGTAGATACGACCCGCATGTCGAAGGGCGAGTGGCGCCGGCGTAATGAAGCCGCGGGCATCGGTGTGATTGCGTCATGAGTCCTGAAGGCAACGGGACGGGGCAACTTTCCGGCAGGGTTGCGGCGATCACAGGCGCCACGAGCGGGTCGGGCCTGGCGGTTGCGCGGCTCTTCGCGGCCGAAGGTGCCCAGGTGGTGCTCCTGGCTCGCGGCTCGGACCGTTTGAAGCTGGTCGAGGCCGAGTTGGGCGACGGGGCACTGGGCATCGTCACCGATGTGGCCGACCCCGAAAGCGTCAGATCTGCCTTCGGCGAGATTGACAAACGCTTTGGGAAGTTGGACATCCTTATCAACAACGCTGCACTGCAGCGACCGTGTGCGTTCGAAGAACTCGGCGATGCCGAGATCTCAGCCCAGGTGTCCACCAACCTCCTGGGTCCCGTCTATACCTGCCGTGCCGCCGTCCCTCTGCTGCGAGCCGCGGGGGGTGGGGAGATCATCAACACTTCGTCGGAGGCAACTATTGAGGTGTTCCCCTATCAGTCCATTTACACCATGACGAAGGCGGGACTCGAAGCGCTCGGTCGATCGCTCAGCTTCGAATTCGAAAAAGAGGAGATTCGGGTCTCGACCATCATCCAGGGTGTGGCCCTGGGGGAGGGCGGCGGCCCGACCGACTGGGAGATTATGCCCGGGGACCCCGGCATGGTGTGGACGCGCCTCCAGGAGGAAGGCACCATCCAACGGGTGATGGGCAAGCATGGTGGACAGCACGTGGAGAGCGTCGCGGCGGTACATCTTTTCATCGTCACGCGGCCGAGGGGCCAGAAGCTCGACGTCGTACGGGTTCGCAGCTACTAACTCGGAGCGACGGCGGACGTACCGACAGCATGGCGCAGTTCTACGACGCTCTCCCGATCGATTGGATCGGACCGGGCGAAACGGCGACGGTGGAGGTGGACGGCTTCCCGGTCGCGGTGGCCAACATCGATGGCGAATTCTTCGCCTTCCAGAACCTGTGTCCACACCAAGGCACCGTGCTCGGCGGCCGCCCGCTCGACGAAGGCTGCTTCATCGTCTGCCCGCAGCACTCGAGTCGCTATGACGTGCGCTCCGGCACCTGCGTGCGGCCGGCGTCGTCGGACGGCTTCAATCAGGATCTCATGGTCTTCTCCACCCGCGTCGTCGACGACGTGGTGCAGGTCCAGATTTGACGTCGTTGCCTGCGAGGCCTGCTACGTGGTCGGACGTCCCGTCCAGCTGTGCGCGTCGCGGATGACCTCGCTGAAGGGACGGTCAGCGTCATAGCTCGGCTCACGCGGTAGGCCGAGCACCTGCTCGCTGATGGCATTGCGTTGCATTTCGTTCGATCCACCAGCGATGGACCACACCCGGCTGTTCAGGTAATCGAGGGCAAGTCGGCTGCCACCCTCGTCCCCTTCGGTCCAGGTGAGTGGACCTCCTTGCCCGATTTCCATGATCATCTTCGCTCGCAGTGGATCGTACGTGCCGGCCGCCAGCTTCCAGTAGGCAGCGATGCCGGCAGCCGGTCTATCGCTCGTGCGTATCAAACCCGCGACACGCTGGCCGAGCTTGACCCGAACCCAGTCGGCGACATGAATCTGGGCCAGGAGTTGTCGGGCCACCGGGTCCTTCGTCCGATCCACACTCTCTATCAGTTCCATCAGGGAGGGGTCGATGCCCGCATCGACCGCCGGGAGGAAAGACGGATCGTCGCGACCGGAACTGCGTTCGACGAGCAGCATGGTCTGGGTTACCGACCAGCCTTGATTAACTTCGCCGATGATGTCCACTGCGGGCACCTCGACCTCATCGAGGAACTCTTGGCAGAACTCCGCCTCCCCGCTGATTTCTCGGATCGGCTGGACCGTGACACCTCGGGCGGTCAGTGGGACGGCGAACCAGGTGAGACCCGGTGCTTGGGCGCATCGAAGTCGGTTCGAGCCAGACACATGCCGTAGTCGGCGTAGGCAGCACCGCTGGTCCAGACCTTCGAGCCCGTCAGCACCCACGATTCACCGTCCTGGACCGCCCTGGTCGTAATGCCGGCGAGATCGGAGCCCGCACTGGGTTCCGAGAAGAGCTGGACGAACAGCTCGTCACCGGCCAGCATCCGGGGGACGTGGCGCGCCAGAAACTCCGGCGATCCGTGGCGCAGCATGGTTTGGGCGCAGGCACCGAAGGTGGTCCCGCCGGCGTGCCCGAGATCGGGCATTTCGAAGCTCCTGGCCTCCTCGGCAAAGACCCGTGCGTGCTCCTGCGTCAGCCCCTGCCCTCCGTATTCCTTGGGCCAGCTGATGCCGGCATAACCGGCCTCGTAAATCTTCTTTTGGAGGGCGCGCTCGGGCAGGAAGTCCTCCCGAGTCCTATGGCCCCCGCCGCGTACCCGGAGAGGTTGGCGGGATCGCGGGTATCGAGGTTTGCCTCCAGCCATTCCCTGGCCTGGTGACGATACGTCTCAACATCGAATGCGGGAGCCATGTCGGTCCTTCCTGCGCTGCGCGGTCTCAGACTGCTGCCAACTGGCAGATTCGTTCCCGGTGCCAAGCGGGGGTCCCGTAGAGCGATGCGTCCACGGTGAGGCGGCGCAGGTACAGATGGAAGTCGTGCTCCCAGGTGTACACGATGCCGCCGAAAATCTGCCAGCAGTTGTGTGCAAGGTCCACAGCGGCTTCGCTGACGAAGGACTTGGCGATGCTCGCCACTTGGGAACTGTTGGCTGCCCCGTCCTGTACCGCGCGCGGCTGCGGTCGCCGCCGCCTTGCTCATCTCAAGGAGAAGGCTGGTGTCGGCCAGTTGGTGCTTCACGGCCTGAAAGGATCCGATGGGACGGCCGAAGGCGATTCGGTCCTTGCTGTAGGCCAAGGCGAGTGCAAAAAGGTAATCCATGGCTCCGATGCACTCCGCCACGCTGAAGAGGGCAGCGAGCTGCCGCTGGTGGTCGATGGTCGATGGTGAAGACTCGGGTGTACCGACCATCGACGCTTCGTCGAGGTCCACGTCCTCGAAGTGGACTTCACACAAGCGGCGGGTCACGTCCAGCCCTTCCCTGGGTACGACCGACAGACCCGGAGTTCCGGTTGCGACGAGGAACTGGATCGGCCCCTCCCCCGGATACTCGGTAGTGACCAGCACCCAGCCGGCTCTCTGGGCCTCGATCACGAAGGCCTTCTGTCCGTTGAGGCGAAAGCCCGTCGCGGACCGCTGGCACTCCAGTCCGCTCTTCCCCGACCAGTCGCCGGCGGCGCTTGCCATGGCCCACACGGCAGAGGTTTCGCCGGCGACGAGGGAGGGCACGATTTTTGCTCGTTGTTCTTCGGAGCCGTGGGCCACAAGCGAAGCGACGACCACATTCGTATCGATGAATGAGCCCGGTTGCAGGTACTTGCCCCGCACCTCGGAGAGGATGACGGCATCGAGAAGACCGCTTCCCGAAATGCTTCCTCCGCCCAGCTCCTCTGGCGCCAGGAAGGCGAACCAGCCGAGGTCCGCTCCCTTCGACCAGTAGGACGGGTCAGGTTCCACGTGGGACTCTGCCATCTCACGGACTCGGCTCAGCGGCAGGGTTTCCTCGATGAACCTCTCGGTCGTCTCTCGTAGGAGGAGCTGGTCGGAGGTGAGGTCTGGATCCACGCCAATCCTTTCAGAGGCCGCCGACGGTCGAGCAAGCACCGAGCACGATTTGCACTAAGTATAATCAGGGCGGCCGAGGTCTTCCACTCCGCTTCGAGAGGCCATGCCGTGGTCCTCCGGAAAGAAAGGGTAAAGGAATGTCTGGTATCGAGGGTTTCCGTTACGACGACAAGCGAGTACTCGTGGTAGGTGGCGCTACCGGAATGGGCGCGGCCGCGGCCCAGACGGCCGCGGCGCTCGGGGCCGAAGTGGCGGTGATGGACATTGCCCCAATTGGGTATCCCGTGGCCCAGGCCATTCAGGTCGATCTCCGAGACCGCGCTGGATTGGATACTGCTCTGGAACAGGTTGACGGGCCCGTGCACGCTGTCTTTTGCGCCGCCGGCATCGCCGACGGACCAGGCGTCATGAGGGTCAACTTCATTGCGCACCGCCATCTGATAGAGCGGCTGATCGACGACGGCAGACTCGCCGCGGGTTCGGCTGCGTGCCTGATCTCCTCCGTCGCTGGTCTGGGCTGGCTGCAGCAACTCGACGCCCTCGTCGAATTCCTGGCCACGCCCAACTACGAGTCAGCCGACGCCTGGGTGACCGCCCACGAGGGCAGCAACACCTACACGTTCAGCAAGCAAGTGATGAACGCGTACGTCGCCCGGCAGAGCTATCCACTCACCAGCAAGGGGATCCGCATCAACGCGATCTGTCCCGGGCCGACCGATACCCCCCTCGCCCGGGCCAACGGATGGCTCGAGGCGTTCGGCAAGGACTTCCGGGATGCCACCGGGACGCCCGTTCTGGTTCCCGAGCAGATGGGCAATGTCATGCTCTTCCTGAACAGCGACGCCGCCAGCGGGATAAGCGGGGCCACCCTGCTGGTCGACTCGGGCCATATCGAGTCATCGATCGCAGGTTCGTGGGAGGCCGGTGGCCCCGTCGTCCACTACCTCATGGCAGCTGACATGGCGGGCTCAATCGGAGCGTAACCGCCTGAGCGTCATCAACAACGCGGCGGTTGCGTCGTGTGAATCGTTTGGCCGATATGCGCCGCGGGCTAACATTGGCCCTGATGACAGCGTCCCCGAGCACGAATCAGGATCGTACGGGAAGCACCACGAACCAGCCGCGGCGGTCAGGGTTGGTGCAGGAACGATCGCGCGAAACGCGTCGGCGGCTCGTCCGGACCGCTCTGGAGCTGTGGGCCGAGCGCGGCTTTGAGACGGGCATTGAGGACACCACGGTCGAGGAAATCGCCGCGGCAGCGCACGTGACAAAAGGAACGTTCTACTTTCACTTTGCCCGCAAGGAGCAGATCCTCCTCGAGATGGGATGGGGTACCTCCTTCCTCTTGATTGAGGAGTCGCAGCGCTGCCAAGAGGCCGGTCGCACGCTCAATGACTCTTTACGACGTCTCATGAACCTTCTGAATCGCAGGATTACAGCGGCTCCTCCACCCGCAGTCGGCCGTGCTCTGGCCGAGTTCCGTCGCCCGCCGCGGCCCGACGTGGGGCCCCCCACCGGACCAAACTTCCGTGACGCCTATGAGCCCCTCTTTGCCCGGGCTCAAGAAGAGGGCGAGGTGACAGATCAGATCTCACCATCGGAAATGTCCCACATCCTCGAAGCGTTGGTGCTGGATTCCATCGAGCTGTGGTCCCTGGGAAAGGGAAAGCTCAACCAATTACTGCGGCGACGGACCGCCTTCGTTCTCGCCGGCCTGCATCCCCACAACGACCTCTCTTTCTAGGCCTTTCCTACTCGCTGAGCAATGGGAGAAGTTCGCGCACCTCTGCGAGCTGCCGTCGATACACCTTTCCAGAGTCGGATCGGCCGATATCGTCGACGATCTCGAAGGTTTTTGGTGTCTTGTACGCGACGAGGTGCTCCCTGCAGTGTGCCCGGACCGATACGAGGATCCCCTCTGTCGGTGTTTCCGGGCGGAGCTGGAGTATGCCGTGTACGCGCCGGCCCCATTCTGGATCTCTCAGACCAACGACGATCGCATCTTCGACGTCAGGGTGCATCAGGAGAACGGATTCGACCTCCGACACATAGACATTCGCCCCACCACTCACGATCATGTCGGTTCGGCGATCGGCTATGTAGAGGTAACCCTCCTTGTCGACCGAGCCGAGATCGCCGATGGAGAGGAAGCCGCCGGGGAGCGTCGCGGCTCTACGTGCCCGATGTAGCGGACGTTATGCTGGCCTTCGAGGGGTCGAAAGTAGAGTTCGCCCACCTCTCCGGCCGGAACCGGCTGACCCTCTTCGTTGACCACCGACACTTCGGTGCGTGTCGGACGTCCCACGCTTCCGGGGTGATGCAGCCACTCGTCCCCGCGAATCTGCGTGCTGCAGACTCCTTCCGATGATCCGTACCCCATCACGAATCTCTCTGGACCGACTAATTCGATCCATTGCCGGATGGCCCATTCGGGACAGGCGCCCGCACCATGTAAGACCAACTCGAGGCTCGACAGATCTCGTTCCCTCACGCTTGGCGTGCGCAGAAGTCGGATGAGCATGGTGGGCACAAGAGCCATGAGCGTCACACGCTCGGCCTCGATGATGTCGAGAACTATCTCTGCGTCGAATCGCGGTATCAGGACGTTTCTGAAGTCATCGAGCAGGCTGTGGTACAGCAATGAGAACCCCTGCGTGTGGTACAGAGGGGAGCACACGAGGTGAACGGGATGACGGTGATCTTGGGCATCGACAAAGGACGGACGACCGCTTCCTGCCTGAGGCAACCCCCCTGGTCCGATGATCGTCGCCATTGAGGACGCGATCAACTTCGGGGCACCTGTCGAGCCTCCGGACAGCGATGAGCCATGCGGTTTCTGACACGGCGCGTGGAAGATGCGGTAGCTCGTGCCCCCGGGCGCCCTGCATGAGCTCCGGACCCGCAACCTCCTTGTCGCTGGTGCTCTTTCCCGGGATGATGACTATGGCGGGGCGAGCGAGGGCATGGAGGCGTCGACGTTCGGGTTCCGGCAGGTCCCAGCGCAGAGGGAGGACGGTGGCACCGACACGCCAGGCCGCAACCGAACAGATGACATCCGCGACGCAGTTCGGCAACTCGATGGAGACGACGTCGCCGGGCGTTACTCCGAGCTCGGCAAACCGTTTGCCCACGAACGCTGACTGCCTCGAAAGCTCCTGCCATGTCAGGACCTCATCCGGACGAGCAGTCAGGGCGACGGCAGTGGGGTGGGACGATGCAAGTTCGTCGATATGTTGCGGCCAGGTGAGAGGCGGCGCCACCGGCACGATTTTACCGCTTACCTATGCCGGCAGCCCGATGAACCGGCTCAGGTTGTCGCGCATGATCTTCTTGATGGTGACATCCTCCAAATCCTTCAGTTGCAGCACGTACTGCATCGGATCAGGAATCCCCTCTGAGTGCGGGAAGTCCGATCCGAAGACGAGGCAATCTGCACCGACTTCATCGATGGCCCTCTTCACGTTCTCCTCGGGATACGGAGCGATCACGCAGCGTTCCTTGAAAATCGACGACGGTCGTCCAGGAAGCGAGCCCCACTTTGGCTTGCGGCCCAGCATCATGGCGTGGTCGAGCTTCCGGAGGAGGTACGGCAACCAGACCGAACCGAATTCCGCGATCAGGACGTCGACGTTCGGAAAGCGCCCGAAGAGGTTGTGGAACATCATGGCGGTGACCGTTTCCATAATTGGCCGGTCACCCCAGTACGACACCCACTGGAATCCGTTGAAGTCCTGATACCGAGCGTTCGGGTCCTCGCTCCACTCGACGCCGTACCTTGTGTAGGGAGCACCGAGGTGGACCGCCACCTTGGTGTGGGACTCGTTGACGATGTGCCAATAGGGATCGAAGTAGGGATCGAATGGCGACCGCCCGGCACCGGTCGGCCCGGGCTGAAGGTCGATCATCCGGGCGCCCCGCTCGAGTGAGCGCTCTAGCTCAGCGATGGCGTAGTCCACGTCATAGAGCGGTATCGGCACGGGAACGATGATGCGGTCTTCGTAGGCGAAGCCCCAATCCTCGAAGAGCCAATCGTTGAAGGCACGATTCACGGCGTAACCAGCTTCTATGTCGCCACGGTTGAACGAGCTCTCCCAGCCCGTCCCCACGGCATGCAGGACGGCGAGTTCGACGTTCTGCATGTCCATCAAAGCGACGCGCGGCTCTTTGAGTTCGAAGGCCGGCCGCATGGCGTTGTACCGCTCGACGAGCTGCTCCCGGCTCAGCCGGTCAAGATCCTTCATCGGATTGAGCTTGTTCAGCATCGCTCCTGGGATCGGGATCTTCCCGTCCATCCCCGAGAGCTCCGAGAGATCCACACCGGCAAATCCGCCTTCGGGCTGTGTGTGAACCCCGATCGTGCGCCGGTCCTTGTCATCTTCCTCGTCGTACTCCTCATTGGTGAGCATGTGGGGCTCGCCGGGGAGCCACGCGCGATCAATCATCTCCTTGGGCAGATACCGCGTGACCGCATCATCGGGTGCATAGAGATGATGGTCGGCGTCGTAAATGCCGTAAGGGACAGTCTGCTCGAGGTCTGCGGTGTAAACGCCGCGAGAGCCCACTTTCGGGGTATCAGGCAAGGGAGTTCCTCCTAGGAGTCCGGTTGGGGGCATCCCCGGAAACTTATTTAGACTTAGTCTAACTCCCGGCAGAATAGGGCGCTAGTCGATTCTGACCGCCGGTCGTGGTCGGCACCCTCGACAAGGCTCGGCGGGGCTGGCCTGTGGCAGGATCACGACGCTCTCGCGGGGCGGTCACATTCGGGGTGGCGGATGAAGGCTGGCGGAGTTAGACTGAGTGTAATTTCGTGCCAGTAGAGGCCGTTCGCCGTGGATTGCGCCCGCTGGGGGATTGGGGGAGAGGGGCTGTGAGTTCGAGGACTCAGAACGTGGCGAGGGTACCGGGAACGATTTCGATTCCAGGCACAACCGCCGCAGCGACGTCAGTCTTGGTAGTGCCGCCGCCCGGCACCGCGACAGGAGACATCAATGAGTACCACCGCCAATCTGGAATATGACCCGTACGACTTCGATATCGACAGCGATCCCTATCCAATCTGGAAACGCCTGCGAGACGAGGCACCCCTCTACTACAACGATCGCTACGGCTTTTACGCGCTCTCCCGCTTTGACGACGTGGATGCCGCCTCGACTGATTGGCGGACCTACAGCTCGGCAAAGGGGATCCTGCTGGAAATGATCAAGAGCGGGCTGCCCAACCCTCCGGGACTGTTCATCGGAGAGGACCCGCCCGAACACGATATGCACCGCAAGATCCTGAGTCGCGCCGTCACCCCTCGTCGTGTCAAGGAGCTGGAGCTGCGTATTCGAGAGCTGTGTGCCGAATACCTCGATCCGTGGAGAGGAAGCGATGGCTTCGATGTCGTGACCGAGTTCGCCGCGAACCTACCCATGCGGGTCATCGGTGCACTGGTCGGTATCCCCGAGGAATTCCAGACCGGTATCCGCGAGAACTTGAGCCAGACCGCACGGCTCGAGAAGGGAGAGGCTCCAGAAGAGCAAGCCCTGCCGACGCTCGGTGAGCCCTACCGGCCGTTTCTCGCCTACCGTCGCGAGCATCCGGCCGACGACTTTCTCACCGAGTTGATTCAGGCCACCTTCACGGACGTCCTCACCGGCGACGAACGACGGCTCGAAGACGCGGAAATTCTTAACTACGTCGGCATGCTCAATGCCGCCGGCAACGAGACCACCTCTCGCCTCATTGGTTGGACGGTGAAGTTGCTCGCCGAGAACCCGGAACAACGTGCCACGATCGTCGCCGACATGTCCCTCGTGCCAGGCGCAATCGAAGAAACGCTTCGCTACGAATCACCGTCACCCATTCAGAGCCGGACTGTGACGAAGGACGTGCAGTTGTACGGGCAGACGGTTGCGGAAGGATCGATTGTGTCTCTCCTGACGAGTGCGGCCAACCGGGACGAGAGGAAGTTCGAGGATCCCGATACGTACGACGTCCAGAGAAAAATCGACCACCACGTGGCGTTCGGTCAGGGAGTGCACTACTGCTTCGGTGCTGCCTTAGCGCGTATAGAGGGACGGATCGCGCTCGAAGAGCTGCTCATACGTTTCCCAACCTGGGATGTGGATATGGCCAACGCCGAAATGATCCATACGAGCACGACCCGGGGCTATAGCAAGATCCCCGTAGTTCTCTGACCGGCAGCTCGCTGCTGCACCGCAGCGACGAAGCCAACGATGAGCGGGTGAACCAGGGTCGCATCCGATGACAGCTCCGGCTGGAACAACGCTCCGACGAAGAACGGATCGGCGAATCTCGATCGAAAAGGTCACCGTGCCGGTGATCGCCAGGGGTCGCCTGACCGGCATCTACGAACGTTGAAGAGGTCCGGGTAGTTTGGGCACGTGACATTACTTGGCTACCAGATTCCCAATTTCACCTATCCCCGAGTCGCTCCTGACGAACTGTTCGCCACCGTGCGGCGGCAGGCGGTGGAGGCCGAGGCTTCCGGCTTCGACACCGTGTTGGTGATGGATCACTTTTATCAACTGGCCAGCCTCGGACGGCCCGAACAGGAAATGATCGAGTGCTACACGCTGCTGTCGGCGCTCGCACAGCACACCACCCGGGTGCGGCTGTCCGCGCTGGTCACCGGTAACACGTACCGCCATCCTTCAATGCTGGCCAAGACCGTGACCGCGCTGGATGTCGTGTCCGGTGGTCGGGCCCAACTCGGGATCGGAGCGGGCTGGTTCGAGCTCGAACATCAGTCGCTCGGGTTCGAGTTCGGCACGTTCACGGACCGCTTCGAGAAGCTCGAGGAGTCGTTGCGAATCGTGCTCCCGATGCTGCGCGGTGAACAGCCCACACTGTCGGGAAAGTGGTACCAGGTGCAGGAAGCAATGAACCATCCCGCACCGCTCGGCCGCATTCCGGTGATGATCGGTGGCGGCGGTGAGCGCAAGACGCTCCGGTTGGTCGCGCAGTACGCCGACGAATCCAACCTGATCTGTCGTGCCGACGAAATCCCGCGCAAGCTCGAAGTGCTCGCCGATCACTGCGCGAAGCTCGGCCGCGACCGGTCCGAGATCACCGTCTCGTACCAGACGTCCGCCTGCATCGCGCCGACCCACGAACAGGCGGTCGCAGAGTTGGAGGAGTACATCACCCGCCAGCCCGAGGCCGAGATGCGACGGGGCATGATCATCGTCGGCAGCCCGGACGAGGTCGCCGACAGGTACGCACAGTTACGCGACACCGGGATTGACGGCGTGACGGTCAACGCCCCGCCGAACGGTCACGTCGAGGGACGCGTGGCGCTTCTGGGCGAGACCCTCGCCCCGCTCTTCACTCGTTGACGTTCCGGGCCCTGTGCTCTTCGGGGAGCATGGTGGCCAGCCCGTCGAGCACTCGCTCGAGGCCCGCTTCGAAGCCGTGCTCGAGGCGGTCGGGATCGTGTGGCGTGCGCGCGTCCAGGACGACGCGGGTGACGAGCGGATAGCGCCCGCTCGCCATCAGACTCTCGATGTAAGGAACCTGGGTCTGCATCCAATCGTCCTGGCTGAGCCCGGAGCGCCGGACGGCCTCCTGCTCGGAGAGATCCTCCAGCGTGCGACCACGGATGAAAGCATCCAGCGTTTCGATCATCACGAGCATGTCGTCGATTTCGAGGCCGAGACCATCGATCGCGCTGAGCACACGTTCGTAGCTCTGCACTGTGTTCGGTCCGAAATTGCGTGGTCCGGCGCCCTGAATCGCCATCCAGGGGTGTCGCAGGGTCATCGCCCGCAGGCCCCGCGCGATCGAGCGCATGTCCTCGCGCCAGTTCCCCCGGACTTCGAACTGCAGGTCGGTCCCCATCACTGCGTCGACCATGAGGTCGATCAACTCTTCCTTGCGGGCGACATACCGGTAGAGCGAAGCCGCTCCCACGCCGAGTTCGACCGCCAGGGCCCGCATCGAGACCGCCTCGATTCCCTGCGTGTCGGCCAGCGCCACGGCGGCCGTCGTGATCTCCTCCCGCGACAGGGAGGGGACAGGGCCGCGCCCGGCCCGCTCGGGGCGGTCCCAGATGACTCCACGGCTCGCACTCATTGCGAACACTGTACTCAGTCTGCTACCGTAAAGTACTGCGAACGGCGTACTCAGTAAGGGACGACAATGGAAATAACGACAGACGTAGGAACTATGGACCCGGTGGCACGACCGGCGGAACTCTCCGGTGAGGCCACGCGGCCGGTCGCCAATCCGCTGCGCTGGTTCGTGTTCGCCGTAGTGATTGCCGCCAACATCATGGATCTCATGGACGCGACGATCGTCAACGTCGCCGGCCCCTCTATCCGGGCCGCGCTCGGGGGCGGCGCTTCTACCCTCCAGTGGTTGCTCGCCGGCTACACCCTTGCCTTCGCCGTGTTCCTGATCACCGCGGCCCGGCTCGGGGACAAGTTCGGTCGCCGGCGCCTGTTCCTGATCGGCTCCGCCGGGTTCACGGTGATGTCCGCAGCCTGCGCCGCCGCGCCGTCAATGGAGGTACTCATTGCCTTCAGGGTGCTGCAGGGTGCGTTCGGGGCACTGATGATCCCCCAGGGGTTCGGGATGCTCAAAGAGGTCTTCGACGAGGAGGAGATGACCAAGGTGTTCGGCGCCTTCGGCCCGGTCATGGGGCTGTCGATCCTCGCTGCGCCGATTCTGGCGGGAGCGCTGGTGGAGGCCAACCTCTGGGGGATCGGGTGGCGCCTGGTCTTCCTCATTAACGTGCCGATCGGCGTCGCGGCGTTCGCCGGGGCGGTCCGGGTGCTCCCGCGGACCGTCGCGCATCCGGGGATCCGCCTGGACACCGGCGGGATGGTGTTGATCGGCTTCGCCCTCACCGCGATCATCTATCCGCTGATCCAGGGCCGCGCCGACGGGTGGCCGGCGTGGACCTTCGTCTCGCTCGTTGCCGGTGTGGTCGTGCTCGGCACGTTCTGGCTGTGGGAGCGGCGCCGAGGCCGCGATGCGCTGATCGAGCCGGGGCTACTCAAGAATCGCACCTACACGAGTGGCATCCTCGTTGCGCTCGCCTTCTTCGGCGCGTTCGGCGGCCTGGTGCTCTGCGTCTCGTTGTTCACCCAGCTCGGCGAGCACTTCTCTCCGGTCCACGCCGGTCTGACCCTGATGGCGATGGTCGTCGGCATGATCGCCGGGATGGTTGTCGGATTCGCCCTCGTCGGAAGGCTCGGCCGCCATCTGCTCCACCTCGGTGTGGCCATCATCGTCGCCGGCACCGTCGTATTGGCACTCACCATGACCGGGGCCCAGACCGCCTCCACCTGGGATCTGGCGCCGTCACTGTTCCTGATCGGACTCGGCGCCGGCGCAAGCATCGGCCAGCTGTTCGATTTCATCCTGGCGGGAGTCGGCATGAACGAAGTCGGTTCGGCGTCCGGCGTCCTGGAAGCCGTCCAGCAGCTCTCCAGTGCGCTGGGCGTCGCCGCCCTGGGAACGATCTTCTTCTCGGCGTTCGCGGGGCATCTCCCGACGCAGGCCCTGGCGATCACGGCGTGGGCATGCCTGGTGCCCCTTGCCGCCACTTTCCTGCTGCTCTTCAACCTGCCGATGCACGCCCGCGAGCCGGCGGCCTGACGATTCTGCGATACGCCTGCCATGCCGTGGAAGGCGGCAGAAGTTCGTCATAGCATCGGCGCGAACCCGTCGCAGCGGCTGTGATGGCGAACCAGTGGAGGTGGAAGATGGCCGAGTCCTCGTCGCCCACAGAGGAGATTGTGCTGGCCCATTTCATAGTCTCGGACGATGTGGAGCGCTCCCGGCGCTTCTACACCGAGGTGCTCGGCGGCAAGCTGGTGTTCTCCGGAGATGTGACCTATGTCGCCCTTTCCAACAGCTGGATCATCATCAACGTCGGCGGCGGCCCGACCGACGACAAGCCCGCTGTCACCCTCGAGACGCCGCCAGATCCCGACCGGGTCAGCAGCTTCTTGAACATCCGGGTCAAAGACATCGAAGCGGTGTATGCCGAGTGGAGCGCCAAGGGTGCCCATTTTCTGACCCCGCCCAAGCAGCACCGCTACGAAATCCGTTGCTACATCCGCGATCCCGACGGGCACCTGATCGAGGTGGGTCAGACCACCGACCCAGGGGGGGACTGGAGGCCGACACAGTGGCCCACGACTCCGTTTGCCGAGGAGTCCGCGTGAGCACCGCTGTCATCGGCACCGGAGGGATCGGATCGGTCATCGCGGGCGCCTTGGCGGCAGGCGGAGAAACCCTCCGGCTCTCGAGCGCGGACAAGAGTCGGCGCGCAAACTGGCGGCGCAGATCGGCCACGGTGCTGTGGTGGCCGAAGACAACCACGACGCGCTCGCCGGCGCCGACGCGGTCGTCTTGGCCCTGCGCTTCAGCGTGCTGGAGGGGGTGATCGACGAGATCGCCGATGCGGTCGGTGACAGGCTCGTGGTCGTCCCGAGCAACCCGTTCGGCCTCGACCCCCAAGGCAAGGTCATCCGTCTCTTGACCGAGGACCAATCCTCCGGGGAGGTTGTCGCCGGCTGGCTGCCCAAAGGTGCGCGCCTGGCCATGACGTTCGGGACGATGTCGGCGGATCTCTTCGAGTCCTCGCGCAACCGGTCGCCCGAGCCGGCGGTCCTGTTCTACGTGAGCGACGACGACCGGGCCGGCGAGGCGGTCGAGCGGTTGATCCGCACGGCCGGCTTCGAGCCGGTCAAAGCCGGCGGGATCGACCAGTCCAGTCGACTCGAAGTGGGCGGCGACCTCCACGACCTTGTCACCGGGCTGCCCGAGGCGCGGTCACTGGTCGGTGGGGAGTGACGCACTCGGCGGCCACCGCTGGGCAGTCAAGGTACCGTGGACCGATGGGCACCACACGAGTACCGGGTGGGGTCGTGCACAAGCTTCCGGGAGACCTGCGTACGGCGTTGATCGGCAACCCGAACGCGCTTGCTGCATGGAAGGACATCACGCCTCTGGCCCGCAACGAGTTCATCTGTTGGGTCGAGGATGCCAAGCAGCTCGTGACCAGAGAGCGCCGCATTCGTCGGACGCAAGAGGAGCTGGAGGATGGCATGCGGCGGCCATGTTGCTGGCCGGGCTGCAAGCACCGCGAGCGCAACGGGCGGTAGCGTGACGGACCCGCCGGAATCCCACAAAGGGGTGGATGTGCAACCTCGACGCTCGGACAGGAAGTTCTAAACGTGCTGGTGCGATTGGGCATCCGGTTGGTGTTGGTGGCCGTGGTCTTCGGGATCGTGGCCCACCTGGTCAATGGCATCCACATCAACGGTGGGTTCCTGTCCCTCCTGTGGATCGCAGTGATCTTCACGCTCGTGAACGCCATCGTCGGACCCATCCTCCGCCTGCTGAGCCTCCCGCTCGTCGTCCTGACCTTGGGCCTGTTTCTGTTGATCATCAATGCAGTGTTGTTCGCCATCACTGCATGGCTTTCGAGCCGGCTGTCGGTGGACAGCTTCGGTGCCGCACTCCTCGGAGGGCTGATCGTCGGGGTCTTCAGCTGGCTCGGGGAGATGTTCCTGCCCCTGCGGAGCCACAAGAAGGACTGAACGTCCAAGATCAGAATCCGGAGAGTCCCTTCCCGATGAGGACGCCGATGATCAGCATCAAGGGCCTCTGCTCCTTGGTGTCGGTTCAGTCGTCGTGGCGTTCGGCGAGTGCGGCAACGGCGGCATGGACCGTCGAGAACACCGGGATGGCGGCATGTCCCGCTTCGTTGAGGGAGAGCACGTCGTGCACCTGACCGAATTCTCGGGCCACCACGAGTTGCACGCCGTCACGGGCCAGGTCGTCGACGAGGGCGGTGAGCATGCTCGCCGCGGTCACGTCGATGGTGGGCACTGCTTCCACATCCAACACGACCGCCTCGGTCCCGGACCTTCGGGCAACAGTGCGAATCGTGTCCCGCACGGTTTCGGCATTGGCGAAGAACAGCTCACTCTCGACACGAAGGATGGCCACACCGACGACGGGGACAGCCTCGGGGTTGCGTTGGAGGTCCACGTAGCGGCCGGGCTGACCCGGGATGGCACCCAGCTCGGCCACATGGGGCCTCGAGGCTCGATACACAATGAGGAGGACCGAGACGGCGATGCCGATGAAGAGGCCCGGCAGAGTGTCGAAGATGACCACACCCAGAAGTGCACAGAGGGCGGCGATGAAGTCGGCCCGTGCTGCAACGCCGTAGATAGCCCGCAGAGGTCCGGTCACGGTCCGATAGAGCCGGACCATGGCCGAGATGTCGACGAGTTCGGCCACGGCGACGATGACCACGGCGGCCAGCGTCGCTTCGGGTAGGTACTGGAAGAGTCCGGTGAGGAACAACAGCGTCAGGATGGTGAGGGCGGCAACCACCAGTCCTGACAGCTGGGTCCGGGCTCCGGCGGCACCATTGACCGCAGTCTTGGATAGAGAGCCGTTGACGACCATTCCCGAGCTCAGGCCCGAGGCGACGTTCGCCGCCCCAAGACCGATCAGCTCGCGGTTCGTGTCGATGTCGTAGTGCTGGCTGGCGGCGTAGGTCTTGGCTGCGCCGAGTCCCTCCGCGAAGCCGACCAGGACGATACCGATGGCGAATTGGCCGAGTTGGACGTAGTCGTGGGCCGGCGCATGAGGCAGCCCATAGTGCGGGAGGCCACGCGTGATGTGTCCGACCAGTGCCACACCGTGCTCGTCGAGATGGGCAACCTTGCCAACCAGAATGCCGAGAAGTACCACGATGAGAGAGCCGGGGAGCCGGGGAGCGATCATCTTCAGGCCGATGAGGAGGGCGAGCGAGCCCGCTCCGACGACCAGTGTCCATCCGCTGGTGTCGCCGAGGTTGGTGATCAGGTGCCAGAGCTGCTCAAAGAAGTCACCGCTGCCTTTGGCCACTCCGAAAAGCTTGGGTACCTGTCCGATCATGATGGTGAGAGCCAGCCCGATGATGAAACCCTTGAGGACGGGTTCGGAGATGAAGTTGGCGATGAAGCCCAGCCGCAGGAGTCCGAAGACCAGGGCGATGATCCCGGTGGTGAGGGCCAAGGTGTCGGTGAGGATGGTGAAGCTCGTGCCGCTTCCGGCGACGACACTGCCGACAGCAGCAGCCGAAAGTGCCGCGGTGGCCGACATGGGACCGACGACGAGGTGCTTCGAGCTCCCGAAGGCCGCGTAGAAGAGGAGTGCTGAAGGCGCTGCGTAGAGGCCGACGGCGGGCGAGACCCCGGCGATCGAGGCGTAGGCCAATGCCTCAGGCACCAAGACCGCCCACACCGTCAGGCCCGCGATGACGTCACGACTGAGCCATTCCTTCCGGTAAGGGTGGAGGGACGAGAAGAGCCACGACGGCAACGAACGGTTCGGGGTGGGATTCGACGCGGTCGGGGCAGGCATGCCGGTGCATGTTTGCATAGAGATCCCGGCGACCTCCGACTGGGGTTCACCTCACTCGGAACGGGAGCGGTCAACCCGTTGCGGCATGCCGGACGAACTGGTAGTACGAGAAGCGTTCTGCTGGGAAGAAGGGAGGAGCACATGGGCACGATCACCACGACCGACAGCACCGAAATCTTCTACAAGGACTGGGGCAGCGGTCAGCCCATCGTCTTCAGCCACGGTTGGCCCCTGTCGTCGGACGACTGGGACGCCCAGCTGCTGTTCTTCCTCCAACACGGCTACCGGGTCGTCGCCCACGACCGGCGTGGCCATGGTCGGTCCACCCAGACGGGAGACGGCCACGACATGGACCATTACGCCGACGACCTGGCGGCCGTGACCACCCACCTCGATCTCCACGACGCCGTCCACGTGGGCCATTCCACCGGTGGTGGCGAGGTGGTGCGCTATCTGGCCCGGCACGGTGAAGACCGGGTGGCGAAGGCGGTACTGATCAGTTCGGTGCCGCCGTTGATGGTGCGGACCGAGGCCAATCCCGGTGGCCTGCCGAAGGACGTGTTCGACGGTTTCCAGGTGCAAGTGGCGACGAATCGGGCCCAGTTCTATCGCGACCTGCCTGAGGGACCCTTCTACGGCTTCAACCGCCCAGGGGTCGAGGCGGTGCCGGGGATCATCGACAACTGGTGGCGTCAGGGCATGACGGGCGGTGCCAAAGCGCACTACGACGGCATCGTCGCTTTCTCCCAGACCGATTTCACCGACGACTTGAAAAAGATCACAGTGCCGGTGCTCGTCATGCATGGAGACGACGACCAGATCGTTCCCTATGCCGACTCGGGGCCGCTGTCGGCCAAGCTCGTGCAGAACGGCACGTTGAAGACCTACAGCGGATTCCCGCACGGCATGCCTACGACGCAGGCGGAGACCATCAACGCCGACCTTCTGGCGTTCGTGAAGTCATGAGATAGCGCTGGGACGTCGAAGCCGTGTGCTCTTGTCGATGGCGGCGTTGGCCGGGGTGTCCCTTTTGGCGGGCTGCAGTACCGGGTCCACCTCGAGCACCGCACTCGCTCCGTTCTCTCCAGGAGAGAGCAGGATGGTGGAGTACTGCAACGGCCAGACGGCCCGGATAACCGAACCTCCGTCGATCGATGGCAAAGCGCCGGCGGCGATCTACCTCCATGGTGGTTCCTGGATAGGCGGAGACCACGATACCGGCGGTTTCATCATTCATGAGATCGGTCCGGCGCTGAACGCCAAAGGCTTCGTTGTTGCCAGCGTCAACTATCGACTCGGGCCCGAAGAGCCATGGCCCGCACAGATCGTCGACGCCAAATGTGCCGTTCGTTTTCTCCGGGCGAACGCCCGGGCCTTCCATATCGACCCGGCCGACATCGGGATCTGGGGACATAGCGCCGGGGGGCATCTCGCCAGCCTCGTCGGGACCGCAGGACCTTCGGCCGGCTGGGATACGGGCGCCTACGCCAAAGAATCGAGCCGGGTCGAGGCGGTCGCCGACCTTGCCGGCCCTTCGAACCTCGTCACCCTGGGGGAGGAAGGTGTGCCGGGACTCGTCAAGAGCAACTTCACGTCCCTTCTCGGCCCCATTTCGGAGAGTGATCTGCCCGCAGCCCTGGCCGCCGCCAGCCCGGTCACCTACGTCTCGCGGAGGGACCCGCCCTTTCTCATCATTCACGCGGACGACGACGGAATCGTCCCGCTGGCGCAATCACAGGAGCTCGCGAGCGCGTTGGAGGCGGCGAGCGTCCCGGTGACGTTGGTGGTCGTGCATGGCGGTGGTCACTCGCTCGATGTCCCTGGCGGTGATCCTGATCCCAAACAGATCGAAGAACTCGTCGTGAACTTCTTCAGTAAGGAGCTTGGGAGGTCCTAGGACCGACCATCCCAATGCTCGGCGTCGCGCACGACCTGATCGAACGGCTTGTCGCGGTCGTAGCTCGGTTCGCGCGGGAGTCCCAGTACCTGTTCGCTGATGGCGTTCCGTTGCATCTGATTCGTGCCGCCCGCCACCGAGTTGATCATGCCGTTGAGGAAGGCGAGTGCGGTCGACGCGCTGGTCCCCTCGGCCTCTGAAGGGTCCCAGGCGACAAGGTCGCCCCGTGCCAGGTCGATGCCGATGTTGGCCCGTTCGGCGTCGAAGGTCCCGTGTGCGAGCGCCCAGTACGAAGCGAAACCCGGATTGGCGCCGTGCGCCCGCAGGGTGCGCCTGACCCGTTCACTGAGAGCCTCACGGAGGAACATCAGGCTGTGTCCATGGGCGATGAGTTGGCGAGCCTGCGGATCGTCGATCCGGCCCACCGCACGAGCGAGGGCGACCAGGTCCGGGGCGAGAGGCCCCGGTGCAAGGGGCGTCTCGGACACGTTGGTGCTTCCGCCACGCTCGTGCACGAGCATGGTCTGCGCGATCGTCCATCCCTGATCGACGTCGCCGATCCGTTCCGCATCGGGAATGACCACGTCGTCGAAGAATTCCTCACAGAAGTCGGCGCCACCGTTGATGAGGCGGATCGGCCGTACCGTGACTCCCGGTGCGTCGACCGGTACCGCGAACCAGGTCAGGCCGCGATGCTTCGGAACACCCCAGTTCGTCCGGGCCAGACAGAGGCCCCAGTCGGCCAGGTGGCCGAACGATGTCCAGACCTTGGCCCCGTTGAGGACCCAGCTGTCCCCGTCACGAGTCGCCCGCGTCCGGACTCCGGCGAGGTCGGATCCCCCCGAGGGCTCCGAGAAAAACTGCACCCACAGTTCCTCACCTTTGAGAATCCGGGGCAGATGGCGACGCTTGAACTCCTCCGAGGCGTGCCCGAGGATGACCGCCGCGCACACGCCGAACGTCATGGAGGCGGCGTACCCGAAGTCCGGCATCTCGTAGTCTGCAGTCTCCTCGAGGAACGCGCGCTCGTGGGCCCGGGTCAGGCCTTGTCCACCGAATTCGACCGGCCAGGTAATTCCCGCATATCCGGCCTCGAACAGCCGGCGTTGCTTGGGCCGTTCCGCTTCAATCTGCTCTCGTGTGTACTCGTGACTCCCGCGCAGGTTGGCCGCGACAGGATCGAGTTTCTCTGTGCGCCGGGTGAGGTTGGCGGCGATCCAGGCGCGGGCCTCACGTCGATAGTCGTCAAGATCGACCGGTGTCGTTATGGTCATTCCCCCGTCCTCGTGTCATAGGTCGTGGATCCGGCAGATTCGCTCACGATGCCACGACGGATCGCCGTAGAGCACCCGGTCGACGGCCAGGCGCCGCAAGTAGAAGTGCAGATCGTGCTCCCACGTGAATCCGATGCCGCCGTGCATCTGCTGGCAGGCCTGCGCGACAGCGACCCCTGCATCGCCGACGTACGCCTTGGCAATGCTGGCGATCTCCGAGGCGTCAGCGGAGCGGTCGCCGACGGCACGGGCGGCTGCGGTCGCACCACCTGCGCTCACCTCCACCAAGAAACTGGTGTCGGCGAGCAGGTGTTTCAGCGCTTGAAACGAACCGATCGGGCGACCGAACGCGGTGCGATCCTTGGCGTACGCAACAGTGAGCTCGAGAACCCGACTCATCGCACCGACCGATTCGGCGACGCTGAGCGTCGCGGCGACGTCGACCAACATGTCGAGGAGCGCCCCCGGATCACTTGGCGCAAGCACCTCCTCGTCCCGAACCAGCACGCCGTTGAATGTCACCCGGGCGAATTCGCGGGTGATATCGAGGCCCGTGAGCTGTGTTATCTCGACGCCCGGTGCGTCGGCGGAAACAAGGCACTGCACGGCCGCACCCGATTCACCGAGCGCAGTGGCCAGGAGGAGTCCTGCGCTGGTGCCCTCAGCGACGAGTCCGGCCGTGCCCGAGAGCGCAAAGCCGGCATCGGTGGCCCGCGCCCTCGAGCGCGCCGGCCTCGGGGCTGCCAGAGCCGTCGCTGATCGCCCACGCAGCTGCTACTTCACCACTGGCCAGGCGCGGGAGCCAGGCTTCCTGCTGATGCTGCCGACCCGCTTCGGCGATCGCCAACGCCACGACGTTCGTGGACACGAATGGACCCGGCTGAACGGTGCGACCACGTTCTTCGGCCACAATGACCGCATCACGCATGGGGACTCCAGAAATGCACCCTCCGCCGAATTCCTCGGGCACGAAGAGGGCGTACCAGCCGAGCTCGGCGGCGTCTCGCAGAACACCCGGATCTCTCAGCTGAGGATCGTCCGCCATGGCCCGTACCGACGTAAGGGGACACCGCGCGTCGATGAATCGGGCGGTCGTCTCGCGGAAGAGCTCCTGGTCCTCAGAAAGATCGATATCCACCTCTACCCCTTATCAGCGCCCGTGGTCGCCCTCGACGACGCTAGCAGCGCGCCGTGAGGCGAGACGACTCGTCGTCGACCTGCATACCCTGGAAAATGGCGCAAAGGCGTTCGAGACGGGCTGCTAAACCTGGACACGCCCACACAAGTACGCGAGGAGGGGGGGGATTGAGATGAGCGCGATCTCGCGGGTGTTCCATGATCCGGAGGGCCATAGGCGGGTTCCCTTCGATGGGGATGTCGACCCTGATCTTCTGACCCAGGTCGAAGAGGATGGGTTTTGCGTCCTGCCGGGAGTGATCGACCGCTCCGCCGCCGCATCAGCCCGGGAGGCATCGGTCGCCGCAGCGGACCAGGCTGCTGCCGGCGGCTACCCGATCACCTGGGAAGACCTCGACCCGAACGGGAGAAATATCCGGATTCCCGATCTCCTCGCGTATGACCCGGTTTTCGCCCGGCTGGTGATGCACGAGCACGTGACCCCCTACGTCGCCGCCCTGTTGGGTCCAGATTGGGTGGTCTCGAACTTCTCCGGCAACATCGCCCTTCCCGGAAGCGGATCCATGAACGCCCACTGCGATCAGTCGACGATCATGCCCGAGCCCTGGCCGGAGCAGAATTGCCTCAACGCGATCTGGTGTCTCGACGATGTCGACGAGGAAAATGGGGCCACCCGCTACCTTCCCGGGAGTCACAGGTTCACTCGTTTCTCCGAGGTCCCCGCTGATCCGAAAGCGGGCATGCGACCGTTCGAGGCGTCAGCGGGGTCCGTGATCATCATGCACGGCCGCATGTGGCACACCTCAGGTGAGAACATCAGCACGGACCGTGAGCGTTGCCTGCTGTTCGCCCTCTATGCCAGTGGCTATCTCCGGCTTCAGGCGAATTGGTGGCAGATCGTCCCGCAGGAGACGCGGGACGTGATGTCCCCTGAACTCCAGCAGCGACTCGGCCTCACCACCCCGAACCGGGGGTACGGCGCGTACCTGGTCAGCACTGCCCCCCAGCCGAAACTCGGGTCCTGACATGTTCGACTTCCTCGTGAGTGCCGATCTGCTGATCGACGACTTCCCCTCGGCGGTGGACACGATGCTGACGCGCCTCGGGTTCTCTGACCCGAAGCCGCAGTGGTACGCCGGAGGAGAAGGTCGCGGCTTCGACGTCGTGTTTCTGCGGGCGCATCCGCGATTGGCGGTATCGCCGACCCGGCTCGAGGTCATGGCGGCGAACGCCGTCGACCCCGAAGTGCCCCCACCGCAGACGTTGCCCCACATGCCGGGCTTGCGGCGTGCGCAGGCGGCCGCCCCGGTGCGTACCCATGGCACCGTCTTCGCCGTATCCGATATGGACGAGGCAATCGAGCGCGTACGGCGCGGCGGGTACCGGCACTGGCTCGACGCCGCCAACGATCTGATGCCCCACCACCGGTTGTGGGTCGGTGTCAGCGAGGGAGAGAAGGACGTCTGGGTTCCCGGGGACGACGGCGGACTTCTGATCGAGCTCGTCGAGAGCGTGACGATCCCGGGCGTGATGGAGTCAGCGGAGGAGCCCCCACCCCAATTAAACCTGCCACCCGGAGCAATGACCCGCATTACAGCCCGGCGTTGGCTGGTCCCCGACCTCGACCAGTCCATCGCACGCCTGCACGCGACGTTCGACTGCTCCATCGGCCCGGTGACGCACACCGACGACGGTTCGCGCACGGCGGCGCTCGTTTGCGCCCATCCGCGTAGTGCCGTCGTCGATCTGGTGGAGCCCGCGGCCGGAGCACCACAGGCGGAGTTCGTCGCGGCGCGTGGGCCACTGCCCTGGACGATCGTTGTGGCAGTCAACGATCTGGCCGCGAAGGCCCACGACCTCGAGGCACGATTGACGCCGTTCGCGCATGTCGACGACAGCGTGTCCGGAGTGCCCGCTCTCGCCCCCGACCCTGCCACGACGCTGGGTGTTCCGTTTGCGTTCGTCGAAGACACGCCCTGACGCGCTGCTCCCCGTCGATCTGAGCCCTACGACGCAGCGGGAGGGTCGACGAGCCTGACCATGGAGACGGTGGAAGCGATGCCCTCGGTATCGGAGATGGTGGCCTGGACCTGGCCACTCCCGGTTCGGCCCAGCCAGCCCCGGCCGTCGACGGAGAGCCACTCTCCGGTCGGCTCGCGCAGGACATTGATCGCCACGTCGGCGTTGATCCAGTTGACCCCCATCGAACGGTCATGCCCCACCCCGCTGGCGGTGTCGGCAACGTAGGCGAGCCGGGCCACCGGCCGTGGGCGCTCTCCCGCGATGACATCGACGCGGAGGCGCATCCAACCGGGGTGTCTGAAGTACCCACCGGACCCCTCGAAGAGGTATTCGACCGCCAGCCTCGAGCCGGGTGGTGGGCCGGGTGCGGAAAAGAGGTCGTCCTCCACGGGTAGTGGCTCGGTCGGGAGAGGGTTGGCGAACTGGCCGTCGGGGAGACCGTCGGCCTCCACGGCGGCGCGCCGGAGACGCAGGGCGGTGGCCCGGGTGACCTCGACGCCGTCCGCGTAGAGCGACGCCTCGACCACTTGGATCTTCTTGCCCTCCCGGACGATGTGTATCTCGGGCTTGAGGGGGGTGAGCGGAGTTGGCCGCATCAGATCCGTCGTGAGCCGGGCCAGCTGCATGGGCACCAAAGTGGGGGTCGTGTCGATGAGCGTGGCCAAGAGCGCGGCCGGCGAACCCCCGAACTGCGCTCCCGGGTCCCAGGGTCCCTGGCAATAATGCGTGGGCACGTACAGGTCGCCATCGGGGATGTACAGGGCGGCGTCTTTCTCCACGGTGTACTGCACGACCGTGGGAGCTTCACCGCGATGATCCCGGGAGTGCAAGTCGGCCGAAGCCCTGCTGGCCGAGGGTCACGGCACTCGTTACGATCGGGGCACGCCGTGGGGGACTGGCACCGTCCAGACTGGCGAAATCCGCCTGCGATCGCTCCGCCATCCCACAGGAAACGTCCGATCAGGAGGCATACGCAATGTCAACCCGCCAGCAATTGCGATCGCTCATCGCCGAGGGGCCGTTCATGGCGGCCGAGTGCTACAGCGCGTTGACTGCCCGCATCGTCGAGGACGTAGGTTTTCCCGCCGCTTACATGGGTGGTCACGGAACGAGCATGATGCACTACGCCATCCCCGACAACGGGGTCTTCACTCCCACTGAGATGATCGAACAGGCCGGTCGGGTCGCTGAGGCGATTGCGATACCTCTGATCATCGACGCCGACCAGTGCGGCGAAACCGTGGCGGACGTCTATCGAAGCATCCAGCGCTACGAGTACGTCGGCGTCGCCGGGGTCCACATGGAGGACGAAATCCCCCCGAAACACTCGAAGTGGGACGGGCCGCTCCTTTCGATCGCCGACATGCAGGCGCGGATCCGAAGTGCCGTCTCGGCGCGTCGAGATGCAGATTTCGTGATCATCATCCGCTGCGACGAGCTCTACGCCGTCGGCGGTGGCGGTTCCGGTTCCCTGGAGGAGACCATTCGGCGGGGTGTCGCCTACCAAGAAGCGGGTGCTGATGCGTTCCTGCCGACGTTCGCCACCGAGGAGCAGATCGCGGCCATTAAGGCGGAGGTGACGGTGCCTCTCGTGGGCTTCGGGAGTTTTATGCCGGGGGTGAACGTCGTCCTCTCGACCGGATGGGGCACGGCTTCGGCGGCGCGGGTACACCGTCAGTGGGCTACCCATCTTCTCGAACACGGTGATCTCCCCGTCGAGGCGTTCGAATTTCCCGGCAAGGCCGAGGCGATCCGCCAGGAGCCTTACGACGCGCTCATCGGGGAGTGGGTGACGAGCACGGAGCGGGCGTTACGGCCATGAACCGCACCGTCGACCGCTACTTCGCGGCGATGGAACGCCACGACTGGGAGGAACTGCGCAGTTGCCTCTCGGAGTCCTTCAGCCGGGTCGGACCGTACGAGGAACACGCGTGGGGCAATCCCGATGACTACGTCGCCTTCCTGCGGGACCTGCTGCCCACCCTCAAGGGTCAGAGGGTCGACGTCACCGAAGCGATCGAAGAAGGCCCACTGGTGCAGGTGAACGTGACCGAGACCATTTTGGTCCAGAGCTCACCCCACACGGTGCGGGTCGCCGGGACGTTCCGGCTTGACGACAGTGAGCGGATCGAGCACATCGAGGTCTTCGTCAGACGGCTGCCACCCGACGAGGCTGTCGGCTGACGATGGAGCAGGAGGCACCCGCGCCCGAC
Organism: uncultured Acidimicrobiaceae bacterium; assembly: GCA_963755665.1. GTDB lineage: Bacteria > Actinomycetota > Acidimicrobiia > Acidimicrobiales > RAAP-2 > Bog-473. Next base: position 29,390 of record CAVWKU010000001.1, read on the forward strand.
CTCTACGACCACCACCGCCCCCTGGACGAATGGGATCCCGCGTCCACGCACGCCCAACTGCGCAGTTCATGTCCGGTCGCGCACACCGCGGCCCACGGTGGCTACTGGGTCGTGACCTCGCACGATCTCGTGCGGCGGTGCGGCCGTGACCCCGACGCGTTCTCTTCCGAACACGATCTCGACGGTTCTCGCCTGGGCCAGGAGTTCGGGGGCATCGCCATTCCCCCACAAGGCCGCTACCGGGGCATTCCTTCGGAGATCGACGGCCCTGCGTTCCATGCGTACAGGCGCCTCCTTTTGCCGTGGTTCACCCCGACGGCGACGACGCGTTGGCTTCCCGTCATCCGCACTCTCACCGAGGAGAGGATCGACCGCCACCGGGAGTCGGGTCAGATCGATCTGGTGCTGGACCTGGCGAACCCCGTCCCCGCCATGGTCACCATGATGCTGGTGGGGTTGGAGGCTGATCAGTGGGAGAGGTTCGCCGGTCCATTGCACTCGCTCGTTTTCGCCCCTCCACACTCGTCGAACTGGATCGCCGCGTTGGAAGGCATCAGCCATCTGCGCGCCGCGTTGCTCGACCTGGTGCATCTGCGCCGCCGGTCCTCCGCGCACGACGTTGCGTCGGCGGTGGTGGAAGCTGAGATTGAGGGCGAACCCGTGAGCGACGCCGATGCGGTAAATGTCCTGTTCGCCATTGTGGCCGGCGGGGTCGATACCACCACTGCGTTGATCGCCAACGCTCTCTTCTGGCTCTCTGCACACCCTGACGTCCGTCGCCAACTCGTCAGTGATCCGGAACTTCGGCCGTCGGCTCGTGAAGAGTTCCTCCGGGTCTTCAGTCCTGCCCCCGCCACGGCCCGCACGGCGACCGGTGCCGTCAACGTCGGTGGGCAGGACCTGAAACGGGGCGAGCGCCTGTTGCTTTCGTGGGCGGCGGCCAACGGGGATCCGGCCGTCTTCGAGAACCCTGACCACGTCGACGTCACCCGTGAGGCCGGCCCGCACGTTGCCTTCGGGTTCGGCCCACACCGTTGCATCGGTGCCCCGCTGGCCCGGGCCACTTTTGACGGTGTGCTCGAAACGGTCCTCGACACGATTGGCGACTACGTCGTCGACGTCGGAAAGGCCGCCCGCTATCCGAGGGTAGGCGCGGTCAATGGATGGGAGCGTCTCCCGGCCCGCTTCAGCTCCCAGAAGAGTTGACGCCGTACCGGAGGAAGACGACGCCACGACCGAAGCGACGGGTCTCGAGAAGTTCGAGATCGAGTCGGGCTTCGTCAGGGAGCCACCGTTTGCCCCCTCCGACGACCACGGGAATGACGAAGAGTTGGAGTTGATCCACGACGCCGGCGGTGAGGGCCTGGCCGGCGAGATCTGCACCTCCCACCGTGATGTCCTGTTCGCTGGTCGTCTTCATCTTTCGGATCGTCTCGGGATCGAAATCCGTCTCGATTCTCGTCCTCGCGCTCGCCACCTCTTCGAGTGACCTCGAGTACACCACCTTCTCCGCTGCCTGCCATATGGTCGTGAAGTCGACTTCGGCGGGCGATTGGTCGGGAATCGTTTCCGCTGTTTCCCAATAGACCATGGTCTCGTACATGCGACGGCCGTAGAGGTAGGTGCCGACCGTTCGCTCGAGGTCGTTGAGGAAACGGAATACTTCCTCGTCGGGAGCCGCCCATTCGAAGTCACCTCGCCGGTTTTCGATGTAGCCGTCGAGCGACGCGAGAGCGGAATAGATCAGAATGCCCATGCCCGCTATGCCGTCGTCGGATCGTCGCCGGACCAGGTCCATCGAGGCACTTCGCGCAAGGGATGGAGTTCGGCCTCGTTTGCCGCGTTGGAGTTCTGCTTGGCGACTTGCGTGCCGAACTCGACGTGTTCGAGGACAGCCTGGCGGAACGGCGCATCCTCCGGCATATCGGCTTTGTCGAGTGCGGCCCGGTAGAGCTCCACGAAACGGAGGCGCTGTGCTTCGGTGATGTGCAGCCCCCGATGGACATCGATCAGATGGGCAAATCCGAGCTCCTGGGAGAAGCGGTCAGGCCCACCGAACGACTCTGCGGTGAACCAGGTGAGGTGGTCGACATGCTGGGGCTGGCCGGCACCGAAGAGTGGCTGGAGGAGCGGGTCATCGAGCACGCTGTCGTAGAAGATGCGCTCGAGCCGGTGTAGCGCTTCGGTCCCCCCGGCATGCTCGAACAGAGACGGCATGACACAACGCTAATGCCTCCGGCTGAGGATGAGCCTCCTCGAAAAGGACCAATTGCTCCAAGTGACGCGGCACTTCCTCTGTCAAAGTGACAGGGATGCCCTCTTCCCCGTGCACGGTCCCGACCGGAGACGTCATCGACGTGGGCGATCGAACCACGGCGACGATCCGCCCGATCGCGCCGGGAGATGCCGCCGCGCTCGTGCGGTTCCACGAGCATCTGTCGCCGGCATCCGTCACGCTGCGCTACTTCTACCCTCACCTCGAATTGACCGCAGCGGAGGTTGCACACTTTACCGAGGTCGATGGACGAGATCGTGCCGCCCTGGTGGTGGAGCGAGGCGGCGAGCTCATCGCGGTTGGCCGCTACGACCGTCTGAACGACCCCACGCAGGCCGAGGTCGCCTTCGTCGTTGCTGACGCATTTCACCATCAGGGGATCGCCACAATGCTGCTCCGTCGGTTGGCGACGGTGGCGAGGGAGGCCGGCATCAGCTGCCTGGTCGCCGAGGTACTCGTGGGCAACAAGTCGATGCTTTCGGTATTCCAAGCTGCCGGCTATCCCATTGCGTCGACGATGGCGTGCGGAACGGTCGAGCTGAAAATGTCCATCGCGCCAGCTCCTGAGACGTAGTCGGAGACGACCTACGCCGGCACGCGCCAGGATAATTCGGGTGCCGCCGGTCGCCACGTCCTGCGTCTCGAATGTGCCCCCGAGGTTCTCGGCGCGGCTCCGCATGTTGGCCAAGCCCATTCCCATGCCGCTGGCCACGTGGGCCTGTAGGCCGATGCCGTCATCGGTGACCTCGAGGGTCACCTCGTCGGCGGCCGAGACGACGATGGAGATGTTGGTGGCTCGAGCGTGCTTGGCGGCATTTGTCAGTGCCTCGCGGAGAACGGCCAGGAGAGGGTCTGCCACCGCGCGGTGGTACGCCGGCGTCGATAGGGCCGACAAAGGTGACCCCGGGACGTGTGCCGAGCATCGACGACAGCTCGCCTGCCAATTCGAGTACGCCATGACGGAGACCCCTACGGGTGTCGCTGTCGAGCTCGAATATCGCCGTACGGATCTCCGTGATGGTGATGTCGAGATCGTCGATCGCCTTGTTCACTCTCTTGAGGACGGGGGCGAGCTCCTCGAGTCTCGTCGCTCCTTCAAGCGTCATGCCAACGGCGAAGATCCGTTGAATGACACGGTCGTGGAGGTCTCGGGCGATGCGGTCCCGATCGTCAAGGACACTGAGGATCCGCACCCGATCGTTCAGCCTCGTGTTCTCGATGGCAATACCTGCCGCGAGCGCCAGTGCCTCGGCCATGGCCTCGTCCTCGTCGCTGAATTCCTCGGCCCCTTGCTTGTCGGTGAGGTAGAGATTGCCGTAGACGGCCCCGCGCGACCGGACGGGAAGCCCGAGGAACGACTTCATAGGGGGGTGGTGTTCGGGGAATCCATAGCTGTCGGGGTGCTCGACCAGGTCCTTCAGACGCAATGGTTCGGGATCGGTGATGAGGAGCCCGAGAACACCCCGCCCCGTGGGGCGACGACCTATCCGTACTTCCTCCTCGTCGCTCAGTCCGACGGTCAGGAACTGCTCGAGCCCGGTACGGGCTTCGTTGAGGACGCCCAGAGCGCCGTAGCGAGCATCAACCAGGGAACACGCCTCTTCAACCAGGTGGCGGAGAAGGACCGGCAAATCGACATCGGCCTCGATCATGAGCACGGCGTCCATCAGGCGGCTGAGCTTGGCCGGACTGTGGACACGTCTATACGGCACCCTCGCGACCGTAGTCCCTGGCAGCGGGCCGGAGCTACGCTCCGGAAGGCCGCCGGCACGATTGGGGACCGCCCGCTGCCATGATGGTGATGTGCCCATCCGCGTTTTCCTGCTCGATGATCACGAACTCGTGCGGGAAGGGGTTCGGAGTCTTCTCGAGAGCGACGAGGACATCGAAGTCGTCGGTGAAGCTTCGACAAAGGCTGAGGCGCTCGCGCGGATTCCCTTGGCCAAGCCCCATGTGGCCCTCCTCGACGTCCGTCTCGAAGATGGCACGGGCATCGAAGTCTGTCGCGATGTCCGATCGATCATGCCCGAGCTGGTCTGTCTGATGTTGACCAGCTTCGCCGACGACGAAGCCCTTTATGCGAGCGTGATGGCAGGCGCGTCGGGCTACGTGCTGAAGCAGATCAGGGCCCGGGACCTCATCGACGACGTGAAGAAAGTGGCCGGTGGAGCCTCTCTCATGGATCCTCGAGCCGTGGCGCAGGTAGTCGAGCGCCTCGCGAACCCACCTCAATCGGACCCGACGATCGAGTCGTTGTCGCCCCAGGAAAGACGGATCCTCGGCTTCATCGCCGAGGGGAAGACGAACAGGCAGATTGCGGATGCGATGTTCCTCAGTGAGAAGACCATCAAGAATTACGTCACCCACTTGTTGGTGAAGCTCAAGGTGCACAGCCGCACCGAGGCGGCGATCTTCGCCACCAAGGTCAAGGCAGGCGGACCCAAGCCCGAGACCACTCAAGGCTGACAGCGGTTCCATCCAGCGCTGGTCAGGTCGATGCCGGCACTCTTCAACTCCAGCTCGAAACGTCGTCGGCCTTGCGCTGGAGATGAGAAATCCGTCGGGAGGGCAGCGATGTCCTCCATGGCGCAGAGCTTGAGCAGAGCGCAGTCGTAGGCCACGTCGACGGCCAACGTTGCCATTGCGCTGGCGCGTGCTACCGGCCCTGAGGCGAGCATTTCGGACCGACGCTCGATCGCGTACCAAACGAGGGCATTGCCGTCGAGGTCCTGCAGCAGACTGTCCTGCGCGCGAACGAGAAGGTCGGTGTACATCGACATGCCTCCATTGTCGACCTTCCTTTCTGTATTTGCGTAGGGACCAAGTTCCTCAATTCGCTACCTCCTCGAGCCCAAAGGGCCCAAGGTCACCGGTGCGTGGGACCAATTGCCCTATGGGTCCGCTCGACCGCCGGCTCAGACTGGCGAGATGACATCCTCTTCTGTCGACATCACCACCGGGCCAGTGGCCGGGGCGCCCAGGAGCACCCACGTCGGAGACCTGGCACGTCGAGTCACGCACCGGCGCAACGAACTCGGCCTGAGCACCGAGGAGTTGGCCCGACGGGCGGGCGTGGACGCCTGGTTCCTGGCCTATTTCGAGCAGAGCTCCGACACCACACTGAGTGCGGGGGCATTGCTGCGATTGGCGGTCGCTCTCGACACGACTCCCTTCACCCTCGAAGGGGGCCAGGTGGATCGTCCGCCGGGCGAGGGACGCGCGGGCGCGAACCCCGTGCTCGAGAGCCTCACCACGCAAGAGTGTGAAGACCATCTCGCGGCGGGGGGCATCGGTCGGATCGTGCTCTCCACCAGTGCGGGTCCGGTGGCGTATCCGGTGAATTTCGTCTTCACCGATGGTGCGGTTGTCTTTCGCACCTCTACTGCGATGACCGACTCGATCGCCGGCGTCGTGGCGTTCGAGGTCGACCATATCGATGAGGCCATGAGCGAAGGGTGGAGTGTGCTCGTGCGGGGTCACGCCCGGCGCATCGAGGACCCCGACGAACGTGAAGCGGTGGCGCGGCTCGACCTCGAGCCCTGGGCCGGCGGCGCCCGCCTGAACCTGATCGGCATCGAGCCCTTCGAAATGACCGGACGGGTCATTGTGCAACGCCAGCCGCACTAATCGCAGAACAAAGAAGCACTACCTACAGGAAGAGGCACACCATGATGAAAGCGCTCGTGTACAAGGGACCAGGATCCAAGGCCTGGGAGGACGTTCCCCATCCGACCATCCACGCCGACACCGACGCCATCGTGCGGGTGGACTGCACGACAATCTGCGGGTCGGACCTCCACATCTTGAAGGGCGATGTGCCCGAGGTGACCGAAGGACGCATCCTCGGACACGAAGCCGTCGGCACGGTTGAGTCAGTCGGCACAGCCGTCAAGACGGTTGCGCCCGGCGATCGGGTACTCGTCTCGTGCATCAGCGCCTGCGGACGTTGCCGTTACTGCAGGGAAGGCCGCTACGGCCAGTGCCTCGGTGGCGGAGGTTGGATCCTGGGCCATCTGATAGATGGCACGCAGGCCGAGTTCGTCCGGGTGCCCTTCGCCGATACCTCGACGTACAAATTTCCCGAGGGAACGAACGACGAAGAGATCTTGATGTTGGCCGACATCCTTCCCACGGCCTACGAAGTGGGGGTCCTCAACGGGCATGTGCAGCCTGGTGACACGGTTGCCGTGGTCGGAGCCGGCCCGATCGGGCTCTCAGCCATACTCGGAGCCCAGCTGTACTCTCCGAGCCACATCATCGCCATCGACCTGGCTGACGCCCGACTTGATGCGGCCAAGCTCTTCGGCGCCGACCTACAGGTCAACAACGGGCGCGACGATCCTGTGGCTTTCGTGCATCAGCTCACGGCCGGCCTCGGCGTCGACGTGGCCATTGAGGCCGTCGGCGTACCCGCCAGCTTCGAGCTGTGTGCCGAACTCGTGCGCCCCGGAGGTCATGTGGCCAACATCGGGGTGCACGGGAAGCCCGCCACCCTCCATCTCGAGAAGCTGTGGACGAAGGATGTCACCATCACGACCGGCCTGGTTGACACCTCTTCGACCCCGACGCTCTTGCGGCTGGTCGCATCCCATCAGATAGATGCGGCTCGCTTTGCCACGCACCATTTCGGGCTCCATGACTTCATGGAGGCATACGACGTCTTCGAGCGCGCGGCGGAGACCGGTGCGGTCAAGGTCGTCCTGACCCGCTGAGGGCCCGCTGGCCTCATCCGCGATCGTCGCCCAGACGCACGGGCAAGGTCTTTATGCCGCGGATGAAATTGGAGCGCACACGTGTAGGCGCCCCGGCCAATGCGAAGTCTGGAAAGCGCCGCAGGAGCTCCTCGAACATCACGCGGATCTCCAGTCGGCCGAGCGCGGCGCCCAGACAGAAGTGGGGCCCACCTCCGCCGAGTGCGATGTGCGGATTGGGGTGGCGGGTCACGTCGAATCGGTCGGGGTCGACGAAGACCTCCGGATCGCGATTTCCCGCACCATAGAACAGGACGAGCCAATCCCCCTCTTGGATCTGGCACCCCCGGAGTTCGGCGTCCCTTGTCGCCGTGCGCCGAAAGTGCGTGACGGGGGAGACGAACCGGAGCATTTCTTCCGCGGCGGATCCGATGAGGCCTGGCTTCTCACGCAGCAACTCGGCCTGGGCGGGGTTCTCGGCCAGCGCGAGGAGTCCCCCCACGATGGTGTTCCTGGTGGTTTCGTTCCCGGCAAACTCCAGCAGCAGGAAGAAGCCTCGTTGGGCCTGTTCGCTCAGTCGTTCTCCGTCAATCTCAGCTTGCATGAGGAGAGACACGAGGTCGTCGCCCGGCGAGTCGCGGCGCGCCTCCTGCATGCCCGCCAGGTACGTCATCATGTTCCCGATGGCCGCAAACCCGTCCTGATTCTGCCCATCTCCGCCACCGCCACCCTCGGTGATCCCGTCACTCCAGACCTTGATGAGGTGTTGATCCTGGCGGGGCACGCCGAGCAGCTCGCCGATGACGTAGCTCGGCAGGAGCGCGGCGACGTCCTCGACGAAGTCGATCTCGTCGCGACCTGCGACGTCATCAAGGATTGACGTGGTCAGCTCGCGTATGTGCGATTCGAGGGTTCTGATACGGCCCGGGGTGAAGCCCCGGCTCACCAGGGCCCGCAACCATTTGTGGGCCGGGTCGTCCATCGTCACCAGGTTTTCGAACTCCGCCATGTCTTCCCCGCTGCCGCCTTGTATGGCGATGCCCTTGCCGGAGCAGAACGTCTCGGGGCTCTTCGACACGGCGACGATGTCGTCGTGACGGGTCAAGGCCCAGAAGGGATGCGCAGCCGTGTCGTGGTAGTGGACGGGATCTGCGTCGCGCAGGCGCGCCAGGGTGGGATAGGGATCCGCCATCCAGAATTCCGGGCGGGTCAGATCGATGTGCTCGTCATCCATACCCATGTGCTTGCTCCCGGGGTTCGCCCTACCAAAAGAAATGGTTCCGGTCCTCGCTCTTCGCGTCGTCGTATTCGGCCTGCCAGATGGAGGCGAGAAGGGTGCGCTCTTGTGTGCCCGCAGAGTCCTCGATCCAGCTCTGCAGGTCGACAACGGCAGCCCGCAGGCGATCGAGGGTCCGCTCGAGCGCCGAAATTCTGAAATCGTCGTCGGCTCGCGCAACCTCGGCGAGCGTCTGAGCGAGTCGATCCCGCCGTGCGCCCGTCATCAGCTCGGCGCCTCGTCGGACGATGTCGGTGTAGCGCGCGATCCCGGCGAGACGCGTCGAGGCACACGTGTCCCACTCACGTTCGAGGATGGCCAGGAGAGTGGACACACCGCGAAGGCGTGAGATCTCCTGGGCGTCGGTTGATCCTTCAGCGATCTCACCCAGAGTCTCGAGGGCGGCTCGCATCACAGACTGCGGTTCGGGCCTCATGGGGACAGGACCCCCATGTCTTCGAGCGCCCACTTCTCCTGCGAGCCGATGTTGAGCCAGCCCATGGTGCCGAACATGAGCTCATTCGTGCGGCCCGTGGAGAACTCGTGGGCCGCGGTGGCCCAAATGGCGTTGGCCTTCACGTGGCTGAACAATTGCCACCAACGGAGGGACTCCGGATCGACACTGATCCCGCTGGTGCGTTCCCACTCGGCGATCGCCTCCGCTGGACGCAGCGCCCCCCCGATCATTTCGGGCGTGGCGCCGCTCCGCCAGTTCCTGGCCATGCTCCAGGCGATGTCCTCGTGAGGGTCGCCCAGGTGGGTCATTTCCCAGTCGAGAACCCCGACGACCCCCTGTGGGGAGAGCAGTACGTTCCCCACCCGGAAGTCGCCGTGCACGATCCGCGGCCGGGTGACCGGCGGGGGCGGATGGCGGCGCAATTCCCGGATCACCGCCGCCGTGATGGGCATCGGCCCCAGGTCGTGATCGCGCAGGGTCTTCTCCCACCGCTCGAGCTCCGGCTCCCACGCGTTGTCCCGGGTCGGCACCCGCAAGACACCCGCGAGGCCGACGGCTTCGTAGTCCACCGCGGAGATTGATCCGAGGACCTGGAACATCTGGCGCACGAGCGACTCCCGGCGACCGTCGAAGGCAGGAGTGAGCAACTCCTGTGGCCATGCGACGCCGCCGAGTCTCTGCATCACGAAGAACGGCATGCCGAACGCGCCCTCGCCATCTTCGATGAGGAGGGGTTCGGGCAGCGGGATGCCCGGGGTGCCGTACAACGCGCGGTACATGGCGTATTCGGTACCGCGGTTGGTGTTAAACCGAATTCGGTTTAATTCGGATTATGCCGGAGTTCGCGTTAAGCCGGAGAATCGCCGATTGGCCAGTGTCTGAGGGTTGTTGCGGCTGATTCCTCGGCTTAATGGTTCGCCGGTTCCTCATTAGCGTCCGTCGTATCCAGACACCTTGTGAAGGAGAGAGCGATGGATACGACGGTGGAACAGATAGGTGCGGCGGTCGTCGCTGAGCTGCGTGCGGCTGACTACATGGAGTCGACGATCAGCCAATATGAGAAGTCAATCAGGGCACTGTCGGCTTTCGTCGATGGTCACGGCGGTGCCTACACCCCCTCGTTGGGGGCCGTCTTCGCCTCGATGACGATCAGCCCGCGCACGGGCCGGTTCAGCGCGCAGCGACGGTTCGGTTACAGCCGACTGGTCGGGCTGTTCGATGCCTACGTCACTACAGGACACGTGGACCTTGCGCCTCGTACACGCGGCGGTGGGGGTGCCCGGCCCCAGTCGAGCGAGTTCGCCGGGCTGCTCGCCTCCTGGGAGATGGACATGGAGGATCGTGATCTGGCGCTGGCGACTCGGGCCGCCTACGGAAGGGTGGCCCAGGCCTACCTGGTCTTCTTGGAGGCACAGGGCAGCTGTTGTTTGGACGCCGCTGATGGCGCCAGTGTCCTGCGCTTTTTCGAGTCCCTGCTGGACAGGTGGGCGGTGTCGTCGTTGCCCTGGGTGATCTCAAACTTCCGTCCGTTCTTGAAGTTCAGCGGGCGCAGCGATCTGGTCGACGCGTTGAGTCTGCTCGGCGCCAAACGATGGCACGGGATCCTTCCGGTTCTTAGCGACAAGGACCAGGAGCGTCGTAGTCCAAGCGTGCGCGTCGGGGGTCGTCAGCGCTCGGAATGCGGCGATCACTCTTCTCGCGCTGACGACAGGGCTGCGAGCCTGCGACATCGCTGGCTTACGACTGGGCGACATCGACTGGCATGCAAAGACGATCGGGATCATCCAGCAGAAGACCAAAAACCCCCTGACCCTGCCGCTGGCATCGCTGGTGGCAGCCCGCCTCGCCAAGTACATCCTCGACGAACGGCCCGATTCGGGCGACGGTCACGTGTTCTTGCGATCGAAGGCGCCGCACACCGGCCTGGCCGACCACGCCTCCATCTACCGGGTGACAGCCGACACGTTCTCGAGGGCCGGGGTGTCCAACGTGAAGGCCGGGACCCGATTCCTTCGTCACAGTGCCGCATCCCGGCTCCTGCGCGCCGGGGTTGGACTGCCGACGATCTCTGCGGTGCTCGGGCACGCCGACCCCGAGTCGGTGAACACCTACATGAGCGTCGATGAGCAGTGCCTGCTCGAGTGTGTGCTCCCTTTGCCCCAAGGTGTCCGGTCATGAGCGCCCACGGCTTCACCAGCATGTTCGCCCCCCAGTTGGACGCCTACCTCGAGTTCAAGGAGAAGATGGGTTGCTACGGGTCTTCGCGGATCTGGTATCTCAAGAGGTTCGACACCTACTGCACCGAGCACGACCGGCAGCTCTTCGACCGCGACACCGTCGAAGGATGGGTGCGCGAGCGGCTGGCCTGCTCGGGCCGCTACCGCTCTTGGATGTCCTACATCCGCGACTTCGGCCGGTGGCTCGAGGCCCACGAGAACACGGACGCCTACGTGCTGTCCGAGCATTGGAAGGCACCGTTCGTCCCGGCCCACCCCTACCTGTTGAGCGCACACGAGATCGAGTCGTTCTTCAGCGCGGCGGCTCGCCTTGATGCGCAGTCACCGTGGAAGTGGCAGGCGGTGGCCTTCTTCGCGCTGATGCATTCCTGCGGGATCAGGACCGGCGAGGCCCGCGCACTGGCGAGTGAGCACGTCGACCTGGCCGCTGGGCACATCGACGTCTTGTGGTCCAAGGGCAAGCGCAGCCGCAGGCTACCCCTGACGTGGGAGGTCCTCGATGTCTTGAGCGCCTGCGATCAGGCATCGCGGCAACGCTTCTCGAGGCGCCAGAGTTTCTTCGTCTCCTCCACCGGCCGTCAGGTCACAGGGACATCGGTCGGGACGGTGTTCAACCGAATCTGGGACCAGGCCCAGCTGCCACGGCCCATCGGCGGCACGCCACCGCGGCCCTACGACTTCCGCCACCACTTCGCCTACGCCAACATCGAACGGTGGATGAGGGACAGAAAGGACGTCGCTGCGCTGTTGCCCTACCTGTCGCGCTACATGGGGCACGCCACCTTGGAATCGACTTACTACTACGTCCACACCTCTCCGGACTTCATGGACGCCTACGCCGAGATCACCCACCAGAGTGGATGGCTCCTGCCCGAGGTCGGATTCTGATGAAACGCGATCCGGACACCGACGCCCCGAACTTCTACAGCTTCGCCAGGGACTACCTCCACGGCTACATGCCCAAGGTCCAGGGGCTCACGCCCAAGACGATCGAGGCCTACCGAATCAGCCTGGAATGCTTCCTCGATTACCTCATCCAGATCGAGCACATCGAGCGCACCCGCGTCAGCTTCGAGCACTTCGAACGCCAATACCTCAAGGCATGGCTGGCCTGGATGCTCGAGCACCGCCGCTACGCGCCCAGGACGATCGCGCTGCGGCTCAGCACCATGAAGGCGTTCCTGGCCTACGCAGCGCAGGAGGACATCACGCTGGTCGCGCTGAGCCAGGCAGCCAAGATCCTGAAACCACCAGCCAGCCCCCGTGCACCGATCGAGTACCTCAGCGGCACCGAGACGCGAGCTGTCCTCGGCGCGTTCAGCGGGGCAACGGGCAAGTCGCGCCGGAACCGGATGTTGCTCATCTTGCTCTACGACACCGCGGCCCGCGTCGGCGAGATCACCACCCTGACCCTCGAAGACCTCCACCTTGGCGCGCCCGGCCATCTCAGCCTCACCGGCAAGAGGAACAAAACCCGCACCGTCCCGCTGAGCGCCAAGACAATCGAGCACTTGCGCGTCTATCTCGACGAGTTCCACCCGGGCCGGGACAAACTCCCTGCGAGGCTCCCGGTTTTCTACAGCCTGCACCACGGGCAGCCGACCCAGCTGTCGGTCGACACCGTCTCGGCTGTGCTGAAGGAAGCCGCTGCAACCGCACGCAGCACCTGCCCCTCGATCCCGCGCCAAGTCCACTGCCACATGCTGCGCAAGACCAAGGCCATGGACCTCTACCAGCAGGGCATACCGCTACCCATCATCATGCGCCTTCTCGGCCACGAGAACGCCTCGACCACCGCAGCGTTCTACGCTTTCGCGACCTTGGACATGATGCGAGAGGCCATCAACGCGGCCACCCCCGCGATCACTGCCCTGGCCGGCGAAGAGCTCAGCGATGACACACTCGAGGCTCTCTATAGTCTGCGATAACAGCGAACCATTAAGCCGAGGAATCAGCCGCAACAACCCTCAGACACTGGCCAATCGGCGATTCTCCGGCTTAACGGAACCCGGCAAATTGCTTTCGAGGAGCGAAGCGGGCGGGTCCAGGCGGAAGATCAGCTCACGCAAGTGCGGGGTGCCGTGGTCGTTCCACGCCGCATCGACGGACCAGGTATGGCGCGACGCCCCACCGATGATCTTCCGGGCACCGCTGACCTCGATCCCGGGCTCGTTCCAGGCCTTCCGCAGGTACATGGTGGCGCAGAGCGCAAAGGTGGATGGATCCATCAGTCGTCGAGGAATGCGAATCCGGGCACCCCGTCCCGGCACATCTCGTAGAGGACGGGATTGGAGCATTCGAGGAGTCCGATCGTTTGTTCGCCATCGCACGTGGCGATGACCAGGTGGTCGTCGAACCCCGCGATCCGCTGCCGGACGGCCGCGTCGCGCAAGTCATAGCTCTCCCCCCTGATCATTTCTCCTCCCCCGGAGGTACCCTGAAACCAGTTCTCCTCGGGCGTGCCGTTCTGGTCGGGACCCATGTACATCCCGCATCGCAGATACGCCACCCGGTGACCTATCTGCTCGTAGGTGATCTCCTTCACGGTGCCGTCGGCGAAGCGGCTCTGGATCACCCCTCCTGTGAGGTGCCTGGTCTCGGGATCGAAGCGCATCTTGTGGGAGAACGGGGTGACCAACTCGGCCCCCGGGTGTCCGGTGTCGCCGATGTTGCGCAGGCACCGCCAGCCCCAGATCGACCAGTCGGAGAATTCGACCCACTGGCCGAGGTGGGAACCCCGCGCCTGTGGCTGGAGATGCCCCGGGCCGCCGACGCCGTTGCGGATACCCCAATGATGATCGCGGCTGCCCCGGGTCGACTCAGTCGAGAGCGCAATGGTCTTCCCGCTGATCGTCACCTCACCCTCGATGCGCCCGAAGCCCTCGTACCCTGCGGTCGGGAGCGCCGGCCTCCCGTCATGGCTCGTGTGCATCCCGGCGCCGCCCATGCGATGGAAGACGGCGCGCTTGGTGTCGTGCCATCTGAGGTCGACGTGCAGCCCCTGCGCGTTGTCACCGACCGTCAGCCGCCACTCCCGGAACGGCTGGATCACCTCGCCACGAACCGGCCCCGTCCCGATGTCGGTCCTGTCATCCTCCAGTACCCGGTGCGCCCTGACGGTCGTGTGCGTGTCCTCGTGCACGAGGATTGCAAAGGCATCGGCGGTGCCCAGGTTGGGATAGAAGCCGAAACCGACCACCAGGAGCACGTCCTGTGCCTGATCGGCGGTGGTGAACCAGTACCGCTCGTAGGCCCGGGGATCCGAGGTGCCGAGAATGCGGAGGGGCTCAGGGATCTGATGGATGGGGTACTCGTCGAACCCACTCATCGGGCTGTGCTCGGACTTCATTCGCGACCATCCCCCACGTTGTGCACCGTCAACGTACCAAGGCTGAAGGCGTTGGGCGGTGGCCCTCAAGATGGACGGGCCGGTCCGGTCCCCTTCGCCCCTTTGTAGGCGCTGATGACGCGCCCCCGGGCGAAGTCGTGGTCGATGATCGGATGGGGGTAGGACGCGCCGAGCGTCACGCCCGCCGAAGCCAGCTCCATGGGCGGCGCTGTCCACGGGGCATGGATCCACGGCGCCGGCACGCGGGCCAACTCGGGTACGAACGCCCGGATGTACCCGCCGTCGGGATCGAACTTTCCCGACTGCACGACGGGATTGAAGACGCGGAAATAGGGGGCGGCATCAGGACCGGTCCCGGCGACCCATTGCCAGTTCCCCGCGTTCTGGGCGATGTCCGCATCGACCAGGAGCCGTCGGAACCATCGCTCGCCGATCCGCCAGTCGACCAGCAGATCCTTGACGAGGAAGGAGGCCGCGACCATCCGGACGCGATTGTGCATCCAGCCTGTCGTCGCCAGCTGGCGCATACCGGCGTCAACGAGGGGATAGCCGGTGCGCCCTTCTTGCCAGGCCGTGATGTCGGCCTGGTCGTTCTCCCATGCGATGTTGTCGAACTCGGGGCGTAAGGCGGCGTCGACCAGCGACGGCAACTCCCACAGGAGATGGGCGTACCAGTCCCGCCAGGCCAGCTGGCGGACGTATGCAGCCCTCCCTTTGGTCGACGTCCCGATCGCTTCGGCCACGGCACCCGGGGCCAGAACCCCGAAACGCAGGTCGGCGGAAAGCTGGGATGTGCCGTCCACCGCCGGCACATCCCTCTTCTGGTCGTACTCGTCGACGCGCTCCGCGAACGCACGGAGTCGGCCCCACGCCGCCTCTTCGCCGCCCTGTTGGAAGGGTGCTCCCGCGACCTGGGGAACACCGTCGCCGGGATCGGCGTCGAGGACGGCCGCGCCACTCTGTGGCCACCTGGGCCGTGCCGTGCGGCTCCACTTGGCGGCGAACGGGGTGAAGACCCGTGAGACCCGTCCGGTGGATGCCAGTATCGATCCCGGGGGGTGGACCAGATTGCCCCACCATTGCTCGGACAGCCCCCCGAGCCGCTCGCCCACGGCATGATCGCGTCGCCTCGCGTAAGGGGTCACGTCGGCATTGGTGCACAGGAGGTCGGCCCCGAGGGACTCGGTGATCGCGGGAACCAGCGTCGTCGGTGCGCCCGCGCGCACGAGCAGACGTCCGCCCATCTGTTGCAGGGTCTCGTCGAGCGCCCGGAGATGCGCCATCAGCTGTGTCCGTCGGAATGCTCCGCAACCCCCGAGCAGCACGGGGTCGAGGACGTAGAGCGCGGTGACCCGATCGGCGCGGGCAGTGGCCGCGACCCAGGCCGGGTTGTCGTGCAGGCGCAAGTCCCGGCGGAACCATACGACCGCTCGTGAGGTCACGGGGCCACACGGCTGGCACACCATTCCCAGAGTGCGTCAGCGTCGCGTCGGCGCTGCGCCGGCGTGCGATAGGTGGTCGGGAGGTAGTACTCCGAGCGTCGGCGTCGGTCCAGCCAGATGCCGCCGGGTCGTGGCTCCGGGGGGACACGATGCCGTGGTCCGTCCGCAGCCAGCCACATCACCGTGTCGGCCCCCTGGTCCGGCGTGCGCAGAAACGGCCCGAGGCGGGCGAAGGCCGGGAGCCCCGTCGCCAACCCCGGTGTGTCCACCCACCCCGGGTGCATGACGTAACTGGCGATGCCATCGGGACCCCAGCGCCGGGCCCATGCATGCGCGAGCACCACCTGCGCCCGTTTGGCGCGGGCGTAGGCGGTCGCGCCCCGGTAGTCGTGCGCGCTCATTTCGAGGTGGGAGAGGTCGAAGCGCTGCGTGTACATCCCGCCCGAGGACACGGTGACGATGACAGAGGAGGGAGCCTGTCGCAGGAGAGGGGAGAGCAGGATGCTGAGGCGAAACGGCGCAAGCACGTGCGTGGCCAAGGTCAGCTCGGTACCGTCGCCCGCCCTCCGATAGTCCCCGAACAGTGCTCCGGCACAATGGATGAGACCGTCGAGATGATCTTCCGACCTCGTCATGCGGTCCGCGAACTTCCTGACGGCGTCGGCATCAACGAGGTCCAGGGGAGTGGTGAAAATCCGCCCGGCGTCGTGGAGGGCCATGGCCGATCGCCGCGTGTCCGCGAGCCGCGCCGCGTCACGCCCGACGAGAACGAGTCCCGCCCCGAGCCGCGCCAGGGCGAGCGCGGTCGCGCGCCCGATACCCGATGAAGCCCCGGTCACGACGATGACTTTGCCGTCGAGCCGAGGAGGCGCGGTCCATGCCTCCGTCCGGCTGCGGAGGGCAAATCCGAGGCGCGAGAAGCTCCCTACGACGGTCGCTTCGAGCAGACGGTCGGCCCCGGCGGCCATGGCGTGTCGGGGGTCAGGTACTCGACATGCTTCAGCCGACACTGCTGTGCGCGTGTTCGCGGACCGAACCGGCGATGCGTTCGACCGCCTCGACAGCGGCGTTGGGCCCGGGACCGGTCCAGATGTCCCCCCCCAGCTCGAGGGCGTGCGCCTCTGAAGGTATGCCCGGTCCGCCGAGGAACACGGTGACACCGGGCAACGCGGCACGCACCGAGCGCACCGATTCGGCCACCTCGTCCTCCATCCCACCCGTGGTCGAAACGATGCCGACGGCCAGGAGGCGATCCTGATCGGCGACAGCGTCGGCGAGGACATCGGCCGGCGTATTGGCTCCCAGCTCGAGTACTTCGAAGGCGCGCCACCGCAGAAGATCAGCCACGATCGTGACCGGGAGCGTGTGCAGATCGCCCGACGGAGCGGCGAGCGCGATGACGCCACGGCTCTTGCCGCGGCGCCCGAATTGCAAGCCCAGGTGACCGACGAGTCGCTGGGCGACGGCCGTGGCCCGGTGTTCTTCGGCCACCGAGACATCCCCGCCGGCCCAACGTTCCCCGATGGAGCGGAGTGCAGGCACGACGAGTTCGGTCAGGACCCCACTGGGATCGAGGCCGCCGTCGAGCTGGCTCTTCACCAGCCACCAGGCCCCCGGACTGTCACCGGCCAGCATGCAACGCTCCAGTCCTTTTGCGTCCGCCCGGGCTCTCGCCGCACCACGCCGGGCCCGTTTGGCGGAGGGACGGCGCAAGGCGTTCACGTCGACCGTGCGGATCCTCCACTCAGCACCCACACGGGTCGCCGGCAACCGCCCTTGCCGGACGTAGCGGTAGGCCGTCATGTAATGCACGCCGAGGCGGTCGGCGGCCTCCTGCAGCGTCATTGTGGTGGGCCCGACCGTCACAGGGCTTGATTTTAGCACTAAAGTACCCCGCATGGCTCACACCTCTTGCAAGATGGTGCCCTCTTGACAGAACGATTCGGGAGTGCGCGCCAGAGCGTCGCCGTCGTCGGGGCCGGCGTCGCCGGACTCACGGCGGCCTACCTTCTGCAGGGCGCCTTCGACGTGACGCTCTATGAGGCAGAGGACCGGCTCGGTGGTCACGCTCATACGCACCATGTCGTCACGCGGGACGCCGGAACGATCCCGGTGGATTCCGGGTTCATTGTCTACAACGATTCGACGTATCCGTTCTTCCGCAGGCTTCTGGGCGAACTCGGTGTGTCGACGCAGGTGAGCGAAATGAGTATGTCGATCCGCTGCGACGGATGCGGGCTCGAATACGCAGGGGGCCGCGGTCTCGGGGGGGTCCTGGCACGGCCCCGGTCGGTGGTCCGACCTCCCTTCGTGAAGATGCTCGTCGAGATCAAGAGGTTCTATAGCCGGGCGAAGGCGACCATTGCGCAGGGAGACAACAGCCTCACCCTGCGTGATTTCTTGATGGAGGGGAGATTCTCCCCCTATTTCGTTCGCCATTTCATCGTTCCGGTCGTCTCTTCCGTATGGTCGGCCGGCACCGTCACCGCATTGGAGTACCCGGCTCGTTACCTCTTCGTGTTTCTCGACAATCACGGCATGTTGTCCGTCGCCGGCTCGCCGCAATGGCGGACGATCAGTGGAGGCTCGCGGGTCTACGTCGAACGACTCGCCAAGGAACTGCACGCGGTACACACGGCAACACCCGTCCGTTCGGTGTCCAGGAGTGCAGGACGGGTCGAGATTCACGATGACGGCGACGACAGGGCGACGTTCGACGGCGTGGTGATGGCGACGCACGCCGACGACGCACTCCGCCTTCTGGCCTATCCGACGACCCGGGAACGAGCGGTGCTGAGTGCGTTCGGGTACTCCAAGAACGAGACCTACCTCCACGCGGACGAAAGCGTGCTGCCGCAGGCCTCCCGGGCCAGAAGCTCGTGGAACTATCTCCTGCCGCACTGCGACGCGGATTCGGACGGTGTCCTCGTTTCCTATGACATGAACCGACTGCAGTCACTGCCGACGGGTTCCCCCCACCTCGTCACCCTCAACGCCACCGCCCGCATCGATCCTGATCTCGTCATCGACCGCATGGTGTACGAGCACCCGATGTACACCCTCGCCTCGGTGGCGGCGCAACCGCACCTGCCGGCCCTCAACGACGGCACGATCGCCTTTGCCGGGGCGTATCACGGCTGGGGCTTCCACGAAGACGGCTGTCGCTCCGGTGTCGCCGCCGCAGCTTCCTTCGGGGCGACGTGGTGAGCGCGATCCCCGAACTTCCCGCTCTGTATGATGCCGACATCACGCATGCCCGGAGCTCCCCGGTACGGCACACGTTCGCCTACCGGGCGTCCTACTGGTTGGTGGACTTCGACCAGCTCGCAGGGCCGCGGGGACTCGCGCGGTGGTTCGTTCGTATCAGGCGCGGGGATCACGTGGACGTTCGCCGCCTCCTCGAGGACCGGGGAATCACCGCAACCCGTGTCGTCATGCTGACCTGTGCGCGGACGCTCGGGTACGCCTTCAATCCGATCACGGTGTTCTGGTGTTTCGACGAAGCCGAAGCGCAGTGCGCTGTCGTAGCCGAGGTGCACAACACCTACGGAGATCGCCACGCGTACGTGCTCGAGCCCGACGGCGAGACGAACGTTCCCAAGGTGATGTACGTCTCGCCGTTCAACGGGGTCGACGGTACCTATCGGATCAAGGTCGATCCGCCCGGCCAAACGGTCGGCGTTTCGGTGACACTCGAACGAGAAGGAGAGGCGCCATTCGTGGCAACGCTCCAAGGCCGACGTCGGTCGATGACCCGCACGTCGGTCATGCTGTCCGCGGCGCGTTATTCCGGCGCCCGCACGCGGCTGCTGATCCAGTGGCAGGGACTGCGTCTGTGGGGCCGCGGGCTCAAGGTGGAACCGCGATGAGCCCGTCACTCGACACCGGGATGGATGTCCCGTTCCTTGCTGTTGACGTGCAGCGTTGGCCAGCGTTGGCCGAGCCGGGGAAAGCGCCCGTCCGCACCGCGGTGGCCCGGCTGGTCATGCGGCGAGCGGTGCAGCGTGCCGGCATCCACCTGCGCTTTCCCGATGGGACGTCCCTGGGGCCGACAACGGGTCCGCTGATAGAGGTCCGTCGCCCGGATGTGTTCTTCACCCGGCTGGGACGCGACGGCAAGATCGGGTTCGGCGAGTCCTATATGGCCGGCGAGTGGGACGCTCCGTATCTTGTCGATGTCCTCGAAGCAATGGCCCGTCACGTCGACACCCTGGTCCCCCCGAAGGTGCAATGGGTACGTCGCATATACGAACCGCGGCATCCGAGGCAGGAGGACAACGACCGTGACGGGGCCCGCCGCAATATCGCCCGTCACTATGACCTCTCCAACGACCTGTTCAGGGCGTTCCTGGACGAGTCGATGACCTACTCCTCCGCCCTTTTCGGAGGGGGGGCGGAGGAGACGCTGACCGGAGCGCAGGTCCGGAAGATGGATCGCCTCCTTGACGTCACCGGGGTCCGGTCCGGGTCGCGCGTCCTCGAGATCGGCACAGGTTGGGGGGCCTTGGCCCTGCGTGCTGCCGAGCGGGGGGCGCGGGTGACGACGGTGACACTGTCAGAGGAACAAGCGGCGCTGGCCCGCGAGCGGATCGAGCGGTCCGGGATGTCCTCTGCCGTTGATGTCCGCGTCGAGGACTATCGGGACGTGACCGGTCAGTTCGACGCCGTACTGAGCGTGGAGATGATTGAGGCGGTCGGTGCGCGGTGGTGGCCCGACTATTTCCGCACCCTCGAAAAGAGATTGGCGCCCTCGGGCCGCATCGGCCTGCAGACGATTCTGATGGCCCACGACCGGTTGCTGGCCACGAAGGCGTCATGGACGTGGATCCACAAGTACATCTTCCCGGGTGGCGTGATCCCTTCGGCCCATGCGATCCGCCAGACGCTCGGCGATCACACCGGTCTCGAGGTGGTCGACCAGATGAACTTCGGGGAGAGCTACGCCATCACGCTCCGGCGCTGGCGCGACCTGTTCGACGCCAGGGCCGAGCAGATCGGCCAGCTCGGCTTCGACGGTACCTTTCGGAGGATGTGGGATTTCTATCTGGCGTACAGCGAAGCGGGATTTCGCAGCGGCTATCTCGATGTGGCGCAGTTCGTCCTGGCCCGGGGTGCGTTACCGTCGTGAGAAGGAAGGTGGGCGCTCCATGGTGAAGGTACTGGTGTCCCAAGTGATCCCGGCGGAGCGGCACCTCGTCTGGTCGGAGTTGGCGCGGCTTGAAGACCATGTCGAGTGGATGATGGACGCGACGGCAATCCGTTTTCTGGGGTCCCCACGGTCGGGAGTGGGCACAAGGTTCGAGTGCGATACCAAGGTTGGTCCGATCCGCCTCACTGATGTGATGGAGGTCACGGAGTGGGAAGAGGAGGAACGCATCGGGGTACGTCACCTCGGGGTCGTCAGCGGGTCGGGCCGTTTCACACTCTCCGACGTCGCGGGCCCGGCCACGCTCGTCGCGTGGGAGGAACAGCTGAGCTTTCCGTGGTGGTTGGGGTCAACGGTCGGGGCTCGGCTGGCCAAGCCCGTGTTCACGGCATTGTGGAAGGGAAACCTGCGCCGTCTGGGCCGAAGGATCACCGCCGTTGACGAGGCGCACACTGCGCCGGGAGGGGAGCGTCCATGAAGGTCGCCGTCACCGGGTCGGGCGGACTCATAGGATCCTCGCTGGTTCCCACTCTCCGCGCCCAGGGGCATGAGGTTGTCCCCATCGTCCGGGGGTCGGCCACGGGCGATGAGATCTTGTGGGACCCCGGGAAGGGCACCATCGACATCGACAAGCTGCATGGCATCGACGGTGTCGTGCATCTCGCCGGTGCCGGTGTGGGCAATCGTCGATGGTCGGACGGTTACAAGCAGGTCATCCTTTCCAGCCGGGTCGACGGGACGACGACCCTGGCCACAGCGTTGGCGAAGGTGGCGAGTCCACCCTCGGTCATGGTGAGTGCGTCCGCGGTGGGCTACTACGGCGTCCGGGGCGACGAGGTTCTGACCGAGGACGCGGGCAACGGACCCGGGTTTCTGGCTGCCGTCTGTGCGCAGTGGGAGGCGGCAACGGCCCCCGCCGCGGCGGCGGGCCTCCGGGTCGTGACGATGCGTACCGGTGTCGTGCTGAGTGGAGCCGGCGGTGCACTGAAGAAGCAGCTACCGCCGTTCAAGTTCGGCCTGGGGGCGCGGATCGGCCGTGGCTATCAGCAGCTCAGCTGGATCACGCGTCGCGACGTCGTCGCTGCCATCTCACTGCTGCTGCGTGACTCGACGCTGTCCGGCCCGTTCAACCTCACGGCTCCCCATCCCGTCTCGAATGCGAGGTTTACCAAGGAGTTGGGGCGAGCCCTGCACCGGCCCGCCCGCCTCGTCATCCCCGAGAAGGTCATCCGGCTGGCGTTGGGCGACGAAATGGCCGCAGAGTTCCTCCTGGCCTCCCAACGGGCGGTGCCACGACGGCTTCTCGATGCGGGGTTTTCCTTTGCCGATCCGGACCTCCCCGCAGCGCTGGTCACAGCCCTCGAGGACCGCTGAGTCAGCTCGCGGGGCGGCCGAGGACCCACGCCGCATTGTCACGGTAGAGACCCGCTGTCTGCGCCGAGGGTGCAGGGCCACCCGACGCGCGAAAATCTTCGAGGGGATGCGCCAATCCTTCGGCATGCGGATAGTCGCTGCCGAACATGTAGAGGTCGCCGAAGGTCGCCGCCAGTCGGGCTGGATGTTCGAAGCCGAACGTCGCCACCCGCACCTGTCGTCGGATGTACTCGCTCGGGAGGAGCTCGAGGTGGGAAGGCGACAGTCCATTGTAGCCGGCATGGAATTTGTAGCAGGCATCGATCGACGAGAGGAATTGACCGAACCACGACGACGTGAACTCGACCAGGCCGATGCGCAGCTGCGGGTGACGGCCGAGAACGCCACCCACTGCCAGGTCGGTCAGCGCCAGCATGGGCGTCACCGAAATAAACGAGGACATCAACAGAGGCTCGATCGGGTTGCTGTCGCCCTGATACCACGCATCGTCGAAGGGGCGGGGACCGTCGGAGATGTGAAAGATCACGGCCACACCGTGGTTCTCGAAAGAACTCCAGCAGCGGTCGAGGTCCGGATGGGAGAAGGGTCGGCCGTCGACCGGGCCGATCGGAACCATTGCCGCGGACACGCCTGCCGCCGACAGCGATGCCAGTTGGGCGTCGAGCCAAGCCGGATCGCGGAGTGAGACGTGGCCGACCGGGTGGAGCCGACCTCCCCCTGCGGGCAGGATGCCCTCGCCCGCCCAGCGGTTCCACGCCTCCATGTTGGCCAACTGCGCGTCCAACCGGTCTTCGAGAGTGCGTACCCAGAACAGACCGAAATTCGGGAACACGATGGCTTCATCCACACCCTGGTGTTCCATCAGGACGGCCCGGGCGGCGGGGTCATGATCATGGGGCGGGAGCGCCGCGAAGGGAACATCCGGCGGCAGGCCCGCACGTTGCCGGATGCGTCGTGCGCCCATGGTCATGATGTCCCCGGGCGTGTGGACCTCGGCCAGGTGGATGTGTGAGCCGTCGGGGGCGGTCAACCAGGCATATCCCAGCGCATCCTGCTCGATCCGAACCGCCAGGTGCCGGCGGGTCTCGGGAAGATGCTCGGCCCACAGCGCACCCGTCTCGAAGAGGTGGGTGTCGGCATCGATCACGACTCCTGGCATCGCGCCAGCGTAGAGAAGGGACGCCGCGTCGTGCGTCGACCCCGGCCGGACATGGCGGGGACGGGGGCGTCGGCCTACAGTGCACTGTCGGGGAACGGGAGGGAAGATGGACGGATCCCAAAGCGGCGGGGGCGTGACCAGGCAGCCCTCGATCGACTTCGATCATTACCGGCAACAGAGCCTGTCGGAGTCCGACCGCGCCTGGCGGGACCTTCGGCAGGAGTGTGCCGTCGCCTGGACCGAGGCGAACGGGGGCCACTGGGTCATCGCGGGCTACCAGGAAGTTGCGCACGCGTTCAAAGACTGGGAGTCGTTCTCTTCCGCGCGCGTCGATCCTGATGTCTCGTCCTTGAGCGTGGGGAACTTGAGGATCCCGCCGCTGTACCCCGAAGAGCTCGATCCGCCGCAATGGCATCCCCTGCGGCGCATCCTCAGCGAGTTGCTCTCCCCGGGTGCGGTGCAACGCCTGCAGCCCCGGATCGCGCACTGGGTGACGTATGCCATCGACCAGGTGATCGAGTCGGGCACGTGTGACATGACGGACGACATCGCCTGCCCCATTCCTGCGGCGGTGTCCTTGGAGCTGCTCGGGTTCCCGCAATCCGACTGGGAGCGCATGTCGAACGCATTCCATGGAGTCGGGAGCTTCGACCGCTCGACGCCGGAGTTCACGCGGGCTCTAGCTGACGTCGCCTGGACGGGTACCCGGGTTCGCGAAGAGCTCGTGGAGCGTCTGGAGCATCCTCGGGATGACGCGATGAGCTTCATCGTCTCGCACGACGTGGACGGCCGGCAGATTGCGCTTTCCGACGCGGAGGCAGTCGTGCTTCTGGTGGTGGGCGGTGGCGTCGATACCACGACCTCGCTCGCATCGTCGGCGCTCTTGTATCTCGGCCGGTATCCCGAACTCCGGTCTCGGTTCCTCGACGACCCCACCGTCCTCGACTCCGGTACCGAGGAATTCCTCCGGATGTACCCGCCGGCGCGAACCCATGCTCGTATCGCGGCGCGGGACGTCGAACTCGGGGGCTGCCACATCGCTGCGGGCGACCGCGTGCTCCTCAGCGAGGTGTCGGCCTGTCACGACGAGAATGCCTTTCCCGACTCGGATCGGTTCATCGTTGACCGCTTCCCGAATCGGCATGTGGCTTTCGGCCTCGGGATCCACCGCTGCCCCGGTTCGCACCTCGCCCGTGCGCAGTTCAAGGAGATCATGCGGCAGGTGTTGCTGCGCATGCCGGACTATCGGGTGGATCAGGAGCTGGTGGTCGAATACCCGAATTGGTCGGGCATCGGGGGCTGGGCGAGGATTCCCGCCACGTTCAGCCCGGGGCGCCGGATTCTGTGAGGCCGGCAACCACTGAAGATGGGAGAACCGCGTGCGCCTCCGCGTAGATACGCAGCTTTGTACCGGGCATGCGCTGTGCCACCTACAGGGCCCCGACGTCTATGTGCTCAACGAGCTGGGATTCAACGTGACCGATCGGATCGAGGTGCCGCAAGAGTTGTGGGAGCAGGCGCGGCGCGGCGCACTGGCCTGCCCCGAGGGGGCCATCGTGATCGAAGACGACGAGGACGGCGTCAGTTGAGATGTCGCTGCCAATCCCGGGGGACCTTGCCCTCGGGGCCCGGCACGGGCTGCGTCACCGGGTGCGAATGCGGCGGAGCCAGGGGCGGCCCGTCGGCATATTGCTCGGTGCTGTAGTCCCAGAACCAGTCCTCACCGGGCTCGAAGCTCTGGATCACGGTGTGCTGCGTGCCCTTGGCGTGCGCGGTGGCGTGCTGGCTCGGTGAATTGTCGCAGCAGCCGATGTGACCGCATGCGGCGCAGCGGCGCAGGTGCAACCACCAGCCGCCGGCGGCCAGACACTCGACACAGCCCGTACCGCTCGGCGGGACATTGGGATCGATCGGATCATCTGCCATGTATTCCTCCTCGGGTGTGACGACTATTGGCTTGCTGCGGCTTCCCGCGCCTGGCGTTCCTGAGCCTGGGCCCGGTCGAACACCAACCGTACGGCCATCGATCCTTCTCCGATAGCGGTGGCGACGCGCTTGACGGATCCGCTCCGCACGTCACCCACGCTGAAAATCCCCGGCCGGCTGGTCTCGAGCAGGAAAGGAGCGTAGGTGGGGTCGAGGAGGTGTGGGTCCGGCACATCCCTCCCCGTGAGCAGGAAGCCGTGCTCATCCTCGGCCAACTGGCCGCCCAGCCAGGCGGTGCTCGGTGTGGCACCGATGAAGACGAACAGGCCGCTGATCGACAGGGTGCTGGTCGCCTGGGAGAGGTTGTTGCGTACCTCGACGCCCTCGAGGACGGCGTCGCCGATCAGCCCGGAGACCTCGGTGTGCGGCGACACGCGGATCTGGGGATGACGCTCTATCTGGTCGATAAGGTACCGCGACATCGTCTCCGCCAGGGTGTGCCGACGAATGAGAATATGCACCTCGACGCACGTACGCGCGAGAAACAGCGCGGCCTGTCCGGCCGAGTTCCCTCCGCCGACCACGACCACCGCTTTGTCCCCACAGGCCTGTGCCTCCATCTGGCTGGCCGCGTAATACACGCCGACACCTTCGAGCTCGGTCAGCCGGTCCAGGGGAAGCCGGTTGTAGCGGGCCCCGGTGGCGATGATCACGGATTTGGCGTTGACCACGTCGCCGTCCTCGAACGTGACCTGGTGCGTGCCCTCCGTGCTGGAGAGGCCGGTCGCCCGAGATGCCAACTTGACCCGCACGCCGAATTTCATGGCTTGCAGGGCGGCCCGGGCGGTCAGTTCGTCGCCCGAAAGTCCGGCCGGAAAGCCCAGGTAGTTCTCGATCCGCGAGGATGTTCCCGCTTGACCGCCGAGCGCCGTGTCCTCGGCCAACGTGGTCGTGAGTCCTTCCGATGCACCGTAGACCGCCGCGGCCAGCCCGGCCGGCCCACCGCCGACCACAAGGAGATCGCAGACCTCGGACAGGTCGGTCTGGCGACTGACCACGAGTCCCAACGCGTCGAGAAGCTCACGGCTGCTGGGATTGCGGAGGAGGGACGCTCCGGCGATGAGGATGATCGGGAGATCATCGGGTTCGATGGCGAGCTCGCGCAGGAGCGCATCGGCCTCGGGCGAGTCGACCGGGTCCAGCCACCGGGAGGACAATCGATTGCGTGCCAGCACCTCCAGCAACCGTCGGGTGTCGACGTCCGAGCGGGAGCCGATGAGGGTCAGTCCGGATCCGCGGTAGGTGAGCCGGGAATGGCGAAGGAGGAAGGCGCGCAGTATGAGCTCGCTCAGGTCGAGTTCCTCAGCCATGATCACGTGCACCTGGTCGACGGGGATCCGCAGGATCCGGCCCGGCGTGCTGGCGACCGCGGTCAGGTACGCGTGTTGGCCGGTGAGGAGGCCCATTTCGCCCAGGAACTCGAGCGGTCCGTAGCTGGCGATCGTCACCTCGTCGGGGCGGCCGTAGCGCTCGACGATCTCCGCCCTCCCTTCGAGGGGGACCAGCAGATCGTAGGTCTCGTCGCCGTCGGCGAAGAGCACGTCACCGGCCGCCACGACTTGTTCGGCGCCGTACCGCCGGAGAACGTCCAGCTGCACCTCGGTGAGAAGAGGCCGACTGCCCGGCTGTTCGGGCGGGAGGTCGGCCTGCCTCCGCTCCGCTGCGCTCACGAATCCCTCCCCGTGGTCATCGGCATGACGCTATCGCCCCCGTAAGGATCTTCAAGCCCCTGCTGCTACGGCGAGAAGTCGGCGATCAGCAGGCACACGTCATCGTCGTGGGTACCTTGGAGCATTTCCCGCAGGACGAACTCGCAGGCCGAAGAGACGTCGGCGTGGCCCAACGTCTGCTCGGTCGTGATCATGAGATGCGTCAGGCCGATGTCGAGGTCGATCCCGCGACGTTCGAACAAACCGTCGGTGAACATGACCAACCGGTCACCCGGTTGGAGGCCCAGCGTGTGCTCAACCGGTCGAATGTCACCGCAGCCGATCGGCGGGCCTGGTCTCCCCTGCAGGTAGCGCGAGGTGCCGTCGCGGCTCAGGAGGATCGGGGCCGGGTGCCCGGCGGAGGCCCACACCCCCTGACCGGTGAGCGGATCTAATTCCACACAGATGATGGTGGCGAACGCATCGGGTTCCTGTGTCGCCACGAAACTGTTCAACTTGGCAATGGATTCGGATGGACCGAGTGATTCGAACAGGTGGGCCCGGAGCGCATTGCGGATCTGGGTCATGAGCGCCGCCGCCTGGAGTCCGTGTCCCGCCGCGTCCCCCACGACAAGTGCGATGTGCCCTGACTGGAGCTCGAAGGCGTCGTACCAATCCCCGCCCACCTGCGTGCCCTCACTGGCCGGGCGGTAACCGGCGGCCAAGTGAAGACGTGGACTGACCGGGAGCGTCTTCGGAAGGGCGGCCGCCTGTAGAGCGCCCGCCGTCTCCCGTTGTGTCTCGAGCTGTCCCACGTCCTCCAGCAGATTGGCCACGCTCTTCAACGCCTCCCCCATGACGGCGACGTCCTCGTCGCTGAAGAGTTCGCCCCCACGGCGGACCATGGTGAGTACTGCGACCACCCGCTGGTCGGAGAGCACGGGCATGATGAGGCCCGGACCGTCGCCCAGCAGCCGCAGCGTCCGGCCGTAGGCCGCGCTGGACACGCTGCCATCAAGATCGTTCACGATCTGCTCGGCCAAATGGGCCAGGCGGAGCGGTTGGCCGCTGCGATAGACCACAACGCCGGGCGAGGGCCCGGTGAAGGCGTGGGGATAGCCACCGACGAGGCGTCGGGCCAGACTGTTGAGGATCGGGTCTTCATGGTATGCGGCGACCCGGATCAGTTCGTCCCCCGAGGGAACGACAACGGTCGACCAGTCCGCCATGGACGTCGTCACGGCCCTGCTGAGCCTCTCGAAGAGCTCAGTCCGGGTGTGCACGCCGTGCAGCTTTGACGAGAGCTCGGCCAAGAAGCTCAATCGGGCGTGGGCCCGTCGCGCCTCGTCCAGCGCCACGGTCTGTTCGAGTTCGGAGCGGTGGCGCTCGCTGACGTCCGTCAGATAGACGTTCAATCCATTGCGGTCCGGCCAGGCATGGACTTCGAACCAGCTCTCCAACGGAGGGAAGTACTCCTCGAAGACAACCGAGGTCCCGGTCGCAATCGCGTGTTGACAGCGCGCCACGAATTCGCTCCCGACGGTATCAGGGAACGCTTCGACAAAGCCCGACCCGATCACCGCGTTGCGCTGCGTGCGCACCAAGCGTTCGGCTTCAGCGTTCAGGTAAGTGATCGTCAACTCGGCGTCCAGGGAAAAGAAGGCATTGGGCATGGTCTCGACGACGCTCGGTCGCAGGTCCTCGGGTGCGAGTTGCGGCTTGTGCTGCAGCGCCCGCTCCAGCGCGAGTCCGACCAGCTGGGCCAGTAGGTCGAGCCGGCGTAGTTGTGACGTCGTGAAGACCTGGGACCCGGGCCATCCGATGCCGATTGCGCCGAGTACGGTCCCGCTCGCCGCCTGGAGAGGGACCGAAGCCCGGGAGCCCAGGCCGGCCTGCTCTCTCTCGCTGAGCAACTCGGGGTAGCGGGCTCGGATTTCGGCGGTCGAGCTGAGGAGCACAGGCAACCCACTCCGGATGGCCTCGCACGCCGGCGTGTTCGCCCCGAGATCGAACATGCCACGTTGCGCGACCACCTGGGGATTGAAGACGGGGCGGTGCACCACCTGGACAAGATCGGGCGTGTCGCTGAGGATGGCCATGTTGGCGAAGGATCCTCCGGCGGCCGGCGCTCCCTCCTTGGTGAAGGCCTCTGCCACCTCGAACGGCGTCACGGCACCCGCGAGGGCCGTGACCAAGCGCCACAAGGCCTCCTCGTCGGCGATCACTTCGAGGTCGACGTGATCGTCGCCCCGCATTCAGGCTGCTCCGTGGGCGAAACCACCCATCAACGGCTCGTCCGTACGACTTCTTTGACGCTCAAAGTAGTGCTCCTGATCAACGGTCGAACTCGGGGTGACGGCCACGGGTTCACTGTTGCTCAACATCGGGTGGTCCGGCCGGAACAGGACCACGCTATTTCGTGGCGCCCCCGGCCGCAAAGCACGGAAGGATCCCGCCGCCGCGGCGCGCCCAGGGCGTTCTCAGCTGTCAGAGACCCGCGATCTGAGGACGGGGCGTCGCCGAGTCCTTTTTCACCGCCGACAGTGGCAGGGCGACGTCCTCGAGTGATTTTCCTTCCGATGCGACGCCGAGCCCGACCTCTACGAGGCCCCCGATGATCATGACGGCAGCGCCGATCAGATAGCCGATGAACAGCTTGAAGTGGTCCTGTCCGTTGCCGATCAGCATGCCGTACAGCCAGGGCCCGATGGCGCCGAACGTCTGTGCGATGGCGAAGAAGACTGCGATGGCCTTTGCTCTGACCTCCACCGGGAAAATCTCACTGACCGTCAGGTAGGCGGCACTGGCGCCAGAGGACGCGAAGAAGAAGATGACACACCAACAGACGGTCTGGGTTGTCGCATTGAGCGCACCGGCGTCAAAGAGGAACGCGCTGATGATGAGGAGAGTTCCGGCCAGAATGTACGTGCCCGAGATCATGCGTCGCCGACCGACCGTGTCGAAGAGCCGCCCGAGTGTCAGGGGCCCCGCCAGATTGCCGAGGGCGAAGAACATGAAGTAGTACGGAGTGTCCTTCGACGACACTCCGTACACCTTGGTCAGGACGAGGGCGTAGGTGAAGAAGATCGCGTTGTACAAGAAGGATTGTGTGATCATCAACGTGGCGCCGAGGATCGCTCGCCGCGGGTAGGTCACGAAGAGGGTGCGGGCCAACGCGATGAAACCGATGTTGGTCGCCGGCGCCACTTCGATCGCCTTGGACTCATCCACCTCGCCGAGCGAACCCCCCGAGGCCTGCGCGGCCTCTTCGATCCGCTTCACCTCGCGCTCTGCCTCTTCCTCTTTTCCATGCATGAGGAGCCAACGTGGGCTCTCGGGAAGATTCTTGCGGATGAAGAGTATGACGAGGCCGAGCAGCGGGCCGGTGAGGAACGCCACCCGCCACGAGTAGGACGCCGTGAGATTGTTCACCACGACCAGCGTCACGATCGTCCCGAGGAAGGCACCGCCCCAGTAGGTGCCATTGACCGCTATGTCGACCTGCCCCCGGTATCGGGCCGGAATGAGCTCGTCGATTGCGGAGTTGATGGCCGCGTACTCGCCGCCGATCCCCATGCCGGCGATGAACCTCGAGACCCACAGCCAGTACACCCAGCCCTGGGAGTGACCGAATGTCATGGCGGTGAGGAACCCACCGAAGAGATAGACACCGAGGGTGATCATGAACAGATTTCGGCGCCCCCACTTATCTGACAAGCGGCCGAAGAACAGCGCCCCCGCCACTTCGCCCAAGAGGTACACGGTGCCGATGGCGAACGAAACGTCGCCCGAAGAAAGGTTGAGGGCCTGAGGTTTGCTGATGAGCGTGGTGACATTGCTGGCGATCGTGATCTCCAACCCGTCGAGCACCCAGGCCACCCCGAGCGCGACCACGACCATCGTGTGGAATCGGGACCAGCCGAGCCGGTCGAGCCGAGCCGGGATCAGACTCCGGATCGGCTCCCTGTCGCTCGGCGCGGGACCCGACCGCTCTCCCGTGTCATCGTGCAGAATGACCATCCGCCAACCCCCAGTTCTCTTGCGATTGGGGTATTCCCAGCGGATTGGCCCTCTAACCGAAATCTTCGTCAGCGACCTGCCGCTGACGGGTATCGATCGATGTGGGTTCATCGATCCCCGGCGGGATATAACTGAGGGATGGCTCGCCAGGAGACTCGGGTGACGGTGGGGGATCGCGAGCTCACCGTCTCGAACTTGGACAAGGTCCTTTTTCCAGTGGCGGGGTTCACCAAAGGGGAGTTGATCGACTACTACGCAAAGGTGGCGGAGGTGATGCTTCCGCACATAGAGGATCGTCCCCTCACCATGAAGCGGTACCCCGACGGAGTGGAGAAGAGCTACTTCTACGAGAAACACGTCCCGTCACATGCCCCGCCGTGGGTCGATACCGTCACTGTGCCCAGTTCGGAGGGCGACGGTGCCGTGGAGTACACGGTCGTGAATGATCTGCCCGCTCTGGTGTGGGCCGCCAACTTGGGGACGATCGAGTTCCACGTGCCCCTGTGGCGGGTGGGAAAGCGACGCCGCCTGCCGGCTCCGCCGGATTTGCTCGTCTTCGACCTCGATCCCGGGGAGGGGACCGCGCTCGTCGAATGCTGCCAGGTGGCCCTCTTCGTGCGCGAGGAGCTGGACGCCCGCAAGCTGCAGACGCGGGTGAAGACGAGCGGATCCAAGGGTCTTCAGGTGTATGCACGCCTGGAGGACAGGACCTCATGGGAGAAGGCGCGTGACGATGCGCACGGGATTGCCCGGGCTATTGAGCAAGCGCACCCGGAATTGGTGACATCGAACATGCGCAAGTCCCTCCGCCACGGGAAGATCCTCATCGATTGGAGCCAGAACCACCCGTCCAAGACGACGATCGGTGCCTACTCAATTCGTGGCCGTGCCCTGCCCACGGTATCGACGCCCATCACCTGGGAAGAAGTCCACGAGTGCCTGGAAAAAGACGACCCTTCCCGCTTGGAGTTCACGAGCGCCGCGGTGCTGGTCCGGGTGGACGAGTTGGGCGATCTGTTCGCCTTCTCGTAGATCTCATGGCTCCACGACGGAAGGGCACACCCAGCGAGAAGGACGAGGCCGCCCTGGAGACGTACCGGGCCAAGCGGAACGCGGCGAAGACCCCCGAGCCCATGGGGGATCGCCCCTCCCGCCGGAGGCGGAAGGATCTGCCCGTCTTCGTCATTCAGGAGCACCACGCCCGTGCGCTGCACTGGGACTTCCGTCTCGAGCACGACGGCGTGCTGGTCTCATGGGCGCTTCCCAAGGGCGTGCCGGAGGACCCGAAAACGAACCACCTCGCAGTCCACACCGAGGACCACCCCTTGGACTACGGGTCGTTCGAGGGTGATATTCCCGCCGGGGAATATGGCGGGGGCCGGGTTGACATCTGGGATCACGGCCACTTCGAGGTCGAGAAATGGCGCCAGGACGAAGTCATGGTGGTGCTCCACGGGTCGAAGGTCAATGGTCGCTACGTGTTGTTCCCCACCGGCGGAAAGAACTGGATGATCCATCGTATGGATCCCGCGCCGCAGGGTTTTCAGCCGCTCCCGGAGAGGGTCCGACCGATGCTGGCCACACTGGGAACGCTTCCCGTCGACGATGAGGGGTGGGCCTTCGAAATCAAATGGGACGGGGTACGGGCCATCTCGTTCATAGAGGGCGGACGAATCCGGATGACGAGCCGCAACGACAAGGACCTCACCCCGTCCTTCCCCGAGTTCCGGGAGCTGGGAGAGATCCTCGGGTCACGTCCGTGCGTGCTGGACGGAGAGATCGTCGTTCTCGGAGAGGATGGAGCTCCCGACTTCGGACGTCTGCAACATCGCCTCCATCTGGCCAGTCCGCACGCGGTCAAGAAGCAGAGTGCAGAGTCGCCCGCGAGCTACGTGCTCTTTGATGTTCTTCATCTCGATGGGCACCCGTTGTTCGCACTGTCCTACGACGAGCGGCGCACGCGGCTCGAAGCGCTCGGACTCTCCGGTGCCTCCTTTGCCACGGCAGATTCGTTCCGGGACGCCAAAGGCGAGGACATCCTGCAAGCGACGAAGGAAGCCGGTCTTGAAGGGGTGATCGCCAAAAAGCGCAACTCCGCCTACGTCGAGGGCAAGCGCAGCGAGGCGTGGATCAAGATCAAAAATGTCCGAACCCAGGAGGTCGTCATCGGCGGCTGGACCGAGGGCGCCGGCAATCGAACGGGAAGTATCGGCGCGCTCCTCTTAGGGATCCCCTCCGGGGACGGCCTTCGATTTGCCGGAAAGGTCGGCACCGGATTCAGCGACGACGATCGCGATGCGCTGATGGATCTGCTCGGGCCGTCGATGCGTACGACCAACCCGTTCACCCCGCCCTCTGACGTCAAAGAACGGGAGCCGCACTTCGTAGAGCCCGCACTCGTCGGCGAAGTGCGCTTCGGCGAATGGACACAGGCAGGCCGACTCCGACATCCGGTGTGGCGTGGCCTCCGTCCCGACAAAGACCCGAAGGACGTGGTCGTCGAGTCCTAAGCAATTGGTGCCGCTCTTACCAGCGATAGAAGCGGTGTCGCCCGGCGGTTTCGCCCCGACCGATCGCAGCACCGACGAGCCACAGGACGAGGAAGACGATCGCCACAATCCACAGCAGGTGGACGGCGAACCCGATACCGAAGAACAGCAGAACGAGAAGGAGGGCCAGGAGGAGGATCATGGAATTCTTCCTACCCCGCCCGTTGTGGTGGCAAACGTCGTATGGGACGTTTTCAGGGCGTCCGTTCGGCGACGTGGGTAGTCGGCGCTTCGTCCTCCCGTGCGGACAGCCATTCGCTCTGCGTCATCGCGGGCGCAGTGAAGTCGACCGAAACCTGTTCGTCGGGGCGTCGTCGGTTCTGGGTGGCCTGAAGGGCGAGGGACTCCTGATCGGCCTCAGTGAGCGGAGGCTGGACGAGGCCTCGGGGCCAGAGATGCCGGGCCAGCACCGCATTCAGTTCGGCGGCGTAGATCGTTATCTGCGAACCGAGGTAGATGAATGCGACGAGTCCGAGGACAACCCCGAACGTCCCGTAGGTCGTGCTGTCGTTCTTGAGGTCGTGGCCGATCAGGTAACCACCCACGGCCTGGAGGATGGTCCAGGCGATGCCTCCGGCAACGGCTCCGGGCACGAGTCGACGGCTCGGCACGGCCTTGGGGGTGAGGACCCGGAACGCACCGAAGTAGGTCGCGATGTTCACGAGGATGGCGAGGCCTTCGCTCACAATGCCCAGAGCGATGTTGTGACGCCCGAAGGTGCCGAAGCCGGCCAGGGCGGTGGTCACCACGAGTCCCGACCCGAGGACGGCGAGAAACGCGATACTCCGGCCGAGTCGCTTGACGAAGCTCGGCCTGTCGGCGCCCGGCAGGTTCCAGACCTGGGACATCGAGAAGAGGCCGGATTGCGCCAAGCCGGTACTTCCCCAAAGAAGGGCGAGGAGACCCACGACGAGCCCGATCACCGAACTTCGTTGCAGACCATGGATCTGGCTTCCCAGTTGATTGCCCACGACGGGGAACTCGTGAAGGGTCGAGTGAAGGAGGGAATCGCGTGCCCCGGGGTCGTGTACCAACACGATATTGAGCACGGTCACCAGAAGCAGCAGGAGCGGGAACACGCACAGGAAGGCCGAGAAGGCGAGGTTGGCTACGAGGATGCCGGCGTTGTCATCGCCGAATTTCTTGACCACGCCGAAGACGACGGCGGTCGGGGCGAACCGTTGTTGGGCGACGTCGATTCGTCGCATCGCTTTCTCGAGTGCCTGCTTACCCTTTTCCACCGCGGATTCACCTACCCGAAGAGGGCCCCCGCTAACAGGTGACGCTCAATCGCCCGTCACCGTGGCCCCGGCATGAAAGGCGTCGACCCACTCGTCCACGACGGCCCACTCCAGCGTCAGCCAGGCCAAGCGAGCGTCCTCACCTGGTGGAATGGGCGCCGTCGGCCACGCCCGGACCGTCATCGGCGTCGTAATCGGCAGCTCGTCCCACGCTTGGCGGACGCTGACCACCCTGTCCAATCCGGCGTGGGCGACGACGACCACGGGCAGGTCGGGGCGGCCGTCGAGACAGGCGAGGACGCCGCCCGGACGCGGGGGCAGGACGTTGGTCATCAACGTCGCGGCGCGGGCGGGCTCCGCTTTGTGATCGCGGCGCAACCGGCTGATGGCGCGTTGACGTCGATGGGGTGTGAAGTTCGCACCCTCGGGAAAGAGGAGGAGAGCCTCGCTCGCGCGCGAGTGTCGCCGCCATGGCCGCCACCTTTGCGCACAATTCCGCCCCGTCGCCTGACGGGGACGCCAGGAAGCAGCAATCGAGGCGGTGCAAGAGGATGTCGATGAGAGGGTCCAGCTGCAGGACGTCCTTGAGGACGATGCGCACGCTCCGGTGGTACCGGGTCAACAGCAGATGGACTAACGCAAATGAGTCACCGGGCCCCCCGTGGCGGGCAAGTACAAGGACCGGACCCATCTCGGAGAGCGGCGTCGCGTCCGACGAACCGACCACGTTCACTCGGAATCCGAGGCAGCGGTGTCCGGCTCGCAGGACCATGCCGAGGGCCCAGGCCAGGAGCGCTTCATTGGCGACGACCCACTGCGGTCGACCTCCGTCGTGGGACCGGGCTGCAAACGTGTAACGCAACCAGAGGAGGCCAGCCGCTGTCAGCGACGCCAGTTCGACGAACGAGTAGCTCAGTGCGAACGCGGAGAGACGGAGGATCCGTCGTCGTGGCGTCAGCGGTGCGACCAGCGTGCCGATCACGGTCCCGACGGCGAAAACGGCCGCCGAGACGAGAAGCGCCACCACGTAGACAGGCAGGAGAAGTCGGCGCACCGGGAGCGAGAGAACGGAGGGCATGGGGGTCCCTACGAAGAGGATCTTGCATCGAGATAGGCGGCGGTCGCCGCATGTGCCGCGTCGATCCGCCCCCGGAGGCCCGAGGTGGAGCGGTAGCGCATCGACAGGGCCGGTGGGGTCGAACCAGTGGGCAGCACGTTGACCTCCACCGCGTTCGGTAGGCCTGCGAGCTCTTCTCCGAATTGATGACGCCGGGCTATCTCGAATGCGACGACCGCGACCTGCCATGGTCGTGTCGGCGGTTTCAACGGCTGCTCGAGGCGGCCCACGTGCAGCACGAAGATGCGCGTGGCACCCAATTCGGCGGCCCGCCCGATCGGGACCGAGCGGACCAGACCGCCGTCGAAGTAGTGCTGACCGTCGATCTCGACCGGTGGCAGCAGTCCGGGTACCGCACACGAGGCGAGCACGGCCGGGGTCACCAATCCTGCAGAGAACCACGTGGCCGTTGCCCGTTCGATGGATGCCGCCACACACTCGAAGCGAACGGCCAGTTCGCCGAATTCGAGCGGACCGAGTTCGTCGTCGATCAACTGCCGCAGGCCGTCGTTGCTGTGGAGGTGCGTCCCGTGGCGGGCGAGTGTACCGATCTGGCCGAACACGGATCCGCCGAACACACCACGCTCGGACAGGCCCGTCCAGACCTTCACCATCCGGTCGACCGAGGCCAGGGAAGGTTCAGCGGCGATAAAGGCCCCGTTGAGCGCGCCCACGCTGGATCCGACAATCAGGTCGGGCACGATGTCGCGCTCGAAGAGGGCGCGAAGCATGCCCACCTCGGCCGCACCGAGCACACCCCCGCCGCCCAACACGAATGCGGTAGGACCTCCGGAAGCCATCCCACGAGGTTAGGCCCCGAACATTCGGTCGGACGGCGCCTGGTTTCGGGCTGTCCGAAGGCGGGTACATGGGCAACGTGGGTGTACGTGACTGAGGGAGACATCGAGGCCCGGTCCGGAGCGCTCGTGCGCTCGAGCGACTATTCGTTGTACGTCGTGACGGCCTGCGCGGACGACGAGCCCAGTGGATGCCTCGCCGGGTTTGTGACGCAGGCGAGCATCGACCCCGTGCAGTTCATCGTGTGCGTGTCGAAGATCAATCACACGTTCGGCGTGGCCCAGCGGTCGACCGGCCTCGGGCTGCATCTTCTCGGGGCGGACCAACGGGAGACGGCTTCTCTCTTCGGGGAGCAGACCGGTGACGTCATCGACAAGTTCGCGCGTGTGCAGTGGAGGCGCGGGGTGAGCGGGGCACCGATCCTTTCGGAATGCGCAGCCTGGATTGAGGGGCGCGTCATAGATCGAATGAATGGCGGTGACCATGAGGCCTTTCTGATCACCGTGGTCGACGGAGGAAGTGGGGCACACCCGGGCCGACTCACCAAGGAGGACGCTTCTGACTTCACTCCGGGACATCCGGAATAGGTCAGAACGGCCCTGCGAGGTCCCCGAGCGTGGTGGTGAGCCGAAGGTTCTCCGTGTAGTCCACCGGGCAGGCGATCACGGAGACGGCGTCTTCGCCGAGCGCTTCGTTGAGCATCGGGAGCAGGTCGCCGGCGGCGCGCACCTGGTACCCGCGCGCGCCGAAGCTCTGGGCGTATGCGACGAAGTCGGGGTTGGTGAAGTCGGTGGCGACGTCGTGGCCCAGTTCGAGGCGCATCTTCCACTTGATGAGCCCGTAGGCATCGTCCTGCCAGATCAGCACAGTGAGCGGAATTCGTTCGCGTACCGCGGTCTCGAGCTCCTGGGAGTTCATGAGGAACGCACCGTCGCCGACGGCGGCGAGGACCCGCCGGTCGGGTGCCCCCAATTTGGCCGCGATCGCGCCCGGCAGCGCGAAGCCCATGGTCGACAACCCATTGGACACCAGGCACGTATTGGGTTCGTACGTGGGGTAGAGCCGGGCCATCCACATCTTCACCGCGCCGGTGTCGGCAAGGACGATGTCGGCGCGATCGAGAGCGGTCCGGGTGTCGGCGACGACCCGTTGCGGCTTGAGCGGGAAGCTGTCATCGACAGCGCCCGACGAGAGGTCATCGGCCAGGAGGCGCCGGATTTTCTCACCACTCGCAGCGGGAGCGAAGCGACGGCGGGTGGCACCGGCCAGGGCGTCGAGTGTCCGGCTGATATCTGCCTGGACCCCCACCTCGACGTCGTAGTGCGCGTCCACCTCGGCCGGGAAACGACTCAGGTGGATGATGCGCTTGTCGCCGTGGGGGTTGATCCGTTGCGGATCGAATTCCTGCAGCTCGTAACCCACGCTGATGATCACATCGGCCTCGTCGAAGCCGAAGTTGACATAGTCGTGGCTCATGAAGCCCACTGCACCGAGGGCATGCGGATGATCGTCGGGGAAGACGCCCTTTCCATGGAAGCTGGTGGCAACGGGAAGCCCCAAGAGCTCGGAGAAGCGGATCAGAGCAGCCGCGGCGCCGCTCCTCGCAGCACCGTGGCCGGCGAGCACGATCGGCCGGCTGCCGGCATCGAGCACAGCGGCGGCGCGTGCGATCTGCGAGGGTGAGGGCTCGTCCGGGCGCGGGACATTGACGGTGAGGGGCGTGACGTCCTCTTCCACGGAGAGGCCTTCGATATCTTCGGGGACGGCGAGGAAGACCGCACCGGGACGTTCGGTCTGTGCGAGCTTGAAGGCCTTGCGCACCATTTCAGGGACGGCCGCTGCGGTGAGGACCATGTCGGCCCACTTCGTGACCGGGGCGAACATCGCCACCAGGTCGACGCTCTGATGAGATTCCTTGTAGATACGGTTCAAGCCGACCTGCGCCGAGATCGCCACGAGGGGAGTGCTGTTGCTATTGGCATCGGCTGTGCCGAGGAGAAGGTTTATCGCTCCCGGACCGAGCGTGGACGAGCAGACGCCGGCACGCCCGGTGAGGCGTCCATGGATCTCAGCCATGAACGAAGCCGCTTGTTCGTGGCGGACCAGGACGTAGCGGATCGACGACCGCGACACGGCATCGGTGAAACGGATGTTTTCCTCACCGGGGACACCGAAGACGCACGTGACACCTTCGTTCTCGAGGCATCGCACGAGCAGATCGGCGACTCGCCCTTGCTCTTCGGCCACGTGGGGAGCGTAGTGAACGAGGCCCCCATGGCGGGAGCCCGACGTCAGGGACGCGGCGCTGTTTCCCAGCG
This sequence comes from uncultured Acidimicrobiaceae bacterium, assembly GCA_963755665.1. GTDB lineage: Bacteria > Actinomycetota > Acidimicrobiia > Acidimicrobiales > RAAP-2 > Bog-473. The sequence goes on from CAVWKU010000001.1 coordinate 68,474, forward strand.
CCACACGACCGACGCCCACGTCATGCCGGCACCGAAGCCGACGAACAGCACTGCGTCGCCCGGGTGGAGACGCCCCTGCCCGATCGCATCGACGAGGGCCAGCGGAATGGATGCTGAACTGGTGTTCCCGGTCCATTCGATCACCGAAGCGATCCGGTCGTTGGGGATGCCGATCCGATCGGCGATCGCCTCCATAATCCGTTGATTGGCCTGGTGCGGGACGAACAGGGCCACGTCCGCCGCCTCGACCTTGGCCAGATGGAGTGCCGCGTTGGCCGAGTCGACCGCGGCCCTGACGGCCTTGCGGAAGACCTCCTGGCCCCGCATGATCATCCCCTGGCCGTGGTCGACGTAGAGGAGGTTGACGAGCGAGCCGTCCACGCCGGCGTCCCACCCCAGGAGCGAGCCGGGGCCGCTCACGGCTTCGAGGACCAGCGCACCCGCCCCGTCCGCAAAGAGGAAGGCATTCGTGCGGTCTTCCCAGTTGAGGGTCCGGGTCATCGTTTCGGCCCCGATGAGGAGCACCTTGCGGGCACCGGTCGACAGCATGCCGGCAGCGGTGATCAAGCCGTAGGTGAAGCCTGCGCACGCCGCATTGAGATCGACCGCTCCCCCCGTGATGCCGAGCGCACCCGCCACGGCCGAGGAGGTGCCGGGCATCACCTGGTCAGGGGTTGTCGTGCACAGCAGCACGAAGTCGATCTCCCGGGCTCCGACCTCGGCCGAGGCGAGCGCCTGGCGACCGGCCTCGATGGCCAGTGCGGCGGTCGTCCCGAGGCCTCCGGACGGGTGCACGTCGGGGCCGGCGAGACGAAGGGCCCCGTGGCGGTGCGGCGGCGTCCGCACGCCGGAACGCTCGACGATCCACTCGTCGCTCGTGTCCAGTATCGACTCCAGATCCTTGTTGGTGACCACCGTGGGGGGGAGCGCGGTGCCCCACCCGGTGATGACACAGCCACGTTCGCTCACCTACGACCGATCGCAGTCGGGTGGGCAGGTGGAGCGACGTCCGCCGAGGGAGAGGTCATAGGCCCAGCGTACGGGAATAATTCGGTGACCGGCGAGTAAGCGGGCGTGTCAACGTGGGAAGTACGTCTTCACGAACCGGCCGTTTCTCCTCTCACGGCATCGGCGGGACGGGTCCGGTCACGGTCAAAGACCCTCGTGAGCGAGTTTCCCGCCAGGTCCTCCAGCATGTCCTCGATGACCAGGTCGTATGGCCCGGCACGCCAGGGCTGCAGCCGGCACCAGGCGCCACGACCGTTCGTCCGGTCCGACCTCTCCGGCGCCGGGGACACGTCGGCCGCCGGGGTCCATCACGTGAGGCACCGATTGAGCAGGCCATAGTCGAGGGGGCGGTCGAAGCTGACCTCGAGTGGATCGAAGGTATGACGCGAGGGGTTGTGCAGCTTCCAGTCGGCCGGCTCGACCCGCCGACGCTCGTCGGGGCCCACGTCGTAGCGCCTTTCGGCACCCGAACGGAGAGGAGCGCCCCGGGCGTCGGGAAATCCCGCGTCGACGACGAACCGGAACGGCTCGCCGACCCGGAGTCGGGTACCCGGCTTGTCGGTGCGCCGCGAGGCCCCGTTTTATGCGGGCCGGGTCCAGCAGAACGGTCAGACGGCGATGGGGGCCGTCCCAGAGCTCGTAGTCCGTCGACAAGAAGGCGTCATGGAGCGGCGCCCCGTTCTCGTTGACGAGTCGGAGATGTTCTCTGGCGTGCCCTTCGCTCATCGGACCGGAGAACACCACATAGAAGCGCAAGAGGTTGCGCGGCACCTCCTGCGCCTGCGGATGGACCGAGAGAACCTCGGTCGTCGCGCCCACGTGGCGCGCCGGTCGCAGGAGGACGGCGACGGTCGACCCCGTCGATGGACACCGCGTAGGGCGCACCATCCATGAATGCGAACCGGGGCACGAAGCACACGTCGTCGCCGTCGACCGCCACACGGCCGGCCATGGGCGGGCAACGATCAGCGGCCACGGCCGTGCGCGGGACGCACCTGCACGATTTCTCCGGGCGCCACGCCGCGTACGCGAATGCATTCGTCGGGGCCGCAGTGCGACCACGACGCGCTGATCGACGCCAAGCTAGAGCGAGGACGTCTTCAATGCGCGGAGGTGGTGACGACCATCGTCGTCCACCTGGAGCGCGAGCACGACGTCGGCCGCCAGAGTGGCGAGGCGAATGACCCCCTGGTAGTCCGTCGTCTCACGCGGCACGCCGACCGGCTCCGTGGGTTCGGTGAGCGGCTCCTGCGCATCGATGTCACGACGGGCGATCTTCACCAGGCCGTGGGCGCTGTTGGCGACGAGGAGGTGTTCCTCGCCCTGGTCGATGAACGTGACCATGTCCAGAGGTTGGTTGGCGGCGCCGAGCTCGGCCACGGTACGGCCGATGGTCTTGGACCCCGGCTCGAGACCGTCGAGCGGGAAAGTGCACGATCGGGGTGCACGTATACCCCGCCACGATGCTCCGGCCGCCCTCGTAGGGGACGAAGGTGCGGATCGGCGCCGCGGTCTCCCACTTGCCGTGCGAAACGTGAAAGATCTCGAGACTGTTGTCCGCGCCCTCGTCGCCGAACGGGAAAGGGGAAACGCCGCAGCTTCGAGGAGAACTCCTCGTTCGACAGCCCGGCGACGATGAGAACGCCGTCGGTGTAGGCCAAGTCGGTGATGGTGGATGTCCGGATCGGCCGGCGCAGAAGGCGGATGGTCCGCTCGCCGAACTGGAACTCCTCACCCTCGGGGCCGAGGGGGAGCGTCGTGTCCAGCCGTTCGTCATCGGGGGCGGGGGCGTCGGCGATGCCCCGATGCAGCAAAGGAGACGTCTTCGAGCGGCACCTCGGAAACGGAGCCGTCGAGAGCCCCGATGCGCACGAGGACCGCTTGTCCCAGGTCACCCCGACCGCGCTGGACGGACAGATACACATTGTGCGACGTGGGATGCACCGCCATGTCCCGAATGAGCAGGTCCGGGGTTTCGCAGCCCAGGAACGACGCCACCACGGCATCGACGTTCTCCAGGTCGAAGGGTTCGGGACCGGCTTCTGATCCCGGATCGTCCACGTCTACGGCAAATATCGTCGCGGTGCCGTTGTCGGCCAGGAACAAGATCCCGGCCGGTCCGAATGCGATGGGTCCCGCCGACTCGACTTCCACCGATCCCCTGTGCAACCCGAACGTGCCCATGTGACCTCCTCGTGCCTGTGCGAACCGGTCATCGCCCGGCGATTCTCAGAGGCAGCGTACGCTCCATTCACCTCCGCCGCCTGGGCCGGGTCGTCGGACCGGCGGGAGGTGGGGCGACGTCCGTTACCCCATGCGCCTCGCTACCATCCCCCGGGTGTTCGCCCCTCGCTGCGGTCGCTCCTTTTGAGGCGACCGAGGTCGTTGACGCGTTGGCGCCGTCCCCGCTCGAGGCGTTCTTTCCTGCGTCGATGCTTCGGGACCGTCATGGCCGTCGTCGTGACGGGCATCGCCGCATTCGGTTGCGGCGGTGGGGCGCCGAAGACCGAGTCATCTTCGGGAGACGTGCAACCGCAGGCTCTCGACGCGGCCGCCTTCGCCCCGGGCGCCTGCGTGGCGTTCGGGCCCACCAAAGGTGATCGCGACCTGACGGTGTTCCTCGACGCCGGCCACGGCGGGATCGATCCCGGGGGCGTCGGCACGACCGAGGCCGGCACGGCGATCAACGAAGCTCATTTGACGCTCCCGGTCGAGCTCGATGCGATGCAGCTCCTCCGAGCCAGGGGGTTCCGTGTCGTCGTGTCGCGGACAGAGCAAACAACCGTTGTGCGGCTGGGCCCGGGGATGGAATCGGGGGGCGAGCTCACGCTCGAGGGTTCCCACGACGACGTCGTTGCACGCGACATCTGTGCCAACGACGCGCACGCCAGCGTGCTCGTCGGGATCTATTTCGATGCAGGGGCCTCGCCCGACAACGCCGGAAGTCTCACGGCGTACGACGACGCGCGGCCCTTTGCCGCGGCCAACCAGAGGCTGGCGACATTGGTGCAGGACGACGTCCGGGCGGACATGAACGCACAAGGTTGGGGGATCCCCGACGACGGGGTGCTTCCCGATACCTCGTTGGGCTCCTACGTCGGCGACCCGTCAGACGGCGGCATCGCCGGCGCAGCTGCCGCCTACGACCATCTTCTCCTCCTGGGACCGGCCCAGGCGGGTTTCTTCTCCAATCCGAGCCAGATGCCGGGAGCAGTCATCGAGCCCTTGTATCTGACCGATCCGTTCGAGGGTTCGATCGCCGATACCGCGCACGGCCAGATGGTCATCGCGGGCGGCCTGGCGACGGCAATCGAGACCTTTCTCAAAAAAGCCGCGACGTCCTGAGACGTCAGGGCTTCGCCCGGTTCAGTCCCTCGCGCCCGGCTTGTCGCCCTTACGCCGGTCACGAGGCCCGGTGTCGGGTCGTTCCCCCGTGTCGACCAACGTCTGGGCGACCTCTCTGAGTTTTATGTTCAGGTATTGCGAGGCTCGTCGCAGAACATCGAAGGCCTGGTCCGCCGCGATCCGTTCCCGCTCCATCAGGATGCCTTGCGCCTGTCCGATGATCTCGCGACTGCTCAACGCCGAGTGCAGATTGTCGATACGCCGTTCCTCGTCTTCGTAGAGATGGGCGGCCGCGAGAGCTGCACTGGCCAACGACGACAGAATCACGCCTTTGGCGCGGTCGACCACGCCGAAAGCGGCGGAGTAGGCGGCATAGAGGTTGACAGCGCCCAGGGCTCCGTTTGCCGTCAAAGGGAGGGCCAGCGCGCTGCGCATGCCGCTCTCACCGGCGCGGGGGCCGAAGTTCGGCCACCGGGGATCGGTGCTCAGGTCGTCCCCGTAGACCATGACCCCCTGGGCGATGGCATCGAGACAGGGCCCCTCGCCCGTTTGATGTTGCAGGAGGTCGATGGCTTCGACGATCGGGTCGGTGAACACAGGAGTGACGACCTTGTCGCCCTGCATCAGGAACAGTCCGGCGAAATCACAGCCCTCGATGGTTTCCACGGCGATGGCGACAATCTGCTCCAGCGTGCTGACGACGCTCCCGGCCGAGAAGAGGAGCCGAGCCGTCTCGGAGAAGGTTGCCGTGAGCTCCGCAACGGGATCCTGGCCAATCGTTTCGCCTTCGATGGGGTCCATAGTGAAGCTCCTCTCGCCCCAATTTCAGACAGTATGGCACTCGGCCGACCCTTCCGCTCTGGAATGGGGTGAAGCTGGTTGGTGGTCGGTCAGAAGCCGGACATGCCCACGATGGGCCGGTTGAGGTGGATGGCCCCCGTCGAGCCGTAGAAGGTCGCGTCACCGAAACTGAAGATGCCGCCATCTGAGGCCACGAGCCAGTAGCCCTTCCCGTCGGACGTGGCCGCCATGCCGACGATGGGTTGGTTCAGGTGGATGGCCCCGGTCGAGCCGTAGAAGGTCGCGTCACCGAAACTGAAGATGCCGCCATCTGAGGCCACGAGCCAGTAGCCCTTCCCGTCGGACGTGGCCGACATACCGACGATGGGCCGGTTGAGGTGGATGGCGCCGGTCGAGCCGTAGAACGACGCGTCCCCGAAACTGAAGATGCCACCGTCCGAAGCGACGAGCCAGTAGCCCTTCCCATCAGGTGTGGCCGCCATGCCCACGATCGGTTGGTTGAGACGGATGGCCCCGGTCGAGCCGTAGAACGCCGCGTCGCCGAAACTGAAGATGCCGCCATCGGCCGCGACGAGCCAGTAACCCTTCGAGTCCGGTGTGGCCGCCATGCCCACGATCGGTTGATTCAGATGGATGGCCCCGGTCGACCCGTAGAAGGACGCGTCGCCGAAACTGAAGATGCCACCGTCCGAAGCGACGAGCCAGTACCCCCCGGCGTCGTGGGTGGCCGCCATGCCGACCACCGGCTTGTTGAGACCGATGGCTCCCGTCGAGCCGCAGAAGGGGACGTTGCCGAATGTGAAGACGCCGCCGTCCGAAGCCGTCATGTAGTAGCCGTGCGGCGCGCTCGACGGTGCGTTGCAGGGAACCTCAATGGTTTGCTGTGTCCCCGCATCACCCGTCAGCTGCGGGTCGTGGTGGAACTGCGGCCACGCCCCCGCCTCGTTGACGACCGCTCCCCTCGAGCCCGCGATTTCGTAGTGGTACACGACGCTGCCACCCGCCTGATAGCCCGCCAACGTGATCCCTATGGTTCCGTTGGGATCGTCGGTGACGAGGGGCGAGTTCTGAAACCCGGTGTCGGGCTGCAGGGTCGTGATGGTCGCCCCCGTTTTGCCGTCGAGCACCACCACACCGTTGGTCGTCGGCGCCAGGACGTCCTGATAGCCCGAACCGAGGTCGGCCGTGACGACCGAGCCGATTACCCGGTTCATCGCTGTCTGCCACAGGACCGCGCCGGTCGCGCCATTGAGCGCGTACACCGAACCCGTCGAGCCGTTGTCCGTACCCTCCACGACCTGCAGCTGGCCATTGCCGAGCACGTCGGCGAGCGCCGGGCTGCTCTTCGTATTTCCATTGAGTGTCGCGGACCACGCGAGGTTGCAGTGGCTGTCGACCGCGATCAGCTGATTGGTCTGGGACGTGTGGTACGTCGCGCCCGTGCCGAAGACGATACCGACGGTTGACGAGCTGCCGAAGAATTCACCGACCGCCGGCGACGACTCGACCGTCTCGTTGGTGTCGTACTCGCAGTCGAGGCCACCGTTGGGCTGTGCCGCTCCCGCGTTGCCGGCGGGGCTGAGAATCCTCAGGTGGCCGCCGTTGACGTAGCTCTGGCCGTACGCCACGCCGGCGGAAGAGTCGCCACCCTCGACGATCTCTGTCGTCCCGTTGCTGTAGAGGTCGGCTAAGGCCGGAGTCGTAAAGTTGCTGTCGGCCTCGAACCACGGGAATCCGGTGAGGAGCGCGCCGTTGCTTGCATTGAGGGCGTCCTGGTTCTGGCCGAGAGAGCCTGCGGTCACATCGTTGCCACCCTGGAGGTCGCCGACGGCCAACGATGCCTGCACGCCGTTGTGCGTGGTGGGATCGGTGGACGGGTTGGTCTCCTGGGCGAACCACTGGTCACCACCGCTCGGGCTGATGGCCTGGTAGCCACCCGCCGTGGGGACGGCAGCATCGCCCGAACCCACGAACACGCTGTCGAGGGCACTTCCCGGGGTGACGGCGGCCACCGACGGGCTCGAGTTCACCGGCGCGCCGGCGTTGTAGGTCCAACCCCGGGCACCGGTGGCGAGGTTGAAGCTGTAGACCAGACCTGATTCATCACCGACGACGACTGCTGGTCCTCCGGGTAGGTCCGCCACATTCGGCGAGGAGAGCGCTATGGGGTTCGATCCGTCGGGCAGCACGGCGGACTGCCAGACCGGCGATCCGAAGGAGATGGCATGCGGGCTCGCCGCACCCGACGGGCCCTGACCCGATAAGCCCGATGATGGAGCCGACTCCCATCGTGACGACGCCGGCCAGTGCGACCCGGCCGAACCTTCCTCGTGCTCGCCGGGCGCGCGACGCCGACTCGTACCGCCTGATCATGTGCACTCGTCCTTGCCCTTTTGGTCGTTGTCCGAATCGCGCTGTCCCGGCGAAGACCCCGGTCAAGACAGGGTGACGCGTTCGAGATGCGGTCGAACAGTGTGTGGCCAGTGTCGCGCAGCCTCCCGAATGGGGGCGCGACGCGCGCCCAACATCGTCCCAATTCCCCGCGAGGCACTGCGACCAACGCGGCGACGCCGCCGGGACCAACGCCGGTTCCCCTACGCCGGTTTCGGGGAGAATTCACCCTGGTGGCGTCGGCCCGAACGCTCCACATGGCCAGGTCCCTGCGCGGCGAGGCATGATGCACGCTGCACCCGCACATGGAGGCGCAGATCTCGCTTCCAGCCCCGCAAAGGACCGGTGAGATGGCGCTTCCTCCAGCCATAGAGATCGCACGTAAGGCGACGCTGCTGCCGATAGAGGAGATCGCCGCGCAGATGGGGATTCCCCGGCTCCATGCTGGAACATTATGGCGCCAATGTCGCCAAAATCGACCTGCAGGCGGTCGCCGCCCTTGCGGACCGCCCCGAGGCCCGCTACGTCGTCGTCACGGCCATCACGCCGACTCCGCTCGGAGAAGGGAAGACGACGACCACCATCGGGCTGGGTCAGGCCTTGGGCTGCCTGGGTAAGCAGGCCACCATCGCGATCCGCCAAGCTTCAATGGGTCCGACATTCGGCATCAAAGGCGGCGCCGCCGGGGGTGGCTACAGCCAGGTCGTGCCGTTCGAGAATCTCAATCTGCATCTGACCGGGGACCTCCATGCGGTGACCGCGGCCAACAACCTCCTCGCCGCCATGGTCGACAACCACCTGCAGCAGGGCAACGCGCTCGGACTCGATCCTCATGCGATCACCTGGAGAAGGGTGCTCGACGTCAACGACCGGTCGCTCCGCAACATCGTCACCGGTCTCGGGACGCGCGAGGACGGAACGCCCCGGCAGACCGGCTTTGACATCACGGCGGCCTCAGAGGTCATGGCGGTCCTCGCCCTCGCCACGTCGTTGCAGGATCTGCGGGCGCGCTTCGGGCGGATCGTCGTCGGGTTCACCACGAGCGGGGAACCGGTCACGGCTGAAGAGCTCAAAGCGGCGGGCGCGATGACCGTGATCATGCGCGATGCGATAAAGCCGAACCTGCTCCAGACCCTCGAGAACACCCCGGTCCTGGTCCATGCCGGCCCGTTCGGCAACATCGCCCACGGCAACTCGTCGGTCGTGGCCGACCTGATCGGGATTCATGCCGGTGAGTACCTGATCACCGAGGCGGGATTCGGCTCGGACATGGGCGCCGAGCGCTTCTTCAACATCAAATGTCGCACGTCGGGCCTGGTGCCGGACGCAGCGGTCGTCGTCGCCACCGTGCGCGCGCTGAAGGTGCACTCGGGACGGCACAAGGTGACGGCCGGCCGACCGTTGCCGCCCGAGATGCTGGAGGAGAACCCCGAGGAGGTACACCTCGGCGGGGCGAATCTGCTCAAGCATCTGGAGATCGTGCGCAGGCACGGCGTCACCCCGGTGGTGGCCATCAACGCGTTCGCCGAGGACTTCACCTCCGAGCACGAGGCGATCCGGGAGATCGCCGCGTCGGTCGGGGTGCGCGCTGCGGTGTGCACCCATTTCGTCGACGGGGGGAAGGGCGCGGTGGAATTGGCGGAGGCGGTCATGCAGGCGACGGAGGAGCCGGGTGCGTTCCGGATGCTCTACGACAATGAGGCGACCTTGCGCCAGAAGATCGAGGCCATCGCCACCGAGGTCTACGGGGCCGACGGCGTGGACTATCTGCCGGCGGCGGCGCGCCAACTCGCCACCTACGAACGGGCCGGTTTCGGCGACCTTCCCGTGTGCATCGCCAAGACGCATCTCTCGATTTCGTCGGATCCCTCCCTCAAGGGCGCGCCGACCGGATGGCGCTTGCCGGTGCGCGAAGCGAGGGCCAACGTCGGCGCCGGGTTCGTCTATCTGGTGAGCGGGGACATGCGGACGATGCCCGGGCTTTCCTCGAGCCCCGCCGCCGAGAAGATCGACATCGACGAGAACGGCAACGTCGTCGGCCTCTACTGACACTACGACGCCGGCCACGCTACTGAAAGGTCAGCCGCAGGTCGGGCTGCGGTCCGAAGCGCAGATCGTCGCCCCCGTCGGCGGCGAACTTCTGCCAACCCGCAATGCCGATCATCGCCGCATTGTCCGTGGCGAGGGATTGCGGCGGGATCAGGAGCTGGCAGCCGAATTCGTCGGCAAGCGCCTGCGCCCGCGCCCGCAGGATGGGACTGGCGGCGACACCTCCCACGATGGCCAGGGCGGGGTCACCGAATTCCTCCAGGGCCCGGCGGAGTTTGGCGCACAGCACGTCCATGCACGCGGCGACGAACGAGGCGGCGACGTCGGCCACCACGAACGCCGGCTCCTTGCGGACGTAGTTGACGACTGCGGTCTTGAGGCCCGAGAACGAGAACACGTAGCCGTCCTGGATCATCGGGCGCGGAAAGCTGAGCACGTCGTTGCCCGTCGCGGCCAGGCGGTCGAGGACGGGCCCACCCGGGTAGCCCAGACCGAGGTAGCGGGCGATCTTGTCGTAGGCCTCGCCGATGGAATCGTCCACCGTCTCACCCAGCAACTCGTACTCGCCGAGCGCCGTCGCCCGGGTGAGCATGCAGTGACCTCCCGAGACCAGGAGCGCCGTCTGCGGGAAGGGGACCTCACGGTTGGCCAGGAAGACGCTGGCCAAATGGCCCTCGAGGTGGTTGACGCTGACGATCGGCACGCCCCAGCCGAAGGCCAGTGACTTGGCGGTGGCCATCCCCACGAGGAGGGCCCCGACCAGTCCGGGACCCGACGTCACCGCAACGGCACTGAGCTCGGGGCCCGAGATCCCGGCCTCGTTCAGCGCCTGGGTGACGATCGGCGTGATGAGCTCGACGTGGGCGCGGCTGGCGAGCTCGGGCACCACGCCGCCGAACTCGGCGTGCAGATCGATCTGGCTCGCCACGACGGACGACCGCACCGTGTAGTCCTCGCTGATGACGGCGGCTGCCGTTTCGTCGCAGGAGGTCTCAATGGCCAGCAGATGCCGGGCCCGGGGGCTGCTCATACTGCGCCCCCGGAGGTCACGCCCAGAGCGTCGGTCACCGCACGGCGGGGGATGGCCCCTTCGCGTTCGACCTCGGCGACAGGCGAGCGGACATTGACCAGCGTCGAAGGTGAGGAGTCGAGGACGCCGGCATCGATGGCCAGGTCCACATGCGGAGCCAGCTGCCGGCCGGCTTCCTCGGCCGAGGGCGGGGTTGCGGCACCGTGCCGGTTGGCGCTCGTGACGAGGAGCGGTCCCGTGGTGCGCATGAGGGCGAGCAGAAAGTCGTTCCGGGGAATGCGCACGGCCACCTCGTCGCGCCCGGCCAACCAGTGCGGCCGGGCCGACCCGGCCGAAAAGCCGAACGCCAATGTCAAAGGGCCGGGCCACCACCGCGCGGCCAGGGTGGTGGCCGCGGCGGTGAACGCGACGCCGAGCTCGTGGACCTGCTCCAGCGAGGCTGCGAGCACCGGGAGATGCAGATGGTCGGGCCTGTCCTTGGCCACGTAGATCCGCCGCTCGGCGCCCTCGACGTCGGGCAGCGCGGCGATCCCGTACACGGTGTCGGTGGGGACCACGACGACCTCCCCGGCGCGCAACGCAGCGGCAGCGGCGGCGTGCGCGCTCGCGTCGGTCTCGTGGAGGGTCCTCATTCCGTGCACACAGGTCGTGAAGGGGAGCTAGAGACGGAGTGGGCGGATCGGCGCCGCGAAGAGCGAGGGGTCGTTCTTCCAGTCGACGCCCGCGACGTCCACGTAGAGCTCGATCTCGTTGCCATCGGGATCTAGGATGTACAGGCTGTGGGTGACCGTGTGGTCGGACGCGCCGACGATGGTCACGCCTTTCCGTTGCAGCTCCTCGACCACGGCACGCAGCTCCTCGTCGGTGTCTCCCACCTTCAGCCCGAAGTGGTACATCCCCACCCGCCGCCCACGGGGAACCGGCGCTGCATCGGGTCCGACTTCGATCAGCAGGAGCTCGTGATGTGTGCGCCCGGAGGAGAATCCGGCGGCGCCGACCGGAGCCTCGCCCGGCTCGGGCATGACCTGGCGCCACCCGAGGACATCGCGGTAGAAGTCGGCCGATCGTGTGACGTCGTGCACGTACAAAACAAGGTGGCCCAACTCACGGACGCTCATACGATCGCCGTATCGCTCATGACGGCCGGCGGCACGCCCGGCGGTGCGCCCGAGGTGCGGACCCGGTGGGCCGTGGGCGGCATGCCGGCACCCAGGTGCAGAGGCATGTCGAACGCATCCTCGTCAAGCCCGGCTGCCTGCATGAGCTCGGAGAGTGCCGCCGGAATGGCCGCTGCGATATCCCAGAGCCGCGGGACAGCGCGGGCATCTGAAGCCAGCCCCCAGGTGAAAACGCCGCGATAACTCATGATGGTGATGTTAAGCCCCAATCCGTCGATCACCGGTCCGAGGGGGAACATGCCGAGCATCTCGCTGCCGCCCATGTAGAGCGGGACGTCCGGCCCGGGCACGTTCGAGATGATCACGTTGGCCAGCGGGCGGTGCTGGTCCGCCCCCTTCATCGGCGTGTACAGGCGTGCGGCCGCGGCGAACACATTGGGAGCGGCGTGCTCGGACCAGTTCCGCAGGGCGCCGGCACCCAGGGCCTTGTGTTCCTCTTTGGCCCCCTTCGTCGCATCGTGAATGGCTGCAAGACGCGCCAGGGGGTCGTCCAGCTCGCAGGGCAGTTGGACGAAAATGGGGGAGATCTTGTTGGCGCCCTTCACCTCAGCCCGGTCGTGATCGACCGCCACCGGGACGACGGCGACGAGCGGCACGCCCGGGAGCTCGTCCCCCGCCAGGAGGTACGTGCGCAGTGCGCCGGTGCAGATCGCCAGGATCACGTCGTTGACACTGGTGCCCATCGCATTTTTCAGTTTCTTCACGTCCGCCAGGCTGGCCGCGGCGAAGGCGACACGCCGGCGCGCGTGCACCGGCGCGTTGAGGGAGGTGCGCGGCGCGCCCGGCCGGCCCGATCCGCGTTGCCACACCATCCTCAAGCCCGGGATGGTGTGCGTCGCCGCCAACGCGGCACGGCCCATGGTCGACCGGTCGGACCACGAGGTTGGTCAAGAGCGAGTGGGAAACGAGCTCGAATGTCGACGGGACCCGCAGGTCGAGTTGCCGGTCGCCCCGGCGCTCGTGTGCCGGCGGGTCGGGCTCGAGGTCGAAGAGCGCGCCGAGGAGTTCCGCGCCGGACACCCCGTCGATGGTGACGTGGTGCATCTTGGCCACGAGGGCGACCTTGCCGTCCTCGAGCCCTTCGACCACCCATATCTCCCATAACGGTCGATCCCGGTGCAGCTGCCGGCTGGCGACGTCCGCGGCAAAGTCGGCCAGCTCGCGCATGCCGCCCGGCGAGGGGAGGGCTGCCCTCTGCACGTGGTTGTCGATGTCGAATTCGGCGTCGTCCACCCAGGCGGGCTGCCCCAGACGGAACGGGACCTCGACCAACCGCCGCTGGAACACGGGGAGAAGCGGGATCCGCTCCAAGATCCTCTGGCGGATCCGGCGGAAGGAGTAGCCCCCCGGCACGGTCGTGGGGTCGAAGACGGCCACGATCACGACGTGCATGTGGACGGCGGGCGTCTCCATGTAGAGGAAGCCGGCGTCCTGGCGGGTCAGTCGTTCAGGGGTCACCGGTTACTCCTTTACCCCTCAGGCGTCTTCGGCCAACTCCACCGACACGGAGAAGGAGTCGCCGTCGACCAGCTGCAGCTCTTCCACCCCTCCGGCGTCGGTCAGGTCGCCCCTTGCCGCGTCCACCGCGGCCAGGGTCTGCGGGGGGCCGGTCACGACGAGCCGTCGCACCTTGGCGCGCATGGACCGCTTCTCGGTCGTTTTGGCGCGACGTACGGCGGCGAGCACCTGGGCGGCGACCACGAGAACCGCGCCGTCCCCGCCGTGGTGCTCACCGAACTCGGCGAGCACCGGCCATGGCGCGCGATGGACCGAACCCGGCTGCCACCACCGCCACACCTCTTCGGTGACGAAGGGGAGAAATGGTGCGAACAGGCGCAGCTGGACGGAGAGGGCGAGCGCGAGGGTGGCGCGGGCCGAGGCCGCCCCGGCATCCCCCGCCCCTTCCCCGGTCGTCCCCTCGCCGTAGGCCCGCGTCTTGACCAGCTCCACGAAGTCGTCGCAGAACGACCAGAAGAAGGTCTCGGTGATCTCCTGCGCCCGGGCGTAGTCGAACTCCTCGAAGGCGGACGTGGCCCGCACGACGACGTCCGCCAGCTGTGCCAACAGGGCCCGGTCGAGCGGCGTGTCGACGGCCGCCAGTCCCGGAGCCGGCTCGTCGCCCAGACGTCCCAGCGAGAACTTGGACGCGTTGAGGATCTTGATAGCCAGGCGGCGGCCGATCTTCATGACGCCGGTGTCGACGGCGGTGTCCGTCCCCGGTCGCCCGTTGCAGGCCCAGTAGCGCACCGCGTCGGCCCCGAACTCGTCGATGAACGGCATCGGGGTGACCGCGTTGCCCTTGGACTTGGAGATCTTCTTGTGGTTCGGATCGAGCACCCATCCGTTCAGGGTGGTGTCCCGCCACGGCAGGGTGTGATGTTCCAAATGGGACCGCAGTGTCGTGGAGAACAGCCAGGTCCGGATGATCTCGGGCCCCTGGGGGCGCAGGTCCATCGGGAACGTCGAGGCGAAGAGGCGCGGGATCGTCCTCCCATCCGCAGGCGATCTGGGGCGTGAGCGAGGACGTGGCCCAGGTGTCCATGACATCGGGATCACCGACGAAGCCCTCCGGCCGGCCCCGCTGTGCGGCGTCGTAGCCGGGAGGCACGTCCGTGGTCGGGTCGATGGGCAGGCTCGCTTCGGAGGGAATGATCGGCCGGGCGTGGTCCGGCTCGCCGTCGGCGGCCGAGCGGGTACCAGACCGGCACCGGGACGCCGAAGTAGCGCTGCCGGCTGACCAGCCAGTCGCTGTTCAACCCGTTCACCCAGTTCTCGTAGCGCACCTGCATGTAGGGCGGGTGCCACCGGAGTTCCTCCCCGCGGGCGAGCAGCGCCTGGCGCAGGTCGGCGTCCCGTCCGCCGTTCTTGATGTACCACTGCCGACTCGTCACGATCTCGAGGGGACGCTCACCGCGCTCGTAGAACTTGACCGGATGCGTCGATCTTCTTGGGCTCCCCGACGAGGTCGCCCGATTCGGTGAGGAGCTCGACCATCGTGCGCTGGGCCGCCTTGACCGTGGTCCCGGCGATGGCCTTCCAGGCCGGGCCATCGGGCACGCCCGGCGGCGGTGTCTCGGTGATGCGCCCGGCCCGGGTGACGATGGACCGGGTCGGCAGATGCAGCTCACGCCACCAGATCACGTCGGTGACGTCGCCGAAGGTGCAGATCATGGCGATCCCCGACCCCTTCTCGGGATCGGCCAGCGGGTGGGCCACGATCGGGACCTCGACGCCGAAGAGCGGCGTGTGCACCGTGGTGCCGAACCGGGCCGAGAAGCGTTCGTCATCGGGATGCGCCACCAGGGCCACGCAGGCGGCGACGAGCTCGGGGCGCGTCGTGTCGATCTCGATGTCGTCGAAGCGCAACCGGTGGTAGGCCCCCGGACGCTCACGGTCCTCCATCTCGGCCTGGGCCACCGCGGTCTGGTAATCGACGTCCCACAATGTCGGGTGCCTCCGCCGAATACGCCTCCCCGCGGGCCAGGTTGCGCAGGAACATGCGCTGGCTGGCGCGGCGGCTCCGATCGTCGATGGTGGCGTAACTGCGGGTCCAGTCCACCGACAGGCCCACGCTCCGCCACAGCGCCTCGAAGGTCTGCTCGTCCTCTGCCGTCAGCTGGTGGCACAGGGCGATGAAATTGGGTCGGCTGACCGGGATGTCCTCCTTCCCCGGCTCTGCCGGCGGGGTGAACTCCGCGTCATACGGCAGGGAGGGATCGCAGCGGACGCCGAAGTAGGTCTGGACACGACGCTCGGTGGGGAGGCCGTTGTCGTCCCACCCCATCGGGTAGAACATCTCCCAGCCGCTCATGCGCCGGTAGCGGGCCGAGGCTGTCGGTCTGCACGTAGCCGAAGACCGAGCCCATGTGCAGCGATCCCGAGACCGTGGGCGGCGGGGTGTCGATGGAGAAAACCTGCTCACGTGCAGCGGCCGGGGTTGAAGCGGTACGTGCCTTCGTCCTCCCAGACGCGCCGCCCACCTCGCCTCCACCCCGTCGAGGGTGGGCTTGTCGGGAACCTTGGGCGCGGTGGTCGCGTCGGTCGACATGATCGGGTTACCGTACCCGGATGCTGCACCTGCACGACACCGCAACCGGCACCATCCGCCCTTTCGAGCTGCGGACCCCGGGCGAAGTGTCGATGTACATCTGTGGGCCGACCGTCTACGACCTCCCCCACATCGGCCACGGCCGCTTCACCCTGACGTTCGACGTGCTGCGCCGCTACGAGCTCTTCAACGGCCTGGCCGTGCGCTACGTGTCCAACATCACCGACGTCGACGACAACATCATCAAACGGGCGAACGCGGAGGGCCGCACCGAGACCGAGGTGGCGCAGGAGTACGAAGCACGGTGGTGGGAGGCCATGGACCTGCTCGGCGTCCTGCGCCCCAACGACACCCCCCACGCCACGGCGTACATCGACCGCATGGTGGCGCTGGTGTCGGACCTGGTCGGGCGCGGCGTGGCCTACGAGATCTCCGATGGCGTCTACCTCAACGTGGCGCAGGTGCCCGGGTACGGGCTCCTCGCCCGGCAGCCGCTCGAGAGCCTGCAGGCCGGGGCCAGGGTGGAGGCGGTCGAGGAGAAGCGCTCGCCGCTCGACTTCGTGCTGTGGAAGAAGGCCAAAGCGGGCGAGCCGGCGTGGGAGTCCCCCTGGGGGCTGGGCCGGCCCGGTTGGCACACCGAGTGCGTCGTCATGTCGCTCGATCTCCTCGGCGACGGCTTCGACCTTCACGGCGGCGGCCGCGACCTGGCCTTTCCCCACCACGAGAACGAGCGCGCCCAGGCGGTGGCCGAGGGCCGGCCGTTCGCCCGTCACTGGGTGCACAACGGGTGGGTCGAGGTCGACGGCACGAAGATGTCCAAATCGCTGGGCAACTTCACCTCCCTCACGGATCTGCTGGCCCGCAGCGATGCGCGGGCGTACCGGCTCCTCGTCCTGCGGGCCCACTACCGGTCGCCCATTGAGGTGACGGCCGGCACCGTGGCCGATGCCGAAAAGGCGTTGGCCCGCCTCGACACCTTGGCCCGGCGGTTCTCGGTGGGTGACCTGCTCGCAGCGACGGGGTCGGGTTACGTGGTCGACGGCATCCCTCCGGCCACCGAGGTGGAGCCGGGAGCCCTGGCCCAGTTCCGCACCCGCATGGACGACGACCTCGATACGCCCGGAGCCCTCGCCGCGATCTTCGATCTCGTCACGGCCGCCCACACCAGCGCCGACGCGGGGGACGAGGATCGGGGACGGCATCTCGCCCACTCGGCTGCGGTGTTGGCCGCCGCCCTCGGCCTCTCGCTCAAGGGCGATACCGACGAGATCGACGACGACACCGCCCGTTTGGTGGCAGAGCGCGATGCCGCCCGGGCGGCGCAGGACTTCACGCCGGGCCGACGCATTGCGGGACGAGTTGACCGCCAGGGGATGGACGGTCGAGGACACGCCCGCCGGGACAGCCGTCCGCCGCTGAGCCCGGAGCCGGCCGACCCGCGGCTCCGCACCGCCGGCCCGACCCGATGCCCTCCCTTGGTTACTATCGGGTAACCTTGCGGTGGACCCGACCGATGGTCGGGCGGCGCCCAAGGAGGGCTTGCGATGTCTGACTTCTCCCTCGCACTGAACGAGGATCAACTCCAGATCCAGAAGTGGGTCCACGATTTCGCCGAGAACGTGGTCCGACCGGCCGGTCCCGAGTGGGACGAGCGGGAGGAGACACCCTGGCCGATCATTCAGGAGGCGGCCAAGAACGGCCTTTACTCCGCCGATTTCATCGGCCAGTGCTACGCCGACCCCACCGGGCTCTTGATGTGCCTGGTGAACGAGGAGATGAGCTGGGGTGATGCCGGGATCGCCCTCGCCATTTTCGGTTCTACGCTCGCGGTGGCCGGGATCTTCGCCAATGGGACGTCAGAGCAGATCGCAGAGTGGATCCCCCAGTGCTTCGGGACCCCCGACGACGTGAAACTGGCCGCGTTCGGCGTCTCGGAGCCCGACGCCGGTTCCGATGTCTCCTCGCTCAAGTCACGCGCCGTCTACGACGAGGCCAAGGACGAGTGGGTGCTCAACGGCACCAAGACCTGGATCACCAACGGCGGCATCGCCAACACGCACGTCCTTGTCCTCTCGGTCGACCACACGCTGGGCAGCCGGGGCCAGGCCAGCTTCATCGTGCCTGAGGGGACTCCCGGGCATCTCACAGGGTCAGAAGTTCAAGAAGATGGGTATCCGTGCTTCCCACACGGCCGAGGTCGTTCTCGAGGACTGCCGCATTCCGGGGCGCCTGCTCCTCGGGGGCAAGGAGAAGCTCGACGCCCGCCTGGCCCGGGCCAAGGAGGGCAAGCGAACGTCGACGCAGGCCGCCATGGCGACCTTCGAGGCATCCCGTCCCATTGTGGGGGCACAGGCGGTGGGCATCGCCCGGGCGGCGTACGAGTTCGCCCTCGACTACGCCAAGGAACGCAAGCAGTTCGGGCGGGCCATCATCGAGAACCAGTCCATCGCCTTCAAGCTGGCCGACATGAAGATGCGGACCGACGCCGCCCGTCTGCTGGTGCACCGCGCCGCATGGATGGCGGGAACCGGCCAGAAGTTCGAGCACGGCGAGGGCTCGATGTCGAAGCTCTACGCCGGGGAGAACGCGGTCTGGGTCACCGAGCAGGCCATTCAGATCCTCGGCGGCTACGGCTATGTGCGCGACTACCCGGTCGAGCAGTGGCACCGCGATTCGAAGATCTACACGATCTTCGAGGGCACCTCGGAGATCCAGCGCCTGGTGATCAGCCGGGCCATTTCGGGCATCCACATCAACTGATCACCAGCTGAACGACCAGGGGTTCTGATGGCGCCGCTCGTCGTGCCGCCCCACGCCGGCACGTAGTGTCACCGTTGCCGTGAACTCCCTCCACCTCTCCTTCGCCCGACCGCGTCTGCCCCGACACTCCGCCGGCGCGGCATCGTGACCGAACTCCTGGTGCTCTGCACGGGCAACGCGGCCCGCTCGGTCATGGCCGGGTTCATGCTGGACCACCTAAAGAGGGACCGACCGGACGCGACCTGCACGTCGTCACGGCCGGGCACGCACACCATCGACGGTCAACCGATGGGCCTGCGCACCAGGTCAGCGCTTTCGACGCATTCCCGAGCTGGCCGGGGCCGACTTCAAAGGCCATCGCAGCCGCCAGGTGTACGGGCGCCGATCTGCTCCGGGCCGAGCTGGTCGTGGGTCATGGAAGCCGATCACGTGCGCTTCGTGCGGCGCGAGTTCCCCGAGGCGGCCGATCGCACGGCGACGCATACGGCGTCTCTGTGCGGATCTCCCCGCCGCCCGCCGGCTCTGGGCGAACGGGTGGCGGCGCTCAAGCTGGCCGACGTATCCCTCTCCGACCAGGAGGATGTCATCGATCCCGCCGGTGGGGAGGAAGCGGACTACGCCGCCTGCGTCGCCGAGCTCTGGGTACTCTGCCAACAGCTCATCACCCTCTTATAGCGCCGTATAGCCACTTATAGCGACGTCTGACCTGAAGCGGGAGAGCGGTCGCAGCGCCGACTCTTTCTTGACTATTTCTTGGCCTTCGCCTTGGACAGGTTGAGGGTCACGGCGGCGCGAACCAGGGTCTTCAGGGCTTTCTCATTGATCTTCTCACCCTCGTGGAAGTCGATGGCCCGTCGTGTGTTCCCTTCCAGACTGGAATTGAAAAGTCCTGATGGGTCCGGCAATGAGGCCCCTTTGGCGAAGGTCAGCTTCACGATGCTCTTGTAGGTCTCACCGGTGCAGATGATGCCGTCGTGTTCCCACACCGGAACCCCCCGCCACTTCCACTCCTCGACCACCTCGGGATCGGCTTCCTTGACCAAGGCACGGAGCCGGCTGAGCATCGTGCCCCGCCAGTCGTCGAGTTCCTCGATCCTTCCGTCGATCAGCTGCGAAGGAGATGCGCTTTTCTCTACGGCCATAGGGACGACTGTATCGAGAGGCGGGGTACCCGGAGGTGCGGTCGCGGGAGGCTGCGGTCAGTCGGCGTGGACCGAGCGCAACCCGGCCCAGGCCAGGTTGGCCACTCGGCGGGCCAGCCGATGTGCTTCTTCTTCGACCGAGTCCGTGGTCGGTCGTCCGCTGCTCCATGAACTCCCGGCTCGCCCCTTCGGCCATGCCCACTACGGCATAGGCCAGAAGGCGACGGTGTTCGTCGTCCAGCCCGGCGTCGATGAGCGGCTCGATGGCTTCTGCAATGGCATCTTCGACGGTGCGCAAGGCTCGCCCGAGCTCCTTGTCGTCGGCGTGGTCCCGCCCGTAGAGCAGTCGGAACTCGTCCTCCCGGCTCACCACCAGGCGGAAGTAGGCCGCGAAGCCCATCTCGACCTGCTGGCGGGGTCCATCGGCCTGCAAGCACGGCGCTGCGGCACCGCCAACAGGAGCTCTTGGGCGATGGAGTCGACCAATTCCAGATAGAGCGCCCGCTTGGAAGAAAAGTGCTGGTAGACGAGGGGCTTCGTCACGCCCGCGGCCTCGGCGATGTCGTCCATGGTCGTCGACCGGTACCCCCGGTGCGCAAAGAGCTCCAGGGCGGTGGCAACCAGCTGTTGGCGACGCTGCTCAGCGGTGAGGCGTCGCGTCGCGACCTGAAGGTTCGTTGCCATTGCCCCCAGGCTACTGGCACACCCCCCGGCCACCTCCGCCCCTAACGCGGAGACGACGGAAGGCGGGCCAGCACGTCGGCCAGCCTCGCCGGGAGGTCGGCCACATTGAAGGAGGTGGCGGCAACCTGGTGGTTGTGTGCCAGAAGCGTGTCGTCGGGGTGGGCCAGCCACTCGTCGAGGGGGCCGGGCACGGCACTGTCGAACCAGCGGAAGCCGAAGGCGGCTAGCTCACGGGCGACCGGATAGGGCCCGATGGCCAGAGGCCGGCGGTGGGTGGCCGATTCGAGGGAGGGGTTGCCGAAGCCTTCCCAGGTGGAGGGCAGCACGACGACGTCGCAGGCGGCGTAGGCCTCGGCGATGGTCGAGACCGCGCCGCACCGGGGCCGAGGAGCACGGGGCACGGGGCGCTGGCGACCAGCCGGTCGAGCTCGGGGCCGTAGCCGTCCTCGGCCGGACCGAGGAGCCAGTACGTTCCGCCCACGGCAGCGGCCAGAGTCGATGCCCGCCTGCGATGTTCTTGCGTGGCAGCGCACGCGTCGGCTGCAGGAGGAGCCGGGTCTCCGCGGCCACGCCGAGCAGCGCGACGGGCACGTCCTCGGTCGGCCACGACCGGGTTCGGATCGAACGAGTTGTAGATCGTCGTGGCGGTGATGTCGTGCGCCGCCAACTCGGCTGGCTCAGTTGGTTGATGGTCACATGCGCCCACGACGGGTCGTCGGGTGGCGGGGGCATGTGCGCCAGATGCGGTCGTTGCCACGGGCAGGTCGTGGTGATGCAGGACGGCCGGCCGTCCCGCGCACACCGCCGCGGCCAAGGCGGCGGCGGCGGGGTTGAGCGGGAGCGAGCACAGGTTCTCGATGACGACGACATCGGCCGGGGCCAGCGCATCAGCGAGTTCCCGGCGGGTGGGCGGAGCCGGAGCGTCGATGGCCAGACCCTCGAGGAGGACGTCGACCGGGCCGCCTCCGGCCACCGTGAGAACGTCCCACCCCAGTTGCCGCAGGGCACCGGCCCATTTCGCCGCCTCGATCGAGACCCCATCGCTGCCCCCCAGGCGGAACGAGAGGAGCGCGGCGGTCGGCACGGCGCCGCACTGTAGGTCGTGCCGGTTGGCCGCGTCCCCTTGGAGGTCGGCTAGCGTTGCCGACCAATGGCGAAACGGGCACTGATCACTGGAGTGACCGGGCAGGATGGCTCATATCTGGCCGAATTCCTCCTCGAGCAGGGCTACGAGGTCATCGGGATGGTCCGCCGTTCGAGCACCGCTCAACTTCGAGCGCATCGCCCACATTCAGGACCAGCTGGAGTTGGTGGCGGGGGACCTCCTGGACGAGGTCTCCCTGATCAACATCCTGCGAGACCATCGCCCGTCCGAGGTCTACAACCTGGCGGCGCAGTCCTTCGTCCAGACCAGTTTCAGCCAGCCGGTGCTGACCGGGGAGACCACCGCCCTCGGCGTGACGCGCATGCTCGACGCCATTCGTCTGGTCGACCCCGACATCCGCTTCTATCAGGCGAGCTCGTCGGAGATGTTCGGCAAGGTGCAGGAAGTACCACAGCGTGAGTCGACGCCCCTGTATCCGCGCAGTCCCTACGGCGTGGCCAAGGTCTACGGCCATTGGATCACGGTCAACTACCGGGAGAGCTACAACCTGCATGCTTCGTCGGGGATCCTGTTCAATCACGAATCGCCCCGGCGCGGGCTGGAGTTCGTCACCCGGAAGATCACCAACGGGGTGGCGCGCATCGCGCACGGTCTCGATGACAAGTTGTCACTCGGCAATCTCGATGCGCAACGCGACTGGGGCTTTGCGGCCGACTACGTCCGGGCCATGTGGATGATGCTGCAGCAGGACAGTCCCGACGACTACGTGGTGTCGACCGGTGAGACGCACGAGGTGCGCGAGCTGTGCCGGCTCGCCTTCTCGGCGGCGGACCTCGATTGGGAACGCCATGTCGTGATCGACGAGAAGTACCTGCGTCCGGCCGAGGTCGACCTTCTGGTCGGCGATCCGGAGAAGGCCCACCGGGTCCTGGGTTGGCAGCGCGAGGTGGATTTCCCCGGACTGGTGACCATGATGGTCAACGCCGACATGGACCTGGTCCGCAACAACCTCAGGTAGCAAAGGGCCATCGGTGGATTCCCTCGTGGCCACGATCGCTCCCGATCCACTCGGGGTCCTCGTCGCATTCGGGGCCGGAATACTGAGCTTCCTCTCGCCGTGCGTGCTCCCGTTGGTTCCCGGCTACGTATCTATGGTCTCGGGCCTCTCCGCAGCCGAGCTGGCGGCCACACGTGGCCCCGTGGCCGCAGCTGGGACGGCAGCACCCGAAACCGGGATGGCGACGGCAAACGGCGGCATCATGACGGCCGGCGGGACGCTGACGGCCACGGCCACGGCCACGGCCACCGCGACCGCCACGGCGACGGCGGCTCCCGGGGCGACGCCCATCGTGACGGCGCCGGCGGCCGTCACCATGCGCCCCATGTTGCGGGGCATCGGCCTCTTCATTGCCGGCTTCACCGTGGTCTTCGTCGCCCTGGGCGCGGCTGCCTCCGGCATCGGCCATCTCCTCGCCTCGCACAAGGAGACGCTGACCCACGTAAGCGGGTTCGTCGTGATCCTGCTCGGGCTGGTTCTCCTTTTGGGGACGGTCCCCGCCCGGTTCTGGGCCCGCATCGGCGCTGGTCCGCTGGGCGTACTGACCAGGGTCACGGGCGAGAAGCGTTTCGACGTCCGTCCCTCGACGCTCGGGACGTGGGCGGCGCCGATCATGGGTATGGCCTTCGCGTTCGCCTGGACTCCGTGCATCGGTCCCGTCCTGGCCGTGGTGCTCGGCTTGGCGGAGCACAACGGCTCGCTGGCGGGGGGCGTGCTCCTCCTGTTCGCCTACTCGCTCGGTCTCGCCGTGCCCTTCGTCATCGCCGGGCTGGCCTTCGGCCGGCTCACCGCGGTTATCGGCCGGGCCCGCCGGGGACTGTGGATCGTCGAGGTCGTCGGCGGATCGATCCTGGTCATTTTCGGCATCCTGCTGGTGACGGACCACCTCGGGTGGATCTCGTCGCAGTTCTCGAGCCTGCTCGACCACATCGGGCTAAGCCGGCTCAGTACGAGCTGACCCCTCCCGGGGGCCCGGACATGGGCAATGTCGAGCAAGGCGGCCTTCGCCCTGTGCTCGCCTAAGGAGGGGTGACACGTCGGACGCACGTCACCATCGGGCGGCACGTCACCAGGGAAGCGGGCCGTCCTCGTTCGAGAACGTGCCCGTCGGACCGCTGGCGTCGATCAGGGCGAGCCGGACGGGCTCACGGGCGGCTTGTTCGACGGTGCGCGTGCCTCGGAAGTTATTGAGGTCCGTCGCGGTGAAGCCCGGGCAGGCAGCGTTGACCTTGATGCCAGCCGATTCGAGGTCGGCGGCAAAGGCAACCGTGACGGCGTTGGCCGCCGCCTTCGATGCCGAGTAGGTGCCGAACATCGAGCGGTGGTGGTTGGTGGGATCCGAGTTCAGCGTGAGCGAGCCGCCGGAGCTCGCGACATTGACGATGCGCGCCACCGGCGCTTCACGGAGGAGGGGAAGCATCGCTTGCGTGACGGCGATGACTCCGAACACGTTGGTCTCGAACACTGTGCGCACCTCGTCGAGCGATGCGACGCTCAGGCGGCCCGACGCCACGACCTCCTCGAACGACCTACCCGGCAGTTCCGCATGCGAGATACCCGCATTGTTCACGAGCACGTCGAGACGGCCGAGTTCATTGCGGATGCGCTCTGCGGCGGCAGCGATAGAGGTCTGATCGGTAACGTCGAGTTGGACGGCGCGGGCATCGCCTCCGACGTTCTTCGCTGCCGTCTCTCCCTGCTCGAGGTGCCGCGACCCGACGATCACGGTGAAGCCGTGGTCGGCGAGGTCCTTCGCGATCTGAAGGCCGATTCCCTTGTTGGCGCCCGGTGACCAGAGCGACAGGGTTGTCGTGCATAGTAAGCTCCTTCGTGGATTCGTAGGCGGAGAGGGTATCCAGTTAACAGTACGTGAAATCGGATAAGCTGTCCACTTAGATGCGGCGATGACTTCTGACCAGCTCCCATCGCCTGCGAGACGTGCCGACGCGGAGCGCAACCGGGCCAAGATCCTTGCGGCCGCCCGTTCCGCGTTCGCCGATCCTCAGGCTGAGGTGTCGATGGCGGAGGTCTCGCGGCGCGCCGGTGTGGGCATGGCAACCCTGTACCGCAACTTCCCTGGCCGGCGGGAGCTCCTCGAGGCTCTCTATATCGACGAGGTAAACGCGGTCTGCGAAGCTGCGGAGACCTTGGAGGCAGAAACGCCCGGAGCATTGCTCCTCGCTTGGTTGCGCCGGTTCTCCGCATTCATCACCAGCAAACATCCGGTCGGCACCGAGTTGCTCAAGCAGGCAGGGGGAAGTGTCCCGGTCATGGGTGAGAGCCGCAGCCGCGTCATGGAGGCCGGACGGCCGCTCCTCCTCTCTGCGCAGCGAAACCATGAGGTTCGAGAGGATCTCACCCTCGAGCAGGTCCTTGACATGATCGTCGCCATCGCATCGATCCACGGGGAGCCCGACTACCTCGAGCCGATCCTGCAGGCCGTGCTTGACGGCCTTCGCACCCCGATGGGTAGCCTTCGCACCTCCGACGGGTAGAGCCGCTTTGGCACGCTGTGGAGAGCGGAATATCAAGCGCCAGGTGCCAAGTGCCGTCGCCGGTCGCTACTCAGAGCGTGTCGGAAAGAGCCTTTGCGAACGTATGGACGTCACCGGGCCAGCGCGCCGAGATGTAACTCCCATCCCGCACCACCCATGCCGCCCTCGCATCGGTCGCCGTGTCGCGGACCCGGCCACCGGTTTTCAGTCGGTAGTCCACCTCGCCGGGCGGGACGTCGAGGAAGTCCTCGGGGCGCGCCAGGGCCCGGGTGACCTCCTGCTGGACCGACATGTAGCCCTCGGGCTGACCGGGTCCCTCGAGGTAGGTGCGGTAGTAGTGCGGATCCCAGAAGCGCGTGCGCCGGGCGATCGTCCAGGCCTTGCGCTCGAGTTGCCACGTCAGCGCGGTGGTCCGCCGGCCGTGGAGCACCGACTTGCCGGTCGACGGATCGGTGCTGCGCGCCGCCAGCAGGACCCCGTGACAGATGGCGGCAACCGGCTTCTGGCGGGCGAAGAACTCCGCCACCAGTTGCTGGAGCACGCTGCTCTCCAGGTAGGCCCGCATCCCCCGTGCGCGGTGGCCGCCGGCCAGGAGCAGGCCGTCGAACTGGTGTTCCTGGGCGATGTTCCAGCGCAAAGGTGCGGTGAAACCGGCGTAGCGGCGGAGTGCGGCGTAGGCCCGCCGTGCCTCGGCGTTGGCCCGTAGGACCCGTCCGACCACGGTGACGTTGCGCAGGACGGGTACGAGACCCCATGGATCGAGCCCCCGGCCGCTCACCATGAGTTCGTCCTCCACGGCCGCCTCACCTCCGGGTGTGGCGAAGACCACGGTATGGCCGCCGGCCACCAATGTCCTCCAGCTCACGGCGACCTCGGTCGGGTCGAAGTCTCGCGCGGGCAGTGGGAGGAGGACGGTGGCCATGGGGACTCGTGCAGAAATCTACCCAG
Source organism: uncultured Acidimicrobiaceae bacterium (assembly GCA_963755665.1). Classification (GTDB taxonomy): domain Bacteria; phylum Actinomycetota; class Acidimicrobiia; order Acidimicrobiales; family RAAP-2; genus Bog-473. Next base: position 94,515 of record CAVWKU010000001.1, read on the forward strand.
CGACCCCGAAGGTGACCCCGGAGGTCGACCCGAAGGCGTAGCCGCAGGAGGGTCCAGGACGTTCCCGGGATTGCCGCTTGGAACCCCCGCACCGTGCCCCCCTACCATGGGGGCGAAGGCCATGGCCCCCGTCGTCCAATTCCGCGCTGCCGTCGCACTCGCCGGCCGCTTCCCCGCCCTTGCCGGTGTCGATCTCTCTGTCGAGACCGGTGAGGTCGTCCTGGTCCTCGGCGCCAATGGTGCGGGCAAGACCAGCCTGCTCCGGGCCTGCGCCGGCCTCCTGCCGGTCACCTCGGGCGAGGCCCATGTCCTCGGGATCGATCTCACCGCCGACCACACCGCCGTCCGGCGCCACGTCGGCCTCCTCGGCCATGCCGCCCCCCTTTACGACGAGCTCAGTGCGGCGGAGAATGTCCGCTTCGCCGTGCGTGCACTCGGCCTTCCGGCTGCGGCCGGTGAGGCGGCGTTGGATCGCCTCGGGCTGGTCGGTCGCCTCCGCGGCACCCCGGCCGGACGGCTCTCCGCCGGGCAGCGACGACGGGTGGCGCTGGCCGCCTTGATCGCACGCCGCCCCGCCCTCTGGCTGCTCGATGAGCCGCACGCCGGCCTCGACGCTCCCGCCCGCGCCCTCCTGGGCGATCTGATCGGCGAAGCAGTGGCGGACGGGGCGGCGGTGCTGCTCTCCTCCCACGAGCCAGAGCTGGCAATACCGCTTTCGGACCGGGTGGTCGTCATGAGCGGGGGGCGTGTCACCTCGACCGAGGGCGGGGGACGGCGGGCCCCGCTGAGTTCTGTGCCCGCGGCGGAATTACCCCCGCCACAGGACACGATGGGGACGTGGCATGTGGCGTGATGCACTCCTGGTGGCGGGGAAGGACCTCCGGATCGAAGCGCGCTCGCGGGTCGGCCTGTGGCAGGTGGTCCCGTTCGCCGTCCTGGTGCTCATTCTCGTTGCCTTCGCCATCGGACCCGACTCGGCCTCGCTCCAGCACGCCGCACCGGGCATCTTCTGGATCGCCGTGCTCTTCTCCACCGTGCTGACCATTCAGCGGAGCGTTGCCATCGAGTCGGGGGAAGGGACCCGCGACGGGCTCCGACTCTCGGGGATCGATCCGGCCGGCATCTTTCTCGGCAAGGCCGCCGCGGTCGGACTGCAGCTCCTGGTGCTCCAGATCATCCTGTGGGCCGGGGTGACCTTCCTCTTCAACGTCCGGGTGCACGTCGTCTGGCTCGCCCTGGTCACCTCCTTGTTGGCCACGGTCGGACTGGCCTGCGCCGGGGTGCTCTACGGCGCGCTCTCGGCCGGCCTCCGGGTGAGGGACACCCTCCTGCCACTTCTGGTCCTCCCCGTCCTGGCCCCGGTTTTGCTGGCCGGCTCGAAGGCATGGCAGGCTGCTCTGGACGGCAACGCGAGCTCGGGCACCGAGTGGTTGCGCATCCTCATCCCGTTCTCGGTGATCTACCTCGTGATTGGCATCGTCCTTTACGGTCCGCTCCAGGAGGCTGCATGAACACCATCGCTACGGTCTCCCGCCCGCGCTGGCTCGCGGTTGTCGGAATTCTCGGCGTCGTCTCCATGGCCTTCACCGTCTGGCTGGGCTTGTGGGTGACCCCACCTGATCAGGTACAGGGGAACCTGGCCCGCCTCCTCTATATCCACCCACCGATCGCCACCGTGGCCCTGTACTGGGCCGGTGGGGTGGCCCTGGCCGGAAGCCTCCTGTATCTGTGGCCCCGCACCCGCTCGTTCTTCTGGGACAGGCTGGCAGCATCCGCGGTCGAGGTCGGTGCCGTTTTCTCGGCTCTGACGTGCGTGACCGGCTCCATCTGGGGCCGGCCCGCCTGGGGGGTGTGGTGGGCCTGGGACGCCCGGCTCACCTCGACGGCACTGCTCCTCCTCCTCGAGTTGGGCTATCTGGCTCTTCGTCGCGTGCCCGCCGACCCGGCTGTCCGCGCCCGGCGCTGCGCCGTGGCGGCGCTCCTGATCGCCGTCGATGTACCCATCGTGCACTTCTCCGTCCAGTGGTGGCAGACCCTGCACCAGACCGGGACCGTGCTCGACCCCGGGTTCCATCTCCACGTCCACGGGTCCATGGCCTGGACCTTCCTCCTCGGCTTCATCTCCTTCTCGCTTCTGTTCGTCTGGCTCCTCGGCGTGCGGTACCGGGTCGAGGTGTTGCAGGACACCGTGGGCCACCAGGAGATGGAGGTGTCCCTGGTCGAACGGTGGAGCGAGGGGAGCGAGCTCGTCGGGGCCGGCTCGGCCGCCCAAGGCACCCCGGACGGTGGCGCCCCATGAGCTACGTCGTCGCCGGTTACTCGATCGCACTGGCCACCCTCTTCCTTTATGGCGTCAGCCTGGTGCTCCGCCGCCGCCGTTGGGAGCGAGCCCTCAAGGTGGCCGAGGACTCGCAAGAGACCAACGGCGCTGGCGAGCGGTCGTGACGAGCACCATCAACGACCCGGGTACCCCGTCCTCCTCTTCGGGCAGCGCCTCCACGGGCTCTCCTTCCGCCGGCTCTCCACCCACCGGCTCCGCCTCAGCCGGCTCTGTTCCGCCGGCCCCGCCCGGCCCGGTTGACGGTGGTCCCACGCTGCCCCGGCCCCGCCGCCGGACCAGCCGGAGGTTGTGGCTCGTGTTCGCCGTGCTGCTCGCAGCCTTCATCTTCCTTCTCGTTGAAGGGCTGGGGAGCGCGCTCAATTACTTCGATACGGTCAACCAGGCCTTCGCACACCGCAGCACGTTGGGCACGAGAACCTTCAATCTCGAGGGTGACGTCGTCCCGGGCTCGATCCATCCGACGGCGGTCGGCACCAACTTCGAGATCGCGCAGGGCTCGCACACCGTTGCGGTCACGAACACGGGAAGCCCACCGCAGCTCTTCCAGGCCAACATCGCGGTCGTCGTGGTCGGTCACTTCACCTCCGACGTTTCCCACAACTTCGTGTCGCATCAGATTCTGGTCAAGCACTCCGAGAATTACTGCGCCGCCCACCCCGGTCGAGTGAAGGTGACCGAGGGCGCCCGCTCTTTATGCTGAACGCGTCACTCGGATCGATCGGCGTCTGGCTCGCCTTCGTCACGAGCATCGTCGGCGCCGTGACCATTGCGGTCGGGCTGGTGCGCCAAAAGGGCGCGGGCTCGTCCCCGTCCGGCTCCGTGCCCCGTTCGTCGGCGCGGTATGCCCGGTTGTTCGAGGGCCGGCTGTTCGCGCCGATCATGCTGATCGGGGCGGTCCTGGCCGTCCTGGCCATGGAGCGCGCGCTGGTCACGCATGACTTCAGCATCGTCTTCGTGGCCGAGAACAACAGCACCGTCACTCCGTTGCTGTACTCCATCACCGGTCTGTGGTCCGCCCTGGCCGGGTCGATCCTCCTGTGGGGCTTCGTTCTGACGGTCTTCTGCAGCATTTTCGTCTGGCGCTACCGCGCGGTCGCGTCCGACGCCGTCATCCGTTGGGCCACCCTCGTGCTCTTCGTCGTCACTGCGTTCTTCTTCGGCCTCATGATCGGACCTGCGAACCCGTTCGTCACGACGCGCAACGTCCTGTCGGGCCTCGGGCCGAACTCTTTGCTGCAGGACAACCCTCTGGTCGCCATCCACCCCCCGCTGCTGTATGTCGGTTTCGTCGGGTTCACCGTCCCCTTCGCCTTCGCCATCGGCATGCTGGCGACCGGGCGCATCGGGGACCGCTGGCAGATCGAGTGCCGCCGGTGGACCTTGGTGTCGTTCACCTTCCTCTCCGTCGGTATCGTGCTCGGCGCGTGGTGGTCGTACCAGGTTCTCGGGTGGGGCGGCTTCTGGGGCTGGGACCCGGTGGAGAATGCGGCCTTACTCCCGTGGTTGTGCGGGACGGCCTACCTCCACTCGGTCCTGGTGCAGGAACGCCGCGGTCTGATGCGGGTGTGGAATCTTTCGCTTTCGGTGGCCACCTTCGCCCTCACCATTCTGGGGACGTTCCTCACCCGCTCCGGGGTGATCCAGTCGGTGCATGCGTTCTCGGAGTCCTCCATCGGCCCCCTTCTCATCGGCTTCTTCTTCGTCGTGGTCATCGTCGGTTTCGGGTTGATCGCCTGGCGCGGCGATCGCCTGCGGTCGCCGGGTGGGATCGATGCACCGCTGGGCCGAGAGGGAGCGTTCCTTCTCAACAACCTGCTCTTCGTCGGCTTCGCCTTCGTGGTGCTGCTCGGAACGCTCTACCCGATTCTCTACGAGGCGGTGACGCAGCAGCAGGTGAACGTGGCGGCGCCGTTCTTCAACACGGTCGCTGTTCCCGTGGGCCTGGCCCTCCTTTTTCTGATGGCGGTGGCTCCGGCGTTGAGTTGGCGCAAGATCAACGCCCCGGTCCTCTGGCAACGCCTGGCCATTCCGGCCTGGGTCGGTGTCCTGACGGTCGTCATCTGTGTCGCATGCGGTCTGCGCGGCTTCGCCCCTCTGATCGGGTTCGGCCTGGGAGCGTTCGCCGCCGCTACGGCGGCACGGGCGCTGGTGCTGTCCGTGCGCGCCACGCGTGCGCGCCACGTGGGGTGGTGGCGCGGGCTGATCGGGCGGACGAACGGCGGCATGGTGGTGCACCTCGGGGTCATCGTCATGGCGGTGGGGATCATCGCGGCCACGACCTACCGCCATCAGACCGAGTTGGCGCTCGCCCGCGGTCAAGTCGTCACGTACAACGGACACCGGTTCGAGTTCGTGGGCCTGCGCAACGTCCGCACGCCGTCGAAGCAGTCGGACGAGGCGCTGGTCAAGGTCGACGGTGCCGTCTTCACGCCGGCGACCACGAACTTCGGAGGAGCGCTCGCCACCGTCGGGACGCCGGCCATCGATTCGGGAGCCTTGGGCGACGTCTACCTGACCTTCGACCAGGTCGGAGGATTGGGGACGACGTCGGGGAATTCGCCCGTGCCGAACCTGCCCGCCGGATCGGTGGCCATCGGCGTGGTCGTCGAACCGTTGCTCGCCTGGCTCTGGGCCGGTGGGCTCCTCGTCGGGCTGGGGGGGCTGCTCGCCCTCGTACCGGGCTCGCGTCGACGCGCCACCGATCCGGTCTCGGCCGCTTCGGACATGGTGGTCGGCGCAGTGCCGGTCGACGGAGTCAGTGCCCGTCGACGAGTCAGTGCCCGTCGAGGAGCCAGTGCCGGTCGAGGAGCCAGTGCCGGTCGAGAGCGGCGTCCCCTCCCCATGACGAAGACCGGCAGACGGCGCCACACGACGCGCTGGGTGGCGGGAGTCGTTCTCGTATGTCTGGCCACTGTCGGGGTGGTCCTGGCCACGCGCACGCCCCAGGAGGCGACGCAGATGGAAAGTCCACTGGTCGGCCACATGGCGCCGCTCTTCTCGGGCGCCGACATTCAGCATCCCGACGGCACGCACGTGTCGCTGCGCGCGCTGCGCGGCCACTACGTCTTCGTCAACTTCTTCGCCAGCTGGTGCGGTCCGTGCCAGCAGGAGGCACCCGATCTCATCACGTTCTTCTATCAAAAGGCCCCCGAGGACCACGCCGAAGTCATCAGTGTCGTCTTCCACGACGAGGTTGGATCCGCCGAGGGATTCTTGAAGACCCAGGGCGCGCCGTGGCCGGCCTTGAACGACCCCGGCGGCACCATCGCCCAGGACTACGGCGTGACGTCGCCGCCCACCACGTATCTCATCGATCCCTCCGGGCGCATCTCCGTGGAACCCGAGGCCGGTCCGGTCACCGGGGCCGAACTGCAGAAGATGCTCGAGCAGGCGCGCAAGAAGTCCGGCGTTCAGGAGCAGCTGGCCAATGCCTGAGCAGGCCCGCCGTCAGCCCCTCTGGTTCCGCGTTGCCCTCCCCCTGGTGGTGCTGGCGGTCGCTCTCGTCATCGGGAGCGGCGTGCTGTCGGGGAAGCCACAGACCCAAGCCGAGCGCGCGGCCTCCATCGAGTCGGTCGTCCGCTGCCCTTCGTGCATCGACGTCTCCGTGGCGCAATCGGAGGAATCAACGGCGCTGGCGGTACGCCATGAGATCGCACGGCAGGTGGCCCAGGGTCGTTCGACCGCCCAGATCGAACAGACGCTGGTCAATCAGTACGGCCGGACGATTCTTCTGGAGCCGGGCGGATTCCCCATCATCTGGATCGTGCCGATCGTGCTGGGAGCTGGTGCCCTCGGCGTCATCGGCGTTCTCTTCTGGCGACGATCACGCCAGTTCTCCGCCACCCGGGAGGCGCAGACACCGGTGGATGCGCCGTGACGACCGACGCCGTCGTGGGCGGAGAAGGCGGCCGGGCCGATGTGGAGCAGGAACGCTGGTCGCTGAACGACCAACGCGACTTTCTCCTGCGTTCGATCGACGACGCCGAGCGTGAGCTTTTGGCCGGCGACCTTTCCAAGGACGATTACGACGTGCTTCTCCTGCGCGACCAGACCCGACTGGCCGAGGTCGAGGAGCGATTGGCTGCACTGGGCCCGCCGCCACAGGACGCAACGATCGCACCGGTCTCCGACCGGGAGACCTCCGGCGCCGAGCCCGACAAAGAAGCGTCGGCCCCACGCCGTCGCCTCGGCCCGTGGCGCCGGGTCGGCGCCGTGGCGGCCTGCGTTCTCATCATCACCGGGTTGGTGATCCTGGTGGATCATGCCGTGAGCCCGAGCCTGCCGGGCCAACCGGTCTCGGGCAGCATCACCGAGTCCAAGGTGCAATTGATCGAGCAGCAACTGGACGCAGCCGACGTCCTGAACAACGACGGGCAAGCGGTGCAGGCACTGCAGCTCTACGACAAGGTGCTGTCAGAAGACCCGACGGATCCGAATGCCCTTGCCGCCTCGGGCTGGTTGGAATGGAACTACGGCACCGAAGCCAAGATCAGCGCCATCACCAAGGTCGGACGGCAACAAGAGAAGAAGGCGATCCGGCTCGCGCCGGGCTACTACGCCGGGCATCTGTTCCTCGGGCTGATCGTGCTCAATCAGGACCACAATCCGACCGGCGCCATTGCCGAGTTCACCAAGTTCCTGGCGGACAGTCCGCCCGAGGCGCAGTTGGTGAGCGTGGCCTCGCTCGTGGCCGCGGGCTATACCCAGGCCAAGTTGCCTCTCCCTTCGGCGCTGGCGAAGGCGCTGGCCACGGAAGAGGCATCGGCCTCGACCACAACGACGACGTCAACTCCGTAGGGCGCGCAGGCCGGCGACCACGTCGGCGAAGGCGGAGCCGAACGCCGCGATGTCGGCGTCGGTCGTCGACCAGCCGACCGAAACGCGTAGCGAGTGGTTGGCGTCGACACCCATCGCTTCGAGAACGGGTGACGGCTCAATGCTCTCTGACGAGCAGGCGGACCCGGAGTGCACAGCGACACCCGCCCGGTCCAGCCCGATCAACACCGGCTCGGCTTCCACGCCGCGCACGCCGAGGCAGACGAGATAGGGAAGACGCTCGCCCTCCGCGGAGGGTCCGACGATCTCGACGTCCTCCACCGATGTGGCGAGGTTCGACAGAGCGGCTATCTGCACCCGGGCCCGCTCCGCCTCCTCGTGCAGCAGCCTCTGACCGTCAGCGGCCAGGGCGGCGGCCGCGGCCCCGAACGCGAGGAGGGCCGGGAGCGCCTCGAGGCCGGCCCGCCGCCCCCGCTCCTGCTCACCCCCCACGAGCAGTGGCTCGAAGCGACTCCCGCGGCGGATCACCAGCGCGCCGGCGCCGGGTGGACCCCCCATTTTGTGGGCGCTCAGGCTGACGAGGTCCGCTCCCACGTCGTCGAGCTCCATCGGAACATGGCCGCACGCCGCCGCGGCGTCGATGTGAACCGGAACATCGGCGGCGCGGCACAACGCCACGATGTCGCGCACCGGCTGCAACGTCCCCACTTCGTGATTGGCCCACTGGCAGTGCACCAGCGCGGGCCGCGGCAGCGTGGTGGAGCCCAGGCGCGTCGCCAACGCCCTGCTCTGGATCCGCGCCGTGGCGTCGACGGACATGACTTCGGTCGGCGCCAGCCGGGCCGATGTCTCGCGCACCGCGGAGTGCTCGACGTCGGCGTAGAGCACCGGCGCACCCGGAGCCCGCCGCGTGGCACCCCACACGGCGTCATTGATCGCTTCGGTGCCGCCCGACGTGAACACCACCTGGCGTGGGCTGGTCCCGACCAGGGCCGCCACGTGCCGGCGCGCTTCTTCGAGCGCGTCGCGCACCAACCGTCCCTCTTCATGGAGCCGGCCCGGGTCGGCGGCCGGCAGCGTCATCCACCGTGTGAGTGCGGCCAGTGCCTCGGGGCGCGAGGGCGTCGTACTGGCGTGATCGAGATAGGCGCGTGTCACCGCCGGTGCTCAGGCAGAAGCGGTGCAGGCGGCATCGCCCCGGGCGCGGGACGACAGCATGACCGGCAGGGCCTGTCGGGAGGCGCTCCCGCAGAGTCCGGCCAACAATCCCGTGACCATGCCCCGGTCCACGGCGCACAGCACGGGATTGGTCGTGCTCGCGTTACCGAAGGGGCACTGCTCGGCCACGACGGCGGTGGTCTCGCCGCGATCCTCGGCATGTGCTGCGAATCCGTGTGCGGTGAGAGTGTCGGCCACCACGTGCATGGCGGCGCGCACCGTGCGCTGTCCCTCCGTCACCGTCATCCGGGCCGCCAACGACCGTCCGTACTCCTCGCCGACGTGCGCGGCCATCTGCTCGGCCATTTCGGGACCCAGGCGTTGCATGGCTTCGGCCAGCAGGCGCGTGAGGAGATCGTCCCGGCGTTGCATCAACCCGACAGTCAGTTCCTCCTCCACGCAGAAGTACTGCTTGGAGGGCCGCCCGGCCCCCGGGGCCTTGCGGCCCGTCTCCACCCGGAGGTACCCGCCGTCGACGAGGCGCTGAAGGTGGTGGCGGGCCACGTTGGGGTGGAGCGAGAAGCTGAGGGCCACTTCGGTCGCCGTCATGCCGGGTGTGGCCCGGACGCGGAGGAAGATGTCACGGCGGGTGGGGTCGCCAAAGGCGGCCGAAACAGCGGCCACGGCAGCCGAGAAGCGGCCGTCGTCGTTGCCCGGTCCGGGTTCCACGGCCGTCGGTTCTGGCACCACTGCGATCGGGCCGGGGCTCACGATAGGTAGTCTACCGAAGGATCGGCCCCGTCAGCTGGGGTGATGCGCCCACCCGCGGAGCCGGCGGTGCGTGCTCCGGTCCAGGCACCAACTGAAGACGAGGGAGTGCATGGCAATCGATCAGATACAGCTCACGACGGCGCTCAACGCGATCGTGGAGCCCGAGCTCGGCCTGCCCTTGGACAGTCTCGGCCTGCTGCGAGAGGTGAAGGCACGCCGGCGGCGGGCCAGGATTGAGCTCGCGCTGCCCGTCGCGGCGTGGCCCGGGTCCGACGAGTTGGCCGACGAGGTCCACCGGGTGGCCCGCACCGTGCCCGGGGTCGAAGAGATCGAGTTCGACCTGACGGTCATGCGCGATGACGAGCGTGCCGCCCTGCGGGTGACCTTGCGCCAGCACATGTTCGGGGTGACGACCGAGCAGCTCGGCGAGGATCCGGCGGCAGCGGCAGCGGCAGCGGCCGACGACGGCCACGGGCACGGCCACGGGGGACACGGGCACGGCGGCGAACGGGAGGCGACGCCCGTCTTCTTGCAGCCGGACTCCACCACCCGCGTCATCGGTGTGTCTTCGGGCAAGGGCGGCGTCGGCAAGTCCACGGTAACGGTGAACCTCGCCGTGGCGTTGGCCCGGGCCGGGCACAGTGTGGGCCTCCTCGACGCTGACGTCTACGGCTTCTCCGTGCCGAAAATGCTCGGCACCGACCACGACCCGATCATCCTCGGCGATGTCGTGATCCCCACCTCGGCCCATGGCGTCAAGTGCCTTTCGATGGGGTACTTCGTACCCGACGACCAACCGGTCATCTGGCGTGGCCCGATGTTGCACAAGGCCATTCAGCAGTTCTTGACCGATGCGTTCTGGGGGCAACCCGACTTCCTGCTCGTCGACATGCCGCCGGGCACGGGCGATGTCGCGCTCGACTCTGGCCGACGTCATGCCACGGGCGGAGATCATTGTGGTGACGACGCCGCAGGCGGCGGCGCAACGGGTGGCCCAGCGTTCGGCGTTCGCGGCCCGGCGGCTCAAGCTCTCCGTACGGGGGGTGGTGGAGAACATGAGCTGGTTCACCGGCGATGACGGCACGCGGTACGAGCTCTTCGGTGCCGGGGGCGGGGCCACCTTGGCGGCCGACCTCGGAATTCCCCTGCTCGGCCAGGTACCCCTGGTGGCCGCCGTCCGGCAGGGAGCCGACGAAGGGCGGCCCATCGTGGCGGTCGACCCGCAGAGCGAGACGGCACAGGCGTTCATCGCCATCGCCGACCGGCTCGCCTCTCTCGGGCCGGCCCGCGTCTACCGCAAGGAGCTCAGCCTGCGCTGACAACTCCTGCGCTCACAACGAAGGGCGTCCCGGAGCGGCCCGGTACGGTGACGGCAGCGCGGAGGCGAGGCAGGGAAACTGTAGGGAGAGCGCTGGGAGGAGGCCGGATGGCTGGGGACCGGGTGCCCGAGGATTGGGCCCGACCCGTCGTGCACTGGGAGATAGAGGCCAAGAACGCGGGAGCTTCTGCGCGCGTTCTACGGTGCCCTGTTCAACTGGAAGATTGGCGACGGGTTCATAATGGACGAGGGATTCATCATGAACATCGCGCCGGAAATCGGCGGCCCCGAGCCGGGTCCGGGTGGTCATATACGGCAGAGCGAACGTTCCGGCGTGACGCTGTACGTCCAGGTGGCCGACCTGCGCTCTGCACTCGAGCGATCTGTGGGGCTGGGCGCCACGGTCGTGGCCGAGCCGTTCGACGTTCCCGGAGGTCCGACGCTGGCCGGGATCACCGACCCGGAGGGCAATCCCGTGATGCTGGTCCAGGCGTAATGCCATGTCCGTCGTCGAAGTGACCATGTTCGCGTTGCGGCCCGGCGTCGAGGAGGCGGTCTTCTTGGCTCTCGATCGGCGGGTGCAGACAGAGCTCGTGCCGAACCAGCCCGGGTTCATGCGTCGCACGACGGCACGCCGTCAAGGTTCCTGGATGGTCGTGACGCTGTGGTCCAGCGAGGAGACAGCAGCCGCCTTCGCCGACGCAGTGGAAAAGGAGCCAGTGTGGCTCGCCTTCATGGACTCCATCGAGCCGGGGAGCCTGGTGACGCGACGCGTCGACACCCTCGACTGATTGGCGACCATGGGGAAAAGCTGAACCTCTCTCTGCTCCCCCCGGGCCCCGCCTCCCTTCTCCCCCCCCCTCTGTCTCCCCCCCCCCCCAGGAGGGCGCCAAAAACCTTCTTCTCCCCGACGGGAGGGGAGCGGCTACGACCCCACACCGGCGGGGAGCTTCTCGGGATCCCATCCGAGGAGTGCGACCGCCTGGCGGAAGGCATAGCGATCCGTCATGCCGGCCACGTAGGTGACGGCGGCCCTGATCGCCTGCGCGCTCCCGGCCACGACGTCGGGTTGCCCGTCGGCCACGGTCTCGGTGATCAGGTGGGGTCGGTCAGCGAAGTGCTCGACGAGGGCCCGCAGGACGCGTACGACGGACTCGCCTTGGCGCATGGAGGCATCGCGGAGGTAGATGCGCTCGTAATTGCAGGTGCGGAAGGCCGCCAGTGCTTCGGCCGCGTCCTCGTCCATGCCCACCTGGCCGCTCCGCAGAGTGGCCCCGACGAGTGCGTGGATGAACGCCCCCAGTTGCGCGCTGCGCCGCTCGCCACAGACATCGCGCACGATCAGCGGGAGCTGGTGGGGGGACACGATGCCCGTCAGCACGGCATCCTCCCAGTCGTGGCAGACGTAGGCCACGCGGTCGGCCCAACTGACGACCTCTCCTTCGGGCGTGACCGGAGCGGGACGGGACCAGGAGTGATTGGCGATGCCGTCGATGGTCTGCGCGCAGAGATTGAGGGGGGCCAGCGAGACGTGGGCCCCCCAGGGAGCGTGATCGAAGCCCCCGGGCAGGAACGGGTCCAGTGCGTCCTCACTGGCATGCCCACCGGGGCCGTGCCCGCAATCGTGGCCGAGGGCGATCGCCTCGGTGAGGGCGACGTTGAGCCGGCAGGCCCGGGCCATGGCGGTTGCCACCTGCGCCACTTCGAGGGCGTGGGTGAGGCGGGTGCGCTGGTGGTCCTGGGGGAAGACGAAGACCTGGGTCTTGCCGGCCAGCCGGCGGAACGAGGTGGTGTGCAGTATCCGGTCACGGTCGCGCTCGAAGCAGGTGCGCCACTCGTCGGGCTCCTCGTCGCGGGCCCGATCCGGCCCCGCTCGCACGAGTGGCCCCCGGAGCCAGAAAGCCGTCCTCCCGCTCTTCCCGGGCGCCCCGGGTGAGCGGCTCGGCCGGGCCCGCGACGTCGCCCTGGGCTGTCGGACCCGATGTGGGGTCACCGCCGTCGCCCTGGCCGAACGCCGGGCCCGGCCGGTCGATACGGGCCGAGGAGTCGGCATGGGCGAGGCGGACGGGCCCCGAATAGCCGGCCATCGTCGAGGCCCAACGCACGTTGCGATCGGAGGGGTCGCCCCGGTGGACCTGGCTCATGTCATGCAGTCTGCCGCGTCGCAGTAACGTCCAAGTGCCCGCAGGCCCCGCCAGGGACCATCGAGAGGAGCCAGATCAGGTGGACGTGCGCATCGGAATCATCCAGACACCCAAGGAGCTGGAAGTCGAGCTGAAGGATGACGCCGACCGGGACAAAGTTGTGGCGGACATCGAGAAGCTTCTCAAGGCGGGCGACGGCGTGCTCTGGCTGACGGACAGGAAGGGCCGCAAAGTGGGCGTTCCCGTGGCCAAGGTGGCGTACATCGAGGTGGGGGCTCCGACCGCGGAGCGTCGTGTCGGGTTCGGCGCCCCCTGACCCCGCAGCACTGACGGAGGGTGAGTGAGCGCGGCCGCTCCTGACCTCCTCCAGCTCAAGCTGGTTTTCGTCACCGGCAAGGGTGGCGTAGGCAAGACGACGGTCGCCGCCGCCCTGGCGCAATTGGGGGCCGATCGCGGCAAGCACGTCCTGGCCTGTGAGGTCGACGCCAAGGGGGACCTGGCGGCACTCTTCGAGGCGGCGCCCACCGATTTCGTGCCTCGGGAGATCGCCCCGCGGGTGGCGTCCATGTCCATGGACACCGAGGCGTCGCTGCGCGAGTACCTCAAGCTCCACCTCCGCATCCCGGTCGTCGGCCGCATCGGGCCATTGGCCAAGGCGTTCGATTTCGTGGCCACGGCCGCCCCCGGCGTGCGGGAGATCCTCACCGTGGGCAAGCTCTGCTACGAGGTGCGCGAGCACCACTACGACATGGTCGTGGTGGATGCGCCGGCCAGCGGTCACATCATCGCCCAGCTGGCGGCACCGCAGGCCATCAACGATCTGGTCAAAGTCGGGTTGATCCGGAGCCAGACCGACTGGATGCTCGAGATCCTCTCCGACGCGCAGAAGACGGGCCTCGTCGCGGTGACCACGCCCGAAGAGATGCCCGTGAACGAGACCCTCGAACTGACCACGAGGGTCAGGGAGGAGACCACCGTGCAGCTCTCCGCCGTGGTGGTGAACCGGGTGCTGCCCGAGCTCTTCGGCCAGCGGGAGGAGGAGGTGTTCGAGCAACTGCGCCTTCCCGCGAACGAAGCCGTGCTTTCGGAGCGGGCCGGTGGTCCGGTGGCGCCGGTCCTCGAAGCGGCGCGACTGGCCGTCACCATGCGCCGGACCGGCGCCGCGCACCTGCAGCGCCTTCAGGCGGGATTGCCGCCCGAGGTCCCCGTCCTTCTTCTGCCCGAGCTGTTCACGCGGACCCACGGGTTGCGCACGACCCATCAGATGGCCCAGTCCCTGGGCGAGGAGCTCGGTCACTGATGGCCGCCCGGCGGGCGACCGAGGCGGCGCCGACGATCGGGCGGCTCCTTTCGGCCAAGGAGATCGTCATCGCCTGCGGGCCCGGCGGTGTCGGCAAGACCACCACCGCGGCGGCCGTGGCGGCCATGGCGGCCGCGGAGCAGGGAGGTCGGGTGCTGGTACTGACCGTCGACCCGGCGCGCCGCCTCGCCGATGCGTTGGGGCTCAGGGGGATCGGCAATGACGAGGTCCGCATCGCCGACGACATGTTCAAGGCGGCCGGGCTCACCCCCCGGGGCGAGTTGTGGGCGGCCATGCTCGACACCAAGCAGAGTTGGGACGACCTCATCCGGCGCCATGCGCCCGACGACGTCACGCGGGAGAAGATTCTGGCGAATCCGCTCTATCAGAACATTTCGGGCCGCTTCGTCCAGTCGCACGACTACATCGCGATGGAGCGGCTCTACGAGATCCACTCCGAGGGCAAGTACGACCTCATCGTCGTGGACACACCGCCGACCCGCAATGCCCTGGACTTCCTCGATGCGCCGCAGCGCCTCGCCGACTTCTTCTCGTCGCGCCTGTTGCGCTGGCTCATCGCCCCGTACCGGTCCCGCCTCGTCAACGCGGCGACCAAGCCGTTCTACAGCGTGGCCGACCGCATTCTCGGCACACAGTTCCTGGCCGACATCTCGGAGTTCTTCATTTTGTTCCAATCGATGTACGAGGGCTTCGTGACCCGCTCCGAGGCGGTGACCCGGCTCCTCTCGGACCGGCGCACCACCTTCCTGGTGGTCTCCACCCTCGAGGCGACGCCGCTGCGCGAGGCCGAGTTCTTCTCGACGGAGCTCACGGCGCGCAAGCTGCATCTCGGTGCGATCGTTCTGAACAAGGTGCTCCCGGACTACCTGCGGGATTCGGCGACGGCGCGGTTGGCCCAACACATGGCGGACGAGGTGGACGCCCTCGGCGAGGGACTGACCGACGACCCGGTGCTGACGACCCGCGTGCTGCGCGAGGTGGCCGAGAGCTTCCTGAACTTCGGGATCGTCGCCCGACGCGAGGCGGAACAGCAGGACGAGTTGCGGGGCACTCCGGACATTCTCGTCACGGTGCCGTTCTTCGATGCCGACATCTTCGACATGGAGGGTTTGATCCGCCTGGGCCGGCAGGTCTGGGACTGAGGCCGAGCAGTCTTCGACGGAGCCCGGGCGGGCGTACCATGCAAAGCCATGGACCCACTGATCCTGCCCGAAGCGCTGAACTACGCCGAATCCCACTCGACGGCTCCGCCGCCCCACCTGGCCGCTGTTGACGAATCCACCCGGAAGGACTTCCCGGCGTGGGGGATGATGGTGGGCCGCCAGGAGGGTCGCTTCCTCGAGATGCTGGTCTTCGCGGCCCAGGCCACCCGGGTGCTCGAAATCGGCACGTTCACCGGGTACTCGTCGATCGCCATGGCGGCGGGATTGCCCGAGGGCGGGTCGATCGTCTCCCTGGAGGTCGACCCCCACCACGCCACGATCGCCCGCGGGAACATCGCCGCCGCCGGGCTGGAGAGCCGGATCACCGTGATCGAGGGGCCCGCCCTCGCTTCGCTGTCCGAGCTGAGCGGTCCGTACGACCTGGTCTTCATCGACGCCGACAAGGTGGGTTACGACGCCTACTTCGAGGCGGTGCTTCCCCTCCTGGCGCCGCACGGGTTGATCGTGGCCGACAACACGCTGCAGGGCGGCGGCGTGCTCGCCAGCGCGGGGCGGCGCAACGAAGCTGCGGCGGCGATCGCCGCCTTCAACGACAAGCTGGTCGACGATCCCCGCGTGGTCTGCGTGCTGACCACCATTCGAGACGGCGTGACGCTGATCCGTCGCGCCGGCTGAAGAGCGGCCGCCGGTTCCCGCGGTGCTCGACTACCACCTGCACCTGTGGCCGCACGATCGGAGCGACACGCCGCTGCACGTCGAGCAGCTCGCCCTCTACTGCGAGAAGGCGCAATCGGCGGGCGTGCAGGAGTTGGCGGTGACCGAGCACCTGTTCCGCTTTCGCCAGGCGGAGCACCTCCTGGGCGGCTTCTGGGCTGATGACGCGATCCCGCCGGCGTTGCAGGCGTCGATGGCGGAGTACTGGGACTTCCATGCCACGGCCGATCTCGACGAGTACGTCGGCTGTGCGCAGGAGGCGAAGGACGCCGGGCTGCCGATCGTGATCGGACTCGAGGTCGATTACTACCCGGGGCGGATGGATGAGGTCGCCGGCCTGCTCGACCCCTATCCCTTCGATGTCCTTTTGGGCTCGGTGCACTGGCTGGGCGCATGGCGGTTCGACGACATCGACGTCCCCCTCCAGATGGACGAGTGGTCGACCCGGGAGGTGGACACCTGTTGGGAGGACTACACCAGGGCCCTCGAGGAGCTGGCGGCATCGGGTGCCTGCGACGTCCTGGCCCATCCCGACCTGATCAAGGTGGCGGGGCACATCCCCGGCGCTCCGGCGGAGTGGTGGGATCGGATGGCCGAGGCTGCAGCCTCGTCGGGGATGGCGGCCGAGGTGTCCTCGGCCGGCTGGCGCAAGCCGGTGGGCGAGCAGTATCCGGCCCTTCCCCTACTCGAGCGGTTCGTCGCCCGCGGCGTGCCGTTGACGACGGCCTCGGATGCGCACCGCCAGGAGCACGTCGCCGACCGGGCCGACGGCCTGCGGGACCTCCTCGATACGGTCGGGGTCGGTTCCCTGCAGGCTTACCGGAGGCGCGAGCCGCATCCGGTGGCGGTGGGGAGACCCCTGCACCCGGCGAGCGAAAGGGCCTGAGCGATGCCCACCCCGGCCGAGCTCGCACAGTCGCTCACCGACCTGGCGCCCGAGGAGCTCGGTCACCTGCAGCGTCTGCTCGGTAGCTGGAGCGTCCTGGCCGACCTCTCCTTCTCAGACCTCCTCCTTGTCGTTCCGGTGCGGCCCGAAGAGGGCAAGCCCCCGACGGGCGACGACCCCGAAATGGTGGTGCTGGGCCAGATACGCCCGACCAACCGGCCCACCCTGGTCGATCAGGACCTGGTCGGGCAGACGATCAACGAGACGCAGTGGGCCCTGGCTGCCAATTGTCTGCACAGCGGCGAGATCACCCGCGGCAGCATCCATCACCCGCTCCAGGGGGAGCAGGTCCCGGTCGAGACCATTCCGGTCCGCTTCGGGGACGTGGTGATCGCCGTGGTGCTCCGGGTGTCGCTGGCGCCTCTCAAAGGGCCGACGAGCATGTACGAGCGCACGTACCTCGACGTGTTCGAGCGCCTGGCCGACATGGTGGCCCAGTCCGCCTTCCCCTATCCGGACGAAGACGTCGGGACCGAGGAGGCACCCCGTGTCGGCGACGGCGTGGTGGTCGTCGATGCGGACGGCCGGGTCGAGTTCGCCTCGCCCAATGCCATGAACGCCTTTCACCGCATGGGTATCTACGCCCCCCCGAAGGTCGCCGCTTCGGCGACCTCGACATTGAGGAGACGGCGATCGACTGGGCGCTGACGAACGGCCGGCCGGTCGTCGAAGAGGTGGAGCGTCGGCCCGACGTGATCGTGCTGCTGCACTGCATTCCCCTGCTCTCGCACGGCGTGGTCACCGGGGCGATGATCCTCATGCGCGACGTCACCGACGTACGCCGGCTCGACCGCTTGTTGCTCTCCAAGGACGCCGCCATCCGCGAGGTGCACCACCGGGTCAAGAACAACCTCCAGACGATTTCGTCACTCCTGAGCCTGCAGGCGCGCCGCGTGGACGAACGGGCGGCCCGCGTCGCCCTCCAGGAGGCCGAGCGACGGGTACGGTCGATCTCGCTCGTCCACGAGATCCTCTCGCGGGACCCGAGCGACCAGGTCCCGTTCGCCGAAATTGTGGTGTCGCTCGTACAGATGGCGGAGGACTCCGTGGTGTCCTCACAGCCGATTGTGATCACGACCGCCGGCGACCTGGGCGATGTGACCGCGGACGTGGCCACTCCTCTCGCCGTGACGCTGGCCGAGTTGCTCCAGAACGCGGTAGAACACGCGTTCGACGAGTCAGGGGCCGACGCCGAGGGCCTGTCGACGGCGGGCCCCGGTGCCAACGGCGTTGAGGGAGCCGTGGGTCACGTCGACGTCACCCTCTCCAACCTGGGCAACGAGCTGATCGTGGCCGTCCGCGACGACGGGCGGGGATTGCCGGAGGGTTTCGACATCGAGAAGACGACCAGCCTCGGGCTCTCCATCGTGCGGGACCTGGTCGCCAGCCAGCTGGAGGGGCGGATCGCCATGGAAGCGATGCCGGTGGCCGAGGGTGGGGGTACCAGGGTAGTGATCTCGGTCCCGGTCCGGGCGCCCCGCTAGCCGGGGCTGTGGCGGTGGTCCTTCAGGCGGTGGACGTGCAGGCGGTGGGGTCAGAAGCTCCGCTGGGAGCGTCGGGCCGCCAACCAGGCCTTGCGGAGCTTGCGTCGCTCCTCCTCCGAGGTGCCGCCCCAGACACCGGACTCCTGGTTGGTGGCCAGTGCAAAGTCCAGGCAGGGCTCGAGGGCCTCGCACGACCGGCAGACACCTTTGGCGGCATCGATCTGGTCGATGGCCGGTCCGGTGGTTCCGACGGGAAAAAACAAATCAGGTTCGGTGTTGCGACATGCTGCGACACGACGCCAGTCGTCTGCGTCCCAGTCGACCGTCCTGTTCCACATGAGAGCCATTGGGAGAGCCTCCACCCACGCGGTTGTGATCCTTTTCACATGATCGAACCCAGATTGGTGTCCGTCACTGAGAAGGGATTGACGAGAAGAGGGTAATGGCTTGTCACGGTGCTGGCAAGCAGTTTCGTGAAATTTCTGAAGAAACGGTGAAAATGGGTCTCTTGCAGGGGAAAGGGTTGTCATGACAGTAGTTTTCGCGCACCGGGGGTGCACGGAGGGGTTTGTCGAGAACACACTCGAAGCGTTTGCCGAAGCCAAGCGAATGGGGGCCGACGGGGTCGAGCTCGACGTGCGTCTGACCGCCGACGGCGCCCTGGCGATCCACCACGATCCGCAGATCCACGGCCTGGGGCCGCTCTCCGGCCTGACCGTGCCCGAGCTGCCCCCGTTCGTCCCCCTGCTGGCAGACGCGCTCCGCGTCTGTGAGGGCATGGTGGTCAACGTCGAGATCAAGAACGAGCCCGACCATCCCGGCCACGATCCTCTCGAGACGGTGGCGGCGCTCACGGCGGTAGCGATCGCTGATGCAGGATGGATCGACCGGGTGATTGTGTCGTCGTTCCAGGTCAGCACGCTGAGGGCCGTGCAGGTGGCCGACGACCGCCTCGCCCTGGGCGCTCTGTGGTCGTTCTTCACCGATCCCGCGGAGGGACTCGCGCTGGCGGTCGAGGAGGGATGGCAGGCGGTGCATCCGTTCGTCTCGTCGGTCACGCCCGAACTCGTGGAGCGGGCGCAGGCGGCCGGGTTGGCGGTCAACGTGTGGACCGTCAACGCCCGGGCGGACCTCGCCGCCTTCGTCGCACTCGGGGTCGACGGCATCATCACCGACGAGCTGCGCGAGGCCCTGTCGTTGGTCGCGGTGGGCGAGCCCGGGTGAAGTGGCCAGATGAAAGGGGCCGGTGGAGGGGCCGAATGGCGGCAGGGTGCCCGCTTCGTCAAAGATGAACGGCCATGAACGTCGTTGTCTGTGTGAAACAGATCCCCGATCCGGCCGCCCCGGGCGCCCTCGATCCCGTGACCAAGACCCTCGTCCGTAGCGGCAAGCTCATTATGGATGACTCCGACAACTACGGGGTCGAGATGGCCCTGCAGCTGGCCGGTGGAGAGGGAGACGAAGTCACGTTGGTCTCCATGGCGCCGGGCGGGGAGACCTCGGGTCTGCGGACCGGGCTCGCCATGGGTGCGGCCAAGGCCATTCTGATCAGCGATGATGCCCTGGCGGGCAGCGATGCGCTGGGCACGGCCAAGGTCCTGTCGGCCGCCATCAAGCGGGCCAATCCCGACCTGGTCGTCATGGCCACCGAGTCGACCGACGGCTACACCGGCACGCTGCCGGTGCAGGTGGCGGAACTGCTTGGGCTTCCCCTCGGTGACGTTCGCCAAGTCCATCGCCGTCGACGGCAACTCGGTCAAGGTGGAACGTCAGACCGAGGCCGGGTATGACGAGGTGGTCTGCCCTCTGCCGGCTGTCGTCACGGTGACCGCCGGTGTGGTGGAGCCCGCGCTACCCGTCCTTCAAGGGGATTATGGCGGCCAAGTCGAAGCCGGTGGACAACGTCACGGTGGCCGACCTCGGCCTCGACGCGTCGCAGGTCGGCGCGGCCGGTGCCCGGCAGGAGATCACCGACGTCTCCGAGGCGGAGTCGCGCGGCTCGGGCGAGATCGTGGTGGACGAAGGGGACGGCGCCCAGCGCGTCGTGGCCTTCCTCGAGCAGCTAAAGGTGATTTGAGATGGCGATCGACAAGGTATGGGTATTGGCCGAGGCGGGAGATGCCGGCCCGACGCCGATCACTCTCGAATTGCTGACCGAAGCACGGTCGGTGGCCACCACGGTGGAGGCTGTGGCGTGGGGGACCGAGACCGCCTCGCTGGCCGCGGCCCTGGGCGACTACGGAGCCACCACGGTGTACGACGTGGGAGACCTCGGGGGCTCGTTGCCCGGCGTCCCGGTGTCGGGCGCACTGGCGGCGCTCATCGAAGGCGGCAACGCCCCCGATGCGATTCTGATCCCGGCCACGTACGACGGGCGTGACGTCGCCGGTCGCCTTTCAGCCAAGCTGGATCGGCCGGTGCTGACCAACGTCACCGGCCTGGTCGCCGGCGACGGGGGATTGTCGAGCCAGCACCCGGTGTTCGGCGGGAGCCACATCGTGACGGCCCGTTTCACCGGGCCGGGGCCGGCCATCTTCGTGATCCGGGCCAAGTCCTTCGCGCCGGAGCCGGCCGGGGGAGCTCCGGCCGCAGTCGTGCCCGTCGCGGTGCCCGAGACGGGCGCAGCCAACGGCGCCAAACTGGTCGAGCGCCACGTCGAAGAGCGCAGCGGTCCGAAGCTGGACGAGGCGTCCGTGGTGGTTTCGGGTGGACGGGGCCTCGGCGACGCGGCGAACTACGCGCTCATCGAGGAGCTGGCCAAGCTGCTGCACGGTGCGGCCGGCGCCAGCCGCGCCATCGTCGACGCCGGATGGGTGCCCTACTCGCATCAAGTCGGCCAGACCGGCAAGACGGTGAAGCCCACCGTGTACGTGGCTTGTGGTATTTCGGTGCGACGCAGCATCTGGTCGGCATGAAGGGCTCGAAGAACATCATCGCCATCAACAAGGACCAGGAGGCGCCGATCTTCTCGGTGGCCGATCTGGGCATTGTCGGTGACGTGCACAAGGTTCTCCCGGCGTTGATCGAGGCCCTCAAAGCGAAGGGCTGACACCTTCCGCCGCCGGCCCGGCGTGACGACGCCGGGCGACGGCGACTGCGGGACATCGATGACACAAACGGCGACGGGGCGGCGGTACATTCGGCGCAGACAACCGATCGGCTCGCATGCTCTTCCCCACATTCGACTTCGCCATCTTCTTTGCCATCGCCTTTACGGTGAATTGGCTGCTCAACCCCTATCCGGTGGCATGGAAGTTGTCGATGCTCGTGCTGAGCTACGTGTTCTACGGCTGGGTGGGATGGAGCTATTGCCTGTTGCTTCTCGGCACCACCACCATCGCCTTCCTCGGCGGCGTCGCGGTCGTCCGTACGACAACCGAAAAGAGCCGTCGCGTCGCCATGGCATTGGCCTGTGCGGCGCTCTTGGCGCTTCTCGGATGGTTCAAGTACTACGGCTTCGTCTCGGTCAACGTCGACAACCTGACGCATGTGTTGGGACTGGGTCGCGCCGTGCCGCTCCTGCAGGTGGCGCTCCCCATCGCCATTTCCTTTTACACGTTCATGGCGCTGAGCTACGTCATCGACATCTACCGCCGGCAACTGCAGCCGGCCCGTCCATTGGACCTGGCGCTCTATCTGTCGTTCTTCCCCCACCTGCTCGCCGGCCCGATCGTCCGCGGCGGCGAGCTCCTGCCCCAGCTGCGCATGCGTCGGGATCCCGACCGCGGTCGACTACTCGCGTGCCTTGTGGCTGATTATGGCCGGGCTCTTCAAGAAGGTCGTGATCTCCTCGTACGTCTCGAGCGCCATTGTGGTGCCGGTCTTCACGGCCCCGGCGCAGCACTCCGCACCGGAGGCGATCTTCGCCGCATGGGGTTACGCCGTGCAGATCTACTGCGACTTCAGCGGCTACACCGACATTGCCATCGGCCTGGCGCTCCTGCTCGGGATCCGCTTCCCCGATCAACTTCGACGGGCCCTACACGGCACGCGACCTGCAGGACTTCTGGCGCCGCTGGCACATCACGCTGTCGCGTTGGTTGCGCGACTACCTCTACATCCCGCTCGGCGGGAGCAAAGGGTCGGAGGCCAAGACGGTCCGCAACATCATGATCACCATGGTGCTGGGCGGCCTGTGGCACGGCGCGGCGTGGACGTTCGTGTTCTGGGGGGCGCTGCACGGGGTCGGCCAAGGGGTGGGGCACCTGCGCCGCCGCCGGCGGGTGCAGCAGGGATTGCCGCCCGTGGCCGACGGGCCGGTGCGCATATGGCTGCAACGCTTCTGGACGTTCCAGTTCGTCTGTCTGGGCTGGGTGTTCTTCAACGCCAACGGACTGTCCCAAGCCTTCGCCGTGCTGGGGCGCGTGATTTCGGGTTGGGGGCGAGGCGTCGCCGTTGGTCACCCCGTTGCTGGTGCTCGTCGTGATCGGCACGCTGGTCTCACAGTTCGTGCCCGACAACGCGGTGGGCCGCCTGCAGGCTACGTTCTCCCGGCAGCGCTCCGTCGTGCAGGTCGGCGTGCTGGCTCTGATTCTGCTCGGAATCACCACGTTCGGGCCTGCCGGCGTGGCCCCGTTCATCTACTACCGGTTCTAACGATGTCCGAGAGCGCACCATCCACAGAGACAGTTCGCAAGGACGGGCCCGACGCACGGGTGCGCGCGCCGTGGCAGCGGGTGCTGCGTATCTGCGTGGCGGCGTTCCTGCTCTGGCTGCTCCTCGACGCGCCGACGTTGCAGCACAACGCGCAGGTCTCGCCGATCGGGCACGCGTCGCACGGTTTCGCTGGACCTGCTGGGCCCGATCGCCGACACGAGCCGCGTCCTGCAGGTGTCGCACATCGTCTCGTGGACCGACGAGGCGACCGGGCGCACGGGCAACCGTCCCGGCAACGGGGCGGTGACCACCCTCGGCCCCGCCCATCACGGTGGCCAACCGGTGAAGCCGCCGTCCGGCGGTGCAGCGACCAGTACCTCCACCACACCGGGCTCGGGCACGCAGCACACCACGGGCACGACGGGGACCACGGTTCCCGACATCAGCCACCCGACGGCCGCCAATCCACTGCGCGTGCTCATTCTGGGGGATTCGCTCGGCATCGACCTGGGCGGACCGCTGCAGAACGATCTGGTCAATACGGGCGTGGTCAAGGCCACACTCGACGCCCGGGAGAGCACCGGGCTCACACGGCCGGACTATTTCAACTGGCCGGCGGAGTTGCAGAGCGATCTCAGTGCGACGCACCCCCAGATCGTCGTGATCATGATCGGTGCCAACGATCCGCAGGACTTCCCGGGACCGCCCGACGTGCCGTACACCTCACCGCAGTGGAACGTCATGTACGCGCAGCGTGTCGCCGACTTCATGAAGCTGGCCCAGAGCGGGGGGGCGACGGTGATCTGGGTCGGTATGCCGCCCATGCAGAACACGACGCTGTCCGCCAAAATGTCGGACATCGATGCCGTCGACCAGCAGCAGGCGGCGGTCCGCAAGCCGTCGGTCGACTTCCTCAGCAGCTGGACCCTGCTCGGCACGGCGCAGGGGACGTACGCCCCCTTCATCACGAACGGGCCGGTCAGGTGATCAACGTGCGCACGCCCGACGGCATCCATCTCACCCCTGCCGGTGGGGAGGTCCTTTCGCAGACCGTGTTGAACTACCTCCGGGGGACGCTGCACATCAATCTGCCGTAACGAGGCATGCCCCCTCTCATACGGGGGTTCCCTTTCTTAGACCAGGGGCCACGGATAGGGCGGCCAGCCCCCGTCGTCGACCAGCTCGGGCAGGGCCTGGAGGCTCACCAGCCAGGCTGCCCGCTGCAGGAGGGCCTCGATCTCGGACGGCGTGAGGAGCTCGCGCAACCGGGCCGACGGGCCCTCGCGCTGCAGGCGTTCCAGGGCCGCCACGTCCTCGGGTGGGAGCGGCTCTCCACCGAAGTCCCAGATGACGGTGCGGAGTTTGTCGTCCTCGTTGAAGCAGAGCCCGTTGTCGATGGCCCACAGGCGGTCCTCGGCCAACAGCACGTGTCCGCTCTTGCGGTCCGCGTTGTTGGCCACGACGTCGAAAGCGCACATCCGCAACAGCGTCGGGCGCCATTGCGGGTCTTCACGCAGGGTGAAGTAGTGCGAGGTGCCGTCCTCGGGGACATAGCGCTGCACCGAACCTTCGCCGAACGGGCCCTCCCTCCGCTCGACCGTCTCGGGGACCAGTCCCCACCCGAGTGATTCGGACAGCACGTAGGCGGCCACCTCCCGGCGGAACAGGCCACCAGGGAAGTCCCAGAGCGGGCGCTCGCCTTTGCACGGCTTGTAGACCGCCATGAGCTCGTGCTGCCCGAGCCGGCAGGTGACGAGCAGGGTGGCGTTCGAACTCCCCGCGATCCTCCCGTGCACCTCCATGTCGCCCTCGGTGAGGATGTGCGCAACGGTCTCGTCGGCCACGGGTGGTCAGGTCACCGGCGGGCGATGTCCGTTCGTGCGCGGACAGTCATGGCCGGAGGGGTCGAGGGGGAGCCCGCAGAGCGGACAGGGCGGCCGGCCGGACTCCACCAACCGGGTGGCGTGGATGGCGAACGCCGCCGCCTGTTCGCGGGTGAGGGCGATGCGCAGGACATGGCCGCTTTCGTCGTCGTCCTCATCCTCATCCTCGTCGTGGACCTCTTCGAGCACAACGACGACCCGATCAAGCTCCTCGTCGTAGGACACGCCGATCGTCCCCACGACCCACTCGGGGTCCTCCGTGCCGTCGAAGCTCAGGTCGTCCGGCAGATGACCGGGGCGACCGAGCTCCTTTACGATGCGGCCGAGATAACTGGCGAGGACGGCAACCTGCTGCTTCTCCACCTTGACGGTCGTCTCGGTGAGGCCCTGCCGGCAATAGAACAGGAACAGCCGGTTGCCGACCTCGCCGATCACGCCGACGGTGCAGTGGTCAGGGGCGTCGTAGTCGGTTTCGTCGCTCATGAAAGAACCAGATCGCCGAGGGAGCCGGTCGAATTCACGCAGAGGATAGCGGGCCCACCGGCGGTGAAGAGCAGGGCCGAAACCGAGCACGGCGAGATCACGAGGCGCTGCATGAGATCGAGAGGGACGCCCGCGGCGGCGGCCACCACCGCTTTGATCGGGTCGGCATGCGAGACAGCCACAATCGTCTCCCCGGGGTGGTCCGCGACCAGGCCCAGGACCGCCGTCATGCTGCGTGTCGACATTTCACTGAATGACTCGCCGCCGGGAAAGGTGAAGCCGCTCGGCCAACGCTGCACGGTGGCCCATTCCTTGGTCTTGTTGAGCCTGGCCAGGGATTTCTCCGTCCAGTCGCCGACATCCACCTCGATCAGGCCCCGCACGGTTCTGACCCGCAACCCGAGTGCCGCCGCGATCGGTGCCGCCGTCTCGCGGGTCCTTTCGAGGGGCGACGCGTAAATGGCGGTGGGGGGCTTCTCCATGGCGGCGATCCGCCCGGCGACTACGTCGGCCTGGGCCCGACCCTTGTCCGCCAGGTGCAACCCGCCCGCCCTTCCCGGCAGCATTTTGCCGGTGGTGGGGGTCGTCCCGTGGCGCACCAGCAGGATCCTCGTCGGGGCGGGCGTTTTGTGCGCGGCGCGGGGGGGCGATGGACGGGCGGGAGCAGGCACGGGACCCCATCGTAGGCTTTGCATCGTGATCCCGAACCGAGCCGACATCGACGGTCTGCGCACCGTCCACCAGGAGGTGGCCGAGTGCCGTCGCTGCCCGCGCCTGGTGCAATGGCGCGAGGAGATCGCCGCCGCGCCGCGCGCGTCCTTTGCGGGCCAGACCTATTGGGGTCGCGGCGTACCGGGTTTCGGTGACGCCGGCGCACATGTGGGGATTGTGGGGCTGGCGCCGGCCGCGCACGGGGCCAACCGGACGGGGCGTATGTTCACCGGCGACCGCTCCGGCGACTGGCTCTTCGCCGCGCTCTACCGGGCCGGCTACGCCTCCCAACCGACGAGTACCGCCCGCGACGACGGCCTGGTCCTGCGTGACCTGTACATCACCGCATCGGTCCACTGTGCGCCTCCGGCGAACAAGCCGAATCCGAGCGAGCGTGCGGCCTGCGCCCCCTACCTGGCCCGGGAGTTGCAGCTTTTGGAGGACCTGTGCGTGATCGTGGTGCTGGGACAGTTCGCTCTCCAGAGCGTCGCCGATGTGCTCGGCCTGCGGCCCCGTCCGAAGTTCGGCCACCTGGCGGAGCACGCCCTGCCCGATGGGAGGGTGCTGCTGTGCTCGTACCACCCGAGCCAGCAGAACACGTTCACCGGCGTGCTCACCGAGCCGATGTTCGATGCTGTGTTCGCCCGGGCGTCGGAGATCGTGGCGCAGGCTGAGGCTGCGGCGCCCGGCCGACCGGCCGCCCGGCCGACCGGCGAGCGGGTCATAGGGGAAGAGCGCACCGACGGCGACTTCGAGGGATGAGGGCACGGACCTGTAATTTCTGACCGATAGACATCTAGC
>CAVWKU010000002.1:0-306474 GCA_963755665.1 uncultured Acidimicrobiaceae bacterium
ATGATAGGCAGATCATCCTAGGCCGTGAGAAGCTCCCCTTCGCGATCAGGGCCGGTCGCAACATGCCAGCCATGTTTTTGGGCGGCCACAGGGGATGGACGATCGCCTCCAGTCGCGAAATATAGCGGTCGAGCCTTGCTGTCTGTTGTCGCCGTCATGACGACATCATACCTCGAGAGTTGCGAGTGATAAACGGTAAACACTGCGATCGAACCCGATTCGTCGGTGTCAAGTGGCGTCGACAGTTGCCTCAAGCGGTGAGAGTGTCACCAGGCCAAGCTTGTTTGAGAAATCGTGCTCCATAGCGGATCAGTCGATCGTCGCCAACCCAATCGGTCGAATACGCGTGCTGTCATTCCCATGGTGAGCATGCCGTGGGCAAAAACACTCTGAATCCTGCGACTTCGGTCGCGTAGCGCTCGTCAGTGTGAAGTGGATTGTAATCGCCGGACGCTCCGGCGTATTGGACCAGCTGAGTACGAGATAGGTCTTCGACCAGAACTACCGTCCTTGTGTCGCCGATAGAAATGTTTAGGGATTTGGTTGCCATTTAGTGTCCTTCAGGATCATTCGGGGTTACCGTCACTGAGCCGCGCTCACTACGAGGACACCTGAAGTGTCGAAATAGTCGGTGATTCGTTCCTTGAAGTGAAGCTGTCCGGAGCGGCCTAAATTCTCCCACTGGTTTCCGTCACGGGACACCGCCGACAGGACGTCACCTGGTCGAAGGGCCCGGTGGTATTCGAAGTGGTGCTCGGCGTGAAGAGTGTTGTCCTTCGGACGATTCGGTACCCCGGTCGTATTTCGGCCGGATCGAACCATGGTTCCCCCATACAGGGAATCGGAATTCGATATTCGGGTCAATTTGAGCGCTCGCAGCCACGCCGTAGGCGGGGCCATGACGCCTCCGTCTGCGCCCTTCGTCGGGGTAGTACCGATATGCGGGATTCGGATCTCGGATCGACCGGGCGAATAGTTCGATATGCCCGATTCGAATCGGGAATCGAGTCACGATGCTCTCTTCTTCAATAGTAGGCCCCGTCTCGCTCATTTTGGACCCCTCCTCCCAGCGATGAACATCAAATCCGTTTACGACGTCCCACATGCTGGCCGCCACTGAAGAAGATAGCATGGACTCACTCCGTATTTGATGACAACTTGGAGAGGGAGGTGGCGCCCGTTCTGGGAACCGGCTCCAGGGCACGAAGGATGCAAGTCGTGAAGTGATAGCTCACCATGAAGGAGCGAGGGAATGAGTGGATTAATGCGACGGCCGCGGTCTGTATCGTCACGGGTGCTGGTCGCGGAAGAGGAAGAGAACACACGTTGATGCTCGTCGGCACGGTGCCCGTGTCGTTGTCAACGACGTCGGCGTAGGTATGGATGGTTCGGGAGCCAAACCGGGCCAGCGAAGACGTCGTCTCGGAGATCCGAAGCGCGATAGGCGTCGGGCTGTCGCTTTATAGAGGATGTCTCTGACTGGACCGTTGTGAAGCGAGCTATCAAGTCCGCTGTGGATTCATTTTGGGACTCTCGACGTCCTTATCAACAACGCAGGGATTCTAAGAGATCGCATGTTGGTCAACATGACCGAAAACGAGTGGGACGATGTCGTCCGCGTGCACCTAAAAGGAACGTTCGCCACCATGCGTTGGGCGGCCCACTATTGGCGTGGTCGTGTGAAGGCCGGAGAACCCGTTGACGCCCGAATCATAAACACGACTTCAGTTCAGGAAATTATGGCAATCCGGGCCAGAGTAATTATGGCGCAGCGAAAGCCGGTATAGCGGCGCTAACGATTATTGCGTCTCTCGAGTTGGCACGTTACGGAGTAACGGTGAATGCAATTGCTCCTGCTGCATTGACCAGAATGACGGAGAATCTTGCGATCGGGCAAGCAAGCGAGGAGGAACGGGTGGCCATGTCGCCGGTGTGGGTCGCGCCAGTGGCAACTTGGCTGGCATCGACAAAATCCGCGGCAGTAACGGGCCGCGTTTTCGAAGCGTCCGGTCAAGTCCTCGGCATCGCCGAAGGCTGGCACCGCGGCCCGACAGCGGAGCCCGTGGATGATCCTGAACTCCTAGTCGAGGTGATGGAGCGCCTGGTTCCGCAAGCCCGAACAAATGCCGACATGGACGGACGAGACATCCGTATCGAGCATCGACGCGATGCGCCCGAGCAGTGGAGTTGCGTTGATTGAGCGATCCAATGAGTAACTGTGTCGAAGTGACGAGTTCGGGCGGAACGCTGTTGATCAGTATTAATCGTCCAGAGGTTCGCAATGCCATCGACCGTCAAACCGCCCTTGCAATTGAGTCCGCCATAGACCAACTCGAGGGCACAACGAGTTTCTTGGTCGGGATACTCACCGGAGCAGGGGCCACCTTTTGCTCGGGGATGGATCTAAGGAGCTCTGCGAAAGGCGATCTTCCTTATGGAGACCGACGTGGGTTCGGGGGTTTGGTTGAGCCCCCCGGAAAGCCGTTGATCGCTGCCGTTGAAGGATTCGCCTTGGGGGGCGGATTTGAAATGGCACTGGCATGCGATCTAGTCGTTGCGGCAGTAGATGCGATTTTTGGGCTTCCTGAAGTGACAAGGGGGACCGTTGCTGGTGGCGGTGGTCTACTGCGGCTGCCGGACCGGATTCCGCGCAATCAAGCGATGGAACTAGCGTTAGTTGGCAACAGGTTGACTGCTCAACGGGCAGCAGAGCTCGGGTTGATTAACCGACTCGTCCCTACGGGATCAGCTTTGAGCGTTGCCATTGACTTGGCGCAGGCCATCTCGCGCAACGGCCCGCTGGCGGTGGCCGCGTCGAAGAGCGTGATCGTCGAGTCGCCAGGCTGGCCTCGCGAGTCGCTGTTCGAAGCACAGCGGGAGATTGTCGATGAAATTCGGCAGTCATCTGATGCGCACGAAGGGGCAAAAGCATTGCTGAGAGCGGGGACCCGGAGTGGAGAGGGTGTTGAGGACTCTTGCCGCGTCCAGTCGGTGCTCTGGCACCACATTGGTTCGGCTATTCGGCGCATATCGACCGATAGCACACCAAACGGATTGGATCACGTTCTCCGCAGCGGCGATCGGGCTCGGTCGTCGGAGTTATGCGCTCGCATCCAACACTTGAACGGGTGCTGAGTTGAACGCTGGCATCATAGACAATGCGGCATTTCGCGACGTCCTCAGTCGTTTCGCGACCGGTGTCACCATTGTCACCGCTATCGCTGAAGGAGAGCCGGTGGGGTTCACCTGCCAGGCATTCACATCGTTGTCACTTAACCCGCCCCTCGTGGCGCTAGCGCCGGCCAAGTCGTCGGCCAGTTGGCCACGCATTCGCAAAGGCCGGAGCGTTCTGTGTCAATGTGCTTTCATCACACCAGGAGCGCCTCTGCCGCTCTTTCGCAGTATCGGGCAGCAACAAGTTCGTTGACGTCAATTGGCGACCAGGTGTCACGGGCGCTCCCGTCCTCCATGGCTCACTGGCGTGGCTGGAGTGCCACCTTGAAGCGATTCACGATGCCGGTGACCACGAGATGGTGATCGGTAGAGTCATCGAGCTAGACGGTCCGACGGGGTGCCGCTGCTTTTTTATCGAGGCAATTTCGTGTCGTGGTCCTCTTAGCCGTGATCGCCTGCCGACCCACATCTTCTCCATTGGACTGCCAGGGTTATCGAAGAAATGGGTTTGCAAGTAGGTAGCTACTCACAGTAACTTTGGAAGCGGTTGGTGCACAGGGGGCGACTCGGCAGCAACGTGATCCCCCCACTCCGCATCCGGATGCCCTCCTGTGCGCCACCCAACTGAAGCCGGACAAGTACAGATCAAGCCAGTAGGAATGGATCCGTGGGTGCGTTGCATGAACTCGTAGCAAGAAAGCAGACTGAATGCCCGGCGATCAGATCCGCCGGCGCACTGAAGCCCACTGAACGGGGTCGCTCACCCGTTCTCGTGGACAGGACATGTTTGGAGCGTTCGATCGATTTCCCGGAAAGTAAATCCCAGCAGTCATATATGAGGGCGCTCAGGCCGCGGGTGACTGCATTGACTTGATCAAAGGTTGTTGCCGCCATGGGGTGGCGGTCATTACATGAATCGTCGTTGGAAGCCCCTCCGTTCCGACAGCGGACGGAGTTCCTCAAATTGAGCGGGGTGAATCATCATGGGATCCAGCCGAATTGATATTGAAGACTTGATACGTCGCCTGCGAGATGTCGAGGCCAAGGAACAGATCAGAGATGTCCTCTATCGATATGCCCGGGCGATCGACCGCCGAGATCTTTCGTTGCTCAAGTCCTGCTATTGCCCCGACGGGATCGACGCCCATGTGGGTAGTTTCGTGGGGCCGGCGTTTCACTTTGCGGAAGATATGGTTGGAGGCCGCCAACTTGGCGAGTTGAGCGACCATCGGCATTACGTTACGAATCCAATGATCGAAGTGGAAGGCAACCGCGCTTTTGTCGAGAGTTCCTTTCTTGTGACTTTCGAACTCAAGCTTCGTAATCAGGCGTTTGCGGATGGGCAGTCAGAAGGGCGTTACCTAGACATCTTCCATTTTCGTGGCGAAGATTGGAGGATTTGGCGCCGCCTAATGATTCGAGAGAAGCTGATATGGCGCGTGAGACCTGAACAGCCCGCCACTGTCAATAATTCCGCTGGGCTCGCTGCGAACTATCCGGATGATCCCATCTATCGCCGATTTGGCATCGCAGAACTTCTACCTCCGGAGTTCGTGGGGGAGGATAGACCGTGGGAGTCTGTCGTTGCCTTCTTGAGTAGCGTCGCGGAGGGTGGAAAGAGCGACGACCTCGGCGGGGTGCGGATTTGATGGATTCACGCAGCGAGCAACCAGATCCAAGAGGACTTCGCGAGGTGATGAAGCACATCGACAGGAAACACGAATGCCCGGCCGCATGCTGTGGGGCGCTGGCCTGCCGAACCAAGTTTGGCCCGTCCGGATGCTTACGGTTTCGATTGTCGTTTGCAGCCCCGTGACTCGGATGATCGCGGAGACTCCGATGGGCGACGAACATCAACCAAAGTCACTCCACATTGGTCAGCGACTGCTCGAAGTAGCGAGCAGAAATCCCGACCATATTGCCCTCGTCGAGGGATCCAGCGACCCAGCGACGCGCCGTCGCTGGACCTACCGGGATGTCGCACACGAAGCAACGCTCGCGGCGCATGCACTTCTAACCCAACTCAATGTCGGAGACCGGATTGCCGTGTGGGCCCCGGGCGTACCCGAGTGGACCTTGCTCCAATACGGCGCCGCACTTGCCGGATTGGTAGTTGTTCCTATCAATCCGTCGTCTCCCAGCGTTGAGGTTGAGCACTCGTTGAGGCAGGCCCAGTGCACCGCGCTATTCGTTGTCAGTGACTTCCGCGGATATGACATTCTCGGCATGGCGAAAGAGATCAGTTCAATCCTCGACCTCAAGGCTGTTGTCGACTTCGCCGACTGGCGTTCTTTTCTGGAGTCCGGTGACCCGGATATGGCACCTCCGGGGTCAGACTCCTCTGTGCCAGCAATTCTTCTTACACGTCGGGTACGACTGGTGCGGCGAAAGGTGCGTTGCTACGCCACAGTGGAATCATGAGAAACGCCGACGATGTTGTCGAGCGAATTCAGGTGACCCATGACGACGTGTGGTTCAATCCGTTGCCGATGTTTCATGCCGGGGGAAGTATCTTCAACACGCTCGGGGCCCTTGCATCGGAAGCGTCTGTTGTCCAAATGGTTTCGTTTGATCCGGAACTAGCTCTGAGACTCATCGAGGAGGAGCGACCAACGGTTACTTCATGTGTCCCCACCATGTACGCGGCCATGATCGAGCATCCGCACTTCGCCTCTACCAATGTCGACTCGCTAAAGAAAACGTGCACTGGTGGGTCAACTGTGCGTCCCGAGATTGTGCGCGAGATCGAAGAACGCTTCTCCGTGAACTTCTTGATGACATACGGGCAAACCGAGGCAGGGCCAACGGTAGCTTTGTCGCTCGTCGATGATTCGTTTCACGACAAATCCACTTCGATCGGCATACCGTTACCCTCATTCGGTGTCAAAGTGGTTGACCCGAGAACCGGAGGGACGATCCCCGTAGGTCAACCAGGAGAGTTGCGGCTGTCTGGCGAAACCCTAATGATTGGCTATTTCAACAATCCGGAAGAGACGCATCTGGCTATAGATGCCGATGGGTGGCTACGTACCGGAGACCTCTGCTCCCTTGACTCTCGTGGCTACCTCCACCACCACGGTCGGCTCAAAGAAGTCATCATTCGAGGTGGCGAAAATATTTCCCCAGTCGAAGTAGAAACTGTACTCACTGCTCACCCGAGCGTAGTCGACGCCGTGGTCGTAGGGGTTCCCGACGAAAAATACGGTGAGCAGGTCGTGGCATTTGTCCGACTGCTTCCAGATCAGTCTTTAAATTCCACTCAACCTCTGGTTGACTATGTCGGTGAACGATTAGCTCGGTACAAAGTGCCAAAGCGCATCTGGATTGTTGAGGCTTTCCCCATGACACCATCAGGAAAGATCAAGAAGTCCGAGCTGATCACCAAGCACTCAAAACTTGAGAGCGCGCTTCACAATCCGCGCCGCACGGACTCGAATCTCACTTAGATATCCATGTAGTGGGCATTGAACATTCCTTACTTGACCTATGAGACATGCCGGGCGTATCACGCCTGTACGGCGAAGTGTGGCATCTATGGCACGCACTTCAATCACTCAGATCGGCCTGTCTGCCGTTTCTTGGCAGCTTTTGCCCTCCCAACCTGAACCAACACGCCGCTGGCGTTGAGTCGGAAGCGGGCCATGGGCTCACTTGTCTGGAACTCCTCCGCGATCTGCTGTGGAGACTTCCCTCGCTTCGCTGCCTGGAGCAAGATCGGCCGCGGTAGGAGCAGGCAACCCCCCAGCCAATCGGCTTCCTCTTCCTGTTCGATGTCGCAAGTCACGAACGACATCTCGCCGACCCTTTCGATCGTTCGGAGCGTGTGCTGCAGGACGATGTGCGACAGCTCGTGTGCCTGGTCGCTCCGGGTCCGCCCGTTCGCGTGGAGGGGATTGAAGACGACCACCCGCCGCCCGTCCCTGCGCCGGAGCGTTGCCGCCGAGAATGCGTCGTCCTGAAGGTGCTGTAGTTCCTCAAATCGCTCGATCGGCACCAGCTTGTCCGCCGACATGATCTCGACACCGAGGTCGGCGGCGAGAGCGTCCAGCGGAACAGGGTCGTTAACGCCACACCCCAGACGCTCCCGGACCTCCGAGGCGATCCGTTCGGCCTCGCTCTTGAAGCCTCGACGCATGGCGACTACTCGCCGTCGCCGGTGCGGTCCAAGGCCTCCTGCATATCGCCCAGGATCTCCGTTAGGAGCCGTAACGCGGGTGGGTTGAACGTCTTGGCCGCTCTGAGATGGACCGCCAGCCGCCGGTCCTGTCGCTGGAGGCTCTCGTACATCGTCCTCACCAGGTCGGCGATCTTCGTCGCGTCGCCGGGCTCCAGGTCCGGGTCGAGACGAAGGTGCTCGCTGATCAGGTCAGGTGTGCTGGATGACCGCTCGGTCGTGGAGAGGAAGCGCTCGGGTGGCAGTCCCAGCCACAGCACGAGGCGGCGGAACGTGGCCAGGTCGGGGGCCCGCCCCTGCTCGACACGCGAGAAGGTGGCCACCGGGACGCCGGCCTGGGCGCTGGCCTCCCTGAGGCTCAGGCCCAGCTCGGCCCTGCGCTGGACGAGTAGGGGACCGAGGTCGTCGAGTGGATCAGACATTGTTCCGGCAACGGGACGATAGAGGATACCCGCCCCGCTATGTGGTATCGTCTCACTAACGGGACAAAAGATTTGTCTCGCACTACGGCAGTATATCGAGACAACGGAGGTGCCCGTCATGGGTACGGAAGAGTTGGTCATCGGGATCATCGAGCAGGGCGACCCCGAGTACGAGCTGATCGTCGTCGAGGTCGAGGTCTTCGAGGAGCCCCGTCCCGAGGACCCGTTCGTCCGCGCGAAAGTGTTCGCACCCCGAGTGCCGGACCCGAAGTGGTTCCGTTTCCGCAAGGACCACACAGTCGCCGGCGCCGCCGAGCACGCCGCCAAGGCATTCGGCTACACCGCTGGCTCGCCCACGTTTGAGACCAGGGACAAGGTCGTGCTGGACCGCAGCCTCACCTTGAAGGCTGCAGACGTGCACAACCGCGAGGTCCTCGACCTGGTCGACGCCGGAACAGGGGTGTGAGTTCACTTCCACCCACTGCGGTGCGGGCCATCGTGGACAGCGAGTGGCTCGGGGCGGTCGCGTGGGCCGGACGCCATGGCTGGGATCTCCGGCTCGATGAACTGGTGCTGAGGGGCACCACATACCACCCCGCCGTTCACCAGCTCGTCGAGTTCGTCGCCCACCTCGACAATTACAAGGCGTTGCCTCCGGCATGGCGGGTGGTGGTTCCGGGTACAGACGACGCCGCTGGTCCGGCGCACTTCCCCAAACCCGGACCGGATGCTTCCGTCTTCCACCCCA
Source organism: uncultured Acidimicrobiaceae bacterium (assembly GCA_963755665.1). Lineage (GTDB taxonomy): Bacteria > Actinomycetota > Acidimicrobiia > Acidimicrobiales > RAAP-2 > Bog-473. The sequence continues at coordinate 8,519 of CAVWKU010000002.1, forward strand.
ACCTCGTCCTCTGCGCGCCCTGGAACCGCCTGGCCTACAAGAGCGTCAACGATGCCGGGCCCCACGCCGACTGGGGTGGGCCCGAGGGGTGGCTCAACCTCGGTGGCAATCACACGACGGCCCACACGCTCGGCGACATGCTTGCCTCCATCGACCGCTTCCTCCGCCTGAGCCCGGGGATGATGGGATGAGCGAGGGATACCGCCTCAAGCCGCTCCCCCGAGCAACCGCCCGCGGTCGGCTCGTCGTCGCCGACGCGCGTTCTCGCCGCGACCTCCGCCGCGCTGCGGGCGGCGGGCACACTCGATCCCCCGCACGAGGGCCTGGTGTTCTGGCTCGGCCGGGAGTGCGACCAAGACACCCTCGTCCTGTCCTCCTGCCGTCCCCGATGTGAGTCGGGACTGCGATTCGTCCGTGCTGACGAGGCCAGCGTCGGGGAAGTCTCACGGTCCGCCCGTGCCATTCGGCTAGGCATTGTCGCCCAGGTTCACAGCCACCCCGGCGACGGCGTCGTTCACTCCGACGGTGACGACGATCTTGTGCTCATGCCGTTCGAGGGCATGTTCTCCGTCGTAGTGGCGCGGTACGGGCTCGGCGGGATCCTCCCCGCCGAGGGCTCCGGGCTGCACCAAATGCAGGACGGCCGCTGGATCCTCGTCGAGCAACCCGAACCCGCTCTCGTCATCGCGCCGGCTGCCATCGGGGGCTGCCACGTGGACTCGTTCTCCGAACGCAGACTCATGCGCACCCGGAGCTACACCGGTGGGCTCTCGCCGACATCACCCGCCGGGGTGTCTTGCGCCCCGGACCTCGCGGATAGCCTCGAGGGTCAGGCGGCGATACTCACGGCGGTCAACCTCCTCGGCCGATCTCACCCCTCGATCCTCCTGCGGGCGCCGGACGTCCCCCTCGTCCAGCCGTCGCCCTTCGGCGGAGCATCACTGGTAGAGGCGTGCCATCGCATCGTGACGGGGATCGACCCGGCGAACCGCTTCGAGCACGTGCCGTTCATCCCGCATGACGTCCCGACCATGGGACTAGGTGCAGGGTGCGGCCCTGCTGCCGTCTACTGCGGTGGGCGCCTCTGGACGGCCGTAGTCTCGCCGTCACCCGTCGAAACCGTCCCCGATCGATCGAGCCTCATCGGACTGGGGCTCGCCGTGACTCAGGCGTCGGCGGTCCTCTTTCGCCTCTCCCTTGGGATGCCCGTTCTCCTCGACTCGGCCATCTCACTCTGGACCCTGGACCGAACCGACGAACCGACCGGCCCGTCCGACCTCGCCGCCATCGATCTCGGCTCGGTCTGGCTCGTGGGTGCCGGCGGTCGGGTCGTGCCTCGCATGGTGGGTCAAACTCGTTGGCGTGCGAGGGCCTTGGATCGTCATCGACCACGACGTGGTCAAGGCGCTCAACCTCGATCGCAGCCTCGCCTTCCTCGCTACGGACACTGGTGAGTTTGTCGGCACCCAGGCACTGAAGGCTGACGTCGTGGCCGGACTCCTCGACGGGGCGACCTCGTGCCCGAAGGCGTGGCGTGATTGGGCGGCCACGGACCCACCGTCGCCCGATGTCCTCTTCCTCGCCGCCAATGAGGACGGCGTTCGGCCATCAGTCGCCGCCTACAGCCACTCGGCGGTTCTTGCTGCCACTACTTCCCACAACTGGACGGCCGAGCTCCACCGCCACCTTGTTCTGCGGGACGGATGCGTCACGTGCCGCTTCCCCGAGGGCGCCCCTGTCTTCGAGTGTGCGACGGGCAACGTCGACGAACCGACCGCCGAGGATGCTGCTCCGGCGGGGCAATCCCAGCCCAGCGACATGTCCCTGCCCTTCATATCAGCCTCCGCTGGACTGCTCGGAACTGTCGGGCTGCTGCACCTCCAGTACGGCCACTGGCCTACCCACGATCGTAATCATTGGGCCGTCGGATTTGACCCTGCTCTCGAATCCCTCAGCTCGCGAACATGGCCCCACTGGCCCTCCTGTGGCGCGATTGCAAATGTGGTCGCGCGGAGGGTCATGCACGGCGGAACCCGCTGGTCCGTGCTCGACCCCGACCTCGCCTCATGAGCCGTCCGGCCGGATCGTCGAAGCTCTCCTCTGGTGGCGGCGTTGGAGGTGGCCGATCCGTAGTTACCCTCCGGATCACACGCACCGGTCAACTCTCCCGTTAGTTCCGCCAAGGCCAGGCCCCTTGATCGTGGGGACAGAGGAGCTACTGAAAGGTTTCAACCTTCCCGGAGAATGTCCACAAACGGAGTCACACACTTGCACCTCGGGTGCGAAGCCTCCCCAGCCCCGAGCGCCCCGCACGCTGATGAGTGGACGTCGGTGACCCATCCGGGCCGGGAGAAAAGACAAGGCGCATCCAGGCCGGCCGAGCCGGGCCGGCCTCGTCCATTGTGTCTGTGAGACGGTCCGGGCCCTCAAGGCACGGGGGCCACACGTGTCCCCCTCTGCTGCGCCGGCCTTGACCGCCCTGGGGTGTCATCTGGATCGATTCTTTTTCGATTGCGATGTCCACAACGATGTCCACAAACGTAGTGAGCGGCCTCTCTGAGCTGCCCTTATTGATTCCAGGCTGCCCGTCTCGTGACGAGTTCGCCTCGGAGTGAGAAATGTCGGCGCTGTGGACATTCTTGTGGACATCGGTGTGGACGTCGCTCGCTCACAGTGGGCGCATGCGTACGAACCAGACACCCACAACCAGTCCATCGACTCCGTCCCAGCCAGCAACGACCGAGACCCAACCGGCGCCGGTAGTGACACCCAGCTACTCCGCGACGACCGTGATTGCGGGGGAGCGCTTGGTGCTGACCGTGACCGAAGCCGGAGAGCTGCTCGGCATCTCCCGGGCCTTCGCCTACGAGCTCGTGGCCCGTGGGGAGCTGCCGGTCATCCGCCTCGGCCGCCGCATCGTGGTCCCCAAGGCCGCGTCTCCTCGAGATGGTCGGCCTCGACCGCGCAGGCCAACTGAGCCCGACAGCTCTCCTGAGGCGCCGATGCTCTCCATCGGCAAGATGGTCGCCGGCGCCGAGGACTACTACCTCACCATGGTGGCCAGGGCCGAGAGGAGTACTACACCGGTGCCGGCGAGGCTCCCGGGCACCTGGCTCGGGACGCGGGACCGCCGGCTCTGGCCTAGCGGCGAGGTCGCACCCGAGGACCTGCGGGCCATCCTGGCCGGCATCTCGCCGCACAACGGCGCCGCTGCTCGGCCGGCCGGGTGGACGCGGCCCGACGGGTGGCCGGCTTCGACCTGACCTTCTCGGCCCCCAAGTCCGTCTCCCTCCTCTACGGGCTTGAGCGATCCCGACAACCTCCGCGGCCGTCCGGGCCGCCCACGACCGGGCGGTGGCCGACGGGCTCGTCCTACCTCGAGCGCCACGCCCTCGTCGCCCGCCGGGGCGCCGGCGGCGAGACGCCGGATCGAGACCACGGGCCTGGTGGCCGCCGCCTTCGTCCACCGGACCTCGCGGAACGGCGACCCCCAGCTCCACACCCACGTGCTGGCGGCCAACGTCGTCCACGGCGACCGACGGCCGCTGGTCGGCCCCCGACGCCCGCCTCCTCTACTTCCACGCCCGCACCGCCGGCTTCGTCTACCAGGCGTCGCTGCGGGCCGGCCTGGTCGAGTCCCTGGGCGTCGCGCTTCGGCCCCGTCGCCAGGGCGTCGGCCGAGGTCGCCGGCATCTGACCCGGCGGTGCTGCGGCGCTTCTCCACCCGCCGGGCCGAGATCGAGGAGTACCTCTCCGCCGACGGCGGGACTCTCGAAGCGCACGGCCGAACTGGCGGCGCTGGCCACCCGGGCGCCCAAGGCCGAGCACCGACCAGGCGCGACGGATCGCCGTCGACCTCCGCTCGCCGTGGCGGCGCCAGGCTCATCGAGCCGGCATCGACCCCGACCGCTGACTTCGCCGCTCTCGGGCGCGCCGCGGCGACGTGTCGTCCTCGGAGCGGCGAGGCTCGAGCATCTGGCCGACCGGCTGCTCGGCCCGACGGCCTCACGGCCCAGGACGTCGATCTTCGAGCGCCGCGACGTCGTCCGGGCCGTCGCCGAGCGTTGCCCGACGGCGCCCATCTCGAGGCCATCGAGGCCGCTGGCCGACCGGGTTCTCGACCCATCCCGACGTCGTCGCGCTCGGCGCATGGGCCGGGGAGGCGAGCAGCTGCAGCACCACAGCGAGCTCCTCGACGTCGAAGCCGCCGCTCCTCGAGCGTCGCCGACGGCCCGAAGAGTCGGCGCACGGCCGATCGGGCCGGCACGGTCGCCGCGGTCCTGGCCGACCGTCCCCACCTCTCCGCCGAACAGCGCGCGATGGTCCGACGCCTGGTCACCTCGGGTGCCGGAGTCGAGGTGGTCGTGGGCAAGGCCGGTGCCGGCAAGACGACCGCGCTCGCCGCTGGCCCGCGAGGTCTTCGAAGCGGCGGGCTACGCGTCTCGGGCACGGCCCTGTCCGCCCGGGCGGCCGAGGAGCTCGAGGCGAGCGCCGGCATCGCGTCGGTCACCCTGGCCCGCTTCATGGGCGAGCTCGATGGCGAGCCGCGCCCTCGGCCCCCGCGACGTGCGTGGTGGTCGACGAGGCCGGCATGGTCGGCACCCGGACCATCGGCCCGGCTGGTCGAGGCGACCGCAGAGTCGGGCGCCAAGCTGGTCCTGGTCGGCGATCCCCGCCAGCTGCCCGAGATCGAGGCCGGCGGAGCCTTCGGCACGCTTGGCCATCCGCCTGGGCGCCGTCGAGCTCACCGAGAACCGCCGCCAGCACGAGCAGTGGGAACGCGCGCGCGCTCGACCAGCTGCGCTCCGGCGACGTCGGCCAGGGCCTCGCCGCCTACGACGCCCACGACCGCATCCACCTCGCGCCGACCATGGCCGAGACGCGGAACGACCTGGTCGAGCACTGGCTCGAGGCCCGAGAGCTCGGGCGAGCCCTCATGCTGGCCGTCAACCGGCGCGACGTCGACGGCCCTCAACGCACGTGGCCCGGGCCGACGCTGCGAGCGCACGGCGTGCTGGGTGCCGACGTCCTGCGCACCGACGAGCGGTCGCTTTGCGCTCGCGCGACGAGGTGGTGTGCCTGCGCAACGCCCGGCGGCTCGGCGTGATCAACGGCACCCGGGGGACGGTGGTCGGGCTCGACGGCGCCGGCCTGCATCATCGACACCGCCGACGGTCCCCGAGTACTCCCCACCCGATTACCTCGACGCCGGCCACCTCGCCCACGGCTACGCCACCACCGTCCACAAGGCCCAGGGTGCCACCTACGACCGGGCCTTCGTGCTGGCCACCGAGTCGCTGACCCGAGAGGCCGGGTACGTGGCCATGAGCCGGGCCCGATCGGCACCGAGCTGTTCGTGCACGGCGGCGCCTTCGAAGATGGGCTCGGTCCCGATCGGGCCCGAGATCGAGCCCCTGGCCCGGACGGCCGCCCGCCTGGCCGTCTCGCGGGCCAAGTCCTGGCCAGCGAGCACCTCGAGGGCGGAGCTGCTCCGGCGAGCCCGTCGATCGCCCGGCCCGAGTCATTGACAGAGCCGTGGTCTCGAACCCAACGGATGCCGCGCGGCGACACGGCCGGTCTGTCCGATCGACTTCGCGCCGATTTCGGCGGCGCCCGAGCCGGCCGGGCATATCGTGGCCGCCCTGGGTCGCCGCCCGGGCTTCGTCGACGAGCAGGCTCGCTACGATCGGCTCGCGCATGCCATCGACCGCTACCGGGAGCGCCACGGCGTCGAGGGGGACGACCCGCTCGGGCCTCGGCCCTTCGAACGGTCCGCTCGGCTGGCCTACGACGAGGTGGCAGCCGCAGATCCGCGACTACGAACGCTGCCGCTGGCGCGAGCTGGACGACCGTCCCTGCCATCGAGCCGACTCGGGCATCGAGGACATGCAGATCGGGCACGAGGTCAAGCGACGCAGGCTCGAGCGCATGACACGCCGTCGTAGGCGCCGCCGCGCCAGCCGGTCATGCCCCGCTCATGCCCGAGGGCACCCCGGGCGGCCTGGTGGGGCTGCTACGTCGGCGAACGGAGCGAGTACCCGCACCCGGAGGGCTATCTCCCTGTCGCCCGCTCTACGCCGGGCCCGAGACCGCCATCCTGGTCATCGGCCCGCCCCGATCGGGCAAGACCTCGACGCTCGTCATCCCGACCGTGCTCGATGCCCCGGCCGCCGTGGTCTCCACCTCGACCAAGCCCGACGTGCTCATAGCCGCCACCGCATCGTCACCGGGTCGCTCGGCCGTGTCTTCGTCTTCGACCCACGGGACGATCGAGTTCCGCTCCCGTGGTGGGTGCACCGGCTGCGCTGGTCGCCGGTGGTCGGCTGCGAGTCGCTTCGACCGGGCCGTGACCATGGCCCACGCCCTGGCTCGCGCGGCCCGCCCGGGCGCCTCGCTGAGCGAGTCGGCCCACTGGGTCGAGCGGGCCCAGGCGCTCCTCGCCCCGCTGCTCTTCGCCGCGGCCGCGCGGGACCTCGACATGGCGGCGGTCTGCCGCTGGGTCCTGGCCCGCGACCTGCGCGAGCCCCTGCCGTCATCGCCGACTCGGGCCACGAGATGGCGGCGCCATCCTGGCCGGGGTGGCCGCCACCGACGAGCGGGAGCGCTCGGGCATCTTCTCCACCGCTGCTCGGGCCTGCTCTCCGCCTATCGCTCCGAGGCGGTCCTCGACGACGGCCAGGACCCCAACTTCGACCCGGTCGCCTTCGCCCGCTCGTCCGACACCCTGTACATCTGCGCCCCGGCCCAGGACCAGGACCAGCTGGCCCCCCTGGTGGTGGCCCTGCTCGAGCAGATCCGCTGCCGCCGTCTTCGCCCGGCCGTCCGACGCCGCCCCGGTGGTCTTCGCCCTCGACGAGGTGGCCAACATCGCCCCGCTGCCGTCCTTACCCGCGCTGGCGGCCGAAGGCGGGGGACAGGGACTGGTCACCCTCGCCTGCCTGCAGGACCTCTCCCAGGCCCGGGCGCGCTGGGGTGAGGCGGCCGAGGGCTTCTTCACCCTCTTCGGCGCCAAGGTCATCCTGCCGGGAGTGGCCGATCACCGCACGCTCGCGCTCATCAGCGCGCTGGCGGGGGATCACCAAATCGTCGTGTCGTCGATCACGCACCCGAACGCTTTGGAGAATCTCCTCTCGGGTGGCCACGCCGTGTCCTCGACCACCTCGACGCTGCAGTGGCGGCCCCGCATGCCGGTCGACGTCATCGCCCGGGGGCGGGCCGGTCACGCCCTGCTCCTGCACGGTTCGTCGATGGTTGAGGTACGCCTCTTGCCGTGGTGGGAGCACGCCCACTTTGTCACCATGGGCGGCACACCTGGCGGCGTCGACTGGGACGAGCACTGCCGGCTCTACGCGGCCGAGCCTTCCGGCTAATTGCTTTCCAGCATGCGCTGGAGGTCGGACAACTCGGTGGCATCGTCCCCGAAGGTCGCCTGGGCGTCACGCCAGGTGCGGGCGAGGGCGTCCTTGCCGATTGCCGCCGCCGCACGTAGGGCGATCTCCCACAGCGTGCTGTCGAACGGAGTGACCAACAACCCCTGGTGCGCCGCAAAGGCCGCAGTCGCCGCGTCACCTTCCGCCATCGAGATCTCGGCCAGCCGTATGGCCGCTTGGCTCACACCGACTTCCATGTGCGAGACCAACAATTCGGAGAATGCCCAGTTGTAGGTGACGCCGGAGAAGGGGCGGCCGCGTACCAGGGAAAGCGCTTGCTTGAGCAGTGCGGCTTCGTCGGAGCCGATGAGTTCTGTGGACCGCACGAGTTGGGTGAACTGGGCCCAGTCGGACCCAACGGAGCCGGCTACGGCATAACCGGTGCCTCTCGCCAGCGGCACGTGCTCGGAACCGAGGGCTCGGCGCAACTCGGACATGTAGTTACGCAGACTTTTGGCACTCGCTTCAGAATCGACATCAGGCCACAGGGCGGCGCGCAGTTCCTCACCACTGACCGGCCGGCCGGCATGTAGCGCCAGATAGCAGGCGAGTTCCGAAACGATCTTGCGCTTGGGTCGGTCTCGCCATCCGTCGACTTCGACGGTTCCGAGCACCTTGACCACGACCATTTCGCTCGGCGAATCCGGTGCCGGTCTCGCGTTCGACGGTTGAACCACTAAATCTTGCAGCTCGAGTTCGTCTGCGAACTCGTCGACTTCGCCGTCATACTCGGGGTCGTAGTAGAAGTCGCTGTAGCCGGGTCGGTCGTCGGCGAGCACCGCCGCCTCCAGGGCTTCGATGAGCAATGCTTCCGTCTCCTCTTCGGCGTCTACCTCGGCCTGCATGCTCTCGTACCAGGCTCTGGTCATCCGCTCGCCCATTTGCTTGAGCTCTTCGGTGGAATATCCCGCTATCCCTGGCACGACCCAGACGTAGGACCCCATGCCTCTGCCACCTCGGGCGGTGACCCGGGGGCCACGGTAGGGGTCGGTGGTCGTCATCGTTGGACTCTACGTGAGTGGAAGAGGCTGGACGCGTCCCATTCCACGTACCGGACGACGGCGACGATCTGAGCAGTGTCGTCCATCCATTCGATGCAAGCTTTCTGGCGCTTCTTGAGCCCGCCTTTAACGACGACGAGACCCCCGAGGTGGAGGCGTGAGCGTTGGCGAAGCGTAATTGATACCAACGCACGCTTTGGGTCCCGGAACGACCGGCAAAGTGCGACGAGCGGCGGAGGGTCCCGACGAATGCGATCGAGTTCCACTTCGACTGCCTCGACGTGCTCAGGGTGCTGTGGCGGACGTTGAAAGGTCATTTGGAATAGAACGGTCGGCCCTTACGGCCATGCCAGGCCTAATGTCTGGGAATGATATGGACGGTTCTAAGGACGTAGTCGAATCTCCAGCCCTCGATATGCACCTGGACTTCGAGGAGAGAACCGAAACGGTGGCCGTTAAGGGAGCGGGCTGTCGAAGGACTCGCCACAGGCACCCTGCAGGGCGATCCCGGGTCGCGCCGGTCGGCGACCTGGGCGACTAGACGAGATCTCCGGGCCGCTGAGCGGTCGTCCCTTAGGCGGCGGTAGCGCCCCAGAGAGATGAAGCCGGCAGAGTGATGTGGCGCACCGAGAGTTGCCGCTGGCGGCCACGTTAAGCATGAGCGGCGTGCCGTAGGCCGCCCAGGGATCGGTGGACTCAGCAACCCGCCTGGTCAACGCTGGTCTGGGCTTGTTCGCGTGATCAGCATTTTTTCGGTAATGCCGGCCAAGAGGCTGTAGACAAGACGGAACCCGATGCTGTGGGCCGGGCACGGATCGTTCCAGAGTCAGGTCGTCGTGCCGCGCCAAGTAGTCCACAAGGCGAACAGGCGGGTGCAATCCGGCTGGGGGTAACCCGACGGGTCGGCCCACCAGGCGTCATAACGCGGCCAGCTGGAGGATGTCCTGTCCCGGCCGCTGAGTTAGGTCGAACTTTTCGTCTACTGGCGCGGCGGAGCGTGCTCAGCGTGGGGTTAGTCTGATCCGACATCGGCGCATGGCTAGGACCAGGGCTTTTGGTGCTCATAGAACCTCCGTCCGCCGACGATACAAGTTCCTCATTACATTGCATGACGTGGTGTGATGACTCCTATAGTTGCTGCTGCGGTTGTCGTTTTGGTTTCTGTTTACGGTAGAGTATAGGTTGTGCCCGACCGAGAGATCTACCCGAACGCTCCCGCGGTCCTTGTCGCGGTCGAGGCCCGTCACCCCGATGCCCCCGAACTCGATCCCGGTCAGCAGAGCGAACTCAAGCGGCTCCTCGCTACAACTTTTCCCCTTCCCCAGCCACAGTCGACCCAGGTCATCAGCCACGCGCCGCCGGCAGATCCGATGGTCACCCAACAGGTTGTGCCGCGCTTTGCGACGCGCGACCTGACCACCGCCGTCACCTTCAACGCCCAGGCCGTTGTCGTCGAGACCACCCGGCACCGGAGTTTCGAGCACCTCACCGAACTGCTGCGGGTCGCCATCTCGGCTTGGCAGGCAGTGCAGCCCGTCGAGGGCCTCATGCGCCTTGGGCTTCGCTACGTCGACGAGATCCGGGTTCCCGACCTTGCCGGTGGTGTGGAGGGATGGAGTGACTGGGTCGACATCAGCCTCCTCGGTCCTGTCGTAGTGGCGGCAAAGCTTGGGCTTGCGGTCGAACAAGGACAAGGGGCCACTGTGTTCGACCGTGGCGAGGGGCACAAGATTGTCGTGCGCTACGGACCTCGGGAAGGATTCGCCGTGCCACCCGGTGGGCTCCTTCAGCGCTCGGTGCCAGCACCGGGCCCGTTCTTCCTGCTCGACATCGACAGCTTCTGGGCCCCCACTGGCGACGTGCCTGAATTCTCCGAGGAGACGGTCCTCGAGCTCGCACGCCAGGTTCACGAACCGGTTTCGGGCTTGTTCGAGAGCCTCATCACTGACCGACTACGAGAAGAGGTGCTGCGCCGTGGCTGACACATCGACAAAGACCGCAACTGACGCCAGCAGGGTAGAAGTCGTCTCGCCGACGCAGGACCTGCCGCAGACCGGTACGCCGAGTTGGTCGCAGCTGACCGAGGACGTCGGATTTCTCGACAACCGCGCCAAGCTGCTCCACGACGACACGGGGGAACTCCACGGGGAGGTCCTCTTGAAGGAGTGGGGAGTCAAGACGACCGAGTTCGTCCGTATGGACGTTCCGACCCTCTTGGGCGAGTTGTCGGATCTCGGATTCGCGTGGCGTGCGACATAGCCAGGCTAATTGGTGTCAGCGTCCCGTCCGTCCAGAAGTGGCGACGGGGCGCCTCGGTCAGTGGGGAGAGCCGGACGAGCGCCGCCGCAGCGTTGGCCGCCTGCCACATGATCTCCGAGCACTACATGGTCCAAGACGTCGCGCAGTGGTTCGAGTCCCCAATCCTCCTGGGAGTGCCTGTTACCCCGCTCGATCTCTACGCAGCGCGCCACGTCGATCTCGTGTTCCGTCTCGCGAGTGGCAAGACCGACCCCGAAGCGGTGCTCGGAGTGTTCGACCCAGAATGGCGAGAGACCTACCGTAGCGACTTTGAGGTGTTCGAGGCCGAAGATGGCCTCGCACTGCGCCGAAAGAATTTGTGATCTGTGGGTCAAGATCTCGAGGCTCCTGCTGGGGACCGCGCGGATTGGTCCGTGCTGTACCTGGCGCGTGGCGTCGACGAGGTCGTCGCCCACCGACCCATCTTCAGCGGCGACGTCTTCGAGAATGTGCCGGTCTTGGCACCACGAGCGACGGAGCCAAAGAACAAGACGGTCATGGTGATCCAGCACCCGTGCGCCATGCGCCCCAACGGCACACATCTCGCCCAGAGCCTCCTTGTCGCAGAGGTGCGCCGACACCCTGAGGTGATTCCCGACAACTGGACGGGATACGGCAAGCTGATGCCGCTTCCCGACTTGTACCCTCAGTACGAGACCGGTCGGCGACATGCGGGTGCTTTCTTCGACCACACTCATCACGTGCACCCCGACGATCTCACCGAGCGGGTCGCTTGCTTGTCGCTGCCCGGCATGAACCTGTTGATGCAGCGCTGGGTATACCACTCGGCCCGGGTCGTCGTGCCCACCTTCACGTTCGACGAAGTGACGAGTCCCGTCTTCGAGGAGGCTGACCTGATCGAGGAGTGGTGTGAGCGCGGAATGGGAGCGGGCCGCACCTTCGATGAGGCCAGCGTCGATGTGGACGCGTGGCTCAGACAGGACGTCGGGGGCATGAGTCGTCGCGACGCCCTAAAGGACCGCCAACGTCGATCGCAGATCCGCAGGGATATGCGGGCCCAGGCCACGGCCTGGACGGCGGCGGGTCCTCAGGTCGCGGAAGGAGCCTGATTGGGACCCCGACGCCACGATCCGATGTGCCGGAGCTCCGTCACAGCGATCACTCCATCACAAAAGACATCCTCTCTCGGGAGGCGTTTCGTGGACCCTGTACACCGCAAGGGTCTTCGGCGAAGGACCGCATAAGCCACTTTCGCTCCCAAGCTGAGGTCAAGCAACCCTCACGCCGATACGCAGCCGTCGCATCAGCCCCTTCCGGAAGCCACCACGCTCGATATGACGCCCGTCGCCACGGCTGTAAATACGTCAATGGTTCCTGGCAAAACGCACCGAGATAACACTTTGCTCATACGCCTCTCCTTTCCGTGTCGCCCTTCGCTGGGCTCGATCAGAATGGCCTTAAAAGCTTGGATAGCGACGAGTACAGTGAGCACCGCAATGATGACCCCCAAGGGAATCGCTCCCGGAAGGGGCTGATAGTGCTCAATTGTAGCGCGCCCTCGGTGCCCTGGGATGCGCGCTCTAACCGTCAGCCAGTGAATTGGTGGTCGTCAACAGCGCAACTTTCGAGCACTGTTAGAACGTCAGCATTCAAAGGCGACGAAATAGTCCGCTCGTGTGTCGTTGTCATCTCTTGAGTCGGGTTATTCGGTGATACCCGCACATCGCCTCGCTGGGTCCGATGTGCGTATGACAAACTCGTGCGCGCAGGTGGTGGATCGCTACAACCCACGTTGGAACGTCGTAACACCCGAGATTTCTCACGGGGCAGGGATATGGAACAGGGTGGCCAAATCCACCGGCTCATCGCATAGTGAGACGTCCAAGAAACCCTGCGACACGCCTTCCTGGTCTCGGATCGTGGCCCTCCATATCCCATGCAAAATCCCATCTTCAGGTCGTGCTTTCACAAGTACGAACGCGTTGGCGCTCGTGTCAGCGCCGTGCTGGCGCAGATCGCCGAGGTGAAACCGAATGCGGACTGAGCCCTGGTCTACCTCTACCCACGTGCGGCGTAAGGGCCGGGCGAAGGATGGCGTCAGAGGTGGCGTTGCAAAAAGAGCATCCAACCCCAACGACGGGGCCATAAATGAGCGCCCAGGAGTCCTCTCTCCATAAGTCCGAGGAGTAGCCGGCAACTCTACAAGCGTTGGCGCTTCTTCGAACCCGCCGATGTGTTCACCCTCGAACTCCACCTCCACTTCGACGTCAGCGAGGAAGCGGCCCGTGGGGTTGGCGACTGTTAAGGCAACCACCCCGTGCCCCTCGTTGATATACCGACCGAGCGCAACATCTGGCGCCACGTTGGTAGCGGCCTCCGCCCATGCGTCGACCTCTGCGATGTATTCGTCGAGAGACCGCTTGTCTTTCTCTCCGAGGAGGCCCATCGCATGCATCGTGGAGGACCGCCGGTCCTCGATTTCACCGGCCATTGCCACCAACGGCCCCACTGTCCCGAATACTGCCGCCGGCTTCGGAGCCAGGCGCTGGCGCTCTTTCTCACGGGCGGCTGCCACCATGGTGCCGGCCATCTCTGTCACCCACTCTTTCAAAGAGGCGGACGCGGTTACCCCGTCGAACCAGGAGATCGGAACGTCCCCCATGAGACCAACCTTTATGTCGGTCGGGGGCGGTGCCGCCACGAGCCGGGCCTGGAGGGCATCCATGTCGCTGGCGTCGGCCGGCGCTGTGATCCCGTGCTTGCGGACAAACACGGCACCGCTCCGGGCGTTGCCAAACTCCTTCCGCAGGGTGAAGATTGGATCCCCTTGCTTGGGCGCCTCGACCATGACGACGAGGACGGTCGTGCTTTCCACAATCGGTACGTAAATCGGGGTCCACACCGGACCGCCTGATCCTCCCAGGTAGGGCTCGATGATCTGGGTCAGGGTTGCCGGATCGACCGATGCAATCCCCTGACGGCTCGCCGGCTCCGTACCCACCACCACGTAGCCCGAGCCCCTCGCAAGTCAGCGCGGCCCGGTCCGGGACCCGGTTGGCCATCCCCAATACCGCCCTGACGACGTGGAAACAGCCCTCTTTTGTCGAGAGGTCAAGGGTCGATTTCCACTCAAGCCAGTCGGGCTCGTCGTGTTGATCGGCACCTATGACAGCCTCCACAAGACGCCGCAGATCGGAGACTCCCCGGAGCGCCCTCGTCGTGTCGATCTCGACAGCCATGCTCCATTCTCCCAGCCGGCTGCGAAACCCCGGACGGGATTCGCCGCACATCGTATTGTTTTTGGTTGATGCATCGAGGAAATGCGAGCGGAGCTGGTCGTTCTTCCCAGCGGACCCCAAAAGCGACTCCGTCTCAGGTCCCGGTTAGGCGAGGTGGGACCCAGGACGTGAACTTCTACCGCTCGTCGACCCTGTAGTAGACCGCTCTACTACAGGGGCGAATTCGGTGGACGCAGTGGAAACTGCGTAGACAGGACCGCAGGCCAGAGGACTGGAGTGAACCTCGTGGACCAGAATCGCCACCTTGCCAAGGTTGGGGTCGCGGGTTCGAATCCCGTCTTCCGCTCCAAAAATGCAGGTCAGGGGCCATATATGGGGCTCCCAAGGCCGAGCCATTGCGGTTCGAGAGAACTGCCCTGTTATTTAGCAGCAGCTTATGTAGCAGCAGCCATGCCGGGAAGATTCGCCCCGTCGACAAGCACATCGATTCCGGAGACAAACGACGCTCGGTCCGAGAGAAGGAACGCGACAACGGAAGCGACCTCGACTGGTGCGCCGAGCCGTTGGAGAGGTGCCCGCTCAAGCATGTCGCGCATTGCGGGTTGCTGGTCGAGCTCCTGACGCCCCATCGGTGTGTCGATGATGCCAGGCGCAACTGAGTTCACCCGGCCCCCGAACGTGCCCCAGCGAACGGCGGCCCGGGCACAGGCTCGAATTACACCTCGCTTGGACAGTCCATAGGCGAACCCGCTGTCGTTGCCGGTGGCAGCCGCGGCTTTGTCCAGAAAATCTTCGGCGAGCGGGTCGTCCACCAAAGCGTCCATCGCCGAATCGGCAAAGGGGGCGATCTGATAAGCCGCCAACGATGAGAAGCACACTGCGGCAGAACCGACCCCGGCGAGGTCCTCGAACGCCCGAAGCAGCCTCTCGGTCCCCACCAAGTTGACGTCAAAGACCCGGCGGGCACCGTCCATTGTCGGAGAAATCCCCGCAGCGTGGGCCAAGGCTCTGAACGGACCGAGCCCGCGTACCGTCTCGATCAATCCCCCGATCGCTTGCGGATCTGACACGTCACAGGCGATCCCGAGGGCGCCCTCAATCTCCGGCTCCTTTAGATCGACGGCGACCAGATGATCCGTTGAGCCGAGCAGTAGGTCAACGCAAGAGCGGCCCATGCCGCTGGCGGCGCCGGTTACAACGGTCACGGTCATGTCGTAATCCTTCTTTCTTTAGTGGCGTTCTGTCTGTAGCGACACACCCAGGCAGTCTTGCGACGAGCCGATGTGCTGCTGAACTGTTCGCTTCGTTTAGCCCATGAGCAGATTGCCGAGAGGGACGTCTTGCCAAAGGATGCGCTCGTCTCCGAAAGGATCAGCTTTAACCGAACAGGGTGTGTCGAAGATCATCGTGGGCCTGTCTTTGAGTGTGTACGCCGGCCATTTCGGGAGTCCGTCATGGTTCGGGTCGCCGGAATACGCAAGAGAAACGAGCGCACCGCACGTCGCGTCAACCAGTTCCGGGGCGTGGTCTCCTTGCGCGACAGCCGCCTTGTCCACGTTGTCGAAGAAATAGGGCATGTCGGTGCCGTGCGCGGACCACCTCCGCCCAGAAGCGTCGGCAAAACCCCAAGCAAAGAGATACATCCAAGCAGGGGCTCCGCCAGCGTGGAGTCTCGCTTCTGTTAATCGCACGTGGGGGATACGCATCGTGGCATCGGTGAGAATCCCGACGAGGAGTGCGGTGGGGTCGTCGCTGGGGCGAAGTGACCTGTAACCGTCGAGGATCGGATCCGTGTACTCGGCGAGCAGCAACTCGAGCCGATCATGCAGGCCTAGCTCGGTGATGGCGCCGAATTCGGGATCGGCGGCGAGAAAAGCCAACATTTCGTCGGTCGTACACCCAGACACAATGGGAATGTCGGCCGAGGCCCCGAGCTGCAGGGCCTCCTCGGGGTGCATGGGGAGACTGGGGCCTAGAACGGGGCCGAACCTTCGGCCTCCTCTGCCGAGAATCTGTTGGCCCTGCAGCGCCAGTTCAGCCTCAACGAGCTGACGTACGTCCAATGCCCGCAATTTCTTCAGATTGCCTCTGGTCCCGACCTGCTCCAACACCATCTCGGCCGTGGTTCTCGCGACCTCGGGCCGTTGTCCAGCCAACATCGTTCCGCTCATCGGGAACGCCTTGTGAAACAGGCCGTCCGCTGGCGGCATTGCCAACAGCACTGACGTCTTTGCTCCACCACCGGACTCGCCGAAGACCGTCACATTGTTCGGGTCGCCACCGAAGCCGGCGATATTTTCCTTCACCCAGCCGAGCGAAGCTGCCACGTCGAGCATTCCGACGTTCCCTGAGTCGGCGAATTCCTCTCCGAACGAGGACAGGTCCAAGAACCCGAGAATACCCAGGCGATGGTTGACGCCGACCATCACAACGTTGCGGTGGTCGGCAAGATTGGTGAAGTCGTACAGCGGCCAGGAGGCCGACCCAGTATTCATCCCTCCTCCGTGAAGCCACACAAGCACCGGCAGCTTGGAGCCACTTTCGAGGGTCGGCGTCCACACATTCAGGACAAGGCAGTCCTCGCTCATGGACGGCTCGGTCGCCAGAACGCCCATCATCTGCTCGATCTCGGCGGTCATCGGAGTCCCGGTCATCTGCTCGACGGTCATCTGCGGGCATGACGACCCATACATCAGGCACTCGCGCACTCCCGTCCATGGTCGTGGCGGTCGCGACGGCCGGAATCGGTTCGCCCCGCCAGTGTCATCCCCGTAGGGCACGCCCTTAAAGGCCCACACGCCACCGTTCAGTGTGCCGCGTATCTGGCCACTAGCGGTAGCGACTACTCCTCCGGGCATGCCGCTCCTGTCGCTCTGCACTTTGTGGGTCGCGCTGCGCAACGTGTCATGGCCGATCGGGTATGAGCTCTTTTTCTTGGAAATGGCGGCACATCATGGGCAGGGTTCTGATCTCTCGTTGACGTGGCGCCCTGACTCGGCGGCGCGAGTCGTGAAGTTTCGTCGTCGAGTCGAATCACGGAGGTTGCTGCTCGTCGCGTCACGCTGCTGATTTGTGGAAGGTGGGATCGGGTACTTGCCAGCACTTGCACGACGCGTGGTAATAGACAGCACGCCAAAAGCTCACCCCGTAGCCTGACCCCGACGGCGCGGCCGAGAAGTCGAGTGGTGCTAACGGATAGGAGAGCGCCAGAGCCCCGATCTTGTGCATGGACGAGATCTGTTGGGTGGATGAAACCGTCGAGGCGTGATTCAACAACGCCTGCACGAACCACAAGTAGGAGCACACCACACCGCCATAGCCGTCGAGCTGCTTGTAGACGCTCGGTTGGCCCCCGGCGGCATAGATGGCGTCACATGCCTTCGTGGCAGCCGTGGGCTTGAACCCCGGTGTCGTCGACTCACCATAACCACCTTCGACGATGTTGATCGTCCCATTGAAGTTGGTCGGGTTGGGCGCGTCGGGCCCTGTGAAGTTCGTCGCCGCTTGCGCGCTGTCCGTGAACACGTAATGGGGCGTGTACTTCTGCTGCTGCGCCACCTGCGTGAAGAGGCCCACGTCGTTCACACCGTCCTCAGTCACGTCGGTCACCCCTGCGTTCTTGAAGGAGAGCACCGCCTGCTGCATGGAGGCTGAGGTGTCATTCTGGCCGGCGGGGCATCCGAGGTTGAAGTAGTCCACAGATTTTGACGGGACCTTGGCCGAAGTAAGGGCCGATTCCTCGAGGCTCTGGGTTCCCGCCGCGCACGTGTGGTAGAGCACACCTAATTTTTTGAATCCCTTCGCTTTACTGAAGTAACCGAGGCTATCGAGCGCCAAGATCCCGGTGCGGAACGCTGCCTGGGTGTTTCCCCCAATATCCAGGCCGTAGGGGTGGTAGGTCGTCAGGTCGTCGGGGGTCAAATACTGAGAGGCGAGGAGCACATGGTGCTGGGGAATACAGCTGCTGGCGCCGACATCGGTGAGTGCTCCACTGTCGAGCACGATGTAGGGCTGGGCAGCGGCTATGGTCAAACAGGATTGCTGGGCATTCGCAGCGCTTACTGGATTCACCTCATAGAAACTCATGATGATCTTCCGGCAGCCGGCCCCGCCTTCGTTATTGATGTTCTTCGCGACCAGGTTGTAGTCGGCTTCTTGTTGTTGGGTGGATGGAACACCCACGGTGGTGTTACTGAGCGAGCCGCCGCTTATGTCGATAATCGACGCCGCCACCTTTACCTGACCCGATGTGATCCCCGGGGCCGAACCGGACGGGCACTGGGCTGAACTCGAGATGGCGGCGGTGGCCGCTCCTGCGGGTGACACGGCATTCCTGTCGACCCCGGTCGATCCGAGCAACAGGACGGTAGCCACCATGAGGATGGCAACGCACACGGACGCTGCCCGGTACGTCCGCCTCCCGAGGAATGGGGATTGGGTCACAATACTTCTCCTTGTATAGGGATGGTCCCGATTTGGCCGGGATCGTCGACTGACTGACTGCCAGAACGGGCGGAGGGCGTGCACAACTACTCCATGGCGAGCAGTCGCGGGTCCGACGCACGAACCCGACGATGAAACGCTGGAGCCGGTGAGGATTCCCACGAGCATGCACACCTCAAGAGAGAGCCAGCAACTGCAGCCCCAATCGTGTGACCACTTTGAGGAGCAAGGCCGTAGACGTCACGCCGAATTGGACGCGCGCCAGGTTGAGGAAGCGTTACGCCTGGTAGACAAGCACAAAGCCCGGCGCGAAGGAGCTGATGATCAGACCACGGATCCCAAGGGCCATCCCCCTGGTGATCATGGGTTACCTCCGAGTCGTCCCCGGGGGCACTACTGGAAAGCCTCCCGGTCGCCATCGATTGCCGAACAGTGGCAAGTTCATCCGTGCTCACGAACACCTCCCGAATACCCCTTCCCGCCCAGCCCCAGCCATCTCAGTAACGCCCATTCTTATATAGAACTCGATATCAATGTCAATTATCGTCAAGTGTCGGTCGGGCACATAATCAAACGATCGTCATCTCCGCCTCGACGTCGAAGACAATGCACTGTTCCGTCCGCTCTGTTCTTCAGTCACTAGAGTCCTCCAGCCGTGTGCGTACGAAGAGACAGTCAGCCCCAGTGGTTCTGGTTGGCCAAAAGGGTGAGGATGGCGTGACAATTCGCCTTGTTCATGACGAGCGTGCGGGCGGTCTCGGAAAGCCCGAGGTCTTCCTGAGGATGGGCGGCAAGCAACTCGAGGATTTCGCGTCTCTACCTCCGGAACCTTGCGCCCCCCCTGCCTAACTGCTTTTCATGGTCGATGCGTTCCGGTCATCCGTTCCCATTTGCTCGTGGACTGGATGGACGTTGATTAAACCGCGCCGGTGGCGCAACAGGTGCCGTGGTGCTGTCGTCGAAGGTCGTGAGCCCATGGCGTCATCGGTTATCGTCCACCTGACTTCATGGAGCACAGGTCCTACTCAACCGGCCCGTGCTCAAGCTTTTGGTATCACATGTGTCCCGAGCATTTCGTTCGACTCTATGACCTCGTTGTGCACCCGCCAAGTGTCGGACTACGGTGACCGGCGGTTGGTGCGAGGCACGGCCACTTGCTCCTGGGAGTGACATCAATGGCGACTTCTGCTTTTCAGATCGAGCTCGTTGCCGGGGGTAGCGGCCGCCCAGTTCTCTCCCCGAGGGGTGTTGGGAGTCTCGTTCCGTGCGCACCCACGGGCGACGGCTATCAGGATGCCGAGTATCTCATCAAGGGAGCGGCAAAAACATATTCGGGTCCTGCAACGGGGCCAGCACGAGAGACGGGCATCGATCACCGTTTCGCCACCCGCATCATCTCGAGATACCCGCGTGACCCTGATCTCTTCAGCGGACGGGTAATCCTCGAGCCGTTCAACACGTCGAGGAATGGAACCGACTCAGACGTCGTCTGGGAGCAGGTTGCGACTCTGCTTAAGTCCAACGGCGACGCATGGATAGGAGTCACGGTCCGATCCAGTGCCGGAGACGCGTTGCGGGCTTCTAATCCGGAGCGCTACGCCGAGATCGATCTCACGATTAACGACTTGGAATGGGACATCCTTCGCCAAGTCGGCCTTTTCGTAAAAGAAGAGGACGGTGCAGAGCTGATCGGCGGCAACGTCGCAACGCACCTCTACATGGCCGGCTATTCACAAAGTGCTGTCGACGCGGCGACTTTCGCCATGGCGTTCCACGGCCTCAGCCGAACTTCTGATGGGTCATCGGTATTCGATGGATATTTCCCAGCGGCCCATTCGGGAAGTCTGACTCCCTTGGAGTCGGGCGACTCCCCACTACCGCAGTTCGAGCACACACCGATGGTCCCGGTGTCGGCCCCCGTGGTGAATGTCGAGACGCAGACCGATATCGAGGGCTTCGAGGTCACGCTGAGTCCCGGAGTCGGTTACCGCTCCATGGGAGGGGCGCACGTCCGTCGACCCGACAGTGACGCCCCAGGCGACCTCTATCGACTGTACGAAATCGCGGGAGCACCTCATGTCGGTGTGGACCCAGAGTGCGGTTCGTCATCATCGTTTCCAACCGAAGCATTCTTACGAGCCGGCCTCATGCGACTGATCAGATGGGCGGAGGATGGGGTCGCTCCTCCGTCGTCGTCTCGGATCGAACTCGCATTGACCGGTGAGGTATCGGAGGCTGCAGTCGATGCCGTCGGAAACGCCATCGGCGGCGTCCGTTCCCCCTTTGTCGACGTACCTCTGTCCACCTACAAAGTCCACGCGGAGAGCGGAGGCATGTTCATGTTGACCGGAGACGAGCGGCCGCTCCCGCCCCACCTGCTCGTTCAGCGGTATCAGACGGAGGAGAAGTACATGGAGCAGTTCGCAGCCTCCCTCGATGACGCAATCGCCGCCGGTTTCCTTCTGCAGATGGACCGTGACTTCCTCCTTGCCGCCCGCGCCCTCCAAGCGCATGAGGCTTTCCGACAGGGAAACTGATCCTCGCGAGGAGTTGATCCCGGTCGCCGCTGTTGAGCTGCGCCTCCGGCCAGGCCTTGCTGGAGATCTTTCACGTCCTCCTGCGACGAGGTCTAGGTCTAGGTGTACTGGAGCTGACCAAGCAGCTTCACCGAATCCTCGGACGCTACTGTGACCGCAAGCCGGAATGGAGTTCGGAAAGTGCATGGAGCTTTTCGAGATACTCCTCAAGGGATCGGTGTGTGAATGCACAGTGCACGATCGTCGCTCCGGCCGCTTCAGTTGCCGCAAGGATGTCTTGGGCCTGACTCGGTTCGGCAATCGGTTCTAGCCGTGCTGTTGAAGGAAGGACGACTTCGAAGCCCATTGGGAGATCAACCCGACTAAGCCATTCAGCGGCCTGGACCGGCGTCACGGCGAACGGACACCAGCCATCAGCGAGTGTCGCCGCCCTCCGGAGGGAGCGGAGGCTTCGACCTCCGACCCACAGGGGAACTCGTTCTTGTATTGCGCAGGGGTCGACGACAAAGTCTTCGAAGTCGTAGAACTCACCGTGGTATGCGGGCTGGGGCTGGGACAGCGACGCTCGGAGGGCGCGAAGTGCATCGTCGCCGCGCGGACCACGCTGATCGAATGGAGCGCCGATGAGATCGAATTCCTCCTTGAGTGTTCCGACACCCACGCCGAGAATCAAGCGCCCGTTGCTCACCTTGTCCAAGGTGCCGTAGCGCTTCGCAATGTCAAGCGGGTGGTGGTAGCCGAGAACCACGACGAGGGTCGTAAAGCGGATCCGGCTGGTGCGAGCGGCCAGGTAACCAAAGGTGGCCAGTGGATCCCAGTAGCGGGATCCCCTTCGAGTGAGCTCAGCCGCAGGTAAGGCGATGTGCTCGCTGCACGTGAGATGGTGGTAGCCGCGACGATCTGCAGCTTCGGCGATTCTGGCCAGGTCTTCGATCGAGGCGGTTTCCTCCCACGGCGCGTGCGACACAGGATCCATTGTCACGACGGGCGTGCCGATCGCCAATTTCACAGACATGAACGAATCCTCATCTGGAGACGTCCCAAGAGACCGACAAACACGGCCTGCTCAAACGGGTTCGACGTTGGTAGGGAGGAAGCGTGCCCAGTCAAAGGGCGCCAACGTATGGAACGGAGCGGCCAGGAGGCCCTTGATGTCGCCGGAGGCCCACCGGCGGTGCATATGTTCACCGAGCCGCCCGGCTGTCACGACCGGGTCGTCGTCCAGGTAGCAGTAGGTGATGTGCAGGTCCCGCGCATCCGTGGAATATGGCGCCGGGGCGAGAGCGCCGCGGTACCACCAGATGCCAGCCACACCCGGAACCTCGGCAAGGTCCTCGACTGAAGTCTCGCCGGTCTCGATAATCAGGTAGACGCCCTGAGCCGGGCGCCACGGGATGACGTCAGCGCCCGCGACGGCACGCGGTGTGGCAATGCGCCCGACCAGGTCTGCGGTCATGAACTCCACGGTGGGGAGCCGTAGCGGCATACGGCCCGCCTCGTGGAGCGCCGCGCCAAGGTCATTGAAGCCCGACAGTGCCGCCGGGTCACTGAACAGATAGGTCATCACATGGTCGACCGCATCGAAGCGGTCATCTTTCGCAGCGCGGGCCGCGCGGCATGCGGGGGTGGACACGAGCCGGAGAGAGTTGCG
Organism: uncultured Acidimicrobiaceae bacterium; assembly: GCA_963755665.1. Classification (GTDB taxonomy): domain Bacteria; phylum Actinomycetota; class Acidimicrobiia; order Acidimicrobiales; family RAAP-2; genus Bog-473. The sequence goes on from CAVWKU010000002.1 coordinate 31,079, forward strand.
CAACCCAGCGAGCCGGTGTTGTTCGGGCCGATGGTCGAGGGAATGCCAAGCGATGTAGTCAGCGTCCCGACCGCCGGGTTCACGAGCCGACAAGGAGATGAAGGCCATCTGCACGTCTGTCGAGCCCGTGACGAGGACATTCGGTAGTTGATCGGAAGGAGTTCCTTCGAGATGAGTCACCATGCCCACTGTATCCTCAAAATCTATTCCGACATCGATGTCAGGTTCAAAGCCCTCGACGCCATCCTCTCGGGAGTGGCTGACCTGAGATCGCTTGAGGTGGGCTGGGTGCCACCCCGGGGTTCATGGGAGCAAACCGCACTTGGTATTCGTCCGGTGACTCGGAACGGATACCGAATGTTGGTGGGTACCTGCTCACGAGCGCCGACAAGCCGCGCTAACGGTTCTCCTGCGTACCGCTCGGTGGTTCGTGGGGACTCAGCCGCAGCGCGTTGGCCCAAAGAAGGCTCAGCTGATCCACCGCTTCATCGAAGTCGTACTCGCGGTAGCCCTGGGTCAACCACAGCTCTGCGAAGCGGCCGATCATCGCCCCTAGAGCGTCCGCGGCGAGCGCCGGATTGACTCTGAGGTCGGCCCGGCCCTCGCTCTGCAGCCGCTTGATCGAGCGCTCGGATCGCTGTGCAAAGCTCCTCTGGCTCGCCATTCGTTCTGCATTGATGTGTGGGTCGTACCGGGAGGCCTGCTCGATTACTCGCATGAGGCGAGTTTCCGCCCGGTACCGCTGGAGGTATCGACGATTCGCATCGCGAATATTGTCCTCAGTCGAGTTTCCGGTGTGAGTCTGATCGGTTTCATCGGGTGGGGCACTCAGCCGTCGCTCCTGGGCTGCCGCTACCTCTCGAAAGATTTGTTCTTTTGTGTCGAAGTAGTGATAAAAGGCGCCATACGACAACTTGGCGCGCTTGGCGATGTCTGAAATCCGTGCGTCGAACATGCCGTCTCGCTCAAAGATCTCCTTCGCTGCTTTGACCAGGCGAGCTCGCGTCTGCTCGCCCTTGGCCGAGCGCGGCTGGTGCTTAGGTGCCACCTTCTCTTTCGCCCGGGCTCTCGGCACTGTGAGACGGTCCTTTCACTGATGCGTCCGCTGCGACCTCCGCACCCGACCCGGCATCCCGTCTGCCAACCGTTTCGGGGAGACCAATCTCCCGGAATCTTGATTCTGATATCAATCTCTATTTGTGAGGTTACCATCGAGGTGAAGGGCGTCGAGACATCGTGAACGCGCACGCCAATCTTAAGGGTGAACCAGGCTCACGTCAGATGAATCCGACGTCAACGGGTAGGTGATACTCCACCGACAGCGGCCAGGCAAAAAAACACGACATCGTCGTCGAGCGTCGCCATGGCGGGATCATCGGGCTGGAATGCGCAATGGTGGTACGCCCCGATGACGGTCTTCGTCATCAGCCACGCGTCCCGCTCGGGATTGCGAGGCGAGAGCGTGCCGTCAGACGCTCCGGCCTCGAGTTCGACCCTGATGAGATCGCTGACCGGCTGCGTGGCCGCCTCAACTTCAGCCGGCATTGTCTGGTGGAGGCGCCAGTGCTCGGAGCTGATGAACCTGGCCGAACTCAATCCCTCGGAGCTATGGAGCGGCGACAAGGTCATCCGGATGTAGAACTCGAGCCTTGCCGCCGGGCCGTCCAAGTGGCGGGCGCTTTCGGCCAAGACGACACAGTGCTCGTTGACGAGCTGACTAATGAGGGCGACGAGCAGTCGATCCTTGCTTCCGAAGTATCGGTAAAACGTCTGGAGCGCCACCCCGGCTTCTTGTATGAGGTCCTGTGTCGTGAAGCCGAATCCCTTCGCGCCGATAAGCAGACGGCCGGCCGTAAGAATCCTTGCTTGTGGACCGATGTCTGACTCGGATTGCAAACCGGATTCGCTCTGATCGAGAGTTGGCGTCGTGGAAACCACGGAGTCCAGCCTAGCGATTGTCTAAATCGGGATACCGATGTACGGGACGGCACTACCAAGAAAGCCGGCGAACACGATAAGCCGGACTCTAGATCCAGCGCGATCGCCTGGAACGGCAGCCGAAGGTTGATTAATCACGGGATGACCGAAGCGTTCTGGCGCGAATGGCGCGTCGAGTTGACCTAAGAACCCCTCCTATTCCTCAAAGGTGCGGCTGGCGAGAGCGGCAGCCCCCACCGGACGCTGCGAGGGGATTGAAGACGGGTTCCCCGGCCGGCTGCAGCATGGGGACTCCAACTTCGGCGCAGCAGGATTCATCCGCCGGGTTCTCGACCTCGGATGTCCTCTCATCCTCGATCCAGCGGCCTGCGATGTAAGTGCGTCGACCTACTTGCAGTGTGCCCCGATCAGAACTACGTTCTACTCCTCAAACCGTAAACCTGTGTCAATGTCAATTTTTTCGTACTCTGGGGGCAGCTTGTGATAGACGAAGAAAGATAAGTTGACATTGATATCGAGATCAAAGTATAAAGATGCGCTACACCCGAGCTCCCGGGTGTGCTCCGGGAAGGGCTTGGGGGGAACGAGCTTGTGATCGCAGACGTACTGGCCATACCCCACCTATCAGAGCTGGCCGGTACAGCGAATCGTCGAATCCGGATCTCTGCCACACATGAGCCGCGACGGTGACCTCGGGCACGCTGGTTTTGGGGGTCCTGAACGGCCTGATCATCAGCCTGCTGGCTGTCGGGTTCGTACTGGTGTACCGGGCGAATCGCTTCCTCAACCTGGCGCACGCTCAGCTCGGCGTGCTTTCTGCCCTGGTGCTCCTGAAGGTGGTCAACGACTGGGGCTGGAACTGGTGGTTGTCCTTGATCCCCTGCCTGATCGTGGGGATCGCTACCGGCATGCTGGTCGAGCGGTTCATCATCGGGCCGGTCCGGCGCAGAACCAAGGCTCCGGTGCGTCTCCTTATTTTGACGATCGGTGTGAGCCAGGTGCTGCTGGCGCTCACTTACATCCCCGGCCTGGTCCCAACGTCGTCGGCACCCTTCCCACAACCGTTCAACTCGAACGTGCAGGTTGGCGGGGTCGTCTTGAGCGGTATGTCGCTCCTCACGCTGATCGCCGTGCCGGTGATTCTGGCTCTGCTCACGCTCTACTTGGAGTTCACTTCCATCGGGAAGCAAATCCGTGCCGCCGCAGGAAACCCCAATGCGGCGCGGCTCTGTGGCATCTCCGTGTCTCGCGTAAGCCTGATCACGTGGGGCATCGCCGGCGGTCTTTCGGCCCTTGCCGCGATCCTGAATGGACCCACGACGACCTCGTTCAATGCGCAAGCGCTCGGTCCCTACTTGCTGGCGCTGACGATGGGGGCAGCGGCCTTCGGGGCGTTTCTCTCATTCCCAATCGCTGTGGCGGGCGGCTTGGGCCTGGGCCTCGTATATCAGATCGTTGCCGCGCAAACGAACAACGCGGGCACTGCCGAACTTGCGGTATTCGGGGCGATCCTGGTGGCGATTCTCGTACGCGGCAACGCGATCGGGAAGGCCTTCGCAGCCGAGGGGGCCGCGGTGCCGGAACGCCCGGGTCTTCGGGTACCCGAGGTGCTGCGCGGCTCGCCCTTCTTGCGCAATGCGCCGAGGTCGCTCATAGGACTCTCGCTCGTGGTCGCTGCCGTCTTTCCGCTTTTGCCCTACTTCAAGAGCAATCAGTTCCTCTTGGTACTGGTGCTCGTCTACGCACTGGTCGGGGTGTCACTGACGATGCTGGTGGGCTGGGCCGGGCAGGTCAGTCTGGGCCAGTTCGCCCTCGTCGGTATTGGCGCCTACCTCACCGCGAAATGGGCGGGACAGTCCGGATGGAGCATCGTAGAGATCCTTCTGGTTGCCGGGCTGGTTGGTTCCGTTGTCATGGTCGTGATCGGACTGCCAGCTCTACGAGTACGGGGTCTGGCGCTTGCGGTGACCACGCTCGGCTTGGCTGTGATCGCACCGGACTGGCTGTATCAGCAGGGTTGGCTCGGAGGCAGCACGCCATTCAACGAACCGGTGCAGGCGATAACCATCCTGCCGGGTTTCGGTTCGATTGGCTCTCAACTCTCCCTCTACTACGTGGTTCTGGTGGTACTCGTGGTGGTCGTGGCGGCGGCTGCGACTTTGCGAAAATCGGCGGTGGGTCGGACGATCATCGCGGTCCGGGACAACGAAAGGGCCGTGGCGTCATTCGGGATTAAGCCAGTGACGGTCAAACTGCGGGTTCTTGCCCTTTCGGGCTTTGTCGCAGCGGCGGCAGGCGTGATCTTCGCGGTCGATTGGCAAAGCGTGACGCCGACGTACTTCGATGCGGACATTTCGATCGCACTGTTGGCGATTCCTGTTGTTGGAGGTCTCGGATCGCTCGGTGGTGCAGTCGCTGCGGCGGTGCTGCTCTACATGAGTACTTTCTTCGTCGCGCCACACCTGAGCAGCCTGTTGGGCTCCATTGGCCAGAACGTGGGGTTCTTCCTTTTCGTGGGCGGCATCAGTGTGATCGCGGCGATGATGCAGTTCCCGAACGGCATCGCCGGCGTGGTCCAAGAGCGGTGGCAGGGCCACCTCAACAAGAAGGCAGCGCGCCTCGAGGCCGCGAAAGGTGCCGGACCCACCGCGGTTGTCGGAGCGCTCGGTGCGCAGATCGTCGATGAAGCCGTTCCCGCCGATGGGGCTGCGATCGAGCGGGCCGCTGCCAGCGTGAGCTTCGCCACTATCGAGAGACACGGAGGTGACCCCCGAAAGCGTCACGACGCGGCCACCCTGCCGGTCACTGGCAAGTTGCCCCTCGTTGTCAATGGTGTGGCCGTCAGTTTCGGCGGCATCGCTGCTCTCGGGGGTGCGGCCATCGAGGTCGGCGTCGGTGAAATCGTGGGCCTCATCGGGCCCAATGGCGCAGGAAAGACGACGCTAATGAATGCCATCAGCGGGGTCCTACGTCCGGATCGAGGGTCCATACGACTCTTCGGACACGAGGTCGCGGGCCGAACGCCCGATATCCGGGCTCGCTACGGGCTGGCGCGAAGCTTCCAGGACGCATCCCTTTTCGCCGGCCTGACGGTGACCGAGACCGTCCAAGTTGCAACATCGCGCCGGGTGAAGACTCATCTCGTTCCCGCGATGGTCGGCGCGCCTTGGGTCCGCTCGGCTGAGCGCGGCAGTCGTCGGCGCGCCCTGGAGATCGTCGAGGCATTCGGGCTCGCTCCATGGGCGGATGCTCTGACTTCCGAACTCTCCACCGGGATGCGGCGAATCTGCGACCTGGCCGCGCAGGTGGCGACGGAGCCCCGTCTGCTGCTTCTAGATGAGCCAACGGCGGGCGTGGCCCAGCGAGAAGCAGAGGCATTTGGGCCCTTGGTGCGTCGCATCCGTGACGACCTGGACTCCGCGATCTTGATCATCGAGCATGATATGCCGCTCCTCATGGGCCTCTGCGACCGGGTGTACGCCATGGACGCGGGCTTGGTCGTCGCCGAAGGGTCCCCGGCACAAGTCCGAGAAAATCCGGCAGTCATTGCGAGCTACCTAGGCACCAATACCACCGCCATCAGCCGCTCTGGCCTCACCGTCACCACCTGATGCAAGTCGCTTCCGTAGATCGGTCCCACAAGGAGAAGAACCACATGAAAGTGTCCAGGTACCTGATGTCGTCACCGCTGAGGAGGATGATGGCCGTCCCGCTTGCGGTCTGCCTGCTTGGCGGGTGGGTGCTCATCAGTAGCTCACCGTCAGGTGCCTCGGTTGCCGCAACGGCCGCCACCAATTCTGTGAGCAGTGTGAGCGGCTCGGGGTGTGTGAAGGGCTCCGGCCAGGGCTACACGTCGAGCACCGTCACGCTGGCCGCGACGATTGTTTCCATCTCGGGGGGGTCGCTCACCAATGCGACCATTGGGGTGCCCTCCGCCCAAGTCCAGCAGAACGATTGGAACACCGTTGCAAAATCGATCAACAAAACGGGAGGTGCTGGCTGTCGGAAGATCCAGATGAAGTTCTTTCCCGTCAACCCCCTGGATGCCGCTGGAGCTCAGCAGCAGTGTCTCGCCATCGCAGCGAGCAAACCGTTCATGGTGTTGGATGTCGGGGCGCTTAGTGACGTCAACGCGAGCAACTGTGTTCCGACTGCCAAGGTGGCGTTCGCATCCCAGTATCTGACTCCGGACCAGCTCTCGAAGTACTACCCCTATTACCTCCAGCTTGTCGGAGTCCCAGTATCTGATCTTCGCAACAGCGTCCTCGGGTTCAATCAGCTGGGGTACTTCAAGCCAGCCAAGGGCTTCAAGAAGCTCGGCGTGCTCTATGACACGTGCAACCCGGCGCTGATCGTCGCCGAGCGTGCCGCCCTGAAGCAGGCAGGCGTCCCGACGAGCAAGATCGTCGAGTACAACCTGGGCTGCCCGACCGGCCAGACGTTCACTCAGTCGATCCTGGAGCCGGCTGTCCTTGCCTTCAAGAATGCCGGTGTGAGCTCTGTGACGAGTGCCGAGGCAGGTACTGCGGCCGCTATTTTCAGCCAGGTAGCAGCGCAGCAGAATTACAAGCCGCAGTACCTTCTGGCCAGTGACACCGTCGCCCTGCCGAACACCTCGGGCGCAGACGTGCCGAACTCGGCCAATCTCAATCGGGCCGTCAACGTAACAGCGCAGGCGTACGGTGAAGAGACGGTACCGGGCTTCACTCCCTCCAGCGGCACAAAGAAGTGCAATGCGCTCTTCAGAGGGCCGGGCCAGACAACTGTCTACAAATCGCTCGACGGGTACGAGGGCGTCGCCTGTAACTACCTATGGTACGCACAAGGCATCCTCAACAATGCGAGCTCGCTGCAAGCAGCGCAGTTGCCCATTGGACTGCATGCGGTCGGGACGATCAACTACTCGTATCCGTTCGGGCCGGTCAACTACTCGGCGGCGCCGAAGAAGGCACCTTACGGTCTCGGCTACTGGCGCCCCGAGTACTACGTGTCATCCTGCAAGTGCTGGCACATTCCGAATCCGACATGGAATCCGCCCTTCAAGTGAGTGATCAGGAGGAGCGCCCGGTTGCGCTCGGCGTTTCTGAGGTCGATTTCTCCTACGGGAAGCTCCAGGTTCTCTTCGGGATTTCGCTCGACGTCCAACAGGGGGAGGCGCTGGCCTTGCTCGGCACCAATGGTGCAGGCAAGTCCACCCTCCTCCGGGTGATCGCGGGCCTGGAGAAGCCGACGCGAGGCACGATCGCGTACTTTGGCGACGACATCACCGGGCTGCCGGCCGAGCGCCTTCCGGGCCGAGGTCTCTTGATGGTCGTCGGTGGACGGTCGGTCTTCACCGACATGACGGTGGACGAGAACTTGGAGATGCAGGGGCTGACCGCAGGGCTGGGCAAGTCTCAAATGAAAGAACGGCGCAAGGTCGTCTACGAGACCTTCCCGTCGTTAGCTGACCGTGGCCGACAGAAAGCGGGCACCTTGTCGGGTGGAGAGCAGCAGCAGCTTGCGGTTGCGAAATCGCTTTTACTTGATCCAAAGGTGCTGTGCATCGACGAGATGTCGCTCGGCTTGGCCCCCATCGTCGTCGGCGAGCTGATAGAGGTGGTGCGGCGCATCCATGCCACAGGCGTTACCTTGGTCGTCGTTGAGCAAAGCCTGAACATCGCCGCCGAGATCTGCGATCGATCCGTCTTTCTGGAGAAGGGTGAGATCCGCTTCGAGGGCCTCACGCGGGACCTTATCGCCCGAGACGACATAGCGCGCGCCATCTTCCTAGGTTCAGAACCGGGCGCCACACGCGGGGATTTGGCAAATGATGAAGGTCGAAATCATCCGTGATTTTCGGATCACGAGTACTGATCTCGGGGGGCCGACAGTCAGCATAAGTTTCGGATGGACGTCAGAGTGCAGGCGAGTCCAAGTTCGCCGAACGCCCTGTTTCCGAGGTTGATCAGGCCGCGATATTGAGCGCCTCGGCCAAGTTGCCACCCATGATCTTCTCGATGTCTTGCTCCGGCAGGCTTTCGAGCACCTTGGCGTAGGAGACCGGGTCGGCCAGACCCTCGGGGTGCGGGAAGTCGGAGCCGAAGACGACCCGGTCCGTCCCGATCGCCTTGATCAGACCGAGGGGGTCCTCCTCGAAGAAAGGGTGGATCCAGACGTTCCGGCGCAGCACAGCCACCGGGTCCTCCTCGAAGAGGCGTGGCTGCTGCGCGTAGGCGTGCCCCAAGGCATTGATGAGGGGGAGGACCCAGCTCGAACCGTTCTCGACAGGGAGGATTCGCAGCCGGGGGAATCGTGACAGCAAGCCGTGACTGACCGCAGAAGCCATTGCATCGAAGATGCCGCGGCTCATCAGGTGCTGCACGGTGGCGAAGGCCGTCTGGTTCGCAAAGGGCAAGAAGTCGTCGTAGTGGCCTTCCCACTGGTTGAAATAGCGGGTCATGCCATCGTCGGATGAATGCATGCCGACCGTGATGTCATATTCCTGCACTCGTGCCCAGAAGGGGTCGAACTCGGGCAAGGCAAAAGATCGGAAGCCCTTGAGGCTCGGCACCGGAGCGGGGCGGATCAAGATGAGTTTGGCGCCGTGCTCCACGACCCAGTCGAGCTCGCGTAAGGCTTCGTCGACGATGGGCAATGTGATGACCGGGGTGGCGAAGATCCGATCCTTGTAGATAAAGCTCCATTCCTCGTGCATCCACTGGTTCAGGGAATGGATGATGATGTGACTGGCCTCAGGGTCGTTGTGCAGGCGTTCTTCGAGGACGCTGGCGAGGGTGGGCCACATGATCGCCCGGTCGACCCCCTGTTCGTCCATGAGGGCCAGACGAGGCTCGGGCTTGAAGAATGCCTCAGGCGAACGAATCGGGTCACCGAGAATCTCACGTCGTGACTTGCCTTCAGGGTTGCCGTTCTTGAAGAACGCCTCCTGCGCACCGGGACGAGCGACCACGTTGAACGTCGGGTTCGGGATGTATTCCGAGATCACGTTCTTGATTGCGAGCTTGTCGCGGCCATTGACCTGCACGTACTTGATCAGGTTCTTGTGCTCTTTGGGCAGGAAGCGGGTGAACGCGTCGACCTGCTCGTACATGTGGTTATCGGCGTCGAAGACGGGATACTCAAGCCGGCGTTCCACAGACCCCTCCAGTTCCCGGTCGTTGTCCTGACCTCAGGCCAGCAACCGCGTCACATCGATGTCCCGGAACCGGGTCACCTCTCTGAAAAATATCCTAAATTGACATCAACCTCAAGTCCGAACGGCCCCTTAAGCGGCACAGTGCGCCCCGTTTACTCGATCGGCGGTGGCCAGTGAGCGTTGATGAAATTGCGGATCTCCACCGCCATGTCCTCGTCCTCGGGCGCTTGGCCGAAGAACCCAGCGTGACCGCCACCCTCGACCACATACAGATCTGCGGGCACTCCCGCCGAACGTAGGGCCCTGTGTAGCCTCACTGTGTTGGACAGAAATAGATCACGGGTACCGGTCGTGAGCATCGACGGCGGGAATCCCCTGCTGAAGTCGGCGAACAGGGGAGAGAGGTACGGATGAGCCAGATCGTGGGTCCCTGCGTAGAGGAGGTTGGCCGGCATCAGACTTTTTGTCAGGACGTTGTCGAGTCCGAGGTTGGTCTGGAATGAGTCACCTGACTCCGTGAGATCGACCTCGGGCGTGACCAATACCGCAGCGGCCGGCAGGGGGAGGCCTTCGTCACGCGCCTTGAGGATCAGGGCTGCAGCGAGGTTCCCTCCCGCCGATCCGCCCCTCACGATGATCTCCTCGGGTCGGTGGTCGCGCAGGAGGGTACGGTAGGCGGCCACACAGTCGTCAAGAGGTGTGGGGTAGGGGTGATCTGGCGGCATTCGGTAGTCCACCGCCCAGGTCCTGATCCCACTCTGCCCGACGGCGTGGAGACCCATGAGCCGGCAACTCTGACCCCCGCCAGTGACGAACGCTCCACCATGGATCTCCAGGACCGCTCGACGGTCGTCGGTTGCGAGGTCATGAGGCGTGATCACGTAGACCCTCACCCCGTCCAAGTCCGTCTCCTCTACGTCCGCTGGCACCTGGGCAGCCTGGTCGCCCATCATCTGCACAATCGAAGCGTTGGTCTCGTCAGCCATCACTCGCCACCCTTGGACGTCCTCGAGTGACGGGTACGGGGAGCTGTCGAACGGTGTCATAGCCATGATGGCCTGGGCCTGAGGGCTCAGAGAGGCCGGTACCGGAATGCTGCGGGCCGGAAGGTGGACGGTGCTCTGCTGCGTGGTCACGTCTGGCATTTCACTAGTACCCCTGTGTAGGCGTGTGGGACTGCTTAAAGCTACATTGATATCAGTGTCAAAAGTGTGGGAATCATGATTGGGGGCCCGTGACCGCGAGGTGAACAGAGATGAATTCCAGAAACTGCAATTCAGCGTCAGGCGCCTCGAGGACGAAGCAGCGATCACCCGGCTGATCCTGTTGTACGGACCAGCAGCCGATGCTCGACTGGCGCCCTTCGCGGGATCGTTGTGGCTCGAAGACGGTGTCTACGACTGGGACGCTGATGGAACGCCTCATCAGGGGAAGCGCCGGCGTGGAGGCGATGCTGGAGGGGGATGATCACCGTGCGTTAGTCGAACAGGGCCTGGCTCACTTCGCTGGCCTCCACTGATCGAGATAGAGGGGGACGGTGCCACAGTGCTCACCTATTCGCTGATCATGCGCCGAGAAGGGGAACGCCACTACGTGTGGCGGGTAAGTGCCGTCCGATGGGATGTTGAGCGGGTTCAAGATCGTTGGCGGATTCGGCGACGGAGCAACCGTCTCCTCGACGCGTCGGGCAGCGGCCACCGACTCTTCCGCGAGACCTTGCAAGAGTTCTCCGAGGAGGCTTCACAATGAGCGATCGACGACTCGAAGGGCCGGTGGCCTCATGCAACCTTTATGGGCAGTTCATGTGCTACTCGACCTCCAAGATGCGAGCAATATTTACACCATGACGGGCCGCTGATCGGCCGGCTCGTCAACAGTGACTCAATCTGCATCGGATCGCTTGGAACGGCACGAAGGAGGAGGGCATGGAAGGAAACGGCAAAGCGGAAGGGATGTCAGACGTCGAGTGGCTCGTAGCGCTGGAGGAAATCCGGCTTCTCAAGGCTCGGCGAGACCGCTATGCGGATGCTCACGACTGGGAGGCATACGAGGCGCTGCACGCACCGGACCATGTGTCGCACAACGACGGACAAGAACCGTGGCTTTCATCGAAGGAGATGATTGAAAACGTAAGTCGGATCATGAACGACATGATTACGGTGCACCACTCTTACGACCACGAAATCACCTTTGACTCGCCCAGCAGGGCTCGTGGGATCTGGGCCATGAGCGGAGCGGGCGTATCTAAGAATGGTGATCAGGTGACCTGGACGCACGACTACGGCTACTACTATGAGACCTACGAAAACCGCGATGGCCACTGGATGTTCACGACCCGACGATGGCATAAGTATTTCGGCGTTAGCTCAGAGGGCGTGAACTTTCCCAATGCCACCCCGAAAGGCGCGAATGCATTTGAGGACGGCAATTTTGCCGGCAATCAGCCATGACGTCGTCCGGTTTATCTTCGGCACCCCGAAGAACGAAGTGGAAGTAACCCGTCCGCAGAGGTGAATCCCCCTAACGGGTCAGGCCGTGCTTTGTTGCAGCCCCGAGTGCTCGGCGGGGAGATCAAAAAGGGATGTCAGTTTCTGACTATTGACGTGAAGTAGACCGCTCTACAACACGGACGAATTCGATGGACGCGAGTGGAAACTGGGTGGACAGGACCGCAGGCCGGGGGACTGGAGCGAACCTCGTGGAACAGAATCGCCACCTTGCCAAGGTTGGGGTCGCGGGTTCGAATCCCGTCTTCCGCTCCAAAATCGCAGGTCAGGGGCGGTGTGATGAGGGTCGCTCGGTAGAGTGACCGACCGGTCTGCTTCTAGGGGTGCGTGTGCGAACCGGCTGGCGAAGTGGCGCTAGCACTGAGGCCGAACAGGCATTTCGTTGGGTTTGGCCCTGACAGACGCCATGTCAATCACCACGGTTTTGATGCCCCGATAGCCGAACCCCATCGTGACGAGGAATCGTTCGACTTCCTTCAAGGCGAAGTCATGTGCCAGGGAATCGGGGTCGTTTTCACCCAAGCGGATCTCATGGCGAATGCTGAAGAAATCAATCAAGGAATCAAAGGTGAGCGTTCCCTCAGTCGTGTATTCGGCCCTCGAAACATCGTGAAATTCCTGGTTCGAACGGAGGTACTCAACGGTTGAGACGTCGAGTTCAGCGAATCGACCGCGTACAGTTGTGCGCATTATTCGCTGGCTGCTCATAGGCCAAGATTACCCCGGTCAGCGAAGAGTTGACTTTGCGTATTCGGACGACGTCCGAGACGAATCTTTGTCACGCTCACTCGGCGTGGGACCGCAACCCTGAGAGGGTTGCCACGCGGGTCGCTTCCAGTTTGCCTTGGACGAAACCGGCGTGGGCGGTGGGCGGTGGGCGGTGGGCATGACATAGCCCTACCGCAAGATTGCCGAAGTGCCTCATGGTCTCATTCGGTCATATCGAAAATCAGGAAGCGGTAGCTCGATATTCGTCGAGAGCGTCATCTGGGATGTGTGCGATACCCTCAATCAGCTCGTAGCGGATCCTCCCACCATGAACGAGACGCCGAAGCTCCTTCGTTGGAATATCGAGACGACGTGCAGCTTCTGACGCCCTGAGAAGCTCAGTAGACATCCGGACCTCCTTCGGCGATGCCGAGTTTACGGCTCAAGTGCTATCCAACCGCCGACGGCGTTTCCGATGACCGTCACGTCCTCGAGTCCAAGTCCTCGAGCAAGTCCCGGTAGAGCGTGGCCAGCTTTGCCACGCTGTCGAGTCTTTCGGGCCGTCTTGTGCCGCCGAATCCGGGGTGCGTGGGCGTGATGACCCGGTTGTGATCCTTTTCGGCGAGGAGGTGAGCAAACTCTGCCCCTACTGGGAGATATCTGCAGACAAGAGGTGCCTCGTGTGCGGGGGCATGTCCGATAGAGCGATCGCCTGTTCGACGTAGGAAAGGTCGGTAGCGGTCATGCGCTCCCTGTGCTGCCGAAGGTGTTCCTCCCAGGATGGCACTACGAATATCTCCTCAAACTCACCGGACGCCTCACCGTCACGGAAGATTCCCCACTGAGTTGCGCCAGTTCGCAATCGCGATCCACGGACCCTGGCCATTGCACGTAGAAACTCCAATTCGTTCTCGGGTGAGACCGAATATGTCGTACGGACCACGACCGATCCCGAGCCAGTTTAGTCTCGGTCTCGAGAGAGGGGTCGGGCCGAACGACAGAGCGCCGATCCATGCCCGAGGTATCGACGAGGGGCCAGAAACGAACCGATGCGGCCGTTGCGGCCATCATCCCCGCTGCAAGGACGAAGGTGACCGTGAGGCCGAACGAGTCGGCGATCAGCCCCCAAGCGAGTGCTCCGAGGCCTTGTCCTCCGAAAAGCACCATCTGGTAGACGGACAAACCCCGCGCTCTGACCCAAGTTGGAAGAAAGAGCTGAAGCAAAGTGTTCACCGTGGCCAACATTCCGACCCACGCCATGCCAGCAGGGAGCAGGACAATCGCGACTACGACGGTCGAACGGATCAGGATCACCGCCACGAGCGCTGCTGCGAACATCCCGCCCATGAGTGCGATCAAAGCGTTCGGTGACAGCGCAGAGCGGACCTTGGAGAGCACTAAGGCACCCGCCACGGCCCCGACGCCAAGGGCGCCGAGGAGCAGTCCGTACCCACTCGCTCCGAGCCCGAGGCGTGAGCTCGCGACCAGAGGAAGCAGAGCCCAGAGAGCGCTCCCGGGTACCAAGAACAGTGCGGCGCGGAGCAAGATCCGACGGACCACCGGCGCGTAGCGGACGTAGCGGCCACCAGCTCGAAGTGCCGAAACAAACCGCTCAGAGGCGCGCGGGGGAGTGTCTGAGCCCTGTCGCCAAAGAGCGACGACCAGGCCGTAGAAGAGGAACGTGGCAGCGTCGATGACGAAAACCCCTCCCACACCGATGTACACGATCAGAATCCCGGCGATCGCGGGACCGATCGCTCTGGCGAGGTTGACGTTGATGGAGCTCAGTTCCGCCGCTGCGGGGATTTGGTCACGTGGGACCAGTTCGGGAACAAGTGATTGATATGCAGGGATGCCTAAGACCGAACCGGTGCCGATGACAAATGTAAGGACGAGAAGCAATGCCGGCGAGAGAAGACCGGCGAGGGTAATTCCAGCAAGAGCCGAGGTCGCAACAACAAGGCCCGTTTGGACTACAACCAGCAACCGTCGTCGATCGAGAGTATCTGCCAACACGCCCCCGACGATGCCGAACATCACGTCCGGAAGCATGTCTGCGGTCTGCACGAGCGAGACAAGGACGGCAGCATGAGCCGTATTTATGAGGAACCACTGCGCGCCAACGGTCTGCATGTAGGTGCCGACGTTGCTCACCATGGAGGCGACCCAGAGCCAGCGGAACACGGAGAAACGCAGCGGGGCCCACGTTGACGATTTACCAAGCCGATGCGAGTGGTTCGTCACAAACACGGTGTCGCCCATTTCGGTCAGTCGGACTGTTTGAGGATGTATGGGAGGTCAGTCAGCCTCTCCTTGGGGTGTGACTCTTCGCTGGCCACGACCGGCAGGCTCTTTACTCACGCGCCGTTAACCAGGATCGGGTGATCGTTGGCAATTGGACGTGCCGTGCCCCCACAAGTTCAGTGTGCCCGCTTGGGAGCCCAACGGCATTGCAGCTAGCCAGAATCCCTGAGGCTCTGACTCGCGAGGGACAGGGGGCGTACCGAGTCCGCCCGCATAGTTCGTGGATGAGGAGACCGGCCCTCCATCTCCCTCAGGTCCAGGGAGGCAGCGGCATCCGTGCCGCCACCTCCGTCGCTCATCGCTTAGTTGGGGTGGAATGCCATCAGCTGAGCCAAGTCCTCGGGCTCAAGCATTGAAGGTGGGATGTCGGGTCCCCACGCGTACAGGGCGCAAAGCGTCGGCTCCCACGACCCCGGTGTCCAGATCTCACCGTCGGTAATGACATCCATGTCAGAGTAGTACTCCGAGAAATTGCCGGCTGGGTCGCGCAGATACCAGAAGAAGTTGGATCCAATGAAGTGTCGACCCAAGCCCCAGACGTGACGTTCAGGGTGGCCGTTCAGCATGCGTGTCGCGCCTCGGCCAACCTCGTCGACATCGTCGACCTGCCAGGCGGTGTGATGGAGGAACGGCACCGGGGGAGTCTGGAGCAGCAGGTTGTGGTGGTCGGTGGAACATCGCAGAAAGATGGCGGCATCCCGGACCTCGTCGCTCACCTTGAGCCCGACTCCGTCTACGAAGAACCTCCGCGGGGCTTCTGCGTTGGGAGTCCCGAGCACAACATGACCCAGTTTCCGTGGATGGATCAGTTCTTTGCGCAAGACGGCAACCGCGCGATGCTTCTGTTGCTCGACAACGTGAGAGTCCGATGGTGACGCCGTCGGAACTGGATCCGCTGAGATACGGGGTAGGACCCTCACCACGATGCTGCTCCGCTGTGAATATCGACGGCGCTGGACGCAGGCTGCCTCGTGTGTGACGCTGGACCCGAGCCGTTTGAGCCGCTCGGGTCCAGCGTTCCAGATCGCCGGTGTTGTCGGCGCCGATGCAGAACTCAAAGAGCTAACCGGTCACAGTGGCCGTTCGCAGGGGACGAAGCGCTTCCTCGGTCCTCCGTAGTTCGTCGAGCATGGCGCCCGCGGCCAGCTCCATGATCTCGTTTGCCTGCACCTGGCCCTCTTCGTCTATGAACTGCGAGTGGAACGGGATGTTGACCGATTCGAATACGGGAAGCATTCGAAGGGTGGTGACAACCTGCTTCAGTTGCTGCACGGCTCGCGTGCCTGCGGCGACTCCGCCGTAGGAGACGAACCCGACAGGTTTGTACGCCCACTCCTGGTGCAGGTAGTCGATGGCGTTCTTGATCGCCGCGGGATAGCCATAGTTGTATTCGGCAGTCACGATGACGAAAGCGTCGCTGGCATCGACCATCCTGCTCCAGTCTTCGGTGTGTTGGTGCACATATCGACGGAGGCGAGGGTGGTTCGGCTCGTCAAGGAGAGGGAGGTCGATCTCGGCGAGGTCGGCGACAGAGAGATGAAACGCCCCATGGACTCGTGCGCGCTCTATGAACCACTCTGCAATGGGCAATCCGGCCCGTCCGGGGCGCGTCGAGGCGATGATGACAGTGAGCGTGGGCATATCAGTCCTTTCTCTGTGGGTGCGGGGGCGGAGTAGTCCGCCTTCGGCCACTGCCTCTGCATTCTGCCGAGCGATCATGCGGAAATCTCGTCGTCGCTTGGGGCGCGGCGGCGTGCAACCACGGTGGCGAAGGCCACAGCAACGATTCCAACGGACACGAGGAATGAGAGCTGGTAACCGCTTACGAGCGGGCCCTGAGCGTTGACCGTACGGGCGGCAGCAATGGTGGCGAGCGCGGCGAGCCCAACGGCTTGCCCGACCTGTTGAGCGGTGGCGAAGAGCCCGCCGGCCAGGCCGCGCTCACTCGGCGCCATTCCGGCAGTCACGGCAACCGATGCGGTGGGGAATACGAGGCCCATCCCAAAGGCGGTGAAGAGCAATCCCCCAAGCACATTTACGGCGTAGGTGCCGCCCACATCGATCTGGGATAGCCATAACTGGCCGACACCGACTGAGAGCAACCCAGCGAGAAGCAGCGACCTGGTCCCGAACCGGGCGAGAAGCCGCCTGGTGAGCAGAATCGACACGACCATGACAGTCGCGGTGGCAGGAATGAGTGCCAAGCCCGTGAGGATTGCGCTGAAGTGGAGGACCTTTTGGAGGTACAGGGAGGTGAAGTAGACGTACCCGGCGACGACAGCACCCATGAGCAGCATGACGATGAGGGCAATCCGGCGGGTCGGGTCGGCAAGCACGCTGAGGGGCACCATGGGTGCCCGCGAGCGCCGTTGGACCACCACAAATGCGACACCGAGCACGACCGCGAGGATCAGTGCGGCGAGTGTCAGCGGGGAGGCGAAGCCGCGTTGCTGGCCTTCGCTCAGGCCGAAGATCAGGCTGCCGATAGAGACCGTCGCCAGTATGGCGCCCGGGATGTCGAGGCGTGGGGCATTTCCTCTGCGGCCCTGGCGAGGCAGGGCGCGGATCATCGCGACGATCAGGACGGCGATGATCGGCGGGTTGACGAGAAAAATCGCACGCCATCCGACGTATTGGGTGAGGATCCCGCCGAGCACGATGCCGGTGCTGGCACCTGCCGCGGTCGCACCCTGGAAGATGCCAAGGGCACGGACCCGAGCCGGACCTTCAGCGTACAGATCAGTCACCGAGGCCAGCGCCATGGGAGCAACCATGGCGGCGCTGGCTCCCTGAGCGAATCGCGAGACGATCAGCGCGAGCGAGCTCTGAGCAAGGCCAGCGCTCAAGGAGGTCACGGCGAAGAGGACCAAGCCCGTGATGAGGAGAGTGCGTCGGCCTACGACATCGCCCAGACGGCCGCCAAAGAGCAGCAGGGATCCGAAGGTGAGTGCGTAGCCTGTGACGACCCACTGCAGGTCGGCGGGAGTGAAGTGGAGTTGCTGTTGGATTGTCGGGAGGGCCACGTTGACGATGCTGAAATCGAGTTGGAGGACGAACTGCGCAGCGACAACCAACGCCAGCGCCCGGCCCAGATTCTCGATGGCAACTGGTCGGTCCTTGCCGGCGGCTGTCACAGACACTGCCGCAGGCAGTCCCTGGCCGTTCCCCTGACCGACAACAGAGGTACGGCCTCTTCACGGCCCAAGGCGAGGTGATCAGCTGTCAATCGACCCTCAGCGCTGGAGTTGGAGCGGTGTCCGACGCCGACCAAACATCGGCTATCCAATCTGGCCAGGCATCGTCGGGGCGGCCGATTGCTCCCTGCCCAAGACCGTTCCTGGCCGCGCTCACATCGAGCCCGCTCGAGCCGTCGTGCACGAGTCTCCGCCACCGATCCGCAATGGCAGAAGCGACAGGGGCAACTTCGGGGCCGGCTTCATCGTTCACGAGATCGAGGTCCTTTAAGGCCCAATCCAATGCGAAGTCTGCGTGGTAGTCCTGCTCCTCCATTTTGGAGAGCTTGGCCAAGGCGTAGGGAGAGGCAAGCGGGTTGTCTCGCAAAGCGTCCAACAGCGCCGTGTTCGGTACGCCCATGCGCTCTGCGAGGGCGGCCGACTCAGCTGCACCCTCCGCCTGGAACGCCAACCATGTATTCAAGACGAGCTTCATTGCGCTGCCCGCGCCAGCCGGACCCAGCCAGAGCGTGGTTTTGCCTAGTTGGGCGAAGACGGGTTCGAGCGGCCTTGCCGCCCGTTGTGGGCCCGATGCAAGGATGAGGAGTTGGCCCTGCTCCGCCGGACCCCGGCTCCCCGAGACGGGCGCGTCGACGAAGGTCACGCCGGGTCGTCGGACCCGTGTCTGTGTCACCAGCCTCCTGGTGGTCTCGACGCCGATGGTTGCCATTTGAACCCAAATAGAGCTGCGTTTCATTGCAAGAAGAGTTTCATCCTCGAGCATGACATCCTCCGTCGCCTTGGCCGTCGGCAGCATGGTGATCACAACATCAGCGTCCAGGACGGCGTCGGTGGCCTTCTCGTATGCGGTGGCACCATGACCCACGAGCGGCATCGTCGATGCCGCTCGACGGGACCAGACACTGACCTCTATTCCTGCGTCGAGAAGGCGAACAGCCATGGCGCCTCCCATCGTGCCAGTACCGATCACCGCGACCCGCGGCATCGGTTGCTTCTTACTGTGGGTCCAGATCGTCATCCCTTGATCCTTTCGAGCGTCTCTGTTGATCGGTTCATGTCGTCGGCTGAGCCATTCTCCGCTCGACCCCTTCGAGGGCTACGTCTCGGGCACCTTGCTCCAGAAGAATGTGCAGAGGACTACATGCCCTCAGGCGAAGGTCCGCCCACTTGCACGGCATCGCCCATGATTTCGTCAATGCGTTTGATCGTTTCATCGTCGAGATCAAGTTCCGCCGCCGCCAGGGATTCGTCGATATGACTCGGCGTATGGGTCCCCACGATCGCGACATCGACGGCAGGGTTGTGCAAGGTCCACGCGACCGCCAGCTGAGCGAGCGTGACGTCCAGTTCCTCCTTCGCCAGGCGCTTCAGACGGTCCACGGCCCGAAGATTTCGCCTGAAGGAATCGCCGTGGAACACAGGGCTCTTCGATCGCCAATCGTCGGGATCGAATTCGGTGTCGGGCGTGAGGTGTCCGCTCAGCAGTCCGTGGGCAAGCGGTCCGTAGGCCAGGACGCCGATGTCGTGAGCGACCGTGTAGGGCAATACGTTGGTCTCGATCTCCCGTCGGAAGAGGTGGTAGGGCGGCTGCAAGGTTTCCACCGGCAGCGTTGCGCTGAACACTTCCATCTGTTCCACGTCAAAGTTCGAGACCCCGACGTGACGCACTTTGCCATCGGCGACCAGCTTTCCCAGCTCTTCCGCGGTCTCCTCGAACGGAGAGGAGGGATCGGGCCAGTGCACCTGGTAGAGGTCGATGTAGTCGGTGTGGAGGGCTCGGAGGCTGGCGTCGACCCCCTCCGGATCCAGGACGCGCTGGCATCACGCACGATGCCAGCGCCTTCCGGACGCAATCCGCCCTTGGTGGCGATGACGACCTGATCGCGGGGCAGGTGAGCCAATGCAGCCGCTAGAAGGCTCTCCGACTGGCCAAATCCATAGCCCTGAGCCGTATCGAAGAAGGTCACTCCCTTGTCAGCGGCTTCTCGGATGGCTTGAGTGGCGGCCACAGTGTCCGTTGGTCCCCAGTCGCCACCGAGCTCCCATGTGCCGAAAGCGATTCGAGAGACCTCGAGGCCGCTCTTGCCCAGAATGGTGCGTCTCACAATGCCCTCCTCGTTGATATGGAACTGCGGCCTGCTTCCACGAAGTTTTGGCCTTGCCCTATTAGGTGATCTCCACAACATCAGACCACTGACAACGAGATCCGCCAATGCAGCTACCCGGAATTCGATGCGTCAGGGTTCTGGTTACCTGCAATGCCGTACGTCGGCGGAACGGGCATACTTAGGGGGTTGATGGCCCTGCGTGCCCTAATTGTTGATGATGATATTGGGTTCCTCGCAACAGCGCGCCTCCTATTGGAGCGCGGTGGACTGGAAGTCGTTGGTGTGGCTTCGACCGGCTCCGAAGCGCTCCGCTTGAACCAAGAACAGAACCCCGATGTCATCCTTGTCGACATCAATTTGGGGCAGGAGAGCGGCTTGGATCTGACAGAACGCCTTACGGAAGCAACACCGAGTCCACCGCCGGTGGTACTCGTCTCGCTTTACGCCGAGGAGGATGTGATCGATTTGCTCGAAGCCAGCTCGGCCCGAGGCTTTGTCTCAAAGGCTCACCTGTCGGCCGAGGCCATCATTGAGATCATCGGTCACGGCAACCGTGCCGACCAGGCCCCACCGAACTAGCGTTCTTCGAGGAAGCGCAGGACCGCTAGGACCCGTCGATGATCAGATGGACTTTCTGGCAGGTCTAGCTTGATGAGAATGCTGCGCACGTGCTTCTCCACTGTGCCTTCAGACACAAAGATTTGAGTGGCAATCCCTGCGTTCGAGGAGCCCTCGGCCATCAGCGCCAGCACTTCGCGCTCGCGCGGCGAAAGCACATCGAGCGGGTCACGGCGTCTTGGGGCTTTCACGAGTTCCTGCACCAATGCGGGGTCCACTACCGAAGCGCCTGCAACGACCTTCCTTATTGTGTCGATGAATTCGGCTACATCGGTTACCCGACTCTTCAGCAGATAACCGAGCCGATCTCCTCCGGCCAGGAGTCTCATCGCTTCATCTACCTCGACGTGTGCCGAAAGCAGGACAAGCGCCGTGTCCGGGAGTTCACCCCGGATGACCTGGGCCGCTTCGAGACCTTCGGTCGAATGCGTGGGCGGCATCCGGATGTCAATAGTCGCGAGGTCCGGAGTGGTCGAGCGAACGAGGTCGACGAGTTCGATGCCGTTTCCAGCCTGCCCGACCACCTCGAATCCTGAACGCTCGAACAGGCTGGACAGACCTTCACGAAGCAGCACATCGTCGTCAGCGACCACGACGCGTGTCGCTTGTTCGCCGGCAGCGTTCGCCTCCCAGGTCTGTGTTGGAACTGGCACCGGATCATTATTCAATGTGGACGCTGCCGATGCAACGGGGCTGTCGTTCGCCTGGGCTGTTCCCCGCCAGAGACTCTCGAGAGAAAGGGGTCGGAGTCGTCCATGCCCAGTGGCCCCTCCGTCCCAACGGAGTCGATTCGGGCGTTCCCTGCGTCCGTCAGGCGACTGGCGATCTAAGAGTCATGAAGTATGGGCGGAGACTGTCCCATTGTGGTCTTCGACTGGAATCTCAAGCGACAACAGGGTTCCACTCCCAGCAGGACTGGTGATCTCGAGTCGTCCGCCTAACGCCTCAATGCGATCAGCGAGTCCGACGAGGCCTGTGCCCTGGTTGGGATCGGCTCCGCCGATCCCGTCGTCGCGGACCGATAACTGCAAGTTCGAGTGTCGCAAGTCAAGTGCGATCGTAACGACAGATGCCTCCGAGTGTTTGGCAGCATTTGCCAGCGCTTCGCACACCGCGAAATACGCCGCAACCTCGACGTGCTCTGGCGGCCGCCGATCGGTCCGAAGATCAAGCTCGACGGGCAGCGTCGAACGACGCGCCAGAGTTTTGAGGGCGGGTTCAAGCCCTGCCTTGGAGAGGATGCAACTTCACCCTCATGTCACCTACATCAGCTTGAGGATTGGCTTCTGCGGCCCGTAGCTCCAACATCAGCGAAACCAGCTGCTGCTGGGTGCCGTCGTGCAGGTCCCGCTCGATCTGTTGGCGGGCCTTGTCGGCCGCGGTGACGATCCGCGCTCGGGACATCTTCAGCTGAGCTCGGCTTTCGGTGTTCGCGACCGCCATCGCCACCAGTTCAGTAAACGAGGCCAAGCGCTCCTCTGTGTCGGGCGGGAGCTCGTCGAGTACCGCTCCGGCGCCTATGACGCCCCACAGGCTGCCGTCGACGATGATCGGCGAGCCGACCCCCGACCGGATGCCGGCGTCGCGGACGGCGACTTCGAGCGGGCCCTGAGCCTCGACAAAATTGTCGATCCGAGCCGAGTGATCCGTCTCGAAAACCAGTGTGGCGAGGTTGTGCCCCCCGAGACTCCATCGGCTGCCGACCGGGAAACGGCCGGCCGTCCTGCTCCAAGTGGCAACGAAGGTGACCGTATTATCGGGCTCGTAGCGAGCCATGTTCGCCCAATCGACGTCAAACAACGACCCGATCTCCTCGGTGACAGCCGCGAAAAGCTGCTCTGGAGGCGCCCGGCCCGCCACCAGTGTGGCGACACGCCTCAGCGCAGCTTGCTCTTCGGCCAGACGGGCGAGGGCCGAACGGCTTTCGGTGTTCGCGATTGCCGACGCGACCAGCTCGGCGAAGGCCGTGAGGCGGAATTCGGCATCCGGGGAGAGCGGACAGTCACCATTCTTCGCGTGAAGGAACAGCACACCCCACGGCCGCCCCTCGACGGCGATGGGGCTTGCGATCGACGAATCGATTCCGAGTTCGTCCCGTACGAACGCGGCGATAGGTCCCGCAAGGTCCTGGTAAGTCGCTATCCGGACCGATCCACCAGTTTCGAGGACTCGGGATGCCAAATCGCCACCTTCGAGAGGCCATGGCCCCGGGACCAATGGGTGCTCCTGACCTTCTGCTGCCCACGTGCCGAGCACAGTCACCGTGTGGTCAGTTCCGTAGCGACCCAACCCCGCCAGATGTGCTCCAAGCAGGAGACCAACTTCCTGCGTCACGGCAGCGAACAGTTGCATCGGCGCCGCGCCATGCGCGACGAGTGTCGCAACGCGGCGAAGCGCCGCCTGCTCCTCGACGAGTTGGTTTAGCTCGTTGCGGCTCTGGGCATTTGCGACCGCCGTCGCTACTAACTCGGTGAATGAGGCGAGTTGTGCCTCGACGTCGGGCGGCAGCAGGAGTTCGAGTTCGGTTGAACCGACGGTCATGGCACCCCAAACTCGACCCTCGACGACGATTGGTACGCCGACAGTGGACCTGAAGTAGTGGGCGCGGGCGCCAAGGCCGACCGGACCTGATGCGTCTGCATAGCTGTCGATCCGAGCCGGGCGACCCGTCTTGTATACGACCGTCGCCAGGTTCTTTCCGTCCAGTGGCCAGCGACTGCCCACGGGTGGCCACGCATTGCCGCTCTGGTTCCAGGCTGCAACGGTGACGACCGTTTCGTCAGATTCGTAACGTCCCATGATTGCGAACTCGACTGGAAGCAGTTCCCCGATCTCCTCGGTTACCGCCGCGAATACTTCGCGAGGAGATACTCCACGTGCCACCAGCGTGGCGACGCGACGCAGTGCCGCCTGCTCCTCCGCCAACGCACGGGATTCGTCGTCGTGCAAAGGCCTGCTCCAACCCACCGCGGTCGCGATTACCAAGGCTAGTCCGGTCCTCGTTCCCAGGCCCAGGAACCTCTTTGGGACCAATTACTGGCCCTGACCTGGGAACGGGTCACTCAGACGGCTTCTCGTCGCGGCGACCTCGGGCGCTGTCGGCAAAACCCGCCGGAGCAATCAGAAGCGGGTCATTGAGCTTCAAAGGATCAAGTCCCGCCACCAGCTCAGGGCCTCGAGATTCCCTCAATGCATCCCTTGCGGCGCGTCATCAACAGCAAGGGGATGCGAGGCCGGCGCGTGTCTTTCGAGCCGGATGACCTGATCTGGTGCCCAACTCAGCTGCGAGAGCTGTTGTTCGTGGAGAGCCAGCACCAGAGTCATCTGAGGGTTCGAAAGCCGCAAGGCCAAAAGGACGTCAGCCGAAGCCAAAGAATCCAAACCTTCCGTGGGTTCGTCAGCGAGGAGGACATCTGGACGAGCGACGATGGCCCGGGCAATCGCGAGCCGCCTCGCTTGTCCACCCGAGAGGTTTCGGCCCCCGGACCCGATGCGTTGGGAAAGTGGGTCATCCCCCAGAACTTCGGTGAGGCCGACGAGCCAGAGAACTTGATTGAGTCGCTCGTCATCGACTGTCGGGTCGCCGAAGCGGAGGTTCTCGGCCACTGAGCCCCGGAACACGTATGGGTGCTGCGTCAGAGCGACCACACTTCCTGTGGTCCTGACTGTGCCGTGCGCAGCTTCGAGTTCACGACCTAGGACACCCAGGAGACTCGACTTGCCAGCACCGGAACGCCCCGTGACGAGCACTGTCTCGCCGGGTGGGGCGGAGAAGCTCAGGTTTTCGATGATGGGTCCGCGACCGCGGTCGATAGAGAGATTCTTGATCTCCACCAAGCCTGGACTTTCAAAGGTTGACCCGGCAGTTCTCAAGACGACCGATGGTTCCAGCGGCAGCAGGGTCCGCCTCAGCCGTGCCCAGACCGACCTGGTCCTGCCGACCTCACGGGCCGCCGCCGCCAGCGGGTCACTGAGTTGGAGGACTCCGAGAGCAGTGAGAGTTACGGCGGCCGCACTTGCGACGGCCACGCGATGGTCACCGACCGCGCCGGACGAAACAGCAGCGGTGAGCAGGGTCGTGGTACTGACGACACCGATCGCGACCGCTCGGGTCGTGGCGCCCAGCGAGCGGAGACGTCGTTGCGGCTCCTCGACCGAGGCCAACGCACGCGCCGCACGATCAGCTCCCAGCGAGGTTGCGCCGAAGGAGATCAACTCGTCGAGGCCTTCGATCGTGTCGACGAGCTCTTGGCGGGCGTTGGACTCGGCCTCTGCGAGGTCGTGGCCTGGACGAAGGCTGTAAAACCAGCCAGGAAGCACGACGACAAGAGCCATGGCAACGGCGCCGACGGCAACGATGCCGGCCAGAACGAGACTCAGAGTGGCGATGACCAGGCACGCTCCGAGCGCCACCCCGACGTAAACGACGACTGGCGCCAGCACTCGGAGCAGGCTGGCCTCGACAATTTCGGCGTCACTCGTGACGGCATGGAGCAGGGTGCCTGTTCGCTCGTCGTACAGATCTTCCTCATGACCGCTGACCGCTTGGGTGAAAACCTGATCCTTCAAGGCGGCATCAAGCCGGAGGGCCGCGGTGTGGCCAACGAGCCGATCGGCGTAGCGCAGAGCAGTACGGGCGAAGGCGAGCGCCTGCACTCCGGCACTGGGATAGAAGAATGAGAAGCCCGTGGCGAGGCCCGCACCGGCGACGGCCGACATCGCGATGAACCATCCCGACAGGGCGAGCAAGCCGACCGACGCGCTCCCGGCGAGCACACCCAAGACGAGCGAGAAGAAAAGGGTACGAGTGACCCGGCGTGAATCACCGAGGGCGAGAACTTGCCGCATATCAGCGAACATCGACGAGATCCTCGGTGCGAAGTCGGTCGAGTGCCAACACCTGGGTGCAGTGCCCGAGCACCACGGCTGAGTGAGATGCCACGATGATCGACCGCTGTGGAGCGAGATTGAGAATGACCTCCAACAACTCCGATTCGGCGACGGGGTCGAGGTGGGCCGTCGGCTCGTCGAGCACGAGTGTCCTCGATCCACTCAGGAGAGCTCGTGCGACAGCCAGACGACGTGCCTGACCGCCCGAGAGTCCCGCGCCATCCCACCCAAGAGGCGCCTCGAGCCCCCCCGGAGCGCTGCGAACTACCTCTTCGAGTCTGACGGACGACAACGCGCCCCAGAGTTCCTTCTCGGTCGCCTCCGGTCTGCCGATCAACAGGTTTTTTGCAATCGATGCTTGAAAGAAGTACGGACGCTGGCTCACCCATGCCATCGGACCCGGACGGCGTTCCAGGGTTCCTCCTGAGGGAACGAGGCGACCAGTCGCCAACCGGAGCAAGGTTGATTTGCCCGAGCCCGATGCGCCCGCGACGCCCGCGATTGCTCCGGATGGCACGAACCAGTCGACATCGTGAATTACGTCGATCACCCCGTCGGGGTAGCGGAAGGTGATCGCCTTCGCGCGCACCACTCCACGCATCGGGTGGGCTGGCTTCGCACGCTCCAGCCCGCGAAGTTCGCCATTTTCTCCGCCTTGTCCGAGCAATCCCAACTCTGCTCTCAGCGTCTCGGCTGCTGAAGTGACGTCTTTGCGGTCGTGATAGGCGGCCGCAAGCTCGCGGAACGGCTGGAAATAGATTGGGGAGAGCAGGAGCAAAAAGATCCCCTCGGCCAAGTCGAGGTGCGTTGGAGCCCATCCGACATGGACGTAGCCCAGCAGGACAAGACCGATGTAGGTGGCTGCGACTGCGATCGCATACGTGACGAGAGCCTCCAAGGCGGCCGATGACAACAAGGCCACTCGCAGGACTGCCAGCGTCCGGTTCGCCAGCTCGTCAGCGGCATCACGAATGCGCCGGCGCTCTGGCTCGACCGACGAAAGCATCCTGAGCGTCGCTGCCCCCTTGATGCGGTCCAACACGAGCTCATCGAGTTCCGCCACCTGCTGCGCCTGGCGCCTGCTGATCCCGTCGGCACCCATGCCGAACATCGCCATGTTGAGTGGAATGAGTGGCGCCGCGAGAAGCAGCAAGAGTCCGACAAACCAGTTCGTCGCGAACACGACCCCCACGAGGACGGCCGGAATTACGACAACTTGACGACGGATCGGTTCCCAGCGTTCCGAGGCGTCGGCAACGCCTCGTGCTCCCTCGAGGAGGATCCGGGTCGCCACGACCGCGCTTACCACCGGAGCACCACTACGAAAGAGTTCCTCGTGCAGCCGGTGGCGCATTGTGTGTTCGACGCGGCCTGCGCCTCGAGCCGCCAGATGTGCACCCAGTGCGCTGAACGTCACCTGGCACAACAACCCCAAGAGGCCGATCAGGAGCCACTTTTCGGTCGACGCATCCTCGGTCGGATGAAGGTCAGAACCGATGAGCACGCCTACCGCTCGGAAGACAAAGACGAGGCCGAGGACGCCGCACACGTTGGCCGCCGTGGCCAACTGAAAGGAGCCACGCCCATCGGCTATTGCGGCATCAACGATCCCGTCGTTCAATTGCTTCGTCTTCATTCTGGATCCTCGTCCAGCGAAGTAGCCGGATGCCTCACGGCGTCTTGGATCCAAAGAGCGAGCCCGCTTGCTGAAATGCCTGACACGAGGAGCACCGTCACCCACTCGCCCCAGGACTGAAGCACGTTCACTGACAGCATGAGGATGATGAAGATCACTACTGCGAGACCGAAGCCGATCAGGACCCTGATCACGAGCGGAAGGGGGTGGGGATCATTGGGAATGAACTTCCCATGGAACATCTCAGTCTCGTCAGTCGCCGTCATGTGTCATCCTCCTCCTGGAGTTGGCATCGCTTCTTGGGCTGTCGAGCGGTCACGAGCTAAAGACGGTTGTCCAGGCCTTGCACGAAGTGCCCAGAATGCGTAGAGGTTGTAAGCGGCCGTCAACGGCACGAACAAGCCGAAACCTGCCAAAAGGAAGATGAGAGTGCTCGACGGCGACGCGGCCTCGGCGATTGTCAGATCCGGCGGAAGGATCATCGGATAGACGATGGCGACGAGGCCCAATACGCCAGCCACCTCCGCGATCAAGACGGCGACGAACGCCATGTTCGTATGGTCCGTCCGTCCGAAGCTCCACCATGCCGTAGCGAACATGGCTGCCGCGGCGACGCTGGTCCAGACCAACACCGCAACCCGGAATGGTTGGTCGAGGGTCAGACTCGACGCGCCCGCCACGGGGAGCAGCACCGCTGAGAGCACGACGAGTCCGCCTGCGAGCAGTACAAGTCTTCTGCCTTGCGCCCGCACCGACGCCAAGAGGGGCTTCTCCTGCGACCGCATCTTGACCATGGCCGCTCCGGCCAGGGTGTAGAGCGCCACCGCGGTGAGCCCGGTCAAGACCGTGTAGCCGCTGAGGAAATCAAAGGTGCCACCATCGAAGTGGGCGTTGGGACCGAGCCGCACACCCTGGACAAAGGTGCCAAGGATGACTCCCTGGAGGAAGGCTGCGCACAGCGAACCGCCCATAAACATCCGTCCCCAACCCGGCCGCCACCTCCCCGCATTGGACAACATCTCAATGCTGACTCCCCGAGCAGCGAAGGAAAACAGCATCAAGATGGCAGGGATATAAATGGCTGGAAAGAATCCGCCGAACATGGCAGGGAACCCGCCCCACAGACCGAGGGCGACCAGGAGCAACCATGACTCGTTGCCGTCCCAGACTCGCGCCACGATCTCGAGCAGAGAGAATCGCTCGTCGCCGCGTCGACACGCCATCGCGAGCGTACCAATGCCTAGGTCGTATCCGTCGAGCGCCACGTAGGCGACGAAACCAAACAGGACAAAGGCAAACCACGCATTCGCGGTCATCGCGGGCCTCCGCTCTTCGAGGGACATGGGCTACAGGACCGACGAATCACGCCTGCTCCCCGTAGTGACATCATGCAGACACCGGGGCACCGGATCCGACGTGTTCACGGTTGATGTCGGGG
Source organism: uncultured Acidimicrobiaceae bacterium (assembly GCA_963755665.1). Taxonomy (GTDB): domain Bacteria; phylum Actinomycetota; class Acidimicrobiia; order Acidimicrobiales; family RAAP-2; genus Bog-473. The sequence goes on from CAVWKU010000002.1 coordinate 59,558, forward strand.
ATCACCAATGGTGCTCGGGGTCCATTCGGCGGGCTCGGCACGTCACAAGGTTCCGCCTCAATCGGGTCCGGTCCTCGACGGACCTGTCGCACGACGTAGCCCACCCAAAGGGAAAACATGATGAGGTACAGCCCGACAAAGGCAATGAAGGAGAACACCACACTCGCGGTGGATAGGTCGGACACTGCCTTGCCGGTCAGCAGTTGTCCGTAGACAACCCAGGGTTGTCGACCCGCCTCAGCCACGATCCATCCACCGATGATGGCGATGACACCGATGGGCGTCATCCAAGTGACCCAGCGCAAATAGCGCCGAGACGTGTACAACTTCCGGCGCATCCTCAGGTAGACACCGACAACCGCCGTGGCGAGCATGGTGATGGCCCCGTAGAACATCACCCGAAAGCCCCAGAACAGCAGATAGACGTTCGGCCGCTGCCCCTTGGGAATCGTGTTGATCCCAGGCACCTTGGCCTGGCCTGACAAATCATGAGGTCCGAAGAGTGCGTCAAAGTTGGGAATGGTAATCTGGAAGAGGTCCTTGCCCGCCTGAGGGTCGGGGATGATGAGCAGGTTGTACCCTGAGTTGTCGGAGTTGTAGTTGCCTTCCCAGGTGAACACCTTGTACGGCTGGTACGAGCTCATGACTGCACCGACGTTGTCGCCCACGAAGAGCTGCCATGGCATGAGGACGGCCAGCAGCCCGATGGCGATCGAGAAGGTTCGCCGGGAGAATGCAGGGTAGCGACGGCGGGCCAGATAGAAGGCGGAGATCCCTGCGACGAGCCAGCTTGCTGCGATCAGAGCGGCGAGCAGCATGTGGAAGTACCGGTGGAGATACGACGGGTTGAAGATGACGTTGATCCAGTTCGTGGGTTCGAACTGTCCGTTGACCCTCTTGAATCCCGCCGGGGTCTGCATCCATGAGTTGGCGTCGATGATCCAGGTCGTCGAAAGAAGCGTCCCCAACGCGACCATTGTGTTGGCGAACATGGTGATGCGCTGGCTGACGCGGCCCTCCCCGTAAAGCATGATGCCGATAAAGCCAGCTTCCAGGAAGAATGCGGTTGCCACTTCCATCCCGATGAGGACGCCGATTATCGGGCCTACATCGTGCGCGTAGCTGCCCCAGTTGAGGCCAAACTGAAAAGTCAGGACGATTCCAGACACAACTCCCAGAGCAAATCCGACGGCGAAGATCCTGCGCCAGAATCGATAGATCTGAAGGTACATCTCGTCGTGTGTGCGCAAGTAGAGGGCGTAGGTGAAACAGAGAAATACCGAGAGTCCCACGGTGATGGCTGGAAACGTCATGTGAAACGCGGCCGTAAAGGCAAACTGCCATCGCGAAAAATCGAGCACCGTGTGAGTGGGCACCCAGCCTTCTCCTCTCACTCGCGAACTCTATGAGGCAGCCATTTGTTTGGTCTTCCTCTCCAACCCATCTGACGGGGACCGCAAGCGCACTCTCTCTTGGGGTCCCGCTAGTTGAGAGTGTGGTGCGAGTCGAAGGCGACCGCATTGCGGCTACCCGGAAATCGCTCGGGTTTCGCCAATGCGATTCCGGCTAGCTGCATTGTGCAATTGCTCGCGCAGTGGTGTGCTGAGGAGTGAAAGTGGCCAGCGTTTCAGCGAAACCAGGTTTTAAGGGGAGGGTTTCCGGATCAGGTGACGACGGCAGGTTCCAGGCCAACGACGACGGACTCCGGGATTCCCGTGGAAAGCGACGAGCACTCACTTACGGTTGGTCCCGACGGACCGATTCTCTTGCAGGATCACTACGCCATTGAGCAGATGGCTCAGTGGAACCGCGAGCGGGTACCCGAGCGTCAGCCACACGCCAAGGGCAGCGGAGGCTTCGGAGTTTTCCAGGTCACGTGTAACGTGAGTGCCTACACCAAGGCGGCGGTATTCCAACCAGGCGTGGAGTCGGATCTTGCAGCGAGGTTCTCGACCGTCGCCGGCGAGCGTGGTAGCCCCGATACGTGGCGTGACCCACGCGGATTTGCTCTCAAGTTTTACACAACTGAGGGCAACTACGACATGGTCGGGAACAACACACCAGTCTTCTTCATCCGCGACCCCCTGAAGTTTCAGCATTTCATCCGCTCACAAAAGCGCCGGGCTGACAGCAACCTGCGAGACCACGACATGCAGTGGGACTTTTGGACTCTCTCGCCCGAGTCAGCGCACCAAGTCACCTATCTCATGGGTGACCGGGGCATCCCACGGACCTGGCGGCACATGAACGGCTACAGCTCCCACACCTACATGTGGATCAACGCCGCCGGTGGGAAGTCGTGGGTGAAGTATCACTTCATAAGCGAGCAGGGCGTCGAGTGTCTTACACAGGAAGAGGCTGATGTGCTGGTCTCGAGTGATGGCGACTACCACACCCGCGACCTCTTCGAGGCGATCGAGCGCGGCGAGTACCCCAGCTGGACCCTCAAGGTACAGATCATGGCATTCGAGGACGCCGCGACTTACCGTTTCAACCCCTTTGACCTCACCAAGGTCTGGTCGCACGCTGACTACCCGTTGGTCGAGGTCGGAAAGATGACGCTCAACCGCAATCCGACCGATCACCACTCTGAAATGGAACAGTTTGCGGTAGAGCCGAGCAATCTGGTCCCGGGAATCGGGCCGAGTCCCGACAAAATGCTCTTGGGTCGAATGTTCTCCTATCCCGACGCTCATCGTTACCGCATCGGCGCCAACTACAACCAACTCCCAGTGAATGCACCGGTGGCCCCAGTGCGCAGCTACAGCAAGGATGGCGCCATGCGCTTTGTCAAGGTCTCCGATCCCGTGTACGCACCAAACTCCAAGGGCGGCCCCGCGGCCGACACCGGCCGCTACGGGGAGTCGCCCGGCTGGCATGCCGACGGGGAGATGGTCCGCACGGCCTATTCATTACACGCCGAAGACGACGACTGGGGCCAGGCCACCACACTCGTCCGCCAGGTGATGGATGACGCACAACGGGATCGGTTGGTTTCCAACATCGCTGGACACCTCCTCGACGGAGTCAGCGAGCCGGTCCTCGAGCGCGCCTTTGAGTACTGGCGCAACGTGGATTCCGATCTTGGCCTGCGAGTCGAAAAGGGTGTCCGCAGTGGGCACCCTTGACCGACAGGCCATTTGGAAGGGTCCAGGCGAGGCGGGAAAGCCCTGATGGCCGCTGGCGAAGACGGTGCAGCCGGCATCGCGGTCCCCGATACCAAGGTGGCCCGCGATGCCACGCAGTTGGTGCGTGATTCCACCTCAGATCTCATCTATCACCACTCGCGCCGGGTCTTCTGGTTCGCCAGCCTGCAGGGCCGAAATCGCGGTCTTAGCTATGACTCCGAGATTCTCTACGTCGGGGCGATGTTCCACGACTTGGGCCTGAACGAGCAGTTCCGCCGGAGCGGACGACGCTTTGAGGTCGACAGCGCCGACGAAGCCCGTCGCTTCCTCCAAAGCTATGGCGTGCCAGAGGACAACATCCGCCGGGTCTGGACGGCCATCGCGCTGCACACCACGCCGGGGATCCCCGAATTCATGGAACCCGAAGTCGCTCTGGTCACAGCCGGGGTGGAATACGACGTACTCGGCATTGGGTACCACGACATCAGCGACGCCGACCGCGCTGCGGTCACCTCACTGCATCCTCGTCCGGACTTCAAGCGGGACATCCTCATGGCATTCGCCGAAGGCATCGCCCCCAAACCGCAGACGACGTTCGGCAATGTCAATGCGGACGTGCTCGATCGATTCGTCCTTGGCTACAAGCGGGCGAACTTCGTCGACACAATCGAAACCTCGCACTGGCCGGACTAATTGACTTCTTTAGATCGTTCGTTCGGCCGACTCGTTGTTCGCCGATAGGGCGAGATGGGCCGCAACCATGCCCTTTCTGGCATGCGGGACGCGAAGCGGATGAGTCCTTCCAATTCCCGGTAGCTGCAATGCAATTACGCCCGCCCGTAGAGCATCCTCTTATCGGGCCCGCTGCGCGAAGACAGTTCCCTTGGCCATCGACAACAGAGCGCCCACTGCTCGAACTGACATGGCGCACCGTGCACTTGTCTCTATAGAAGGTGGCTCATGACCGGATTACCGGGAGTGGCGGAATCAACGTCGAACACGGCATCACCAGATTCCCTCGGAGTCCTCGGCCCGCCTGGCTTGCGGATCATGTTGCGCCCCATGGCAAGTCCGATGCCACTTGGGCTCTACACAGTCGCGATCGCGACGGTCTTAGTCTCATCACTGCAGCTCGGAATCATTCCACCCAGCGAACAGCGTGAGGTCGCCTTCCTGATACTCCCTGCGTTCGCACTCCAGCTCATCGTCGGCATCGCGTGCATCGCCGCTCGTGACACTATTGCTGCCACGCTCATGGCATCGATCTCGGGCACGTGGTTGGCTGATTCGTTGTCGTACCTGTTCGGGACGCCAGGACAGACGGAGGCACTCGCAGTCCTTCTGTTCACGTTCACCATTTTCATCACCATGCTCGCCGTCATTGCCCGGCCAAAGGCTGCTCTCTTCGCTGTTCTCGTGGTCGCCGGTCCGAGATTCTTCCTGTCAGGCTTGGCCGCCGCCTCTGGGAATGCCAACGTTTCCAAGGCAGCGGGAGCCCTCGGGTTCGTTCTCGCTGCGGTCGCCATGTACACGGCCTTCGCACTCCTGATCGAAGATGTCCGAGGTCATACGGTACTACCGGTCGGACGCAGTGGCCCAGCAAGGGAGGCCATTGAGGGCAATATCGCATCCCAACTTCGTGGCTATGAGCACATGGCCGGAATCCGCCGAACTCTGTAGTTCCAAGTGGATCCCCGTGTGATGCTCAGAGGGCAAGGAGGCGTCAAAGGGATGGGATCCGAAGTGGCCACATTCCGAGTTGAATCATGTGTCAGTGCGGCGACTCTGTGATGCAGATCGTTTCTGAGTCCTTGGTTAACTCGAGCACAGATCGGACAACGAGATCGGAGGTATTTAGGACCTCTGAACGCGCTGCCGACACCGATGAAATGGTGGTGAGTGTCATCGACCAAGTGGTTCACAGCATGGCCGTGGAGTTGAGTCTTGTCACTGCTCTCATGGAGACTGTAGGCCCCGTCGCAGATCTGTCTGGCAATCCGAGCGGTAGCTGCACATGGAAAAGCCACGCCACAAGAGCATGATCCGACTTTGAAGTGGGGGTCTTGTGCGAAAGCCATCTTCGGCTCTGATGAGGAGTGCCGCCGCCTGGTGCTCTACTAGCTGCCAGGAGCTCGGACGCGCACCTGAGGGAGTTGGCGTCCGTGACCTCGTTGAGGAGCGAGCGACCGTCGGCGTAGCGATCGAGGGTCTCCTTGAAGAGCTCCGTTAGTCTCCGAAACCGGCCACTTCCTCCTGCAGTCTTATGCGGTGGGACACGGAGTGACGGATGGGACCAGAACGGATCATCGGACGGAAGCGGCTCGGTCCGGAACACGTCGAGAACAGCAGCCGACAGGTGACCCGAATTGAGGCTCTCGAGCAACGCGTCGTCCTGGATCAACGTCCCCGGGCAACATTGACGAGCAAGCCGCCGGACTTCATTCGACCAAGGAAGTCTGCATCCACCAGGTTCTTCGTCTCCGGAATGGCGGGCGCGGCCAGCACGACCACGTCGGTAAGCCCGATCACCTGCTCGAGTTGGTCGGGCGTCACGGTTCGGTCGGTCCGATCGCTCGGCGAGGGATGAAGACGGCTCCCAATCACTCGCACGCTGAACGCACGCGCTCTCCGTGCGACTTCGGTCCCGATCCCTCCCAGACCAATAATCAGCCATGTCGAGCCCGAGACCTCGCGCCAAATCGTGAATCTGCCATCTGTGTTCGGACGCTTGGTCCCGCCAGTGCGCAGCGCCTTGAAACTCATCGAGCACGGCACGAAGAACGTACTCGGCAATTGGCAAACTGTTTACGTGGGCATTCGTGACTCGAAGTCCATTGGCCACCAGCTGGGCAAAGACCGGGCTCTCGTAGCCGGCGGCCGGCGACTGGAACGAGCGGAGTCCAGGACGAGCCAGCATGAAGGAGAAGAATGGCGCGAGCGGCGAGCCTTTTCGGAACAGGTCCGAGCATCAGCCGATGCTAATGACGAGGTCCGAGGAGCATCTCGGAGCCGGAGTAATTGGTCGGCGACCCCATCATCAAATGGTGTCGGCCGTCGCTCCTTCAAAACGTCGAGCAACATCATCCCAAGAGACAAGGTCCCACAAGGCCGCCACGAAATCCGCCCGCACGTTCTTATATTGCAGGTAGTAGGCGTGTTCCCAGGAGTCAAAGACCAGGAGAGGGAGTGAGCCGTTTGTCACCGAATTCTGGTGATCGTAGACCTGTTCGATGATGAGACGTCCGCCCAGCGGCTCCCAGGCAAGAGCCCCCCAGCCCGATCCCTGGACGGTGTCCGTCGCTTGCGTGAATTGCGCCTTGAAGTTGTCGAACGAATCGAATGATTCATCGATCGCGGCACTGAGGACACCGTCAGGCTTGCCTCCGCCGTCGGGGGAGAGGTTCTGCCAGAAGATGGAGTGAAGGACGTGGCCCGAGATGTTGAACGAGAGCGTCTTCTCCAAGCCCACGATGTCGGCGTACACGTCCCTCCCGCGGGCATCCAGCAGTCTATCCAAGGTTGCATTCGCGCCAGCGACGTAGGCCGCATGATGCTTGTCATGGTGCAGCTCCATGATCTGACCCGAAACAGCGGGTTCTAGTGCAGCGTAGTCATAAGGAAGGTCGGGGAGGGAGTAGGTGGCCATGAGCTTCTCCTTTGGATGTCTTGAGCGACGACGCCTCCTCGTCGACATGTACGAGGGTAAGCGCGGTCTTGCTCCGGAATGGACACTCGAGGTTTATTCGACTCTGCTCTATCACCTAACCACAAACCGATTGATCCGCAAATGCAGCTAGCTGGAATAAGAGACAACAATCAAAAGTGAGTCGTGCTGTCGCGAAGTTTCGGTAGGCGTACACAATTCTCGCTAGCTGCAATGTCACGAGTTCACATCGCGCACATCCTCGTAGAGGTACGACGATCACGGTTCCTGAATGCGGCATAGTCCGGATCGAGGGATCCGGTGCGATAGTCCCGGAGATGAGCTCGGCTGGCAAGCAGCACGCCGTTGAGCAGAATGGAGGAAGTCTTGGCCGGCCTAGAAAATGACGTTGCTCCAGTCGTGTACGAGGGAGAGCAATCCATCGGTGGATTCAGCTCGGAACTCCTTCCAGGCCCTCGACCGGACCTCGGTGACCAACGAGCGTTACCACTCTCTCTGAGCGCGGCACGGGTTCGTCGGGACTTCGGTGAGGGTGTTGTGACGACCACCGGACGCGATGGCGTCCTCGTCAAGGACGTCACCGACAGTTCCAGCGGACCGCAGACCGTCAGAATTGCCGGAGTGCTCGATCTTTCGACTGCCAGCTCAGCGCTGCGACAGCTTCTTGGTGTGCTCGATCGTGGCGAAGGATTGCTAGTGGTCGATTTGGATGGTGTCAGCTCCATAAACTCGTCGGGACTGCTCGTCCTCGAAGGTGCATCCCGGTATGCCTTAGAGCGACGTCGACTCATTTCTTTCATCAATGCCCGATCTTTCGCTCGGAGGGTTGGCGCTCTTGGCAGATCGCAGCACGCGATTATCGAGGGTGAGGTTGCGAGATCTTAGGAGACATCTAGTTGTGAAAGCAGCATCGGCGTCCGCGACGCCGGAAATTACTGATTGTGAAGTCGAGGGCGAGTACTTAGAACGCGCCCGTAGGCGGGCTCGAATCGACTGGAATCTCAAGCGACAACAGGGTTCCACTCCCAGCAGGACTGGTGATCTCGAGTCGTCCGCCTAACGCCTCAATGCGATCAGCGAGTCCGACGAGGCCTGTGCCCTGGTTGGGATCGGCTCCGCCGATCCCGTCGTCGCGCACCGATAACTGCAAGTTCGAGTGTCGCAAGTCAAGTGCGATCGTAACGACAGATGCCTCCGAGTGTTTGGCAGCATTTGCCAGCGCTTCGCACACCGCGAAATACGCCGCAACCTCGACGTGCTCTGGCGGCCGCCGATCGGTCCGAAGATCAAGCTCGACGGGCAGCGTCGAACGACGCGCCAGAGTTTTGAGGGCGGGTTCAAGCCCTGCCTTGGAGAGGATGGCCGGATGGATGCCACGTGAGATCTCTCGCAACTCCTCCAAGACACCGTCCAAGGCCTGCGCAGTTCGTTGCAACTTCACCCTCATGTCACCTACATCAGCTTGAGGATTGGCTTCTGCGGCCCGTAGCTCCAACATCAGCGAAACCAGCTGCTGCTGGGTGCCGTCGTGCAGGTCCCGCTCGATCTGTTGGCGGGCCTTGTCGGCCGCGGTGACGATCCGCGCTCGGGACATCTTCAGCTGAGCTCGGCTTTCGGTGTTCGCGACCGCCATCGCCACCAGTTCAGTAAACGAGGCCAAGCGCTCCTCTGTGTCGGGCGGGAGCTCGTCGAGTACCGCTCCGGCGCCTATGACGCCCCACAGGCTGCCGTCGACGATGATCGGCGAGCCGACCCCCGACCGGATGCCGGCGTCGCGGACGGCGACTTCGAGCGGGCCCTGAGCCTCGACAAAATTGTCGATCCGAGCCGAGTGATCCGTCTCGAAAACCAGTGTGGCGAGGTTGTGCCCCCCGAGACTCCATCGGCTGCCGACCGGGAAACGGCCGGCCGTCCTGCTCCAAGTGGCAACGAAGGTGACCGTATTATCGGGCTCGTAGCGAGCCATGTTCGCCCAATCGACGTCAAACAACGACCCGATCTCCTCGGTGACAGCCGCGAAAAGCTGCTCTGGAGGCGCCCGGCCCGCCACCAGTGTGGCGACACGCCTCAGCGCAGCTTGCTCTTCGGCCAGACGGGCGAGGGCCGAACGGCTTTCGGTGTTCGCGATTGCCGACGCGACCAGCTCGGCGAAGGCCGTGAGGCGGAATTCGGCATCCGGGGAGAGCGGACAGTCACCATTCTTCGCGTGAAGGAACAGCACACCCCACGGCCGCCCCTCGACGGCGATGGGGCTTGCGATCGACGAATCGATTCCGAGTTCGTCCCGTACGAACGCGGCGATAGGTCCCGCAAGGTCCTGGTAAGTCGCTATCCGGACCGAATGCCCCGTCCGAAAGACCGCCGAGGCGAGGTCACCCCCGCCGAGTGGCCACCGCATCGGCGCCCTTTGGTGTGGCAGGTTCTTGGCGGACCAGCCGGCAAGGACAGCCACGGTTTCGCCCTCATAGCGGCCGAGTCCTGCCAGGTGCGCACCGAACAGCCGTCCAGCCTCCTCGGTAACAGCGGTAAACACCTGGGCCGGAGCGGACCCGCTCGCCACCAGGGTCGCCACTCGTCTCAACGCCGCCTGTTCCTCGACCAGCCGAGCGAGCTCGGTGCGGTTCTCGGGGTTCGCGTCCACCTGCGTGCCCCGCTGGAACACGGAGGCCTTGGAGTAGGAATTGACGTCGCCCCCCGCCTCGGAGTTGCTGATCCTGACCTGCGGTTGGCGCTCAAGAAGCCTTTCGCGATTCCGTTGCGCCGTCACGGGTACAGCGGACCACAACACAACCAAGCAAGCCTGAGTAGCCGCTACCTAGGCCAGTGGCTCGTTCTCTCGGGCGGCACCAATCGGGACTGCAACGGGTGGGGCGAGCGAGCTAGCTGAAATGGCAATTGCAATTGTAAAGTTGCAGTTCACAGGCCTGATTCAGCAAAGGAGGGCTTGATGCAGAGCTCCTCCGTAGGTAGGCTTGGACGTGCCTGCGTGGCCAATGGTGGGTCGAGAAAAAGAGTTGTCCCAATTGACCGGAGCGATAGCCGCCAGACGCGGAGCGGTGATTACCGGGCCGGCCGGAGTGGGGAAGACCACGCTGGCCCTGAGCGGTGCGGAGTGGGCTCAGCGGCACGGCATCACGCAGAGGCGTGCCAGCGGCACGAGGGCCTCCCTAGGGTTGCCCTTCGGGGCATTCGCGTCACTCTTGCCTCCTGAACCCACAGGAGCGGATTCGTCGCGCGAGGACCTCACAGTGTTGCTCGGGCGCTATGCCCGGGCGATGGTCGAAGGGTCCCAAGGCCTTCCTCTGCTGCTCTTCGTCGACGACGCGCATCTCCTCGATGAGGGATCGGCGATTTTGGTGCAGCAGTTGGCTCTGACTCAGGCGGCAACTGTGTTGGCCACGGTGCGCTCTGGAGAGGCCATGCCCGATCCATTGCTCTCCCTGTGGAAGGACGGCCCGGCCGAACGCATCGAGGTCGGTGTCCTAGATGACGAAACCATCGAGGGGGTACTCGTCCAGGCGCTTGGGGGACCGATCGACGCGGCGGCAGTTCGACAACTTGTTACTCGTAGCCGTGGGAATCCGATGTTCCTGCGAGAACTGGTCAGTGGGGCGCTCGAGCACGGGGCCCTCACGGAGGCTGGCGGCTTGTGGCGTCTTCAGGGTGAACCGTCTCCGACACTCCGTTTGGTCGAATTGGTAGCGCTGCGCCTGGGTGACCTAAGCAGCGCTGAGCGATCCGTGCTCGAGCTGGTCGCGTTGAGCGAACCGCTCGGACCGGGCGAGCTGGTCCGCTTGGCGGATCCCGCTGTAGTCGAGGCTCTCGAGGCGAAGGGTCTGATCACCAGCGGCACCGAGGGCAACCGGCTCGAGATCCGCCTCGCCCACCCCGTCTACGGCGATGTGGTGCGTAACGGCATCAGCGCACTACGAGTGCGGACCCTTTCTCGTTCGCTGGCCGATGTAATCGAGGCAGTCGGTGAACAGCGCCAGGGGGACCTCTTGAAAGTGGCAACGCTGCGCCTCGTGGGCGGCGGAGGCAGCGCCGAGCTGCTGGTCTCGGGGGCCATGAGAGCCAGGGCCCGCCACGACTACCCGCTCACAGAACGACTGGCCCGGGCCGCCTCGGATGCCGGCGCAGGGTTTGAGGCCCGCTTCGTGGCCGCAGAGGCCGCTCATTTCCAGCGTCGCTCCGACCAGGCCGAGGAGGAGCTTGCAGCGCTCGCTCCGCAAGCAACGACTGATGCCGACAAGGCCCGGGTGGCCCTGCTGCGATTCGACAACGTCTTCATGGAGCGTTTGCCGGATTTTCAGATCATCGACGAAACGCTTGCCGCTATCACCGATCCGTTCTGGCGCGACGAGTTGAAAAACAGACGCCTTTTCGTGACCTCCATCGTCAGTGGGCCCAGAAACACAATGGAAGTGGCGTCAACCTGGAGCCGGCACCCCGATCCCGCCTTGCGCGTGGCCGTGGGCTACGCCTTGGTCCGGATAGGGCGCCTTGACGAGGCCATCGAGCAGTTGACATCACCTTCGGGCACCGCCGCAGTTCCTGCGCCCGAAGAGCCCTGGCAGCAGTGGATGCTTTTTGGCAACCGCGTTGCCGCGCTCATTTCCGCTGGCCGTCTCGCCCAGGCCGACGAGCTCCTCACGATGGCGTATCGCGACGTCATCGATCATCCTGCTTCCGAAGCGAGAGCGTTCGTCGCCGACTGGCTCGCTGTGCTTTATTTTGAGCAAGGCCGCCCTGTGAGCGCGTTCCGCCGAGCCAGCGAGTCGTACACCCTCTACCAACAGCTCGGCCGCTCGATCCTTTCGGGACGGGCCTATGCGATCGCCGCTCATGCTCTGGCGATCAGCGGACGGGCCGAGGAATCGGCCGCGACGCTGGACTTACTCGATGCCGTAAGTCCTCCGATCTTTCGCAACTTCAGAACGGCAGTGCTCCAGGCCCGGGCGTGGGGGGCCGTGGCCTCCGGCAATCTTCCTACCGCCCGGGCATCCCTCAAGGAGGCGGCCGACTGCGGCGAGGAGGTTGGGCATCTCGTCGGTGCAGCCAGCGCGCTGCACGGACTAGCTCGTTTGGGCCAGGCCCGGGAGGTGGCCGGACGCTTAGAAGACCTCTCCACCCAGGTGGACGGCGAGTTCGTGGCTGCCCGGGCCGCTTACGCCAGCGCGGTTGCAGCCCAAGACAGCCACGCTCTCCACGCGGTTTCCCACACCTTTGAGGGGCTGGGCGCCAATCTCTATGCGGCTGAGGCGAGCGTCGAGGCCGCCGCCACCCTGCGACGTGATGGACGCCCCCGAGAAGCCGCAGCTGACGAGAACAGAGCGGCGCAGCTTCTCAGCCGTTGCGAAGGTGCCTCCAGCCCGGTCGTCAGGACGATCACAGCCTGGGCCCGGCTGACCCCCGGCGAGCTGGATGCGGCTGTCCAGGCGGCTGCCGGGCGTTCCAACAAGCAAATTGCAGCTGACGGCGATCTTTCGGTGCGGACGGTCGAGAACCACCTTCAGCGCACCTATGAGAAGCTCGGGATCACGAGCCGTGGCGAGCTTGCACGGGCACTGCAAGACCAGCCGCGGATCTGACGGCTGCCCGCCTGACCAGCTGGCGCACGTCGGACACCCGTGTCGGTATCACGTCACCTCTGCCGGGTAGGTCATCTCGCGAATTGATTGGTGACTTCCATATCCATGAGCGGCAGAAATCGGAATTTGGGGGCTAGCTGCAATGTCGCAAGCCCTCTGCGCGACCAAGGTGTTGTCTGATGCCATTGCCTACCCGACCATCGCTAACGATCCAAGTCGCGAAGAAGGATGCTGTCGCAGTGGCGCCTCGCGCTGGACGGCCCCGGACGTCGGAGCTCCATCGGAATCTCATGGACCAGTCGGCTGGGAGCGCCACAGTTTGGAATAAAGCACCAGCTAAGCCCGCGTCGATTATTGCGCCGACGAAATCAGTAATTGGAGTTTGTCCGTGAAGACTTCTGCAGTTACTGCGACGCTGCCGGCAGCGGACCTACGACGAGCCAGGGCCTTTTATCTCGAGAAGGTGGCACTACAGACGGCAGACGCAGACTATCTCAATGCGAGCGATGGACGATTGGGTCTTGCGATCGGAGATGGTGTCAACCAACTCGTTATTTATCCCGCCGAGGCAAGGCCGCGTGGTGATTTCATGCAGGCTGTGTTCCAGGTCTCAGACGTGCGTGCTGCCGTCGAGCAAATGAGAGATCGCGGCGTGCACTTTGAGGAGTATGCAAACGCTGAAACGCAGACGGTGGACGGCGTCGCTCAGACGCCGGACGGACGAGAAGCTGCGTGGTTTAAGGACTCGGAAGGCAATCTCATCGGCGTTGTCACCGACTTGGCGCAAAATGCATTGGTGAGGACTGCTCCCGCGTCGACGCCGGTGTATGTGATTTCACACATCGATATCATCCCAATCCACGTGGAGGCTGGTCGAGATCTGCTTTTGCACTACTCGGCGGACGTTCGTGGTCAGCCCGGACTCACACGGTTCGAGCTGCTGCACCAACTCCACCGGCCCAATCACTTCGAGACACTGGCTGTTTGGGACTCCGAATCTCACTATGTCGATGGCCTCAGCGCACAAATCACGCTTCAATACAGAGAGCGGTTGCAGCCGCTCCTCGGCTCACCGTTCGATGACCGAGTGCACGTTCTCGAAGATACTTAATTGGGAATCACTGTGTGGACCTGTGACTCGACACCAATTCCCGCTTTTCCACGAGCGGGGCGTAACGAGAGTGGTTGCTGGCGTGACGCTTCAGCTGTTTTTGCAGGCCGCGGAGCTGCTCGGAGACAGCGGGAACCTGGCCCATATCGTCGGCTGCGAATCGGTCAAGTGGCCGATGCCTTTGCCGTGTTGGAGCAGCGTCACACCCGCGGGAAGACCGCCTTCATCCCATGACGAGGCCATAGGAGGTCACGGGGCTGATCTGCGGCTGTTGTCCGAGAGGGCGGCGTCGAGAGGAGGAAGATATGGCTCAAGAAAAAGAGCCGGTTGCATTTCTGGGAATCGGCACGATGGGGCATGCCATGGCAACCAGAGCCCTGGGTGCGGGTATTCCGACAATCGTCTGGAACCGTGAGCCCGAGGCAACGCCGGATCTCGCGGATCTCGGTGCAGAGGTAGCCGAATCCGCCGCCGATGCGGCGAGCCGAGCCGCCATCGTCGTGACGATGGTGACGGATGCAGATGTCGTCCTGGCGATCGCCAAAGACCAGGGCATGCTGACTGCTCTCGCCCCGGCCGCGATCTGGGCACAGATGAGCACGATCGGCGACGGAGGGATGAAGCGCGTTAAATCTCTGGTGGATGCCGAGCGCCCAGACGTGGTTCTGATCGATGCGCCGGTCTCGGGGAGCAAAGAGCCCGCAGAGCAGGGTCAGTTGACGATATTTGCTTCAGGTCCGGACTCTGTCCGTTCGCGACTCGGCCCGCTTTTTGATGCGCTAGGCCGGCGAACGATCTGGGTGGGACCCGTCGGGACCGGATCGAAACTCAAACTGGTAGCCAATACCTGGCTGGCGTTGGCGGCAGAAGCAGTCAATGTATCGGTAGCCCTGGCCCATCAGCTGGGCCTCGAGACCGAGAGCGTGATTGATGCTCTGGGTGATGGCCCGCTCGTGTCTGCGTGGCAAGCAGCCAAGCTGGAACGAATCACCCGCGGCGACTACTCGGCCCAGTTCGCGCTTTCACTCGCGCTCAAGGACGTGCATCTTGCCCTGGCGGATGCCGGCAGCGAGCGCTTTGAGGCACTTGCCGCCTTGGCGGAGGAATGGGAAGAAGTGGTCGGTCTCGGGTTCGGCCAAAGCGACCTAACCGTTGTTGCCCAGGTACTCGAGCAGCAGGGAGGGCGCGAGTGACCACCTACGTCCCCGCCGAAGATCGCTACGGGTCCATGATCTATCGCCGTTGTGGACGGAGCGGTCTGTTGCTGCCTGCAGTCTCCCTGGGGCTCTGGCAGAACTTCGGTGACGACCGACCACTTGAAACCCAGCGGTCTGTCTTGCGGCGAGCCTTCGACCTGGGGATCACGCATTTTGATTTGGCCAACAACTACGGGCCTCCGTATGGCAGTGCCGAGACCAACTTCGGGCGGATTCTCCGTGAGGACTTTCGCGACTACCGGGACGAACTTGTCATCTCCTCAAAAGCCGGATGGGACATGTGGCCGGGCCCCTATGGCGACCTCGGATCTCGGAAGTATCTTCTTGCGAGCCTCGATCAGAGCTTGCGGCGTCTTGGTGTCGACTACGTCGACATCTTTTACCACCACCACTTCGATCCACAGACGCCTCTTGAGGAAGCCCTTGGTGCTCTCCACACCGCGGTCACCTCTGGGAAGGCCCTCTACGTCGGTATCTCTTCCTATTCGGACAAGCGGACCTCCGAGGCAGTCGCGATCCTCCATAAGTTGGGCACCCCACTGCTCATTCATCAACCGTCGTATTCGATGTTCAACCGCTGGATCGAAGACCGCCTCCTCGATGTCTTGGACACTGAAGGGGTGGGATGCATCGCCTTCTCTGTCTTGGCGCAGGGGCTCCTCACCGACCGCTACCTCAATGGCATTCCACCAGGTTCCAGGGCTTCCTTGGATGGCTCGCTCTCTCGGGACATGCTCAACGAGGAGAACCTCAGCCGTATGCGATACCTAAATGACATTGCTCAGGGGAGAGGCCAGTCGCTCGCGCAGATGGCGATCGCGTGGGCGTTGCGTGACGCCAGAGTGACGTCCGTGCTGATCGGGGCCAGTAGCGTCACCCAGCTCGAGCAGAACGTAGCGGCGCTCTACAATCTGGACTTCAACGGAGACGAGATTGCGACCATTGACCGCTATGCGGTCGACAACAACAACATTGACCTCTGGCGTACGCCAGCAACATCTTGAAGCGACAATCCCGACTTCTACATGGCGCGCAACGACTTCTCCGACACGAATCTCCGGTTTATAGACCCGACCAGAAGGGGTTCATAGCCCGAATGTGACAGTGCCGGTCGCCGCTGATGAACTCTTCGCTACATCGGTTCAGATCGCTTCGATGACCAGTTCGGGAGTCTCCATCTGAGGGACATGCCCAATGCCCGGTAGTACCTCGAAGCGTGCCCCGGGGATGGCCGCGGCATAGGCCTGCCCGTAAACGGTCTCGACAATCCGATCGCCGAGAGCAGCGGACGGACGAATCAGAAGGCACGCAGTCCCGACTGTCGAGCGACGCCAGTAGATCGAGAGCCTCCTCAAGCGTTAACCCCACCCCTTCCGGCGGTTCTGGACTTGACGCACCCACTAAAATGAACGGTCGCCCTGAGGACGAACCCGACGGGTGGGTCAGTCTCGAAGCGACTGACCGTCAATCGTCACCTCGGTACGGTCGGGGTAGAACGACAACATCCCCATTACTTCGGCCGCCTGAGGCGTCGGCGTCTCGTAGCTCCACACGATGCCGTCATGGATCTCCCCGTCGATGTCGAGAGACCAATAAGACGCCTCACCCTTGAACGGACAATTGGTATGGAACGTCGTCGGCCGCAGGAGGTCCATCTGCACGTCGCCTGGCGGCAGGTAATAGCGGGTAGGTAGCCCGGTCTCGTTGAGCTTCATTGCCCGGTCGGTGGTGGCGAGCAGCCGGCCGTTAAGCCGGACTTCCACATGAGCGACGGTTGGGACGATGCTGATCGAGTGGCCTGGCGTCATGATTGGTTCAACGGCTCCGGCGACATCGCTATTCCTTACGTCGGTGGGCATACAGCACGTGTTCGGCCCAGTCGTCCTCTCGCTCGTCAATTGATAGGTGGGCCGGTCAGTCTGCGGCGACCTCCTGTAGGGCCTTGGTTACAAAGTCTGGTTCGGTAATCATGAGGTCGTGTCCGGTGTCGATGCTCCAGAACCTTCCATGGGTGCGAGCTTCTTCGATCAACGCAGGGTCTCTGGTGCCGATAGTCGATTCACAGACGATGTGATACTGCGGCAAGGCCCAGAGGTCGGCCTCATTCCGTAGGTCGAGCTTCTGTTCAAAGCAGCGCCAGGGATGGCCGGTGAGTCGAGCATCCATCCATGCCAGGTCGACGGGATCAGTCACTCCGTAGAACGCTCCAGCGCCGGGTGCAGGCAGAAGGACGAGTTCGACATCATCAACGACCATGCCCATAGGTCGGACGGCCTCGATGATCGGGCCTGCTACATCGACAAGCGACTGGCCGTTACGGGGGTTCGCTGCATCGAGATAGACGACCTTGCCGATGCGATCGGTTGCTCTGTCCGCGATGCCGGTGATGACCATGCCGCCATAGCTGTGACCCACAAGGATTACATCCTCCAGATCCCAGTATTTGATGAGTTGGACGACATCGTCGATGTGCATGTCCAGATCAATCGAAGGCGAGAGAAGGTGCGAGTGCTCAGCGAGTCCCGTCAGAGACGGCGCAAACACTTGATGTCCAGCTCTCTCCAACCTCTGCTTGACCTTCGCATAGCACCATCCTCCATGGCCACCACCAGGGACGAGTACATAAGCCGACATTTGGGTTTACTTTATCCCCGCCGATGACAAACACGGGGAGACTGCTCGGGCTGTCACTCCGACGACAGTCGGGGCAGGTCAGAGGCGGTGTGTGGGGTCCCGGCGAAGAAACTCTACGGCCCTTCTTCAGCAAGCCAGGTAGGTGGGTCCATAAACGGAGCCATTCGGATAGGGCTAGGAGCTCGACTCGCTGGACAGCCGACTCTTGACGGCTGATCGGGCGCGGCCGATCACGGCCAAATCGTCGTGAAGAACGCTGACAATGTTCGTTCCGGCCAGGATCACACCGAGCTCAAAGGCGAGCTGCTGGGGATCCGTGTCAACGGGCAGCTCGCCTCGATCAGCGGCCGCGCTGGCTTCGCGTCCGAGCAAGTCGCGCCACTGCTGTTGGATGCGAGCGACCTCGTCATGGACGCGTCCGGGGCGACCGCCAACCTCGGCGGACGCGGAGACGAAGAAGCATCCACCCGGGAAGACGCGCCGCTCGACGTAGGAGAGGAAGCCCTCACAAAGGGCGAGCAGGCGCTGGCGCCCGGGCTCAGTCGCATGCAACGCCGGGGCGACGACCTCAATGATGAAGCTGTCGCGTGCTGCGTTGATGGTCGCCAGCTGGAGTTCTTCCTTGGAGCCGAAGAGCGCGTAGACACTGCTCTTGGCGATGCCGGTGGCGTCGGCCAACCGTCCGATCGAGATCCCTTCGATTCCCTCGATCGTTGCCAGCTGCGCCGCCTGTTCCACGACGCGGGCGCGTGAGCGCTCTCCCGGGGCCCGGGTTTGCTTCTTCGGGGTCTCCTCCTCGGCCATCGGGACTCCTCACTCGACCAGCGCTCTTGCATCTTAGACGGACGATCGTTTAAAGTAGTTGTACGGTCGTGCGTCTAAGGAGGTCCGATGTCGACGAGCAGGGTGGACTGGCAAGAGGCCGGGCGGGGTTGGGGGGCGCGAGCCACGGAATGGGCCTACTTGTTGGGAACCGTATGCGCTTCCGGCCAATGAGGTGCTCTTCGATCGACTTGGCGTCGATGCCGGGGTCCGCCTCTTGGACATCGCGTGCGGCTCGGGCTTCGCCGCCTCGGTGGCGGCCCGCAGGGGCGCTGTGGTCTCAGGGATCGATGCGTCAGAACAACTCGTCACGATTGCTGCGGCGCGGACGCCTGGTGGGAGCTTTCGGGCCGGAGACATGTTCGCTCTGCCCTTCCCCGATGACAGTTTCGATCTCGCCACCAGTTTCAACGGGATCTGGAAGGGGTGCGAGGGTGCCCTCGAAGAGGCGAAGCGCGTACTGGTCCCCGAGGGCCGTTTGGGCCTCACCTTTTGGGGCCGATTCGACCGGCTGGGACTGATGCCCTACTTCCTCAAGGTCATCGAGTTGTCTCCACCCAGCCACGGCACAGCAACCACGGAACAAGGCGACACGCAGAATGTGATCGAGGACATGCTGAGGGCGGCGGGATTTGGGGTCCTCGAACACGGGACTGTTGAACGTGGTCAACGAATGGCCCGACACTTCGACCGCCGTTCGAGCGCTTGCAGCAGCTGGGCCGTCTGTACCTGCGATCGAATCGGTCGGCTACGAAGCATTCTGCGAGGCGTTGCGAGAGGTCATCTCGCCGCTCTGTGACCGAGATGTCGGCGTCCGGATTACATCCGAATTCGACTGGGTTACCGCGGAGGCTGCTTGATCCCGGGCGGTACCTCAAGTGGTCCAACCCGGCCGATTGGGACACCCGGTCAACGAACAGAGGTGCACCCCGGATAGGCGTACGGCGGCACCCCGGCGAGATAGTCCCGCCGGCCGCCGGACACGATCAAACAAGAGGCGGCTGAGCCCCCGATTGCGTCTGTGCAATAACTTGTATTGAGGTTGGTCAACGGTCAAGTGGCGAGGAGGTGAACGACGTGGGGGGAGTTCTGGAGGCCGACTATCTCGTCGTCGGCGCTGGCGCGGCCGGTATGGCATTCGCTGATTCTCTGATCACGTCGTGCGATGCCCAGGTGGTGATCGTCGATCGACGTCACGGTCCCGGCGGCCACTGGAACGACACCTACCCTTTCATACGATTGCACCAGCCCTCGGCGTACTACGGCGTCAACTCGATGCCTCTCGGAGCCGACACCATCGACTCCTCGGGCGTCAACGCCGGGATGTATGAACGAGCGTCGGGGAACCAGCTCTGTGCGTATTACGAGCGCGTCATGAACGACCAGCTGCTTGCTTCGGGCCGGGTCCGATTCTTCCCGCAGTCCAACTATGTGGGAGGCGGCGAATTCGTTTCGCTGCTTACTGGTGATCGCCATGAGGTGTTGGTACGGAACGCCATCGTTGACGCAGCCTACCTCGAACCGAGCGTTCCTGCCACGTCCAAGCCCCCATTTGAGGTCGCCGACGGAGTGCAATGCGTGCCGGTGAACGAGCTTGCCCGCGTGATGGAGCCACCGGACGGGTACGTGATCATCGGCGCGGGCAAGACGGGCGCCGACGCCGTCCTCCACCTGCTGGAAAACGGCGTTCCGCCTGCGCTCATCCGATGGATCAAGCCGCGTGAAGCGTGGTACCTGAACCGCTCGTTTACGCAAGGTGGCGAGTTGCTCGGCACACTGTTCGCTGGGCTGGCACAACAGCTCGAGGTGTGCGCGGAAGCCGATTCCGAGATAGCCCTCTTCGAACGGCTCGGTCAGACGCGCCAGATGCTCCGAGTCGACGAGAGCATCACGCCGACCATGTTCCGCGGCCCCACGGTCAGCACCGCCGAAATCGAACTACTGCGACAGATCGAGGGAGCGGTCCGCCTGGGAAGGGTGCGCCGAATCGAATCCGGGACGATCTGGCTCGATGATGGCGCCATCCCCACAACCTCAGGCACACTTCATGTGCATGCTGCCGCAGGTGGCCTTAATCCCGCGCCCGAGACGCCCATCTTTGCCCCCGGGGAAATACGCTTGCAGTCCATGCGCATCGGGCTGGCCCCCTTCAACTCCTCGCTCATCGCTTATGTCGAGGCGACTCGGCCGGACATCGAGAGCAAGAACCGCTTGTGCCCGCCCAACCGTCAACCCGACACCCCCGCCGATTGGATCCGCGGCACACTGATTTCCCTGCAGGCCGACTCCATGTGGGCTCAAGAAGACGACATCGCCGAGTGGATGGGGCACGCCAGAGTCAACATTGCCTGCGGGCTCAGAGCGCAGCTATCCCGCCCCGATCTCGCGACCCATTTGACGCGCTACCTAGCCAGCCTCGACCCTGCCATCGCAAACCTTCGCCGACTTGTCGTTGATCTTTGACCCGGATCCGGACCGGCCACGCTGCGCGGTCATGTCTGGCAGCGCCGTTTCTGGAACCCTGGGATTGTGGCGGGGAGACCCAAGCCTGCAAGGCCACACAGAATCCGGCTTTAGGCAACTGAGACCGACCCATTTCCGCTCGTTCGAACCATCTATTCTGATTTTTGTTCTTTCGACTCTTGCCATGGACGTAGGAGGAGGGCAACGGCGGGCAAGAGGATGACCGACAACAAGCCCGCAGCGATCAGTGCTGCAGCGGTTGGTGCACTAAGGAAGTGCAGGCTCGTTCCGAGAGTGGCGACAATTATCGGGAACGTCAGCGAGGTCGCCTGTAACGATCCCGCAGCCAGGGCTCCCCGAACGCTCAGCTCCCTGATGAGAAGAGCTGACGCGGGCAACCCCCGGGCGACGACTATGCAGAACAGGAAGAGTGGAACGAGGAGCGCCGTTCGTTCATGAGTGACGACCGCTCGGATGTCGAGCTTTGCACCAGTGGCGATGAAGAACACGGGAATGAGAAATCCGAAGCCGATGGCGTTGAGTTTGGCCAAGTAGCGATCTTTGATCAGTTCGGGCATGTCTCGGTTGGCGACTCGTAGGACGATACCGGCGACAAATGCCCCGAGGACTGCGTCGAGACCGAACCCGCTGACCAGCGCGGCGAACGCGAGAAGGAGAACGAAGGCCGCCCGCACGCGTAGCTGCGACGTGGTCTCGTCTAGTCGATCGAGGGCTTGGTTGAACCATCTGGTTCCCCACCACCAGTGGATGATCAAGATCGCTAGAATTCCGCTGACACCGAGTCCCAACACATAAAGGATCTGTACTGGAGTGGACTTGGGGTCCGCGGAGAAGAGCACTGTGAGAAGGAGCAGGGAAGCGAACTCCCCAATCGACGCTGTGACCAGTACTGTCTGACCGAAATCAGAGCTCGACTCCCCCGCATCGCGCAAGATTGGAACGACGACCCCGAGGGAAGTAGAGGTGAGCGCGAGCGCGAGGATCCTGATATCGCCGTCAGCTCCCGCGGCCTTGAGGACTAGGGCCAATGGAAACGCGAGCGCCACCGAGACGATAAAGGCGATTATCCCGATTCGTGCCGAACGACTCCATAGCGAGCTTGGCGTCAGCTCCATCCCGGCCAGGAACAATAGGAATCCGAGGCCGAGGAGAGAGAGAAGCTTCACGGGAAAGTCCACGTGGAGCCACCCGGCGACCTGGGGGCCGAGAACGACGCCAGCAAGCACCTCGAGCACGACAGGTGGCATCAGCCCGTTGGGAACGAGTTCAGCCAGCAGCGGGGCCGCTACCGCCGCCAGGGCGATGACGAGAAGCTCAACAAGATCGATAGATGTCATTTGGCCGCCATCAGAGTTTCAACCGGGTACTTCTCGCAACTCGGCCGCCTCGCACCGAGCAAATCACACGCGTCAACGCCAACCAAGTCTGCACCTTTGCCGAGCGCTGATTAACGCCAAGAATGTCGCCTGACGACCGAAAGGGCCAATTGCTGCGTCGAACGCTTGATGCGCTCAACCACCTCTTCGAGAGTGACCCACACGGTGGACACCAGGCATCAGTTGAGACGACTCGTTCTTCGGCACGACGTGGCGCTCGTGGACGTAGAGGCCTGAGACCGCCTGTCTATACGCCTGCCATCCGTCCATGACGACCGTCGAACCCTCCACCACGCTGTCGACGAGGAACGCACGCAGCGTTTAGGAGGAGGCGTCGGGGATGGGTGCCATGCGGCAGCGCCCAAGCCGTTGGGTTCCTTGCGTTCGACGGCCACTGCTACCAATGATTTCTTGTTCCCGCGCGACCGTCCTCCGGTCAGGCCCGGCTCGACGCCCCCTATGACTGTCTCATCGACTTCAACCACACCCGAAAGCCGTTCCCGGCCGGGGCGGACAAGGACGGCGCGCAGGCGGTGCAGCATCGCCCAGGCTGTGGGGTACGAGCCGATCTCGAGTGCCCGCTGCAAACTCAGCGCCGAGACGCCGTCGCATTCCGAGAAGTTCAAGCACTTCGATTCGTTCAAGTTTTCAATGCCGACCACTGGCCCCTTGTAGCCATGAGTGGTGCATTTAGGACCATGGGAATCTCAAAGGGACGATGTGAGGTAATCGCTGTGGTCACAAGTTGGAGTCCAGTGTGACCGTGCGCACGCGCCGCCAGGCTGTGCGAGGTCTCCGAATCAGACAGCTGTCTTCGTGGTTGCCGGCAAGCGGACGACAAACCGAGCTCCCCGGGAATCGGCGGCCTCCACCCACACCTGCCCGCCATACGCCTTCACGACCTCGGACACAATCGCCAAGCCGAGACCGGTGCCCCCGTTGTTCCGGTTTCGCGCGCTGTCGATTCGGGCAAACCGCTCGAACACCATCGTGCGCATGGATTCAGGGATGCCTGGACCATCATCGGTCACGACGAGCAACACATGATCGCCATGTTCACTGAGGCTGTAGGTGATCCGACTCTCGGCATGGCGGACCGCGTTGGATGAAAGATTTTCCACGACGCGCATCATGTCGACTTCTCGGGCCAGGACCTGTCCACCGGACACACAGGAAGCGTCAATGTCAAGCGACGTGCTTTTGCGAAGCGCATCCACTTGGAGGAGGACAAGTTCATCAATATCAACTGGGCGGCTTGGGTTCTCATTTTCAGGACCGCGAATCGAATCCAGTGCTAAAAGGCCTTCGGCCATGAAGTCGAGATGCTTTACCGCGCTCAGTGCGACTTCATGGCTTCGTTCTAAACCGCCCATTGTGTGATCACTTGTTTCGAGCGCGCCCCGTATTGTGGCGATCGGGCTCCGGAGTTCATGACTGGCATTCGCAATGAACCGACGCTCCGTTTTCATGGCGAGTTGAAGTCGTTGGAGCATTTGATTCATCGTGTCCACGAGGCGATCAAGTTCATCCCCGCTTCTCGGACTCGGGAGGCGCTCGTCCAGGTCATTCTCTGAGATGTCCGCGACCGCCCGACGAACGACCTCCACTGGCTTCATGGCTCTACCCACGACAAGCCAGATCAGCCCTCCCAAGACCAACGCAAGGATAGGGAGAACAATTTCCAAGAGTTGTGTGAGAGAGTTCTCGGCCGCAACGATCTGGTTTATCACCTGGTATTCAACCAATATGGGGCCTGATCGCCCACCCAGTCGTAGTTCAAACGATCGCAGATGCCCGAAACGTCGATCGTAGAATGTGGACATCCGTGGTAGTGATCCCGGCGAATGTACGTTGACGAGGGGCTTCATTCCCTGGAGATTTGCGCTCGATCCCAAAAGGGTCCCGTTGGGCGAGAAGAGTTGTCCAAGCTGACCGGCGGGACCTGTTGCGGGCGGATAGTGATGGCTGCGGAGTTGGCTCTGCACATACACCGATTCATTCACGAGGCTCCGATCCACCTGTTGGAGGAGGTGAGTCTGGACCGAATGCAGCAATACGAGAGCGACGACGAAGAGAACGACAACCACTACGATCATCGCAAGGGACGTAATCCGAAAGCGAATCGATCGAACGAAGTCCCACCGGTGTATCACTTTGCAGCCTCAACGAAAAACCGATATCCAAGGCCGTGCACGGTCTCGATGATCTTCCGGGCGAACTGAGGCTCCAGCTTCTTTCTCAGGTGTCGCACATACACTTCAACAATATTGCGATCCCCTTCAAAGTTCTCTCCCCAGATTCCAAAGACGAGTTCGTTCTTGTCGACGGCGGACCCTTCGCGGCCCATTAGGTACGCCAGAACCTCAACTTCGCGACCTGAAAGTTGAACCTCGGTCGAACGATAGGTGCACAGGTGGCGCACGGGGTCCAACGTGATGCCATCAACCGTAAGACTGGTCTTGCTGAACAGCTTGGAACGCCGAATCAATGCTCTTACGTGAGCCAGGAAGACAACCACGGAGACCGGCTTGGTCAGGTAGTCGTCAGCTCCAGTGTCGAGACTTTCGGCCTCGTCCCACTCTCCGGCTTTCGCGGTGACCATCAGAATTGGAACCAGGCATCCTGAGGCGCGAATGTCGGCACAGACTCGAAACCCGCTCATGACCGGCAGCATGATGTCGAGTACGACGAGGTCGTACTCTCGCGAACGCGCTTTCTCGAGTCCCGTCACTCCATCCGACGCCACGTCGCAAGCGAAGCCCGCCCCCTCGAGCGCACGGCACAGACTGTCCGCCAAGTCGCAGTCATCCTCTACAAGGAGGATTCGCATCTTGGCGTGCCTCCCAACTGAGCCCGAGGCCTTGCGCAGAACATAGGAAGGGATGGTACTGCTCGGCTCGGCCTGCCATTGATGGACTCCGTCGCCCGCTTGCTTCTGAACAATCATTCAGAACTGGCGACTCAGGAGCAATCGTTGGCTGAGGACTCAGGGTGGCACGACTTCGGCGCATGACCTGAGGCTGGCTTCGGTTTCAGTTGGCCTTAGTTCCCTCAGATCAGTCTTGTTACTTCCTGTGACCATGTTCAGCATCTTTAAGGCGATTTCAGCTGGTTTCGCCGGATCTTCCGAGGAGTTGAATACCCTCCGCAGGGTGTCTCGCCATGCAGCCTTAATTAGCAGCTGTCGCCAGATACTCGATTTCGTCTCGCACAACTGTAGACCGTGCGACCCACGAGAATGAACTGGCTCAAAAGGGCTTCGTGCGTACTCCTCTTGTTCGTCATCCCTGCTGCGGCCGGTGTTATCTCATTCACTGACAGTGCGGCTGTCGCCAACAAACCGGCCGTTGCCGTAGTTGGGGACTCGCTCGCGTGGCAGGCCGATAGCTCGATTGGTAACGCTCTTGCGCGTTCGGGTTACACGTATCGAATATCGACAGATCCTGGCCATGCACTGTCATCGGCTTGGACGCAAAGCGAACTAGAGGAGGATCTTCAGGGAAATCGCTTTGGGATTATCGTTATCGAAACTGCGTCGAACGACGCCCTTCAGATGTCGAGCGGCAGTGAGTCGGCCGCCCAATATTCCCAGCTCTTAGGACGCCTTCTCCGTTCGGCAGCCGACCGATGCGTCGTAGTGGTCAACGCAAAGGTGCGCGTCAGCCCGTTCTATTATCAACCACATGATGCGCTCGCCATAAATCAGATTATTTCCAAGGCCGCATTCCGGTACTCCGACGAGCGAATCGTCAATTGGAATCAGCTGGCTCAGGCCCATGAGTCCTGGTTCCGTCCGGATCTCCTGCACTTCACTTCCACGATCCCCAACGCGTTGTTGACGAGCGAGCCCCCCACATCGTTGTCTCAAAGTGCGGGCGACAAGGCGTTCGCCCGCGCGATCGTCACCGGCATTCAATCCTGCCGGAGTGGGTTTGGACATATGGCGGACATTGGGTAAGGGACCCCTCAGGCTCGACGCTCCTGGAGCCGGGCCGAATCTCCCCTACATCCCGGTACTCGACGGGGTGAGGGCTATCGCCACCATGGGATTCCACGGCGGCGTGTTCCTCACCTCTGGGA
The DNA here is from genome assembly GCA_963755665.1 of uncultured Acidimicrobiaceae bacterium. GTDB lineage: Bacteria > Actinomycetota > Acidimicrobiia > Acidimicrobiales > RAAP-2 > Bog-473. The sequence continues at coordinate 85,665 of CAVWKU010000002.1, forward strand.
GGTTCTTCGGCGTCGATGCGTCGTTTACCTTGTCAGGCCTTCTGATCACATTGCTCTTGCTTGCCGAGTGGCAGCAGACGGCGACCGTGCGTGATCCCGAGGAGCTCGAGGTTGGCCGGGGGTTCTCTTCGGCGTGCGCCCACGCCCTACGGATGCGGAGATGTCCTTCTCAGGGAACCACGTATCGTTTGCTCGACGAGAAAGACGCTGAGACCAAATCGTCATGGACTATGACAGGGGGATGGGTATGGACGACCTGGCCGACCGACTAGGCCGACTCGAGGATGAGAGGGCCATTCTTGCCACGCTCTACCGCTACGGAGCCAGCCTCGACCACGATAACCGCGAAGAGTTCCTGGACTGCTTCACCGTCGACGCCGACTACCTGGTCTCCATGCGAGTCGACCCGTCGAAAGAGTTTGGGTTCCACGGCCACGAGGAACTCGGTGTCTATTTCGACGGACACACTCACGCCCCCACGGCTTTCCACAAGCACGTCACCACGAATCCACTCGTGGCACTGGACGGTCACCTGGCTGACGTCCAGAGTTATTTCCTGCGCGTCGACTCGCCTGAATCCGGGCCAGCGGTTGTGCTCGCCGCCGGTCGCTACATTGACAAGTTCGAACGAGGCGGCGACGGACACTGGCGTATCCGAGCGCGTCGCTGTGAGGTGGAGAACCTGTGACCGAACTTGCTGAGAAGTACGGACCGTGGGCCGTGGTGGCCGGCGCTTCTGAAGGCGTCGGCTCGTCGGTGGCCCGGCTGCTGGGCGAGCATGGTGTGAACGTTGTGCTCACCTCGCGCCGTCAGGCGGTTCTCGACGAGGTCGCAGCGACGGTGAAGTCCGAGACCCGAACAGCGGCCATGGATCTCAGCGTTCCCGGAGCAGACGTCGTGCTTGCCGCAGCGACCGACGACCTCGAGGTTGGCCTACTCATCTACAACGCAGGTGCCGATCCCAACGCCTCGAGGTTCTTGGAGAAGCCCCTGGCCGTCTGGCAAGAGCTCGTGGAGCGAAATGTGAACACGGTGCTTGGGGTGTGTCATCACTTCGGGTCCCGCATGGCCCATCGGGGCCACGGCGGCATCGTCCTTGTGACCTCGGGGGCGGCCTGGGTCGGTGGCGATCGCGTGGCCGCCTACGGTGCCTCCAAAGCCTTTGACCTGGTCCTCGGCGAAGCCTTATGGGCCGAACTCCGTCCTCTGGGCGTCGATGTGCTGTCGATGGTTCTGGGGCCCACCGACACGCCGGCGTTTCGCAGGATCCTGCAAGGGCGGGACTTTCCCGGTGTTACAAGCGCAGACGAAGTTGCCCGCCAGATGCTCCTCAGCCTCCCTGAGGGACCGACCTGGCCACCCGAGGCGTCGCCTTTCAGCGGGTTACCCCGTCGGCAAGCCGTCGAAATGATGAGTGAGGGCAGCGCGTTCCTCGGCGAGTAACCGATGTCAGAACACAGTTCGGGCCGGCAGAGTGGGAGCGAACATGTTGCAGCTACCAGACCAGCTCGAGGTTCTCCACGCTTCGTAGGCCCCTGGCGTAATGAAGCTCGCTGCCCGACTTGAGCGAGTAGTCGGGGATGCGCTTGTGCCACTCACGCAACATCACCCGGAGCTCTCGGCGGGCCAGGTGCGAGCCGAGACACCGGTGCACACCGCCCCCAAATCCGATGTGGGGGTTGCTGGCGCGGTCGAAGCGCACCGTCATCGGGTCGCCGAATTGCACCGGGTCGACGTTGGCGGCACCGATGGACACCATCATCAAGGTGCCGGCCTTAACCGGGCAGCCGGCCACCTCGGTGTCGGCCACCGCCATGCGGGGCACTCCCGGTACCGGGCTCTCCCAGCGAAGGAGTTCCTCCACGGCGGCGGGGATGACAGAGGGATCGTCCACTATCTGGGTGCGGTGCGCAGGGTTCTGGGCCAGGAAGGCAAAAAAGCAGGTAAGGGAGTCGGTCACAGTGTCGAGCCCGGCGATCAGGAAGAGGAAGCAGATATCGAGAATGTCCGCGCGGGTGAGACGGCTGCCGTCCATCTCGGTGTTCAGGAAGCCCGACATGATGTCGTCGCGCGGCTCGCGCTCGCGCTCGTCGAGGATGGTATTGAAGTAGTCGTAGATCTCCTGCGCCGTCTCGTTCTGGATGCGCCCCCGTTCCTCCGGGTCGACCTTCTCTGCTTCCATCATTGTGGCCCCACCGGGCCGGATGATCCCGTCTTTCATACGGAGGAAGGTGTCGAGATCCTTCCATGGCAGCCCCATGAGACCGAGGAAGACGGCCGAGGGGAAGGGTACGGCCAACTCGTCGGTGAAGTGGCAACTTCCGCGGTCGACAAACGTGTCGATGAAGCGGTTAGCGCGCGCAGCGATGTCGTCTTCAATGGCGTCCATGCGCTTAGGGGCGAACAGAGGGTCGAGCAGCTTGCGGTAGCCGAGGTGGGCGGGTGGGTCGATGCTCAAGGGGATGAGCGGCCTGATGTTGCCGAGCTGCACGATGCCCTGCGACGTGAAGACCTCCGGGTGCCGGAGCACCTCGTCGACCGCGCTCCGGTCGGTGGCCACTGCGAACCCGTCAACCGGGCAGAGGAGCCCGCCGTCCTCGATCCACCGCTCGTAGCGAGGCTGCGGGTTGGCCATGTCGAGCATGGCATCGAGCGCCCGATCGTCCTCGGTCCCGTATCCGCCTTCGGGCGCCGCCGCCTCCATCTCTTCGCCTGCTGCCTGCTGGGTCATACATCCTCCACGGATTCTCGTGCGGCGTCTGGTGAAAACGACTGTTCCCGACCATAGTCAGTGGGGCGGGTTCGAATCTCGTCTTCCGCTCTCAACGAAAGGACCAGGTCGGAGGCGGTTGTCAACGCTTCCGTGCTTTTCGGCGCCATGGGTTTACCGTCTTGCCCGTCTCGCTGACGGCCCGTAGCTGAGCAAATGATGAAAGACTCGCCAAGTTGTACACGGCGTTCTCGCGTGGCAAAAGGGGGGTCCATGGTCCGATCAAAGTCGATCACTGTGGCGGTGCTGGTGGGTTGGCTGGTCATGGCATTGTTCATGGCGACCACGGCGGCTGGGGCCAGCACGCCGGGCGTCACCGCGAATGAGATCACCCTCGGTCTTATTACGGAGCTCACGGGTCCCGGCGCGGCAGTAGGGACAGGCATGGTCCGAGCAGCGAACGCGCGCATCGACCAACAAAACGCTGAGGGCGGGGTGTTTGGGCGCAAAATCAAGCTCATCGTGAGGGACGACGGAACCAACCCGACTACGGACAACACCGATACAGCCGACCTCATCTCCAAGGGAGTGTTCGGCGTGATCGATGACAGCGCCGTAACTTACGGTGGCTACAAGCTTCTCCAGCAGGCGGGAGTGCCTGTCACCGGGGGCGCTTACGACGGGCCGGAGTGGTACCAGCAGCCCAACACCAACATGTTCAGCATCTCCGGTCCCGGAGACGCCAAGGATCCGCAGTATGGGAACTTCGCTGTCTTCGCCAAGGAACACGGGGGTACGAAGTGTGCTGCGCTGGGCTACGGCATCTCACCGTCCTCGCAGGCCTCCGCGAGCGGCTTTGAGCTGTCCTGCGAACGGGAGGGGCTGAAGAAGGCCCTCCTCGACACGACAGTGCCGTTCGGAACCGTCAACGTGTCGACGCTGGTCTTACAGATCAAGGCCAGTGGCGCGAACGTCCTGTGGCTACCGCTCGACGGAAACACCAACTTCGCCATCATGACCGGCCTCAAGCAGGCTGGCGTCAAGATCAAGGTGATCATCAATGCGACGGGCTATGGGCAAGTCCTCCTCAACGACGCCAACTCTGCTTCCAACGCCCAGGGAGCTTGGTTCCTCGCGACCGGCGTCCCCATCGAAGCCAAGACACCCGCGACGAAGGCCTTCCAGTCGGCACTGGCCAAGTACGCGCACTACACCGGCGTTCCCGATTTCACCTGGTACGAGGGTTGGGGTGGTGCCGATCTCATGATCAAGGGTCTGGAGCTGGCCGGGAAGAATCCAGCCCAGAGCGCGTTCATCGACGACCTTCACAAGGTCACGGACTACAGCGCAAACGGCCTGTTCGGTCCGGTGAGCTTCTCACTCAGTCAATTCGGCAAGGCACCGAAGACCCTGTGCGAGTACGTCGTCCAGCTCAAAGGAAAGACGTACGTACACCCGACCAAGTTGTGTGGTGCGATCTTGCCGAATTCCGACCAGCTCCCCAGTGCATGACAGAGGCGGGAGTTGGCGTCGCCTGCTCTGCCGGAGAGTTCGGAGCGTTGATTCTTCAGCAACACCCCACTAGCGAAGCAATTGGATCTGCGGCGTTCGCTACGCCCCGGTCACGAGCAGTGGATACGAGGCAGCTGCTACTGCCAGGATCTCTGCTCGGTCATCCTCCAGGATGAACCCTGCAGCGATCGTGGAATCAAGAGAAGCCTCAAATCGCTCGAGGTACTCCGGCTTGCCCCCGGGGTAGAGCGCCGTCAGTGTGACCTCATCGAAAGGCTCGGTGCGGCCGAAGAGCATCGCGAAGGTCTCTCCGCTCTGGCCCAGACCCGACATTACTGCGGCCGGCACGTCCACCCAGGGGGTGCGAATGCCACCGCCCGCAAGGCCGTGCTCGTCCAACTGGAAGCCCATTTTCTCCACGTCGACGTCCAGCCGGTATGCGTGCGGTGGCGCCTCGCCACCCGCCCCCCAGCGGACGAGGTGGGCCAACGCAGCCTGGGAGACGTAGTGCTGCTGGGGGCCGGCGTTAATCGGCGTGTCCGTGTTCCCGATCATGAGGTTGGTCGTAGGGCGCAGTAGCTCAGCCAGGCGCTCCGCCGTCAATGTACCGTCGTCATGACGACCCGCGCTGATCGTGTAGGTGTCGGCGTGGGCCGCTCCCGCCATCTCCCAGACCCGGATGTTCTCTGCGTCTGGTTGTTCGGCGAGCCCGCCTCCAAGGAGTATCACGTCGGTTTCGCTCTGTAGCACCAACACGGGCACCCGTACGTCTTGGCGGATGCGCTCACCCTTGACGGCGATCGCGCGGCGGGTCGCCTCCACTCCCTCCCCCCGCGCCGAAGGAATGAATACGCCGTCAATCGATACGCCTACGCCCGGCCGCCCGTGCACGAAGAAGCCATTGAAGAGCCGTGCATGGGGATCGATGGCGTTGATGTAGGTGACGAGGCACGAGGCTGACTGTGACTCGCCAGCCGCGATCAGACTCTCGGGCACAAGCCCGCCGAGCGGGTTCTCATCGGCTGGCACCCTCAGCAATGCACCGACCTGAGTGAAAATATCGAATGACCACGCGTCTCCTGGGTGCTCGAGTTCTTTGTATCGCTCCGGCGCCAGGAGTTTCAGATGGATGCCTTCGACGAATCCGCCACCGTCGATGCCTACCTTCTGGGCCGACACGCCGATCCACGCGTGGCCTTGAGCGGCCAAATGACGGTGGAAGAAACCCCAGTCCGGGGCTGCGTCGATGCCGGCCGAGACGTTGTGCCACTCCACCACGGCCGTGCCGCTGAACCGGTCTGATTCGATGGGACGTCGCACCACGAAGCGTGTCCGGAAATCGGCCTCGGCGCCAAGCGCCACGTCCCACCTCCCGTCCAGCCCCCGCTCGCCCTGCAGTTCGTACGAGACGGCCCTTCCTTCGGTGCTGAACTCGGTCTCTTGGTAGCCAAGCGCAGAGAGGTCGTAATCCCGCATGATGTCCGGTGCGACGCCGGGCATTTCCTTGAATGTTGCCCGTTGTGTGATGGCCACCATCGTCCTTCCGGATCGGGGCAGTGCCCGAGTCATCTGTCCAGGCCAATATATCGAAGACCTCGTTGGCGCGTCCTGGTGGGAGCGACCGGTGGAGACGACCCTGAGGCGCGAGGATGTCCCGGGCTGAGATCGTCATGGGCGTGGTCTGGTCGAGGTGATGTCGGGCGTCGTGGCCTGGCTGAACCAGTATCTTCGATTGGAATGAGTGGACCGTGAAGCTCTGCGTACGGAATTCAGTTCACCGGTGTTTGCCAGGCCGCTACGACATCGTAAGTGGTCGCAAGTGTGGCGAGCCACACCGCCCTCTTCACTAGAGCCCGTATACGCGGGCCGCATTCCCGCACACCATGAGTTGAGTTTCTTCCTCGGGGACACCGGCGAAGTTCCGCGCCACGAACTCACGGGAGTTGGGCCATGTAGTGGCCGGATGCGGAAAGTCGGTGGACCACATGATGTTCTCGATCCCCAGTTCGTGGCGCATCGCGACTCCGCGGGGATCGTCCATAAAGGTGAGCATCATGTTCCGGCGGAAGTACACGCTCGGGAGTTCGGTGATCTCCGGCATGGCATAGGTACGTACCCGGCGATCGAGGATGTCGAGGTAGAAGGGCACCCAGCCCAGACCCAGGTTCGACGAAGACGACCCGAAGAGCCGGGGTGTCGCTCGAGGATTCCGGTGAGGATCCACCACGCCATGTTCTCGGCCAGCGCCATGGCGGGCAACGACGTGAAGATCGCCTTTTGGGGCAGGGGGTCGCGTCGGTATACGTCCCAGAGTGAATCCTTGGGGCCTAAGTGCTGGCTGACAATGATGCTCGTCTCTTCGAGGGCCGACCACAACGGGTCGTACCGGGCGTCGTGATAGTCGGCGAAACCCAGTTCGGACGGGTAGTTAGGAAGCTGTATGGAGCGAGCACCGAGGGCGGCCAATCGCTCCACCTCGTCGACGGCGTGGTCGATGTCGATGATCGGAAGCTGATACGACACCACCAGGCGCTTCGGGTCGACGGCGGCAAAGTCGGCCAAGTGATCGTTGAACGCCCTGGCCACAACTCGCCATTCGTCTCCCGACGAGATGGAAATGGCGGAACGCGCTCAGCTCCGAGTAGAGCACCTCTACATCCACGCCGTCACGATCCATGTCCCGCAGGCGGGCCTCGGCGTCGAAGTAGCCGGGGCTCCGCGAGCCTTCCAGGTCGAAGTCGTCCAGCGACAATGCCTGCCCCCCACGCTGTTGCTTTGTCTCGGCCCTTTGTATAGCCAACGCGTCTTCGTAGAACGGTATGAGGCGTTGGGGGAGGCGTTCCTTCACGTCCCTCGGTCGCACCAGCACGTGTGAGTCCACTGAGATAAGCCGCTGCGTGATTTCGCTCACGTGCATCCCTCCCTACGTCTTGTACCACGGAAACATAGTAACTACGATGTAGTAAGTGCAACGGAGCGAAGGATCCCAGACTGGGGGCGCCGATTCGGCCTTCACCGATCCTGACCGAGGACAACCGGGTCTTTTGGGAGGCCGCCGCCGAGGACCGACTCGTTGCGCAGCGTTGTCTGGGGTGCGCCCGACTGCACCATCCACCGCGCCCGGTGTGCCCGGTTTGCCACGGCCTCGAGTTCGACATGGTCGAACTGTCGGGAAACGGGACGGTCTACAGCTACGCCGTCCTGCACCACCCCCGGAGCCCCCATTTCACGTATCCGCTCGTGACCGCCCTGGTCGAACTCGACGAGGGGATCCGATTGGTGACGAACCTCGTCGGCGTCGAACCGGCCGACGTGTGGATCGGGATGCCGGTGACAGGTCATGTTCGTTCCGACGGACCACGGGATGTCGATCCCGGTGTTCACCCCGACTGAGGTCGGACGATGACGAAGGCCCTTCAGGGAGCAGCGGCGATTGTCGGCATCGGTCAGACGGAGTTCTCGAAGGACGCCGGCCGGAGCGAGACCCGCTTGGCGAGCGAAGCCATTGTGGCGGCGCTGGCCGACGCCGGGCTGAGCACCGACGATGTGGACGGGCTCGTGAGCTACACCATCGACCCGGTCGAGGAGACGGAGCTCGTCCGGGCGCTCGGCATCCCCGAGGTCGGCTGGTCGAGCCGGGTGCCCTACGGCGGGGGCGGCTCCCAGGGCGTCCTGCTTCATGCCGCGGCCGCCGTGGTGTCGGGCGCGGCCGAAGTGGTGGTGGCCTACCGGGCGCTTCGGGCCCGGTCCGGGGCGCGGTTCGGCGCCGCGACGCGGCGGCCAGCGGCGACCTCGGCGCACTCGGGAACGACCGCAATGCAGTGGGCGTATCCCTACGGCGTGCTCACACCTGCCTCGTGGATGTCCCTCAACGCGACTCGCTACATGCACACATTCGGGGTGACGAGCGAAGACTTCGGCCGAGCCGTCGTGCAGCTGCGCGACTACGCCGCCACCAACCCCAACGCCCACTTCTTCGGGAAGCCGATCGTGCTGGCCGACCACCAGGCTTCACGTTGGATCGCCGAACCCTGCATCCGGCTGTTCGACTGTTGCCAGGAGACCGACGGCTCGGTGGCGATCGTCATCACCTCGGCCGACCGGGCTGGTGACACGCGGGACCCCATCGTGATCGAGACCGCAGCCGGGCGCCGCGCTCTTCGAGCAGGAGGTCGCCACCGACCACTACCGGCCCGATCTGTCGATCATGGACGGCTCGGTGGCGCTGGCCAAGCAGCTATTCGATGCATCTGGCGTCAGCCGCGCCGACATCGACGTGGCACTGATCTACGACGCCTTCTCCCCGATTCTGCTCATGCAGCTCGAAGGCCTGGGATTCTGCGGGTTCGGAGAGGCGAAGGACTTCATTGCCGAGGGCAACCTCGGCCCGAAAGGAGCTCTGCCGTGCAACACCAACGGCGGGCTAATCGGCGAGGGTTACATCCACGGGATGAACCTCACGCTCGAAGCGGTGCGCCAGCTGCGGGGCGATGCGGCCAACCAGCTCGACGGCGCCCCAGGTCGCGCTGGTTTCGGCCAGCCGCACCGGAACGATTCTGCGCCGACCCTGAGCCGCCGACCGACCACGTAAGGGAGTTCTTGATGACCAGTGTGCTTGCCGGCATCCGCGTGCTCGACCTGAGCCAAGGGATCTCCGGACCCATCACCGGGATGCTGTTGTCGGACCACGGGGCGGCCGTCACCAAAATCGAACCTCCAGGGGGGGATCGCTTCCGGGCGCTCCCAGGTGCGAACACCTGGCTGCGTGGCCGGCGCAGCTTCGAGCTGGACCTCACCAAGCCCGAGGATCGCCTCACGTTTCACGCCTTGGTCAGATCGTCCGACGTCGTCCTGGAAAGCTTCGCACCCGGCACAGCGGAGCATCTCGGATCCGACTCGGCGACGCTCCTTGAACTGAATCCCAGGCTAGTCCACTGCTCCATCACCGGCTATGGCTCTCACCCAGGGCATCGAGACCGTCCGGCCTACGACGCGCTGGTTGCCGCGCGGCTCGGCCTCTTGCACGAGAATCGTGGTCACTTCGGCAGCCCCACCGGCTTTATCAACGGCGACGAGCCGTTTCTGCCCGACCTGGAAATTCCCGAAGGCATGCCGCCAGGTCCACCACGACCCGGACCGATCTTCACCCACACCCCCTGGCCCAGCCTTTGCGCGGCCTACCTAGCTACCACCGGTATCAATGCGGCCCTGCTGGCCCGCGAGCGTGACGGGCGGGGTCAACACGTCGAGACGTCGCTGCTTCAGGCTGCCTTGGCGCTGACCACGGGCAAGTGGCAGAAGACCGAGAACTTCAGGGCCACCGGCTATCCCACCTGGATCTACGACGAGCGAGCCTCCAAGGGATTCTTCATGTGCTCCGACGGCCGATGGATCGAGATCTGGGTGCCCAATCCTCGCTTCGTTCTCTCCAGCGCGGCCGGCGAGACCCTCGAGGTCCGCCGCAAACTGGCGAGCACTCGCGACGACGATGCTCGCATACCTCCGGACCCGGAGAACATCATCGTCCTGGCTCATTACTGGCCCGCCATGAAAGAGGCAATCGCCCGGTTCCCGAGTGCCGACTGGGTTCGGGTGGCGGCCGAGGCGGGCGTCCCACTCCAACTGGTCCGCACGCCCGAAGAGGCATTGGCGGACAGTGCCCTCTTTGCCGAGGGTGCGGTCGTCGACGTTGAGCACCCCGACCACGGTCGCTTACGTCAGGTCGGCGTGCTCTACGGGATGAGCGTCACCCCCGGAGCGGTGCAGGGCCCCGTCCCTCGTGTCGGGCAGCACAATGACGAGATACGGGCCGAATTGGCCGCGTCCGCCGATCAACTCGCAATCGGCCCGACAGTGTCAACTGTTCCCGCCCTTGCTCCTTTGGACGGCGTCACCGTCCTCGATCTCGGTTTCGCCGTAGCCGGACCCTTCGGTACCCAGGTGTTGTCCGATCTGGGCGCCAACGTGATCAAGATCAACGCCACCCGGGATCCCTTTTGGCACGCCACACATATCGCCTATGCCTGTAACAGGGGCAAGCGCAGCATCTGCATCGATCTCAAGAGTCCCGAGGGTCTCGCCGTATTCCACCGACTCGTCGGCAGTGCCGATGTCGTGCACTCCAACATGCGCCGGGAAGCGTTGGTACGTCTTGGCTGCGATGAGGCGTCACTGCGGGCTTACAATCCGACGATGGTCTATTGCCACACCCGGGGTTTCGACCAGGGACCTCGGTCCGACGCACCGGGCAACGATCAGACCGGCGCGTCGCTCGCCGGCGTCACGTGGGAGGACGGCGGAGGCTACGACGGCGGCCGTCCCTTTTGGAGTCTGACGTCCATGGGCGACACCGGAAACGGCTTCTTGTCTGCCATCGCGGTGATCCAGGCCCTCTACCACCGCGCCCGGACCGGAGAGGGGCAGAGTGTCGACACCTCAATCCTCAATGCGGCGCTCCTTTCGGCGTCGTCGGCCTCGGTACGCGCGGACGGGACCGCCCTTCCCCGGCCGCATCTCGATCGCCTCCAGTTGGGTCTCACGGCGCTGTACCGCCTTTACGAGGCGGCTGACGGTTGGCTCTGTCTTGCCGTGATCGATGAGTGGCAGTGGCAGGCGCTGGCTGACGTCCTTCCTCATCCCGGCCTTGTCGATGACGAGCGCTTCACCGATGCTCGCCACCGCCAGGCGAATGATGCGGTGCTGTGCGCCCTACTTGAAAGTGTCCTGAAGACTCGGACGGTCGGGGAGTGGTTTCAATTGCTCGATGAGGCTGGCGTCCCGTGCGAGATCGCCAATCCGTCGTTCGGGCGGGAGATCTTTCTCGACCCGATCATGCGAGAGCTCGGGCTAATTGTCGAACACCAGCATCCAAAGCTCGGCCGTTTCGAGCAGTTCGGAACCACGATCGACTTCTCGGTCACGCCGGCGGTGGTGCAGGGACCGCCGCCGATCGTCGGACAGCACACGCGTGAAATTCTTCAACAGCATGGTTTTTCCGCCGGGCAGATCGAGGATCTCTTCGCGTCCGGCGTGGTATTCGAGGACCTATGGGTCGACTGAGGTCGGCCGCAGTTACGGGCGGACTATGAGTAATGAACCTATCGAGGTGCTCCAAGGTGCTGGGGCGACGCCGTCGCCGCGTGATCGCTCACGTCGTCGCCCAGCCGTCTCAAGTGAGCCTCCGGCCGCCGCCCGAGGGCTGATCGTCGATGCGGCGATAGCCACCATCCTCGAACTCGGCTTCTACCGGGCCAGCTCAAACGAGATCGCCCGGAAAGCCAACGTCAGTTGGGGCTCGATTCAGTATCACTTCGGCACGAGAGAGGGTCTTCTGCTGGCCGTCGTCGAGCAGTTGAACCAGCGGTTTACGGAGACTATGAAGCAGGCGCAGGTCTCTGGGAGCACCGTGGAGGAGCGATTGCATTCTCTCTACGAAATTCTGGCGGCTCATTACGGTGCACCCACCTACTTGGCCCGCCTGCAGATTGTTCTCAACCTCAGCCATGACCCGGACACATCGGCCGACGTCGCCGACGCGCTCGTCCGACAGGCCGAGGGAGCGGGTCGGGATCTGCGCAGGCTGCTGCGCGCTACTTTGGGTGATGACGCCAGTTCGGCCACTATGAACGCGATCTTCAACGCGATCCGGGGCACGGCGCTGAGTTATCAGATCACCGACACCTTGTCGGGACACAACCCGGTGCCGCATACGGCGACAATTGATCCCACTGAGTTGGCCGTCCTTTTGGCCGGCCTCGCCGCCACGGCGAGTCTCGACTCCGGCACGAAAGCCTGACTTCTTCCAATGACCCTCAAGGACCGCATCGTGCGCAGCCTGCGGCCGGAGAGCGTCAGGACCATCGGGATGTAGGAGCCGAAGGGTTGGTCTTCACTGCGGACGGAGTCAAGGTGCAACCCATGCCCGGCGATCGTGGATACGCGGGTTGAATCGTGACGGTGATCCGGAGCCTGCCCCGCGCCGCAGTAGGACGGCCAACAGGATGCCCCCTACTTGGTGGAAACCGGGTGAACGGAATAGCAATTCGACGGACCGCAGTCGACTTCTAGGAAACTGCCACCTTGCCAAGGTTGGCCTCGCCGGGTTCGAGTCCCGTCTCCGCTCCTCCAAAATCCCAGGTCAGAAGTAATCCCTTGAGCATCGCCGTAAGTGACCAATCGGTAACTCTACTAGTAAGGCACCAAAGAGCCGGATCGTCTTTTGACACCGGATCGTCTCTGTTGGGGGCGCCCGCACGGGGGCACTTTGGATTGGCGTTGACAAGACTCTGGTAGCGACATCGCAAGCCGAGAGTTCCATCGGAAGCGAAAGACGTCGCAGGGGAGAATTGGGCGAGCGTTGGGGTTGAGTCGGCAGACCGAAGACTGTTTGTCTATTAGATAGTCGAGATGAGACTTACTCTGTCTCGCGTACCTTAGGAGCACAAGATGGACCCGTCGCGAGGATCCACACCTGAGGGTGCCCACACTCCCGAAGCTGATTTGGGTACGGCAGATCAGATCTCCGGGATCTACACGATGGCCATTATGGACTCCCTGGAAAAGATGTTGTCGGCTGAGGATTTGCTCGACTTCTTAGCGAGAGCCGGCGAGACTCGGACTGTAGAGGAGCTCAGGGATCTGGCGTCGTGGACCTCCTTCGATCAGTTCAAACGATTGCTTCAGGAGGCGTCTTCTTTATTTGACTCCCCGTTTCAAACGTCGGGTGTTGGTGTCGACGATATTGATGTGTCGTCCGCGACCGTCGTCGCTGAGATCATGCAGGCCTTCGATTCTCCTGGAGCGGTCCTGAGAGCCGGCGAAGGCACCAACCCAATGGTGCCCATGCGACGCTACGAGGCAACCGAACTGGCACCGAACGAGTGGTTGATGCGCGAACAACTTCATCGAGGGTTTTGCCCCGTACCCGGAATTCTGTTCATTCGTTCCCATCGCAATCGGAACAGACAGGCGCTATCACCCCGGCACTGTCATCAATTGCGAGTACGCCATAGTGGGCACGGACCGAGGTCACGTCGACAGCGATGGCCCTTTCTGGTCCGACTCCTTCCAAGAGGTCCTCTGCCAACGCGTCCGCTTCAACCTCGGTGAGCCCCTCGGAGTAAACCTTTCGCAAGCTCCCGGGCCGAGCTTCGAGCGCCAGAATGGCGCCGCCCGCGATGACGGCACGCATCGTGGATCTGACAATTCCCTGTAGGACATCCTCGTAGCGTTCGTTAGAGGCGAGGTCGGTGATCATCTGTTTCAATTGATCGAAGCGCGCCTCGAGCAATTTGGTATGCACGTCGTGGTGCCGCCCTCGCGACGTTTCGTCGTCTTCTTCCTGGCATTCCTCTTCGATCACGTCTGCCGCAGGGAGGCCGAAGTACATGACGGTAGTCGGCGATGCCATTCGGCGCCTGCGTCTCCGTGCCACGACTTGCAATGGAAGAGATTCTCGACATGGACCCGTTCGAGGCGGCGATGGTTATTTGCTCCAGCTCTCCATGATCGCGCGCCATCGGGGTGTGAGGCTGTTCTCGGCCAGGTCTCGGTGCGTGACTTTCCACCCGTCGCTCGTCCGGCGAAAGCGGTCACGATAGGTGCCCAGGACCAACAACTCTGGAGACTTCACCATCTCTCCATCGTTGTCGGGATTCTCAGGCTCGTGACCATTGCTCTCCGGGGGCAAGTCCTTGTACATCGCGAGGTAGGACACGGCCTCGGCCGTGTCTGGACCTGTGGAACGGACCAATACCGACGCGCTCAGGTGTCGATTGCTACTGCCCGGACCATGCGTCCCCCTCGCCCGGCGCTGGCGGCCGCTCTCGACTATCGCAGCCCGACCCTTCTCAAACGGCTGGCCCCCGATCGTGTAATCAGCATCCTCGGCAAACAACATGCCCCACTCCTCGATATCGCCCATGTCGGACAGGAGAGCAAGCGAAGCGATCACATTTCGAATCTCGAGTTCATCCACTGCCCACTGGATTTCATGCTCTTTCATTGGTACCTCCATCGCACTCGGCCGGCTTCCTGCCGAACACTACAGAGATTGCGCTTGGGCTGAACTTCAGAATCCGCCGGACCGCCTTGAGCCCAGCCTTCCTGAGGGACCGCACGGGGTCACGGTACTGGCGTTCTGGTGATGGCTTGTCCTGCGATTTCGTGGGTCTTGTCTTCGAGCATGATGCGGAGGAGGAGCGCGACCCACGTGCGGTAGGGCTTCCAAACCTCGCTGATCTCGGCCATGGTGGCGGCGGAGGGTGGTGTCTTCATGTCGTAGGCGATCGCCATTGCTCGAGCAAGGCGCGGCTCGGCGGTGGGCGTGAAGTCCGGGTCACCTGCGCCGCGGAGAAGAATCAGTTCGGCCGAGAACGGGCCGATTCCGGGAATGGCGATCAACTCCTCGAGGGCTTTTGAACGTGGGAGTGATCTCAAGCGGGCGCCGCCAAGGGTCCCATCCGAGAGCGGACTCGGCGACACCTCGAAGGCGCTGGAGTTTGGTCTCGCTGAGACCATTGATCGTGGACAGCTGGACCAGCTGGGCCGGGTTCGGGAAGGCCCGGACCATTCGACCGCCGACGTCGACGGTCTCACCGTGTTCGGCGGTGATGCGAGCCTTGATTGCGGCTGCCTGCACGATTCGGATCCGCTGTCCGATCACCGACCACGCTGCCGCTTCGTAGGGCGACCAGAAGCAGACCGGGCGCAGACCGGGATACCTTGACTGGAGTTGAGCGACTACTGGGTCGTGACGAGCGATGTCCGGAAAGCAGCGACCGTCGATGTCGAGCGAGAGGATCCGCTCGACCTGCTCGACTGCCGCCGCGATTACCGCTGGGGCAAACGTGTCTCCGCCGTGAACCGTGCCGTGAACCGCACCGTCTTCCTCGTGGACGCGCACTGCCACGGGGTTCCAGTAGCCGTCGACGCAGAAGGCCATCTCCAAGCTCGCGGCTGACTCGCTGTTGTAAGAGGCTGGAGCGAATCCCTCGAGGTACCGAATCGACGCCGCTAACGAATAGGGCCCCTTCGGGCAGAAAACAAAGCTTGTGGCGGGAGTCTTCTCAGCCATGAATAGTCACCGCGTAGCCGTCGGGATCGGCGAAGGTGAAGGTAAGACCGAATGGTCCGTCGAAAGGTGCGACCAGGATCGGGACCCCGACGAGAACCAGCGCATCGTGCAGATCCTGCGGATCGTCCGCCTTCAGCCAGATGGCCACACCCCACCCGAGGTGCTCGACAGCCTCGAGATCGACGAGTGACTCCCGCACGGCGAACGCGATGGGCTCCGTGGCAAAGACCACCGCGTGGTCGGGACTCACCTGAGCACGGACGAGGCCAAGGTGCTCGGTATAGAAGGCTGCGGAAGCCTCCAGATCGCGAACCTGCAGAGCGATGAAGTCAGGGCCGAGTGCGGTCATTGGGTGTCCATTTCTGTGAGTGGGATCCGGTAGCCTATATAAGGTACCCTGAGATGATATCAGGTAAACTGATAAAGAGGTGAGCGTGGACCAGGTCACGATGGCCAGGGTGGGCTACTTGATTAAGAGGGCGCAGGTGGTCCTGCACGATGCTATGGCTGATGCTCTGGGGTCTCACGGTCTCACGGTGACCCAGTTTGCGGTCCTCACCGGTTTGGATGAAGAGCCCGGGCTCTCGAATGCCGACCTCGCTCGTCGGGCATTTGTGACGCCACAGAGCATGCACGCCGTGCTGCAAGAACTGGAGAGACTCCAGCTCGTGGTGAGGCGCCCTCATCCCCAACACCAACGCATTCTCCAAGCTGCGCTAACGGGGACGGGTCGGCGCACTCTGACGTCTGCTGCTGCCGCAGTCGACGCTATCGAGGAGCAGATGCTTCGCAAGCTCTCCAGTCCGGCGAGATCGACACTTGCTCGCGCGCTCTCGTCTTGCATCGATTCGTTGACCGAAGGCGGCGAGGCGTCGCACCACTCGGAGGCCGAGGGCAACGGATAGAGACCTCTCTACACCAGGTGCGAATTCCGTACACACAGTGGAAACCGGGTGGACGGAGCAGCTGGACAAGGGACTGGCAAGAACCCCGTGGACGGAAGCCACCTCGAGCTTGGGTCCTGGCGATGGCGACGACTGGTCGATGAGATCGGTCGGATCGGCCGACATCGGAATATGGGTGAGCGGTCCGTGGACCCTTGTCAGGGGAGCAGACTGGTAGCGAAACTATTCCGACCTCAGGAGGGACGAGGGTTGGGATCGGGCGGCAACGACTGCGGGACCGATTGCGAGCGCGCTGGCGACGATGAAAGTGCCGGCCGCTACGGCGACGATGACCCATGCATCGATGACCGCATCGGGCAGAACACCGAGCGAGCGGGCGAACTCCTGCCAGATTGCCCGTCCCACGGCGATCCCGACCGGGACTCCGACGGCGATGCCGACGAGTGCGATCGTTGCCGTTTGCCACCACACCGCATAGGCGATTTGCCGCCTCATGAATCCCAACGCCCTGAGGAGGCCGGCCTCCCGCCTTCGCCGGGCCACGCTCACGACGAGGACGTGCAGCAGCGTTGTAATACCGAACACGATGAGCACCAGGCCGACAATGAGGGGAAAGTTCACCGCCTCGCCGAAGTTGATGAGGTTAGCCGGAGTGACGGGATAGTCGATCGCACTCGCATACTGGTGGGCCACTCTCTGAAGAGCTGCTCGACCCTCAGCTCCTTTTGAAAATTGTAGGAGGTAGACGCCTCCGCCGCCCTCGTACGCTGCACGTTCACAGGTCCCCTGCGAACGTCCGGAAGGACACTGCGCGCCCAAAAAGCCGCCGATGGTGAAGACTGCGCCTGTGCCCAGTCCCCCCGCACCAAAATCGGGCGGAAACACTGTCGTGCCGACCACTCGAAAAGAGGATGTGTGCGAGCCTCCGCCGGGCGTTGGAGCAGTCACGACTACCGCCGAACCCACATGGGTATGCAGCGCCCGCATGGTGCTGGCGCCGAGCGCAATCTCATGGTCCGAGCGAGGAGGATGACCGTTGACGGTCGTCAACAGCAGGGAACCACGTAGCGGATCTCCGGCCAAGGAGTCGACCGTCGTGCCGTTGATTTGTACATCGTCGCCGATTCCGCCTGTGATGCCGGTGATCCCCGGCATGCGCTCCAAATGCGTGAGCATCGGAGTGTCAGAGGTCGGCGATCCGTCGAGGTTGAGCGCAACATCGAATGGTTGTCCGTACAGAATCGGGGTTGTGGTGAGGTGAGTGAGGCTGGCACCGAAGACCGAGGTCGCACAGAGCGCGGTGACCGCGAGGATCGAGCCAAGCATCGCTGAACCGACGGGGACTGCGTTGCGCCCGACACCACGTTCGAGAGCGCGGCGGACTCCGATCAAAACGCTCGGGGGAGCCCCAACCCTTGCCAGTGATCCAACCAAGCGAGACGGTCGGACGAACATTTTTCCTGGAGAGTCGGTTCGAAGGGTTCGCAGGTCTGCCAGCAGACCGATGCCGAGCAGAAGGAGGAGAGCTGCCAGCACGCCGATTGCGGCTACGGGAGGGTCAAAGGTGAAGCCGCGTGAAAGCTCGGCAAACCGGGCTTCACCGACCGGCGTGAGAGGGGACAGGAGAAAACTCAACGTGACGCCACCCAAAACACCCAGGATGCCGATCGCCAGGGTCCTCGCCGAACCCACGAGGATCATCTGGCGACGCGCCAGGCCCAGAGCACGCAGTACCTGGTGGGTTTCCGATTCGACGAGTGACTGACGTGCCAAGGCTTGAGCCACGACGACCAGACCGACCAAGGCGGAGAGCGCTGCAAGGATCCACCAACCAACTGCCTGAGGATGGATAGACGAGGCGACTGAGTTGGCCGGCGTGATTTGATCAGCGCTGCCTAACGCGCCCAGTGCTTGTGCATCCGACTCGAATTTCGGGAGGTCGTGAGCACCGTGGGCGAGACGTACGTTGTAAATCGAGAAGTGAAACGTCTTTCCGGCGAGCGCTCGCGTGAGTGCAGACGTGGCGTAAAGTTCTTTTTCCGGATCGCCACTATCGCCTGGAAACTCAGAGGCTGACGCTTCGATTCCCACCACATGGAGAGCAAGTGTCGGTCCCTGCGGAGTTATTTTCGGGCCGTACTCTAGTGCGCGGCGCTGCGAGGCTGCGTAGAAGGGTACGCGTATAACCGTCCCGATATGGACTCCATAGTCCTGCAGGGTGAACGACGCCAGAACCTCGCGAGGGTCCGAGGGGTCCGGCATCCTTCCCGCCACGAGATTGACGATCCGGGACACGGTATTTCTCGGCGCAGCGTAGAGGTTGAATTCTTCCTGGCTGATCGGATGACTGCAGGCACAGGAGGGAGCACCGGTTGCGAGAGCGCGCATCGTGTCAACTGACTTGACTTCGTGCAGTCGAGCGATCTTCGGCAGCGGTTTTGAGCTGTAGGCGACGGCATCGTACCCATGTGTGGCGACCAACCGCGGGAACGCCCCTGCAGTTCGGCGGCCCGCGCTGACTCCAGCCAGAATAAGGCCGATTGTCAGCGCCACAAGCACACCGAGCAGCAACCACGATCTCCACCGTTGGCGAACCTCTGCGAAGAAAAGCATTCTGATGACTGCCAACACGACCTCCTGCTCGCATTGTGTGCAGCGATCGGTCGTCACGCAAGGGGGTTAACCAGCCGAAGAGGCATAGTAGTAGCAACACCAAATCGTCTGGAGATGAGGAGACACACAGGTCTCTTCCAGGTTTCGACAGTCTCGTTTCCTCAGGGATTGCAGACCTCTAGCTGAGATGACAGATATTTGTGTGGTGTCGGTGATCTCGTGCGGAATTCGGCCGCAACCCGGGGGTCGTCAACGCAAGCGTCGTCGTCAATACCTCTTGCGCGCATGCCGACCCGATGGCTTCTGTGGGTGAGAAACCGTTTCATGAGGATCGCTCGACTAGGCCTTCATGGGTCCCAAAGCTAGGCCTGGAAGCGTAAGGTTTCGGCATGGCTGAACCAGAGGTCTTCGATTGGGATGAGTGGGAAAACGGCAAGATCTACCAGCTGTCGAATGACGAGCTCGTGGGTGCCCTGCTCAGTGAAGTGAGTGCACTCCGCAAACGGGTGAAGACCCTGGAGGATCGTCAGCCACGCTGATGACAAGCGTGCATCCAATCGTCCCAGAGCAATGAAGCTCTGCGGACGGAGTTCGGTTCACCGGTGTTGCCAGGCCGCGACGACATCGTCGGTCGTTGCAAGTGTGGCCAGCAGTGCGAGGGAGTGCTCGAGAACGCTTTCCCCATATTCCCGGGGTGTGCCGGCAACTGCGTCGGTCACCACAACCACTTGATACGCGCGGTTGATCGCATCGAACACCAAGTTCGGAATTGCGACGTTGAGTGACACGCCGGCTACAACGATGGTGCTCACTCCTGCGTTTCGGAGTAGTGAATCAAGCGGGGTGCCTGTCATAGGCGAAAGACCGTGGTAACGGGGGAGTACCAGGTCACCATCGGCGGCAAGTCCCACCACTGGGAGTGCAGAGTCAGATTTCTGAGCGTTCTCCGTTCCGTACTTCCTCGCCGCAGCGAAAAGGCGTGCGTTCTGGTTGGTGCCGAACGCTCCGGGGAGTGAGTCGGCCGTGGCATGGATGACCGGAGCGCCCGCTGTTCGCGCCGCTTGAGTAAGTCGACGTGCGTTTAGAATCACGCCTACCTCCGCCGCCGCTTCAGCCAACGCCGGAAATGTCGCCGAGTCGCCGACGATCCCGTTTTGAATTTCTTGAAGAACGAGAGCAACGCTGGAAGTCGTTAGGAGCTCTTCTATCGTGAACTTGGGCACACTGTCTCCTTGTTCAGAGTCCGCACCAGGCGGCGCTCCCGCACACCATGAGGTGGGTTTGTTCTTGTGGGACTCGGGCGAAGTTGCGCGCTACAAACTCCTGGGCGTCCGGCCAGGTGGTTTCCGGATTCGAAGTATCGGTTGACCACTTGATCTCCTCACCCCCCAGTTCGTGGCCTATGGCGACTCCGCCGGCGTCGTCCATGAACGTCGGCAACAGGTTACGGCAAATACACCCTGGAAGTTCGGTGAGCCGTCAGTCCGGAGTAATCGTCCGACCAGCATCCAAAACCTGGGCCATTTGACGCATGAGAGGGTACCTGTGATCAATCTGCGACCGAGAGCATGACCCTCCGCACTACGACCGCCACCGCGAACTGAATTTAATTCGCTCCGACAGATCGGGGTAGGATCGCAGCGGACACGAGTTCCGCGCGGAGTTGGCTGGACGATCGGAACAGGACGGTCCGGATCCCCAGGGCGCTGGCTGTCTCCAGGTTGGCTTCGGTATCGTCAATCATCAACGTCGTTCTCGGCTCTAGTCCGAAACGGTCAAGCAGTCGCGCGAAGACGCCAGGCTCGGGTTTCGCCACACCTTCTCGACCCGAGACGACGGTACCGTCAAACCAACCGAGGAACGGAAATCGCTTAAGGCGAAGCGGATACGTTTCCGCCTCCATGTTGGTGAGGGCGTAGCAGGGCATCGCCGTTTCTCTCACCGCTCGGAGAACCTCCACGGATCCGGCGTCGGCGCCGCCGATCATCTCTTCGCTGCGGGTCGACCATGCCCAGATCAGCTCGGAGAATCGGGGGTGTCTGGAGGCGAGCTCGGCGCAGGATGCCGCGGTCGAGACGCCCGCGTCGTGCGGCGCGTGCCATGCAGGCGAGCAGACCTCGGCCAGAAACAGTTCCATTTCCGCCTCGTTCGCGAACAGCTTGCGGTAGAGGTGCCGAGGGTTCCAATCGAGAAGGACCCCACCTAGATCGAAGACCACCGCCTCGACCGGAGACCGGGTGGCGACGGTGTGTGATCTCACATTATTAATGGTAGAATGAACATTATGGATGTGCAAATGCGCCACCAGATGATCATGGAGGCCCTCCGGCAGCGCAGCCCGGTCCTGGTCGGAGAACTGGCCGTCGCACTGGGATGCTCCGAGATGACCGTGCGACGTGACCTCGAGTCCCTGGAACGAAGTGGGGGTCTCCGACGCGTGCACGGCGGTGCGGCGAGTGTCTTTCTCAGTGCCGAGGAGACCCCCTATGGCATTCGGGCTCTCGAGTCCCACGAAGCCAAAGCGACGATAGGTGCAACTGCCGCCGACCTCTTGGCCGACGGTGAGACCGTCATCCTCGACGGCGGAACTACCGCCATGGAGGTGGCACGAGCGCTCCGTAACCGACGCATGACCGTCATGCCGCTCGCGCTCAGGCCCGTCTTCGAGTTGCATGAGTGCCCGGGCATCAAGCTCCTCCTCCCAGGCGGTGAAGTCCGTCCGGGCGAGCTCTCGTTGACGGGAAGTCTCGCCGAGCCATCTTTTTCGCAACTCCGGTTCGACACGTGCCTGATGGGTCCCTGTGGCATCGACGTCAAGGCGGGCATCACGACTCACCTCCTCGCCGAGGCCGCGGTGAAGCGGGCTGCCGCCAAAGCCTCGCAACGGGTCGTCGCGGTGGCCGACTCCACGAAACTCGGCCGGGTTGCGTTCGGCCATGTCTGCGATCTCGACGACATCGACATCGTCGTCACCGATTCCGAAGCCGACCAGCAGATGGTGGACGAATTGCGGGCAGCTGGAGTCGATGTCCGCTGCGTCTGACGTCTTCCCGGTCAAGAACCAATCAGCAACGCCCGCCTCGGCGAACCGCTCCCCACGCCTGGCCGTTATCGCCGTGTTCTTTGTGCACGGCTTCCTCTTCGCCTCCTGGACGGCTCATATCCCGCAGTTGCAACATCACCTTGGCCTGAGTGACGGCCGACTCGGACTTGCCTTGCTCGGGGCCCCTATCGGCTCGGTCCTGGCAATGGTGGTGGCCGCCCGTCTTCTGCCGATTGTCGGAAGCCAGTCGATGGTGCGCTTCGCGCTGGTCGGTTACTGCGTTACGGGACCGCTCATTGGTCTCACCGGCTCGCTGGCCACGTTCTTCGTCGCGTTCTTCCTCTGGGGCTTCTTTCAGGGAACGCTTGACGTGTCGATGAATACCCAGGCGATTACGGTCGAGCGGTTCTCGGGGCGCGTGCTCATGCCGGGATTCCATGGGTCATGGAGCACCGGCGCCCTGGTCGGAGCAGTTACGGGAGCGCTGGCGGTGGGGCTGGGATTTTCCCTAAGCGAGCAACTACTCGCCTTGGCGATCCCGTCCCTCCTGGTAGTGAGTTGGCTTACGGCATCGCTCATCGCGGATGGGCGAACACGTAGCGACCTAGAACCATTAACCGGCTGGCCAGACAGGCGTGGAACTGCGCTTCGGGGTGCGGTTTTGGTCCTTGGTGGTATCGCATTCGCCGACATGTTGTGCGAAGGTGCCGCAGCGGACTGGGCTGCCGTCTATCTCCACAACTCACTGCACGCCGTCGCCTTACTCGCCGGACTGGGCTATGCGGCTTATGCCCTCGCCATGCTCACCATCCGTCTCTTCGGCAATCGGATCTTCACCAGGTACGCCACCCACCAGGTCCTCCCACTGCTCGCCGCTATCGCCTCGTTCGGGTTCGCCGCCGGTCTTGTTATCGGCCGGCCCGCGAGTGTGCTGGTCGGATTCGCCTTGCTCGGCGCCGGACTCGGAAGCGTCGTCCCGATGATCCTCCGCGCGGCCGGCGCGGTGGACAACGTGGACACCGGAAAGGCGGTTGCCGTGGTGGCGGGCTGCGGGTGGGCCGGCTACATCGTGGGACCTGTCGTGATCGGCGCAATCGCATCGATGACGACGCTGCATATCGCTCTCTTTTTGATTCCCGTTCTCGCCGGTACTGTCGCGGTGGCCACGGGGATGGCGCAGGCTCTGCGGCGTCGGGACCGACTCATTCCGGAGCGCCAATAACAGCCACATAGCACCAACTCATTGTTCCCGGATGACCAAGTCTTGCTGAGACAGCTGCCGACTTGCCGCCAGTCGTCGTACTTGTGCCTCCTGCGGGGTGAGGTCGTTCTGGGTCTCGACAGAACGGCGGCGCACCTTTTCACCTGTAGCCGCCAGTTCGACTCGTGCCCGCTGAGCGAAGCACTCGGCCCCGATCCTCGTGAATTGGTCAGAGGCACTCGTGAGCTCGGTACGGGGGATTCGCAGGTGCCCGGGGGCGTCGAACACCACACATCAAAGAACCGGCCGCTGACGGATGGCAGGACCGATGGCCCCGAACCGGGCTCGAAGGCCGATACGCCCGAGTCGTCGGTCGATCCGGGTCTCGCAGCACCGACGCCGTGATTGGACATAATTTGGGCATTCATAGTGCTGCAAAGTGTGGGGGGGATCGAATGGCTGCTCACGACGAATTGATCGCTGCGGCAACGGCGCAGACCGGGCTCGAGGATTTCGGGGAGGAGTCTTTTCGCGAGGGTCTCGAAATTCTGGTGCGTTCGCTCCGTGATGAGGCACGGCTGAACGAGACCGGAGAAGCCGTTATCTACCCCCGTCTGGTCGGGCACCTCGTGAACCGACTCCTGATCGAGGAGTGGTATCGGAGGTGCCCCGAGATCGACGACGTTCCGATCGTCGCCCCGCTCTTCGGGCTGAGCCTCCCGCGCACTGGTTCGACCGTCCTGTCGTTTCTTCTGGCACAGGATCCTGAGGTCCGCTTCCTGCGGCAGTGGGAGTCGTCTCAGCCAGCTCCTCCACCCTCGACGGTGTCGGGTCCCGACCCCCGGATGGGAGCCCCGGCCGGGAGGGTCGGAGCGAAGGCGCATGTCCCAGCAGACATCAATGGTCCAATGGAGTGTCTGGACCTCATGGCTCTAGACTTCAAGACGCAGATGTATCACGCCTTCGCGCGGATCCCAACCTATGCCGCATGGGTGACCGACGCCGACCTGACGTCCACCTATCTCTATGAACGTCGAGTGCTCAAATTGTTGCAGTGGGGAGAACAGACGCGGCCATGGCGCTTGAAATCGCCCGCCCACATGCTGTGGATCGTCTCCCTCCTACGCGCCTTTCCTGATGCCCGCTTCGTTATGACACACCGCGATCCAACCGACGTTCTCCTGTCCGTCGCGGACGTCTACGCAGACATCGGCGCCATGTTCACCGATACCTTGGACCGCGAATACATTGGTCGACTGAACGTGGAGCAGTGGTCGACGGGGGTCGAGAGGGTCATCAAGTTCCGCCAGAACGAAGGCAATGACCGGTTTTACGACGTCGACTTCCGTACGATGCTGGCGGATCCGATCGGAGAGGTGCGCGGTCTCTACGACTGGCTCGGTGAGCCCGTCAGCGATCCATTCGAGCGGCGGATGCAGCAATGGGCGGAGGGCAACGCGGCTGACCGCGAACCGACGAACCGTTCCGACCCCGAGGCTTTTGGCCTCGATTTGGATGCGATCCGGCCGCTGTTCGCCGACTATGTCCGACTCTCCGCGCACTGGACTGCTCACACCCGGTGGGAGGAGAGGCCGTGACCGAAGAGATGTCGGGCTCGACCCTTCGGGCTTCAGCGGGGAGCGAGCCGACGCCAGGCGTCGAACGGGAACGGGCTGCCCGGAGCTGTGATGACCTGAATACAAACGTGGTCTGCTCCTGCTTCTTGGTGGGCTTCGATTCTCCGCGCTATGTCTTCTTCGTCACCAGATGCGATGAGTGCGTCGATGAGACGGTCGCTGCCCGATGAGATGTCATCGTCGGTGAAGCCGAGCCGTTTCCAGCTGTTCGCGTAGTTCGGGAGTCCTCCGTAGCCCTTGACGACCGGAACCGCGATGTTGCGGGCGACCGCCGGGTCGCTCTCGAGGATCACACCTTGCTCCACGGCGAGAAGGCCGTTGCCAAGTGCGGCACGGGCGATGGCGGTGTGCTCAGGCGTCACCAGGTAGGGGTGCGCACCCGCGGTGCGGTTTCTCGCGAGCTCGAGCATCTTGGGCCCGAGAGCAGCCAAGCAGACTTGGCTGAGCGGTACCTCAGCTAATTCGAGTCCATCGAGGTAGGCGCGCATCGTGGCGAGGGGTTGACCCCACTTCTCACCGACGACGAGGCCGTGGCTGACGCCAAGTCCTAAGAGCAACCGGCCGCGATGGTCCTCTGGCAGCGCCTGCCACCATCGCCCGACGTCGCTCGGCTCGTGTTGCCAGATGTTCAAGATGCCGGTTGCGATCGTCACCGTGGTCGTTGCCCGGAGGAGCCGGTCGAGGTCCTCGAACAGTGGCCCTCCGACATCGGGCACCCATAACGCGCTGTAGCCGAGCGCTTCCAATTCAGCGGCTGCGTCGACGATCTGCGTCGCGTCCCCAAAACGCAGCTCCGAGGACCACACGCCGCGTCCGCCGAGTCTTTCAGTCATCATGGTCCTCGGGCCGATAGCGCATTGAGAGACCATTACATGCCGTGGTCTTTCACGCATCCCGACGACCCTCAGGATCACTTTGGGGATCCCCGGCCTCAGCCCGAGGCTGATGTCGCTACCTGCGGGGATAGGCGGGCGTGAGCCCGGGGACATCACAATCGATATTGACGTCAAGCAATGGTACCGTCGGTTTGTCCAACCGATGGTTGGGCGGAGACGGAAAGGTCGTGGGATGGAGCAGATGATCGCCGACGCCGCAAGGGTCTTCACCGATCCGTCGGCCTATGCGGACGAGCCCAGCTTCTACGCCGCCTGTGCGTTATTACGACGAGAGTCCCCGGTGACCTACGTGGACGTGGAGGGGTTCGCGCCGTTCTGGGCCCTCACCCGCCACCAGGACGTCATGGCGGTCGAGCGGGCGCCCGGCCTCTGGATAAATGCGCCTCGGGCGGCGTTGGCACCGAAAACGCAGGTGAGTGCCGACATTCCCGTGCGCACGCTGGTCCAGATGGACGCTCCCGATCACACCGCCTACCGCAAGATCAGTATCGAATGGTTCAAGCAGAGCAACATCTCCCGCCTCGCCGCTCGCTCGGCTGAGCTGGCGAAGCGAGCCGTCGACCACATGGCCGACCTCGGGGGAGAGTGCGACTTCTCCAGCGACATAGCCGTGGACTACCCGCTCTACATCATTTTGGCGCTGCTCGGTCTCCCCGAAGAGGACTTTCCCCGCATGCTCAAGCTCACACAGGAGATGTTCGGCAGAGACGACCCCGAGATGGCGGGCGACACTGAAGGCGACTCGTTGATGGCGAGCCTCCACGAATTCTTCGAGTACTTCGAGGGGCTCATTGCGGACCGCCGGGCCAACCCGCGCGACGATCTCGCGTCGGTGATCGCCAACGCCGAGGTCGATGGCGAGCCGATCGGCATCCTCGAGGCCGTGGGCTACTACGTGATCATCGCCACGGCCGGCCATGACACCACCAGCGCGGCGATCAGCGGCGGGTTCGCCGCCTTGCTCGCCCGCCCTGACCAGCTGCAACGCCTGAGGAACGACCCGGCGCTCGTGTCGACTGCGGTGGAGGAGATGTTCCGCTACGTGTCGCCGGTGAAGCAGTTCATGCGCACGGCCCTCAGCGAGCAGGTCCTCGGCGGAGTCACGATCCCTGAGGGTGGGTCGGTATTGCTGTCGTTTCCAGCGGCCAACCGGGACGAGACCGTCTTCACCCGACCCGATGAGTTCGATGTCGCTCGGGACCCGAATCGGCACGTCGCTTTCGGTTTCGGCGCGCACTATTGTCTCGGGACCCATCTGGCTCGGCTGGAGACACGCGCGTTCTACAACGAGTTGATCCCGAGGCTCGACCACGCCGAATTGGCCGGTGCACCCGAGTTCATGCAGACGCTCTTCGTCGGCGGCCCCAAACACGTCCCTGTGCGGTACCGCCTGCACTGAGGTCGTCGGACATCGGCGTGCCGACGCGGTCTCCGGGCGTCCTATTTCAGGTGACTGATCGCGTCGTTGGCGGCCTTCTTCAATGTGGCCAGGGGGAGCTGGGCCGCTTTTGCGCCGATGGCACCCGACGGCGTCAGGGTGAGCGCCACGACGTTGCCCTTGGTCAAGACGACGACGTTATTGCCGAAGTCGACGGCCGTTTGGCCGACACCCGACAAGGGTCGAACTGGTAGGTGGCTTGTGTTCAGTCCGTAGGCCGATCCCAAGACAGCCGAGTAGACCGCATGGCTCGATCCGGGAAACCAGGTGACCACTTCCGTTTCCTCGGAAGAGTTCGGATCGGGCACTCCCGCGACCGTGCAGTTGTAGTTCCAACCCAACTTGGCCCCTCCGACTGTGGACGGGGCGTCGGCGAAGCTCGTCGTTTTGAACGTCAGGGAGTTGCTGGCGTCGAAGAGAGCTCGTACGTCCTTGATCGGAATGAGCGCGCATCCCGCATTCCCAGGTTTCGGACTTTTGGGGGTGGCGGACGCGACGCCGGCGACCAGTGCCGGGGCCATCACAATCAGTGTGACCGTGGACGCAATGAGTGCGCCGCCAAAAGGAAGACGTTTGAAGGCCATCCCGAATCTTAGCGAGTAGACGCAACCCCTATGCAAGACCAGCCCTCTGGTACCGTTCAGGGTTGCCGTGAGAGGGGAGGCGCGATGAGTAGAGTGCCCGAAAGACGCGGGCCCGACGATCCGGATATTGCGTTGTGGAACGGTTTGCAACCTCGCATCGCTGACGCTGCCGTAGCTCTGTCGGAGGCTGTCTACCAACATACGAGTTTGAGTTTTCGTGTGGCCGAGGCTGCGCGGATGAGAGTCGCGCACATCAACGGCTGCATTCTGTGCAGGAACTTCAGGTTGGCGACAGACCTCGACGACCTCATTGCACGCGCCGGCGCCCATAGTGCCGCAAATGTTGGCTCGGCCCGCGGGCCGGTGCCTGACGAGACCTTCTACCTCGCAATTGAGAACTGGCGAGAGTCGGATCTCTTCTCGGAGCGGGAGCGTCTGGCAATGGAGTATGCCGAGCGCATCGCCGAGGCACCCGCGAGCTTCCGCTCGATGAAGAGTTCTGGCAACGACTGCACGCGGCATTCGACGATGCGGAGATCGTCGACCTGACCTACAGCATCACCACCTGGATCGCGACCGGGCGTTTTACGCACGTCCTCGGGTTCGACGGTTCGTGTGAAGTCACACGAAGTGCGAGCCAGGGCCTGACGGCGGTCTGAGGCCCGTTCAAGGGCGCTTGTCCGCCTCCGAAGTCGCCGGCCCCGTTTCGAGACTGAGGACCGTCACCAGGTCGCGGGCAATTGACTCGGCGCAGGCTGCGACCACTTCGTCGAAGTACCTGACGAGTGAACGCCTGCCTTGTTTGAAATACAATCGGACGGCGGTGAGGAGCCAGCCTTCAGCCATTTCGGTCAAGGCCACAATTTCGCCAAGCGAATACCGATTTCCCGCCCGGCCCTTGAGCACGGTCACGAGATTCGCCTCAAACGCGCGAAAGCCGAGCGACCACTCTTCCCCGCCACGTCTTGGCACCATTGCGAGTACCAAACGGATCTGATTCAACAACGGTCGTTCGTACCCTTGCTCAGCGAGCTCGCGCAGGACGGCATGCAAGCTGATAAGCGGCGGCTCAGATGGCGGTCGCTCCTGCAAGCGGCGCATCGCAAAGTCCCGCTTGATCGCAAGGTGGTCAAACAGGATCGCCTCTTTCGTGGCGAAGTGGCGAAACACGGTGCGCCGATTGACACTCGCCGCATCAGCAATCTGATCGATCGTGGTTTCTTCGAAGCCGCGGCTCACGAACAATCCGAGGGCTGCCTCGGTTATGCGAGCTCGCGTTTCCTGAGTCTTGCGATCGCGAATCGGGGTTTCAGCCACACACCCTGAGCGTAGTGGATCGCTCCTTGCCGGGTGGAGGAGTAGACGGCCGCTCTTGACAGGTCACGCCACTAGTGGCACCATGCCGCTACCGAACTGGCAGTGCTCCAGTGGCCAGTCGGGAGGGGGCCGGGTGAAGACGATCGTAGGAGTTCTGGTAGCGGCTGTCACGCTCCTTGCCATGGCCTCTTCCGCCGCCTCGGCACCCAGTGGGGTTCCGAAGAACCCTCACTTCGCGTCACCGGTCTACGGGGAGGCCGCAACACTGAGCGGCCCGATCACCGTTGGTCACGTCATCGATCCCGAGTCGGGTGCGACGACCGGATCCACGGCAAGCTACGGCTACACCGAGAAAGAGTTCTTTGCCTCGGGATCAGCCACCGCCTTTCGCTCGACCTCCGACCCGAGCGATGGGCGCTGGAAAATCGCTCCGGACACCTCCGCCGCGTATCAGACGCGAATCCTGGTCCGGCTGCCGTCCGACCCGAAACGATTCAACGGCACGGTGGTGGTGGAGTGGCTGAACGTGTCGTCGGGCGAATCGTCTCCGGACTGGGACTATCTCAACCCCATGCTGACCCGAGACGGGTACGGCTACGTCGGGGTTTCCGCCCAGTCGTTGGGCGTCGAGGGAGGGACAGGTATCACCAGCACCAGTGGAAGCCCCGGACTGATCCAACAAGAGCCCTCTCGCTACGGCAGCCTCCATCACCCTGGCGACCAGTACTCCTTGGACATCTTTGCCCAGGTAGGTCGGGCCCTGCGTCTGGACAAGTCGCCCGACGTCTTCGGCAGTCTGCACCCCAAGCACATCGTCGCCGTGGGCGAATCCCAGTCGGCGTTCTATCTGACCACCTTCGCTGATGCCATCCAGCCGCTGACCCAGACCTTCGACGGTATTTTCATTCACAGCCGGGGCGGCTCGGGCGCCCCGTTGAGCGGGGCATCCATTACGGGCGCAAGCGGCGGCCCGAGCGATCTGCGTATCCGCACCGACCTGACCGTACCGGTGTTCATGTTCGAGACGGAGACGGACATGACGACGCTCGGCTACGCACCGGCACAGCAACCGGACACCAGCCGCATCCGCACGTGGGAAGTAGCTGGGACCTCCCATGCGGACTCGTACATCGTCGGCAGCTACGCCAGCGTCCTGGGCTGCTCGACCGAGATCAACATGGGTCCGCAACATCCGGTCGTTCAAGCAGCCTTTACCGCGTTCGCCAAATGGGTCACCGAAGGGACGGCGCCTCCATCGCCGCGGCCGATGGTCCTGGCGAGCACCAATCCGGTGACACTGGCGAAGGACGCCCAGGGCAATGTCGAAGGCGGAGTGCGTACGCCAGCCGTGGAAGTGCCCTCCTCTGTCCTCAGTGGGGTGGCCCCGCCCGGTGGGAGCGTTCTGTGCTCGCTGTTCGGGAGCACCACACCGTTCACCTCGTCGCAGATGGCGCAGCTCTACGGCGACAAGGCATCCTACCTGCGGCGCTACGAAAAGAGCCTCGACCAGGCCATCTCGAGCGGGTACATCCTTCCCCAGGACAACGCGGGGCTGGTGGCCCAAGCAGAGCAGGTGCAATTCCCGGCGTGAGCGAAAACGGACCCGCCGTTGGTTGCGACTGCGCCGGCTAGGTGTTCTGCCTCACTACGTGCCAGAAATCGGGGTTCGCGCCGCGTCGGCCGCCCCGGGTCGGACGGAGGGAACCAGCTGCAGGTCGGCGACAAGAGCTGCGGCGTCGACGTCGGTACCCGTGAACACCATCGGGTTGTCGACCGTGCAAAGGTAGCCGAGGGCCTTGGCGGGAACGGTTGGCGGGTTGCCGTTCTCGAGGTTCCAGCCATGGGAAGTGTTGCCAACAGCCTCGGCCAGAACATGTTCACTGATGACGAACCCGGGATTGAGCCCGATCACGGCGATTCCCAGATCCTTGACCTCCTTGGCCAGTGCCGGGACGAGCCTCCCGACCGCAGCCTTCGAGATCGGGTATCCCAGTCCGGTTGCCGCGTCGCCCGGTAACCGTCCACGCTCGATGGTCCCGGCGAGCGACGTCACGATCACGATCGTGCCACCACCGCGTTCGGCCATGTGCGGGACGATGAGTTTGCAGGCGCGTACCGCCGACATCGCGTTCACCCACATCTGTGTCTCGAGTTCTTCGATCGTCGTGTCCGAGAAGCTGTCGTAGGATCCGTGCCCGTGGTACTGGACGCTGTGGACCACTATCTCAACGGAACCTAATTCGGCGATGGCGTGAGCCACCATGGCGTCGATCTCGGCGCCGATCGCCAGGTCCACCCTGATGGGGAACGCCCGCCGGCCGATGGCCTTGATCTCGTCGACCGTCTCACCCAATGTGCCCGGGAACATCGATGCGGTGGGCGCGAGCGAGCGTGCTGCGACTGCGACGTCTGCTCCGTTGCGTGCGAGTTCCAGGGCCATCTGCTTGCCCATGCCGCGACTCGCGCCGATCACGAGTGCGTTCTTTCCGAGAAGCGATTGCATGACCCTCCTCAGCCACCCCCAACAGCGTCGTTCGGGCACGAAAGTAACACGACGGACCGATCGCTCGGGATCGTGTCTAGAAGGTCCCTTGGAGAGTGGAGGTGACTCCACCCGATTTGCTCGTGACCGTCCACGTGTCGCCGGTCGTCACCCGGGCGGCGCCGGAAGCCTGCCACTGGATGGCGACTTCGCCATTTGAGTAGTGGGCGGGGATGGTCTGGTTGGCGTTGAGGGTGTAGGTCGAGGTGACATAGCCTCCTCCGCTGCTATTGATCTGAGTCCCGACTCCGCCGGGCAGCGAGTTGAACTGGCTGTTGTACTGGAGGCCCGAGGTCACCGCCACGTTTATCGTCACCGTGAGCGTCGTAATGGACGAGATGTTGTTGAGATTTACGATGTCCTGACCCGAGTACCCGTTGGAGTTGCTGCTCGTCGGGTTGACCGTCACCCCGTTCGAGGCCGTGGTCGTCGTCGTCGTTGTGGGCGCGACTGTCGTCGTCGTGGTCGGCGCGACCGTGGTCGTCGTGCTGCTCGGGGTAGATCCGGCGCCGTTGCAGGCGGTAGTGGAATAGCTGACCGGCGATCCACTCGATGGGGCGGTGACCAGCACGTCTCCTGTGCCGCTGAGCGCGATGGTGTAATAGGAGCTCGTGGGCCAGCTCCGAAGGTAGCCGCCGACCAGCTGACTCTGCTGCGTCGGAGCCGTCCCGTTTTGCGCCGTGTAGGCGGCCGCCGCCGTTTGGACCGTCTTGGCATCGGCGTTGCAGGCCGCGACCGCGGCTGAAGCACTCGTTCCGCTCAATGCAAAGACCACGACGGCGGCGATGATGCCGAGCACGGCGATGACGATGAGCAATTCGATGAGCGTGAATCCCGAGAGCCGATGAGAATCACACTTGATTTGTTCGCCGCCGTGCTCGCTGTTCATGTGTCCTCACTCTAAAGACAGAGGTGCAATCGCAGCTGAGTTGTCAGCCAAGTCACCGCCAACGCTCCGACAACGTCCGGACAATGAGGATCGGTGACAAACGTCCTTCCTCAATGTCAACAAGCGTTGCGCGTCCGGGTTCTGCGATAATGGCGAACGTTCCCATGATCAAAGACCGGTTCTCATGTCTGACGCCCGTGCACTGCAACCCGCCAGGTGGTCGGGCACCCGACCTCGCGGTTTAGCGGGCGAAGGCGCGTCAGTCGATGGTTCAGTGAAGAAGGTCGTTGTCTTCGGGGTGACCGGAGTGGTCGGACTCTCTGCGGCGAGGTATTTCCACAGTGTTGAGGCAGTTCCGGTTATCGGGGTGGCGCGCCGAGACCCCGGGATCGCTGGAGCACAGCACGTCACGTTGGATCTCTCCGACCGGAC
This sequence comes from uncultured Acidimicrobiaceae bacterium, assembly GCA_963755665.1. Classification (GTDB taxonomy): domain Bacteria; phylum Actinomycetota; class Acidimicrobiia; order Acidimicrobiales; family RAAP-2; genus Bog-473. The sequence continues at coordinate 118,458 of CAVWKU010000002.1, forward strand.
GGAATGTGATGCCGTTCTTCGAGGCGCGACGTTCCGTGGGACGACACACGTCGTGTATAGCGCCCTCCAGGAGTCCAGCGATCTGGCAGCCGGATGGCGGGACCCGGAGTTGATGAGCCACAACCTTCAGCTCTTCAAGAACTCCATCGAACCCCTGCTCGAGGCCCACGGTTCCGGCCTGGTCCACGTCAGCCTGCTACAGGGTGCCAAGGCCTATGGGTTCCATGTCGGCCGTTCACCGCTGCCGGCCAAGGAGCGTTCCGCTCGGGACGACCACGAGAATTTTTATTTCTTGCAGGAAGATGTACTCAGGCGATTGTCCGAAGGAGCACCCTGGTCGTGGACGGTCCTTCGCCCGCAGGTCGTGTACGGGGAATCGACCGGTAGCCCGATGAATCTGTTGCCCGCGATCGGTGTGTACGCGGCTCTCGAGAGAGCCCGCGGTCGTCCGCTCTGTTTCCCCGGTGGCACGCCTGTCGTGCAAGAGGCGACAGACGCCCGTCTGTTGGCTCGGGCGATCGGCTGGGCCGGTGAAAGTAGGGCGGCCGGCAACGAGATTTTCAACGTCACCAACGGTGACGTCTTCTCTTGGTCGGATATCTGGCCGCAGATCGCGGCCGGCTTCGGCATGGAGGTCGGCGAGCCGAGATTGCTTCGATTGGCCGAAGTAATGCCACGGCCGCGGGGGAGTGGGCCGACGTCGTCGACCGTTACGGCCTCGATGCCCCTCGGGACATGTCCGCCCTCGTCGGCAATTCCTGGAGCTATGCCGATATCCTCTTCGGCTCGCTGGGAGGTCGGCCCTCGCCGGCGTTACTCAGCACAATCAAGATACGCCGGGCCGGGTTCCACGATTGCCTCGACACTGCGGATATGTTCGGGTACTGGTTTGCCAAGCTCCAAGACCAGCGGCAATTGCCCGCCGTACTTCAGCGTTCGTGACGATGGACTCGTTCTCTCTAAAAGGGCACAGCCGTGCCGCCCTCGCGTGATGCCGGCGTGAAGGTCGTTGGCATGCGTTGATATCCGAACATGAGCCCGACATCGGGGTAGCGAGGAGTTCTCCTCATATCGATTGACAGGCCGGAGAGACGGCGCAACACCTCTTCGACGATCACCTTGAACTCCTGGCGGGCCAGATGAGCACCGACACACCGATGGATCCCGACACCAAACGCAAGGTGGCGATTGGGGCTTCGATCCAAGACAAAAGTGTCTGGATCTTCAAATGCTGCCGCGTCTCGATTGGCGGATGCCCAAGCGAGAAGCGCACGATCACCTCGATGAAGTTCCACACCACCGAGGCCGACGTCGCTCCGGACGGTTCGGGCCCCGGCTTGTGCGGGCGTGTAGTAGCGAAGGAACTCTTCACATGCCGCGTCCAGCAACGATGGGTCTTCCCTGAGGCGCTGAAGATCCTCTGGACGGGAGTTCAGATGGAGGAAGGCGGCCGACAGGAGTGAGGTCGTGGTGTCGACACCTGCCGCCAGCATCGTATAGACGGTCTCGAAAATGAGTTCGTCGTCATACGGGACCCCTTCCATGTCACATGTGAGCAAGGTCGAAATAAAGTCGTTGCGGGGGGATTCCCGACGCAGAGCGATCTCACTCCGGATGGTGGAAAAGACCCAGGAGAACTGCGCTAGGAGATGTTCAAATTCTGGATGCCCCGGTTTCCGCGGCGTGTAAACGGAAGAGTGGATAGGGATTGCAAATCGTTCCCACTCCTGGGTGGGCAGCCCTAGATACATCAAAGTGACCACCGCGGGGATCGGGCTACAGATGTCGGTCACCAGATCGCAACGGCCGGTCTCAATGAACCGATCGATGAAGAAGGTAGTGATTTCGCGAATGCGCGGTGCGAATTGTTCGACTGCTTGGGGCGAAAGGGTTGGATTGAGGGCGCGCCGAACATGATTCCATTCAGGTGGGTCCATCTCTGCGAGCGACATGCGGGTAGCCGCAGGGTTGTGTGGAAGCGTGATGCCACCACCGATTTCCTCCGAACCTTCGAATTGGAGGGCCGAGGAGAGCGAATTGTGATCCTTGCCGGCCGAGGCTATATCCGCATAACGGGTGAATACCCAATAACCACCGTGGGCTGAGGTGTGAACAACGCCCGAGTCTTCCCGAATCTGTTTATAGGAAGCACTTGGGTCGGCTGCATGTTCGGACGAATGATGGTCGAAATCCGAGTCCAGAATCACAGGACGAGTCTCCATTCCGTCAGACATCGATGTCGGCTTCCTCGGAGGGGAGTTTATCGATGTCGACGTCGACTTCGATGGCTAGTATCGGCAACCGGACATATGGGAACAACTCTGCGTTGGGAACCTCCTCCGAGCACGGCGAACGAACGCGACCCGGTAGCGATCATGGGACCCGGTGGCGACCTCGAGCTGATCGAAGAAGAGGTCCTCGGTGTACCCCAGACGGTCTTTGCCCGGCGCTTGCCGCATCTCAGGGCCCTGCTGGAGGAGGGCGCATCCCGGCACGCACAGTCGCCCTACCTGGTGCACCCCGCCGGCGCCGTGTCCTTCGGTGAGGCGTCGGGGATGACAGCCAACGTGGCGGAATATCTGCGTGAAGAGTTCGGTGTCGGGAAGGGCGACAGGGTCGCTTTGGCGGCACCGACAAGCTTCGAACACGTGATTGCCGCATGGGCCGTGATTGTCCTCGGCGGCGTGATCGTGGGCCTGAACGGCTGGTCGACCGGAGCAGAGATGGAATACGGCCTCGAGCTGACCGAACCGAAACTGCTGCTCGGTGACGCGCGCCGTCTCGAGCGCATCGAAGGTCGGTTCCCGCGCTTGCCTCGCCGCAATCTGGTGGAGCTGGCTCCAATCTTCTCCGGTCCGCCCGCCGAGATGCCATCCACGGCCATCGACGAAGACGATCCCTTTGTCATTTTGTTCACCAGTGGTACGACGGGACGGCCCAAGGGCGCCGTGCTCAGCCATCGCAACAACCTGCACTGGATCCAGTCGATAGCGCTCCGGGTGGCGAGCGCCGGGCGGGAACCCGTTCGAAGTCCGTGTGAGATCGCGGCGTTGCCCATGTTCCACATCTCGGGATTGAACACCCAGGCCATCTCTTCGGTCGCCACGGGTACCAAACTCGTCTACCAGTCTTCGGAAGAGCGCTGGTCTCCCGAAGAGCATTTACGGCTCTCCGGACTCCACAAGGTCACGACGTGGCGGATCGTCCCCACCCAGGGATGGAAACTCGTGGAGTCCCCAGAGGCCGACGGGCACGACCTTTCTTGTCTCCGCAGCGTCAGTTTCGGCGGGTCCTTCGTCCCGCCGGTGCTCATAGAGAAAATGACCAGTCGCTGGCCTCATATCGAACCCGGATTGGTCGTCGGCTTCGGCATGACCGAAACCAATGGAACCGGGGCGTCAGCCACCGCGGCGGAGGCGCTTTCTCACCCCGGATGCGTCGGCAGGCCACTCCCCGGCAACGAAGTGCGCGTCTGCGAACCCGTCACCGCGGTGCAGTGCGAGGACGGCGTCGTCGGCGAAGTCCAGATACGGAGCGCCTCGGTGTTCCTCGGGTATCACAATGACCAGGCCGCGACCTCTGCCGTCCTCGACGATCGGGGCTGGTATCGGACGGGCGACTTCGGGCGCGTGACCGATGGACTCGTGGTCTTGGAAGGTCGCCGTAGCGACCTCATCATCCGCAACGGTGAGAACGTCTACCCTCGGGAGATCGAGGATCGCCTTCTGGAACATCCGGCGGTCGCCGAGGTAGTCGTCTTCGGCATTCCGGACCGGGTCAAAGGGGAAATGGTGGCCGCGACCGTTGTCACGCGCCTCGGGACAACCGTCGAAGTGGAGGAGCTCCGGGATTGGGTCGGTGAACGGTTGGCTGCGTTCAAGATCCCCGAGCACATGGAATTCGCGACCGAGTTGCCACGCAACGCCCTGGGGAAGACCATGAAACACATGCTGCGCACAGCGCGGCCGACCGAACCCACCGAAGGAGGACCATGACCTCACCGAGCGAGGAAGTCGCCGGCCCCACCACCCCGGCGCCGGTGTTGACGGAGCAGATCGGGAACGTGCGCATCCTCACGATCAACCGACCGGAGGCCCGGAACGCCATCAACCTGGGAGTCACGATCGCTCTGGGTGACGCACTCGAGAAGGCAGAGGAGGACCGGGACATTCGCGTCGTCATCGTCACGGGATCCGGTGACACATCGTTCTGCGCGGGCGCCGATCTCAAGGCGCTGGCCCGCGGCGAGAAGCTGAGGGTCGACGATCCGGCGCGCGCAGCATGGGGCTTCGCCGGCTACGTGACCCATCCGATCAGCAAACCGACCATCGCCGCGGTGAACGGATTCGCTCTGGGCGGCGGGACGGAGATCGCGCTGGCCTCAGACCTGGTCGTCGCGGCTGACACGGCATCGTTCGGGTTGCCCGAGGTCAAGCGCGGGATCATGGCGGGGGCGGGCGGCACGTTCCGGCTACCTCGACAGATCCCCCCGAAGATCGCCATGGAGATGATCTTCACCGGCGACCCGCTGTCGGCCGAGGAAGCCCTCCGCTGGGGTCTGGTGAACAAGGTGGTCCCCTCCGCCCAGCTACTTCCCGCTGCGCTGGAACTGGCGGAGCGGATATGCGCCAACGCCCCGCTGGCCGTGCAGGGGAGTAAGCGCGTTGCCAACGGGATCGTCGACGGGGCCGTCGACGCAGAAGCGGAGTTGTGGCGGCTCAACGAAGCAGAAGTCATCCGGATCATGAGCTCCGACGATGCCAAGGAGGGGCCAAGGGCATTCGCCGAGCGACGACCCCCGAAATGGTCCTCCCGATAAACGAGGGCTCTGTCTATCCCGACAGGACGCCCACGAGTGTCTCGATCAGCGGTCTGTGGGGGTCGTCGTCGTTCGGCGTGCCGGACACGGTGAGCCATTGTCCGAGTAGTTCCACGCTCGAGTCCACGCCGATCATGTGGATCAGGAGAAAGCCCGTGATCGCCACACGGTAAACACGCGCCGACTCGGTGAGCTCAGGGGTGAGGGGAGTCAGCGCATCGACCATGCGTTGCCCCCAGGATGTGCGCCGGTTGGTGGAGAGGGTACGGAGCCGGGGATTCGCCAGCAGCGCGGCAAGGAAGCCCAGGTAGTGTCGCCCCAAGCCCGGTTCGTCCGACATGTCGGCGGTGGCCGTGACGACCGCTTGGGCCAGGGTCGCAACCGACATCCCACGGCCGGAATCCTCGACCTCGGCCAACCGTTTGGCCAGGTGCTGGTCGACCCGGTCGATTCCTGCCTCGAGGATGGCGGCGACGAACCCGTCCTTCGTCCCGAAGTGGTAGTGGATGGCGTCCTGGTGGACTCCGGCTTCCCGGCAGATCTGGCGGGTCGGGGTGGCATCGATGCCGGTCGCCGCGAAGAGTCGTTCACCCACTTCGAGGAGCCGTAGGCGGGTTGGCACGCCCGATCGAGCGTCGGTCTCCGTCTCCACGCGAGCACCCTCAACGGTGGTTGGCATTGCCGGGCAGGCTACACCCGCTGGATGTTATCTTTCGTGCGCAAGAAAGATTCGAGCGGGATGAGGTGAGGCAATGGCGGGAAATGGGGCGAGGTTGCATGCCGTTCGGCGTCGAGACGGGTTCCCGGTCATCCTGTTGCATGGTTGGGCTTGTTCACATGCAGTGTGGGCTCCTGTCGTCGAGCATCTTGGCGACGCGTACGGGACGGTCGCGTTCGATCTGCCCGGGTTCGGCTCGTCGGAGAGAATCGAAGGAGCGTTCTCTCTCGCCGATCTGGCGACGGCCGTCGACGACGCACTCGAATCACTGGGTGTCATCGACGCCGTCGTGGTGGGCCATTCCATGGGCGGGATGGTGGCGCAGCACCTCTACGCCAGGTCGCCCAAGCGCGTGGGAGGGTTGGTCCTGGTCGGGACCACCAGCGCGGCGGGGGTGCCGTATCAGCAGTCGACGCAACTATTGAAGGAGCTCATCAACGCCCAGGGCACCGCTGCTCTGGCTGCGGTCATGGGCCCGGGGCTCTTCGGCGAGAAGTACCGCCAGACGCACGTCACGCAAGTCGAAGAGTTCGTCGAGGAGGTGGCCGGATGCGATGGGCTCGCTCTGACGGCGGCCCTGGATGCCATCGGGCAATTCGACCTCACCGATCAGTTGGCCCACATCACGGTGCCGTGCGCGGTGGTGGTCGGCGATGCCGACCCGTTCCTCGAGGATTGCCGCGTCCTCGCCGCTTCCATCGCCGGCGCCTGGTTGTCCGTCGTGGAGGGCATCGGTCACATGGAACCGATGGAGTCCCCCGATGATGTGGTTGCAGCCATTGCGGAGGTTGTCCATGTAGTCAGAGAGAGGCGGAGTGAGCAATGAGAGTCGGCACCTATCACACCTTCCAGTGTCCCCCGTGGACGGAGCCGCACGAGGTGTTCCACCGCGAGATCGAGCGGGCCGTCCTGGCCGAAGAACTCGGCTATGACAGCGTCTGGGTACCCGAGCAGCACTTCTTCGACTACTGCCTGTGCGGTGATGCCCTGCAGATGGCGAGCTACATCGCAGCACAGACCAGCCGGGTGCGGATCGGTACGGCCATCGTCAACTTGACGTTCACCCATCCGCTCCGGTTCGCCGAACGTGTCGCCATGCTCGACATTCTGAGCGCCGGCCGGGTGGACGTCGGGGTAGGCCGTGGCTACCAATGGCCGCAATACCCGGTCATGCAGATCGACATGGAGACCACCCGGGAACGCTTCGACGAATCACTCGACATTGTTCTGTCGGCCTGGAAGCCACAGGAGTTCGAACACCGTGGTGCGTACTACGACATTCCTCCTGCACGCCTGTGGCCGGTTCCCGAGCGCAGGCCTGAGGACGTCCTCCTCCACGCCGCCTCCAGTCCGACCAGCATCGACAATGCGGTCACACGCGGGATACCGGCCATTTTCTCGAGCTTCATCCCGATCGAAGACGAGGCCAAGGCGTTCGCCGAATATCTCTCCAAGGTCGAGGCGGCCGGCGGCGACATTGCCAGGACCCGCCGGCGGGCGACCGTGATGCGCTACATCTTCGTGGCCGAAACTCGCAAGGAGGCCCGCACGCTCGCCCGCGCCCCGTTCGACTGGCACTTCGCCCGCGTCAGCGCGCTCACCATCCCCCCGAGCGGAGAACTCCCGCGCTCGTACGTCATGCCCGATCGTGGGGGGGTTGCGGCGGCCATGCCGGACCTGACCTACGACGAATGGAACGATTCGATACTGGTCTTCGACGATCCCGACGGTTGCTACGAGAGGCTGCGGTTGTTGAAAGACGCCGGGGTGGAGAACCTCGTCGTTCTCATGGGCGTCGGTGGCATGGCCCACGAACACGTCGAACGGTCGATGCGACTTTTCGCCGACGAGGTGCTTCCTCGGTTGCACTGACGGCGGGCCCCGAGCCCACGTACGTGGTGGGGACCGCCATGCGGCCCGGCATCCGGGGCGCGGGTTCGCATCGGGGCGCTCTGTCGGCTTGTAACCTGAGCCGACGCGTCCGCGAGAGCAAGAAGGAGATGGTCGATTTGCCTGCGTGTTCCCGCTGCCTGGTCGAGGTTTCCCCGGGGACTGCCCTTTGCCCGAAGTGCGGCGCCGCCATCAGGCCGACCGTCATTCCTCGACCGACCCCCAAGCCCGTCCGCAAATCGCGGGAACGACTGGACACGCTCACCCGCAGGGACCGGGTCTTCGGCCCCGCCACCTTCGTCCTCCTGGTGTCGTTCTGGTTGCCTTGGTACAGCATCGGTCCCCTCTCCGCAGATGGCCTCAGCGCCCACGGTTGGCTCTTCCTCGCCGTGGTGAACTCGATCGTGCTGGTGCTCTACGTTCTGATCGTCGCCTTCGGCGCCGGTGACCTGGCGGCGCAGGGCCGTATGTCCAAAGACCAGCTCCTGGCCATCCTCACCGGGGCGAATCTGGCCCTCGTGGTATTGGGTTTCCTGCTCAAGCCGGCAGGTTTCAGCTGGTCGTGGGGCGCTTTCCTGGCGCTGGCCGCCGCCATCGTGGCGTTCCTCCCCTTTGGCATTCCCCTCATTCAGGCCCAACGGCGGCACTGAACGGGGCTGACGTTTTAGCGATCCCCTTCGGATCCTTCCGGGCTTTCCTACTCGCCGACTCCGTAGAGGAAATCATCGAGTGTCGCCCAGCTTTCCTGCGTAATGCGCCCCTCGCCGGGGTGCTGGGCCACGACGACGGCGACACCGTCCGGGTCGCGACCCACCACCGCACTCCACTCGCTGTGATCACGCCGGCCGACGAAGAGTCTCCGGGACTCCAAATCGCCCGCGATCCGATCCAGCTGATCGGCTGACTCGATTTCGAGGACGAAAGCGCGCAGACCGACGTGGCGGGCTCCTCCCCCCGGACTGCTCCCGAGCGCTCGCAAGACGATGACCTGAGGTTCGTCGTTCCCCGGCGCGCTCACCGCCGCCAATTGCTCCTCTCGGGACAGCAGCGTGAAACCCAGCACCTCCCGGTAAAACTCAATGGAACGATTGAGATCGGCGACGTTCAGCACGACACCCTGAAAGCGCATCCGCCAACAGTATCCGGGCTGTCCTCACAACCCCGAAACGAGCTCGGCGACGATCTCTGCGGCACTTTGCAGGTGCGTCACCAGCGCAACGCTCTGTCCCGCCCACAAGGAGAGGGCTTCGATATCGCCGGTCGTACCGGTCATCGGCGCCCCCGGCTCGTACCGGACGATTTCTTCGCCGCTCGGGAAGTGGGCGATGACATCATCCTCTCCCGGTCGACTGCCCAGCGGGGGACGGCCTGCGGCCTCCCATGCCGCGGCGGTCGAGTTGCGCAATGCACGGTGGGGGGCGTCGGGCCAGCCGACGTCGTACAAGTCGGCGTACCACTGCGCATCGGTCTCCACCGCCTCCATCACGCGCCGGCGATATTCCTCGTGGACGGGCATCTCCCGGGCCAGCAGAAACCGGGTGCCCAGCCATGCCGCTTGCGCGCCCAGTGCGAACACGGCGACGACACCCCGAGCGTCCCCGATCCCGCCGGCGGCGATCACCGGAACCGGGGTCACCGCGTCCACGACGGCGGGCACCAAAGGCAGCGTCGCCACCTGACTCCGCACGTGCCCTCCTCCTTCCCAACCTTGCGCCACGATGACATCGACCCCGCGGTCGACCGCGCGCCGCGCCTCTTCTGCGCTGCTGATCGTCTGGAGGACGACCCCCTTTGCCTCATGGACCTGCTCGACGTAGCCCGCGGGGTCTCCCCAAAAGAGCGACACGATCCGCAGACCGGCTTCGAGGGCCTCGTCGACGCGGCGGTGCTGATCGGAGCTGATAATCAGGTTGCCGCCGAACGGACGGTCCGTAAGTGCCGCGGTCTGATGCACCACGTCTCCGGCGGGAGTGGACCAGGTCAGCGCCAACATGCCCAGTGCGCCGGCATTCGAGACCGCTGCCGCCAGCTCGGGGAGCGCCGACATCGGCGCCTGGACGATCGGTTGTTCAATACCGAGCAGCTCGCATACGGGCGTGCGCACCGCGACCACCTACCTTTCGATCCGGCTCCCGGCGACTGCATCCGGCCTCGATGTGGAGCGGCACGGGTAGCGACACGTGTCGCTACGACGCATAGGACGTCGGTGCAGACTCGGGAGCGCGCTTGTTCCATCCGTGGAAGCTCGAATAGTCGCCCGCATCCCAGGCCTCGCGGAGTCCCGCCTTGCTCAGGTCCCAGTCGGGACGGATCTCGCTCGACGCCGCGCGTAAGTCGTGCCACAGGTCGTAGAACGACGGGCGACCCCAGAACCAGTACCCGTCGTAGATGCTGTGCACGACCAACCCCGGCTTGAGCACCAAGGTGTGAGGGATCATCGGGTCGTGCTCAGGATCGGTGTATTCCTTAATATCGAGGTCCTTCTGCACCACCCGGGCCGGATCGGAGAGGAAGGTCCACTGGGCGCCCACCGAGGCGCGGAACTCCTGCGTCGAGTGATGGTCGTCGGTCGAGATCGTGACGATCTGGGTGTAGCCGACAGCGACCTTCGGATAGTTCGCGGCGAGCTCCAGGTGCTGCTGGTGCTCTTTGGGGCAGTAGTTGCCCCGCGCCAGTGTGAGGACCAGCGGGTCGTCGCCTTGGAGCTCGCTCAATGTGCGCACCGTGTTCGTGTGATCCGGCAGGGCGTAATTGGGGAGGGTGCTGCCGGGCCTGATGTCGGATCGCATGGATCACCCTCCTTCGTCGCCTTCGCGCGCAACCCTCAAGGTAATCCTTCGCGACCCCCTCCGCACTTCCGATCGCCCCACCCTGGTCCTCGCCTTTCGGAGGTCGCTACGCTGAGAGCGATCCCGTCATGTGCAGGTGAAGGAGTGATCAGTGAGCACAACGCCAATTGCTGACTATGCGCTCCTTTCGGATCGTCACAGCGCGGCGCTGGTGAGCCGGGACGGGTCCGTCGACTGGTTGTGCTTCCCGCGTTTTGACAGCCCGTCGATCTTCGGTCGCCTGCTCGGTGAAGAAGCCGGCTACTGCTCGATCCGGATCACGGGCGCCACCGAGGTGACCCGCCGCTACCTGGACCGCACCATGGTGCTCGAGACCACCATGCGGACGCCCACGGGGACGGTCGTGCTCACCGACGCGTTGGCCACGGGAGAAGGCAACCGGGGCCATGAGCTCGGCCGGGCGGCGCCGCATCTTCTCCTGCGTCGTGCGGTGTGCGTCGAGGGAGAAGTCGAGTTGACGCTGGAGTACGTCCCGCGTCCCGAGTACGGGGTCGCGCATCCCCCGCTCCATGCCGTCGACGGCGGAGTGGCCACAGGAGGGGATGCCGACGCCCTGGTCCTGTCGGTTCCCATGACATTGACTTTCGAAGGGTCCGCGGCATCGGGCCAACTCGCCCTCCGCCGTGGTGAAAGCGCAGGCTTCGCCCTGCAGCACAGCGAGCGGACCGGGACGGAATCGGCCAAGGTCTGGAGCCAATCCGAGATAGCAGCGCGGCTCGGGGACACCGTGTCGGCCTGGGAGTCGTGGTCCGAGCTCCACCAGGCCTACGTGGGCCCGTGGCGGGATCTGGTCCACCACAGCGGTCGTGTGCTCCAGTCGCTGTCCTTTGCACCCACCGGCGCCATCTGCGCGGCGGCCACCACGTCGCTGCCCGAGGTGGTGGGCGGCGCCCGCAACTGGGACTACCGCTACGCCTGGGTCCGCGATGCCTCCTTCACGATCGAGGCGCTCTGGGTTGCCGCCTGCCCGGACGAAGCAAATCAATTCTTCGACTATGTGACGACCTCCGCCGCCGGCTCGCTCGACCGGGGCCGCGACCTGCAGATCATGTTCGGCATCGGCGGCGAACGGGACCTGACCGAACGCGAGCTGCCCCATTTGGAGGGCTGGCGGCACTCTGTTCCCGTGCGCGTCGGCAACGGTGCCTGGAAGCAGCGCCAGCTCGACGTCTATGGCGAGTTACTCAGTGCGGTGTACCGCCTGTCGGACCACATCTTCGACAACACCTCCCGTGTGGGGCCGATGGCGGCCCCCGACAAGTGGGGCGCCCAGCCCGATCTGGCCCCAGCGACACGACGGTTCTTCGTCGAACTGGCCGACACCGCAGCGCGGCGCTGGAAGGAAAAGGACCAGGGGATATGGGAAGTGCGCGGCGAGCCCCGCGACTTCTTGTACTCCAAGCTGATGTGCTGGGCGGCCCTCGACCGGGCGGTGGCCCTGGCCGGCCCCCTCGGTGCCTCGGACCGCGTCGACGCGTGGAAAGAGACCCAGGCCCAAATCCGTGAGGCGATCCTGACCAAGGGCTGGAGCGACCGGGCCGGGGCGTTCACCCAGTCCTTCGGCTCGGACGATCTTGACGCGTCCAATCTGATGCTCCCGCTGGTCGGCTTCCTTCCCGCCGACGAGCCCAGGGTCCTGGCCACCATTCACGCGACAGAGGAACGGCTTACCGACGACCGGGGACTCGTGTACCGCTATCGCTCCCACGACGGGCTCGAGGGTGAAGAGGGCACGTTCCTCCTGTGCACGTTCTGGCTGGCCCAAGCCCTGGCCGGCGCCGGCGAGACGGAGCGGGCGCGCACCGTCTTCGAGCGGGCCATAGCCTTCGTCAACGACGTCGGCCTGCTGTCCGAGGAGGTCGATCCCGTCAGCGGAGAGTTCTTGGGCAACTTCCCCCAAGCCTTCAGCCATATCGGCCTGGTCAACGCGGCCTGGGCCATCTCCCAGAGCGAGCTCCGACCGAAAGCACCCGACGGGGACGCCCCCGGCGCGCCGGATCCATCGGATCAACCTTCGGCGTAGTCGGTTTCGTGATCTCCGCCCCATCGATCACCCGGCCGCCGAAGCCCGCACCTGCTGAGCCGACCCCGCCCTCCGACCAGTCCGTCGGGACGTTGGTGTCGGTCAATGTCGGCTTGCCGAAGGACGTGAGCTGGCAGGGGAGGACTGTGTTCACCGGGGTCTTCAAGGATCCCGTTGCCGGTTCCTGTCGGGTCGGCAAGCTCAACGTCGAGGGCGATGGCCAAGGCGATCTTTCAGGCCACGGGGGCGAGCAGCGTGCGGTGTTCGTGTACCAGATGGACTCGTATCGGCACTGGGAGCACGAGCTCGGGCGGGACGACTTCGTCTATGGACAGTTCGGCGAGAACTTCACCGTGGAAGGGCTGGCCGACAACGAGGTCTGCATCGGCGATCGCTACCGGATCGGCAGCGCGGTCTTCGAAGTCACACAACCCCGGGTCACGTGCTATCGGGTCGGGATCCGGATGAATGACCCCCGCATTCCTGCATTGCTCGTCTCCCATCACCGACCGGGGTTCTACTTCCGGGTACTCCAAGAGGGCGACGTGCAGGCCGGAGACACCATCATCAAGCTCTCCACGGGGCCTGAGCAGATGACGGTCGCCGACGTCGACGGGCTCCTCTACCTCCCTGGGCACACGCGCCAGGGACTCCTCCGCGCGCTCCGGGTTCCTGCCCTCAGCCCGGGTTGGCAGGGTTCGTTCCGCGCCCTCCTGAACGAGGAGCCCGGCGGCGGCAACGCCGGCCTGGCGAGCACGAGCCCACCTCCCGCCTGGCCGGGCTTTCGTCAGGTGACGGTCACCGCCATCACACGCGAAAGCGACTCGGCGATCTCGCTGCGTCTCGAAGACCCCGCGGGTGCCCTGCTTCCGGCGCCCCGCCCGGGGCAGTACCTCACCCTGCGGGTCCAGCCCGGCGAGGGACAGCGGGTGGTGCTGCGCAACTACTCGCTCTCCGGGCCGCCCGGAGCGGGCTACTACCGGATCACCGTCAAACGCGAACGCGGTGGCACGGCCAGCGGCTACCTGCACACGCAGGTCGCCGTCGGCGACCACCTGGATATTGCCGCACCCCGCGGCACGTTCATCCTCGATCAGACGGATGTGCCCGTGCTCTTGATCAGCGCCGGAATCGGTGCGACGCCCGTCCTCGCCATGCTCCAGCAACTGGCACAGGAGCACTCGGACCGCGAGGTCTGGTGGCTTCAGGGCGCGCGGAACAGTCACGAGCACCCGTTCGCCGCCGAGGCCCGTGCCCTCCTCGCGTCGCTGCCGAACGTGCGGACCCGCGTGTACTACAGCCACCCCGGCCCGACCGACGTCGAAAGCCGCGACTTCGACAGCGCCGGCCGTCTCACGGCGTCGTTGCTCGCCGAACTGCATCCACCTTCGACGGCCGAGGCGTACCTGTGCGGGCCCACAGGGTTCATGGACGAGATCAGTGCAGGTCTGGGCGCGCTGGGAGTCGACGCGTCCCGCATCCACACTGAAGTCTTCGGGCCGGCCGCGAGCGAGACGCCGGGAATCGCGGCAACGCCGGCGCGGGCGCCGCATCCGCCCACCGGTCAGCCCGGAAACGGACCGGCGATCGCCTTCGCCCGCAGCGACCTGACGATCCCATGGAGCAACGACTACGGCACCCTGCTCGAACTGGCCGAAGCCTGCGACGTACCTGTCCGCTGGTCCTGCCGCACGGGCGTCTGCCAGACCTGCGAGACGACGCTCATCGCGGGGGATGTCGCGTACAGCCCCGACCCCGTGGAACCGCCCGCTGCCGGAAGCGTGTTCATCTGTTGCGCACAGCCCAGCGATGACATCGTGCTCGATCTGTGACCGCGGTCACCGCCGCGGGACATCGCCTGCCGGCAGGTTGAGCAAGGTGGCCTCTTCGCGGAACGTCTGCCACATCGTCTGTTCCCATGCGGCATTCAACTGACCCTTAATGTGGCCGAGGCGCGCACTCACGTCGCGCACTTCTCCCGATGCGGCGGGACCCTTCGAAGGGGCACCCAACGTCACCAGCTTGCGGGCCACCCCGGCCGCCACCGACTCCAGTTCGTCGGCCGGGACGCACCCGTTGATGAGCCGCCACTCGACGGCCCGCTTGGCGCTCAGGGGTTCACTCAGGAGAGCCATCTCCTTGGCCAGGGGAAGGCTGAGGGACCTTGTCAGCAACCAGGCCGCTCCGCCCTCGAGGGGGAGCCCGATCCGGGCGAAGATCTCCCAGAACGAGGCCGTTTCGGACGCGTAGATCAGATCGCAGGCCAGGGCGAGCTGGCATCCGCCCCCGATGGCCGGACCGTTGACCGCGGCGATGAACGGCGTGTCACTGCGCCAGATCGACTCGAGCAGGCGGTACCAGCCGTAGAGAAGACCGTCGTCGCGGGCCACCGTCGGGCCTCGTCTGTGCTCCGGCTCGATTTCTATGGCCTCCGTTTTGAGGTCTGCGCCGGCCGAGAACACCGAACCGTTGCCCGTGATCACCGCGACCTTCACCGCCTTGTCCTCGGTCGCGTGCAGGATGGCTCCCAAGAGCGCGTCGCGCAATCCCATTCCGTGAGGTCCTTGGCCCGCCGGATAGTGGTCCATGGCATTGCGACGTTCCGGGCGGTTCATGCGCAGCCACGCCACGCCCTCCGACAGTTCGTAGATCAGCCCGGCCTGGGCCCAAGCGTCCGCGTCGGCGGCCATGTCACCCTCCCCTTTTGAGAGGGGACAGTACCCCTCCGGGTACGTGTCCGGACGGGTGTCTCAGGCGCTGGCCGAGGCCGGCGCTGCGGAGACATGTTCATATCCGAAAGACTGCAACGGCTTGGTTCCACTGCCGAATTTCTCCATGCCTCCCACCGGCCGGCGGACGGCCCACCGCATGCTCCGGCCGTTCTACGGAGCCTGTTTCTGCAGGTCAGGGTAGACGAAGGACGGTTGACCGTGTCGTTCCGTCCGTAGGGGTTATCTTGGTTCAGAAGGTCTCCACCCAGGGAGACTCGACATTGATGTCGACTTGTGGTAGACACACAATGTTCATGTAACTGAAAGAAAAGGGGGGTACCGTCGTGAAAAGGGTCTTACGTAGTTGGGCCGCAGCAATGGCTATGTTGCTGATGGTCGGAGGACTGGCGGCGACCACGGCGCTCGTTGCGCCCGGGACAGCTGGAGCCAGTACGAGCAAGGCGCCGATCAAGATCGGCCTGGTCTGCGGGTGCACCGGACCACTGGCTGCGGCCGTGGTCGACGTGCCCCCCATTTACAAGGCCTGGGCGGACTCCGTGAATGCAACGGGCGGCATCAACGGCCACAAGGTCGACGTCATCTACGAGAACGACGACTCCAACCCGACGACATCGACCACCATCGTCCACAACTTCGTCGAGAGCGACCACGTGACGGCCATCGTCGACGCCTCCAACAATGACGCGGTGTGGGCCACCTACGTCCAGCAGGCCGGTGTGCCGGTCGTCGGCATGGACACCTCGGCCGAGCCCTACTTCTTGAACTCGGACTTCTACCCCGAGGGCCAGACCGAGGACTCGTTGTTCGCGGGCATCATCGACGCTGTCAAGCAGGCTGGATCGACCAAGTTCGCGCTGATCTACTGCGCAGAGGCCGTCCAGTGCCAGGAGGGGATCGCCCCGCTGCAGGCTGCGGCGAAGGCGGCCAACCTGTCGGTCGTCGCCACCGAGGAAGTCTCGGCCAGCGCCCCCAACTACACCGCCCAGTGCCTGGCGGCCAAGCAGGCCGGGGCGACGGTGCTCTTCGAAGCCGACGCGCAGACCGTTGACGAAAAGGTCATCCAGGACTGCTACGCCCAGGGCTATAAGCCCAAGGTGGTCATCGACGGTGAGATCCTGCTCCCCAGCCTCACCACGACGCCGGCCATCAACCAGGCCACCTACTTCACGGTGCCCAACCTGCCGTACTTCGCCACCAGCAACCCGCAGATCGTGGCGATGAACAAGGCGATTAACAAGTACGCCCCGGGCACCCTCAAGGACGTCAACTACGGCGAACTGCCCATGGAGACGTGGGTGGCCGGCAAAATGTTCCAGGCTGCAGCCGTAGCCGGGAAACTCGGCGTGAACGGGAATCCCACCTCGGCCGAGTTGGTCAAGGGACTCGACTCCTTGAACGGCAACACCCTGGGTGGTCTCGCCCCGGCGCTGACCTTCACGGCCGGCAAGCCGCACCCTGTCGACTGTTGGTACTACGCCCTCTTGAAGGACGGCAAGTACTCGACTCCGTATGGCCTCAAGCCGGTGTGCGAGAAGGCTGCTTCGTAAGCCAAGCAGAAAGAACCTCCTGGCCCTTCATCGGGTCAACGCGACACGTGCCTCATGTCGGGCGAAAGCCCCTCATGAGGCCCGTGTCGTCTCGGCGCTGTTACGGGACTCATCCCTAAGGATGAACCCGGCGAACCCGAATCATCCCGCACGTCATTGTCCACCTGCGGGTCGATCCTTAGTGTCGAGTGCGTGCCCGATCTCGATCGTCCGGTCCCGAGCCCTCTGGCTGTCTGCACGAGGGGACTCACAAAACGCTTTGGCGACCGGACGGTGGTGGATGCCGTAGACCTCGACATCCCCCGAGGGTCTGTCTGTGGATTCGTCGGACCCAACGGCGCCGGGAAGACCACGACCATTCGCATGCTGCTGGGGTTGATCCGACCCTCCGCCGGGAGCGGAACCGTTCTCGACGGAGACCTCGACAACCCGGAAACTTTTTTGCACAAAGTGGGGGCACTGATCGAAGCCCCGGCGTTCTATCCCCAACTCAGCGGGAGGAACAATCTGCTCACCCTGGCCCGCCTCGGAGGAATCGACAGGGCATCCATCGGGCCCATCTTGGAACGGGTCGGTTTGCTCCAACGCTCCGGGGACACCTACCGGAGCTACTCCCTGGGCATGAAGCAGCGCCTCGGCATCGCCGCTGCCCTTCTGCCGCAGCCCGAACTCCTGATTCTCGACGAACCTACCAACGGCCTCGATCCGGCCGGCATTGTCGAAATGCGCGACCTGATTCGCTCGCTGACTGACGAGGGTATGACCGTCTTCGTCTCGAGCCACCTGCTGGCTGAGATCGAGCACATCTGTGATCGACTGATCATGATCAGCGACGGAAGGACGGTGTTCCAGGGGGAGGTGGAACAACTTCGTGCGACCCGAGGTGACGAGCTGGTTCTCCGCCCCGAAGCGGCAGCGAGCCTCGCGACGCTCTCTGCATTGGTCCGGCAGGCGGGCTTCACGGCCCATGTCGAGGACTCGAGCATGGGCTCAGGAACGTTGGTGGTCGAGGCCGGGTCACACCAGGCAGCTGCGCTGAACCGCATGGCCATGGAAGCCGACATCGCCCTTGTCCACATTTCCACGCGCGCCCGCTCACTCGAGGAGGCATTCTTCGAACTGACCGGCACCCACTCTCGCGATGTGGAAACCACTCACTCTCTGGGGAGTATCAGATGATCCTCAACGCCTTCCGAAGTGAATGGGTCAAGCTCCGTCGTCGGACATTGATGCTCGGCGTGTTCGGTGGCCTGACGATCGCTGCTTCCTTCTTCGTCGTCCTCCTTTTCACCCAGGCTGCCGCAGTGGGGCCGGGGAGCGCCGATCTCCCGAGCCTCCAGGTTCTGGCGCAACCGAATGGACTCATCCATGGCGTCGATCGCGTCGTGGTGCTGTTGGGCATCGTCGCATTCGGGGTGGCTGCGTTCCAGATCGCCTCCGAATACAGCTTGGGAACCCTTCGCCAACTTCTCGTCCGACAACCGCGGCGTCGAATCCTTCTTGCCGGAAAGTATCTCGGCGTGATCACATTCCTCGTCGCGGCAGTCGTGTGCGCGTCCGTGGTAGCGGGAGGAGTCGCTGTCGTCATGGCTCACGTGCGCCATGTCCCGGTCGGCGCCTGGTTCGGGGCGACCGGTATCAAGGACCTGACAACTGCTCTCGGAGAGCTCCTTCTTGCCGTCATCGGGTTCGGAACCCTTGGCTTGGCCGTCGGACTCTTTCTCCGATCTGCCGTCTTTGCGGTCATCGTGGGCCTCGGTTACCTGATCGCGGTGGAGAGCATCGTCGGCCGGGTGCTCCCCGGCCTCAATCACTGGCTTCCGGGACAGCTCCTGTTGGGTGTCGGCCAAGGCGGGAACGCCAACACGGGCTTTGCCCGGGCAGTCGTGCTCAGCGCCCTCTATCTGGTCGGCGTCGCTCTTGTGACCGCCTGGGTCTTCACCCGCCGGGACGTCACGGCATAGGGGCGGCTGCTCCCCTGACTATCGTGTCCCGATGGGTCGGATCCTCCTCGACGCAGGTCCTCTGCGTCGGCACCGTCACTTTCGCCGACTCTGGGCCGGCCAAGCGGTGTCGTCCATCGGGAGTCAGCTGACTGTCGTCGCCGTCTCGTTTCAGGCGTATGCACTGACCCATTCGACGCTCATCGTGGGATTGATCGGCGTGGTGACACTGTTTCCACTCCTTGCGGGGTCCCTGTGGGGCGGCGCGTTAGCCGACTCCATGGACCGTCGCCGGGTGTTGATTCTGGCGCAGGTCGTCATGGCGACGGCGAGTGGTGGGCTGGTGGCCAATGCCAACCTCCCGCATCCGGAATTGTGGCCGCTCTTCGTCTGCACGGCGGTCGGCGCGGCCTTTCAGGGCGTGGACTGGCCAGCCCGGCGGGCCGCCTTGCCGGCACTGGTCTCTGACGAGGATGTCACCGCCGCTGTCGCACTCCAAACCACGATCGGGCAGCTCGCTCTCGTCGCCGGTCCTGCTCTCGGGGGCATATTGATTGCCGCTTTTGGTCTGGGGGCCGTCTATGGCATCGATGTCGCCACCTACGGGTGTGCACTTGCCGCCGTCGTCCTCTTGCCTGGGCTCGTGCCCTCACGTGGAGGCCAGCGGGCATCCCTCAAGTCGATGGCGGAAGGTTTCCGGTACCTACGGACCCAGAGGCTGTTGTCCGCCAGCTATTGGGTGGACCTCAACGCGATGATCTTCGGCATGCCCCGGGCCGTGTTTCCCGCACTCGGTACGGGCCTCTTCGGTGGGGGAGCCGGCGTGGTGGGATTGCTGTATGCGGCGCCGGGAGCGGGAGCCCTGCTGGGGTCATTCTTCACGGGTTGGTGTGTGCGATGGCGCAATCAAGGAAGGGCGATCTGCGGGTGCGTCATCCTCTGGGGCGCAGCCATTGCTCTCTTCGGGGTCATTCCTATATTGTGGATCGGACTGGTGTTATTGGCGCTCGCGGGGGCGGCCGACATGATCTCGGGCATCTTTCGCCAATCCGTACAACAGCGCAAAGTGCCCGATCACCTGCAGGGGCGCCTGTCGGGAACGTTCTTCGCGGTGGCCGCGGGCGGGCCCCGTCTGGGCGACGGAGAGACCGGTCTGGCCGCCGAACTCGGAGGCCCGCAGTTCGCCGTGTGGTCCGGTGGATTGGCCTGCGTCATCGGCGTCGGCTTTCTCATCTGGCGCTTCCCCGAGCTTTGGCACGACGACGGCAAGGGGATCGAACTTTCACCGGAGGGTCAGATGCAGGCGATCATCGAGTCGACCAACGAGTTGAGCGAAGGAGAGCCGATGTAAATGTTGCGGCAGCGTGAGCCCGGAGTCGGGGTCAACGCCCGCGTTGCGTCCTCTCGTCGACATCGAACAGCGACTCGCATTGACGCAAGATGGCGCACAAGGTCTCGTTGTAGGGGGCCTCGAGTCCTAACTCGGCGCTCATGGTGACGACCATCCCGTTGATCACGTCAACTTCGGAGGGGCGGCGGGCGAGGTGGTCGAGGCGCATCGACGGGCTCGTCTTTGGAATCGTCGAGGCAAAGTCGGTGACGTAGCGCAACGGATCGTCGAACTCGAAGAGGACACCTTTGGCGATGCCGAGTCGGTATGCCTCCGATGTGCACCCGAGCGCGACCTTCCAGCTCTCCGGATTCGACATCAGCTCGCCTACGGTGACGTCGAAGGCAGCGCACGGCGCACTCAGCGTGACGTTGCACAAGAACTTCTCCCAGATCATGAGCGTCACATCGTTGAACGCACGAACGTTGAACCCGGCGTCACGCCACGCCTGCTCGATCTGTTGGACGCGGTCTGTCATGCCGCCCTGCATTTCACCGATGCGGATAAGTCGCATGCCTTCGTGATGCACGTGACCCGGTTCAGGGATCGATGACCCGAAGCCTTCGGCGATGCCGATCAGAATGTGACCCTCCGGGATCCGACGGGCCACCCGCTCTCCGGCCCCCAGGCCGTTTTGGAATGCCATGACGATACTGTCGGACTCGAGCAGGGGCGCGATCTCCGCCGCCACCTCATCCACGGCCGATGCCTTGGTGGCGATGATCCAGACATCGCAGGGCCCGGCATCACGGGGAGCCCGCCCGACAAGGAGATTGTCGACGACATAGGTGCCGCTGGCGCCGGACACATACAGTCCGGAGGCGGCGATGGCGTCGATGTGCTCCGGCCAGATATCGATGGCCCATACCTCGTGGCCGGCCTTGCCGAGGAGGCCGGCGTACACCGACCCCATGGCCCCGGTTCCGACGATCGCGATCTTCACCTACTACCTCCGCTGGAGAATTCAGGAATACATGCTCGCCTTCAGAGAGGCGTCACGCATTCTACGGAACCTTCTCCAGCGGAGCGAAGGCGTGCCGGGCGGGGCTGCGAGCTCAGATGACCGGGGGCGGGTTCTGTGGCACGACGGGTTGTTGCGACGGTGCAGGTACTGGGGCAGGCGACGGCTCAGCAGCAGGTGCCGGTACGGGTGCAGGTGCGGCGAGTGGTGCGTCCTGTGTGGCGTCGTGCGTCGACGAAACAGCTTGCATCGGTTGGTGGCGCGCCGCCCACCCGATCGCAAAGGCGCCGAGGGAAGCCAGGATCACTCCCGTTCCCAAGCTGTAACCGACCACGTTTGCAAGCTCGCGGAGCGGCGACGCAGAGACGAAGTACGCGCCGTTCGAGGTTATGACGGGCCAGGCGTACGGGCCGATAACGAACCACGCTCCGCAAAGGACGGCGATCAGTCCGGCCATGGTGAGGCTCATGCGGCCACGGCCGACGATGAGGCCGCGCGTCTCGCCCAGGATGAGCACCCCCACCAAGACGCCGATCGCGCCGGGGATCAGCGCCAGTACGGTGTGGGCGAGGCTCCACTCCCACGCCCCGCGCCGTCGGCGCTGTATCCGAACGCCGGCCCTACATAGGGAATGATGCCGCCCCACGCGGAGATCAGAATGGTGAGAAACCCCACGGTCCCGATGCCTATGCGCCCGACGTGGATTCCACTCGATTCGGTGCGGACGGTCTGCCGGTCGTAACGACCAGTTCGGCCTACCATTGTCGTTGCCATGAGCAACCTCCCTGCTGAACGTTTCGCTCTCCAATTCGTACCCGTCATTCCACCGCTCAAACGGAGCGGTGAGGAGGCAGCTCTCTAGCTCCAGAGGGGGTCGAGGTCGACGACCAGGGGGCGGGCACCCAGGGCCTGGACCTGCATCTGGCGCGGTTTCTCTTCGATGACGTCGAGGAGGCCTCGCACGTCGTCGTCGATGAAGCGGCTCAGCGGGGCGAAGCTGTGGCGGTCGTCGCGCGCGAAGCGATGGTGCGGCATGCGGAGCGGCGCGTAGAGGTGGAGTTCGTCGCGGGCTCTGGTGACCGCGACGTAGAACAGGCGACGTTCTTCCTCGAGTCCCTCGGGTGTGCTCAGCGCCATGTCGATGGGAATGGCCCCGTCGACGACGTGTGGCACGTGGACGTGCGACCACTCGAGCCCTTTGGCCGAATGGATGGTCGAGATGACGAGATAGTCCTCGTCCAGGTGGGGTGGGCCGGCCAGGTCGCCACTCGAGACAGGCGGGTCAAGGGTGAGGTCGGCGAGCCAGGCGGCGAGGTCTTCGACCGCTGAGGCGGTGTCAGCCAGCCGCTCGAGATCCCCTACCCGCGCCTGCGCATCGTCGTAGCGGCCTTCGAGGAGGGGGCGGATGGCGCGCACCACGGATGCGGCTTTCGCCCCCGATGTTCCGTTGCCGCGGGCTTCGAACAGTCCCGAGAGGGAGGCTGCAAGCTCGCGACGGGTGTTGGGCGGCGCCGCAGCGACGAGTTCGGGCCACCGGGACAACGCATCGGCTTCGGCAGGTCGGACTGCATCCATGAGCGCCTTGGCCCGGGTCGGCCCGATATTGCGATGCAAGCGCAGGATCCGGTACCACGCAACCTCGTCGCAGGAGTTGTCGAGAAGTCGGGCAGCGCAGACGAAGTCCTTGACGTGGGCGGCCTCGAGGAACCGGAGACCTCCGTATTTCCGGTAGGGAATCTTGCGCACCGACAGCTCTATCTCGACCAGGTCGCTGTGATGCCCGGCCCGCACGAGCACGGCTTGCTGGCGAAGATGCACACCGCGCTCGTAGGCCTCCAGAATCCGGTCGACCATCGCCCGGGCTTCTGAGGATGCGTCGTAGCAGCGGTCGAGGGTCGGCCGCGGCCCCGCGCCGCGATCGCTGTACAGCCTGAGCAGGGGCGCTCCTTCCGCCACGGGTCGGAGCACATTGGCGAAATCGAGGACGCTCTGCCTGGATCGGAAGTTCCGCTCGAGCGCGATGGTGGTGGCGCCCGGATAGCAATGGACGAGTTGCCGCAAGTGGCGCGGATCCGATCCCCGGAACGCGTAGATGGCCTGGGCTTCGTCCCCGACGACGGTGAGGCCCTTTCCATCGGGGGCGAGAAGCCGGACGATGTCGACCTGCAGGCTGTTCACGTCCTGGTATTCGTCGACCAGCACGAAGCGGAAGCGATCCGCCAGGTGCGGGCCCAGTTCTTCGTGACGGAGGAGGGCGCGCCAGTAGAGCAGGAGGTCGTCGAAAGTCCAGAAGGGCGGAGCTCCGCTTGCGCGCGGTGAAGTCCCGGAACAGCGCGGCGATGGCTTCCGCATGCGGTTCGCACCAGGGGTACTCGGTCGGCACGAGATCGCGCAGCGGCCGCTCCGTGTTGATGCACCGCGAGTAGATATCGACGAGGGTCGTGGATCGGGGAAATCTTGTTGCGTTGCCGGTCAGGTCGTGATCGTTCCTGAGCAGGTCCATCAGATCGCAGGCCCCGGCCGGGTCGAGGAGGCCGAAACCCTTGGGCAGGTCGAGGATCTCCGCGTAGGCCGCGATGTGCCGGTGGGCAACCGCGTGGAAGGTGCCTCCCTGAGGTCGCTCGTCCCGTCGGACCCCCACGAGGTCACGGGCCCGGGTCAGCATGTCGTCGGCCGCTCGGCGGGTGAACGTGAGAAGCAGGATCCGATCGGGTGGCACCCCGCGATCAAGGAGGCAGGCCAGCCGGGAGGTGAGCGCCCGGGTCTTCCCGTGCCGGCACCGGCGACGACGACGAGGGGGGCATCCCCGTGCGTCGCCACGGCGAGTTGGGACTCGTCCAGACCCTCATCCCAGGCCGACTCGTGAGCGAACATATGTTCGTAGAGTAGCGGATGCACGACAAGCCGCCCCCCATAGGGTGGGGGCGGTTCCCGATGAGATCGCCGCCCGAGAGCTAGGACGTCCATGACCTCACCACCCGCCTTGCTGGATCCGGCGGCCATTGCCAGGAATGAGAAGTTTCACGCGCGTCGTTGGTGGGTCCTGGCGGTCGTCGGCCTCGCGCAATTGATGATCGTGCTGGACTCGACGATCGTCAACATCGCGTTGCCCAGGGCGCAGCTGGACCTCGGATTCCCGAACAGTGACCGGCAGTGGATCGTCACGGCCTACGCGCTCGCCTTCGGGAGTCTGCTCCTGCTGGGCGGGAAACTGGGCGATATCTTCGGCCGGAAGTGGACGTTCATCGGTGGGCTGATCGGGTTCGCCGTGGCTTCCGCGATCGGCGGCGCGGCCCCGAACTTCGCCGTGCTGGCCGGAGCCCGTGCCCTGCAGGGCGTGTTCGCCGCCCTCCTTGCGCCGTCAGCGCTCTCCCTGCTGACGACCTCGTTCGTGGAGCCGAAGGAACGGGGCAAGGCGTTCGCCATCTTCGGCGCGATCGCCGGCGGCGGGGGAGCGACCGGCCTCCTTCTCGGTGGCGTCCTGACTTCGTACCTGTCCTGGCGCTGGTGTCTCTACGTCAATCTTTTCTTCGCCGCCTTCGCGGTCGTCGGTGGTCTGCTGCTTCTCACCAATCCTCCACGCGGTGACAAGCCCCGACTGGATTACCCGGGGACCGTCTTGGCCTCGGCCGGCCTGTTCGCCATCGTCTTCGGCCTCTCGCGGGCCCAGTTGGAATCGTGGGGGAGTTCGCAGACCTGGGTTCCCCTGGCGATCGGCGCGGTGCTGCTCATCGCGTTCGTCACGGTGGAGAGGACCGTGTCGAACCCTTTGCTCCCCCTACGCATCGTGCAGGATCGGAATCGCGCCGGGGCGTATATCGCCGTCGGCTTCACCTTTATCGCCGCCTTCGGCCTCTTCCTGTTCCTGACGTACTTCCTCCAGGAGATCCGCGGTTTCTCCCCGGTGATGACCGGGTTGGCGTTCCTCGCGCTCCCGCTCGATCTGGTCGTCGGCTCGGCCGTGGCCAACATCGTCCTCCTGCCCCGCTTCGGATCCCGTCGGCTGATCGTGTGCGGGCTCCTCATGGGCGCCGTCGGCATGGGGCTTCTCACCCGGCTCGGCCCCCACACCGGCTACGGGCTCGGCGTGCTGCCTTCGCTGATCATCCTCGGCTTCGGCTTCGGTTTCGTCGTTCCTCCCGCCTTGAACTCGGCCACCAGCGGCGTGGACTTCAAAGATGCCGGCGTGGCCTCGGCCATGGTCAACACCATGCAACAGGTCGGCGGATCGATCGGCGTCGCGCTCCTTTCGGCGTTCGCTGCGCAGGCCACCCGTCGTTATCTCATCGCCCACGCGCATGAGCTCCCGCACGCGGAAACCGTGAAGCTGGCGGCCACGCACGGCTATACGTTTGCGTTCGCCATCTCCGCCGGCATCTTCGTGGTCGCCGCCGGGGTGTGCGGTGCGCTGATCCGCAAACACCCGGCGCCCTCGGCGGACCCGGCAGTGATCACCGCGCCGCTCCCGATGGAGTCAGTCGTCACGGCGTAGGTCGGCCCGACCGGGGTTGACATTGGGAGCCTCTCTGGTACATTAGTCAACCAATGAACCAGAGAACGGGACACACGAACGGCCCGGAGCCTGTCCGTGCTCGATGACGGCGCGCCGATCTTCTCGCAGATCGCCGAGCGCCTGGCCGACGACATCGCCGAAGGCACGTTGGCCGAAGGCGAACGTGTGCCGTCGACCAACGAGCTTGCCGCCTTCTATCGGATCAACCCGGCCACCGCGGCAAAAGGCATCAACGTGCTGACCGACACCGGGCTGGTGGAGAAACGCCGCGGCATCGGCATGTTCGTCGCCGCCGGGGCCCAGGAACGGTTACTCGACGACCGACGCAGGCGCTTCGCTGAGCGCTTCGTCGACCCGCTGGTGGCCGAAGCCGACCGGCTCGGGATCGAGGTCGACACGCTGGTGTCGATGATCCGAGAGTCCGACCACATTCAAGGAGGTATCAAACTATGACCCCGACAATCTCGGTGGCCGGCTTGACCCGCCGCTACCGCGACCACCTCGCGCTCGACGACATCACCGTCGACATCGAAGGGCCGTCCATTACCGGACTCCTCGGCCGCAACGGCGCCGGGAAGAGCACCCTGATGCGCATTCTCGCGAATCAGGAGTTCGCCTCGGCCGGCTCCGTCTCCGTCTTCGGTGCCAGCCCAGTCGAAAACGATGCGATCCTGCGCCGCATGGTGCTGGTGCGCGAGGACCAGGATTTCCCCGACTTCAAGGTCCGCCAGGCCGTGCAAGCCGCGTCCTGGTTCTATCCCAACTGGAGCAGTGAGCTGGCCGCGTCGCTTCTCCGCGACTTCGAACTCCCGCGCAACCGAGCGATCAAGAAGCTCTCCCGGGGTATGCGCTCGGCGCTTGGGATCGTGATCGGTCTGGCGGCGCAAGCCGAGATCACGCTGTTCGACGAGCCCTACGCCGGCCTGGACGCGGTCGCTCGACAACTCTTCTATGACCGGCTTCTCGCCAGCTACGCCGAGCGTCCCACCACCGTGGTCCTGTCCACCCACCTGATTGACGAGGCTGCTGACCTCCTGGAGAAGGTAGTGATCCTCGATCACGGGCGGATCGTGCTCGACGCCACCGCCGACGACGTGCGCGGCAGCGCCACGACGGTCAGCGGCCCGAGCGCCGCGGTGGAGGAGTTCGTGGCGGGGCGCCGCACCTGGAACCGCCGGAAGATGACTTCGCAGGAGTCGGTGGTCGTCGGCGGGACGCTCGACGACGGCGACTGGGCCCGGGCCCGGGAGCTGCACCTCAATCTGGAGTCCCTGTCGCTGCAACAAGTCATAGTCCACGCCGCCGGCCAGGGCGCCGGAGAGCTGAAGGAGAAGACGAACGCATGACCACCTACGTCCACGTGGCTCGCTACCACCTCGTCCAACGATTCAACTATCTCGTACTCCCCTGGGCCGTCTTGGCCTTCGCCTTCTGCGTCGACGTGATCGTCCTGGACCTCACTCCGGCGGGCCACACCGCGCAACGCTACGTCGGGGGACTGGCCTCGATCTTCGTGATCGTCTTCATTCTCGGCGTGCAGAGCGTGGCTCGGTCCCTGCCGTTCGGACTCGCTCTCGGCGTCAGCCGCCGCTCTTTCTACGTCGGGACCGCGCTGCTCGCCCTCGCCCTGGCGGCGGTAGCCGGAGTGGTGGCCACGGCGGGACAGGCGATCGAACGGGCCACCGGCGGCTGGGGCATGACGATGGGGTTCTTCCGGGTGCCGTACATCCTCGACGGGCCCTGGTACCTGACCTTGTTTACGTCGTTCGTGGTTCTCACCCTTCTCTTCGTCTAGGGCATGTGGTTCGGCCTCGTCTACCGCCGCTGGAGCCTGGTCGGAGTCGTCGCCTTCATCGCCGGTCAGGTCACACTGCTCGTCATCGGAGCGCTGGCTGCGACGTGGACCCACGCCTGGCACGACATCGGCCACTTCTTCACCGCCCTCAGCGCAGCGGGACTCACCGGGATTCTGGCCGCTCTCGCCCTGCTCATGCTCGCCGGCGGCTACACCACCATGCGGCGCGTCACCGTCTGAGTCCGTACGCGGTCGAACTGGCCTGGAGCGGGGCGATTGATCGTCACCGTAAGGGGTACAGCAGACAAGTGGGAAAATACCTTGATGCCAAGGAACGCAAGAAGTTGGGCAGGTCGGCCTTTGCTCTTCCCAAGAAGCGCAAGTATCCGATTCCCGACAAAGCGCACGCGCGGAATGCGTTGGCCCGTGTGGCGCAGAACGGCACCAAAGCTGAGCAACGACAGGTGAGGGCTGCGGTGAAGAAGCGATTCCCGAGCATTGATGCGAAGATCTGAAGATGGTCATGTCGGACCGTCCCGAGGTGCGAACCGCTCCATGGCCGATAGCTGCCATCGATGCGGCGGGCCTCGCCGCCGGGCTCGCCGGCGGACTGGGCCGACTGCCGTTCCGCAACCCGTTGCGAGGGTCAGGAAACCTGCCGCGCAAACTCGCTCTTTCGGCCACCCGCGAGTTGGTCCGCTCGCTCATGGGCTTCGCCTCGTCGCTGCCCATCGATGAATTCCGATCGTTGGAGCGCATCCTCGACGCGTCGGCCGGCCGGGTCCTCCCACCGTTCGTGGGCCTTCAGGGCGTCAGGGCCGCATCGGATCGCCTCGGCGGGGTGCCCGGGGTCTGGTTCCGCCACGGAGTCGCTCCACCTCGCCGGTCGGACGTGCCCGACGCTGCAACGACAGGTCCGGTGGGCACGATCGTGTACTTGCACGGCGGTGGGTACATCGGCACGTCGCCCCGTATGTACGCCCTCTTCATGGCGCACCTGGCCCGTGTCACGCACTGCGAAATCTTCGTCGCCGACTACCGCCTGGCCCCGGAGTTCCCCTTTCCCGCCGCGGCCGACGACATCGCCTCGGTCGTGGGGCACCTGATGGAGGGCGGAATGGCGGCGGAGCGACTGGTCATCGCCGGCGACTCTGGCGGTGGGGGGCTGGTGGGCACCGTCCTCGAGCGCATCACCAAGGTGGGTGCGACGCGCCCGGGTGCTGTCCTGCTCTTCTCACCCGAGGTCTCGCTCACCCTGAGCGAGGAGTCGGTCACCAAAAACGCCCCCCTCGATGTGTTGCCGTGGAACATCCCGGTGAACTCGTATCTCCACGGGATCGATCCGCGCAACGGGCGCGTGGACGTGCTGCTCGATGACCTCAGCGGGTGGCCTCCGACGTTCCTCGTCTACGGCGGGAACGAAATGTTCCGAGATGCCATCCGGGCGCTCTCGCGGAGACTGGGGGAGGCGGGCGTCACCCGGGAAGTCCTCGAGGTGGAGGGGATGTTCCATGACTTCCCGCTCCTCGTGCCCTGGGCCCGCGAGAGCAGGGACGTCTACGAGCGGGCCGGGAAATTCGTGCGGGGCGTCCTCGGAGATCCCGGAACGGCGGAGGGCCGCTGACTACGCGGGATCCTTGCTGGTGATGCCGGCGATGACGGCATCGAGCAGGCCCGGGAACCTGGCATCGAGCTCGGATCGGCGGAGGGTCGCCAACTTGCGCTGACCCTCGTGGCGGGTCGCGATGAGGCCCGCTTCGCGCAGGACGCCGAGGTGGTGGGTCGTGGTCGACTTGGCCATGGCTGTCCCCGCGTGCTGGCCCAGTGCCGCACAGGAGAGCTCCGCCTCGCCGTCGAGCGCGGCCACCATGCGCAGGCGCGAGGGATCGGCGAGCGCATGCATGATGGAGGCGAGGTCCATCTCCTCTACGGGCAGCTCAGTTCGTTCACGCATTGCTCACCTCCTCGGAGAAATCCTCCCGCTCGGGGAATAGGTGCGGTCCTTCTCCTGTTCGATAGTTGTATAAACGTCGAACTATCACCACTCATTCCCTCCGGTGAAAGGACTCCTCAATGACGCTCACCGCCTCACCACCATCCGCGCAGCCGACCACCGAACCGGCCGGAGCGGACGCGTCGGGGGCCGCTGGGGCGCAATCCTACGACCCCCGCCGCTGGAAGTCGCTGCCGGTGGTGCTCTCGGCGACGTTCATGTCGCTCTTCGACGTTTTCGTGGTCAACGTGGCCGCACCCAGCATCCAGCACGACCTCCGTGCGTCGTCGTCGACCCTCGAACTGGTGGTGGCCGGGTACTCGTTCAGTTACGCCGCGGGCCTGGTCACCGGGGCCCGGCTGGGCGACCTGTTCGGCCGTCGCCGCCTGTTCATGATCGGCCTGGCCATTTTTTCGGCGGCCTCGCTGCTCTCGGGTGTGGCACCTACCAGCGCCCTCCTCGTGGTGGGCCGGCTCGCGCAGGGATTCGGTGCCGCCGCCATGGTCCCCCAGGTGCTGTCCATGCTGAATGTGAACTTCCGTCCCGAGGAGCGTTCCCGCGTGTTCTCCCTCTTCGGGGTGACGGTCGGGCTGGGTACGGTGGCCGGCCAGATCCTCGGGGGCGTCCTGCTCAACGTCAACCTCTTCGGCTGGGGCTGGCGTCCCATCTTCCTCATCAACGTGCCCATCGGGATCGCGGCCATCTTCCTCTCCCGCCGGTTGCTGCCCGAATCCAAGCCCGATGTGGCGGACCGGCTCGACCCGCTCGGGGTGGTCCTGCTCACGACGGGCGTCGGCGCGATCACGGCTCCGCTGGTGCTCGGCCAGTCCGAGCACTGGCCCTTGTGGACCTGGCTTTCCTTCGTGGCCGGTGCGGCCCTGGTCGTGTCCTTCCTGCGGTGGGAGAGCCGCCTGGGCCGGCGGGGTGGGCACCCGCTCCTGCCTCTCAGCTTGTTCGAACACCGGGCCTTCAATGTCGGACTGCTGGTGAACCTCGGATTCTTCTCCTTCTTCGGGAGTGTCCTCCTCACCCTCACCATCTTCCTGCAGGAGGGCCTCAAGTACTCTCCGATGCGGGCCGGCCTGACCTTTGCGCCCCTGGGGGTGGCGTTCGCCCTGTCCTCGCTGCGGGGTCGGAGCCTCCATGCCCGCTACGGCACGGTCATCATTTCGGTCGGGGCCGCCGCCGCTCTGCTCGGCGTCGCCGGTCTGGCCCTGGTCATCGCCGTCTCGGGGTTGTCGGCCACCGCTCTGGAGCTCTCGCCGGTGTTGGCACTCATCGGGATCGGCAACGGGCTCGTGATCCCGTTGATCGTCTCCGGCGTGCTCCAGAGCGTGCCGGCGTCGTCGACGGGAGCCGCCTCGGGTGTGCTCACCACGACGCAACAGTTCTCCATGACCCTCGGTATCGCCGCCGTCGGCACCCTGTTCTTCGCCCGGGAAGCCACAGCGGGCATCGTCGCCGCGCTCGAGACAGCGCTGCTCGTCGATGTTGTCCTCGTGTCCTTCGCCTTGGCGATGACGTTGCTCCTGCCACGCGCCCGAACGCCCGCACCGGCCGAGACCCCGCTTCCGGTTGCCGAGGAAGGCCGCTGCGTGTCAAAGATGGCCGATGGCCTCGCTGAGGGTGCCGGCCTAGTTCACCTGAGCGCCGGCTCTCGTAGAGCGGCCCGGTGCCGTCGCTGAGCAGGCAGCTGATCATCGCCACGCCCTGCGCCAGCGTCGGCCGTGGCGTGACGAGGGTGTCCAGGGCCTGTTGCAGCACCGGGTCGCAGGCGACGATGCCCCTGCGGTTCAAGGGGACCTTGGGGCTGCGCATGACCGGCGCCTAACGACTCCGGGCGGCGACCCGTTCCAGGTCGGCCGCCAGTGCGGCGCGCATCGCCGGTGAGGCGAGCACCTGGGCCCGGGCGGCGAGGAGCCGGCTCCTCTCGGGTGGGATTCCCTGCGCCAGTCGGCGATCGAGCGAAGAGGCGAGCATACGGGCGAAGAGGCGGGTCCACCGTCGATTCGGCGATGGTTGCAACCGATGAGGTCGGTGCGGGTCGATGAGGAGCAGGGTGGCGTTGGCGGGCACGGCTTCCATCGTGGGGGCGGGGACGCCTCGCCGAAAGTGGCAGTATTGACATTGTGCGCGACGTACCTGCCAAGGGTTCCAACCACGATGTCGCCATCGTCATCTATGACGGCTTCACCCCGTTCGAACTCGGTGTGGTCTGCGAGGTATTCGGCGAGGACCGATGGGTGCCCCGGGGTGACCCGTGGTATCGCCTGTTCATCTGCGGGGACAATGCGACCCCGGTGACAGCGGACACCGGGTTCCAGGTCCTGGTGCCCCACGGACTGGAGAAGCTCTCCACGGTGGACACGGTCATCGTGCTTCCGACCTACCGGCCCGCGGAGGTGGCGGAGAGCGTCTACGTGGCATTGCGGGCGGCGCACGCCCGGGGGAGCCGCATCCTGTCCTTGTGCGGCGGCGCCTTCGTCCTGGCCGAAGCAGGATTGCTCGACGGGCGCCGCGCCGCCACCCACTGGGCGGAGTGCGATGCATTGTCCCGCCAGTACCCGAGCCTGTCTGTCGACCCGGGGGTGCTCTATGTCGACGACGGTGACATCCTCACCGGGGCGGGCAGTGCCGCCAGCATCGACCTGTGCCTGCACATCGTGCGCCAGGACTACGGCAGCGAGGTGGCCACCCGGCTGGCCCGCCAACTGGTCGTCCCGCCGCAACGCGACGGAGGCCAGGCGCAGTACATCGAGCAGCCGCTCCCGACGCTGGACACCTCGGACCTCTTCGCTGACACGATCGCGTGGGTGCAGGAACACCTCGACGAGCAGGTGACCGTCGATGACCTGGCGAGCCGGTCGGCCATGAGCCCCCGCACGTTCGCCCGCCGGTTCTCCGCCGCGACGGGCACGACGCCCTACCAGTGGATCGTTCGGCAACGGCTCCAACTCGCCCAACGACTTCTCGAAATGGGTGACCTCTCGATCGAGTCCGTGGCGGAGAGAAGCGGCTTCTGCACCGCGGCGAACCTACGCAAGCATTTCACCCGGCTGGTCCACACCAGCCCCCAGGCGTATCGCCACGCCTTCCGGGACAGGAGCACAAACTCCCCGGGCCTGCAGGCCCGGGGAGTTTGACGACGGCTACCTGGCCTACTTGGTGCTCAAGCAGGTGGGCTGCTTGACGGTCGAGGTCGGCAGCTCATAGAACTTGCCGTTCTTGATCCCCATGTAGAAGAAGCAGGCGTTGTGGGTGGGCTGGCCCTTCGTGAAGTGGAGCGGCGGGGTGAGGCCGCCGAGCGTCGTGCCCGAAGGAAGGGCGTACATGCCCGCGGTCACCTCGGCCGCCGTCGGGGTCGCCGCCAGCTTCCCCGCATTGATCGCATCCTGGATCAGGATGGCGTCGGCCCAGTTCTCGACCACGATCTCCCCGAAGTTGGGGTTCGTGAGCTGCTGCGGGTAGTACTTCGTCAGGGCGGCGTACATCGGGTTCGTGGCCGCGTTGTGGACGAAGAACGGAACGTCGGGTTGCGCGTCCACGTTGCCGTTGAACTGGGGAATCGTAAGCCACGATTGGCCGATCGTTCCGTCGGCGCTGATCTGTATGGGCGTGTAACCCTGCGCCGCGCAGTCCTGCACCACCTTGTTCACGACCTGCGTGGCATCTCCGACCGTCATCGATGTGGCGCCGGCCTGCTTGGCGGCGATGCACTCGGCGGCGTAGCTCGGGGCGGCAAAGCTGATGGCCGACGTGTAGACCATTTTGGCACCGAACTTGGGCATGTCGGCCTTCAGGGGGGCGAGCGCTTGTGTGCACAGCGCGACCTCTGCGCAGTAGAGGTCGGCGGACTTGGTCGAATGCACCAGCTTGGTCAGGTAGGCCTCACCGAGCGGGAAGTCGTCGAACGTCGAGCCCGGGTCGAAGAAGTCGGCGCTCTCGTAGGGGCCGTCTTCGGTCTGGCCGCCGATGACCGGGATCTTCTGCGCCTCGATGTACTTGTACCACGAGGTGTCCACGTCGGAGTTGTCCACCAGGGCCACGATGTGGCTTCCCGTGACCATGCCCTCGACCTGGGAGAGGGACGTCGTCGGGTTGTACCCGTCGTCCTTCACGATGAGGTTGACCGGGTGGCCCTGCAGGCCGCCCTTGGCGTTGACTTCTTTCGCCCACGCCTCGAGCACCTCGGTCGTCTGGTCGATGGAGGAGGCTTCGGGGCCGGTCAAGCTGGCGATGTCGCCGATATTGATCGGCGCCTTCGTTGTCGCCGCACCCGCCGGATGGCTGAGCGCCACGCTGGTGAGACTGACACCTGCCAGCGGCGCCACCACCATGGCCATGGTGGTGATCATACGGATCAGACGTTTCATGCATTCCCCCTCTTCGTTCCGGCACCGGTTCTTGCGACCTGGTCCAGCAAGCTCAGCCTGTGCCAATTATGTCGGTTCTGTGACGGTGATTATGTCGGTTCTGTGTCAAGGATGCAAAGCACCCCCTCCGGGCGACCCCGTCCGGGCCTCATTTCGGCCGTCTCGGTAGGGTGACGAGGATGGCGGTATCCGGATCCAGCGACATCGTTCGGTAAGGGGGAGGCGATGCCGTGGTTTCCGGACTTCGTCAGTGCCGCCGAGCTGGCGCGGCGCCAGACGGAGGCCGCCGGCCAGTCCGATCCCGTCGCGCACTACCTGAGGGCGCTCCAGGAGGGCGACGTACGCGACCTCGAGCGGGCGTGGCCGGGCCACGTGGTGATCCACGACCCCCGTGTCGGCGTGGTCCGAGGGCACAGGCACCTGCGGAAATTCGTGCATGACAACGAAACCCTGTGGGCCGGACGCCACGCCACCATCGCACCGGTCGCTTCGACACGGGTCGGGAGGCGGGCCGTCGTCGAGCTCAGCGCCCGGCTGACGGATTTCGCGGGACGCGAAGTGGACTGGCCACTGGCGGTCGTCGCCGAATCCCCGAACGAGCTGTCGGTGGAGTTCCGGACGTATTGCAGCCAGCGACCGGTGGACGGGAGTCGTCATTTCCGGTCTTCCCTCCTCGAGGGTGGGGATGCCTCCCCGGGTGATGTCGTCGCCCGCTACCTGGCCGCGCTGGAGGCCGGCGACACCGCGGCGATCGTCCGCACCTTCGCCGTCGACGGGTATCTCCGTGAACCCTTCGGCCCCGATTCGACCCACCGCGGTGCTCTCGCTCTGGGCTCTTTCTTCACGGGGTGTTTCGATGCGGGGGGTGGCATCCACCTCGAGCTCTGCACGGTGACCGACGACGGCACCCGCTGCGCCCTGGAATACAACTGTGTCCGGTGGGGCAACCGGGACCTGGCGCCTCAGGCCGGCATTGCCGTGTTCGAACGGGACCGGGAAGGGCTCCTGACGGCTGCTCGGATCTACGACGACGTGGAACCGCCCTCAGTGTCTGCCCGCGATCCGACCGCCGTCGACATGAACGATCTCGCCGGTGATGAAGGGCGATGACTCGAGGAACAGCACGGCATCGACGATGTCGCTGACCTGACCGACATGCCCGATCGGGGAGCTGCTTCCCCAGACGCTCGTAACTCTCCGGCGGATGTTCCGGCGTCCGGATGATGCCGGGCGAAACGGCGTTGACCCTTATGCCCCGGGAGGCGTATTCGATGGCCAGCGATCTGGTGGCCGCGGCCAGGCCGCCCTTGGTGAGCGAGGTGAGAACGGACGGTGCGCTGGAGTCGGCCACGTCGACAAGGGTCGTGGTGATGTTGACGACGTGGCCTGTACCCCTCGTCAGCATGTCGGTGACGGCGAGCTGCGTCAGCCGGAAGAACCCGGTGAGGTTGACGCCGATGACCGTCGCGAAGTCGTCGGCCGTGTAGTCGATGAACGGTTTGGAGAAGTAGACGCCGGCGTTGTTGACGAGGGTGTCGATGCGTCCGAAGCGCTCCAGCGCCTGGTCGACGATGCGATCCGCCGTGGCGGGATCCGACACGTCCCCGGCCACCGTGAGCAGGCCGGGGTCCGCGGTGGGGGTGATCGTCCGCGATGTGGCGACGACCGCCCACTCCCTCCGTCGGTACCCGTCGACAATTCCCGCGCCGATGCCCTGCGATCCCCCCGTGACGATTGCGACCTTTCCTGTCGGCGTGGGCTCACGAGCGGATCCGCCAACCGGGGTCGCTGGGGTGCGGGGAGAGCGGGGTCGTCTCGACGCTCATCCAGGCCGACTCGGGCAGCGACGCGAGGATCGCCTGCATCTCGTCGCTGTCGTGCGCCCGCCAGAGCCCGAGCGTGCGGTCTTCACCGGCGAGCGTCCAGAGCCGGCGCAGCTGCCCGTTCGCGGCCAGCTCGTGGGCCGCATCAGCCTCCTCCGCACGGATGGCGTCGACGGCGTCCGCTCGGCGTGCCCGGCGGGACCGTCAGGCGGAACGTGGTCAAGAACTCCTGTCCTGCGCCGAGCGCCGCGATGGTCCAGGTCGCCCGGCGTGCCGTCCCGGGTCGTTCGGGTGCGGCAGGAGCGGCTGTATCGCATCGGTCCGCCACACGCGCAGAGGCATGGAGAGGAGCACGTCCTCGAGTTCGGCGGGATCGGCGGCGTCGAACAGGCCGAGGGTGCGCCATTCGCCCGGCAGCCAGGGGCGGTCGCCAGAGACGGAGGAGGTGTCCCTCGCGTGGCGAGTTCCCGCGAGCGGGCCGCCTCACGGGCGCGGACGTCGTCGACGGCTTCCTCCGGCGTTCCGCTCGGGGACGTGCGTGGTCATGGTGACCAGAAATTCCATCGCTCCCTACCGGTTGCGGATGTGCGTCCGTCAGTTCGCCGTCGGAGGGCCTGCGCCGGCCGGCTTTGACGCCGCCGCGATCGTACGGCGGAGCGCCTTGAGCGCGGCGACGTAGATCTCCGAGAACGAAGGGAACGGCTGGATCGTGTCGTACAGGACGTCGAGCGGCACATGGCCGCGGATGGCCAGCGTGGCCTGCTGCAGCCACTCGCCTGCCTCGGGGCCGAGCGCATAGGCGCCCGTGAGGCGCTCGCCGTCGCTGAGCAACGTCAAGAAGCCCTTGTCGTCCGCGTACGCGTGGGTGTAGGTGGCGGTCTTGGCTACCTCCGAGAGGGGCACCATCGCGCTGAAGCGGCCGTGCGGCGGCGCCTACTGCCGCCGCTTGCGGGTCGGTGTAGATGACCCTCGGGACCGCCTCGTAGTTGGCCTTCCGGGGGTTCCCGAGGATGTTCGCGGCGACCACCTCGCCTTGGTATTTGCCGACATGGGTGAGTGGCCAGAGGCCGTTGACGTCGCCGATCGCCCACAGCCGCTCCGCCACGCGCAGGTGCGCGTCGACCGGAACTCCGTGCGTGTCCGGCTCGACGCCGACGGTTTCGAGCCCGATCCCCTGCACCCGGGGACGCCGGCCGGTGGCGACGAGCAGGCGGTCACCTCTGCAGCTCCGGCAGGTCGTCGAACTCGAGGACGTATTCGTCGCCGTCGCGCCGCGCCGCTGTCACGTTCGCCGAGAGGATGAGTTCGATGCCCTTCGCTGCGCAGGGCCTCGCCGAGCGCTTCACCGAGTGGCGCCGGCTCCCGGCCGAGCACGTGCTCGGCCATGTCGGTGATCGCCGCCTCGCCCCCGAGCCGGCGCACGACCTGTGCCATCTCCACCCCGACCGGCCCGGCACCGAGGATGATGAGGCGCCGCGGGATTTCCTTCATGGACGTCGCTTCACGGCTTCCCCAGACCCCCTCGAGGTCGCGCAGTCCCGGGACCGGTGGCACCACCGGATCAGCGCCGTTCGCCAGGACGACGTGGTCGGCCGTATGGCGGACGCCGTCGACCTCGACCACACCCGGGCCGGCGAGCCGGCCGGTGCCGCGCAGCAGAGCGATGCCGTGATCGGCCAGCCACTTCTCCTGTCCCGCGTCGGAGTAGTTCGAGACCATGAAGTCACGCCAGGCCAGTGCGGCCGCGATATCGACGTCGGCCGTCGCAGCCGCCTCGCGCGCCCCGTGGACGGCTTCGCCCGGGCGCAACAGCGTCTTGGACGGGATGCACGCCCAATACGAACACTCGCCGCCGACGAGCTCGCGCTCCACCACGGCCACCCGCAAGCCGCCCTCGGCCAAGGCCCCGGCGCAGTGCTCGCCCGGGGAGCCCCCGCCGAGGACGATCACGTCGTAGTCGTTGTTCATGTCGGCAGCTCGTCTCCGGCGCTCTCGCGCACCATGTAGAGCGCATACCAGTCCGGCCAATCCGGGTCCGCCTTGCCGATTCGCTCCTCGTGCTTGCCGTGTGCTTCGGACGCCCTCCGCAGGGCCGCCGCGAGGTCGCTCACGGAGTCGTAGGTCGTGGCCATGGGGTCTCCTCTCAGCGGCCGGGAAGGCGCGTCTTTGATCTCTTGGAGCAGCCAGCCGTTGCCATCGGGATCGCTGAAGGAGGCGAACGAACCGTAGGAGGCATGTTCGGGAGCGGGGCCGCTCTGGCGGCCCCCGGTCCCCGCATGGTGGAAGATCCCCGTGACGTCGTGGAAGGTCTCGCTGACGTCGACCCCGCGTGCGATGCAGGTCGGCGCGGGACGGCGTCGATGTCGGACACCGACAGCTGCAGGCCCTCGAACGAGCCGGGCGTCGCCGAGGTGACGCCCTTGCCGAAGATGATCGAGCAGGCGGAACCCGGAGGGGTCAGTTGCACGACCCTGTAGCCGTCATCGACCGCGAGATCAGCGTCGAGCCGCCACCCCAGCGACTCATAGAAGTCTTTCGCCCGATCGACATCGGAGACGGGCACGACAACGACCTCGAGCCTCAACTCCCCGGCATTCACCGCCGCACGGCATCCGCTGTCCTTGGCGCTGCTCATCCCCACCTCCATTTGGTGGCACCCCGACGGGCAACGCTCTTCGACCGAGGGCGCCTCGTTGAATGTCGTTTCACTCTTCCTCTCGTGCGAGAGAAAGTCAAGGTCCTCGGGGAATCGCCTTCTTCGTTCGAGGAGGAACGCCTCGACCTCGTCGGCCGGCAGGGGCCGGGCGAACAGGAAACCCTGTCCCACATCGCACTCTTCGATCTGCAGTTGCGTCAGCTGATCGGATTCCTCGATGCCCTCGGCGAGCGTCTCGAGGTTCAGGGCCTTTCCCAGTTGCATCAAGGTGTGGAGGAGTGCGTCCCCTTCGGGGGACTGCGCCATGCCCGAGATGAAGGTGCGGTCGATCTTCAAAGAATCGACGGGGAACTGTTGCAGGTACGCCAGGGAGGAGTACCCGGTGCCGAAATCGTCGATGGCAATGCGGACGCCGAGGGATTTCAGGGCCGACAAGCGGATCTGCGCATTCTTGGTGTTGGCCATCAGGCAGGTCTCGGTGATCTCGATGGTGAGATCGCCCGGTGGAAAGCCCGAGAGGGCCAGCGCGTGTTGGACGTCGTCCAGTATCGAGTCGGCGTCCATCTGGCGAGCAGAGACGTTGACCGACATCCCGGTGGTGACGCGTCCCTCTTGGCGCC
This sequence comes from uncultured Acidimicrobiaceae bacterium, assembly GCA_963755665.1. Taxonomy (GTDB): domain Bacteria; phylum Actinomycetota; class Acidimicrobiia; order Acidimicrobiales; family RAAP-2; genus Bog-473. The sequence continues at coordinate 157,103 of CAVWKU010000002.1, forward strand.
ATGCCATCGCTTGTCGGCAGGCTTCGATGAGAACCCACCGCCCGACGGGAACGATCAGGCCCGAGGCTTCGAGGGCGGGGATGAAGTCATCGGGCTGGAGCAGGCCCCGGTTCGGGTGATTCCAGCGCAAGAGCGCCTCGACGCCGACCACGGACAAGTCGTTGAGATCGAAGATGGGCTGATACACGAGGAAGAACTGGTCACTCCCGACCGCCGCCAACAAGTCCAACTCCAGTTCGTGCCTGCTGCGGAGAACCGTCTGCATCTCTGCTTCGAAGAGGACGAAGCACCTCTTCCCGGCGTCCTTGGCCGCGTAGAGGGCGATGTCGGCATCCCGGAGGAAGTCCTCTGCGTTCTCGCGTAGGCCGATGGCGATGCCGATGCTGGCGGAGATGTTGATCGACGTCTCGTGATCGCCATCGAGATGGAACGGTTCGGCGAGGACGTCGAGGAGGCGCTCTGCGACCAATTCCGGACCGGCGGCGAGGGAGAGGCCTTCGGTCAGCACGATGAACTCGTCGCCACCGAGTCGTCCGACGGTGTCGGATTCGCGAAGAATGCCGTCGATCCGGGCGGCGACCGCCTGGAGCAGCATGTCGCCCACGGCATGGCCGAGGGTGTCATTGACGTTCTTGAAACCATCGAGATCGATGAACATGACGGCGATCTCGAAGTGCTCCCGTCGTGCCCGTGCGATGGCCTGGTTGACCCGATCCATGATGAGGACCCGGTTCGGCAGACCGGTCAGGCCGTCGTGCAGCGACTGATGTCGGATCTCTTCGAGCAGGCGGGCATTGCGGATGGCGCTGGCCGCCAATCGTGCGTAGGACTCGAGGACCGGGCGTTCGAGCTGTTCGAACGAGGCGGTGGTGGCGCGGACGGAGACCAGACGGCCGTAGCGGACGCGGTCTGATTCCACGGAAACCGCGCACATGTGGGGACCGTCTCGGGGTTCGGCGCCCGGCGCAATCGATCGTCGATGGGCTCGCCTTCGACCGGAGTCGATTCCCTCCGCGCCCACCCAACGATCGGTCGTCGAGGTTGCGTCAATCTCGAGAAGGCACGACAAGGCGGGTACGGCTCTGTGGGCCGCCGCCAAGACCCGGGTCAGGACCGTCTCGAGGTCGTCGCCGGAAACGAGTTCGGCCACCGTGCGCTGGAGCTCTTCGAGGCGGGCCTGGGAGAAGCGGGATTGCAATTCGGCCCGTGAGATCCGTGCGTCGCCGACGTTGGTGGTGTCCCAGCTCATGCGGGCTTGGCACCAGGCGGCGCCATCACACTGGCACGACTCATGGTGGACTTCGGCATCGCGGAAACCCATCATCCGCGGCGTGCTGGCGAATAGCCCCATGTGGAGCGCGCAGTGCTCGGGAAACGGCTTCGACTCCGGGCGGGAATCGGAATCTGACGACGACCTCGTCCGAGCCCAGGTCCTCGATCTGCAGTTCGACGACGGGAGTGGTCGTGAGGCTGGGGAGAAGGCAATAGACGGCTTCGACCGAACCGAGTGCGGTCATCGAGTCGGACAGGTCGGGGGACTGGATCGAATCGAAAACGTGCGCACCGACCCTGTTCAACGCGGTCGGGCCCACCCAGCACATGGCTGGTCGCCTCGAGCAGCCGCCTGTACTCGCCGTACGTGCTTCTCGTCGTGGCGTCGCCCAGGACGGCGAGGCTTCGCGTCTCGCCGGCCAATGCGAGGACGCGGGCGAGTGTGCCCTCGGGCGTCTCTCTCTGCAGATACCCCACGACATATTGGGTGAGGATTCCCCCGAAGTCCTGCGCGCCGGTCGTTGTCCCGTCGTCGATCCCTTTTGGTCATGAGGACACCTCGTAAACCTTCTGGGAACAACACACGATGAGGGCCCACACTGCAGTGGGCCGCTCTGCTCCGGTCGATGCGAACTCATCAGGCCATTGCAGAGGTCGTCGAGATGAGGTGGGAAGTTGCCTGCCTACGTCCAGTGTGGTCGCTGCTTCTCCACCTCAACCCAACGGCGGCACAACTCTCGACCTGCAACGCCGGCTGCCAACGTGGGAGTATTGTGGACGGCGGAAGGCCCGCGGTGGCCACAGAGGCGGGTGTCCCACCGGCAGCGGCCGACCGCCCGGCGGTAGTTTCGTACAAGATGCGTATGGGGGAAGAGCCCCCGCGCCGACCGGCGTGTCTCGTCGCATCGAGAGTGGAGGATTCGGATGAAGATAAAGACTGCGGTCGTGCACGAGGCGCCAGGAAAGTGGGAGGTCACCGAGGTCGATCTCGATGGTCCCCGACAGGGCGAACTCCTGGTCCGGATGGTGGCTTCGGGGCTGTGCCATTCCGATGACCACCTGACGACCGGCGACCTCCAACTCGGCTACTACCCGATCGCCGGAGGGCACGAAGGTGCCGGGATCATCGAGGAGGTCGGCCCCGACACCCCGGAATGGAACGTCGGTGATCGGATCGTCATGTCCTTCCTGCCCGGCTGTGGCCGGTGTCGCTGGTGCGCCTCGGGCATGCAGAACCTGTGCGACTCCGGCGCACGCACGCTCGACGGGACCAGGCCCGACGGCAGCTATCGGATGAACCTCGACGGGCGTGGCGTCGGGCAGATGTCCGGCCTGGCGACCTTCAGCCAATGGTCGACCGTCTCGGCACTGTCCGCCGTTCGCTGTCCCGACGACGTGCCCCTCGAGGTGGCCTGCCTCACCGGCTGCGGCGTCGGCACCGGTTGGGGCTCCGCGGTCAATTCGGCCGAGGTGCGCCCCGGTGATGTCGTGATCGTCATGGGGGTCGGCGGCATCGGTATCAACGCCGTGCAGGGGGCGTCGCACGCGGGCGCATCGGTGATCGTCGCGGTCGACCCGGTCGAGTTCAAGCGTACGACCGCCCTGCAGGTCGGTGCGACCCATGCCGCGGCGACGATGGCCGAGGCGATGGAGATCATCGGCCCGTTCACGAACGGTCAGGGGGCGGACTCTTGCATCGTCTGCGTGGGCGTGACCGACGGTGAACACGTCGCCCAAGGGCGTCGATGCGATTCGAAAGGGTGGGACGTGTGTCCTGACCGGGATCGGCAAAAGCGGCCGGGATCGGCATTCCGGTTTCGCCGACGATGCTCACCCTGTTCCAGAAGCGCATCCAAGGTTCACTGTTCGGGGCGTCCAGCCCGTCGAAGGACATCCCCCTGATGTTGGAGCTCTATCGGCAGGGGCGGCTGCACCTCGACGAGTTGATCACGACCACGATATCCGCTCGACAAGATCAACGAGGGCTATGCGGACATGCACGCCGGCCATAACATCCGCGGCATCATCGTGCATGAACATTGACCCGCGCCCGGGAGTGATGCGGCGCGCGGGTGGGGGTGCGGCGCCAGTTCGTGGGGGTGAGACGGTTCGAACGGAGCCAGAGGTTCTCGGGCCGATCGACGGGGCGAGGCCACCATGGGGCTTCCCGCGCAGTGGATCCTGCGGCATTCGGTTACACGGTCGAGGAGTACCATCTCCGCGGCGTGGCGGCCTGCTACGAGGTCGTGTCCGACCATCCGGCGCGCCAAGATGGAGGTGGAGGAGTGCGGCACCGCCCCGTACCGACCCGTCTCCTGGTCGTGCGGCCGGTGGACCCGGACACGGTTCAATCACACGGTGTTGCTCAATTGGCAGAACGTCTCGGCCGGCTACGAGCAGCCCGCCCCGAGCGGGGGTGAGCTCTACCAGGGATATGCCTGGGTGGGAGTCAGCGCGCAGGAGATCGGGCTGTACGGACCGCCGCTCGGCATGGGTCGAGTCGCGCGGGCCTCCGCCAAGGGGATGATGGACGAGGACCCCGAGCGCTACGGAATGTTGCAGCACCCGGGCGACCCCGGGTCGTTCGACATCTTCGCCGATGCGGCCCGTGTCGTGGGCCCGGGCCGGTCGACGGCCGTTGATCCCTTGGCCGGACTCGATGTGCACCACGTCGTCGCCGTCGGCGGTTCGCAGTCGGCGATGCGTCTGGTCTCCTACGCCAACGCGCTGCATCTTCGCCATCGGGTTATCGACGGATACGCCCTGACCGTCTGGGAGGGGCGGTCACCCGATCTCATGGACGGGCCGATCTCGTTCGGCGGTGCCCGGACGGTCATCAGGGACGATCTCGAGGTGCCGGTCGTGGTCGTCAACAGCGAGTTCGAGGCGCTTGCGCTGCATCTTGCCGGGGCCGTCGACTCGAAGTGGATCCGCTACTGGGAGGTCGCGGGCACACCGCACGGAGTGACCAAGAGGTCCGACCTCCCGAACGGTCGCGGGCTGGAAGCCGAACACCCTCCGATTCAACCCGGTGGCGGAGTCCGCGCATCCGTCACGTCCGTCGGTGGGTGGCGGACGGGCGACCCGCCCCGTCGTTTCCCCGTATCGAGGTGGAGGCCGGCCGGCCGCCGCGCATTCCTCCGTGATGCTCACGGGAACGCCCTCGGGGGTATACGCCTCCCTGAACTCGAAGTGCCGGTGGCTGAGTACCAAGGTGCGGCGACCGGCACCGGGTTGCCGCCGCTCTTCGGTGCGGCCCGCCCGTTCGGCGAGGACCAGCTCACGGAGATGTACCCGTCCCGCGAGCGTTTCGAGGCGCGGTGGCGCCGGGCCGTGGACGCCCTGGTGGCGCAGAAGCCATACGCCCAGAGGATGCCGATATGCGATGGTCGCGAACGGCTCGAGCGAGCGTGCGGTTGCCGATTGATACGTAGGCGCCGAAGGGTCTGCCGTAGGGACCTTTTACCCTAGGCCGCGCGCGGTTGGCGGCGGCATACTGGGCAGATCGGGGCAAGAGGCAACGATCCGTGGAGGGCGATCGTGTTCAGCTATCTCAAGAGGATCGTCGCCCGCCGGAAGGGACCCGACGTTCCCGGCCGGGTACCGGCTACGCCGCGTGGGACATTCCGCCAGCATGCTCGTAGCCCCCTGGCGCATCAACAACCACCTCATCGAGTTCGGCCTGGCCTTCGGCGGTGTCGCCCACGCGGACTCCATGGCCTGCGAACGATGTCGCCGCACCGTGTGACGGTTCTCCTCAACCAGGGGGAGGTCTACGCGCACCCGGGCGAAGGCTACGAACCGCTGTCCGGTTACGTAAGGCGATCGACTTCGACGTGGATGCCATCAGTGCCGCGTGCAGCCTGTGAGGTCGCCTATGGCGTCACCAACTCCTATCCGTGGGAACTGCACTGCGATGCCAAGTACCTCGATGTGGTCCGCACCTATCGGGAAGTGGGTCACTTTCGTTCCGTCACCGTGGGCGACATGTTCGTGGTCGGACGAGGAACGATTCGTCTGCTCCCACTTCGGGTTCTCCCGGTCCCCCGGGATGAACGGAATCGTCTGACTCCGCAATCCGGAGCCGGCTCGCAAAGTCGATAGGCTGACCACGGCACCTTGGCTGCCCGGATCATTTGAGGACGGGGGTTCGTGGGTCGAATGAGTGAGTGGGATTATCTGACGGATTTCCTGGTGGTGGGCAGCGGGGGTGGCCTGGCCGGGCGCTGTCACGGCCGCCACCTCCGGTCTCGACACCCTCGTGGTCGAAAAGGAAGACCTCATCGGCGGCTCGACGGCCATGTCGGGCGGTGTGATCTGGTTGCCGAACAACCCGCTCATGGTCGATGACGGGGTGACGGACTCACTCGAGCAGGGTCTCGAGTATTTCGAGTCGGTCGTCGGTCCTCCGACGCGGGCTTCGTCGCTCGAGCGCCGTCACGCCTACATCGAGCAGGGCACGCAGATGGTGCAACTCCTGCGCCAACTCGGACTGCAATTCCTGCGCTGCGAGGGCTACAGCGACTACTACGCCGGCGTCCGCGGCTACCGCGGCGGCGTGGCCCGCGGGCGGGCGATCGCGTGCAACTACTTCGATGCCCGGCGACTCGGCCCGTGGCAGCAGAAGTTGCGCGCATCGTTCACGGGCGGAATCGTGGTGTTCACGCACGAGTCGTCACGGGCCCAGCTGGTCATTCGCACGACCGAAGGTGCGAAAATGGTGGCGAAGATCATCGGCCGGACCGTCGTCGGACGCCTGAAGGGGGAAATGCGCCTGACCAACGGTGGCGCGCTGATCGCTCCCTTGCTGGAGCAGCTGGTCGAGCGCGGCGTGCCCGGTTTGGACGGGGACGAAGCTAACCGAACTCGTGCTCGAGAAGGGCGAGGTCGTCGGGGCGGTACTCGACCGGAGGGGCAAGAGAGTGCGCGTACGGGCCCGCGGCGGCGTGTTGCTCAGCGCGGGTGGGTTCTCGCGCAATGCGGCGATGCGCGAGAAGTATTCCGGCGATCAGCCCAACAGCGCCGAGTGGTCGTTGACCAGTCCCGGCGACACCGGCGATGCGATCGAGATCGCCATGAGCCTCGGGGCGGCGACGGAGCTCATGGACGAAGCGTGGTGGATTCCGACGGCCGTTCGCCCGAACGGCGCTTCGGTCTTCGTCCACGGAGAGCGATGCAAACCGTGCTCGATCATCGTCGACTCGGGTGGCAACCGCTACTTCAACGAGGCCGTCTCCTACATGGAGGCCGGTCAGCGCATGTACAAACGCGACAAGACCGTCCCGGCCATCCCCAGCTGGTTCGTCATGGACAGCAAGTACCGACGTCGATATCCCCTCGCCTTCCGCCGCCCGGGGATAAGCCCGAAGAAGTGGAAGACGAGGGACTTCATGACGAAGGCCTCCAGCCTCGACGAACTGGCCGTCACGTGCGGGATCGATCCGGTTGGGCTTCGCGCCACGGTCGAGCGCTTCAACGAGTTCGCGCTGAGCGGGAACGACGAGGACTTCCACCGTGGCGAAGGCGATCACGAGAAGTGGTACGGGGACGACGCCAACAAGCCGAACCCCTGTCTGGGGACGATCGACACGCCGCCGTTCTATGCAGTGGCCCTTTATCCCGGTGATGTCGGGACCAGCGGGGGTCTGGTCTGCGACGAGCACTCACAGGTCCTCGACGAGGCCGGCACTCCCATTCGTGGGCTCTACGCATCGGGCAACGCCACGGCATCGGTGATGGGGCGGACGTATCCCGGGGCAGGTGCGAGCATCGGGGCTTCCGCGATCTTCTCGTACATATCGGCGTGTCATGTCGCCGATCGGTTGCGAGCGGTCACCTAACAGGCAACATCATGGCAACTGGGGGTAGAGCGATGTCACCCCACCGGACAACATGCTGAGTACCTGCCGACTCGTGTCGTCGGCGAAGATCTCGTAGACGTCTCCTTCGATGCCGTCGATGGCGATTTTGGCGATATCCGCCGGATCGGATTTCGGCATCGTCACTTCTGCGGCCATGTCCGTGTCCATGAAACCCACGTGGAGGCCGCTCACCCGGATGCCCTGCTCCGCGAGCTGCAGGCGCAGGGCGTTGGTCAGTGACCATTCCGCGGATTTTGCGGCGCAGTAGGCGCCGACATCCGGAAAGCTGATCCACGAGAGGACGGAGAGGATATTGAGGATCGAACCTCCGCCCTTGGATGCCATGGCCGGGGCAAAGGCACGGACGACGGAGAGTGTCCCGAAGTAGTGGGTTTCCATCTCCAGGCGAACGTCTGCGAGGTCGCTCTCCAGGAGGTCGGCGCCGGTCGACGAACCGGCGTTGTTGACGAGCAGGTTGACATCGCCGGCGGCTGCGGCCGCGGCGGCGACAGATCGGGGGTCGGTGATATCGAGTTGCAGGAACTTGGCCCCCGGGATGTCGATCGCATGCGGATCACGGGATCCGGCGTAGACGAATGCGCCACGGGCCAGCAGTTCATTGGCCAGGTGACGGCCGAGTCCTCTGTTGGCCCCGGTGACGAGGGCGGTCGATCCTTCAATCTTCATGATGTTCCCCTTGCGGTCGTGGCGGCTGGCTTACGTAGTGAATAGCCAGGTACGCTACGAACTAGCTTAGGAAAAGTCAAGTCAGCTACGATGGAACGATGCAGGAGAACACCTTGACCTTGGTCGGAGAGCTCGAACCACGAGGGGGATGGGAGGCTGAGGGCTGCACGATCGCCAAGGCGATGGACGCGGTGGGCAACCGTTCGGCCGTCCTCCTCATGCGTGAGGCCTTCTACGGCACGACTCGATTCGACGACTTCGCCGAACGGGTCGGCCTCAGCGAGCCGGTGGCGGCGAAGCGGCTGAAAGAGCTGGTTGCACTGGGGCTGCTGGAACGCCGGCCGTACCAGGAACCGGGCAAGAGAACGAGGCTGGAGTATCGGCTCACCGAGAGGGGAGCCGATCTGTTCCCGGTGCTCGTCGCGCTCATGCAGTGGGGAGACCGCTGGCTCGGGCAGGCCGCCGTCGGGATCCGACATCACACGTGCGGAGGGTCGGTCGCGCGGAACTGCGCTGCGAGAACGGTCACCGGCTTGCGGTCGACGACGTGGATCTGGTGGTGCGCCCCGAATGACGAACTGACCCTGGACCTCCCCCTTCCTCAGCGTATTGCGAGGTTGGTGTGCTGGAATGTGGTCATGCCACGAGTCGTGACCATTTCGGCGTCCTATGGCGCACACGGCGACCGGGTCGGTCGGCTTCTCGCCGAGAAGCTCGAGCTCCCGTTCTTGGATCGCGCCATTCCCGCCGCGGCCGCACACGAGCTTGCCCTCTCGAGCGATGTCGCCGAAAGTCTCGATGAGCGCGTGCCGAGCCGTTGGGAACGCATGGCGATGGCGTTCGTCAACGTTCCCGCACCGACCGGTCCCAGTCAGCTGCAACCCGAGGACATCAAGACTCCCGATCAGTTCCGCGCCGAGTGTGAGTCCGCGCTAGGGGAGGTGGCAGACACCACCGGAGGCGTCATTCTTGGGCGAGCCGGGATGGTGGCGCTCGGAAAACGGCCTGACGTCCTCTGCGTCCGCTTGGACGGCCCGGTCGAGGACCGGATCGCACAGGTGGTGGCGCAAGGCATTGACGAAGCGACCGCTCGCAAGGGTCAACGGGAAGTTGACAAGGCGAGAGAGTCCTATGCCCGCGTCTTTTTCGGTGCCCGCCAGGACGATCCCCGGCTGTATCACGTCATTCTCGACAGCACTGCTCTCTCTGTCGAGACCTGCGTCGAAGTCATCGCCCGCGCCGCGCGAGGACGCTTCGACGATCGCGTGGGCTAGTCGCCGCCTTTCATTGGGGGATGGTGATGCCCCGCTCCTCGAGGAACGTCACAAGATCCTCGGCTGCAACCGATGCGGGCGTGACGGTCGTGTCGATCCGGAAATCCGGCCTCTCAGGGGGTTCATAGGGAGAATCGATGCCGGTGAAGTTGGTCAGGGTTCCCTGCCGCGCTTTTTTGTAGAGGCCTTTCGGATCGCGACGTTCCGCGACGGCCAACGGTGTGTCGACGTGGATCTCTATGAACTCATCGGGTCCCATCAGCGCCCGAGCCATTTCTCGCTCGGCCTTGAAGGGTGAGATGAAGGCTACGAGAACGATCAATCCCGCATCGACCATGAGACGGGCGACTTCCGCCACGCGGCGGATGTTCTCGACCCTGTCTGCGTTGGTAAACCCGAGGTCCTTGTTCAGGCCCAGGCGGACGTTGTCTCCGTCGAGCAGGTACGTCCGGCACCGCAGGATGTGGAGTCGCTGCTCCGTGAGATTGGCGATCGTCGATTTCCCGGATCCGGAGAGGCCGGTGAACCACAGGACACATGGTCGGTGGGCGGCGAGCCGCGAGCGACGAGCTTTATCGACCTCTACCACCTGCGGATGAACGTTGTCGGCCCGGCGAAGCGCAAAGTGAATCAAGCCCGCGCCGACCGTGGTATTCGTCACGCGGTCGATGAGGATGAAACCGCCTGTCTCCCGGTTTGCCGTGTAGGCATCGAACGGGACGACGCGGTCGAAGCTGACATTGCAGACGCCGATCTCGTTCAATTCGAGGGTGCGGGCCGCAACGTGCTCGAGAGTGTTGACGTTCACCTTGTATTTCGGTTGCGCAATCGTGGCGCCGACGGTACGGGTCCCGATCTTTACCAGATAGGGCCGGCCGGGGAGCATGGGTTCTTCGCCCATCCAGATGACGTGGGCTTCGAATTGGTCAGCCACCCCCGGGGGTTCTTCGACGCTGGCCAGCATGTCGCCGCGGCTCACGTCGATCTCTTCGGTCAGTGTCAACGTGACCGACTGCGGGGCGACGGCGCGCTCGAGATCCCCATCGGCGGTAATGATCCGTTCGATCGTGGCCGTCCGTCCGGCCGGGAAGACCTGCACGGTGTCGCCGGGTGCGACAGATCCTCCGACGATCTGTCCGGCAAAGCCCCGGAACTCCGAATCAGGTCGGTTGACCCATTGCACCGGCATCCGGAAAGGCCCGCCACCGTCGCCGCCCACGATCGGCACGGTCTCGAGGAATTCGAGGAGCGGCGGTCCGTCGTACCAGGGAGTCTCGGGACCCGCCGTCGTGATGTTGACTCCCTTCAGGGCTGAGATCGGAATCACGGTGACGTCCTGGAGGCCGACGCTGGTCGCAAATCGTCGATAGTCGTCGGCGATCTGTCGGAAGATCGACTCGTCGTAGCCCACCATGTCCAACTTGTTCACGGCGAGCACCACCGTCCGGATGCCCAGGAGTGCGACGAGAAAGGTGTGACGGCGCGTCTGGCTCAGTATGCCCTTACGGGCGTCCGCCAATATGACGGCCACATCTGCCGTCGAGGCTCCCGTCACCATATTGCCGCGTGTATTGCTCGTGCCCGGGGGTGTCGGCCACGATGAATTTGCGATGGTCGGTCGAGAAGAACCGATGGGCGACATCAATGGTGATGCCCTGCTCACGTTCGGCGGCCAGACCGTCGACCAGCAATGCGAAGTCGAGACCGTCCCCTTGGGTGCCGACCGCTTTGGAGTCGCGTTCGAGCGCTTCCAGCTGGTCGTCGAAGATGAGATGTGACTCGAAGAGCAGGCGACCGATGAGGGTGCTCTTCCCGTCGTCGACGCTTCCGCACGTGATGAACCGGAGGAGGTCCCTCCGTTCGTAGGCCCGCAGGTAGGCCTCGATGTCGTTGGATATGAGGTCTGACGACGTCGTCATCAGAAATATCCCTCCTGCTTCTTCTTTTCCATCGACCCGCTCTGGTCGTGGTCGATCGCCCGGCCTTGACGTTCGGACGTGGTCGTCAGGAGCATCTCCTGAATCACCTCGCTCAAGGTGTCGGCATTGGACTCGACGGCTCCCGTGAGGGGATAGCAGCCGAGGGTCCGAAAACGGACCTTCCTCATGGTGGGCACCTCGTCGGGTTCGAGCGGCATGCGGTCGTCGTCGACCATCAGCAACATTCCGTCGCGTTCGATCACCGGTCGTTCGGCGGCCAGGTACAGCGAGACCACGGGGATCTGCTGGAGGCTGATGTACTGCCAGACATCGAGCTCGGTCCAATTCGAGAGCGGGAAGACCCGGATGCTCTGGCCGGGGTTCATCCGGACGTTGTAGAGGTGCCACAGCTCGGGCCGTTGCTGCTTGGCGTCCCACTGGTGCTGGGCGGAGCGGACGGAGAAGACGCGCTCTTTGGCACGCGACTTCTCCTCGTCGCGTCGTGCCCCCCCGAAGGCGACGTCAAAACCATAGTGGTCCAGGGCTTGTTTCAGCCCTTGTGTCTTCCACATGTCGGTGTGCACCGAGGAGCCGTGTGTAAAGGGATTGATGCCGAGGTCGATGCACTCCTGGTTCTGATGGACGATGAGGTCAACGCCGTACCTGGCCGCCACGCTGTCCCTGAAGGCGTACATCTCTCGGAATTTCCACGTTGTGTCGACATGGAGCAGAGGAAAGGGAAGGGGTGCCGGGTAAAAGGCCTTTGCCGCCAAATGGAGCATGACGGAGCTGTCTTTGCCGATCGAGTAGAGCATGACCGGTCGTTCGGCCTCTGCGACGGCCTCCCGCATGATGGCGATGCTTTCGGCCTCGAGCCTCTCCAGGTGTGTCAGCTTGCTCACCGCGCTCCCGCCCTCCGGTCTGACTAGGCCTAACAATATGGCTCTCGCCGCCTTCATGGGGAATTCCTCCGATCAGGGGCCCGGGAGGGACGCATCGCGCCAGCCGGACCAGGTCAGCTCGAGTCGGGTACCCCCGACCGGGGCCGCGGGGCGGGCAACTCTTGAGCCCGGGGCGGTGACACTGACGCCGTTTAGCCACCGTCACATTCGGGAACGATCCCATAAGGTGGGAGGCGGCCCACGGCGGGTTTGTGCGTCGACGATCAGAGGAGAGAGTGATGAGCGATCTGGCCCGGCCCCATACGACGACCGATTCGGGAATTCCGGCTCCGAGCGACGAACGATCGCTGACCGTCGGCCCGAGCGGGCCCACGGTGCTGCATGACCATTACACGGTGCAGAAGATGCAGCATTTCAACCGTGAACGGGTACCGGAGCGCGTCGTTCACGCCAAAGGCAGTGGCGCTCACGGCTTCTTCGAGGTCACCGAGGATGTTCGCTGGTTTACGAAGGCGCGGTTCCTTTCTGAGGTGGGGAAGAGGACACCGATGTTTGCCCGGTTCTCGACCGTCGCCGGAGAGCAGGGTTATGCAGACACCGTTAGAGACCCTCGGGGTTTTGCCTTGAAGTTCTACACCGAGGATGGAAACTACGACCTCGTCGGCAATAACACCCCCGTGTTTTTCGTGCGCGACGCCTCCAAGTTCCAGGATTTCATCCATTCCCAGAAGCGGCTGCCCCAGACCGGCTTGCGCGACAACAACATGCAGTGGGACTTCTGGACTCTGTCGCCTGAGAGCGCCCACCAGGTGACGATCCTGATGTCGGACCGGGGTACCCCGCGCACGCTGCGGAACATGAATGGCTACGGCAGCCACACCTTCTCCACGATCAATGAGGCGGGTGAGCGCTTCTGGGTGAAGTTCCATTTCATCACCCAGCAAGGTGTCGAGAACTTCACCGACGGCGAGGCCAAAGCCATGACCGCCGAGGACCCCGATTTCCACCGGCGTGACCTGTTCGGTTCGATCGCCGATGGAAATGCACCGGAGTGGCGATCTCGAGATGCAGGTAATGCCCTTCGCTGACGCCGCTGCGTACCGATTCAATCCTTTCGACCTGACGAAAGTGTGGCCGCACTCCGACTACCCGGCCATCACCGTTGGCCGCATGGTGCTCGATCGCAACCCGGAGAACTTCTTTGCCGAGGTGGAGCAGGCGGCCTTTTCTCCGGCGAACCTGGTGCCCGGGATCGGATTGAGTCCGGATCGGATGTTGATGGGCCGTATCTTCTCCTACCACGACACTCATCTGTACCGCGTGGGAACCAACTACGAGCAGCTGCCGATCAACGCACCCAAGGCGGAGGTCCACTCCTACAACAAGGAGGGGGCGATGACCTACCACCATGCCGGGGACCAACCCGTCTACGCGCCGAACTCCTACGGCGGACCCGTGGCCGACCCCGACCGGGCGGGCCAGGTCAACTGGGACGTGGCGGCCGGCGAACTGGGTCGATTCTCCTACGAGAAGCATGCCGAGGACGACGACTTCGCACAGGCTGGTTCATTGGTGCGTCACGTCCTGAGCGACATCGACCGGGAGCACCTGGTGACGAACATCGTCGGGCACGCAAGCGACCATGTCTCTGACGAGGTGAAACGACGGGTCGTGGTGTATTGGTCACTGGTCGATGCGGATGTCGGGACAGCGGGTGGCCGCGGGGTTGGGGGTGGACCAGGCCAAACTGAACGAAGCGCGTGAAATCGTCGCAGCTCACGCCAATCTGGCGTAGGAGGTCTCCTGACGCCTCACGCCTCGAAGTCGATGCGGGGGTCGTTCTGCGGCTGCTGTTTCTGGTCGAGCTCCCGATAGGCATCGGCCGGATTGGCCTTGCGATCTGACGAGCCGAAGATGGCAAGGCGTCGCGTGGCGCGTCGATCTCGGAGAAGCCGACGTTCACGGCGGCGGGTCCCTGCGCCCGCCGGGGCAGCCGCATCGTCGTAGGCGGTGATCACCTTGGCCAGGAGTGAATAGGACTTCTCGACGAGAGCGATCGCCTCACCGTCAAAATCGGTGCGCTGAGCTTTGGCGATCAGGCTTCCCGCCAGGTCCAGTGTTTTGCGATCGATCATGATCCGCTTCCCCAGGCTCTCGCCTATGTGCGGCACTACGCGACCACCCCTTCGATCTTGAGCTCGAGTACCGCCTCGGGCTCGAAATCGACGCTCGCGAGAATCTCGTCGCAGTGTTCATTGAATTCGGGTGCCCGGTGAGGAGTGGCGGCGACGCCACCGAATTGGACGGGGACGGTGACAAGGTTGAAGGGGATTCCGGCTGCGCTGACCGTTTCGCCGAGGTAGCCGTTCGCGACCACCTGGGGATCATCGACGACCTCGAGACTGTCCTGGGCGATCGACCATTGGCCGTCGAACGAAGCCAGACGTTCGCGCCATTCTGCGAGCGGAGCGGAGGCGAAAACGGAGGTCAAGATCTCACGTGCCACGCCGGCATTTGCCGCCAGCAGCTCATGCGAGGTGAATCGTTCATCGGTGATGAGGTCTTCGCGGCCGACAGCCCGGCAGGCGCTGGGCCAGTAGTAAAAGCCTTGGAGGCACGACATGGCCACGAAACGCCCGTCCTCGGTCCGATAGACGCCGACGAGCGGGTTCGATGGACCGCCGCCACCCCCTGAGCCGGATGGAGCACGCCAGGCGCTTTTCGTCTGCAGCGACAGAGCCACAGCGGGGCTCATGGCCCAGAGCCCCACGCTCAGCAGCGAAACGTCCACCGAAATCGCCTCGCCCGTCCGTTCTCGATGAAAGAGTGCTCCCATAATGCCGCCGGCAATGGTCATGCCGCCGATCGAGTCGCCATAGCCCGGGAGCCGGCTGGGCCACCAGACCTTCGGCGTCCGCCGGCGTGCAACCCATTGCGCTCCCGGCGCGGCACCAATAGCTCAAGAAGTCGTAGCCGCCCTTGTCGGCGTCGGGTCCGCGCTCCCCGCCCCCGTGCCTGCCACATAGATGATTTGGGGGTTGTGGGCCCGGATGTCGTCGAGTTCAACGTGCAGTTTCTTGCGAACGGCCGGAAGTTTGTTGGTGAGGAACACGTCGCACGTGGCGGCAAGCTCGGTAGACGATGTCGATTCCTTTGGGGGTCGTCAGGTCGAGGCCGATGCTCTTCTTGCCTCGATTGGAGTGCTCCAGAAGGACATGGACGTCACCGCCCATGGCCATGACGCCGCTCGAGGCCAGTCCCCGCATGGCGTCGCCCCGTTCGACATGCTCCACCTTGATCACCTCGGCGCCCCAGTCGGCCAGGATTGCCGACGCAGCCGGTACGAAGGTGTGCTCTGCCACTTCGAGGATGCGCACACCCTTCATGATGTCGGTCATTCCGCTCCTCCATTGAAGCTCATGTCGGGCGAGCTGCTGCCCAATGGGATCGTCATGGGTGCAGATGGCGACGCACAAGGGGCAATGGTAGCTCCCTCACCAGGTAGAGTTCCCGGATGTCGGCTGTAGCACGCGATCGAGGGAGCGACGACCGGTGTCCTTAATTCTCAAGCCCGGGACGTCGTGGTGGGAGACCTACGCCAAGTGCATCCAGGTGGCACCCGAAGCGTTCGACTCGGACCGTTTGCGCAATCTCACGCGGGGTGAATGGCGCCGGATCGGCATCCCTGGTGACCATGTGAACGCCGTCGACGGGGCGCCGATTCCGGGACCCCCACTCGTGAACTACGAAGAGGCGGTGGCCGCTGTCGCCCATGCGCTCAAGGAACACGAAGAGTGGGCAGGCGTCGACCTCGATGCGCGCCGGACGATGGTGTCGGAGGCCGTCGACGCCTTGGCCGAACATCGCGACCTGCTGGCGCTCCTGCTGGTGTGGGAGATCGGGAAGCCGTGGCGCCTGGCCTGTGCCGATGTCGACCGTTGCGTTGACGGGGCCCGGTGGTACCTCGGCCAAATCGAGCGCCAGCTCACGACGAGCGACGGGAAGCAACGCCAGCCGCTGCCCGGGCCCGTCTCCAATATCGCGAGCTGGAACTACCCGATGAGCGTCCAGGTCCACGCCGAGCTGGTCCAGGCCCTGGCCGGTAACGCGGTCGTGGCCAAGACGCCGAGCCAGGGTGGATTCTACGCCTTGACCCTGGCGCATGCCCTCATGCGCCGTGCCGGTCTTCCGGTCACGCTCCTTTCGGGAATGGGCTCGCACATGGGCGAGGTGCTCATCCGATCCGAGGGCATCGGCGCACTGGTCTTCGTGGGGGGTCGGGCGAACGGTCGACGCGCTGCAGTTTCACTGGCCGACACCGGTCGGCGGCACATGCTCGAACAGGAGGGCCTCAACTCCTGGGGCATCTGGAATTTCTCGCAGTGGGACCTGTTGGCCCAACACATGCGGAAGGGGTTCGAGTACGCCAAGCAGCGCTGTACCGCCTATCCCCGCTATGTGGTCCAACGTCGTCTGGTCCCCGCCTTCTTGGAGGCGTACCTGCCGGTCGTGAATGCGATCAAGTTCGGGAATCCGCTGGCCGTGGCCAATCCGGACGATCCGCTCCCGGAGCTGGACTTCGGACCGGTCATCCATGCGACGAAGGCCGCAGAGCTCACGAAGCAGTTCGACGAAGCGGTCAGCGGCGGGGGCATTCCGCTCTACCGGGGTTCGGTCGGCGACGGGTTGTTCCTCGACGCGCAGGACACGTCGGCCTATGTCGCTCCGTCCTGCGTGCTCCAACCTCCGGCCTCATGGTCACTCCATCACGCCGAACCCTTCGGTCCGCTGGACTCGGTCGTCGTCGTCGACACCCAGGCCGAACTGGTGGCGGCGATGAATGTGTCGAACGGGTCGCTGGTCGCCAGCATCGCCACCGACGACGTCGAAATGGCTGCACGCGTCTCCGAGGAGTTGCTCGCCTTCAAGGTCGGGATCAACAAACCGCGAAGCCGTGGCGACCGCGAAGAGGTGTTCGGGGGGCTGGGCGCGTCGTGGAAGGGTGCGTTCGTCGGGGGAGATCTGCTGGTGCATGCCCTCACGTACGGTCCCGAAGGTTCCGACGAGGAGCTCTTCGGGAACTTTCCGAGCTATTCCCGCTTGCCTTCGCGTTGACGTTCTGTCTCCGCTCTCACTTTCTGCTCGTGAGGTCGTAGATCGTCTGCCCGCCGACAGTCTTGGCGGTGAAGTGCGCTTCGACCCAGCTCGTGATGGCGGAGTCGGAGTTCGTCGTCCCGTCCGGGTCCGCCCGCCCCGCCGCTGCCACCCGAGGCGATGAAGTAGTGGATGTCGCCCTTGTTGACGAGTGCTTCGAACTGGGCCAGCGTTATGTTCCCACCCTCACCGTTGAACCCACCGATTGCCATGACGGGATCGCCACCGGTCGCGAGTTCCAAGGTTGCCGCGCTCTGGGAACCGAACGTCGCTGCGACCCAACGGTAGGCACTGGCGTTCACCTTCAGCACCTTGGTCAGGGCCGTGCTCGTGGTGGCGGCACCACCGGGCGTGTTGCCGAGCCGCCTCTGCCCCCGGCCGATGGCGTGCCACGGGAGGACGGGAATCCGCTCGCCCCTGAACCCGCGGAGTTCGTGCCGGAAGGCTTCGTTCCTGCGGGAGCGCCTTGCGACCCGGTGCCAGACGGCCGCGTCCCTGAGCCCTGATGTCCCGAAGGGGGAGTCCCGGCACGCTTTCCGGCCCCCAGGGCCCCGGACGGAGCACTTCCGCCCCCGAAACCACCCTGGCCGCCGGCACTTGTGACGCTTGCCCCTGCTGAGGGCACACTTCCCGTATATGCCGTCGTGATGGTGGTTCCGACGAAGGCCAAGGGACCTGCGAGGCACGCCACCAGGGCCAAGGTGGCGGCGCCGCCAGCCACGTATCTCCTTCCGCGGGCGAGCAAGGGTCCGACGAGGAATCCGACGCTCGAGAGAATGCCCGCCGCAAGGATGACGACACGAAGCCATGGGAAATATGCGGGCGAGCGGTCCAGCAGCGAATAGGCCCACGCCGTGGTCGTGAGGATCGCCGCCGCTCCGATGAGCCGAGCCGGCAGGAGAGTGCGATGGTCCCAAAGCAAGACGGCACCTATGGCGACAAGGGCGGCGGTGGCAGGAGCCAGGGCGACGGTGTAGTAGGTGTGGATCACGCCCTGGCCGAAGCTGAACACCAGGCCGGTCACCACGAGCCAGCCGCCCCAAAGAAGGAGTGCCGCGCGGATTCTGTCGACCCGAGGCGCTCGAAATCGCCACGCCAACCCTGCGAACAGGCTGATGAGTGCCGCCGGGATGAGCCAGGATGCCTGACCGCCCATCAGATCATTGAAGAGCCGGAAGATGCCGGTGGATCCACTGAAGCTCGATCCGCCTCCTCCTCCGGCTCCGCTGCTGACGAGCCGTCCGAATCCGTTGTAGTCAAAAATGAGGTTGAGGATGCTGTTGTCGGGAGATCCGTCGATCATGGGCCGTGAACCGACCGGCCACAGCGCGACGATCGCCACCCACCAACCGGCCGAAAGAGCGATCGCTCCGACACAGAGGGCGAGTTGTTTCACGCGGCGCCAGAGCGAGGTGGGGGCCGCAACCAGGTACACGAGGAAGAAGGCGGGGACCACCGTGAACGCCTGCATCATTTTGGCCAAGAAGGCGAACCCGATCAGCGCCCCGGTCGCGACGATCCAGCGGGTTCCTGCTGCCTCCAGAGCACGAACGAGCGTGTAAGCGCCTGCCACGAGGAGGAGGACGAGCAACGCGTCCGGGTTGTTGTAGCGAAACATCAGCGCAGCAACCGGGGTCGCGGCCAAAATCGCTCCCGCCATCAGCCCGGCCCGTGGACCGAACCAACGCTTCACTCCCGCGTAGAGCAACCCCACTGCGGCCACTCCCTCGAGCGCTTGGGGGGCCAACATGCTCCAGCTGCTGAACCCGAATATACGGCCCGAGAGCTCCATGATCCAGAGCGACGCGGGGGGCTTGTCCACTGTGATGAAGCTGGACGAGTCGATCGACCCGAAGAAGAACGCCTTCCAGCTTTTGGTGCCCGCCTGGACTGCCGCGGCGTAGAAACTGTTTGCATAGCCCGAGGCGCTGAGGTCCCAGAGGTAGGCGACGGCAGTGAGCACGAGCAGCGCGATCAGCGCCGGGCGCACCCAACGACCGTCGGCGGAATCTCCGTCAAGCAGACGAGATCGTCCGCGCGCCGCTGATGACAAATCCACCGGGGAAAGCGGTTCTGTGCCGAGAATCCGAGGTTCAGATGTGATGGTCATGGGGGCATAGTGAGGGACTGGACGCGGAATGAACCGAGCGTGCGCTGAAGGCCGGCTGAGACTGTTCGCGCGCTCCGGCCTGCATCAGGCTGCGCTGTCGATCTCTGCCAAGCGGTCGCCGCGGATTGGGGACTGACGGTCGGCATCGACCTCCCCGCCCTGTACAGCATTCTTGAAGAGCACCTTGTCGCACAGAAAGAATTGAATGAACCAGAGCGCACCGTACGCGCCGAAATTGGCAGCCTCCACGGCGGCTGTGTGGATGATCCTTCCCGAGGAGAGCGTGGCGTCCCCTGCGACGTGCACTGCGAAGGTCGAGACGAGAAGCCCGGCCAGTGAGAGCGTGCAAAACGGAACCACCTGCGCCAGACGGGGCCTTTGGCCGCCCTGCGACCATACCCAGCGGCGATTGAGCTCGAATGAGGGAACAGTGCCAATCGCCGTGGCGAGGACGTTCGCCCACACGCTTGACCAACCGCACACACCCACCAGAAGGCCGAGAATGGTGAGGCTCGTCATTGTGGCCACCACGGACACGAGGGCGTATTTCGCAAAATGCCGCCGTCGTCCCCGCTGGAGGTCCTTCAGTTTGAGTGCCATCCGGCCATGGTCCAGACCAAAACTGAGGGTGCACCGAGATCAGGGGATGTGCCAACTGAATTAATGGCGCGCACCCCGACAATTCCTCCCAGGTGAATCCCAGAAAAGACAGCTGGCTCCTAGACTGCGGACGTTTGCGACATCCAACGCTGCACCAGCCTTCCCAAATACAGGACGGACAATCTGACCGCGTGACCCTGGCTTCGCGCTGCGATTCCCCGGTTCTTCCCATGCTGGTGGCGTTACCGGTCGCTACTCTCTTCGTGGTCCTGCGGTGGCTCGATGCTGCCCGTCGCCAGGTAGGTGTCTTTGTCGTGGCCGGTTCCAAGTACTCCTCGAGTGCACGTGTCCCCAAGGGACTGCCGGTCGGAACCGGTGCCGGGTACGACGGGCAGTTCTATTACCGGCTCGCACTTGATCCGACCGATCTCGCGCGTTCGGCCTTCGGGATCACCTTCGACTCATTGTCCCGTGTCGAACGCCTTGGGTACCCGTTCTTGGCCTGGCTCGTGGCGCGGGGGCAGCACGGATCCGTCCCCCTCGCGTTGATCATCGTCAACGTGGCCGCTTTCGGTGTCGTGGCACTCGCCGGCGGCCTGTTGGCGAAGTCCGCTGGGCGGCACGCCATATGGGGGCTCGCTTTTGCCGGATATGCGGGTTACCTCTGGACGCTCGCACGAGACCTGACCGAGCTCACCGCGGCGGCCTTTGTCCTGCTCGGGCTGGCCGCGTTTGCCGGCGTGCCCCGGTGTGGAGCGGCCTAGCCTTTCTGTGCGCCGTGCTGACAAAGGAGACATCGGTCCTCCTTGTCGGTGCCTTGGCGTTGGCGACATTTTACTCGCGGTCGATCCGCCCGCACTCTGAAGCCGCTCCGTCCGCGGGAGTCTCGTCGGTGCGCGCACGTAGGGGCAGCGTTTCACCCCGTTGGCCCGATGTGGCCTTTCTCATCCCCCTGGTGGGATTCGTCGCGTGGCAATTGATCCTGTTGCATGCAACGGGGAAGGTGCCCGTTTACAAGAGTGGCGGCGAGAACCTCGGCGCGCCGTTTCTCGGGTTGGTCCGTGGGTTCCGCCACTACGCTTCACTGTTTCCAAGCACCGCGTCAGGCCTGTGGTTCGGCGAACTCGCCGTCCTCCTCAGCGTCGCCGCAGGCGGAGCGACCTCGCTCCGTTTCGCTCCCTTCGAGTATCGGGTGCTGTGGGTCGTCTCGATCGCCCTCATCTTCTCCGCGGCGACGGGTATCTGGCTGGGTGACGTGGGATTCAGGAGTCTGGACGACGCCTACCTCATGAGCTGGCTGGTGCTGCTCCATCGGCCTGGACGGATCTGGCCGTGGGCCATCATCTGCCTCGCCGCATGGGTTGTGGTATTCGTGGAGCTGGTGAGGTTCGTGTGAAGGAGAAGAGATTGCCCCGTGTACCCGATTACGTGCTCTGCTACGTTCGCCGACAATGAACTTTCACGTCAGACCACTGTCGGAAAATCTGGCATTCGGATCGATCGTCACGGACCTTGACATGTCCACATTGGAGGATCCGGCGGTCCGGCGCGCGCTGGTCGCGCTGTGGGTGGACCGGGGTCTCGTGGTGTTCCAGGGTTTAGCAACAGACGAAGCGGGACACATCGCGCTCAGCTCGGTGTTCGGCACTCCGGAAATCCATCCGCTTCGTGATCCTTCGAAGCCGGGTCGGCCCGAGCTTTCAGATATCCGGTACGACTCGGTATTCGGCGAAGTCTACGAATTTGCCGATGGCAGCCGCCGTGGGGGATGGCTGCCCTGGCATTTCGATCTCGTCTATGTCGATCGCATCAACCACGGCGGAATTCTCCGGCCGATCGTGGTGCCCGAGAGTGGGGGCGAAACCGGATTCATCGATCAGATTGCGGCGTACGACACCCTGGCCGATCGTCTCAAGGAAAAGATCGACGGGCTCGAAGTGGTTTATCGCTTTGACATCGATGCCTCCGACCAACGTTTTGGTTCTCTTCCTGGGCTGAGGCTCCGCCGGATGGATCCGCGTTCCAGCAAGCTCATGAGTCGCCCGGACGGCTTTCCCGAGGTCGTCCACCCACTTGTGTTCCGGCAGCCCGAAACGGGGCGCAAGGTCCTGAATGTGTCGCCGTGGTTCGCGATGGGCGTCGAAGGGATGGAACGCGTCGAGGGCGACGCCCTTCTCGAAGAAGTGATTGCGCACGCCACCGACGAGACCGGTGCGTATTTTCACAACTGGGCCACGAGCGACCTCGTCCTATGGGACAACTGGCGGATGATGCATTGCGCAAAAGGAGTTCCCGCCGAGAGCGAGCGGCACATGCAGCGCACGACCATTCTCGGCGACTATGGACAAGGCCGCATGCGGGACTCCAAAGCAGTCATGGACGACGCACTCCGCATCAACGTGTAGTCAGTGCGGTCAAGCTGGGACTGATACGGACCAGTAGTTGGTGACGCCACCCACATAGGGAATGACTTGGAGGTGTGTCACATCCTTTTTGGCCACCGTGACCTCCGGCGCGTAGTCGACATAGATCGACAGCGCGTTCTCGGCCACGAACTTCTGGATCTGGATCCAGACGCTCCGCAGCTTCGGGCTGCTCGGTGGCAGCGCCTCGACCTCTTTGGTCAGGTTGTTCAACGTCGGGTCGTTGTAGTTGCACAAGTCGCCGACATCGCCCGGAATGTACTGGGTGGTGAGCTTCTGAATTCCGGGTAGACCTTCGGGGTTCAGCCCCATTTGCGCCTTGTTGTCCGTATAGAGGTCCGTGACGTAGTTCGACGCCTGGACGATCTGGAGGTTGACGCCGATCTGCTTCCATTGTTGTTGCAGCACGGTGGCCAACTGCGTGTTCTCAGCCTGGGGTAGCGGCATGAGCGAGGTGCTGAAGCCGTGCGGATACCCCGCTTCTGTCAGGAGTTGCTTGGCCTTCTTGACGTTGTAGGCGTAGTCGTTCGTCAGCGCGCTGTCGTAGTCGCTGGACGACGAGGGGAAGATGCTCCACGCCGGCTCTCCTTTGCCGAAGAAGAGCGCGCTGTTGATGGCCACGCGATTGGTGGCGTAGTTGAGAGCCTGGCGGACCTTCACATTTGCCAAAGGCCCCGAGGCCTTGCAGATCGGCACGAAGTAGTAGCTGGCGTCCGGGAACAGCGACGTGGACTGTAGGTTCGGCAGGTTCTTGAGGGCGGGGATGTCGTTGTCGGGAATTCCCCCTACGTCGACCAATCCGGACTCGACCGTGGTGAGCTGCTGCGGACCGGGCGGGACATCGACGAACGTGATGCCAGCCAGATGAATGGCCTTGGCGTCCCAGTATTTGGGGTTCTTGACCAGGACGATCTTCTCACCCTGGACATAGCTCTTCAGGATGAACGGCCCAGCCCCGACAACGTTCTCGTTCGGATTGCTCGAGCCCGGACCCGTCGGCAATGCCATGAAGGACTCCTGGTCGGCCAGGTGCGAATAGAAGGTACTCGCGACTGGTTGCGAGAAGGTGAGAACCAGGGAGTCGGCGCCCGTCACGTCGATGGAAGAAATGTCCGAGAAAGACTGGTCCCATACCCCCGGATGAGGATTGGTCATATTGCGCTCCCACCCCGCCTTTACGGCGTTGGCGTCGAGCGGCGTGCCGTTGGAGTAGACGAGGCCGGGCCGGAGAGTGATGTCGATCGTCGTGGGGTTCGGCACAGTCACCGCGGACGCCAGATCCGGGACATATGCCCCACTGGCGGTCTCGCGCAAGAGTCCGGCATAGATGGGCCAGTCGTAGCCGAAGCAGCAGGCCGAGCTCGAGAATTGGGTCGGGTCGAACTCAATGGGATTGATCTGGGCCGAAAGGTCGTAGCCATCGGTCAGCACACCGTACTGGCCGCTCGACGCTGCAGCGGCTGGTCCGCTCGTCACGAGCACCTGCGTACTCAGGACCAGGACGATCGCTGTACCCAAAACTGCCGCGATCCGTCCCGCGGGCCAGTCACGATTCCGAGCGCTCCGTTGCCGCATCGCTTTCCCCCCATTTCGCCGCCGGATCTGGTTTACCCGGCACCTCTGACCACGGTGTTCCTGACGTTCCGTCGCGCGGTCGTACGGCCATGGTGATCCGATTTGTGCCCGCTGTCCAGTCACTCCTGCCCAAAAGGCGTCCTCGGCACGCTCCGAGACGGGCCTGAGCACGCTTGTGGTCAGCAAGTGACGGCCGTACAGTTATCCGCCTCTCGACGAGCGTCTTTAGGGGGTGCGGGTGGGCAAGTCGATCCTCAGGCGACTGTTGAGCGTCATTCCCGTGCTGCTCATCGTGTCTTTCGCCGTCTTCTTTCTGCTGGCGCTCGTTCCGGGCGACCCGGCGGTGACGTTGGCCGGCGGCTTGAGCGCCACCCCGGCGGAGATCGCCCGGGTCCGGGACCAGCTCCATCTCAACGATCCGTTGATCGTCCAGTACTGGCACTGGCTCAGCAACGCCCTCCATGGGAACCTGGGCACGTCCCTTTCGACGGGTCAGTCGGTGAGCTCTCAGATCGCCACTCGGTTCCCGGTCACCTTCGGCCTGGTGGTGGCCTCGTCCATCGTCTCGCTCATCGTCGGGATTCCGCTGGGCATCATTTCGGGCATACGGCCCAGAGGTGCGATCGACAGCGGTGCCCGGACCTTCTCGACGCTGGGTCTCGCCATCCCCAGTTTCTGGCTGGCCATAATTCTGGTGTCGGTTTTCGCCGTCCACTGGAAGATCCTGCCGCCGACGGGCTACACGGCCATAACAACCTCCTTTACCGGGTGGCTCAGGGACATGATCCTGCCGGCGGTCACCCTCGGACTCTTGGTGGGCGCAACGCTGGCCCGCCAGCTCCGCGCATCACTCATCGATGTCCTCGAGACTCCGTATGTCCGCACGGCGTGGGCCAAGGGAGGGACGCGCCGGGCGGTCCTCTTGCGGCACGGCCTCAAGAACGCGTCGATGCCCGTGGTGACCGTCTTCGGGCTCCAGATCGGTTACCTGCTCGGCGGAGCCGTCATCGTCGAACAGATCTTCTCCATCCCCGGACTCGGGACGTACATGCTGAGTGGTATCACGGACCATGACCTGCCGGTCGTCCAGGGTGTCGCCATCGTCTTCGTGCTGTTCCAGATGGCCATGAGCCTCATTGCTGACATCAGCTACGGCTACCTCAACCCGAAGGTGCGGGTGGCGTGATCAGGATCGAACCCACTTGAGTATCGTCACCGACACCCCGTCCCTGCGCGAGCGCTGGGGCGAACACCGCCAGCTCCGACGGTTCCTCTCCAACCCCGCCGTCCTTCTGGCGATCGCCTGGCTCGTTCTGGTGATCGTGTGCGCCATCTTCGCTCCGTGGATCGCGCCCCATGATCCGAACGCCCAGAACCTCGCAGCAACCCTCAGCGGGTATCAGCGTCAACCACTGGCTCGGAACCGACGACCTCGGGCGGGACGTCTTGAGCCGGCTCATTTGGGGTGCTCGAGGGTCCCTGCAGGTCACTTTCGAGACGGTGGGCCTGGCGTTGGTGCTCGCCCTCGTGATCGGGCTTGTCGCCGGCTTCCGAGGCGGAAGGGTCGACTATCTCCTCATGCGGGCCACTGACGCCGGACTCGCCTTCCCGCCGCTGGTGCTCGCACTCGCCGTGGTGGCCGTGCTGGGCAGCTCGATCAACGACACGGCGTTCGCCCTGGCCATCGTCTTCGCTCCGGGGTTCGCCCGCTTCATCCGGGGGCAGACGCTGGCCGTCAAGGAGGAATCGTTCGTCGAGGCGTCGACGTCGATCGGCACGTCCCCGGTCCGAATCGTCATCCTCCGGGTGCTGCCTAACGTCTTGACCGGGCTCGTCGTCGGTGTCGCGATCGCCCTCGGCTCGGCTCTGCTGGCCGAATCAGGACTCAGTTTCCTAGGTCTCGGACCGCCGCCTCCCGCCGCCAGCTGGGGAGGCATGCTGCAGGAGGCGTACAACACATCACTGTTCACCCATCCGTGGTCACTCGTCCCGGCCGGCCTCACGATCGCCCTCACCGTCCTGGCGTTCAACACGATGGGCGACGCCCTGCGGGACACGTTGAGTGGGTCCGCGACGACGAACCGAACACGTGGGCAGCCTCGCGCCAGCCGCCAGCGCGGGATGACGGCCGTGGTCATTCCAGCCTCGGTCGAACGGACCGACGCCGCAAGCGCAGCCGGCACCTCGCCGGCCCTCCTCGAGGTCCGTGATCTGTCCATTGAATTCGACACCGATGCCGGCCCCGTGCGCGTGGTCGACAACGTGTCGTTCGATGTCGGAGCCGGCAAGATCGTGGGCCTGGTCGGAGAATCGGGCTGCGGCAAAACCGTCAGTTCACTGTCCATCCTGCGCCTCCTGCCGACGCCGCCGGCCCGGATCGTCGGCGGCTCCATCCGTTTCAACGGTCAGAACCTTCTGGAGGCCGACTTCGACGAGTTGCGCAAGATCCGGGGAAGTGACATCGCCATGGTGTTCCAGGACCCCTTGGCCAGTCTCGACCCGGCCTTCACGATCGGCTACCAACTCGTTGAAGCGATACGGCTCCACGAGAAAGTGAGTCGGGCGGCCGCGCAAGACCGGGCCGCCCGGCTGCTCGAGAGCGTGCACATTCCCGATCCGATACGGCGCCTCTCCGCCTATCCCCACCAACTTTCGGGTGGTATGCGCCAACGGGTCATGATCGCCATGGCGTTGAGCTGCCACCCTCGACTGCTTATCGCCGACGAGCCGACGACCGCGCTCGATGTGACCGTGCAGGCGCAGATCGTCGAGCTTCTGCGCGAGCTACGCGAGTCCGCAGACCTGGCGGTTCTGTTCGTCACCCATGACCTTGCTCTGATTTCAGAGTTCTCGGACGAGATCGCCGTGATGTACGCCGGCCAAATGGTCGAGCGTGCCGCGACCGCCGACATCTTCGCCCACCCGCTGCACCCCTACACGGCTGCGCTTTTGGCCGCGCAACCCGGGATCCGAGAGACGGTCGACCGGCCCTCGTTGATCGCGGGACAGGTTCCGCAAGCCGGTCAGTTCCCGCCCGGTTGTCGTTTCAATCCACGCTGCGATTACGCCGAGGAAGCGTGTCGGAGCGAAGCGGTCGAGCTCACCGTGGTCGGAGAGGATCGCCAGAGCCGGTGCCGACGGTCCGAGGAGCTCACCCTGCTGGGTGTGCGGACAACCCCGATCCGGGTCGAGCTCGGCACATCGCCCGAGAGGACGTCGTGAGCACCTCCTTGCCCCTTGTCCCCCCGCTGTCGACGTCTCCCAACGGCCCGGTTGCCGAGCTGGTCGACGTGTCCTGTGATTTCAGTGTCCGCGTTCCAGGCCGTGGCAAGGGAACGGTGCACGCGGTCGACCACGTGGATCTCTCGGTCACCCGAGGCGAGACGCTTGGACTGGTCGGGGAGAGTGGTTCGGGCAAGTCCACCCTGGCCCGACTGATGCTCTGCCTCATCCGTCCGACGGGGGGCCGGGTCTTGCTCGGTGGCGACGACATCACCATGGCCAAAGGCGCCCGTCTGCGCACGCTGCGCCGTCGGATGCAGCTCGTCTTTCAGGACCCCTATTCCTCCTTCGACCCCCTCGCGAACATCGGGTCGAGTATCGGCGAAGCCCTGTCGGTCCACACCGACCTGAACAGCCAGGCGCGCGAGCTCCGGATCGCCGAGTTGCTCGACCAGGTCCGGCTTCCGGCGAGCTTCGCCCGCCGCCGTCCCCGCGAGGTCTCGGGAGGGCAGTTGCAACGCGCGGCCATCGCCAGAGCCTTGGCCACCGAACCCGAGCTTTTGGTGCTCGACGAGCCGCTGAGTTCGTTGGATGTGGCCACCCAAGTGCAGATGGTCGACCTCCTGGGCGACCTCCAGAGTCGGTTGGGCATCAGCTATCTGTTCATTTCCCATGACCTCAATCTGGTCCGTTCGCTCAGTCACCGCGTCGCCGTGATGTACCTCGGTCGCATTGTCGAGGAAGGGCCGGTCGAAGACCTGTACCACTCGGCCCACCATCCCTACACCCAGGCGTTGCTCTCCGCCTCGCCGAGCCTCGACCCCGCCCTGCGGCGACAACGCATCGTGCTCGAAGGCGACATCCCTTCGCCTATGGACCCGCCGAGCGGTTGTCATTTTCGGACCCGTTGTCGCTACGCCATGGATGTCTGCGCCGTGGAGGATCCGGCAAAGACCGAGGTTGGACCCTTGACTGTCTGGTGCCACCTGCTCGATCCGGTAAGTGAGACGGAGGGCGCGCACGCTCCGGATGTTGCCGACCGGTAAGTTTGGGAAATCGCCATGAAGAGGGAAGCCTTTCGCCGGATCGCAGTGCTCGCGATGGCCCTCGGCTTGGTCCTGAGTGCACAGGCTGCCGCCAGTTCCGGGGCTGACGCCGCGCCAAAGGGTGGCGGAGTCCTGTCGGTCGGCTACGACCTCACCTCCACCATCAACCCCATCGCCTTCGACCCTGCGCAATTCAACGGACCTGCGGGTTTCTTTTCCTACAATTGGCCCATCTACGCCGGGCTCCTCCGGGAGACCACCGGCGGGGATTACGTACCCGACCTCGCCTCCAGTGTCACCATCCCGAATCCGTCGACCATCGATATCACGGTCCGACCCGGACTTACCTATTCGAACGGGACGCCGTTGGACGCCGCTGCGGTGAAGGCGGGCTACGACCGCAATCTCTCCAACCCGCACCCCGGAGCCTGGAACACCGTCACCTACGACATCTCTTCCATCGAAGTGACCGGACCCGACACCTTGGTGATGAATTTCTCCCAGCCGGTAGCGAGCACCTTTTACCCGCTGTTGGCCGATCAGGAATCCTTCATGGCGCTTCCGACCGGGCCCAGCACGGGATCGGTGAATACGAACATCGTGGGGGCCGGCCCCTTCATGCTGAAGAACTACACCCAGGGTCAGAGCATTGTTCTCGTCAAGAATCCGAAGTATTGGGACGCGCAGGAGCATCAAACTCGCAGGTATCACTTTTACCAACGTTCCCGTTGGGCCTCAGCAGATCAATGCGCTCGAGGCGGGAACGTCCGAAGTCGAGGTCGACCTCCCCGCTTCGGACATCCCGACCCTGAAGAAGCTTCCGCAGTTGCAGACGAACTCTTCTTTTCCCGATGCGAACTACTTGTTTGCGCCGATCTGCAAATCGAAGGGCCCGCTCGCAAGCCTGAAGGTCCGCCAAGCCCTGAATTTCGCCACCAATCGTGAGGCAATCAATTCGAGCCTGCTCTTCGGGAAGGGGCAACCGGCGTGGAGCATCTTTCCCTCGACATCCGCCTTCTACGACAAGGCGCTTACCGGCTACTACGCCTACAACCTCAAGAAGGCCAAGCAGCTTATGGCCCAAGCGGGCTATCCCAACGGGTTCTCTACGACATTGATGGCGCTGCCGCTGACGGCGACAACGCAGCTGTCCCAGGTCCTCCAAGAAGAGTGGAAGCAGATCGGTGTGAAAGTGCAAATCGTCCAGACATCGAACTATGTAACGGACCTCTATCGCGACAACAAGGCCCAGATCGGACTTAACCCGCAAGGGCTTCCCGGAATACAGAAGATCACGACGTCGTACATCGCCAACACGGTCGGCGACCTCTGCAATTTCGACAATCCGACTCTTGACATGCTGACGAATGAGATCGAAGCGCTTCCCCCGAGTAGTCCCATGCTGAAGACGCTATGGATGCAAGTGCAACAGCTCATCATCACCAATGCACTTTCCATCTATATCGACTATTCCCCCCTGGTGACAGGAGCCAGCAAGAAGGTGAAGAATTTGCAGGTCGTCCCCTACGTGGGCGGTGTCCTCAACTATTGGGTGGTATCGGTCTCGAGCTGAACAGTCCTCACCTGCCCCGGGCGCCGTTGCGGTGCGGTGGCAGGCCGGTTGAAATGCTCGATTCCCCTTCCATTGAGGGATCGAACACTTATTGTTACGGCATGGATGTAGCGGAGTCGGTACAGCGGCGTTGGGCCAGAATTCTCGGTTCGCTGAGCAAGGAGACACGACTCTTTGCCCGTGCCCTGGGTGACCGGCCTGATTGGTCTTCCCGGTTGTTCGTCGTTGGTCTCCCGGATTTCGAACCCTGGCACTTCACCGCGCACATGGGCGAGGAAGCAGAGCGCCATGGACGGCGGGATCTCGTCCCCACGTTGTTGCGGTGGGAAGTTCCACAGGGAGCGCCGCCCCATCTCTCAGTTTCCGTGGACAGCTTATTTCAGGCCACTTCTCGTCAAACGGTCCTTGTGGTCAGCCCGATGGGGGATGCGACACCCGGGTTGCTCGAGCGCGTGTCGGACGCGAAGCGTCGAGGATCACGGATCATGACACTTCACCGGGGCGATGCCGAGTTGACCGATCTTTCGCACGAGACGCTGTCAGTCGAAGCATCGAGACCCGAACGGCATTTCGATCTTGCCCAACACGTCGTGACGGATCTTTCGCCTCGCGCTGTGGAGCGGAAGTCCGCCTAGGGGTTCGATCCGCCGAGTGAGGGGGTCGCGTCCTCCCTTCAGTTGTCCGTTCGTTGTGTGTGCGGAGGCTGTCCGTTGACGGCCATCAAGGATAATTTCGCAGATGCGGACGGAGGAAAATGCCGACCGCTGGCGTGCCCGGGTCGGGTTGTCGGCCTTCGTCAGCGCGGCGGTGTTCCTCGTTCCTGTCCTCCTGGCCATCGTGGCTTCGGTCGAAGTCGCCCACATCGTCCCGGAACCACGCTCTGGGACGGCTCTCGTCGCCTGGTGGGTATTGCTCCTCGCTGTCCCCGGTGTCGTGTACGTCGTCGCCAGCCGTCTGGGTCGCCGTGCGTTGCCGTTGGCCGCCCTGCTGAAGATGACGCTGGTCTTTCCGGACAAGGCCCCGAGCCGCATGGTCGTCGCGCGAAAGGCCGGGAGTACCCGTGGACTGGAACGTCAACTCGCCGCCGCCCGCGACAGCGGAGTGCAAGATGAGCCGGCGGTCGCCGCAGAGCAGATCCTTGCGTTGGCGGCCTCGCTCAACAGACACGATCGCCTTACCCGCGGGCACTCCGAACGGGTCAGAGTAGTGACCGACCTTGTGGCGAACCAGCTCAAGTTGCCCGAGGAGGACCGGGATCGTCTGCGGTGGTCGGCCTTGCTGCACGACATCGGGAAGCTCACCGTCGACGGATCGATACTGAACAAGCCTGGCAAGCCCGATGAGGCCGAGTGGCGAATATTGCAAGGCCATCCGCTGGAGGGGGCACGCCTGGCCGCACCGCTCGCGGCCTGGCTCGGTCCGTGGGCCGACACGATCGCCCAACACCACGAGAAGTTTGACGGCACCGGGTATCCCTACGGTTTGTCGGGCGAGCAAATCTCGCTCGGGGGGCGCATCGTCGCCGTGGCGGACTGCTACGAGACGATGACCGCCGTCCGATCGTACAAGTCGGCGATGACGGCCGAAGCGGCTCGAAAGGAACTGGCGGCCTGTGCGGGAGCGCACTTCGATCCGGTGATCGTGCGAGCGTTCCTCGAAGCGTCGGTGGGTCGCTTCAATCTGCTCGGCGGTCCGCTTTCGTGGCTCGGGGAGATCCCTCTCCTCAACGGCCTCCCGCGACTCGGTCAACTCGCCACAACGGCGGGGCAGGCATTTGCGGGAGCGATTGCCATCACCGGGGTCAGCGTCGCCGTGGCCCATGGCGCACATCACGCAGTTCCTTCCCATCCCGTCTCCTGTTGCTGTCGGAGCCGTGAGGCCCACCAAGGTGGCCGCAGGTGCCACGTCGACTCCGCCCGCAGGGACGACGCCCACACTCCCGCCGCTCGGCTCGCACATCGACCCAGGGGTTCCGCAGGCCACTGATCCGTCGACTCCGACACCGACTCCGGCTCCCGTGGGAGACCCGGCGCAGCCGAGTGCGCCCCTCACCCCGGCCGCGTTGCCCTCGGCCCCCTTGGCGGTCAACGGCGTGGCCGGTGACGGAGCAGGTGGTCTTGTCGTGGACCCCGCCGGCCCAAGACGGCGGCGACCCGGTCACCGCCTACAGCGTCACCCCCTACATCGGGTTCACCGCCCAGCCCGTGACCACCTTCACCTCGTCGGCGACCACCGAGACGGTCACCGGGCTGACCGACGGCACCGCCTACACCTTCAGAGTGTCGGCCAGCACCGACGCGGGGACCGGACCGGCCTCGAGCGACAGTGCGCCCCTCACCCCGGCCACGTTGCCCTCGGCCCCCTTGGCGGTCAACGGCGTGGCCGGTGACGAGCAGGTGGTCTTGTCGTGGACCCCGCCGGCCCAAGACGGCGGCGACCCGGTCACCGCCTACAGCGTCACCCCCTACATCGGGTTCACCGCCCAGCCCGTGACCACCTTCACCTCGTCGGCGACCACCGAGACGGTCACCGGGCTGACCGACGGCACCGCCTACACCTTCACCGTGACGGCCAGCACCGACGGCGGGGACCGGACCGGCCTCGAGCCGACTAGTGCGCCCCTCACCCCGGCCACGTTGCCCTCGGCCCCCTTGGCGGTCAACGGCGTGGCCGGTGACGGAGCCGGTGGTCTTGTCGTGGACCCCGCCGGCCCAAGACGGCGGCGACCCGGTCACCGCCTACAGCGTCACCCCCTACATCGGGTTCACCGCCCAGCCCGTGACCACCTTCACCTCGTCGGCGACCACCGAGACGGTCACCGGGCTGACCGACGGCACCGCCTACACCTTCACCGTGACGGCCAGCACCGACGCGGGGACCGGACCGGCCTCGAGCGACTCGTGCGCCCCTCACCCCGGCCACGTTGCCCTCGGCCCCCTTGGCGGTCAACGGCGTGGCCGGTGACGGCCAGGTGGTCTTGTCGTGGACCCCGCCGGCCCAAGACGGCGGCGACCCGGTCACCGCCTACAGCGTCACCCCCTACATCGGGTTCACCGCCCAGCCCGTGACCACCTTCACCTCGTCGGCGACCACCGAGACGGTCACCGGGCTGACCGACGGCACCGCCTACACCTTCACAGTGTCGGCCAGCACCGACGCGGGGACCGGACCGGCCTCGAGCGACAGTGCGCCCCTCACCCCGGCCACGTTGCCCTCGGCCCCCTTGGCGGTCAACGGCGTGGCCGGTGACGGAGCAGGTGGTCTTGTCGTGGACCCCGCCGGCCCAAGACGGCGGCGACCCGGTCACCGCCTACAGCGTCACCCCCTACATCGGGTTCAACGCCCAGCCCGTGACCACCTTCACCTCGTCGGCGACCACCGAGACGGTCACCGGGCTGACCGACGGCACCGCCTACACCTTCACCGTGACGGCGACCACCGACGCGGGGACCGGACCGGCCTCGAGCCCATCGACTACGGTGACGCCGCGCACCGTCCCGGGCGCGCCCACCATCCTCACCGTCACGCCCGGCAATGCCTCGGCGACGATCACCTGGACGCCACCGTCCTCCGACGGCGGGTCAGCGATCACCACCTATACGGCGGTGGCGGGTGATGAGACCACCCCGACCAACGGTGGTGAGTCGTGCACCTGGACGGCGGGGCCGCTCACCTGCACGATCACGGGACTTACCAACGGTGACTCTTACGTCTTCGGCCTGTCGGCGACCAACGGAGCGGGCACGGGCATGACGTCTGCGATCGTCGGTCCCGTCACCCCGGCCACGTTGCCCTCGGCCCCCTTGTCGGTCAACGGCGTGGCCGGTGACGGCCGGTGGTCTTGTCGTGGACCCCGCCGGCCCAAGACGGCGGCGACCCGGTCACCGCCTACAGCGTCACCCCCTACATCGGGTTCACCGCCCAGCCCGTGACCACCTTCACCTCGTCGGCGACCACCGAGACGATCACCGGGCTGACCGACGGCACCGCCTACACCTTCACGGTGAGCGGCGACCACCGACGCGGGGACCGGACCGGCCTCGAGCGAAACTGCGCCCCTCACCCCGGAGCCGCCGCCGCCGAATCCGCCGACCGGCCTCATGGCGAACCCCTCATGCCAGCTGGTCATCGTCGGTCCTGAGGTGACGATCAGTTGGACTGCGAGCACATCGCCGTCAGTCACTTCCTACGTCATTCTTCGGGGTACCACTGCGGGTGGACTCAGTTCGCTCACGTCCGTCTCTTCCGGCACGACCAGCTACACCGACACGTCGGTCACCGGATTTTCCACGACATACTGGTACGAAGTGGAGGCGGTCGGTCCGGGCGGTACGGCCGACAGCAACGAGGTCTCGTCCACCACGCCAATACTCTGCGTCTGATCACCCTGCGCCGTCGCCACCTGTGATACCTCAATTTCACGAATAGAACGATTAGGTTTCAGTGGACACGGGCGCGCCAGAGGGCGCAAATGATGGGTGAGGAACGAACAGCTTGAGGTGCGATGACGGCAAGACAAGAAATCCCCACCAAAGGCCCGCTCGCTCGCTACGAGCAGGGAATCATCGATCGGATCAACGATTTCAACGACCCGCGCCAGGAATGGCGACGACTGATCTCCGAGGTCCTCGGTACGTTCCTTCTGGTGCTCGTCGCGGCAGGAGCCGGCATGATGGGTCACGCCTTTCCGGGCACGATCAGTCGCGAGGCTGCCGTCGTCGCCCCTGGCCTGATCGTCATGGCCATCATCTTGTTCATGGGCAAGGTCGCCGGTGCCCACCTGAACCCGGTCGTCAGCATTGCATTCGCCCTACGGCGGGACTTCCTCTGGCGCCGCGTGCCCGGTTATGTCCTTGCGCAGCTGATCGGCGCCACCCTCGCCGCACTCTTCTTACGCGGTGTGATCAAGGTCTCAGCGGTGTACGGATCGACGTATCCCGCCCATGGGTACTCGTCGCTGGCTGCCTTCTGGATGGAGCTGGTACTGACCATGGGACTGGTCGGCGTCATTCTGGGGACGGCGTCAGGGGCGCAGAATGTCGGCATGTTCGGCGCCTTGGGGGTCGGCGGCTACATCGCGTTGGCCGGACTCTGGGGGAGCCCGATTTCTGGAGCGTCCATGAATCCCGCCGCGGACGTTCGGGCCCGACATCGTCAGCTCGCACTTCACTGCATTCTGGGTCTACGTGGCCGGGCCCACGGCGGGGGCGTTCGCGGCTGTCGGTTTCGCCTTCGTACTCCGAGGCAGCGGTGGAGGAGCGTCAGGCTCCATGGCGGCGCAAGGCAGTCTTTTCACCGAGGTCTACGAGGGTGGGAAGTCCTGAGCGTCGTGGCGTAGCAAGAGCGATGGTGGG
Organism: uncultured Acidimicrobiaceae bacterium; assembly: GCA_963755665.1. Taxonomy (GTDB): domain Bacteria; phylum Actinomycetota; class Acidimicrobiia; order Acidimicrobiales; family RAAP-2; genus Bog-473. The sequence goes on from CAVWKU010000002.1 coordinate 192,075, forward strand.
GGAGGAGGATATGTCCGATGTGCATGATCTCGTTGGCGTCCGCCGACTGGCCTATGACGGGGCGATCGATGCCGACGGACACATACTCGAACCTCCTGATTTGTGGGAACGATATCTGGACCCGAAGTTCCGGGACCGAGCACTTCGAATCGAGCTGGATGCCGACGGCCTGGAGGAACTCGAAATCGGTGGCCGGCGTTCGACAGTGACCGCAAAAGGCATGCCGTCCCTCCTGGGCGTGATGGGAGCGCCCGACCTCATGACCATTGCGCGAGACCCCGATCGGACCTATGTCACCGAGGCTGCCTACGGAAGCTTTGACCCGGCTGAGCGGCTGCGCCTCCTCAATGCCGAAGGGCTCGACGCCGCCGTCCTCTATCCCACCCTCGGTCTCCTCTGGGAGGCCGAACTCGAAGATCCCGAACTCAGTCAGGCCTATACACGGGCCTATAACCGCTGGATCTGCGAGTTCTGTGCGGATTCGGACGACCGGTTGATACCCACGGCCCACCTCTCCCTGTCAGATCCACGAGCCGCTGCGGCGGAACTCGAGCGCGCCGTGAGGGAAGGTGCGCGAGGGTGCTTCGTCCTGCCGTTCACGCACAGCCGAAAAGCGTTGGCTCACCCCGACCACAATCGGGTGTTCGCGGCGGCCCAGGATCTGGGTGTGGTGTTCGCGATTCACCCTGGTTTCGAGCCGGATTGGACGAAGGGTGAGCGATTCGCCGCTGCGAACTGGACGGAGGATCGCTTGCAACTCCTCGAGTCGGTACGGGGCGGCGACGGCGTCCGCCATCAATTCGCCACCTTCTTCGACATGGCCGTGTTCGATCAGTTCCCCCGGCTCAAGCTCCTCGTTCTGGAATCGGGGGGTGGCTGGGTCGGCCACTTCTTGGATCGCATGGACGCGGTCTACGGGCACACTCCGATCCGCGTGGGCATGCGGTTGAGGGAGAAGCCCTCGACCTACTTCCAGGAACGGTGTTGGGTCTCCTGTGATCCGGACGAGCATTCCATCGCTCCGCTCATTGAGCACTATGGAGCGACGCAATTTCTGTGGGCTTCTGACTACCCCCACGCTGACCACACGCCCGACTACCTCGAGGACCTCGAAGGATTGGCCAACCAACTTCCCGAAGGAAACCGCCAGCGATTCCTGGGTGACAACGTCCGGCAATTGTTCAACATCAAGGGCCACACGCCAGTGCGTGGCTAGTTCACTCAGCTGCTGGGCTTCCCCGTCCAGTTCGTCGCGTCGCGCAGAACCTGACTGAAGGGCTTGCCGGTGTCGAAGCTCGGCTCGCGGGGCAGGCCCAGCTTGCGTTCGCCGATCCCATTTCGCTGCATCTCGTTGGTGCCGCCGGCGATCGACATGATGCGGCAGTTGAGGTAGTACAGCGACGTCTCCGCTCCGTCTTCGTCTGCCGCGTCCCACGCCAGCGCGCCGGGGCCGCCCACCTCGACGGCGATCCGGGCCCGAACAGGGTCATAGACGCCCTTGAAGAGCTTCCCGTAGGCAGCGCCGCCGGCGTCGAGCCGACCCAGTCCCGCGAGTTCGCCGATGCGGGCGGCGAGGGCGGCGCTGACGAAGTCGATGGTGTGGGCCCGGGCGATCTTCTGGCGCACCGTGGGGTCCGCCGTGGTTCCCGCTCGCCGTGCCAGCTCGACGAGGTCCGGCGCGAGAGGCCCCGGGTGCAACTCCGCGTCGGGGTCGATCGGCCTTCCGGCTCCACGCTCGCGCACGAGCATCGTCTGGGTGACGGTCCAGCCTTCGTTGACGTCGCCGATCCGGTAGAGGTCAGGGATCGTGACGTCATCGAAGAAGTCCTCGCAGAACTCCGATGTGTCATTGATCTGGCGGATCGGTCGAATTGTGAGACCCGGGAGAATCGCACGGGACGGCGTACCACGTCAGACCCCTGTGCTTGGGCTGGTCCCAGTCGCTGCGAGCGAGACACAGGCCCCAGTCGGCGAGATGCGCGTAGGTGCTCCAGATCTTCTGCCCGTTGAGCACCCACATGTCGCCGTCCCGTGTCGCCCGGGTGCGGGCCCCGGCCAGGTCCGAGCCCGATGACGGTTCCGAGAAGAACTGACAGACGAGGGCTTCTCCGGCCAGAACCTTCGGAACGAACTCCGCGAGGAAGTCCGGCTGGCCGTGCGCCACCATCGTCGGCACGCAGACGCCGAACGTCGTGCCCGCCGAGGATCCCGAAGTCGGAGAGGACGTAGTCCCTGGCCTCCTCCAAAAAGGCTACTTCGTACGCACCCGGAAGGCCCTGGCCCCCGTACGCTTTGGGAAGGTGATCCCCGCATACCCGGCCTCGTAGACGCGCCGTTGCAGGACCCGACTCGCTCGCCATGACCTCGGGCGTGTAGTACTCCACCTCGTGGCGTTCGGGTGGTCCTACCCGGCGTTCCATGTTGTCGCGAAGCCACGCCCGTGCCTCGAGCCTGTAGGTCTCCAGATCAGGAATGGCCACGCCTTCTGCGAGAGCAGTGTTCTGACTCATGATGCCTTCCTCACAGTCCTTGGATCGAACAGATCCGCTCGCGGTGCCATTCGGACTGGCCGAACAGCAAGCCGTTCATCGTGATGCGGCGCAAGAACAGATGGAGGTCGTGTTCCCAGGTGTAGCCGATGCCGGCAAAAATCTGGAAACACCCTTGCGCCACCTCGATCCCGATGTCCCCGAGCCAGGCCTTTGCCATGCTCGCCACCTCTCCGGCGTCGGCTTGACCGCCCTGCACCGCCTTGGTCGCGGCGGCGGAAATCGCGTGGGCGGCTTCGATCGACAGGCTCATGTCGGCCAGCTGGTACTTCACCCCCTGGTACGAGCCGATCGGCCGGCCGAAGGCGATGCGATCGACGGCGTATTGGCGGGTCATCTCGAAGAGTCCGGCGAGCGCCCCCAGGGTTTCGGCCACGGAGAGTACGAGCGCTTCGACGAGTTGTTGCTCTATGTCTGCCGCGGCCTGACCGCTCTGTCCGAGGAGGGACTCAGGACCGACGCGCACCTCGTTGAGCTCGACCGTGCCGAATCGCTGCGTGATGTCGTGCGAGTCGAGGGGGTGCACGACGACCCCGGGCACGTCGGCCGCCACGAGGAACTGGGAGAGTCCTTCGGGACCGGTGGCGACGACGAGCAGCCAGGCGGCCTGGCTCGCGCCCTGGATCACTCCGGAAGTGCCGGACAACACAAAGCCTTCGTCGCCTGCGGCGGCGGTGATCGAAGCGCCAGGCGCCCATTGCCCGGTGGCGTCGTTGGCTACCCAGGCGGCAGCCGACTCGCCCGCCATGACGACGGGCAGGATGCTGTCACGCTGGGCCGCCGTTCCCCGCCGGGCCAGGGCACCGGCCACGACGTTCATGGCCACGAACGGCCCCGGCTGGAGCCGTCCGCCCCGCTCTTCGGCGACGATGGCGGCGTCTCGCAAGCCCTCGCCCGAGATGCTGCCGCCGCCGAACTCCTCGGGTACGAGCAGCGAGAACCACCCGAGTTCGGCCGCATCCCGCAGGTAGTCCTGCGGGAGGTCCGTTCCACCGCCCTCGTCGATAGAGCTGGCGGACCGTCTCGAGGGGACAGGCGGCCTCCATGAACCTGACCGCCGTGTCCCGGAGGAGTTCTTGATCGTCGGTGAGTGTGAGTTCCATGCGCGAATCCCCGGTTCAGGAGCTGTGTGTCCAGCTGCGTCCGCGGCACTGTATATGCACTCGAACCCTCCCGTCAGATGCGTCGAACGGTGGCGGGTGACACCCGGGCCTCGGCAGTGGGTTCGTGCTCACGCCGCGCCGTCGGAGCCGGCAGGGGCCTTGAAGAGGAAGTCCTCCATCATCGTGCGGCTTGCCGCATCGACGTACTCGAATCTCACGCCGAGAGGATCGCGATGATACGAGAACATGCGGGGCGCTTCCTCGCCGGCACGTCCACAGATTTCGAGCGGGCACGCGCCTCCTTCGAGCTGTCGGCCGTCGGCGGCCAGGGAATCGGAGAAGAACCCGATGTGATGGAGGTTCGAGTAGCTCGTTGCAGACCCATGGGGTTCCCGGCCGTTCTTCGACCAGCTCGAGATGCGGGGCCTTGGTCGAGTAACAGAGTTTGAGGGAGATCACCTCGTCGGAACCCGACGCAGTGCGCACTTCGGTGTCCGCCTCGATCGTGGGACCCCATTCGACGCCGAGCAGCGATGAAAGGCGCTGGCGCGCAACCTCGATCTCTGGGACGACGATGCCCACGTGGTACAGCTCGCTCAAGCTCATTGCTCTTCCTCCGATGCTTGCGGGTTCGACGAACTCTTGCACGTCATCCATGGGTGGCGTCGGCACCGGAGCAGGCATCCCGAGGGCTTCGGCGGTCGTATGGCTCAGCCACCATGCATCGCGCCAGAGATGTCCGCAGCGACCCGTGGGGGAGAGCCACCGGGTCTCTGCTACTTTCGTCTTGTGGATGCCGATGAGTTGATCCTGATTAGCGTCGATGATCACATCGCCGAGCCCCCCGACATGTTCGATCGGCACGTGCCGGCCCGGTACAAGGACCTGGCACCCCGCGTGGTGGAAGACGGCGACGGGGTCCAACAGTGGTACTACGGCGATGTCCGGGGCAGGAACCTGGGTCTCAACGCGGTAGCGGGCAAGCCGCCGGAGTTCTTCAACATCGACGCCAATCGCTACGAAGAAATGCGTCCGGGTTGCTACGACGTCCACCAACGGGTGCAGGACATGAATGCGGGAGGGCAACTCGCCGGTCTCAATTTCCCGAACTGGACCGGATTCTCCGGACAGGTGCTGAACCAGGGGCCGGATCCCGCGGTGAACGAAATAATGATCCGGGCCTACAACGACTGGCACGTCGACGAGTGGTGCGGCGCCTATCCCGACCGCTTCATCCCGTGCGGCCTGTTGCCGCTGTTCGACGCCGAGCTCGCAGCAAAGGAAGTCCGCAGGCTCGCCGCCAAGGGTTGTCATGCCGTGACCTTCTCGGAGAATCCCGAAGCATTGGGGATGCCGAGCATTCACTCGAGGGCGTGGGATCCGCTCTTTGCGGCGGCGGTCGACGAGGGCACGGTGCTCTGTTGCCATGTGGGGTCTTCGTCGCGGACGTTCCATACGACCCAGGATGCACCGCCCAGCGTGGCCATGACGTTGTCATCGGTGTCCTCCATCCTCACCCTGGCCGATCTGATCTGGTGCGACGCCTTTCAGCGGTTTCCCGATCTCACGTTCTCGCTCACCGAAGGGGACATCGGGTGGATTCCCTATTTCCTGTGGCGGGCCGAACACGTGCTGGACGACACCACGGGTGGACGCGGTCACACGTTTCCCGACGGCATCGACGGGCCGGCGGATGTGTTCCGTCGCAACATCCTCTGCTGTTTCATCAAAGAGCCGATCGGCCTCGCCAACCTCGAGCATTTCAATATCGACAATGTCTGTTGGGAGTCCGATTTTCCTCACTCCGACGGGACATGGCCCGAAGCACCGGAGGTTCTCTCCGTGATCCTCGGCGGACCTCGAGGACGCCCAGATCGACAAGATCACCCACGCCAACGCCATGCGTCACTACCAGTTCGATCCGTTCAGCAGCCGTGCCAAGGATGCGTGCCGGGTCGGGGCGCTGCGGGCGGCATCGCCCGATGTGGACACCGTGACGCGGGTTGGTCGACCTGCCGACGACCGGGACCTGGCCGCGTGGGCGAAAATCAGTGCCCGCGTCGCGGCGAATCGCTGAATCCTAAGCGAGCCCGGCTTCGCACTCGGGCAGCGTGCCGGTGCGGACCTGGCGTAGCTGATGAGGGGTTGCAGCGAGTGACGGCGAAATGCTGAGAAGGGGTTGGGCCATGGAGTCCGGAGTGGACGAGATGCCTGCGGTAACGGTCGATGACATGGCGCGAACTCCCCAGAATCCCGGACCCCGATGTCGCCGGCTCGACCGAGCGCCCGCTCAAGTCGGTCACGACCGCACCGAGCGGCTTGGAAGGGGAGGGGTTCCCGGTACGCCGGGCCTTTGCCGGGCTTGAGCCTCCAGGAGCTCGACCCGTTCGTCCATATGGATCAGATGGGCGAGGTGGACTATGCCCCCGGGGAGCCCAAGGGAACACCATGGCATCCCGCACCGCGGCTTTGAGACGGTGACCTACATGATCGACGGGACCTTCCAGCATCAAGACTCACACGGAGGGGGAGGGCTCATCACCGATGGGGCCACGCAGTGGATGACCGCGGGTGCCGGGATCCTCCACATCGAGACGCCACCCGAGGCGCTCGTCGTCTCCGGTGGGGTGTTTCACGGCATTCAGTTATGGGTGAACCTCGCCGCGAAGGACAAGTTCATCGCACCGGCGTACCAGGGACTCGAGGCCGACGAGGTGGCCCTGTTGGCGTCGCCCGATGGCGGCGCGCTGGTGCGGGTGATCGCCGGCGAGCTCGCGGGCGTGCGCGGCCCGGGTCGACCCATTCGCCCATGGCGCTCATGCACGCCTCTCTCCGACCAGGGGCGCAATTGCGGATCCCGTGGAATCCGTCGTTCAACGCCCTGGCCTATGTGTTGGCCGGATCGGGCCGCACGAGCACCGAGGGTCGACCCGTGCACGCCGGGCAGATGTCCGCCTTCGGACCCGGCGATTGGCTCGTCCTCCAGGCGGACGAAAAGCAGGACTCGCGCTCGGCCGATTTTGAGGTGCTCATCCTCGGTGGGCGACCCATCGGCGAACCGGTCGAGCACTACGGGCCATTCGTGATGAATACGAGGGCGGAAATTCAACAGGCGATGGACGACTTCGAAGCGGGCCGTCTGGGTCGGATCCCGCCCAATGCGCTGATGCCGCACGTCTACGACCCCAACCCGAGAACGGGACACACCGGGATCTGAAACAGCCTTGGTGTCGCAGGCTCAGGTGATGGAGGCCTCGAAGATGCTCTGGATCGAGTCGGACAGGGTGGCGTTGAACTCTTCGTCATCCTGCGTTGCCCGCAGCCCGTTGGTCAGGGCGCGGGAAAAGCTGGCGATGACGCCGTGGTTCCGGGTCAGACGGGCGTCGGCCTCCTCTCTCGTGTAGCCGCCAGACAGCGCGAGGACCCGGAGGATGGTCGGGTGGCGCAACAGTTCGGCGTAGAAGTCGTCAACCTCGGGCAGCGTGACCTTCACCATGATGTGCTGCTCCGGCGCGAGTGCGCCGAGGTGATCGAGGATGGCGGCTTTCAGGAGCGCCTCCGCTGCCGCCTTCTCGGGGCACGCGATGGAGATCTCAGGTTCGAGGATCGGGACGAGGCCGGCCTCGAGAATGTGCTGGGCGACATCGAACTGCTGGTCGACGATGCGCCGAAATTCCCTTGGTGTCGGCCAGCTGGACGAACGATCGCATTTTCGTGCCGAATACGCGGCCTTTCAAACCGAGTGCGAGCAGCGAGTCGAGGTCCGGGATCGGCTTCATGAGCTGGACGCCGTCCGCGACCGGGGTCAGGCCCCGGTCGACCTTCAAGAAGGGGACGATGCGTTTCGTGTTCCAGAGGTAGTCGGCGAACGGCAGGCCGTCAATCTCGCGATGTAGGGAGTCCTCGAAGAGGATCGCCCCGAGGATGTGGTCCCCGTCGAATGCCGGGCTCCGGGCGATCCGGCTGCGCATCGCCTGCATGAGGTCGAACATCTCTTCGTCGGTCGAGTAGGCGTCCCTGGCGTATTCCATACGCGGCCAACGCATTGGGCGTGCTGCCGCCACTCTGATCGAGGGCGGCGATGAAGCCCCTTCCCGGCGCTGATGCTGCTCCAGCTGCTGCTCGTCCATGGTCGGTAACCCTTTCGTCGTGCGAGCCGATGCTTCCCTGGTTCTCCAATGATGCACGGCGGAGAAAGCCATCGCTACTTCGAACCGGTTCCGGGTGGCACGACGGCGGCCCGGGCGTGGCCGGATCCCGGTACGGTGAGGTCGTGGCGTTCGCCGCGGACGTAGCGGGTCGAGAAAGGACACGACGATGGCATCCGAGACAGATGAGGTCGCACAGGCGGTGGCGGATTTGACGCATGCAATGACAGGGCTCGTACGGGTGATCGACGCCAAGGGTCCCGAGGCCGTGGCAAGCCACATCTCAGATGACGTTCTCGGAGGCCCTCGACAAGCTCGTCGCCCGTCTGGACGCGATCCGGGGATTCACCAGGCTGAACCCCACCTCCTGCCCCCGGCGGGCGTCACCGGGGCGCATCGGGTCACCCCGAGGGGCGCTACCGTTCCGTTCGTGAACGAATGGCCCGAAGATTGGCATCCCGTGAACGCCGCAGAGGCGCAGGAATACATCGACGCTCACCAGAATGGCGGTGGGGACGCCGAGCTGCTCGAAGAGTGCCAGTCGTTCCTCCCCATCGACCCTCGCCCCTCCTAGGGCCAGCGAAGGGCCATCGAGGCCCGTCCCCTGCACCGTCCGTTCCAACTTCATGGCGCTGGCTGCCCGACCCGATGCCGTATCCTTCGACGTACGGCCGAGAAAAATGGCAGTTAATGTCATCAGTCAGGAAGAGACGTTCGGCAGTTCATGAAATTAGGGAGGACGGGCCATGGTGGCGGATTCGTTGACGATCGAAACGATGGAATTGCCCAGGGGCGGCCTGGCGGTGCGCAAGAAGGAGCGAACGAGGCGGCAACTGGCCGAGGCGGCCGCCGAACTGTTCTCCGAGCGGGGGTATGCGGGAACCACCATTGATGACATCGCAGCCGCTGTCGACGTGTCGCCGCGGACCTTCTTTCGCTACTTCCCGACGAAGGAGGACCTGGTCGTCGCCATCGGCGCGACCAGTCTGGACCTCTTCCTCGAAGCGCTCCGCGAACCGGCCGCCCGAGGAGTCACTGCAGGTGGCACTGCGAGCAGGCGATCGGCCAGTCGCTCGCCCCGGGGTGGGAGGACACGGCAAAGGTCCGCTCCTTCCTGACCCTGCTCCGCGAGACCCCTGCACTCAGGGCACGTTGGCTGGAGGAGGCCTACGGCAAACGAGACCTCATGGCCGAGGTCATCGCGGCCCGTACCGATACCGATCCGTCCGATCTGCGCAATCTCCTCATTGCGGGCGCAATCACCTTGACCATCAACACCGCCCTGCAGGTGTGGGCCGATCAGGAGGATGAACCTGATGCCTCCTCGTTCGTCTATCGCGGACTGATCGAGTTGTCCTTACCGCTCCTCCCGAACTAGTCCGTGTGAACCGGCGCACTCGTCCGTTCATCAGGAGTTACGTGACTTCCCTCGCTTCGAGAACACGAAGCATTCCGACCGACCGGGTGTCGTTGGACGGTGGGGACCACTTCACCAAGCGTGAGTGGTTGGCGCTCGGCGTCATGTGCTTCACCGTGCTGCTCATCTCACTGGATCAGACGGTCCTGAATGTCGCATTGCCGACCTTGGTCAGAGATCTCCATCCGACGAGCAGCGGGTTGCAGTGGATTGCCGACAGTTACACCCTCACCACAGCCGTGTTCCTCCTCTTCGGTGGTGCGCTCGGCGACCGCTTCGGGAGGCGACGCCTCTTCCTCATCGGCGTCGCCATCTTCGGGGCAGGTTCGCTTGGGTGCGCCCTGGTTCACTCCACGGGGCCCCTCATCGCGACCCGTGCCCTCATGGGCTTCGGCGCGGCCTTGCTCATGCCGGCCACGCTGGCCATTATCGCCTCGACATTCTCAGGGCGTCGGCGGGCCCGGGCCATAGGGATCTGGGCCGGAGTAGGCGGTATCGGCGCCGCGGCCGGTCCGCTCCTCGGCGGGTGGCTCCTGCAACACTTCTGGTGGGGTTCGGTCTTCCTCATCAATGTGCCGGTGGCTGTCCTGGCCTTTGTGGGCGGGATCTTCGCCCTCAGCGAGAGTCGTGCATCGGAACGCCCGAATCTCGATCCTGTGGGAGTGGTCCTCTCGTCTCTGGGGCTCACCGCACTCACCTATGGGTTCATCGTGACGTCGACGGATGGCTGGGCGTCGCTCCAGGTCGTGGTGGCCTTGACCCTCGCGGTGGTGCTGCTTGTCGGCGTTCATCGTCTGGGACGGCCGCCGGAGCAACCCGTTCCTCGACCTCAAGCTCTTCAAGAATCGCACTTTTTCCTCGGCCCTGGGAGCGGTCACCGCGGTGTTCTTCGTCATGTTCGGCTGTGAGCTATCTCGTGGGTCAATACATCCAGTTCGTGCAGGGGGCCGATCCCTTCGAAGTCGGAATCCGGTTTATTCCGTCTGCCGCCGCCACCATTCTGGGAAGCAATCTGGCGGCCCGGCTCACGGCGCGCTTCGGGCTCCGAAGGATCATGCTCGTCGGTATGACTGCTGGTCACCGGTGGCCTGGTGACGTTGACGACTTTGACGGTCGCGTCGGGAGTCTTGCCCGTGACCATCGCGTTCGTCCTGGTGGGTTTCGGGATGGGTCTCGTGATTGCGCCTGCGTCCAACGCGATCGTCGGAACGCTGCCTCCGGACAAGGTCGGCGCCGGTTCCGGTCTGCGGGCGACGGTCCAGTTGTTGGGTGGCTCCTTCGGGGTGGCGATCGTGGGCAGCTTGGCCGCCGGGGTCTATCGGTCCTCCATCCAAAAGGCGTTCGACGGACCATTGCGTCACGTTCCCGCGGCATCCCGACCCGCGATCCAGAGCCAGATCGGCGATGCCCTGGGCACTGCGGCGAAGTTCCCCCGCGATCTTGGTCAGGCGACGAAGGAGGCCGCGAATCAGGCCTTCGTCCAAGGCTTGCATCTCTGCGCGCTCGTCGGTCTGGGGGTCATGTGTCTCGCCCTGCTGACGACCGCCATCTACGTGCCGTCCCGCGTGGCGTTGATCGACGATCTCGACGAGAATGTCGCAGTGCACATGTAGTTGACTCGAGGTCCGGAGACCTTGGCACGAGCCCGAGGGGTGGCCTATGACAAGCGTGACCGACGCCGCGGCTCTCGAGTCCGCCTTCCGCAGCCTTTCCCGCGACGGATTCGCCGTGGTACCCGACGTGTTGTCCCACACCGAGGTGGAGCGTGTCCGGTCGCGGCTTGTCGAGGTGGCCCGGTCCGAGCGGACGGCGATGTACCTGCACTACGACCAGGATTACGTTCCGTTGCCCTGGCCACCTTTCCCTCTGGTGGCGAACATCATCTGGATGCTCGACGACTTCACCGAGGAGAACGGGGCGACGAGATTCATCCCGGGTTCCCATCACGAGGACCACACCGGGTGGTCGCCCGACGTGATGAACCGGCGAAGCGGGGAGACGGTGGCAGTTGGTGGCCGAGCTGGATCCCTGGTCTGCCTGGACGGCCGCGTCCTGCACCGGACGGGTGCGAATGCGACGATCGGGCAGCTGCGACATGGCATTATCGCCTACTACTGCCAGCCCTGGATTCGTCAGCAGGAGAACGCCTGGCTCTCGATCCTGCCCGAAGTCTGGCCGAAACTCTCCTCACGCGTGCGTGAGCTCGTCGGGTTGCAGATGTACCACGGCCTCGGTTGCGTCTGGGGACCGACACAGCGAGGCTTCAGGTACTGAGTTGCGCGGTCGACGCACGGGGCCTAACGCTGACGTTCGCGTCAAGTGCCATTGCGTTCTCGGGACCTGACGCGGCAGCAACGTCCCGCAGGTTTCTCCGTGTCCCGCGTGATGTTGCCGCTCGGTCAGGCCTACAATTGCCTTCTGCCGCGAGGGATCGGACTCCGTCGGACGCCGCACGAGGCGCGAGAGCGAGAAACGAAATCTGGTCACCGTCCAGTGTGTGGAGGAGTTGACATGAGGAGAGGTCCGGGATGCTCCCATTTCCTCGGGAACGTTTGGTGTCCGACGTGACCGCAAAGCGGCGGAGAAGGCCGCACGTGCCCAAGCTCGACGACATGCTCGGTCCGCTCGAGGCCGAGGTCATGGAGATCATCTGGACTCGGGGAACGGCGTTGGTCTCGGAGGTCGAGGAAGTTCTGAACAAGCGTCGAACCGTGCCGCTGGCCTACAAGACGGTGCTGACCATCTGCACACGTGCTGAGCGAGAAGGGCGTGCTCGACCACGAAAAAGAAGGGCGGGCATTTCGCTACCACCCGACCATGACCCAGAGCGAGTTCGTGGCGGCGCAGGCTTCAAAGGCATCCGACGCTCTCCTGAGCCGCTTCGGCGACGTCGCCCTCTCGAGCTTCGTCGATCAGGTGGCGGTCGATCCCGAACAACTGGCGGCGCTCCGGGAGCTGTTGGGGAAGGACGAGTACACAGAGGGTTGACGTTCCCGCAGGAGGCCTGGTCGTGGCAGTCTTGGTCGGCGCAGATCCGATGTGCCGCGATTGCCGACGCCAAGTGATGGAGGGACATGATGCGAGGGGTGGCCCGTAGCTTCTGGGCCGTCGTCGTCATCGTCCTCGCTGTAGAGGCCTTCATCGCCGTCCTGGCCGTCCGCTCACTCAACACGGATCTGACGTGCTGGGTCTCGGGGATCAAGGACAAGTTGTACCTTCACCCGAATTGCGGCTCCGCCGTCGCCATTGTTGGTTACCGCAGCTGGATTCCGGCCATCGCGGTTCTGGTGATCTGCGCCGCGACCGTCCTCGCCGGCCTCCTGACGTTGATTTCGCAGTACGTCCGCACGAGGCTGGCGCTCCGGCGCCTCGGCCCGCCGATCGCCAACCCGCCATTCCTGACGAAGATCGGTTCCATGCTGGACATCGATATCGAATTGTGCGCCGACGAGAGGGTCTTTTGTTGCTGCGGCGGACTGCTCTTCCCCAAGGTTGTTCTGTCGAGGGGCATGTTGGACCTGCTCGACGAGTCTGAGCTGACCGCCGTGCTGGCCCACGAAGCGGCACACGTGCGACATCGTGATCCGGCGCGGGCCTTCGCCGTCCGCTGCGCGTCGGACGCCCTGTTCTACCTTCCCTTGACGCGGTACCTGTCCAAGAAGGCGCTCGTGGCGTCCGAACTCGGGGCGGACTCCGTGGCGGCGACCGTGGCTGGCCAACCGGCACTGGTCCGGGCGCTCCTCGACGTCCTCGGGCGGGTCCGGCCAGGTCTGGGCACCGTCACCGAAATGGCCTCGTTGGACGCCCTGGACTCGAGGATCGAGGCGCTGCGCACCAAGGCACTGCCACGGACGCGTCCGAGGATGGTCATTCAGTTGGCCAGTGTGCTGGTGCTCGCCGGCCTGGTCCTCCTCGGAGCCTGGTTGCCCAAGCCTGCGAACCACCTGAACAAGGCCCCGGCTCACCCCGTCGTCCACGTGAGCCATGCCCGGCGGGTCGTCCCACCGCTCGGCACGAGCTCGTAGTTCGACGGGCGAAAAAGAATGTCCGGAGGATTGATCCTACGGTTAGGTAAGCGTATACTCCTACCAAATGGTAGGACTTGGATGTCCAGCAAGTGACACCTCACTGACCCGAAAGGCGGAGCTATGCCTTCTGCAGCTTTCCCACGTCGCACCGTTGCCCACGCGCTCGCAGCAGGATTGATGATCGTGGCGGTGGGGACGCTCACCGCGCAGGCGGCTGCGGCCGTGACACCGGATGTCGCCCTCAACAGTGCTGCGCCGAGCATTGGTATCACGCCTGACAGCGCCAACGGGTGTGCGAGTTCGGTGTGTATCTACGTGACGGGCACGGGACTGCATGTGTCGGATTGGACGACCTCGGTTGCGCTGTCCAGGTCGATGTGCAGCACGGCGAGCTTCCTCGTGAACGGTGTCCTCTGGGCCAGCGGCGTCAATCAGTGTGGCAGCGCGGGAAACGAGCTGGTGTCCGATTGGTCGTCGCCCGGGAACTTCCCGAACGGGACCGTGTTGTGCAACACCTGGAGCGGTGTCTCGGGCAAGCCCTGTGAAACGGTGCACAGCTGATTTTGGCGGAGAAATGAGGGGACATTGAGAGACGCGCCAGGGGCGGACCCGATCGCGCATCTATCGGCCATCGACGCCGGATCAGGTGATGCGATCTTCGCCGCGGGACTCGACGGCGTCATTACGGCATGGAATCGGGGGGCTGAGGATCTGTACGGATATGCGGCCTCCGACATGATCGGCAAACCGGCGAGTGTCCTTTATCCCGAGCGTGAATCAGGTTCGTTTCGCGAGATCATGGAACGAGTCGGCCGAGGTCAGGGGAGCAAGGTCGTCAACGGGTTCCGATGGCGGGCCGACGGCGAGTTCCTCGAGGTCGAGAATCGATTCTCCCCGATATTCGACGACCGCGGAATTGTCGTCGGCGTGTCGTCGGTGGGGCGGGATGTGGGGGACCGGCGCCGCCGGGAGAACGAACTCCGGGAGAATCTCGCGTTCTTGGAGCGTGCGCAGTCCATTGGCCATTTCGGAAGCTGGAGAATCCAAGCCGGGCCCGAATCGATCATGGATCTGACCCTGGAGGCCCAACGCATCACCGGACTCGGGTCCGCCAGGGACATTCCACTGTCCGACTTCCTCGACCTCGTTCATGTCGATGATCGCCAGCATCTCAGCGAAGTCCTGGCGAACGTCGTGGAGCACGGAGCGCCGAAGGAATTGGAGGTTCGCTTCACCCGACCCGACGGTTGCCCGCGTTGGCTCCTGTTGGCAGCCGATGCCGCATACGACCCGCAGGGCGGGATCGTCGGCCACGTCGGCGTCCTGCGGGATATCACCGCGCGCAAGGAGGTGGAGCTCCGACTGGCCCACGACGCCTTCCACGATCCCCTCACCGGCCTGCCCAACCGGGGACTGTTCCTGGACCGGGTGGCCCTCGCCGCCGCCCGCACGGAGCGCACCGGCTCACATGTCGCTGTGCTCTGCCTGGACCTCGACCACTTCGGCGTCTTCAATGACGCCCGCGGTGATGCCGGAGGCGACGAACTTCTCCGCGCCGTCGCGGACCGCCTGCGCACGATGGTGCGGGTGACCGACACAGTGACGAGGTTCGGCTCCGACGAATACGGGCTCGTCTGCGAGAACATCTCGACCGCCGCCAGGGCGGCCGAGCGGGCCCAACGGTATCTGGCGGCGATAGAGGAGCCGTTCGCGCTCGAGAGCGGCGAAGCGCTCGTCACCGCCAGTATCGGGATCGCCGTCGGCGGGTCCGGATCGGTGGCGGAGTCGATGGTGCGTGACGCCGAACTGGCGATGCAGCGCGCCAAGGAGCGGGGGAGAAACCGCTGCGAGCTCTACGACCGGGCGTTGCGCCGGGAGGTCCAGGAGCGCTCGGACCTCGAGGCGGCATTGCGGCGTTCACTCGAGAGCGGAGAGTTGTTCTTGGAGTTTCAGCCGATCGCGTCGCTCAGTGAGGCCCGCTTCTATCGCGCCGAGGCGCTGGTGCGATGGCGTCACGCCGAGCGAGGTGTCCTGCAGCCCGACGAATTCATTCCTACCGCTGAAGAAACGGGCCTGATCGTGCCCTTGGGGCGACTCGTCCTGGAGTCGGCGTGCCGGCAGCTCCGGCATTGGCGCGACGCCGTGCCGGGATCGTCGTGGAGCATCTCGGTCAATGTCGCGGCGACGCAACTCCGGGAGGCGGATTTCCCCGACATTGTCGAACAGACGCTCGACGACGAGCGGCTCGATCCCGCTTCGCTGTGCCTCGAGCTCACCGAATCCACTCTGGTCGAACAGGGGACTGTCACCGAGGTCATCGGTCGTATCCGCGACCTCGGTGTGCGCATCTCCATCGATGATTTCGGCACGAAGTACTCGTCGCTGTCCTATCTGACACGCCTGTCCGTCGACGAGCTGAAAATAGATCAGTCTTTCGTCGAGGGCATTGTGGGCGACGATTCCAAGCGGGCGGTCGTCTCGGCGATCCTGGCTATCGGCAGGTCACTGGACCTGCCGGTCACGGCCGAAGGGGTAGAGACCGGGGCCCAACTCGCCGAGCTTCGACGTCTCGGTTGCGATTCGGTCCAAGGGTTCTATCTGGCCAAGCCGCTCTCGGCTGCCGCATGCCTTCTTGCGCTGCAAGAGCCGCCCGACGACTCACCCGGCGGAACTCCGGGACGGCGTCGCTGAGAGGGCTTCGAGAACCAGGAGAAGGGCGGAGTGGTCGAGTCCCCCCAAGCCCTGGGCCCGGGCCGCCCCCATGAGCTGGGCCACCAGGGCCCCGACCGGAAGCGAAATGTCGGCTCGGCGCACCGCGTCCATGGCGATCCCCAGGTCCTTGTGATGCAGGTCGATCCGGAAGCCCGGATCGAAGGCGCGCGCCAGCATTGATGGCGCCTTTCGCTCGAGAACCCGACTGCCCGCGAGGCCGCCGGCCAGTACCGGCAGAGCGAGCGTGCGGTCGACGTCGCAGGCTTCGAGGAAGACCAACGCCTCGGCGACCAGTTCCAGGGTCCCGGCAACGAGCATCTGGTTGGCGGCTTTGACGGTCTGCCCAGCTCCTGACGCGCCGACGTGGACGACCGTGGTACCGAGACGCTCCAGAACCGGCCGTGCACGTGCGAAGGCCTGCGACGACCCGCCCACCATGATCGACAGGGTGCCTTCGATCGCACCTTGTTCCCCGCCTGAGACCGGCGCGTCCAGCACGTCGATCCCCCGTGCTTCACCCTCCCGGGCAACGCGACGGGAGGTCTCCGGGCGCACGGTGCTCATGTCGATCAGCAGTCCACCCGACCCGAGGTGGGCGAGAACGCCGTGAGGGCCCAGGACGACCTGTTCGACATCGGGGGAGTCCGGGAGCATCGTGATGACGATGTCGGCGTGTGCGGCGGCCTCGTCCGCGGTCCGCGCGGCTCGGCCGCCCGCGTCGATCAGCGCGGCAAGCTTTTCCGGGCTCCGGTTGTAGCCGGTGACCGCATACCCGGCCCGTACCAGGCCGATCGCCATGGGGCTGCCCATGATCCCCAATCCGATGAAGGCGATCCCGTGATCTTGAGGCTGTTCGGCCATCACCACCTCCTGTGTCACCGGCCGGCGTGCGTCGCTCCGGGTGCACAGTTTGGTTCCAGGAGCCCTGCTGGTCGAGCCCGCGGGCTGGCGCGACCGCGGCCGAGTGGTGAGAATCGGGAAGGAGCGACGATGAGGAGGGCGACATGCCGGCAAAGGGCAGTGCGGAATGGAAGGGCGACGTGCCGACCGGGACAGGCACATTCACGGCGGGTGACACCATCAGCGGGGGCTACACCTTCAAGTCCCGCTTCGAGGACGGTCCGGGGTCGAACCCCGAACAGCTGATCGCCGCGGCCCACGCCGCGTGCTTCTCGATGGCCCTCTCCAACATTTTGGCCCAGGCCGGACATCCACCCGAATCCGTCCGGACGGATGCCACGGTCACCCTCCGGCCGGTGGACGGAGCCCCGACGATCACGAACATCGCACTTGTCACCGTCGGCCGCGTGCCCGGGGTCGATGCGGTCACGTTCAAGGAGCACGCCGCCGCGGCCAAGGCGGGCTGCCCCGTCAGCCGCGCCCTCGCCGGCGTCCCCGAGATCACGCTGGACGCATCGCTCGCTCCTTGAGCGAGGTGCGCCGGGAACTCAGTTGAAACGGGCGCGCAGGCCCTGCGCCCGCCCCCGCAGCGACCGCGCCGCCTCGTCGGGGAGCCCGGGGCTGGCGGCGGAGTCCTCGAAGAGCGCGGCGGCATCGTCGTAGCAACCCAGCGCAGCGAGACCCTCGGCCAGGGCGACCTGCTCGGCCAGTGACTGCCCGGGGATAGCGGCCCGCAGTCGGGTCACCCAACGCACACTTTCGGTATTCCCCCGCCGGCGGAAGCTGTGATCGAGGTTGGCCAACATTCTGGCCAGGATGGACCGCGTCCCTACCGAGGCAAGCATGCCGTCGGGAAGGTCGACCTCCGCGCCGGCGACCGAGTGCAGCAGACGGGCGCACCCCGCCCGATCGAGGCGCGTTCCCCCGGAGAAGGCATCGATGAGGTGGTCCGGCCGGGTTGGATCCCGGACCAGGAAATGACCGGGCATCCCGACGCCGACGAGGGGGACTCCGCAACGGCGTCCGATCTCCATCAGGAGAACGGAGATCGAGATCGGGATCCCGAGTCGGCGATCGAGAACCTGGTCGAGATACGAGTTCCTGGGGTCGTCGTACGTCCGGACGTCTCCTCGGACGCCGAGCGTCTCGAACACGAAGGCACAGACCGCATCCACATCGGCCTGTCCCAGCTGCGCCGAAAGGGCATCGAGCCGGTCCAGCTGCGCGCGTACATCGAGACTGGGGTCCGCGTGGGCGGCGATCAACAGTGCGGCCTCGTCGAGGGGGATGTCGTCCTCCCTGCGACGCATGAGTTCTCGCCACCTCGGCGTGTGCTCCACGCCAGGTGACTGTACAAGGGACGGCCCGATCGGCTCTTTGCGTTGCGGTCTCGTGACAATCCAAAGAATCGAAGACTCTCGTCATCCAATGCCCGGTGCGTGCCGAATGGCATCCAGAGCAAATCGCACGTTGTAGCGCACGACGAGGAGAACAATGAAGGTTCGCAGGCGTGGACTCGCGCAAACGAGGAGGCAGGCAGGGGGACAAGGTTCGCGGCGGCGGCGGTTGCAGCGGTGACCGCAGGGTCGATCGGCCTCCAACTGCAGTCGACGCTCTCGGGAAGTGTGGCCGCGGCCTCCACGCCCACGGCGAAGGACATCGCCAACGCAGTCGCCTCGTGTGGCGGGCCCACCGGTGAGGGATATTGGCAGGTGTCGGCCCAGGGAGGCGTGTTCACCAACGGTGCCGCCGGGTTCTACGGATCGGCGGCTGGGACCAGGCTCAACCAGCCGATCGTGGGCATGGCGCCGAGCGTCGATGGTCGCGGGTACTGGCTCGTGGCCTCCGATGGCGGTGTCTTCTCGTACGGTGACGCACCCTTCGAGGGCTCGACGGGAGCGATGCACCTCAACCAGCCGATCGTGGGCATGGTGCCCACGCCGGACGGACAGGGCTACTGGCTGGTGGCCTCCGACGGTGGCGTCTTCACCTTCGGCGATGCCGGGTTCTACGGATCGTTGGGCGCCCTCACGCTGAACAAGCCCATCGTCGGCATGGCGGCAACGAAGGATGGCCGCGGCTACTGGCTCGTCGCGGCCGACGGCGGTGTGTTCGCCTTCGGCGACGCGCCGTTCTACGGCTCACTGGGCGGCACCCCGTTGAACAAGCCCATCGTCGGCGTCGCTCCGGCTCGCAACGGCAACGGCTACGTGCTGGCGGCCAGTGACGGCGGTGTCTTCACCTTCGGTGCCTCCCTGTTCACGGCTCGGCCGGCGCCGATACATCTGAACCAGCCGGTCGTGGGCGTCGCCGGTACGTTCTTCGGCAACGGCTACACGCTCGGCCGCCTCGGACGGGGGATCTTCAACTACGGCGATTCATCGTTCTGCGGTGCGGCCGGCACGGCCAGTCCGAGCAGCCCCATCGTGGGATTGGCCTTCTTCTAAGACATCGCTCGTCACCGCTCTGATTGGTCCCATTCACCGCCACTGCAAGGAGCACACCATGCCTAACATCAGCCGGCGACACTTTCTGAGAAACGCATCCATCGGAGCGGCCGCCACGGGCGTCGCCGCCGCCGGAGGTCTGAGCCTTCTGACCGGCGTCAGCGGCGCCGACGTCGCAACGCCCCCGACGACAACGCACCCGAGCGGACCGCTCCTCGAGGGATCGGGTGTCGTGGCCCACGTCGTCGACGCCAAGGCGGGGAAGATCTCCATCTTCGTCGGAACGAAGCACATCGACTACACCAACCAAGCCCTGGCCCAGGAGCTCATCAAAGCCACGCAAGTAGGCCCGCCGCACCAGACCCCATTCGCGTCCCTACCCCTCATGAGGTGAACTGAACATGTCGTCCCACAGAGAAGCACCCGCTATTTCGAAGGATCCGGCCGCTGACAGCACGGACGTCTATGCGTTCGTCAGCCCGGATAGCCCCGAAACGGTCACGATCATCGCCAACTACGTGCCGCTGCAAGCTCCCGACGGTGGGCCGAACTTCTTCGAGTTCGGCGCCAAGACAGTCGTCGGCAGCGCGGCGCCAGTCGGTGACGATGTGCTGTACCAGATCCACATCGACAACACGGGCACCGGTATTCCTTCCATCACCTACCAGTTCCAGTTCACCACGACGATCCTCGATCCGAACACGTTCCTCTATGCCACCGGGCCCATCACGCTATTCGCCCTCTACGGGCTACAGCTCCACCTGGAACCGCCGGCAGACCTACACCGTCACGAGAATCGACACCGACCCCGCCACGGGGAACAGCACGTCGACCCCGATCAGTCCGCCCGCGGGAAGCGGTGGAGTCTTCGCGTGTCCCCCCTGCAACGTCGGCATCCGTACGACGCCGAACTACGCGTCACTGTCGGCCCCGGCGGTGTACCGGCTGTCCGATGGTCTCAACGTCTTCGCCGGCCAGCGGGCCGACGGGTTCTTCGTTGACCTCGGCTCCATCTTCGACCTCGGCGACCTGCGGCCCATCTCGGGCGATCAGTTGATTCCGGGTGCCAACACGCCGGGCATCAACTCGCTGGCTGGCGTCAACGTCCACTCGATTGCGCTGCAGATACCCATCAGTTCGCTGACCTCAGACGGAGCTTCGTTACGATGGGGGCGAACGACCCCCATGCCGTCATCGGGGTCTACACGACGGCGCATCGGCAAACCGTGCGCATGTTCAGTCCGACAACGGGTGCCACGACAGCCACCGGGCCTTACGACCAGGTGTCACGTCTGGGTAGCCCTCTCGTGAACGAGGTTGTCGTTCCCATGGCGTCGAAGGACTACTGGAACAGCCAGTTGCCGGTCAACGACAGCCAATTCGCCGCAGCGGTAGAGCATCCTGAATTGCAGACCCTTTTGCCGGTTCTCTACCCGGGCGCCTTCCCTAATCTGGCCGCCTACACCAAGGCGAGGGCCGACCTCGTGGCCATTTTCGCCACGGGCATTCCGGGCAGCGTCATCGGTGCGCCCTTCGGCGTCGGGACCTACCAGGGTGGAAAGGTCATCGCGGAGATGCTGCGCCTCAACATGGGAGTGGCACCGACGTCGAGTGACGGGACGCAGGCGGGGACGAGCAACCTCGGCCTGCTCGGCAACGACCTGGCCGGCTATCCCAACGGTCGGCGTCCCACCGATGACGTCGTCACCATCGCCCTCAAGGCTGTGGCGGGCGCAACGATCCCGCTGGTCGATCCGACCTTCACTCCGGACGCGGCTGTCGCTTTGGTGACCCAAGGCGTCACGGCGAGCCCTCGGGCCTACCAGGCGAACTTCCCGTATCTCGCAGACCCGCACGGCGGCTTCTCCAACCCGCCGACCACACCTGCCTCCAATCCGGATCCCGAGCTTTAGGGTTCGGCCGTGAACGTCATGCGCGCAGGCCATCACCATGACCATGAGCACCCCCATGGACACGCTGAAGTGCCATACGTGGATGAGGGACCGACGCAGGGCCCGCCCGAAGCGCTCGTCCTCGACATAGGGGACGACATCGGCGCACTCGTCCTCTATGCCGAGGAGTCGTGTCTCGGCATGGAGATCGATCTGACGCCGGTCGGCGCAACCGCGGTCCCATGACCTGCACACGATGATCCGGCGCCGGCGGGCCGTGGATCGCGAATTCATCGCCGGGGTGTATCCCGAACTGGTGGAGGGGAACTACACGGTGTGGGGGATCGACGGCCTCCCACTGGGCGAGGTGGCGATCGAGGGCGGTCGGGTCAGTGAATTCCGGTCAGGGGATTGCCGCACCCACGGGGAGCGTCTCTCGGCGTAGCGATCCTGAAAAGCGTCGATTTACCCAGAAACCGCGGATTCGCATCTTGCGATGCTTAGGGGGCGGGTCCCCGGCTTGCGTGGCGGGTGAACGTGTCGTCTGATGGGGGCGTGCCATCCGCTCCGCCACCATTCATTCTGGCGTCGGGCTCCGCCACACGCCTGCGCGTGCTCCGTGATGCCGGCCTCGCCCCCGTCGTCGTCGTCAGCGGCGTGCCCGAGGACGTGGATGGTATGGAGACGGCGCGTGCCGTCGTGCTCCTCGCAGAGCGAAAGGGCGTAGCCGTCGCGCAAGGACGGTCCGATGCGTTGATCCTCGCCTGCGATTCGATGCTCGAGCTCGACGGCATGTCACTGGGAAAGCCGGCGTCTGCAGCCGACGCCATCGACATGTGGCAACGCCTGTCAGGGAACCGCGGCGTCCTGCATACGGGGCATTGCCTGATCGATACCCGTTTTCGGATATCCCTCTCGCGACTCGAGAGCACCGTCGTGCAGTTCGGCACGCCGAGCGAGGCGGAGATCAGCGCCTACGTGGCCAGTGGCGAAGCGTTGTCGCTCGCCGGGGCATTCAGCATCGACGGCCGGGCGGCGCCTTTCGTCGAGGGCATCGAAGGGGTGCCCAGCAACGTCTTGGGAGTGTCGCTCCCGCTCGTGCGCGCGATGCTCCGCGAAGTCGGGATCTCGATTACCGATCTGTGGACGAACCCGGCGGGTTGAACGACGAGGCCCGGGGCCCGTGCCCCGCCGCAGCGTCCTGCCCGAAGCCGGCCTGCGTCGCCCACTACATCCAATGTCGTTCCCAACGGGGAGAAGTCGGCGATTACGGGCGGAGGGGTGGAGCCCGACGGCGCAACGTCATACCTTCGTGGGCAGCGGCAGGAGGGCGCTCGGGCGCTCTACCGGGGTGTAGTGGACGACGTAGGCCGTCCTCACGAGACCCTCACTATCGAAGGTAGACCTCCTCACTGTACTACACGTTTGTCATGTGACGGCAAGAAAAAGGAGTGACCTTCGCTGTACCGGGGTTGCAGTTCGCGCGTGCGACGGACTGGTCGGGCGGCGGTCGTGTCGGTAGCATTCTTGTGTGCCGCAAGTAACTAATGCCGGAGATCGCCGCGGCACAGCACAGGACGACCACTACAAGTGGATCGCACTCTCCAACACGACGCTCGGCATTTTGATGGTGACGA
Source organism: uncultured Acidimicrobiaceae bacterium (assembly GCA_963755665.1). Lineage (GTDB taxonomy): Bacteria > Actinomycetota > Acidimicrobiia > Acidimicrobiales > RAAP-2 > Bog-473. Next base: position 214,908 of record CAVWKU010000002.1, read on the forward strand.
TCAACCAATCCATTCTGTTGATCTCCCTGCCGGACGTCTTCCGGGGTATCGGCATGCAGCCACTCGCCCCCGGCAACACGTCGTACTTCCTGTGGATCCTGATGGGCTTTATTCTGGTGACCGCAGTGTTGGTCGTCAGTTTCGGCCGTGTGGGGGATATGTACGGCCGCGTACGGATGTACAACCTGGGCTTCGCCGTCTTCACCGTCTTCTCCATACTGCTGTCCATCACCTGGCTGTCGGGTGCCGGCGGAGCGCTGTGGATCATCCTCATGCGACTCGGGCAGGGCGTCGGCGGTTCGTTCCTGTTCGCCAACTCGAGCGCCATTCTCACCGACGCCTTTCCTCCGCACGAGCGGGGCAAGGCGCAGGGGATCAGCGGCGTGGCGCTGGTGTCGGGGTCGTTCATCGGCCTCATACTGGGTGGCCTCCTGGCCCCGATCGAATGGCGCCTGGTGTTCCTGGTCTCCGTCCCTATCGGCGTGTTCGGCACCGTCTGGGCCTACCTGAAGCTGAAGGACAACGGCGTTCGGGTTCCCTCGAAGATCGACTGGCTCGGCAACATTACGTTTGCGGTCGGCCTCATCGCCCTGCTGACCGGGATCGTCTACGGGATTCAGCCCTACGGCGGCCACACGATGGGATGGACCAATCCGAAGGTGCTCGGGGCGGTCTTCGGCGGCTTGGCGATACTGGGCGTGTTCGTCCTGATCGAGTTCAGGGTGCCCAATCCGATGATCCAGCTCAAGCTGTTCCGGATCCGTGCCTTTACGGCCGGCATCATCGCCTCGCTGATGTCCGCCGTGGGGCGCGGGGGCATTCAGTTCATGCTCATCATCTGGCTGCAGGGCATCTGGTTGCCCCAGCACGGGTACAGCTTCTCCCGCACCCCGCTGTGGGCGGGCATCGCCTTAATCCCGCTCACGATCGGCTTCATGGTCTCGGGGCCGATCTTCGGGATCATGGCTGACCGCCTCGGGTCCCGGGGCGTGGCCACAACCGGTCTCGTCGGCGCCGGCGTGTGCTATCTCCTCCTCGAACTGTTGCCCATGAATTTTGCCTACGCCCCGTTCGCCATCATCCTCTTCTTCCTGTCGTTCTTCTCGGGCATGTTCATCGCACCGAACCAGACGGGCATTATGAACAGCCTGCCGCCGGAGCAACGAGGTGCCGGTGCCGGGATCAACGCCACCTTCATGAATTCCGCCGGGGTGCTCTCCATCGGCATCTTCTTCTCGATCGTCACGATCGGGCTGGCCTCCACCCTGCCGGCGCACCTTTTGGCGGGATTGACGGCGCAGGGTGTCCCGACGGCCCAGGCGCTCAAGGTCTCGCACCTCCCGCCGATCGGGAGCTTGTTCGCCGCATTTCTCGGCTTCAACCCGATTCAGACGCTGGTGCCCCATCACGTACTGGTCGCACTCGGTCCGACGCGCGAGCACTATCTGACGGGACGCAGCTTCTTTCCCAGTGTGATCGCGCCGGCTTTCGCCCACGGACTCCACCTCGCGTTCGACTTCGCCGCCGCGACGACCTTTGTGGGGGCCATCGCCTCGTCGCTACGAGGAGGCCGCTACATCCATCCCGAGGCCCCCGTGCTGGACGAGGCCGCGAGAGGATTGCTCGACGTCGGTGAGCTCGCCTCGCAGGAGGTGGGGGCAGGCGTCGTCAACGAGGTGTAGGAGCCGGAAGCCAGGGCAGCCGCCAGGAAGGGTGACCCCGGACGAGGTCGTCCGCCTGGGCCGGTCCCCACGAACCGACCGCATACGGCACGGGGGCAGGGGGATCGCTGAGCAGCGGCTGCAGGATGCGCCAGGTCTCTTCGACGGAATCCTCCCTCGTAAAGAGGGAATGATCGCCGGCGAGCGCGTCATGGATCAGTCGTTCGTAGGGCTCGGGAGGTTGACCGAGTTGCGCGGCAAAGGGCAGATCCATGTGCACATCCCTGCATGCGCACCCGTCGGTGCCTTTGGAGCGCAGGAGCATCCGCACCCCGGCATCAGGGTCGATCCGGAAGACGAACTCGTTCGGATCGGCATGTTGCACCTCGGTCAGGAAGGAGAGAGGAGGGGACGCGCCGGAAGATGACCCGCACCTCCGTCGCCCTGGCGGCGAGTGCCTTGCCGGCCCGGATGAAGAAGGGCACGCCGGCCCAGCGCCAGTTGTCCACCGTGAGGCGAAGTGCCACATACGTCTCGGTGCTCGAGTCACTGTTGACCCCCGGGACGTCGCGATACCCCGTCGTACTGCGCGCGCACACAACGGGAGGGATCGACATCGGGCACGGAGCGGAAGACGTCGACCTTCTTGTCCCAGAGGGCGCCGAGCCCCCGGACCGACCGGCGCTTCCATGGCGAGAAGGGCGAGCACCTGGAGGAGATGGTTCTGCACCACGTCGCGCACGGCTCCCACCGAGTCGTAGAACGCCCCGCGGTCCTCGACGCCGAAGTCCTCGGCCATGGTGATCTGCACTGCAGCGACATGGTCGCGATTCCATACCGGTTCGAAGAGCGCGTTGGCGAAGCGGAGGAACAGCATGTCGAGGACCGGCTGCTTTCCGAGGAAGTGATCGATACGCAGGATCTGGTCTTCCGCCAGCACCTCGTGGAGTTCGGCATTGAGGGCACGCGCTGACGCGAGGTCATGGCCGAAGGGCTTTTCGATCATCACGGTGGCGTGCTCGGTGAGTCCCGCTTGTCCGAGTCCCGCCACGACCCGTCCGAAGAGGAAGGGCGGGATCTCCAGATAGAAGAGCGGCCGCGACGGAACCGTGCAACAGGGTGGCCAGCGACTCGTAGGTCGCGGCATCGGTAATGTCACCTTGGAGGTAGGTGAACCTCCCCGTCAACCTGGCCAGGGTCTTCGCATCGATGGCGTGCCCGGAGTTGTCCAGGGCCTGTCGGATGGCCGCAGCCAGTTGATCATCTGACCAGGGGTCACTCGCCACCCCGATGATCGGGCACTGCAGACTGGCCGGCCTGCCTCCAGCCGGTAGAGCGAGCGGAACGTCATCTTCTTGGCCAGGTCTCCGGTGACGCCGAAGATCACCAGTGTGTCGGGTGCATCCGCGGGCGCGGTCGTTCTCCGTCTTCTTGACCATGATGCGACGACTCTATGGGATGCGGTCGGCCGCCGTGCGTTCCCCCGAATTTCTCCGTGTGAGCCGGCGCCACTCTGGGTAGGACTGAGGGCATGACACACGCCACTGAACTCGAGGTCGAAAAATTCGTCGCCCTGTTGAACGAGGACTTGGGTACCGAATACCAGTCGATCGTCCAGTACACCAATCACATCGCCACGATCAACGGAGCCGAGTTCTCGGGCATCGTGGCCGAGTTGAAGGCCCACCTCACCCAGGAGCTCTCGCACGCCCAGATACTGGCGGAACAGGTCTCCTTCCTGGGGGGCGAGCCTGGCACCAGCGTGCCGTCCGTCGAGCGCAACGCCGACAGCCGCCAGGCGCTCGAAGCCGACCTCCGCCTCGAGACCGAGCAGCTCGAGCGCTACCGGGAGCGCTTCGGCCAGGCGAACGACCTCAAACTGGCCGATGTGGCCGAGGCCCTGCGCCCCCTGCTCGAGCAGACGCAGGAGCACGTCCGCGACCTGCAGATGGTCCTGGGGGACTGACGACCCGCAGGCCTGGGGCCGTCAGCCGTCCAGCCCGAGAACCCGCAACGCGTTGGTGCGGAGGAACTTGGGCCACACCTCGTCCTTGAAACCGACCTGGGGCATTTCGCCCATGATGCGCTCGAGAGAGAGGCCCATCGGGAAGTAGCCCGCGTAGATGATCTTGTCGGCGCCGCGCGTGTTGGCGTAGTCGATGATGTCGCGGGGGTAGTACTTCGGGGCGAACGCACTGGTGGAGAAGTGAAGGCCCGGCCACTTGAGCATCAGTTTGACGGCGAGTTCGGTCCAGGGCTCACACCCGTGACGGGTCACGAAGACGAGTTCGGGAAAGTCGAACATGACCTCGTCGATGAGCTCGACGTGTTGGCAGGCCGCCTTGAGGCGGGGCCCGGGGATGCCGGCGCAGCAGAAGACGGGGATGTCGAGCTCGACGCACTTGGCGTAGACCGGATACATCTTCTTGTCGTTGATGGGAACCTGCGGAAACGTCCCGGCGGGAAAGACGCCGACGGCACGCACGCCGTAGGTCTCGTACTCCCGTACGATGCGGCTGATGCCCGCCATCCCGTCGTTGGGATCCGTCGAAGTGGAGGCGATGAAGCGGTCGGGGTGCTGTTTCATCGCCTCGGCGCCCGTGCCGGATAGCGTCGCCCACGGTGATCATCGCCTTCTCGATGCCCCAGAGGTCCATCTCGCGCAGGGTCACGCTGATCGGGTCGTCGGTGGCGCTCGAACCCTTTTTCGGGGACGTCCTTGAACATGTATTCCACCGGGAACTCGAATTCCTCCTTGGATTCGACATCCCGCGTTTGCGCGGTGATGAATTTGTAGACCGACTTCATGTCGTGATGGGGGAACCCCATCATCGTGTCGATGATCCCGATGCCGGACGGCATGCCCATGTCGTGTCCTTCCCCCGGCGCAGCCGCTGCGGCGCTCGTGGATGTCATGTTATAGCTCCTCACTCCGAGGGGCCGCAGGGATGCCTGCGCGTGCACGAGGATTCGCCCGGGGTCGTCGAGTTCACGCAGAATTCACCTGTTGCCTCGCGCCCGAAAGAGACCGGTTATAGGCACTGGTCGGCCGCAGGACCCCGGTAGCATTGTGGAGGCGGCCGGCCCGCGATGCACTCGTTTGTGCGTGACGCGGAGCGGGTATGAAACTGACGAGAGAGAGGGTATCCGACGTATGGCGACACGCCGCGTAGCTCCTCGCCCGGCCAACGCAGAAGGGCACGTTTCTGACGCAGGCCACCGGGCGGCGCGGGCTCCCGATCTGCCCGCGGACTGGGTGCGTCCGGTTGTCTCTTTGTTGCGGCCGCTGGTCGATGATGGCCGCAGGCCGGCGAAGGCCGCCATCGGCGACACGGTGTCCGTAGAAGCCGAGGCATTCGCCGAAGGGCATGACGTGCTGACCTGCGATCTGCTGTTCCGGCCCGAGAGCGCCCCGAACTGGTCGTCGCTACCCATGGCGGCGCAGGTGAACGACATCTGGCTGGGGGAGTTCCCGGTCACGACCATGGGCCAGCTACCGGTATGCCGTCTACGCGAAGGTGGATCGATTTCTGACATGGCGCCGCGACCTGCGTGCCAGAATCGACGCCGGTCAGGATGTCACGCTCGAGCTGTTGGTCGGCGCCGAGTTGATCGATGCCGCGGCGAAGAGGGCGACCTCCACCGCGCAGCGCCTGCTCTCCCTGGTGGCTGCCGACCTCTGGACCGGGGTGAAGGGCGTCGACGGGGACATCTCCGAGGAGGTGGCCAGCGGCACCGGCGCGTCGACGCTCATCGAGCTCGTGTTCTCCGACATCCTCGGGCGGTTGATGGACCGGTTCTGCGACCCGGCGCACTCCACGACGTCGGAGGTCTACACCGTGGTGGCCGACCGGGAGAGGGCCCGTTTCAGTACCTGGTACGAGATGTTCCCGCGTTCGGCCTCCACCGATCCGGGCCGCCACGGCACCTTCGCCGACGTGCGGGCCAAGTTGCCGTACGTGGCACACATGGGATTCGACATTCTCTACCTGCCGCCCATCCATCCGATCGGGCGGACCGGCCGCAAGGGTCGGGACGGCGCGACACATGCCGCCGAGGGGGACCCGGGCAGCCCTTGGGCGATCGGCGCCGCCGAAGGCGGCCATACGGAGCGTCCACCCCGACCTCGGCACGCTGGAGGAGTTCGGGGAGCTCGTGACCGCTGCTGCGGCACGCGGCATCGACGTGGCGATCGACCTGGCTTTCCAGGCCTCACCCGATCATCCCTGGGTCAAGGACCATCCGGCCTGGTTCCGTCACCTCCCCGACGGGAGCATCCGCTACGCCGAGAACCCCCCGAAACGGTACGAGGACATCTACCCTCTCGATTTCGAGACCGACGATTGGCAGGCACTCTGGGCCGAACTGCTCGATGTCGTGCGCTTCTGGGTGGCGCAAGGCGTGAAGGTGTTCCGGGTGGACAACCCGCACACCAAGCCGTTCGCCTTCTGGGAATGGATGATCCGCCTCGTGAAGGCCGATCATCCCGAGGTGATCTTCCTCTCGGAGGCCTTCACCCGCCCGGCGGTGATGCAACACCTGGCCAAGGTGGGGTTCACGCAGTCCTACACCTACTTCACCTGGCGTAACGCCAAGTGGGAGCTCGAGACCTACCTGACCGAGCTCACGAAGACCGACGTGGCTGCGTACTTCCGCCCCAACTTCTGGCCCAACACGCCGGACATCCTCCACGAGTCACTCCAGACGGGGGGTCGTGCCGCGTTCCTGGGCCGTCTCGTCCTCGCGGCCACCCTCAGCTCGAACTACGGCATTTACGGCCCCGCCTTCGAACTGCAGGAGCACGTCCCCCGCTCCACCGGCTCCGAGGAGTACGCGCATTCGGAGAAATACGAAGTGCGGTCGTGGGACCTGGCCCGCCCGGACAGTCTCTCCGAGTTCATCGCACGCGTGAACAAAATCCGACGTGACCACCCCGCGCTCCAGTTCAACGACGCGTTGCAGTTTCATCGGGTGGACAACGACCAGATCATCGCCTTCTCGAAGACCAGGGAGACCGGCTCGCAGGAGACCGGGACGGCGGGCCGGGACGTCGATCGTGACCGTCGTCAGCCTCGACCACGTCCGCGTGCAGTCGGGGTGGGTGGGTCTCGATCTCGACGTGCTCGGGCTGGACCCCGCACGGCCGTATGTCATGCACGATCTCCTCACGGGAGCCCAGTACCAGTGGGAGGGGACCGACAACTTCGTCCTTCTCGACCCGACGGGACTGGCGGCGCACCTGTTCATGGTCGAGCAGGACGAGGATCCGTTGTCGGCGGCCGCACCCGCATGACGGCCACCGATCTCCACATCGTCGGCGAGCCTCCGGAAGGGCTGATCGTCGCACCGACGTCCACGGGTTGGTACAAGGACGCCGTCATCTACGAGGTCCACGTCCGCGCCTTCCACGACGGCAACGGCGACGGCGTGGGCGATTTCCGGGGTCTCATCGACAAGCTGGACTACCTGGCCGAACTGGGCGTGACGGCGTTGTGGCTCTTGCCGTTCTACCCGTCGCCGCTCCGCGACGACGGGTATGACATTTCGGACTACCGGCAGGTGCATCCCTCCTACGGCTCGTTGCGGGATTTCCGCCTGTTCCTGCGCGAGGCCCATCGCCGCGGGCTGCGCGTCATCACCGAGCTCGTCCTGGCGCACACCTCGGACGAGCACCCTTGGTTTCAGCGGGCCCGCCTGGCCAAGCCCGGGTCGGTCCACCGGGACTTCTACGTCTGGAGCGATACCCCGGACCGCTTCGCCGGGGCGCGGATCATCTTCAAGGACTTCGAGGATTCCAACTGGTCCTTCGATCCGGTGGCCCAGGCGTACTTCTGGCATCGCTTCTACTCGCATCAACCGAGCCTCAACTACGACAATCCGAGCGTGCGCCAGGCCATGTTGGACGTCGTCGACTACTGGCTGGCCATGGGGGTCGACGGTCTGCGCCTCGATGCGGTTCCCTACCTCTACGCCCGCGAGGGCACGACGTGCGAGAACCTGCCCGAGACCTTCGCCTTCCTGCGCCAGCTCCGGGCCCACGTCGACGCCCGCTTCGGCGACCGGATGCTGCTGGCCGAGGCCAACCAGTGGCCCGAGGACGCCGTGGCCTACATGGGCAACGGCGACACGTGCCACATGGCCTTCCATTTCCCGCTGATGCCGCGGATGTTCATGGCCGCCCGCCAAGAGGACCGCTTCCCGATGGTCGACATCCTGGCGGAGACGCCGGCCACTCCGCCGGAATGCCAGTGGGCGCTGTTCCTGCGCAACCACGACGAGCTCACCCTCGAGATGGTGACCGACGAGGAGCGCGACTACATGTACCGCGCCTACGCCCAGGACCCGCAGGCCCGGGTGAACGTCGGCATCCGCCGCCGCCTGGCCCCCTTGCTGGGCAACGACCGCAAGCTCATGGAGATGATGAACGGGCTGCTGTTCTCCATGCCGGGGACGCCCATCATCTACTACGGCGACGAAATCGGGATGGGGGACAACATCTACCTCGGCGACCGCAACGCGGTGCGCACCCCGATGCAGTGGAACAGCGATCGCAACGCCGGCTTCTCCGCGGCCAATCCGCAGCGGCTGTACCTCCCCGTGATCATCGACCCGGAGTACCACTCCCAGGCGGTGAACGTCGAGGCGCAAGAGGAGAACCCGAACTCCCTCTTGTGGTGGATGAAGCGGCTCATCGCCCTCCGGCAGCGCTACAAGGCCTTCGGCCGGGGCACCCTGGAGGTGCTCCGCCCCGACAACCGGAAGGTCTTCGCCTTCATCCGGCGCTTCGAGGACGAGCGGATCCTGGTCGTGGTGAACCTCTCGCGCAACGTGCAATGCGTCGAGCTCGACCTCGCCGGAATTCCGCGGGGCCACGCCCTTCGAGCTCTTCGGGAACTCGAAGTTCCCCTCGGTCGGCGACCTGCCGTACTTCATCACCCTGGGCCCCCACGGGTTCTACTGGTTCTCGCTCGAGCAGAAGTCCGACGAGTCCGCGCCCCTGCGCCCGTCCTTCGAGGTCCCGGGCGAGTGGGACGAGCTCTTCGGCGGAGCGCCTTGCGCGAGTTCGAGGCGTTCCTGCCGGCCTACCTCGCCGACGCGCCGGTGGTTCGTGCAGAAGGCGCGGACGATCACCGCGGCCACCGTGGTCGACTGACGTGCCGCTCCTGGCCACCGCCCGGGACGGCGGGCCGATCCCGTGGCGTTTCTCGTCATCGTGCAGGCGCAGCTGGACCACGGCAGCCCCGAGCGCTACTCGCTGCCACTCTCCTTCGCCACCGGCGACCAAGGCCGAGGAGCTCAAGAAATGGCACGGGGAGGCGGTGGTGGCCGACCTGAGGGCGGACGGGGAGCAGGGCGTGCTCTACGACGCGCTGTTCGAGCCGGCGTTCACCAAGCTGATGGTCGAGCTCCTCGCCCGGCGCCGATCCGTGGGTGGGGCAGGGGGCAAGCTGCTCGGTCTCCCGTCGCCGTCCCTGCGCCAGTTCGACGAGTTCGTGACCGAGGACTACACGCCGGTGCCGCTCTCGGCCGAGCAGTCGAACAGCTCGGTCCTCCTCGGGAACAACGCCATCATGAAGTTCATCCGGCGCTTCGAAGAGGGCGTGAATCCGGGCGTGGAGGTCGGGCGCTTCCTGAGCGAGCGGGCCCGCTTCCCCTACGCGCCGCTCAGCGGGGGGAGCGTGGAGTACCGCCCCGACGCGCCGGGCTCGGTCCCGACCACCGTGGCCGTGCTCGAGGAGTTCATCTCGAACGAGGACGACGGGTGGAACTACGTCGTCGATGCCCTGACGCACAGCCTCGAGGAAGCGCTGGCGCATCGCCAGGACGTCGAACTCCGCCTCGCGCCTCCGCGCAGCCTCTTCGCCCTGGACCGGAGCGAGCTCGAACCGGGACATCTCCTGGTGGGCGCGCACCTCGAGTGGGCGTCGCTGCTCGGGAAGCGGACGGCCGAGCTCCACCAGGCGCTGACCTCGGACCACCGGGACCCGGATTTCGCCCCGGAGCCGCTGACCGCGCTCGATCGCCAGGCGCTCTACCACGGGGCGCGCAGCCTGACCCGCAAGGTCTTCCACGACGCGCGGTCGCTGCCGGTCCGATCGCCCCGGCTCGAGCAGGTGCTCCAGAGGGAGAACGAGATCATCGACCGCATGCGCAAGCTGAGCATGCTGTCGATGAAGGCCGAACGCATCCGTTGCCACGGCGACTACCACCTCGGCCAGGTTCTCTGGACGGGCAAGGACTTCGTCATCATCGACTTCGAAGGGGAGCCCAGTCGTTCGCTCGGGCGCCGGCGGCTGAAGCGGCCGGCGGTGGTCGATCTGGCCGGCATGGTGCGCTCGTTCCACTACGCCGGGAGAACGGCCGCCCTCCGCTTGACGCGCGATCTGGGCACGTCCATGGCGTCGGTCGATCGGACGACCATCGACACCTGGATCACGTTCTGGCACCGGTGGATCTCGGGGACCTTTCTGGACGCCTACCTCGAGGTGGCCGGTCGGGCGGAGTACCTCCCGCGACGACCTGGCGCAGCTCACGCAGCTCTTCGACTTCTTCCTCCTGGAGAAGGCCATCTACGAGCTCGGCTACGAAACCAACAGCCGCCCGGACTGGGTCGACATCCCGGCCCGGGGCATTCTGGACATTCTGGACCTCGGTTCGTGAGGTCGGGCGAACTGGCTCTGTCTGGCCGAGGCGCACGGCGTGCAGACTTCGTATCGAGGGCGGCGACGGGACGACGCACCGGGCCGACGAGGACGTCCTCGTGGCGATCCTCCAGGCTCTGGGTTCGCCCCTCGGGTCCCCGGCGCGACGCGCGGCAGCACTGGCAGGAACGACGGCAGCAGGAGGCCCGACGCCATCTGCAGCCGGTTCTCGTCCACCGGGTGGGCACGGCGTCCGGCGCCGACCGCAGTGACGCTGCCGCGCCGCGTGCACCCCCGCGACGTGTGGTGCACCATCGAGCTCGAGGACGGTCGGGTCCGGCGCCACACGCTGCTGGGGAGTATCACGGCCATGTCGGCCGAAGAGGGACTGCACGGGGCGTCTGCGACCTATCGCTTCGCGCTCGAGCCGGACCGGGCGCACCCCATCCCGCCCGGCTATCACCGGCTGACGGTGGAATGGCCCGGGGCGGACGCGACGGCGCTCCTGATCGCTGCTCCCACGTGCCCCGACCGCGTCACGTGGTTGGGGGGTGTTCCTTCCCCTGCATGCGTTGCGCACGGACCGGGACTGGGGCGTCGGCAGTTACGCGGACCTGGCCGACCTGGGGCAGTGGATCGGCGACCTCGGCGGCTCCATGGTGGGTGCCCTGCCGCTCTACCCGGCGTTCCTCGACCCGCCGGCGGACCCGAGCCCCTACCTCCCGGTGAGCCGGCTCGCCTACAACGAGATCTTCGTCGACCCCGCTGTCCCTGCCCGAGGTCGCCGTGTCGCCGAAGCGCGCGACGGCTGCTGGCGTCGGACGAGTTCCGGCGACGCCTCGCCGACGTCCACGCGCCGCCCTCGTGGACTACGAGGAGGTCTCCCGGCTGCGGCGTCAGGTCCTGGCGCCGATGGCCGCATCGCTGCTGGCCGGCACCGTCGTCGCGCCGCGACGAGCTCTGCCTCTTCGCCGAGGAGCATCCCGAACTGCTGGCCTACGCCCGCTTCCGGGCCGACCTCGACGCCCGCAGCGTCCGGCGGCGGTGAGGATCGCACCGTCCACCGTCGGGTACCACCTCTACGCGCAATGGGCGGCGGCACAGCAGCTGGCGGGTGCGGCCGCCTCGACGCCTCTCTACGCCGATCTCCCCGTCGGCGTGCATCCCGAAGGGCTTCGATCCGCTGTGGGCGCCGCACGTCTTCGTCACCGGGGTGCACGGCGGCGCTCCGCCGGATCTCTTCTTCGAGGGCGGGCAGGACTGGTCGTTTCCGCCGCTCCATCCCGAGCGGATGCGGGAGGACGGGTACCGCTATTTCATCGAGATCGTGCGGCGCGCCTGTGCGCCACGCCTCCTACTTGCGGGTCGATCACGTCATGGGACTGCAGCGCCTCTACTGGATCCCCGAAGGATTCGACGCCCGCCACGGCGCGTACGTGTCGTACCGGGCCGACGAGCTCCACGCCGTGGTCTCGCTCGAAGCGCACCGGGCGGGCAGCGTCGTCGTGGGCGAGGACCTCGGCACCGTGCCCGGCCGGGGTGCGCGAGCGCATGGCCGAGCGATCACATGCTGCGCTCCTGGGTCCTCCAGTTCGAGTCGAGCGCGGACGACCCGTTGCCCACGCCGCCCGCTTCGGTCCTGGCCTCGTGGGGTACCCACGACCTGGCCCGCTTCGCGGCCTATTTCTGGGGCATCGACATCGACGAGAACGAGCGCGCCGGGCACCTGTCCACGACCGAGGCGACGACGGAGCGCGAGGAGCGCGAGACGCTGGCGCGCCGCCCTGCAGCGCTGCCGTCGAGCGCACCAGGGCGACCTCGCCGGCAACGCCGGCGGCGCCGGGGACCCGGCAGCCGTCGTCCTGCGCGCTTGCCTGGCCCATCTGGCCGCGGAGCCCGGCGGATCTGGTCATGGTCGACCTCGAGGAGCTGTGGGGCGAGCGCCAGCCGCAGAACCGGCCGGGAACCGGCCCGGAGGCGTCGAACTGGCGGCGCGGGCGTCGCACACCCTCGAGGAGGCCCGAAAGGACGTCGGGACCGTCGAGTTCCTCCGGCGAGCTGCACGACGCTCCGCCAGGCCCGACGCCGACCGACCGCACGCGGCGGTCGTCGCCATGACCGCGGCCCGACGGGCGAGTGCCGGTCCGGCGCCGAGCGCCGCCTGCCTCTCCGAGGACGACCTCTACCTCTTCAACGAGGGCACCCACCGGCGCCTGGGGGAGAAGCTCGGGCGCCCATCTCGCAGCCCGGCGGGGGCGTCGCCTTCGCCGTCTGGGCCCCCAACGCGGTGCGGGTCGCCGTCATCGGGGACTTCAACTACTGGAGCCCCGACGCCGATCCGCTCGAGCTGCGCGGGAGCTCGGGCATCTGGGAAGGAACGGTCGGCCAGGCCGCGCCCGGGACACGTGTACAAGTTCGCCATCACCACCCGGGACGGCGCCGTCCTCGAAAAGGCCGATCCGTTCGCCCGTTGCACCGAGCATCCGCCGCGCACCGGGTCGGTGGTGTGGGACCTGGCCTACGAGTGGGGTGACGCCGACTGGATGCAGTCCCGGGGCGATCGCATACGCCTCGACGCGCCGCTCTCGGTCTACGAGGTGCATCTCGGGAGTTGGCGCCGCGACCCCTCCGACCCCGGGCGGCTGCTCGGGCTACGCCGAGGTGGCCGAACCGCTGATCCGCCACGTCCGGGAGACCGGGTTCACCCACGTGGAGTTCCTGCCGCTCATGGAGCACCCCTTCTACGGGTCGTGGGGGTACCAGACCACCGGCTTCTTCGCCCCGACCCGGCGCTACGGGACACCGCAGGAGCTCATGTTCCTGATCGACCAGCTGCACCAGGCCGGGATCGGCGTGCTGTTCGACTGGGTGCCCTCGCACTTCCCCGAGGATGCGTTCGCGCTGGCGTCGTTCGACGGGACCCATCTCTACGAGCACGCCGACCCGCGCCTCGGCTTCCATCCCGACTGGAAGAGCCTGATCTTCAACTACGGCCGCCACGAGGTGCGCAGCTTTCTGGCCTCCTCGGCCGAGCACTGGCTGTCGGCGTACCACGTCGACGGGCTGCGGGTCGACGCGGTGGCCTCCATGCTCTACCTCGACTACTCCCGGCGACCGGGGGAGTGGATCCCGAACGTCCACGGGGGGCGGGAGAACCTCGAGGCCCTCGAGTTCCTCCGCCAGCTGAACACGGGGATCTACGCCGACCATCCCGACGTCCAGGTGATCGCCGAGGAGTCCACGGCGTTCCCCGGCGTCTCCCGCCCGGTCCACGCCGGCGGTGTCGGCTTCGGCCTCAAGTGGGACATGGGGTGGATGCACGACACGCTGCTCTACATGGGCCGCGACGCCATCCACCGCCGGCACCATCACGACGAGCTCACCTTCCGCAGCGTGTACGCCTTCAGCGAGAACTTCATGCTGCCCGCTCTCCCACGACGAGGTCGTCCACGGCAAGGGCTCGCTGCTCGCCAAGATGTCCGGCGACGACTGGCAACGCTTCGCCAATCTCCGGCTGCTCTTCGGGTACCAGTTCGGGCAGCCGGGAAAGAAGCTGCTCTTCATGGGCGACGAGTTGGCGCAGCGACGGGAGTGGGACCACGACGGCAGCCTCGACTGGCATCTTCTCGAGAGCCCGGCCCACGACGGGATCCTGCGCTGGGTCGCCGATCTCAACCGGCTCTACCGGGCGCAGGCCGGCGCTCCACGAGCGCGACACCGAACCCGACGGCTTCGCCTGGACCCAGCCCAACGAGGCCGACGACGAGCCTGTCTCAGCTTCCTCCGGCTGTCGGCGTCCGGCTCGCCCGTTGCTGGTCGTCTGCAACTTCACCCCGGTGCCCCGGCCCAACGTCCTGGTCGGCGTCCCCCACGGCGGCTTCTGGCGCGAGCTGCTCAACAGCGATGCCGTGATCTACGGCGGGAGCGGCTGGGGCAACCTCGGCGGGGTCGAGGCCCAGCCGGTCCCGGTGCACGGCATGCCCTGGACGCTCACCGTGACCGTGCCGCCGCTGGGCTGCGTCTTCTTCGGACCCGGGATGACGTCGGCGTTCTCATTGGGGGCGGTGCCCGTCGACGGAGAGACGGACGCGCTTCACCGTGTGGGCGCCCGAGCGCCGACGGGTCGTCGGTGTCGTTCCCCGGGAGCGACCGCGTGGTGGAGCTCTCCGCCCGGGGAGGGGGCTACCACGGCGCCGTCGTGGACGGGTGCGGGCCCGGAGCGCGCTATCAGCTACCTGCTCGACGGCGACGGGCCCTTCGCCGATCCGGCCTCGCGGGCCCAGCCCGACGGCGTGCACGGTCCCTCACGAGGTGGTCGACCTGCGGCGCCCACCGGTGGGGCGACGCCGGCGCACCGGCCGCGGCCGCTCTGGCAGCACGTGATCTCCGAGGTCCATGTCGGGACGTTCACGCCCGGAGGCACGTTCGACAGCGCCATCGGCCGGGCTCGACGATCTGGTGGAGGTGGGGATCAGCGCCGTCGAGCTCATGCCCGTGGCCCAGTTCCCCGGTCGGCGCAACTGGGGCTACGACGGCGTCTTCCCCTTCGCCGTGCAGAACTCCTACGGCGGTGCGGCCGGGCTGCAGCGATTCGTCGACGCCTGCCACCACCGGGGCCTCGACGTCATCCTCGATGTCGTCTACAACCACCTGGGCCCCGAGGGCAACGTGCTCGATGCGTTCGGTCCCTACTTCACCGACCGCTACCGGACCCCGTGGGGCCCGGCGGTCAACTTCGACGGCGCCCGGCTCCAACGACGTGCGCGCCTACTTCCTGCAGAACGCCCGCCAGTGGTTCGCCGACTTCCACATCGACGGCCTCCGGCTCGATGCGGTGCACGAGATCATCGACCGCAGCGCCGTCCCGTTCCTGGCCGAGCTGGCCGACGCGCGGTCGACGACCTCGGCGACCGGCTTTCTCGTGGCCGAGAGCGCCGACAACAACCCGCGCATCGTCACCCCGATCAGTGCGGGGGGCTCGGGATGGACGCCCAGTGGAACGACGACTTCCACCACGCGCTCCACGCCGCCATCACCGGCGAGCGCACCGGGTACTACCTCGACTTCGGCCCGGTGGACGACATCGCCCGGGCGATGGACGAAGGCTTCGTCTACCAGGGCGAATATTCGAACTTCCGCGATCGCAACCACGGTGGCCCGTCGGTGGCCATCGCGCCGGAGCGATTCGTCGTCTTCGCCCAGAACCACGACCACATCGGCAACCGCCCCAAAGGTGACAGGCTGGTGACCTTGGTGACGCTGGAACAGGCCCAGTTGGCGGCCGCGCTCGTCCTGCTGGCCCCGGGGGTGCCCCTGCTGTTCATGGGGGAGGAGTACGGCGATCCCGCGCCGTTCCCCTACTTCATCGACCACGGCGACCCCGCCCTGGTCGAGGCGGTGCGCGGCCGGCCGGGCCCAGGAGTTCGCCGCGTTCGCCGACGGCGGCGGGGTCCTCGACGCCGACGCCCAGGCCACCTTCGACGCGGCCCGCGCTCGACCCGCTCGTTGCGTCACCAGGGCGACCATCGCTGCCGGTGGGCCCTCCACCGTGCCCTCATCGGGCTGCGGCGGGCCAACCCGGCCCTCCAGCGCTCCGCCCGCGCCTCGGCACGCGGGCCTTCGCCTCGCTCGGACGTGGTCACGCTGATCCGTGCGGATCGCTCACGGCGCTGTCGCCGCCCTCTTCAACGTCTCGCCCGACGCGGCCGAGGCCGTGCTCCCGCCGCCTCCCCTCGGCTGGCACCAGCGGCCGGGACGACGCCCACGAGGACGAGTCCGCGCTGGTCCAAGTTGCTCGATGCCGCGAGCCCCCGAGTTCGGTGGCCACGGTGACGCCTTGCCCGACACTGCTCGCGCCGGGGGACGCGGCGCCGCCTCGGGCCCTGGGGGTTCTGCGCCTACGGCCTCTCGCGCGAACCGGGGCGACGCGTGAGGGTCTGGCCCGGAGGTCCGCACCCGCTCGGCGCCACCTGGGACGGCGAGGGGGTCAACTTCGCCCTGTTCTCCGAGAGCGCGCGGGCGGTGCAGCTCTGCCTCTTCGACGACGCCACCGCGTCGGAGCCGACGGCGACGATCACCATGGGCGAGCAGACCGACAACGTCTGGCACGTCTACCTGCCCGACGTCCGGCCCGGCGCGCTGTACGGCTACCGGGTCGACGGACCGTACGAGCCCCAGCGGGGACATCGGTTCAACGCCAGCAAGCTGTTGATCGACCCCTACGCCAAGGCGGTGAGCGGGCCGATCCGTTGGAGCGACGAGCTCTTCGGCTACACCATCGGCGATCCCGAGGTCGACCTCTCCTTCGACACCCGTGACTCGGCGGGCGCCATGCCCAAGTGCCTCGTGGTGGACCCGGCCTTCACCTGGGACGACGACCGGTCGCCCAACACGCCGTGGAACCAGACCGTGATCTACGAGACCCACGTGCGCGGGATGACGCAGCGCCACCCGGGCGTGCCCGAGCATCTGCGCGGCACCTATCTCGGGCTGGCCTCGGACCCGATCATCGACCACCTGCTCGGGCTCGGCGTGACCGCGGTGGAGCTGATGCCGGTGCACCATTTCGTGGCCGACCGGCACCTCGTCGACCAGGGCCTGACCAACTTCTGGGGCTACAACTCGATCGCCTTCCTGGCGCCGCACGTCGGCTACGCCACCGGAGGGCTCGGGCAACAGGTGAGCGAGTTCAAGTCGATGGTGCGCACGCTGCACCGGGCCGGGCTCGAGGTGATCCTCGACGTCGTCTACAACCACACCGGCGAGGGAAACCAGCTGGGCCCCACGCTCTCCCTGCGCGGCATCGACAACTCGGTGTACTACCGGCTCATGCCGGACCAACCCCAGTACCACCTCGACTACACCGGCACCGGGAACAGCCTCAACATCCTGCATCCGCGGGCCATGGGCCTGGTCACCGACAGCCTGCGCTACTGGGTGACCGACATGCACGTGGACGGCTTCCGCTTCGACCTGGCCCCGGTGCTGGTGCGCGGCTACGAGGCCGGGCAACCGAGCGCGTTCTTCGAGATCATCCAGCAGGACCCCGTGCTCTCCAAGGTCAAGCTCATCGCCGAGCCCTGGGACGCCAGCCCCGACGGCTACCAATTGGGGCAATTCCCGACGGGCTGGTCGGAGTGGAACGGCGCCTTCCGCGACTGCGTCCGCCGGTTCTGGCGCGGCGACCCGGGCCAGGTGCCCGAGCTCGCCTCCCGCCTGACCGGCTCGAGCGACATCTACGCCCCGAGCGGGCGCCGCACCTACGCCAGCATCAACTTCGTCACCTGCCACGACGGCTTCACCCTCACCGACCTGGTCAGCTACGACGACAAGCACAACGAGGCCAACGGCGAGGAGAACCGCGACGGGGCGCAGGACAACGTCAGCCGCAACTGGGGGGCGGAGGGGCCGACGAACTCGGCCCGGATCCAGCGGGCCCGGGACCGCATGAAGAGGAACTTCCTCACCACGCTGCTGTTCGCCCAGGGGGTGCCCATGCTGTTGGGCGGCGACGAGATCGGCCGGACCCAGCAGGGCAACAACAACGCCTACTGCCAGGACAACGAGGTGAGCTGGTTCGACTGGGACATCGGCGAATCGGGCTGGGACATGCGGAACTTCGTCCGCTGATCTGATCGCCGTCCTGAAGGGCAACCCCATCCTGCGCCGCCGCGGCTTCTTCACCGGCACAGAGGTGCCCGGCACCACCACCAAGGACGTGACGTGGATCCGGGCCAACGGGCAGGAGATGACCGAGGAGGAGTGGTCCGACCCCACCAACCAGAGCATCGGCATGCTCCTGTTCGGCTTGGCCGCCGACGAGGTGGACAGCCGAGGGCGGTCGGCCTCCGCCGACTCACTGCTCCTCCTGCTCAACGCCGGCGCACGGTCGCTCTCCTACACCTTGCCGCGCATGGAGAGCCCGGGGCTCTGGGAGGAGCTCGTCAATACGGCGCGGCCCGGGCCCTACGCCCGTCAGATGCGCAACGATGCGGTGAACCTCACCGCCCACTCGAGCATCCTCCTGCGCCACACCGAGCGCATCGAGGGATGAGCGCAGGGCGGACGGCACCGACGTTCGTCCCGTCGTCCGACGGCGTACGGGTAGCGGTGCACGACCTGGGCGGCCCTGATGGCCCCGACGAACCAGGCTCCCCTACGGCGGTGCTCCTGTTCGCCCACGCCACGGGATTCTGTGGCCCGGTCTTCGAGCCCGTCGCCACGTCTCTGACCGATCGCTTTCACTGCCTGGCCATCGACTTCCGCGGTCACGGGGTCACCGAAACGCCTGCCGGCGCCAGCCTGGCCTGGTCGAGCATCGGGGACGACGCTGCAGCAGCGTTCCGCTCGCGATCTCCTCGCGACGGGTCGACGCGTCCACGGCATCGGGCATTCCCTGGGAGGTGCCGCACTCGCCTTGGCCGCGGCGCGCCGTCCGGGGTCGTTCCGGTCCCTGTGGCTGTACGAGCCGATCATTTTCGCTCCCGGTGTTCTGGCCGCGGCCGACGCGCCCAACCCCATGGCCGAGGGAGCGGCCCGGCGCAGGGCATCGTTCGGCTCCTACGAAGAGGCGGTCGCCAACTTCGCGGCCAAGCCCCCGCTGAACCAGTTGGATCGCGCCGCGCTCGAGGCGTATGTCCGCGGCGGTTTTGTACAGGGGGCGGACGGGAGGGTCACGCTCCGTTGCGTCCCGGCCACGGAGGCCGCTGTGTTTCGCGGGGCGAGCCGAAAGCGGCGCGTGGGAGGCCTTGCCGCAACTGGATCTGCCCGTTGCCATCGTCGCCGGCCGACAGGAGGTGTCGGGCCCTTCGTCGTTCGGCCCGGGCGCGCTGGCCCAGCTGCAGCACGGCACCTTCGTGGAGCGTCCGCACCTCGGTCATTTCGGTCCACTCGAGGACCCCGGATGCGCGGCGCGGGACATCGCGGCCTGGGTGCGGAGCAACGCGTGAGCACCGAGGCGCTCTTACTCATGGACCTGCAGAACGGGGTCGTCGGACGACTCTCCTCCTCGCAGAGGCAACCGCTGCTCGGAACGATCGCCCGGACCGCATCCGACGCGCGCCGGGTGGGCGTGCCGGTCATCTACGTCCGTATCGCATTCCGACCGGGCGGGTCCGATGTCAGTCCGCGGAACCGGATCTTCGCGAACCTGGCAAGCCGCGCCAGCATGGGCGAGGCTGATCACAGCACGCAGATCCATCCGGCCGTGAGCCCGCACCCCGGGGACATCGTGGTCACGAAGCGGCGGGTGAGCGCATTCTCGGGGAGCGATCTCGAGGTTGTCCTGCGATCGCTCGACGTCCGGTCCCTCACGCTGAGCGGCATTGCGACCAGCGGGGTCGTGTTGTCCACCCTGCGGCAAGCGGCCGACCTCGACTTCGGGCTCACCGTGCTGCGAGATTGCTGCGTCGATCCGGACGACGACGTGCAACGTGTCCTGATGGAAAAGGTCTTCCCCCGTCAGGCGACGGTGGAATCCGCGGCACAGTGGGTGGCGCGCCTCGGGCCAGGATCAGAAGCCCGGGAACGCCTTTCGTAGCTCGTCGAGCTCGGTGGCGCCGGCGTCGACGACGGGAGTGTGGGCCGGGTCGAGCCGCCCGTAGACGAGGCGGACGAGCGCGTCGCCGGACAGTTCGAGATCGGGCACGGCGACGGGGGGCTGCGGCGAGAGGGCAACGCCGTCCGCACGCAACGCGATCTCGAAGGTTCGTTCCGGTGCCACCGTATGGACGGTGAGCGTCCGCTCGGTCCCGGTCGGCTTGCCGGCGAAGCCGGCCATCATGGCCAGGGTGTCGACGATGAGCCCCGCCTCCTCGGGCGGAATCGTCGCGGTGTCATCGAAGGTCACCGCGACGTCCCAGGTGTGCACCGCATGTTCGTTGAGGCGCATCCCGACGTACCTCGGCAGATCCAATTCCATCGGCCCCATGGCGAAGCGCAGAGTGGCCACTTCGTCGGGTGTGAGCTGGGCGAGGCGGGCCAGGAGCGCTGCGTCGGCCGTCAGGACATCTGCGGCCTGCGCATCGGGATCCTTGGCGTTCCATTCGTCCCACACCGGCTGCGGATCGAAGTCGGTCGCGCCGTCGAGGTGGGCGCGGGTGATGACCGCGCCCGACCCCAGATGCGACAGGACATCGGCCACCGTCCACTCCGAGGGATATGCCTGCTGGCGGAGCTGCGCGGAGCTGAGGGAGCGGACCAGGGTGGCCAACCGGTCGACCGAGGCCCGCAGGGCACGGAGCTGCGCCGGAAATCCGTCGTCGGTGGTGGCGCTGTCGTCGGTGGGCGCGTCGTCGGTGCTCATCATGCCGTTCTAGTTGCTCGGCGTCCCGGGCGGCGCACACGTGCGGTCGCACCCCGCCCGAGCGGGTCCCGCCGCGGGCAACGGTCCCGCCGTACGCAACGGTGCCCGTTCAGCCGTCGATGGTGTAGTCGACGACGCCGCGGATCACCTCGCCCGCGTGCATCGCTGCGTAGCCGTCGTTGATCTGCTCCAGCGGGTACGTGCGCGTCACGATCTCATCGAGCTTGAGGTGCCCCGTCTGATAGAGGCTGAGGAGGCGCGGCACGTCCTTGGAGGGCGACATCATCCCGTAGAGGCACCCTTGGATGCGCTTCTGGTACATCGTCAACTCGAACAGCGCGGCCGGGATGCCGACCTCCGTCTTCTTGCCCATGCCGGTCACGACCAGCGTGCCGCCCTTGCGGATGGACGTGAAGCCCTGCCCGACGTGCTCGCTCGTGACGACGCCGATGGTGATGATGGTGGCGTCCGCGCCCTGCCCGTTGGTGAGGTCCCGGATGTGAGGCCGTCGCCTCGTCAATGGTGGCGAAGGCAGCCGTCGCCCCCAGCTTCAGCGCGGTGTCGCGTTTCAACGCGACCGGGTCGACCGCGACGACGTGTGCCGCGCCGGCGTGTGCTGCACCTTGCACGGCGTTGATCCCCACCCCGCCGACGCCCATGACGATGACGACGTCGGACGGACCCACCTGGGCCGCGTTGACCGCCGAACCCCACCCCGTCGGGACGGCGCACCCGACCAGAGCCGCCGTCAGCAACGGGATGTCGCGGGCGATCTTGATGCACGACCATTCGGGCAGGATGCTGTGCCGGCTGAACGCGCTCAGGAGCGAGCCCTGCCCGACATCGACGTCACCGATGTGCATCCGGAAGGTGCCGTCCATCTGGGACCCGGTCATCAGCAGGGCGCCGCAATCGCACAGGTTCTGCTGCCCGCTGGCGCACCAACGGCACTTGCCGCACCCGGGGATGAACGAGGTCACGATGTGGTCGCCGACCTGAAGGCTGCGCACGCCCGGCCCGACCTCGAGGACGACCCCGGCCCCCTCGTGGCCACCGCAATAGGGAAGGTGGCCCAGCTGTATGTCGCCGCTGGCCAGGTGGTCGTCGGAGTGGCAGAGCCCGCAGGCGGCGAACTCGACGAGCACCTCGTAGTCCTTCGGAGCGATCGAGATCGACCTCGACGACCTCCCACTTCCCGGTTGCTCGAAGAGCACGGCGGCCTCGGTCTTCATCGCTCCCCTCCCTGCGTGACACGTCCTTGCCAACATAGCAATGGGGCATGCGAACCGTCGGGAAGAGAACGGGGGTCCGAAGGGTTGCACCAAACCGGTACCGTCGGGAGGCAGGTACCCGACCACCAGTGAGGCAGACTTTCCTGAATGACTGACGTGACCCGCGCCGCACCCGGCGGCGACAACGGTGCCATGAGCACCCCCAACGGACGGCAGGTCCCCGATTGGGTGATCCTGTCGATTGCCTGCGTGGCCCAGTTCATGGTCGTGCTCGACGTCTCGATCGTCAACGTGGCCCTTCCCTCGATCGGGCGGGACCTGCACTACAGCCCCACCGGGCTGCAGTGGGTCGTCAACGCCTACGTGCTCACCTTCGCCGGCTTCCTGTTGCTCGGCGGCCGGGCCGCCGACCTGTTCGGCCGGCGCCGGGTCTACCTGTTCGGGCTGGGTCTGTTCACCCTCGCCAGCCTGATCGGCGGCTTGGCCCAGAACGCGGCCTGGCTCACCACGCGCGCGGGCCGTGCAGGGCATCGGCGGCGCCTTCCTGTCGCCGGCCACGCTCACCATCCTCGTCACCACCTTCACCGGCGTACGCCTGGTCAAGGCCATCGGCATCTGGAGTGCCGTGGCCGGCGCCGGCGGCGCGGCCGGCGTCATTCTGGGCGGCGTCCTCACGGCCGAGCTCTCCTGGCGCTGGGTCCTCTTCGTCAACATCCCCATCGGCATCGCCGCCACCGTGGCGGCCCTCATGTACCTGACCGAGGCCAAACGCGCCACGCGTGACGAGAACTCACCCAAACTGGACATCGGGGGAGCCATCACCGTCACCGCCGGCCTGGGGGCGCTGATCTTCGCCATCGTCGGCACCGACACGCACCCGTGGGGCTCGGCGTACACCCTGTCGATCCTGGCTGTCGCCGCCGTCCTGCTCGGTATCTTCACCTTCATCGAGCTGAAGGTGGCGCACACGCCGCTCGTGCCGTTCCGCCTCTTCCGCTCGCGCTCGGTGACGGGGTCGAACGTCGTGATGTTCCTGGTGGGCGCCAGCGTTCTTTTCCATGTGGTATTTCCTCTCCCTCTACCTGCAGAACGTCCTGGGCTACGGAGCCCTCAAGGCCGGTCTGGCCTTCCTCCCCATGGCCATCGCCATCATCATCGGGTCCCAGATCAGTGCGCGAATCCTTCCGAAGGTCGGCGTGCGTCCGCTGCTCCTCGTGGGCACCGCGCTCATGGTCGTCGGCTTCGCCTGGCTCACCCGGATCGGCCCACAGAGCAACTACTGGGCCCACGTCTTCGGCCCGGGCTGCATCATTTCGCTGGCCATCGGGCTTCTCTTCACGCCGCTGGCCTCTTCGGCCACCACCGGGGTCCACTACACCGAGGCGGGCCTGGCCTCTGGAGTGCTCAACACGGCCCGCCAGATGGGGGGCTCCCTCGGGTTGGCGATTCTGGCGACGATCGCCATCGATCACACGCATGCCATCCTCGGCGGGGCCCACGCATCGGCATCGCCTTCAGCGGCGGCGGCCGCGTTGACGGCGGGCTATGCCCGGGCCTTCGGGGTGGCCGCCGTTTTCGGTGTGCTCTCGTTCGCCGCTTCGTTCATCGTCCCCACCATCGGGCGCAAGCAGACCGAGGACGCGCCGGCTGCGCCCACCGCCGAAGCGTTGGTCGCCGGTGGGGAGGGCTCGCTGCCGACCCTCGATCCGGCCTGAGCCGTGGCCACTGATCCAGACCGTGACTCCTGATCCCGCCAACGACCCGCGTGCGCTCGACTCGTCCGCCCTCGTGGCCCGTCTGGGGGACGTTTCGCAGTGGGATCTCGAAGTGCTCGAGAACACGGCAGCTCACGCCCAGCATGCGGCGGATCCGCTGTACCGCACCCGGATTGGCCGCGCTGTCCTACCTCCCCGGCCAGGACGTGATGCTCACCGTGCCCACCCCGGCCGGCCCCTCGTTCCGGCGCCGCTACACCATCAGATCCTTCGATCCGGACATCCCGGCCATCGACATCGACATGGTCCTGCACGGCGACGGACCGGCCGCAGCCTGGGCCGCCTCGGCCCGGCCGGGCAGCCGCATCGAAGGCGATCGGTCCGCGGGGGAAGATCACCGTGGACCCCGACGCCGACTGGCACCTCTTCGCCGGCGACGACTCCGCGCTTCCCGCCAGCCTGGCCATGGCCGCCTCGGTCCTCGACCGTGACGGTGGCGACCCCGGCCGCGCCCTCGTGGTGCTCGAGGTCGATGGACCGGACGATGAGCAGCGGGCGGTGACATCCGACGGGACGCGAGGTGCCCGTGCGCTGGTTGCACCGGGCCGGTGGGGACCCGGCGTCGGGCGCGCGGCTGGTGGACGCCCTGGCCGCCGTGTCGCTCCCCGCCGGGACCGGCCATGCCTACCTTGCAGGTGAATTGGGTGTGGTGGCTGCCATGCGCCAGGCGCTTCTCGCCCGTGGCATGGAGGCCGATCAGATCTCGGCCAAGCCCTACTGGCGGGTCGGAAGAGCCAATGCCGCCCACGGTGAACCCGAACGCCCCTAGGTTCTCGTAGGCTGCCGGGGACGAGTCGACGGGTGGTGGTCGCCGAGGCGGGCGCCCATCGTGTGCCCCGAGGCTCAAATTGCCCGGCGGGCCGTACTGCCGGTAGACCAAGTACTCCAAAAATCGGATCGATGGGGGCAAAGGAAGAGATGGACCTCAAACCTGGTACTCGCTGGGCCAGCCAAGTGTGTGACACCGAGGTGATCGTGGTACGTGCCGCGACGCGCGACGTGACGCTGGAGTGTGGCGGACACCCCGTGGCTCCGGTCGGCACCGAGCGGGCGGCCGGCCTGGAAATCGACCCGTCGTTCGCCTCGGGTTCGCTCATCGGCAAGCGCTTCGCCGATGCCGACAGCGGCCTCGAGCTGCTGGTCACCAAAGCCGGGGCGGGCACCTTGACCCTCGACGGGGTGGCCATTCCCCTCAAAGAGGCCAAGCCGCTGCCTTCCTCGGACTGACGCCGCCATGCATCTGAGCTCACTGCTGGAGATCGTGGCCGATGCCCTGCCCGACCGGGTGGCGGTGGCGGCAGGCGACGACGGCGACCTGACCTACCAGGGGCTCTTCGAAAAGGTCCGGGCGGTCTCCCGCCACCTCCAGGGCGAAGGGGCGGCGCGTCTCGTTGCGGTCGACGTCAACTCCGAGGCGGTCCCTGTGGGCCTGTTCGCCGCCGCCCTGGCCGGCATTCCCTACGTGCCGGTGAACTACCGCCTCTCCGATGTCCAGCTGGCCGCCATTCTGGAGCGGGCCGCACCGGGCCTGGCCGTGGTCGAGTCCTCGGTCCCGGGCCGCCTGGGTGACGGCATCGAGGGGCTCGCCATGGTGAGCCGGGCCGCCTTCTTGGCGTCCGACGGCCCCGAGGCCGACGGCACCGGGGGGAGTGGACCCCGACGACCCGGCCGTGCTGCTCTTCACCAGCGGGACGACGGGCGAGCCCAAGGCGGCGGTGCTCCGTCACCGCCACCTGACCAGCTACGTGCTCGAGACGGTCGAGTTCATGGGGGCCGACCCCGACGACGCCGCGCTGGTCAGCGTCCCGCCGTACCACATCGCCGGTATCGCGGCCGTGCTGACCTCGGTCTGGTCGGGACGGCGCCTGGTCTATCTGCCGCAGTTCACCGCCGAAAGCTGGGTGGACACCGCGGCGCGCGAAGCGGTCACCCACGCCATGGTCGTGCCGACCATGCTCGGGCGGATCCTCGACGTGCTGGACGAGCGGGGCGAGAAGCTCCCCGCGCTCCGTCACCTCTCCTACGGCGGGGGGCGCATGCCCATGACCCTGGTGGAGCGGGCCCTCGACCACCTGCCCCACGTCGGCCTGGTCAACGCCTACGGGCTGACCGAGACCAGCTCGACCATCGCCGTGCTCGGCCCCGAGGACCACCGGGAGGCCGCAGCGTCCAGCGATCCCGAGGTGCGGGCCCGCCTGGGCTCGGTCGGCCGGCCCTTGCCCAACCTCGAGGTCGAAATCCGGGACCCGGTGGGCGGGCCCGTTCCTCGCCGGGACCCACGGGGAGATCTGGGTGCGGGGCGATCAGGTCTCGGGCGAATATCTCGGCAAAGGGGCCTCGCTCTCACGCCGAGGGCTGGCTGGCCACCAATGACGGGGGCTGGCTCGACGTCGGAGGGCTTCCTCTTCGTCGAGGGCCGCCTCGACGACGTCATCGTCCGGGGCGGGGAGAACCTCTCGCCGGGCGAGATCGAAGACGTGCTCCTCGCGCCACGCCACCGTGGCCGACTGTGCGGTGATCGGCGTCCCCGACGAGGAGTGGGGCGAGGCGGTGGCGGCCGTGATCGTGCTCCACGAGGGTGCAGCAGGGTGACCCCGAAGCCCTGCGGGCCTGGGTGGCCGAGCGGCTTCGCTCGACCCGGGCCCCCCAGCGCATCGAGTTCCGCACCGAGCTGCCCTACAGCGAGACCGGCAAGCTCCTGCGCCGCGTCCTCAAGGCCGAGATGACCCCGGAGCCGCCGGGTCTCCGAGGCTCCTGACGGCCCGACTCGCCCGGGTCACCGTTCGGCTCGGTCACCTCGTCGACCAGGCCCCAGCGCAACGCCGTGGCGGCGTCGATCGCCCGGCCACCGAGGGCCAGCAGGGCCATCCGGTGCCGCCCGACCCGCCGGGTGATGCTGGCCGTGCCGCCGGCCCCGGGAATGAGGCCCAGGCCGATCTCGGGCAGCGCCGCCGTGAAGTCGGCGCGGGCGCGAGACCCGGTAGGCGAAGGCCGGGAGCTCCACCCCCGAACCGGCGCACGGCCCGTGCACCTGGGCCACCAGGCGGGGCCCGAGGGCGGCGATCGACCGCCCGATGCTCGTGGCCAGCCGCACCATATGGGCGGCGGCCGGGTCGCTGAAGGTGCCGAACTCGTCGAGATCCCCCCCGCTGCAGAAGCTCGGCCCCTCTCCCCGGAGCACGACCTCGGTGAGGGAGGCGTCGGCCTGCGGCGAGGGCCAGGCCCTCGAGCGAGCCCGTCGCGCAGGGACCGGCTCAGCGCGTTGCGCACGTGGGGCCGGTTGAGGACGAGGTCGAGGCGGTCGCCCGTGCGGATCACCTTGACCGCCGGTCCTGCTCGGGCCGGCTTTCGCGACGGGGACGGCCGGCCCGCCACGCTCGGAACTCCGCCCCCGCCTGCAGCACGGAATAGGCGGCGGACTCGGCCACCAGGGCCCGGCCCAGCGACGGCGACGCCTGGCGCAGGCACAGCGCGAGGGTGGTGGCGGCGATGGGGTTGCGTTCCGCCACCGCCACGATGTCGTCGACCGACGCCACGCCCTCCTCGGGCGCCACATCGGCCAGTGCCGGGGCGTCCCCGGCCGGCCGGTCCGACCGCCACCACCAGGCAGGGGAGTGAGGAGAGGGCCTCCTCGACCGATGGGTCGGGGCTGCTCCCGTCCGCCGACGTGAGCACCAGGAGACCGTCGGGATCGGAGAGCGACTCGGCCGCAAAGGGCGAGCGCACGAGCGCTGCCAGCTCGCCGTCTGAGGTGTGGAGAATGCGGATGTGCCGACGCTACCGGAGACCGGGGCACTGCTCCCGGTGTGCAGCGGTGGCAGGATCGAGGTCGTGGATCCGAAAGCGGCGGCATGGGCGGCCAGCGGCGCCATGGTCCTCACCGGACGGCCCGCGGGCCCGCCCCTCGGTGCGCCGCCCGCGTTGATCGACCTGGTCGACCGGGCGGTCGCGGTGCTCGCAGCGGCAACGAGGGCGGCGCCGCTCGACGGGCTGGCGTTGCTCGGCGAGCGGGCGGCGCTGAGCGGACTCTCGCGGGGCGGGGCCGATCAGCTGTGGCGGCGGGACGCGCCTGGTGCCCGCCGCGACGGGTGGCTGGCGGTCTCCCTCGCCCGGCCCGAGGATGTCGCGGCCCTTCCCGCCTGGCTGGGCCGCGACGTCTCCGGTGACGATCCCTGGCCGATCGTCTACGAGGCGGCGGCCGCCATGTCCGCCGCCGCACTCGACGAGCAGGCCGCACTCCTGGGACTGCCCTTCGCCGCGGTCGGGCTCCGTGGGGCGCCCCGCGCGGTGCGCGTTCGACCTGCCCGTCGGGGCCAGGCGGATCGGGGCGGGCCAGCGCGGGTCGCCCGCCCTCTGGGAGAGGTCACCGTGGTCGACCTCTCCTCGCTGTGGGCCGGTCCCCTCTGTGGCCAGCTGCTGGCCGAGGCGGGGGCACGCGTCATCAAGGTGGAGTCGACGGGGCGCCCCGACGGCGCCCGTCGTGGACCCGCCCGCTTCTTCGACCTCCTCAACGGGGCGAAAGCGCTCGGTGGCGCTGGACCTGGCCTCGGCCGCCGGCCGGCGCGACCTGGGGCGTCTCATTGGGGCGGCCGACGTGGTGATCGAGAGCGCACGGCCGCGGGCACTCGAGCAGATGGGCATCGACAGCAGCGAGGTTCTCGGGCCAGGCCGGAGGGCCCCCAGGTGTGGGCGTCGATCACCAGCCACGGGCTGTCGCCGGGGCGGCGCCAGCGGGTGGGGTTCGGTGACGTGGCCGCCGCCGCCGGCGGCCTGGTCGCCGGCGACGCCCAGGGGCCGTGCTTCCTGGCCGACGCCGTGGCCGATCCCCTGACCGGCCTGGTGACCGCCGCCGCCGTGCTCGAGGCGCTCGGCGCCGGAGGTCGCTGGCTCATCGACGCGGCCATGGCGCCCATGGCCGCCGCCGTCGCCGGGCCCCTGCTCGATGTCACCGGTCTGGCCGCGGCCCTGCCGCGGGCACGCGAAGGTGGCCGCCCTGCTCCCGCGCTCGGGGCCGACACGGCCGCCGTGCTGGGCGAGCTCGTCGCGTGAGCAGCGTCTTGCTGCGTGGGGCCGAGGTCGAGGGGGCCCGGGTGGACGTGCGCATCGAGGGCGACCGGATTGCCTCGGTCAGGCCCTCCGGTGCGGTTTCCCCGGCGGGTGCGGGGGGCGGACGTGGAGATCGAGTGTGGCGGCGGCGCGCTCCTTCCCGGCCTGCACGACCACCATGTCCACCTGCTCTCCATGGAGGCGGCGCTGGCCTCGCTCGACGTCTCGAGCGGGCTGGACGCGCGCATCCGCGACGCCCATGCCCGCGACGCCCCCGGGCGTCGCCATCCGTGCCGTGTCACTACGACGAGGTCACCGGGGGGCCGTTGGATCGCCGGCGGCTCGACGCCCTCGCTCCGGGCCGTGCCGGTGCGGGTCCAGCACCGCTCGGGCGCGCTGTGGGTCCTCAGCTCGGCCGCACTGGCAGCAGGTCGGTCTCCTCGGTGGGGACGGGTCGCCGCGGGGCTCGAGGACCCGGTACCACGATGGAGGGCATCGAGACGCGACGAGGCGGGCCGCCCGACCGGACGCCTGTTCCGGCTCGATGCCTGGCTGGGGAGTCGTCTGCCGAACGAGCGGGCCGGCCGACCTGGCTGCCGTCGGCCGTCGCCTGGCCTCCTTCGGCGTCACCGGCGTGACCGACTGCACCCCGACGCTGACGGCCGCCTACTTCGACACGTTGGCCGAAGCGGTACGCACCGGGGACGCTGCCGCTGACCGTGGCGGTCACGGGGGCTCCCGAGCTCACGGACGTGCCGCGCACCACCGCCGTTGCGCCGCGGGCCGGTGAAGATCGTCATCGCCGACCATCAGCTCCCGTCGTTCGACGAGCTCGTGGCGTGGTTCAGCGCGCGCCCACGGGTCCGGACGGCCGGTCGCCGTGCACTGCGTGACCCGGGCCGCCCTCCTGCTGGCCCTTGCCGTGTGGCAGGAGGTCGGGAGCGTGGCGGGTGACCGGATGGAGCATGCCTCGGTGACACCGCCCGAGGTGATCGCCGCCATGGCGCAGCTCTCCCTCACCGTCGTCACCCAGCCTGCCTTCATCGCCGCCCGGGGGGACGCGTACCTCCGCGACGTCGATCCGGCCGACCGCCCCGACCTCTACCGCTGCGCCTCTTTCCTGGAGGGCGGGGTGGCGGTCGGGGGGAGTACGGATGCGCCGTTCGGGCCCGATGATCCATGGCTCGCCATGCGTGCGGCGAGCGAGCGGCTCGCCCCGAGCGGCGCCCGGGTCGGCGCGGACCCGGGGTTGGGGCCCGCCGCCGCTCTGCAGCTCTTCCTCGGCCCGCTGGAACACCCGGGTGGGCCCGTCCGTCGTGTGCGGCCCGGGGCGCCCGCGGATCTCTGCCTGCTCGACGTGCCGCTCGAGAGGCCCTGCGTGCTCCGTCGAGTCGCCACGTGGCGCTGACCATCGCCGCGGGCGAGCGTACGTTCGAGGCCTGAGCGGTAACGAGGATCCGGCCTCCCGGCATGCTCTACTGTGGCACCGCATAAGGTCCACACGAACAAAAGGTCCTGACCAGCCCGAGGTTGGCCGGGGACGGAGTCGATACCGAAAGGTGACGCGGTAGATGGCAAGCGAAGGACTGCACGAGGACGCCGATCTCCTCGACGAGGCGACCGTGGACCATCACCGGGCCATGACGTCGTTGTGCGAGGAGCTCGAGGCGATCGACTGGTACGACCAGCGGGTCAAGGCGACCTCGGACGACAGCCTGGCCGCCGTCCTGGCCCACAACCGGGACGACGAGAAGGAACACGCGGCGATGACGCTCGAATGGCTGCGCCGGCGTGATCCCGCTCTGGACGAGCAGCTGCGCAAGTTCCTGTTCACCACCGAGCCGATCACCGAGGTCGGGAGCACGGACGGCGGGGCAGGAGCGGATGGCGATGGACCGGCTCCGGGCGCGCCGGGGTCGTTGGGAATCGGAAGCCTCAAGGGAGTGGAGCGATGAATCACCTACATCGGGACCTGGCGCCAATTTCGGACACGGGATGGGCCGCCATCGACGACGAGGCCAAGGGGCGACTCACCACGTACCTGGCCGCGCGCAAGCTCGTCGATTTCGCCGGGCCGCACGGCTGGGCGCATTCGGCGACCGAGCTGGGCCGGATCACGACGATCGCGGGGCCATCCGAGGGCGTCACCGGGGCCCAGCGACGTGTACTGCCCCTGGTCGAGGTGCGAGCCGAGTTCAGCGTCTCGCGCGTCGAGCTCGACGACGCCGATCGGGGCGCCATCGACCTCGACCTGCCCGAGTTGGACGAGGCCGTGCAGCAGATCGCCGTCGGGGAGAACGTGGCCGTGTTCCACGGCTATGGGGCCGGCGGGATCGAGGGCATCACCGAGAGCACCTCGCATGCGCCGATCAGGCACGTGCCGGACATGTCGAAATATCCCGACGGCCGTGGCGCAGGCGGTGGACGCCCTGCGTCAGTCGGGCATCGACGGTCCCTACGGGATGGCCATCTGCCCGAGGGTCTACACGACGATCGTCGAATCCACCGAGCACGGCGGCCATCTGCTCTTCGATCACCTGCACCAGATTCTGGGGGGTCCGCTGGTGTGGGCGCCCGGCGTCGACGGAGCGGTCGTGCTGAGCCTGCGCGGCGGGGACTTCATTCTCGACTCCGGGCAGGACATCTCCATCGGCTACCTCGATCACAACGCCGACGCGGTCCGGCTCTACCTCGAAGAGAGTTTCAGCTTCCGGGTCATCGAGCCCGACGCCGCGGTGGCGGTCCTTCTCGAAGCCTGAGCCGGCTGACGGATCCCGTTAGGCGCTGCAGCGATCGCCCAACCAGGGGCGCTCGCCGTCGAGCGTGAAGAGCGTCACGGCCAGGGTGTCCTGGTCCGCTTTGCTGGCCTGGTTGGGTGGCACGCCGACCAGGTCGGGGCGGTGCGCCGCTTGGGCCGCGAAGTTCCACGTCGACTGGCTGAATTGGAACGCGCCCAGGTAGAGGCCGTTCGGCGACACCGCCTGGTAGTCGCCTCCCGACTCCGCCTGCACCACGCAAGCGAGGAACGGGTTAAGGGCGGGGTCGGTCGTGCTCGAGGCCGGCGCTGCGACGCCGGTCGAGGACGTGGACGCCGACGTGGCGGAGGACGTCGGACGACGACGTGTTCCCGCTGCGCTGCACGGTCGCCTTTCGCGCCGTCGTCACCGCGGCGAGCGCCGCGCGCGACAGCGCGGCATTCTGCTGCGCCACGGCGGCGGCCAGCTGGCCGGTGACCTGTGCCTGCACGGTCTGCATCTGGTGCACCGAGGCGTTGGCCTGCGCCAGATACGACGCTTGTTGCACCTGCTCGGCACTGATCGAGCGTGCGTCTGACGGATCAGTGACTGCTGCTGGCTCTGCTCGTTGCGCTTGGCGGTGTGCAGTCCGCTCCACCGCTTCGTTGAGGTTGCCGATGCTGATGGTGGCGTATTCATTGGCGGACTGCACGGTGCTGACATTCTCGGCGAAGAGGGCGGCCCCGGACCCCGACGAGACCGAGCCGTTCAAGACGTAGCTCTCGACGGCCAAGTGCTGGACCAGGTGCAGTCGTTTGGTGACCTGTTGCCGATCGGTCGTGATCTGCTGCCTGCGTAGCGATGCGATGGCCCGCTCGTCCTTGCGCGACCTGAGCCGACGCCACCGAATACTGCTGTTGGTAGGCACCCGCTTGGAGCTGCTCCTGCACGAGCTCTTCGGAGATGGTCTTCGCCTGCGCCTTCAGGCTGCCGACCTGATCGGCTCCGGCCGGTCAGCTCGACACGCCACCGGCGAGCACGGTGCCACAGCAGCGAGCGCCAGCAGAAACGCCGCCGCCAGCGGGCCGCGTCCGACGATCGCGCGCGCCGGATACGACTCGAGTTTCCGACCTGGCCCAGTGCACGACCAGGTGAATTTAGCCGCCTTTTCCGCCCGTCGTCCTCGTGACCTGCGCTTCAGCGTCACATGACCGTGCCGGTGTCAGTGGCCTCACGGAGGCGAATTTGTGCCTGAGTGCGGGCACGAATTCCAGGCCCCGGGGGGATCAGACCCAACCGCTGCGGGTCGGTGGGCATGGCGCTCCTGCCTCCGGGTGTGGGCCTGACCCCGAGTACCTGATGGAGCGAGATGCCGCCGTCGTCGAAGCCGTTGGCCGACGCCGCCATATAGAGGTGCCAGACACGCGCCCGCTCGACGCCGACCTCGGCCACTGCGTCTTCCCAGTTTGCTTCCAGGTTCGCCACCCAGGCCCTCAAGGTCTTGGTGTAGTGCTCCCGGAGCGACTCGACGTCGCGCACCTCGAATCCGGCTCGTTCCATGGCGCGCACCACCTGGCTCACATCGATCAGCTCCCCGTCGGGGAACACGAAGCGCCCGATGAACGAGTTGCGACGCATCCGGGAACCGCCGACGCTGGAGATGGCGTGGTTCAGCAGTCGGCCCGTGTCCGTCAGCAGCGCGTGCAGCGTGGTGAAGTACTCCGCCATCTTTTCGGCCCCGACGTGCTCGAACATGCCGATCGACGAGATGGCGTCGAAGCGCTCGCCCGCGCAGATCCCGATAGTCCTGCACCCTGATCTCGATCTGTTCTTCGAGCCCGGCCTCCTTGACCCGCAGGCGGGCCAGGTCGGCTTGCGCGCTGCTGAGGGTCACGCCGACGACCGACGCGCCGTAGCGGCTGGCCGCGTGCAGTGCCATGGAGCCCCATCCGCAGCCGACGTCGAGCAGGCGCGCGCCGGATCGCTCATGCAGTCCGAGCTTGCGGCACACGAGGTCGTGTTTGGACTCCTGCGCCGCCTCGAGCGTGGTGGCGTCGTCGACGAAGCGCGCGCACGAGTAGGTCATGCTCGGCCCGAGCACCAGGCGGTAGAACTCGTTGCTGATGTCGTAGTGATGGCGGATCACCTCGGCGTCGCGCTGCTTTGGAATGGCGCCTCCCGTGCGGTGCAGCCTCCACGGCGGGCGGCGCCGGGGGCGGACCGAGAACGCCCAATCGTGTCGCCGCCCTGCAGGGCGACCAGTGGCATGCGGGCGCCCGTCCTGAGGTCGCTGCGGGGCCGGCCTCGTGCAGGGCGCGGAGCACGCTGATCACGTCCCCTTCGGTCTGTCGAGCTCGCCGGTGACATAGGCCCGGCCCAGGCCCAACTCGCCCGGTGCCCACAGCATGCGCTTGACCGCGGTGGGCGAACGGACGATGACGGTTCCCGGTCCGTCGCGTGGCCCCGAGCGCACTGCCGTCCCAGAACTCGAAGCGGACGGGCAACCGGCTCTCGAAGAGCGTCGTGCAGGAGTGGTGCGACTGCGGCGGCCGCACTCGGCCTCGGCCCGGGCTGTTGCCCTGCTGCGCTGCCGGCATACGATGCATGCGCGAGCAGATGCGTGCGATTCCGAATTCATGACGTCGAGTTCCATGGGGCCCTCCTTCGCCTCACGCCTTCGAAGGGGGCCGCTGTTTGACCCCTCTCGCTGGATCACTCCATGCCCGGTACGGATACCGCCATCGATGTTATTGCCAGACTCCGGCAGACGTGCCCTCTCTGCATGGCTGCGACGCGGACACGTGCGCATGACAGCGCGTGTCCAGCGAAATCTCAGGAAGGCGAGAGCGGCGGGGGTGTGTTGCCGGCCAGTTGTTCGGCGCGCGCCCGCTGGGAGAGGAGCTGGTGGTACTGATCGTCGTCGCCCTTCATGCCGCTGACGAGCGGGGAGTGCGCCAGGGAGAACGCGCCGAGGAACATCACGAGGAGCGAAATCGCCTCCAGCGGTCCCCACGCGCCACCCGTGCGCAGGTCGTCGCCGAAGAGGCCGACGCCGATGAGGATGCTGGCCAGAGGGTCGACCATGACGAGCGTCGACTGGGAGGCCACGATCGGTCCGGCGTGGAACGCGTTCTGGGTCAAGAAGACCGCCAGCACGCCGAAGAAGATCAGGGCGTACGTCTGCCCGTGCCGGTAGAGGGACGTCCAATCCTGGGCGGCGAAGTTGGAGACCACCTTGGTGCACGCGGCGGTGAAGGCGAAGGCGATGGCGCCTGCGGTGCCGAACATGGCGGCACGCCACCAACGCGGGCCCACGCAACGCCAGCACGACGGCCACGGCGATGCCGGCGCTGCAGGCGAGCCCGGCGATCAGCCAACTCCAGAACGAGGTGGAGAGATTCCCCTCCTCGGGGTGGGCGCAGTACAAGAAACCGGCGAGGCCACCCACGCACGCCAGGGAGCCGAGCCACTCGCGCCGTCCCACGGTGAAGCCCAACCAGACGGAGAGCACGGCCACCAGGAAGACCAGCTCCAGGGTCAAGATCGGCTGGACCTGCGAGAGCTGCCCGAAATGCAGAGCCACGGCCTGGAGGATGAACGAGACGATCATCAGGGCGAACCCGAGGAGCCAGATGCCCCGTCGTACGGCGTAGGTCATCAGGCTGAGCTTCAGCGTCTTGTCGGCGGGCGCGTCCTCCACCCCCATGCGCTGGAACACGCTGGTGAGCGCGTTGGCCAACGCAGCGCCAAGCGCCAAGATAAAGACCATCCAGATCCGCTTTCGTCCGAGATACATGTATGATGCACGTATCTGGCCATAGTGTACCGGGAGATGGGGAGGTCAAGGCCGATGGACGTCGCCCTCACCCCGTCGAAGCTCGACAGCATCGGCGTCATCGAGCTGGAACTGCTGAAGCTCGTCCGTCATCTCGAGACGTTCGGCCGCAGGAGCTCGCTCTACCTCGAGGTGGACCGGGCGGGCTACCTCGCGCTGCGCATGCTCGAAGCGATGGGGCCGGTGAGCACCAAGGCCCTTGCCGCGGCCTTGAACCTCGACGCATCCACCGTGACCCGCCAGATCTCTGCGCTCGAGAGAGCGGCCTTCGTCGAACGACGCCCGGACCCCTTGGACGGGCGCTCGTCCACCATCATCCTCACCGAGGAAGGGCGGCACACGATGTCCGGCGTGGAAGCGGGAGCGTCGGCAAGTCATGGAGGCGCTGGTGAGCGACTGGACCGACCACGACAAGCTCACGCTCGGTCGCGCGTTGAGCAGATTGAATATCTCTCTCCTCGAAAGCGGGAGAGCGGTCAAGGACGTGGGCTAAACACTGGGTATGGCCGCTCAGTCTGATGAGCATCCGCTCGATGGGCTAGAGCCGGCGCCCCCACGACAACGATGGCGCGTCGGGAGCGATGCTCCGCCGGGCCTGGCCGGTGTTGCGCTTCTTCTTCGGCATCGGCATCGTGGTCGTCGCCCTGTGGGTCCTGTCGTCGCACCGCGACGAGCTGTCAGGCTTCTCGCAGGTCTTCCTCAACCTCAAATGGTGGTGGATTCCGCCGGCCCTGCTGCTCGAGTTCGCCTCGTTCGTCTGTTTCGCCGGCCTGCAGTACGAGTTCCTCGACAGTGGTGGCCTGGCTGCGCCCGAGGGACCCCTGGTCAAGATGACCTTCGCCTCGCAGGCCATCACGAACTCGCTTCCCGGCGGCAGCGCGTTCTCTGCGGTCTACGGGTTCCGCTGGTTCCGGCGCTTCGGGGCCGATGACACGCTGGCGGCGTGGTCCCTCGTCGGGACCTT
Organism: uncultured Acidimicrobiaceae bacterium; assembly: GCA_963755665.1. GTDB lineage: Bacteria > Actinomycetota > Acidimicrobiia > Acidimicrobiales > RAAP-2 > Bog-473. The sequence goes on from CAVWKU010000002.1 coordinate 251,101, forward strand.
GGTGGCGTCGAGCGTGTCCCTGTCCTTGGTCGCCACGGCCGGGCTGGCGCTGGCCACCGGCGAAGGAGCCTCGCTCGACCTCATTCCGGTCATCGTCGGCGTGTTTGTGATCACGTTGGCGATCGGCGCCCTCTTCATCTACGAACGACCGCTGGCCTTCGTCGTGACGTGGGGCATCCACGCATCACGCAAGCTGGTCGGGCGGCCGCGCGGTGACGTGGCGGCCAACATCGCCCGAATTGTGGCGCTGGTCACCGCGGTGCACCTCGGGCGGCGTCGGATCATTCGCATCCTTTTGTGGGGTTGTGCCAACTGGTTGTTCGACTGCGGGTGCTTCGCCCTGATGTTCCTGGCCGTCGACGCGAGCATTCCCTGGAAGGGCCTCCTCCTGGCCTACGGCGCGGGGCAGCTGGCCGCGAACCTGCCCTTCACCCCGGGTGGGCTGGGCGTGGTGGAGGGGAGCATCACCATCGCACTGGTGGCCTTCGGGGGCTCCCAGAATTCGACAGTGGATGCCGTGCTCATGTACCGCGTGATCAGTTTCTGGCTGGTCCTGGTGGTGGGGTGGATTCTCTGGGGCCAGCTGGCGTACCAGGTGCGCAAAGGGCGCTGGACCCGCCAGGCGTTGCACGCGCCGGTTGAAGCCGAGTTGGGCGGCGCTGACGGGAGCGGGCCCTCACATGGGGCACGTGTCGACGTCGCCCCGGTGGTGGAGCGATGACGGGCTCGGGCCACCGGGGCAGCCGAACCTGGCGTCGCGGCGTCGGTGGCGTCGTCGGCTGCCTGCTCGTGGCCGCCTTCCTGGCGGACTGCACGACCGCCCGTAGCGATCTGGGCACGTCCGTGAGCTCGTGCTACCACGCACTGCCGACCGCGACCAAAGCGGTCCACCGGCGCGGGCATCTGCTCGGCGTGCAGGAGTTCACGGTGGGCAGCCTCCGACGAGAGGCACCCGACCTGTCGCAGGAGCTGGCAGCCCAGGCCGCGTCCGACAGACGAATCTGTGTGGTCGCCTTCAGCGGGACCTTTGACGCCTCTTCTGTGTCCGCCCCCCGCGGGCAACAATCGGGCAAGTTGGCGGTCGTCGTCTCGACGACGCCGGGAAACCATCTGCTGGGCACCGTCATCCTGCCCCGGCCACCCCTGCGGTTCGGCCATCCACACGCGGGATAAGCGGGATCGGGTAGGTATGCTCCACCCATACGCACCGTTTGCGTAGATCGGTTACGTGGTGGCTCTGATCTAAAAGAAGGTCAACCGCCTTAGTCGGCTTCACCCGGGAGGACGGGAGAGGGCGGTTATGACTGATGTGATCGGGGGGTGGGCGCCAGCGAGATGCGACGCCGCAGCGCGCTGCACGCCGGGGAACAGTTCGCCGACCTTCGTACTGAGCGGTGGCGGCAATCTGGGCGCCCTGCAAGTCGGGATGATGTACGCCCTCGTCGAGAGCGGGCTGCGCCCCGGCATGATCGTCGGCACATCGGTCGGCGCCATCAACGGCGCCTTCTTCGCCAGCCGTCCCGATCTGCCGGGCATCGCCGAGATCGCCCGCCTCTGGTCATCGCTGCGTCGCAAGGATGTGCTCGGGGTCGACCTCGGTGCATTCGTCGGAGGTATCCGCGGGAGGCCGCGCCACCTCTTCGACTCCTCGGCCATCCGCCGCATCCTCGACACGTTCGTGACCTTCCGACGCCTCGAGGACGCCCCGATCCCGCTCACGGTCGTGGCCACGGCGCTCGGGACCGGGGAGGCGGTCGTCCTCAATTCGGGCGATGCGACGACGGCGCTCCTGGCCAGCAGCGCCGTGCCGAGGCTTCTGCCGGCGGTCGAGATCGACGGCCGGCTCCTGGTGGACGGCGCGGCGGCGGCCGACGTGCCGGTGCGTGAAGCGCTGTCCCTGGGTGCCCACGACCTCTACGTCCTGCCGACGGCGCCGGCGCAGGTGGCGACGTTGGTGGAACAGACCGCAGCATGCGGGACGATTGCGGGGGTCGACGGACCGACACTGCACGTCGTCCCGCCTCCGGATATGCACATTCCGCTGGCCCACCTGGGCCGTCACAGGACCTTCTCCGCCTGGGCTACGAGCAGGCGCGGGCCTGGCTCGATGGAGCCCCACTGCCCGGCGAGCGGCCCGTGGAGGGTGGCCCGCGCTTCTCGTTCCGGCCGCGGCTCCCCCCGGTGCGCCGCCCGGCGTAGAACAGGCCGACGGGGAGGGCCCGGCGGAGGCCGTACCCTTGTCGCCTCGTGACCCTCCTCGTCGATCTCCAGCAGGTTGCCGTCCGGCGGGTCGACCGGGCGCTCTTCGAGGGCCTGTCGATGACTGTCTCGGACGTGGACCGGATCGGTGTGGTCGGGATCAACGGCACGGGGAAATCAACCCTCCTGCGGATCATCGCCGGCGCCGATATCCCCGACGAGGGCCAGGTTCTGCGGGGACGGGGTTCCCGGGTGGGCTTTCTCGCGCAAACGCCCGAGCTCCCGGCCGGCACCGTGCCGGCGCCGTCGGCGAGGGGTGGGAGGCCGAGGCGGCGCTGGACCGTCTGGGCATGGGCTCAGCCGTCGACGACGACGTCCGGTCGCTCTCGGGTGGTCAGGCCAAAAGGGTGGCACTGGCCCGGGTGCTGGCCCATCCCGCCGAGCTCCTGGTCCTCGACGAACCCACCAACCATCTCGATCTGGGCGCCGTGGCATGGCTCGAGCAGCGCCTGCTCTCCTTCCGGGGCGGCCTGGTCCTGGTGACCCACGACCGCCACCTGCTCGACCGCATCACGACCCGCATGCTGGAGCTCGACCGCGGGCGGGCCTACATGCACGAAGGCGGCTACGGGTCGTATCTCGAGGCGAAAGCCGAACGGGAGGATCACGCTGCCGCAGCGGAGTCGACCAGACGGAACCTGGCCCGGCGTGAGTTGGCCTGGCTCCGGCGCGGTGCGAAGGCGCGGTCGCGCAAGCCCCAGGCCCGGATCGACGCGGCCAAGCGACTGATCGAGGGTGCCCCGGTGGCAGCCGTGCGATCGGCCGAACTGGAGCGTCCGAGTGACACTCCTCGCCTGGGCGACAAGGTGATCGAGTGCACCGGGGTCGCTTACCGCTATGGCGAGGGGCCACTCGTGCTCTCCGGGGTCGATCTCGTCCTGGACCGGCGCGAACGACTGGGCATCGTGGGGGCGAACGGATCGGGGAAGTCGACCCTGCTCGACCTGTTGGCCGGGCGGAGACATCCCACCGCGGGCTCGATCGACGTCGGACCGACCGTCGTGGTGGGCTACTACGACCAGCTCGGTGCGGAGCTCGACCTCGGAGCGCGGGTGCAGGACCTCGTGGTGGGACCGCACCGCTCCACGCCGTCGCTGGCCGACATCGAGCTTGATGAAGCGGTTCCTCTTCACCGGCGAACTGCCGTTCGCCCGCGTGGGAACACTCTCGGGCGGGGAGCGGCGCCGGCTCCAACTGCTGCTGGTCCTCGCCGGCGCGTCCCAACGTCCTCTTCCTCGATGAGCCGACGAACGATCTCGATCTGGACACCCTGCGGATCCTCGAGGACTTCCTCGACGATTGGCCCGGAGCGCTCGTCGCCGTGAGCCACGACCGTACGTTCCTGGAGCGCACGACCGATCGCCTCGTCGCCGTCGGATCCGATGGCACCGTGGCGGAAGTTCCCGGAGGCGTCGACGGCTGGATCGCCCGGGCGGAGACGGGCGATGTCCGACGCGCCGGTTCGCTCCCGAAGGCCGGCGTTGCCGGCAAAAGCCGTACGGCCGAGCGGCGGCATCCGCATCGACGGGCCGGCTCCTCCGTGAGGCGGAGAAGGAAGTGGTGCGCCTGCAGCGCCAGAGGGACAAGATCACCGGCATGCTGATCGGCCTGCAGGATCACGTGGAATTGCAGCGACTGGGGGTCGAGCTGGCAGCGGTGCAGACGGCGCTCAGCGAGGCCGAGGACACATGGCTGGCCTTGGCCGAAGAGGCGGAGTCATGAGGTTGGACATGCGGCCGACGGGCACGTCGGGTTGCGCCGACGGACTCGACCACGAATCCACCCGGGTCCGCAGGAGCTCGTCCACCGCGTCCACTGCGAGTGGTTGGGCGAAGAGGAAGCCTTGTCCCGTGTCGACGTCGGCCGCTTCGAGCTGTCGCCACTGCACGTGGGTCTCGATTCCCTCCGCAATGACTTCGAGGCCGAGCGCCTTTCCCAGCTGCACGAAGGTGCGCACGATCGCCGCCGACTTGTCGGCGTCCCCGATGCCCGACACGAAGGACCGGTCGATCTTGAGGATGTCGATGGGGAATTGCTGGAGGTAGGCCAGGGAGGAGAATCCGGTACCGAAATCGTCGATGGCCAGCCGTACGCCGACCGCCTTGAGCATTTTCAGCCGGGTCACTGTCGTCTCGACGTCGTGCATCAGCGTGGACTCGGTGAGCTCGAGCACCAACATGTCGGCGTCGAATCCGCTGGTCGGAGAGTGAGCGGTAGACGTCGTCGACGATCCGGTCGCGCTGGAGCTGCTTGGCGGCGACGTTGACCGACACGACGAAGCGATGACCCTGCCGCTGCCACATTGCTCCCTGGCGGCACGCAGTCTCAAGGACCCATTGGCCGACCGGGACGATCAACCCGCTCGATTCGAGGGCGGGAATGAAGTCGTCGGGCTGCACGACGCCCCTTGTGGGATGACGCCAGCGCAGGAGGGCCTCCACGCCGGTGAAGACACCGGTGGAGAGGTCGATGGTGGGTTGGTAGAGCAGGAAGAACTGATCAGCGGCAAGGGCACGGTGGAGATCAACGTCGAGACTGCGGTGATCATCGACCGATTCCAGCATCGAAGGCGTGAAGACGGCGAAACGGTTCTTCCCGGCTGCTTTGGCGCGGTAGAGCGCGATGTCGGCATCGCGCAGCAGCTCTTCGGGCGTGGTCCGGTCGCCGGTGGCGATACCGATGCTGGCGGTGACCGACAAGGGGATATCGCTGCCGGCGATCTCGAAGGGAGGTTCCAGGGTGCGCAATAATGCGCTCTGCGACGGCATCGGCGACTCCCGTCTTCGGTGGACCCTTCGGTCAACACGACGAACTCATCGCCGCCGAGACGCCCGACGGTGTCACCCTCGCGCAGCACCTCGGACAATCTGGCTCCCACGCCGGCCAGGAGCTCATCGCCCGCCCGATGCCCCAGGGTGTCGTTGATGTCCTTGAAGTTGTCGAGGTCCAAGAAGAGCGCGGCGGGCGTGGTGTGCTCGCGTCGGGCATGCGCCATCATGTGCGCGATCCGGTCGAGGATCAGCGCCCGATTGGGCAGACCGGTGAGTGGGTCGTGGAACGCCTGATGGCGGAGCTCGTCGGTGCGTTCGGCCACGAGCTCCAAGGCCCGGGATCGGCTCGTTCCCAGCAGGTAGAGCATGAGTCCCAGGAGCAGGCTCAGGTGATGCCGCCGACGAGCAGGTCGAGCGCATGAGAGATTGGAGAGGATGCCTCCGTCGGTTGCCGGTCCCAGGACCTCGATGTGCCAACCGTTGGAGAGATCGATCGACGTCGACTGCGCGTCGTGCGGCACGACGCCCGCTTTGAAGGTGGTTGACGAGGAGCCCGGAGCCGTAGTGGAACGCCACGGCGGTCGAAGGGTGGTGCGCCAGCGCGGAGTCGCAAAAGGACACCGGGCAGGATTGCGATCCCCGTCCAGCCCATGATGTCGGCCCGGCGAGCCGTCACGGTGCCGGGTACGCCGCCGCCGCTATAGATGGCAGCGCCTATTGCCAGCTCCTCGACCTCCCCTGCTTATAGGGCAGAGTATTCGTCTTGGCCCGAGTCCCGGGCATGGAGGAGCTCGGAGCGAAGAGGCGATTGGCAGAAGTCGATACCGTCGGGAAGGTCTGTCGTGGTGCTCCGCGAGCGGGACACCGACGCCAGGCAGTAATACGGGCGGCTCCCGGAGGGGGTCACGGCGAACGTCCCCGCGGCGGCGAGCGGTCCGGAGGGGTCGGCGACCTGTCGAGCGGCGTAGGCAGTCAATTGCGAAGGCAGCACCTGCTGAATATCGAACATGGACTGCACTTCCGGATAGCGGGCGAAGGCGCGTACCGACCTCGTCCACGCGAGGAAGTCGGCCTCGGTCGTGTCGGGATCTCTGACCAGTACCGCCCCGGTACTGATGGTGAGATCCTGCTCATGCACGATCGCCAGTTGCAGGGTCGAGGAGATCTGCGCGGCAGAAGCGAGAAAGACCTGCCGTGACTTGCTGCCGTCGTTGCGGGCGACGGCACGAGATCCGACAACGGACACCGACGGTGCCGACCGTGAGGAAGACGATCATGACGGCCAGCCAGAAACTGCGGCGCGTCCTCACTACCGGCGTCCGTTCAATCAATGGCGACCACGTCAGGGTCGTCATGGTGAGGCGACGTTCAAGACGCCCAGCTTGCGCCCAGCGAGACGCCGGACGACCCACTCAATCCCAACAGGAGCACAACTTCGGTCCGAAACGGCAGTTCAGGGCGTGGGAGTGGCACGGCAGTCGACGCCGTAGCTCTTTCTCGTCGCATCCGATGATCAGTCTGCCGTCCGACATCGTGGCCGAACCCACTGCGAACAGGGTGAATTGGGCTGTAGTTGGGATTAGGTGGTCCGTCCGGAGATTCTCGGAGGTCACGATTGTCCCCATGAACTCGGGAACCCGCCACGTGACCGGCGGAGCGTCGCTATGAAGTTGAGACGCAAAGAGAAGACTGACGGCTGATCCCATCGTGCGAGTCCGACGACGCGCCCCAAGGTGCTGTCGTCGAGCCGAACACTGTCGTCGGACAGAGCAACGCCGGGCTCTCGAATGCCGGTCGCCATCCAGTCGACCCTTCGGCTGCGCTGTCACCGGCGGAGCCACGGAGTTCCATCGCCGTCGTCCCGAGCCGTGAGTCGACCGTCGATCCCGACTGCGACAGGACGCGCCGGCCAGCAACTCGGCGACGTTCTCGTCCTGCGCGGACTCGTCACGCACGCACAGGTCCAAGAGGCGCTGGAATTGCAGGCCATCATCGGGCGGGCGACTCGGTGAGCTCCTCGTCCAGATGGGCGTCCTCGAGGAGCGGAACCTCGTCGAAGCGCTGGCGGAGTTCTTCGGGATGCCCGTGGCGGACCTTCGGCGTTACAAGCCGGACCCCGAAGCGCTTGCGCTCATTTCCGAGGAAGTGGCCCGTACGAACATGGCCATCCCCATCAGCCTGCACGACGACGGCTTGCACGTCGCGGTGGCCGAGCCGAGCGACTCCCTCCGCTTCCTTCTGTCCGAGAAGAGCGGCCATCCGGTTCGCCTGCTGCTGGCCCCGACGAGCGACGTCCTCTGGGCGATCGACAGCAACTACCGCGCCATCGGTGGCGTCGCGCAACTCGTCCAGGCCTTCGAGGTCGTCGAGGGCTCACGCAAGCGAGTGGTCGAAGCCGCCGCCCCCGTGGTCGTGGCCGACGACGCCCCGGTCGTCCAGGTCGTCGACCGCATCCTCACCCAGGCCATGCGTGACCGCGCCTCCGACGTGCACATCGAGCCCTCCGACGAGGTCGTCCGGGTCCGGTTCCGCATCGACGGCGCCCTGAAGGAGATCCTGGTCCTTCCCGCGGCGATGGGCCTCGGACTGGTGAGTCGCATCAAGATCATGGCGGGGATGAACATCGTCGAGCGTCGCCGCCCCCAGGACGGCCAGCTGACGACCACGGTCGACGGCAAGGAGGTCGACGTCCGGGTGGCCACCACCGCCACCATCTGGGGCGAGAAGTGCGTCATGCGAATTCTCGACAAGACCCGATCGGTCCTCCGCCTCGACGACCTCGGCATGCCGGCCGACACCCACGCCAGGTACTCCAAGATCGTCCGCGCTCCGTTCGGCATGGTGCTGTGCGCCGGCCCGACGGGGAGTGGGAAGACGACGACCCTCTACGCCACGCTGAGCGAGGTCAGCAACCCCACGCTCAACGTCATGACGATCGAGGACCCCGTCGAGTACGTCTTCCCGTCCATCAACCAGATCCAGACGAACGACCAGGCCGGTCTCACCTTCGCCACCGGGCTGAAGTCGATCCTGCGCCAGGACCCCGACGTGATCCTCGTCGGCGAGATCCGTGACGTCGAGACGGCCCGAGTGGCCGTGCAGTCGGCGCTGACCGGTCACTTCGTGGTCTCCTCCCTCCACGCCACCGACGCCGTCTCGGCCCTGCACCGCTTCCTCGACATGGGGATCGAGTCGTTCCTCATCGCCTCGTCGGTGCTCGCCGTCGTCGGCCAGCGACTCGTGCGGCGGATCTGCCCGTCCTGCAAGACCCGCTACACCCCGACGGCCGAAGAGATGGCGTTCTACGAGGACAGCGGTGGACCGCCGAAAGAGGAGTTCTACATCGGGACGGGCTGCAACTTCTGCAGTGACACCGGGTATCAGGACCGCATCGGCGTCTACGAGCTTCTCGAGATGACGCCGGAGATCAGGCGGCTCATCGTCGGATGGGCGACCCAGGAGGAACTGCGCAGCCTGGCCCAGAAGCAAGGAATGCGCACGCTGCGCACCGAGGCGATCAACCTCGTGGCCGAGGACATCACGACCGTCGCCGAAGTGATTAGGAGCATGTACACGCTATGAAGACAAACACGACCATGTCCAAGTTCCGCTACAGCGCGCTCGACGCGTCCGGAGCGCAAGGTCTCCGGTGTCGAGACGGCGGCGTCGTCCGGCGCCGCGCACCTCGCGCTCGTCCAGCGCGGCTTCCAGCCTCTGGAGGTGAACGAGAAGAAGAGCATCTTCAAGTTCGAGATCACCAAGAAGAAGGTGCCGCGCAAGGAGATCATGCACTTCTCCCGCCAGCTGGGCGTCTTCATGAAGGCGGGCATCCCGATCATGGAGGCCCTGGAGGTGATCGAGACAGAGACCACCGAGAAGCTCATGAAGAAGGTCATCCTCGAGATGATCGAGGACCTCCGGGCCGGCGACACCTTCGCCGCGGCCGCCGGCTCGCACCCCGAGGCGTTTCCGAACTTCTATGTCGGCATCCTCGAGTCCGCCGAGCTGACCGGAAATCTCGACACGGTGCTGAACCAGCTGGCCGACTACATCGAGCGCGACGTCGAGGCTCGCTCGACGCTCGACGTCGGCCCTGATCTATCCGGCCGTCGTGGCGTTCATGTCCGTCGGCGTGGTCGTCGTCCTGGCGACCTTCGTCATGCCGCGGTTCGTGGTCTTCTTCAAGTCGCTGCACGCAAAGCTCCCCTGCCGACCCGCATGTTGCTGAGCGGCATCGAGCTTCGTTTTCGCACATAGTGGTACATCGATATCGTCGGCACTCGTCATCGCCCTCGTCGGTCGGGTTCGTCGTCATGCGTCGATCGCCGAGAGGGCCGGGCGATTCTCGATGGGATTATTCTGAAGCTGCCCGTTCTCGGTCTCCTCGTCCAGGCGGCCGTCCTCGAGCGCATCTGCCGGGTGCTCTCCTCGATGCTCAGGGCCGGCGTCGATCTTCCCCAGGCCATGTCCGTCACGGCGGATTCGGCGAACAACGCCGTCTACCACAACGGGATCAACCACATCCGAGAGCAGATGATGGAGGGTCAGGGACTGGCGGATCCGCTGGCGCAGACGGGACTGTTCCCCGGCGCGGCCAGGCAGATGTTCCGGGTCGGCGAGGAGACGGGAACGCTCGACACGCAGCTCGAGACGGCGGCGGCGTACTACCACCGTGAGCTCGAGGTGAGGGTGAAGCACTTCACGAGCCTGTTCGAGCCGGCCGTCATCATCTTCATGGGTGTCGTCGTCGGCTTCGTCGCCGTGGCGCTCATCTCTGCGATGTACGGCATCTACAGCCAGGTCAAGACGTGAGGCAGGTCGCGGCCAGGAGTTGCCCCGACCCGTTCGGACGCCGTGGCGCAATTGCGCCGGCGGTGCCCAGACGCGCGACGAGGGTGGCTTCACGCTCATCGAACTGATCATCGTCACCCTGATCATTCCGATCATCATCGGTGCGATCACCTTGGCGCTCATCTCGATCTTCTCGCTGCAGGCCAGCACAGCGAGGTCGCATCTCGGACTCGGGCGACGCGCAGGTCGTCTCGTCCAACTTCGAGACCGACGTGCAGAATGCCATCGCTCATCACGTCGGCCTCACCAGGCGTCTCCGCAGTGCACGCCGAGCCTCTCCGGTGCTCGGCGGAACGCAGGTCCTCGGGCTGCAGTCACCGGCCAATGGGGGGACAGTCATCTCCTACGAAGAGGTGCCGAACGGCAACAGTGGTATACAGCCTCATGCGCTACGTCTGTCAAGGCGGGGCCAACTCGTCGCCCGTGAGCGCCAACGCGATCTCCCACAACGTGCCGGCCGGTCAGACGGTGGCTATCACCTGCGACGCGACTCTTGCGTCAGCGCAAACGAGTGGGAACTGCCTACACGTCGTTGAATGTCACCCCATTGCCCGCAAACGTGGCAGCCGGGGACACGATTCAGGTCAGCTCGGCGGGGACTACACAAACGTATACGGCCGGCGCTGCGGCCGCCGAGTGGCATCTCGCTTTCGGTGAGCTCACCATCGCCTGCGTTGAGTCCAGGCTTTGCCATCGGAGCGCAAGTGGTCGATAGCTCTTGGGCTGCCACGCAACTGTGGTGCGGCCACAGGTTGGATAAGTACGGCCAGCGTGACGGGTGTGACATTCACCACGGCTGGGGCGGGAAGCAGCCCTACGCCTACACCTTGGTGGCGGTCCCCAGAGCCGAGCTCGACGCCGAGCCAGCCTACGACGGTGACGACGCCCAACTCGAGCTGTGTCTTCGCCACCGGCTCCGGTACCTACACGTCCTCCCTCTGCTTCGTCGATTTCTCCTCGTGGAATAGCTATAACGGTGTCGTCTTCTGCGTCCTGTCCGGGAGCGGGTCTGGCCATGTCGGCAGGCATCACCAATACTTCCTTCACGTTGACGTTCTGCCTCAACGTGCAGAGCGTGGCGACATCCAGCGGTTCCGCCGTGACAGGGCCCCTCGGGACCAACGCGGGCTACAACGGCGTCTCGGCGGTGTCCTTCCCCACCTATCCGGAAGCTTTCCTGGGCAACAACGGGTTCTACACCGTGGCCAGCTCCCAGCATCCGGCGCTCTATCAAGCAGGATTCCGGTATCGGAAGACCACGACGGTCACCATCACCAATATCGAGGTCTCGGACACGAACGACGGCACGCCGGCCACGGGTTGGGAGCTGGTGACGGGTGACGCAGAGACGACGGATGCGGGTGAGTCAATGACGTGGTCAACCGATAACCCGAACACGCCTCTGAATCTCCTTCCCAATACGCCGACGTCGCCTATCGGTGACGCGTGCTCCAATCCGGTATCTCCGAGCGGCTTGACAGGAGTCAACATTACGACGTACGTCGGTTCCCAGACGGTGGGTTGTGCGTCGTCGACGTCCGACACGCCGCCCCCAGGTCGGGGACGGTCATGCTCGAATCCCCCGCACCGACGCAGCTCACGGTGACCATGGTCGGGACCGGCCTCGAGGCGATGTTCCTCGGCGTTCTCTTGCCATCGGGATCATGAGACTCCCTTCCCGTTTCCAAGCCGAAGATGCAGCGGCAAGCGTGCCCGACCGGCCGCGCCGAGTCCGGTCGCGCCGGTCCGAGGCCGGCGACACGCTGGTCGAGGTTCTGCTGGCCATCGTTATTCTTGGTATCTCCTCGGTCGCCATCCTTCTGGCCTTTGCGACGACGATCTCGGGTTCAGCCGAGCATCGCACCTTGACGACGGCGGACACCGTGCTCAGGACCGCCGCCGAGCAATCCACTGTCCCTCATTCAGCAGCAGTCGAGTACGGCGTGGGGGCAGTGCCCGACTCCAACCCCTATTCCTGGCTGCAAACCAGCGTGACTCTTTCTTCCGGCTATACCGAGCAGGTAACGGGTGTCAGCTACTGGTCCAGCTCGCAGAACTTCGTTCGTCCCATGGACCACTCGCCGGTGCGTGCACGGTCAGCACCGCCATTTCTCCTCAGGTGAATTCGCCCGTATTGATCACGATCACCGTGACGTCTGCGTCCGGCGTCGTCAGCTCTCCCTTGAGCTTCGTCGTCGATGATCCCTTTGCCCGCCCCATTCCGGCCGCGGGTGCAGCCACTCACTTGGCGTTCTTCAGTTCACCGGCCACGGGTAGCTCCTCGACGGTCGGCAGTCCCTTCGGCTTCCAGCCCGTCGTCGCGGTCGAAGACGTCAACAACAACATCGTCACGACGGCATTTGCCTCCGTCACGCTGTCGATCGGGACCGGACCCAACGGGTCAGCGCTGTCAAACTGCACGGCCACGCAGTTCAAGGGCGTCGTGACGTTCGCGGGTTGTTCGGTCAACATGGTCGGTAACGTACACTCTGTACGGCCAGCGAAACCGGCCTCGCCTCAGGCACGAGCTCCTCCTTCTACGTCGCCCCTGCACCGCCTTACGCCTTCTCCATCATTTCGAACCCGTTGTCCGCTATTGCGTCGAGCTCCGCCAACATGGGGCCGATCACGGTCCAGGAGCAGGACATGTTCGGCAACCCGACAACGGTGGCGGAGACGGTCAATCTTTCGTCGACCTCCAGCCACACGGCGTGTTCTCGGCCACCCCCGGCGGAGCAGCCATCTCGTCGATCACCATCCCGGCCGGCTCGACTTCGGCGAACTTCTACTACGGCGATACGAGCTCCGGGACGCCGACCATCACCGTCTCGGGGACGCTCACGAGCGACACCCAGAGTGAGACCGTCACGGGCGGCCCTGCGACCCACTTGGTCTTCACGACCTCGCCCAGCAGCACGGCGCAACGGGTGGCAGCGCCTTTGGCAGGCAGCCGGTGGTCGTGGCCGAGGACGTCTTCGGCAATGCGTCCACCGCGGACGCATCCACCGTCAACCTGGCCATCACGGCGGGGCACGGGAACGGCTGGGGCCAGTCTGAACGGGTGCACCGAGAGTGAGGTCACCGGTGTGTTCACGTTCTCGGGTTGTTCGATCGACAAGATCGGTTCGGGCTACACCCTTACCGCGACCGACGGGCTCTATGCCCCGGCCACGAGCAGCACCATCACCGTCTCTGTGGGCCCGGCCGCCCAGTTGGCGTTCACTACCCAGCCCGTTGGGGAGTGGCTGAAGTCGACGAACTTCGCCACCCAGCCCAAGGTCACGGTGCAGGATGCCGGCGGGAATACGGTCACGACCGACATCGAGCAGCGTGACGCTCGGGATCGCCAGCTATTCGACCGCCAACAGCGGGACCACCCAGGGCACTCTCGCCTGTTCCAACACCACGGTCAGTGCTGTGGCCGGCGTGGCCACGTTCACCAACTGCAAGATCAGCGGGACCGCGGCTGCCGGTACCTATACCTTGACCGCGACCCGGAGCGGCCTGAGCCCGGGGACGTCATCCGACGCTGTCGATTCTCGCCGGCACGCCACCAAGCTCGCCGTCACGACGCAGCCGACGACGCTCCGTCGCCGGGACCAATTTCACCGAAGGCGTGTCGGTCGAGGACTCTCTGGGCAACGTCGTCACCACGTCGTCCGCCTCCATCTCTCTGGCCATCGGGACCAACCCGGGCGGCGGCACCCTGACCTGTGCCGCCAATCTTCGGTCAACGCCTCGAGTCGGCGTATCCACCTTCACCTGCTCGATCAACAAGACGGGCACCGGCTATACCCTCACGGCCACCAGCAGCGGGCTTACGGCCGTCACCACCAGCGCCTTCAACATCACGCCGGGTAGCCCCCGCCTCGCTCGTCGTCACGACGCAACCTCCGACCACCACCACTGCCGGCACCAAATTCACCACGGGTGTCTCGATCGAGGACTCCCTTGGGCAACGTCGTCACCACGTCGTCCGCCCCGGTCACCCTGGCCATTGCGACCAACCCCAATGGTGGGACGCTGAGTTGTACCACCAACCCGCGATCAACGCCTCCAGCGGCGTGGCCACCTTCAGCTGCTCGGTCGACATGGCGGGCACCGGCTATACCCTCACGGCCACCAGCGCCGGTCGTGACGTCGGTCACCACCAATGCATTCAACAACGTGGCCGGAGCCGGCACGCAACTGCAGATCACCTCGAACCCCATCAACACGACGGCCAGCTCCTCGGCAACGAGCGCCTTCACCGTGACGCTCGAGGACACCTCCGGCAACCCGACGACGAAGACCTCGGCCATCACGGTCAACCTCTCGTCGACTTCGGCTGGCAAGAAGTTCGCCACCACCTCTGGTGGAACCTCGGTCACCAGCGTGAGCTTGCTGGCCAACACCCAGTCGGTGAACGCCTACTACGGCGACACGGTGGCGGGGTCTCCGACCATCACCGCGGCGGCCACCGGGTTGGTGTCTGACACCCAGGTCGAGACCATCACGCCGGGGAACGGGTGCGAAACTCGTCGTCACGACGCCAGCCGACGAACACAGTCGCCGGGACGAACTTCACCACCGGTGTCTCGGTCGAGGACTCCCTGGGCAACGTCGTCACCACGTCGACCGCCCCGGTCACCCTGGCGATTGCGACCAACCCGTGGTGGAGCGGCTCTTGAGCTGCACCACCAACCCGATCAACGCCTCCAGTGGCGTGGCCACCTTCAGCTGCTCGATCAACAAGACGGGCACCGGCTACACCCTCACGGCCACCAGCACCGGGCTCACGTCGGTCACGACCAGCGGCGTTCAACATCACCCCGGGTGCCGCCGCCTCGCTCGTCGTCACGACGCAGCCACCGGCCAGCTCTACCGCCGGGACGAATTTCACCACGGGCGTGTCGGTCGAGGACGCCCTGGGCAACGTCGTCACCACTTCGTCCGCCCCGGTCACCCTGGCCATCGCGACCAACCCCGGTGGCGGGACCCTGAGCTGCACCACCAACCCGGTCAACGCCTCGGGTGGCGTGGCCACCTTCAGCTGCTCGATCAACAAGACGGGCACCGGCTATACCCTCACGGCCACCAGCACCGGGCTCCCGTCGGTCGACCACCAACGCCTTCAACGTCACCCCGGGCGCCGGGACGCAGCTCTTGGTCTCGAACGGCTTCAGTGCCACGGCCAGTTCCTCGGCGACGACCGCCTTCACCGTGACGCTCGAGGACACCTATCGGCAACCCGACGACGAAGACCTCGGCCATCACGGTCAACCTCACGTCGACTTCGGGCGGAGCAAGTTCGCCGCCACCTCGGGTGGGGCCGTCGGTGTCCAGCGTGACCTTGCTGGCCAACACCCAGTCGGTGACCGCCTACTACGGCGACACCGTGGCGGGGACTCCGACGATCACCGCGGCGGCCACCGGGTTGACGTCTGACACCCAGATCGAGACCATCAACGCCTGGTGCCGGAACGCAGCTCTTGATCTCGAACGGCTTCACGCGCCACGGCCAGTTCCTCGGCGACGACCGCCTTCACCGTGACGCTCGAGGACACCTTGGCAACCCGACGACGAAGACCTCGAGCCATCACGGTCAACCTCTCGTCGACGTCGGGTCGGCGCAAGTTCGCCGCCAGCTCGGGTGGGGCCTCGGTGACCAGCGTGACCTTGCCGGCCAACACCCAGTCGGTGACCGCCTACTACGGCGACACCGTGGCGGGGACTCCGACGATCACCGCGGCGGCCTCAGGGTTGGCGTCTGACACCCAGATCGAGACCATCAACGCTGGGGCCGGAACGAAACTGGTCGATCACCTCGGCTCCCCTGAACATTGCCCACGGCACCTCGGCCACCGGCGCCTTCACCGTGACGCTCGAGGACAGCAATCGGCAACCCGACGACGAAGGCCTCGGCCATCACGGTCACCCTCTCGTCTACTACCCCGGAGGTGGGACAGCCAAGTTCGCCACCACCTCGGGTGGGACCGGCGTGACCAGCGTGAGCCTGCCGGCCAACACCCAGTCGGTGACCTCCTATTACGCCTACTCCAAAGCCGGCTCACCGATCATCACCGTCGGCGGGCAGCGGGCTGACGTCTGGTACTCAGACCGAGACGATGACGTAGTGGGACTGTGGGAGAAGAATGATGACGGACTGGCAAACGGTAGCGAAATTCGACGTTCGCCCCGAGCATCACGGAGATCCCTCGCCGCCACCGGCCAAGGGCGTGACAATTGCTTGGCTCATTCGGACGGGAGACGTGATGAAGCCGGTGCCGTTCTGGTTCTTGCGCTTCTCTTTGTCCTCGTCGTTGGGGCAGTCGTGGGTTCGATCGCCACCTGGGCCACGAATGACCTCAACAACACGGCCAAATTCACGTCGGCTCGAACACTTCAGTATGCGTTCAACGGCGCGACTGAGGTCGCCGTCCAGAACATCCGCTACACCCCTCTTCTGGCGACGACAGTTCCCGGGTCCGGCATCTTGTTGGTCGGGCGGCTCGACTGTGCAGATCGACGACCAGAGCATCGATGTGTGGTGTAGCACCGTCGTACACTCCGACCAGTCCGAGCACGCGGGTCGTCACGCTCAACGCCTGTCTTCATGGAGTTTCCGCAGCGACCTGCGCTGCGAACACAACGAACCCCACACTTCAGGCCGTGGTGACGTTCGATGATTACCCAACGGGAACAAACCCGCCGAACCCTGCAGCATGTGTCGTTTATTGCGGCACGAGCATGACGGTGAACAGCTGGGTCTGGTCGGCTAGCTGAGGCTCGTCGACTCTCATCTTCGACAGCCCCGTGTTCGACCCACGGGATAGCTATGAAGCGACGGAGTCCCGGAGCAGGGATCCGGCCATGAGCACGGAGTACGGATTCTTGCCCTGGGCAGTGCAAGGTGCGCTCTTCGATCCGCTGCGTGCGACCGTGATCGGTAGACGTAATTGGGGAGGACAGCCTCCATTCTTCTCCCCGGCAGAACGAGCGTCGAAGCAGAGTCGCTCGAGGCGCCGTCCCTGGGGTTCTCTTCGCTCGCTGTGCAGAGCGAGATCACCGAATCCTTGTTGGGGGAACGTTGAGGTTGCGTAGCCGGGGAAGTGATGTCCATACCGCATCCTTGTTGTTGAAGGGGCAGGCACCCGCCGGCACCTCATCGGAAGAGACAGCGGGCACCACCGAGGTCCGGCAAGCCCAATAACGAAAGGCGAAAGAAATGATAGAGCGGTATCGTGAGATCAAGCGCCAGAAGGCCGCTGGCGAGAGGGAAGATGGGTTCACACTTATCGAACTTCTCATCGTCATCGTCGTGCTCGGCATCTTGGCCGCCGTGGTCGTGTTCGCCCTCGGCTCCGTCACCGGGTCGAGTGCCAAGTCTGCGTGTTCGGCAGACGCGAAGACGGTGGAGACAGCCATCGCTGCGTACGAGGCGAACGGGAACCTGGCTTCGGCCTTGACCCAGTCGGCTCTCACCTCGACGGCCACCAAGGGTGGACCGTACCTGAAGAGCTGGCCGTCCAACCCGAGCCACTACTTCATCGGTATTGCCCAGACCTCTGGCACGCCAGCGGCTGACGAAGTTGATGTCTACGCCGGCTCCGCCACGGCCACTCCCGCTGCTGGCGACTGGGTGGGTCGCCTACGACAGCGAGGGCAGTGCGACTGGCTGCAACGCAGTCAACTAGTACCGGTAACAAGTAAGAACAACAAACGTCAAGGACAATCCGAAGAGCCCGGCCCTCGGGCCGGGCTCTTCGGCATCCGACCTCCTCATGAAAGCGGCGAATACTGTGAACATATCGATACCGAGGCCATCTCTCCCTGGCTGCAGATCCTCTGGGACCAAAAGGGTTCCGACCTCCTGCTCGTCTGGCGGTTCGGCGCCTCGCATCCGGGTGAACGGGCAAGCTCCGGCCGGTCGAAGGAGCTCCGGTGCTGTCGGGTCGAAGAGATCGACACGCTTGTCCGAACCTCCTCAACCGTCGCAGGAAGCCGACCTTCGACGCTGGAGCAGGACGTCGACTTCGCCTTCTCCTGGCTCGATAGGGCCCGGCTCCGTGGCAGTGCTTTCACCCAGAGAGGCGAGACGGCGCTGGCGCTGCGAATGATCCCTTCCCGGATTCCCGAGTTTTGAGGAACTCGATCTACCGCCGACCGCCGAATGGCTGGCCAAGCTGCCCCGAGAGGCTTCGTGCTGGTGACCGGACCGACCGGCTCGGGAAAGTCGACCACGCTCGCCTCCATCATCGACCGCATCAACGAGACGCGGGCGTGCCACATCCTCACCATCGAGGACCCGGTCGAGTACGTGCACCGTCACAAGCTCTCAGCCGTTAGTCAACGAGAGATCGGGCTGGACAGCCCCTCCTTCGACCGGGCTCTCCGTTCGGCCCTACGCGAGGACCCCGATGTCCTTCTCGTCGGCGAAATGCGCGACATCGAGTCGATTCAGATCGCGTTGACCATGGCCGAGACCGGCCACCTGGTCTTCGCCACACTGCACACCAACGACGCCCCCCAGGCGATCGACCGAATCATCGACGTGTTCCCCGCCTGGCGCCAGGAGCAGACCAGGGTCCAGCTTGTCGGCCTCCCTTGCGGCGATTCGTCGCCCAGCGTCTGGTCCCCAAGATCGGCGGAGGGATGGTCGCCGCGTTCGAAGTGCTGATTGCCACGAACCCGGTGCGAAACCTCATTCGTGAAGGCCGGTCCAACCAGCTTTTGAACGTCATGACGACGAACCAGAAGGAAGGGATGCGCACTCTCGAGACCAGCTTGGCCGAGCTCATTGTGAGCAGGTACCATCACCTACGAGGATGCGCTCGACGTGTCGGCTCACCCCAAGGAGCTGGCACGCGCGCTCGAGCAGTCCAGCACTCGCGCAGGAGCTGAGCGCGCCATGGCTGCTCGAGGGGGTCCGGATCTGCCCGTACTCGATTGTTGCCGGAGTCACTCCGTGCGCGCCCGGCTGGCTCGTTGCGAGCGCAAAAATCAATGGGGCCACGTTTGCTCCCGAAGCTCCCTCGCGTGTTCTCGTTCGTTTGCTGAAGTTCTCGACGAGCGACCGGCGTTCTCGATGATCGCTCTCAATGCGCCAATCGGCTATAAGGACGACGCAAAGGGCGGCGGGAGGACCTGCGACCGCATGGCCCGGGGTCTTCTGGGCCGACGTGGTTCGACGGTTCACAATGCTCCGACTCGAGCAAGCTGAAGGAGAACGCGGCATATCCAGAGATCGACGGCCTGGATGCCATCACGGCAATGTCCTTCTGCGTCGCTACCGCGAGGTGGCGGTCGAGATGGCGCCGTATCCGTCAGCGGACGGTGTTCGAGGCTCATCCGGAGCTGAGCTTTTTTCAGATCAATAGCGACGTACCGCTTCGCTGGTCGAAGAAGTTCGAAGTCGGTCGTGGAGGAGCGCGCCGCGCTGATCAAGAAGAGAGTTCCAGGGATCGAGAGGATTCTTGAGGCCGAATTCGAGAACGTGCCAGTGTCCCATCTCCTTGACGTCGCGCGCAATACTGTGGACGGCACGGCGAATATTTGCGCAGGCCGGCACTCGCTTATCCCCGTGACCCCGAGTGGGATGAACAGGGATTGCGGATGGAGGTCGTCCGCTAAGTACGGCCATGATGACTCTGCCTTTGGACCCTGACATCTAAACGGAGATCAGCTCGGGCAGCATGGTTGAAGCGGCCGTTGTCGAACTATTGGTGTGCGCTCGGCTGGCTGCTCGCCACCGTCGAGTTCGTGGGTCTGGCCCGACTTCTTGGTGGACCAACACAGATTGATGCGTCCCTATCCGGCAGCCGTCGACATGGGCCATCGCGCATGCGCGTCCCGGCATGCGCCTACCCATCTTCGAGCGCTCCCGGCGTTGCACCCTTGTACCCTTGGTGTCGGGAGCTATTCGCCTGGTTGCTTCGGGTCGGCCATGGGGTTCCGTTTCCCTCGTCGGCTGCGCTCGGGCCGACATTGTTCGACACGCAACCGAGGCAATAGGCAGATGGGCCTCCCGGTCTGACGCGCTTTCTGCGACGGTCCTCCTTGGGTTTCTCGGTTGGCTGGTGCTCCTCGCCGGTGTCGTCGCCCTCCTCCGAGCCACGGGACGCGGGCGCTGCGGCTGGGAGGTGACGGCCGTGATGGTGCTGGGGTGTCTCGCCGCCCGTACCTCTTTGCTATTCAGGAATATTTTCACCCTGAAGATCTCATGGCGATGGGGCTCGCATTCGGGGGATTGGCTTGTGCACGGCGAGGACAGCTGGGTCTGGGCGGGGATTCTCCTCGGCCTCGCCCTGACATCCCAGCAATTCGCACTCTTGGTCGCGCTCCACTTCTCGTGGTCGCGCCGCGGAACCAGCGGATGAGGTACGCCGGCGCACGTGGTGGGGTCAGCCGGAGTGGTGGTTGTCGGAATGTTGGTAATCACTTCGGGACGTGTGATCAACGTCTTGACCGGCACGACGGCCACTCCGAGTAGCGGAGGCACCTTCCTCTGCCGGAGCTCACCTCCATGGAGTCCCTCTGCTCTTTGCGAGCCGCGTTTTGCCCATTGGCTTATCTATGATGTTGGCCTGGTGGTCGGTCGCGACGCCTTGGTGCGGGAGCTCTCGATCCGGTTCCCCTGGTCTCCCTGATTGCAACGTCACTCTGCTTTCGCCTTGTGTTTGAAGTGAACCTTTTCGGTTACTACTTCATGGCCGTCGCTGTATCCCTGCTCGTGCTCAGTGTCATTCGAGGCGCCACCTCTCTCTACCTCGCGGCGTGGCTCGCTCTCGTGACGTTCGCCTACGATCCGCTGACCTGGGGCGGGCCCGTGGACGTATCGGGTTCCGATGGTGTCCTATCAGTTCCTTCTGGTGCCTCCTGCGTTGGCATGGCAATTGCTCCCCTCGTCTCTGTCATTCGAGAGTCGCAATCGATCAGTTCCGGACGCCATCGCATGGACGATCAGATGGCGCTCCCGTTGGAGTCGGTTCTTCAATCGGTTGGAGCATGAGGCGGGCGAACTGATCGCCGGTTGATCGGACGTCTCTTCGGGGATCGGAACGCTTTCATTGCGCCGAGCACTGTCAATCCGTGGGTGCGAGCCGGGCCATGCGCAGGTCATGTCCGGACTGTGGGCGTCGGCCCGCTCGATCGCGTCGGCGATTCGCGACGGCCACCGTTCGAGATGGATGCGACGAGAGGGTCAATTCCGCCCGGTTGCTGGGCATTCCACGTTCTCACCTGCGAATAAGGTTACGCTGGTCACAAATGGGGGTGACCACGGAGGTTCAGGTGAAGATCTTGATCGTCGAGGACGATCCTGACATATGCGACCTGCTCAAAAGGGTGTTGGAGGCGGACGGCTACGAGGTCGAGACGGCCACCGATTCGGCGGGAGCCCTCAAGGCGGTGGCCGAGGGCGCCCCTGATCTGGTGCTGCTCGACGTCGTACTGGGTGGCGAAGACGGCCGTGATCTCCTGGTGAAGTTGCGGCAAAAGAGCGATGTACCTGCGGTTTTTCTGACTGGGCGCGGGCTGGAGGGGGACCGGATCGCCGGCTTGCGCATGGGGGCGGACGATTACATCGTCAAGCCGTTTTCCCGGGGAGAGCTCTCGGCCCGCATCGAGACCGTCTTGCGGCGGACCCGCCCGTCGTCCGCACCGGAAGCCAAGTCTTCCTCCTCCGGCATTGAGCTTCGGCGAGCTCAAGATCGACCTCACGACCCGAGAGGTCGAGCGTTCGGGTGAGCTGATCGAGTTGACGGCGATGGAGTTCAACCTCCTCGCCTTTCTCGCCTCATCACCTCGGCAGGTGTTCTCCCGCCAGCAGCTCCTGCAGAACGTGTGGTCTTCCTCGAGCGAGTGGCAGGACGAGGCCACCGTGACCGAGCACATCCGACGGGTGCGGCGGAAGATCGAGGTGGATCCGGATCACCCTCGTTGGATCACGACGGTCAGGGGCGTGGGTTACCGCTTCGAGCGGCGCGGGCCCATGCCCACGTCGTAGATCACCCGTTGAGCGATTGAAACGGGCGTAGTAACTCGGGTCCGGCGAAGATGGCGAGCAGCGCGCCCAATGCGAGAAAGACCCCGTAGGGGATCTGTTGCTCGCGACTCATCTGCTTCGTGGCGATGAGCGACAATCCGAGGATGGCGCCGATGAGGTTGGCGGCGAAGAAGCCGAGCAAGGCATAGCGCACGCCGAGCCAGCCGAGCGCGAGTCCGAGGACCGGTGCCAGGCGGACATCGCCGAAGCCGAGCAGGCGTGGGCTGATGGAGTTCATGGCGAAGAAGACCACGAACCAGACGATGGCACACGCCGCGGCGATCAGGAATTGGTGCCAGTGGTGGGTGATCGCCGAGGCCAGAGCGAGGAGGACCCCCACCAGAACGAGGACCGGATAGACGATTCGCTTGGGCAGCAACAGATGCTCGAAATCGGTGCAGGCAAGGGCCAGCAGTCCTGCGGCGAGCACGAGATACGCCGGGAGGCTCCACGAGAATCCGATCCGTGCCGCGATGCCGGCGAAGAGCACTGCGGTGGCCGCTTCAATGAGCGGGTAGCGCATGGAGATGGGGGAGTCGCAATTCCGGCACTTGCCGTGCAGGAGGAGCCACGAGAAGATCGGCACGTTGTCCCGGGCCGAGATCGGCGACGCTCGCATGTGGGGCAGGCCGACCGCGGCGAAACGACCGACTCCTTGCGGGGAACACGGTAGATCACGACGTTCAGGAACGAGCCGACGATGAGGCCGAACAGGGCGCAGTAACCGATCAAGAGCCCTAGCACGTTGTCCGTCCCTCGCCTTCATTGGCTTCTTTGGTGCCTTTTCGAGGTCGCTGATGAAGAGATCCAAGAGCTCGGGATCGAGTTGTGCCCGGCGCCGATGCCTGAGGATTTCGAGGGACTCCGTCTGTGAATACGCCCGCTTGTAGGGCCGCTTGTTCCGGAGGGCGTCGTAGACATCGGCGATGGCGACGATCCTTCCCTCTAGTGGGATGGCCTCGCCGGCCAGCCCATGGGGGTAGCCATTTCCGTCGAACCGCTCGTGGTGCGACAGGGCCACGATCGAGCCCAATCGGCACACCGGAGATTCGAATCCCTCCAGCATTTTGAACCCGGTCTCGGTATGCCCTTGCATGATCAGGCGCTCTTCTTCGGTCAAGAGCCGCGTCTTCAGGAGGATCGCCTCGGGAATGCCGACTTTGCCGATGTCGTGCAGCTGGCTCGCGATGCGAAGGTCCTCGACGGCGTCGGACGCCATGCCGGTCAGGAAGGCGAGGCGTGCGGCGTGTGTGCTCAATCGGTGGAGATGCGAATCGGTGTCGGGGTCACGCCACTCGGCCACGAGGGCGGCATGTCGGGCCGTGCCTTCCCGTGACCACAAGCGTCGAGCGATCCTCGTGGTGGAGACGCTCGACGATTTCGCCCAATTCCGCCACGTGGCTCGCGATGTCAGATTCCGATTGCGAATCGTGGCTTCGTGCGGCAAGTTGCTCTGCTCGTTGGAGGAGCGCTCCGACGACGTTGATGAGGATCACATTCGTGTCGAACGGCTTCAAGATGTACCCGTACGTGCCGAGCGCGGAAGCTGGGTCCGCCGCGTGCGGTGAATCGACGGCCGTCATCATGATGACCGCGACGTCGGGGTGCGCTTCGTTGACGTGGGCAAGCAGCGTGAACCCGCTCTCCCCGGGCATGGTCACATCGCACAGCATCAAGGCGAACGCCTCGTTGGCGAGGAGCTGCCGAGCTTCGGCGGGATTGGCCGCGGTGGCAGCATGTGTACCCTGCGCGTTCGAGGAGACGGGCCAAGGACCGGCGTATCGGCTCCTCGTCCTCGACGACGAGGATGCGGGCGTCGGCCCCGGCTCGGGGAAATGTCACGGTGGAGTTCATCGCGCTACCCGTTCGGCGAGCATGGGCGCGAAGTCGTTGATCGCCGGGAGCGATTGCTTTGTCCGACAAGCGGGAACAGCACGGTGATGGTGGTTCCGACGCCCCCTGCGGTTGAGATCGACGCCCTTCCTCCGGATCGATTGGCAATGCCGTAGACCATGGAGAGTCCCAGGCCGGCACCTCGACCCGTCTCCTTCGTCGTGAAAAAGGGCTCGAACGCTTTGGCGGCGACCTCGGGGGTCATGCCCTCTCCGTCGTCGCTCACCTCGATACGGGCAAAGGGACCCGGGCGAAGACCTGAGCTCTCCGGTCCGTCCAGTTCCACCGTGTCGACCGTCACCGTGATGGTGCCCCCGCCCGGCATGGCGTCGCGGGCATTGATGGCGAGATTCATCAGCATGAGCTCCAACTCGCCGACGTCGGCCAAGACGGGGCAGGGCTCCTCGGGCGGTCCGGCAGTCGAGTTCGATGTCGTCGCCGAGCGTCGAGCGAAGGAGATGCTCCGCGCTGCGTACGGAATCGTTGAGATCGACGACGACCGGCTGCGTCACCTGTTGGCGGCTGAAAACGAGGAGTTGCCGGGTGAGGCCCGCCGCCCGACGAGCCGCCTTCTGGACCTCGGCCACATCCTGCTGCAACTCACTTTCGGGATCGATGGCGTCGGAAAGGAACTCCGAGTAGCTCAGGATGGACTGCAGGAGATTGTTGAAATCGTGGGCGATCCCACCGGCCAATTGCCCGACCGCTTCAAGGCGGTGGGCCTGCCGAAGCCGCTGCTCGGCCCGTATTTGGTGGCGGAAGGCCTCGTCGAGCTGGGAGTTCTTGGATTCGAGCTCCGAAATCAGATGGAGGGCCTCGTCACGGCGGGTGGCGGCAAGGTCGAGAAGGCCGGCGACGAGCACCGTGGCGACAAGACCAGCCAGGAGGGAGATCCAGGGCAAGGTGTCGGTGAGGAACCCCCCGAGACTCGCGCCGAAGCCGATCACCAGCACCAGGACGGTGCTCGCGACGGAGGTTCACGGGTGACCTCAACGTCGAGGGGGTGACCGAGGGCGACTGACACAGCTACTAAGCCTGACGGTCGGGAGTCTCCGTGCTCTCCACCGCAACCCAACGGCAACCCAACTTTCCGGCCCGGGTGGTCCGGAAGTTGAGCGCCCGGACGGGTTCAGGAACGTCGAAGCAGGACCCGATCGACGCGGTGATTGCGGCCTTTCTCGACAATGAGATGGGCCCGACCCCGGGTGGGCGCCACGTTCTCGCGCAAATTGACGAGATTGACCTGCTCCCAGACCTGCTCGGCGAGGGCGGCGAATTCGTCTTCTGACATCGACGCGAGACGGTGGAAAAAGGACCCGGGTGCGTCGCCGTCCGCAGCGCAAGGGCGAGAGTCGCTCGCTGAACCAGCGTGCAACGTCTGTTTCAGCAGCGTCGACGTAGATCGAAACGTCGAAGATAGTCGGACACTTCGCCATGGGTGGGGGAGGCCCCCTTGGTACTCGCCTGGAGGACATTGAGACCCTCGACGATCAGAATCTCAGGCCGCCGGATGATCTGGAACGTCACCCGGGACGATGTCATAGGAAAGGTGCGAATAGACAGGGATTGCCACTTCCTGCTCGCCGGCCCGAATGGCTGCGAGCGTCTCGACGAGCCGCCGTTGGTCGTAGCTCTCGGGAAATCCCTTGCGATCCAGGATGCCCCGGGCTTCGAGCGTGGCGTTCGGCCACAGGAATCCGTCGGTCGTGAGGAGGTCGGTTGTTGCCGTACGCTGCGAGCAAGACCTGGAGGACCCTCGCCGTCGTGCTCTTGCCGACGGCGACACCTCCGGCAATCCCGACGATGAAGGGAGCGGTGACGCCTTTCTCGCCCAGGTAGTCGTCGATCGCTTCGTTGTGCCTCGTGTTTGTTCTGGGCGATCAGAGTAAGAAGTTGCGCTAGAGGGAGGTAGATGTCTCCCACTTCCTCCATCGAGATCGCTTCGCCGATCGCCGCCAGGGCGCGCATTTCAGCGTCAGACACCTCGGCGCCCGACCGTCGGGCCAATGCGCTCCAACGCTCCCGGGAGAAGACCTCGTAGCCGGCGATCCGCTGCCCTCCGGATTGTCTTCGGCGCTCATCATGGCACAAGCGAGGCTACGGGAGGGGGCGTGCGTCCCGGGTGTCAGGTGAGGTGGCGTGCGATGAGCGGGGCCGCAGCATCGGCCCATGGGGCAATCGCCCCGTCGAGGTCGTCGAACTGCTGCTCGGTCACGTAGAGGCCCCTCGTGGGCGTAGCGGCCCCGAGCTCGACCAGCAAGGGGCGCAGGTGCACCTCGACGGCGAGGGCGTGGATCGGCGCGGCTCCCGTCATGACGCCGACGGCCACGCTCGAACGGAGGGCGTTCGTGCCGTAGCGATCGAAGAAGGCCTTCAAGAGCCCGGTGTAGGTGGCCTTGAAGGTTGGAGAGGCCACGATGATGACGCTGGGACGCGGCGACCGCCGCCAGAAGATCCCTTACCCGCTGCCGACTCCTGCTCGAACAACTCGGTTGCCACGTCGGCCAGGTCGACCACCAGTCGGTCCGGGGCGAGTGCGAGGCCGCGTGGTCAGTGCATCCGCCACACTCTGCGCCACGCGCAAGGTCCTGGAGTTGGGCTTGGGGTTTCCCACCACGACGGCCATGCTCATCCGTAGCCTCCTTCCGGTTGTCTCCCGACGGAGACCCTCTCGAGCGGTCTCGTTGCCAACTTTTGGGGTGGAGTGTAGGACGCCCGTTGTTGGGACCGCACCGGCCCGCCCAGCACCCAGCGCAGCGGGGTGCGGAGCACGAGTGCGATGAAGGTCCCCGTCACGCTCACCGTGGTCACGAAGAGGATGGCGACGATCGCCTCCCACGGGAGACTGCGTGCCGAGTCCGGTGCCATCCAGTGCGGAGCGGATGAGGTTGATGAAGAGGGTGTGCGCGAAGAAGACGCCGCCGGTCAGTGCGGCCAGGGAGGCGGTCGACACCACCGTCCGTTCGTGTCGTCGCCCCGCTGCATGTGGCCTCCGCTGGTCCCACCACCAGCTGAGGGTGAAGAGTCCGGCGATGGCGGCGAAACACCACACCGTCGCCGAGGGTTGGTAGATGTCCGACGCCTGGGCGATGGTGCTGCCCGACCATACCGAGATCACGTACCACGCCACTTCGAGGGCCCCGACCCCGGCGGTCACGATCAGGATCTGCCGGTAGCGCCGGGCCACGAAGTCCAGTATGTCGTCGAGGTGGAGCGCCACCAGTATCCCGGCAATGAAGAACTCCTGATACGTGAGGAAGTCGCGGCTGATGGGCAAGACCGAATTGATGGCGTGGGTGATGTTGCTCGCCGGTGCGAGCTGCGCGTGATAGCGCTCGAGACAGGCTGAATGAAAGCGCGACCACGAGACTTGCGGCCATGACACTTCCGTGGTGACGGGTCTTGCGCAACAGCCCCAGCAGAAGTGGGAAGAGGAGGTAGAACTGGAAGATGACGGCCACGAAATACATCTGGGAGTAGCCCAGAGGCACGGCATGGTGCAGAAACGCCCCCACTTCGTTCCACGAGGCGGTCACGGTGATGAGCGTGAAGACGAGGTAGATGCCGGTCCAGGCCAGGTAGGGCACCCCGATCTCCCAGTAGCGACGCTTCCAGAAGCCGATGAGGGAACGGGGGCGGGTGATCTGGGCGTAACAGACGACCAGGCCGGTCAGGAAGAAAAAGCACGTCCGGCTCATATGGAGCACCGTGATGAAACCTGAACCGACGAAATTGTTCGACATGTTGGCCCAGATGAACGAGTGTTGCGCCAGCACGGCCAGGCAGGCGATCACCCGGAAGAGGTTGAACATCTCGAGGTACCCTCGCGAGGGAGGCGGATCAGACGCAGCTCCGGCTCCTTCGATCGAGGGCGTGCGTCGATCGAAGGGCTGAGGAGCATGGGTTGCATCTTCGTCTGTCGACCTGAAGGGAAGCTCTGCCTCCTCTGTGCGAAGGATGAGAACGTCGCATCGCCATCTAAGGTGCAGGCCGTGTCTTTGCGTCTGCACCGCCGGATGCA
This sequence comes from uncultured Acidimicrobiaceae bacterium, assembly GCA_963755665.1. Classification (GTDB taxonomy): domain Bacteria; phylum Actinomycetota; class Acidimicrobiia; order Acidimicrobiales; family RAAP-2; genus Bog-473. The sequence continues at coordinate 278,921 of CAVWKU010000002.1, forward strand.
CCCTTTCGAGTGTCGGTCCGCAACAGGGTAGGCGGGCCTCGTTGTGAAGTTCTCCTACCGTCAGATCGCTGCTTCGGCGGCGGGCGCAGTGCTGTCGGCTGTGATCGCCTCCATCTTCGGGGTGAAGGGGACCATCGTCGGGGTGGCGATCGGCTCCATCGCCGCCACGACCGGGACGGCTCTGGTGTTCCAGTCGATCGAGCGCACGAACAAGGCCGTCAAACAAGTGGTGGTCCATGTGCCGGACAACTCCTTGCTGCGTCGATTGGGAGGAACGAAGACCTCCGGCGTCACCAATGCCGAACCGTCTCCCGGATCGGCCGTGCACGAAGAGACAGCGACCAGTGCTGCCGCCACTGGTTCCGTGGACACAGGCGAACGGCAGACATCTGCGTCCGACCTCCCGACCGCGCCACGGGCGACCCTTCCATGGCCCCAGGTCGCCGGTGTCGTCGTCGTGGTCTTCGTGGTCTCCCTCCTCTTCGTCACCGTGGTTGAGCTCATCGCGGGACGACCGTTGGCCGACCTCTTCGGTCACTCGGGAGGGGGCACCACCGTCGAGAAGATCTTCGAGACCCCGGCAACGACGTTGCCCGAGCCCACGACGACGACGACCACCACGAGCTCGTCGTCAACGTCGACGACGCCGACGTCGACCACCACTACATCGACCGTCGGGAGCCCCACGTCGTCGTCGACCGGCGAAGGATCGACCACGACCACCTCCTCGCCGACGAGCGGCTCGGGGAGCTCGACGACGACGACGGCTGGTTGAAGCTACTACCAGCCTTTGAACGCCGAAGGCCGCCGCTCGAGAAAGCTGGCGATACCCTCCTTGGAGTCCAGCGTGTGGGTGATGAGCTCCTGCGCCATCGCTTCGTCCTGGAAAGCCGTCGTCCGGTCGACGTCGAGGGCTCGATTGGTCAGCCATTTGGCGATGCCGATTGCCTTGGTCGGTCCGTTGGCCAACCGGGTGGCCAGCTGCTCGAGGGTGTCCTCGAGTGCGGCCCGGGGAACCACTCGATTTACCAGACCCAGCCGATACGCTTCGGCGGCCGGGATGTCGTCACCGAAGAAGAACAGCTCCTTGGCCTTTTGGATGCCCACTAGGCGGGCGAGCAGCCATGCGCCGCCGCCGTCGGGGGCGATGCCGCGCCGGACGAAGACCTCTATGAACTTCGCCTCCTCCGCGGCCACCACCAGATCGCACGCCAGCGCAAGGTGCATACCTCCGCCCGCCGCAGTTCCGTTGACCCCGGCGATAACCGGCTTTTCGCAGTCGAGAATGGAGCCGACGAGTCGCTGCCAGCCATTGCGGATGGTCCTCGCCCCGTCGCCCACGACGGGGTCCGGCGCCCCTTCGGGCCGCGGGCGTGCGCTGGTGTTCATACCGCGCAGGTCCGCGCCCGTGCAGAAGGCCTTGTCCCCGGCGCCGGTGATGACGACGACGCGGACGCTGAGGTCGGCTGATGCGTCCTGGACCCACGCGGCGATCTGATCCCGCATGGCGCTCGTCATCGCGTTTCCCGCGTCAGGCCGGTTGAGCGTGATCCGGGCCACCCCATCCTCCACATGCCGGAGCACGTCGTTGGCGGCCGTTGTCTCGGTGGTGCTGGGCATGGGTACTCCTCTCGCCCCGTTACGGTATAGGACCGGCGTTGTGCGGATGCCAGAATGAGCAGATTGGGGAACGGTTGGGCCTCTCTTGAGAAGGAGGAGTGCCGACGGGTTCACGCTGATCGACAAATGGATGGAAGCGCGACGTCTCTTGGCGATCGGACTGGTTCAATTCGAGCGCGATGGCGCAGGCTGCATCCCCTGATCCGAGTTGCTTTAGGCATCTTGTCGTTCTTCATCGTGCTTGATTTCGCAGTCCACGGCAACCTGACGCTCCGCGCGCCATCAATGCCGGTGACCATTTCGGGTTCGCGTGCCATTGCCACAGTGTCAGGCGTGACGTGCGTGTCTCAAGGCCCGAGGTCCGGTTACCTGACCGCGGCCGGCACGATCACGCCGAAGGAAACATTTCCGCTGGGGCTCGTTGTCAACGCGACCATCACCGACGCGAAGGGACACCAGTTCGGATTTGGGCAAGTGATCGTCTCACACGTCGAGGCCGGTCAATCGCAAAAGTTCAACGTGAGCATCAATCCGGGCGATCGGCCGCCGACAACGCCTGCGCATGGCTGCTACGTCACATGGCTGGCGGTCGTGGCAAACAACTAGAGAGAAGAACCAGATGGAGGCTGTTGCAAAGAGGGCGGATAGTCGACTCTAGGGTTATGGTCCACGACATAGCCAGCGAGCAGCCGACCGCTCCGGTTGTTCAGCTGTGCCCTGGTCCCGTCGAAGTAGAAGATCCAGGATGACCCGCCCCGACCCCCGGACGTACGTGTGATCCGTTGGACATGCGACAAATGCGTGGTGACGGTACGGGTGAGAGCCTTGAAGCTGAGCGCCCCGTCCGGCCCTACGATGGCAACGAAGGGAATGCGGAGGCCGACGAGACAAATCCCGACGGTGATTGCCACGAATACGAGGCCGATCACTGCTTGGCCAGCGGACAGCGCTGATACGGCGACGCCGCCAAAGATGAGTGCGACAGGAAAGGCCGCGAACACTGAAAATGCGCTGAAACGCTGGTCGGCTATGTCATTTTGTGCGGGCGGAAGGAAGCTGCCGGCAGAGGAATCGGGGTTGAATAGAGCCATGGAGAAGTCTCCTGCTTGCAGGGATACTTCAGCAGATCACCCCCTTATCAACAGCGGCACTTACCAGAGCCAACGTGTTCACAACGGTGCATCGTCGGCCTGAAGCCGTTTTCCGGCCATCTTGAGGTTACGGTGTCCGGAACACCACGGATCTACGTCCTCTAGGGGTTCGGTCCAGGAGGGGAGTGTTATGACAAATCGGCGCGTGGCCATCGTCGGTGCCGCGACGTCCGACTGCGGTCGGGTCGACGACAAGACGGCATTCCAATTGAACTTTCAGGGAACGAAGCGCGCGCTGGCCGACGCCGGTATCGACAAATCCGAGGTCGACGGGTTCATGTCGTCCACCGGCACGTTGCCGCCGGTGGAGTTGGCGGAGTACCTCGGCCTACGACCGAACTGGGTGGACTCGACGGCCCACGGGGGCAGCGTGTGGGAATTCATGGTCGAACACGCGGCCGCGGCCATCGCGCAGGGACTGGTCGAGGTGGTGGTCCTGACCTACGGGTCGACCCAGCGGGCCGACCTGAAGAAGAAGCTCCGGATGGCCAACCTCTCCTTCGGGACGCGCGGTCCCGTGCAGTTCGCAGCCCCGTTCGGCCACCCGGTGGGCTCGCACTACGCCATGGTGGCCCGCCGCCACATGCACGAGTTCGGGACCACCATCGAACAGTTGGCCGAGGTGGCGGTCTCGACGCGGTACAACGCCGGCGTTCAATCCCGATGCGTACTACCGCGATCCCATCACCATCGACGACGTCGTCGATGCACCAATGGTCTGGGACCCTCTCACCAAGCTGCACTGTTGCATCCGTTCCGACGGCGGCGGCTCCATCGTCCTCACCAGCGAGGAGCGGGCCCGTGACTGCGCCAAGGCGCCGGTCTGGGTGCTCGGCACCGGCGAGGCCGTCTCGCACACGACGATGAGCGAGTGGGACGACTTCACCGAGTCCCCGTGCGTGCGATCGGGAAAACTCGCCTTCGCCCGTGCCGGCGTCACCCCGGACGACATCGACACGGCGCAGGTCTACGACGCGTTCACGCCGATGGTCATCCTGACCCTGGAGGGACTGGGATTCTGCAAGAAGGGCGAGGGTGGCGCATTCGTCGAGGACGGTCGGTTGCGCGTGGGTGGGGCGTTGCCCACCAATACCGACGGCGGAGGCCTCTCGGCGTGCCAGCCCGGGATGCGGGGGATCTTCCTTCTGATCGAGGCGGTCAAGCAGCTTCGGGGCGAATGCGGCGAGCGCCAGGTTCCCGACGCCCGTTTGGCCTGCGTGAACGGCACGAGTGGGTGGTTCAGCGCGGCGGGGACGGTGATCCTCGGCCGGGACTGACGCCGCCGTGCCTTAGCCTGGGGTGGGTGGTAGCTCCCTACGACCTGCAGCGTGAGGAGTTGGACCAGCTCCTCGACGGGGGAGCCCGCGTTCCGTGCCCGGCAGGTATGGGAGGGCCTCCATGCCCGGGTGCTCCGGCCCGAGGAGATGACCGATCTCCCCGCCCCGGTTCGCGTCATGTTGGCCGAGGCGTTGCCGCCCGCCCTCCACGAGGTCTCACGCCGGTCCGCCGATGACGGCCAGACCGTCAAGTGGCTGTGGCAGCTCCATGACGGCGCGCAGGTCGAGACCGTCCTGATGCACTATCCCGACCGGGTCACGGTGTGCGTCTCCACGCAGGCCGGCTGTGCCATGGCCTGCCAGTTCTGCGCCACGGGCCAGGCGGGCTTCCAGCGCCAACTCAGCGCGGGGGAGATCGTCGAGCAGGTTGCCGAGGCGATACGGGCGGCGCGGCCCCGCCGCCTCTCCAACGTGGTCTTCATGGGCATGGGCGAGCCCCTGGCGAACTACGACCGGGTGTGGAGTGCGGTGACCCGGCTGCACGGGGACATGGGGCTGTCCGCCCGCCATCTGACGCTGTCCACCGTGGGGGTCGTCCCGGGCATCCGCCGCCTGGCGGCCGAGTCGCTGCCCGTCAACCTGGCGGTGTCGCTGCACGCGGCGAACGACGAGAAGCGCGACATCCTCGTGCCCCTCAATCGGCGCTATCCCCTCGCGGTCCTCGGCCGAGGCCTGCGCCCGCTATGTCGAAGCGACGCATCGTCGCCTCTCGATCGAGTGGGCCATGATCCACGATGTCAACGATCAGGGTTCCGACGCGGTCGAGTTGGCGCATTTCGCGCGTCCACTGGGTGCGCACGTGAATCTGATCCCTTTGAATCCCACCCCGGGGTATGCCGTGCGGGGGAGCACGGCCCGCCGGGTGCGCGCATTCCGGGACCAGCTCGAGAGCCTCGGCGTCAACGCCACCGTGCGCATGACGCGTGGCGCCGAGATCGACGCCGCCTGCGGACAACTGGCCGCCTCGGTCACCCGGGGCCGGCTCGAGGAATCGTAAGGGCCCGGACCTAGCGGTTCTTCCACTCGGGCGCACGCTTCTCGGCAAAGGCCTTGGGCCCTTCCTTGGCGTCCTCGCTCGAGAAGACCTGGTCCGAAAGGGCCGACTCGATGCGGTAGGCCTCTTCCATGTCGGTGGCGAGCCCGCGGAGCACCGACTCCTTGGTCTTGCGGATCGCCAAGGGACCGTTCGCCGTGATCCGGTAGGCGTAGTCGTAGGCCCGCTCCATCAGGTCGGCGGGGCGGCAGACCTCGTTGAGGAGACCCATCTCGTAGGCGCGCTGGGCCGATACCCGGTCGGCGCAGAGCAGCAGCTCCATCGCGGCGGGGTACGGGATCTGCCGTGGCAGGCGGACGGTCGTGCCCCCACCGGCGAACAGGCCGCGCTTTGGTTCCATGACGCCGAACCGGGCGACGTCGCTCGCCACCCGCAGGTCGCAGCCGCCCAGCATCTCCATGCCGCCGGCGACGCAGTTCCCGTTCACGGCGGCGATGACCGGCTTGTACAGCTCAACGCCGCGCAGCACGGCTTTGATGCCGTCATCGAGGCGGTAGCCGTCGATTTCGGGCTGCCTGTCCCTGCGTCGATCCTCTCCTGCAGCGCCGTGAGTTGGGGGATGTACGTCTTGAGGTCGGCACCGACACAGAAGTCCTGTCCCACACCGGTGACAATGGCGACGTAGGCATCGTCGTCCTCTCCGAAGCGCTCCCAGGCTGACCGCAGGCGGAAGAAGTGCTCCGCGTCCATGGAGTTGCGCGCTTCGGGGCGATTGATCGTGATCGTCACCACGTGGTCGTCGCCGGCGACGTAGTCGATGGACATCCCCGTCCGTTCAGTCGTCGGCGCTGAGGGCCTGGGCCACGATCGACAGGTCGACGATGCCGCTCTCCCCGACGGCCGTGTGGCCCCTGGCCCGCGAGACGAGCGAGATGTCGACGTCGGAGGCTTCGGCCCGCAGCGCGCCGACCGTGCAGCTCTCCCGGGGGCGGACGCTGAAGGGGTCGTACCGGAAGTGCTTCATGGCGTTGAGATGGGTGATCTTGTCGATCTCCTCGTCGGACACGTCGGCCAGGTACTTCATCGCATCTTCGGGTGAGGTCGGCCAGGTCGAGTCCGAGTGGGGATAGTCGCATTCCCAGGTGATGTTGTCGATGTTCATGTAGCGCCGGTTGTCGATGCCGAACGCGTCGTCGATGAAGCACGTGATGACCCGCTCCTTGAACACCTGGCTCGGCAGCATGTCCCCGAAGTCCTGCCCGGTCCACTTGTGGTGGTGCTGGTAGACGTAGTCGATGCGCTCGAGGGCGTAGGGGATCCACCCGATGCCACCTTCGGAGAGCGCGAAGCGGAGGTCCTTGTACTTGCGCAGGATGGGTGACCACAACAGATCGGCGGCGGCCTGCACCATGTTGATCGGTTGCAGGCTGATCATGACGTCGATCGGCGCCTCGGCGGAGGTGACCAACAGCTGCGACGACGATCCGAGATGCATGCACACGATGGTTCCCTCGTCGGCACAGGCCTCCCACAGCGGGTCCCAGTGGCTGTTGTGCAGGGACGGCCATCCGAGCTTCTCGGGATTCTCGGAGAAGGTGACGGCATGGCATCCCTTCTTGGCCACGCGGCGCACCTCGGCCGCGGCGAGGTGGGGATCCCAGATGGCGGGGATGGACAGAGGGATGAACCGTCCCGGCTCGGCGCCGCACCAGCCGTCGATGTGCCAATCGTTGTAGGCCCGCACCATGGCCAGTGCCTCGTCCTTGTCCTCCCGGCGGGCGAAGAGCTGACCGCAGAACTGGGGGAAGGAGGGGAAGCACATGGACCCGAGCACGCCGTTGACGGACATGTCCCGCACACGCTCGTGGACGTCGTAGCAGCCGACGCGCATGTCGTCGAGCGAGGTCGGCTCGAGTCCGTACTCCTCGGGCGGGCGTCCGACGACGGCGTTGAGGCCGACGTTGGGGATCTCGTTGCCGTCGTACTGCCAGTAGTCGGTGCCGTCGGGGCGCCGTATCAGTCGCGGTGCCTTGTCCTGGTACTTGGCCGGCAGCCGGCCGTCGAACATGTCCCGGGGCTCAATCACGTGGTCGTCCACGCTGACCAGAATCAGATCTTCGGTGCGCATGCCACCACCTCCCTGGCGTCGAGACTTTCCTGACGCCTGCGTCATCCACCCTACGCGCCGTCACCACGTCCTCCAGCGACGCCCAGCCCCGTGACCCGGTTCAGGGTCGTTCCCGTAGCCCGGGTGTCAGGCGACCGCGGCCTCGAGCTTGGGCGCGGCCACGCCCCGGCGCGGCTGAATGATGTCATCGATCAGCCCGTAGTCGCGCGCCTCCTCCGCCGTCAGGTAGTGGTCGCGGTCGATGTCCAGCGCCACCTGCTCGAGGGCACGACCACTGTGGTGGGCGATGATCTCCGACATCCGGTGGGTGAGGGCGAGCACCTCGCGCAACTGGATCTCCATGTCCGAGGGTGCACCCCGGGTGCCCGCCGAGCCCTGGTGGATCATGATGCGGGAATTGGGAAGGGAGAAGCGCTTCCCGGCGGCGCCGCCGCAGAGGATCATGGCCGCGGCCGACATGCCCATCCCGACGCAGATGGTCGAGACGTCGGGTGCCACGTGCTGCATGACGTCGTAGATGGCCATGCCCGCATAGGCCTGCCCGCCCGGCGAGTTGATGTAGAGGTAGATGTCCTTCTCGGGGTCCCGGGCCTCCAGGAAGAGGATCTGCGAAATGATCAGGTTCGCCACCTGATCGTCGACCTCCTGGCCCAGGAAGACGATCCGCTCACGGAGGAGCTGGGAGTAGATGTCGAAGGCACGGTCGCCCCGGCTGCCCTCCTCTATGACGGTCGGCACCAGTATCTGCGAGCGCTGGTTTGGGACAGGCTGGGCATGGGCATCTCGACGTTCCTCCTCGTTTGGTACGGCTCTGCTGTCTATGGCTCGGCTACGTATCGCTCAGATTATCTCATATGTGAGATAATCTGACGCCGTGGACGAGCGGCGACATCTCCCCGTGTTCCCGGGGTTCCGGCAGATGGCAGAGCGCCGTCATGCCCTGAGTGGCCAGCTCACCGCCCTGCGACGGAGCCTGGGCGTCTCGCAGGCGGAAGTGGCGTCGCGTATGGGGACGTCGCAGTCGGCCGTGGCCCGCTTCGAGGCGGGCGATCTCGACGTCCGACTCTCCACGATCGAGCGCTACACGGCGGCCCTGGGGGGGAAACTGGAATGGAGGATCGAACGTGAATGACGGTGACTGGTCGCAGAGCCTGGCCCAACGGCTCTTCGCACAACGGGTGGTGCTACTGACCGGCCCTCTGGACGACATGTCGGCGACCCGGGTCTCGGCCGAGCTGATGACGTTGGATGCCGAAGGGGACGATGCGGTCACGCTGCGTATCGACTGTGCCGACGGGAGCCTGGCCCTCGCGCTCACCCTCATGGACGTCATCGAGCTGTTGGGCGTTCCCGTGCATGCGCTTGAGCATGGGACAGGTCGGGGGTCCCGCCGTGGGTGTCCTGTCCGTGTGCCATCACCGGGCCTCCATGCCGAGCACCCGTTTCTCGTTGCGTGAGCCGACGACGCAGTTCGAGTCGAGGGCCCGCGACGTGGAGCAGTGGGCGCAGCTGCGGGCCGAGGAGCGGCGTCGCTTCACGGCCCGCGTGGCGGAGGCCGTCGGGCGGAGGCCCGATGTCGTGGCCGAGATGTTCGGCCGGGGCGTCTTCATGAGCGCCCAGGAGGCACTGGACTTCGGGCTCATCGACGAGATCTGCCGTCCAAAAGGTGCGACGCTGAACAGCGTCAGTCCAGGCTGACGGTGGCCCAACCCTTCAGGTGCGTTCCCCCGGTTTGGCGGGTGGCCGTGAGCTCGAGGTCGACCAGACGCTCACCGTCGACCTCCCGTTTGGCGGTGACCGTCCCGGCATAGGTGATGACGTCACCGGGCCAAGCCTGCTCGCGGAATTGCACCTTGAAACGGCGCACCGACGCGGCACCCAGCCAGTCGGTCACGTAGGTGGCCATGACGCCCGCTTGGAGCATCCCGACGGCGAACGGCGTCGGGAACCCGGCCTTCTGGGCGAACTCGGTGTCGTGGTGGATGGGGTTCATGTCACCCGACGCGCCCTGGTACCGCACGAAGTCGGTGATCGTCAGCGGCTTGTCGGCAAAAGGTGTGTGGGTCGTCCCGACCTGCAGGTCGTCCCAGGTCGTGCCGCTCATGACGCGTCAGCCGTCGGGGCCTGGCCCGTCTCGATGACCGTGGTCCTCGACTCGGCCACGAGCGTGCCGCCTTCGTCGCGGAACTCGGTGACTGTTTCGGTGAACTGCATCGCCCCACCCCGGCGTCCCGCCTTCTCGTAGACCCGGTCGATGCGACTGACGCCGGTCAGTGCCGCTCCTGCCCGTGGTGGCTCGCCGAAGAAGACGAACTCCTGTTCCCCGTGGAGGATCCTTTCGTAGTTGCGCTCTCCGGCGTCGCCCCATGGTGAGTTCGAATCGTCCTGCCAGAATCCCGCAACGGAGAGGAAGGTGACCGGCGACAACGGATGCTCGCCTTCCAGGTAGTCGGGGTTCGAGGACTTCGTCGCTCGGGCGAACTCACGGATCTTGCCCCGCTCGACGACCATGTGGAAGGGGGCGCCTTGGCGGCCCACGAGAGATTCGTTCATGTCCGCACTGTAGTGAAGCTACAGGCCGAAGGGGCCTGGTCCCCGTGATCGCCTGCGTGCACAACGTCGTGCGCTCGTCCTCCGAAAGTCCGAGCTCGTCGCCGAGGACAACGTCGTTGTGCTGTCCGATAAGCGGTGGCGGTTCGTCGAACCAATGATCGGGCCCCGCAGCCAGACGGAACGGGAGGCCCGGGTAGCGCTGTGCGCCGGCGACTGGATGGTGCAGCTCCTCGAAGAATCTTCGGGCGACGTGCTGTGGATTCTCTTCGATGTCGCCGGGGAGGACGACCGCCTCGGCCGGCACACCGGCTTTGGTCAATGACGCCACGGTTTCATGGAGGTCGCGTGCCGCGAAGACCGGGCCGAGGTGGCGGTCGAGCTCGTCATGGAGCACCGGATCGTCTGTCGGGAGATTCGCCCCCACTGTGGCGGCCCAATCGGGGTGGTCGAGCCAATCGGCCAGTGCCTCCCATTGGGCGGCGTCCTCGATGCTCAAGGCCAACCACTGCTCGTTACCGGCGCAGGCGTACACCCCCTGCAGATGTCCGAGCAGGCTGCGGTTCCCGTTGCGGCACAGCTCGGTGCCGTGGGTCGAGAACTCGATCACCTGTTCGGCCGCCACGTTCGAGCGCGGCATTGACCATGACCGACTCCACCAGCTGGCCCCGGCCGGTGCGATCGCGATCGACGATCGCCACCAGAGCCGCGAATGCCGCGTGCATCCCGGCGATCGCGTCGCAGGGCCCGCGGGGATTGGTCGGCGGTCCATCGGCGTACCCGGTGATGTTGGCCAGGCCCGAGAGCTGTTCCATGGTCTGCGCCAGTCCCACTCGCTCGCGCCACGGGCCCCGGAGCCCGAAGGCGGGCATCCGCACGAACACGGCCTGAGGGGCGAGGCGCCGCACGTGGTCCTCGTCGAAGCCGAACGACTCGAACACGCGGGGGGAGAAGTTCTCGATGACGATGTCGGCGTTCTCGATCAGATGGCCTGCCAGCCTCAGTCCCTCGGGACGGGTGAGGTCGAGGGTCACGGACTTCTTGCCGGCGTTGACGCCGTGGAAGAGCCAGCTGTACTCCCACCACTGGTCGACCTGGGGACCTTGTGCGCTGGTGTAGCGGATGGCGTCAGGACGCTGGACCGATTCGACCTTGACCACGTCCGCCCCGAGCGTGCCGAGAATGTGGGTGACCAGCGGGCCCGCCCACAGCGCGGTGAAGTCGGCGATCCGCAGGTCATCGAGGGGTAGCGCCGTGATGCCGTGTGCGGCCGGCGGTGACGACGTCCCGGTGGTCGGGGCCCGGCCGCTCGCCCAGAGGTGGGGCGGTTCGGGGCGGTCCATCCCGATCACCGTGCGCCTGCCCCAACAGATCCGCCTCGCCCAACAGGTAGGGGATGCGGGGCCAGAGCACGCCGGGTTCGGGGCCGTCGACATAGGTGCCCACCTCGCGGAAGTGGTTCATAGTGGGAATGGTGGCCCCGGTTCCGATGGGGGCGACCGGAATGCGGAGCGCGCCCGCCAACTCCACGATCTCATCGACGGTGCGGTGACGGGTCCAGGTATGGACAGCGTCCTCCACGTCGTGCCGCCGGGGCCAGCGTCCCAACTGCTGGGCCAGGCCCGGGTCGTCGGCCAGGTCCGGTCGCTCGATCATCACCGTGAAGTCCTGCCACTGCTGTGCGCTGAGCATGGCCACTCCGACCCACCCGTCGAGTGCCGGCTCGATCGACGGGACCTCGACGGAACGCTGGAAGACCTCACGCATGAAGTGTTCCCGATCACCTGTGAGCGAGGCGTGGAGGGGTTCGAACGGGTTCAGGGAGATCGAGAGGCACTCGAGGGCGGAGACGTCGACGTGGTCGCCCCGCCCGGTGGCATGGGCCCGGCGCCATGCGGCCAGACCCCCGATGGCGGCCCACGTGCCGGTGATCCAGTCCCCCAGTTGCCCACCTGCGGCCACGGGCGTGACGTTCGGGGGTGCCGCGTCCGCCGATGGAGCCCGACGCCGCCTGCAGCGTGAACTCGGTGGCCGGCCGCTGCGCCCAGGGCCCGGTCTGGCCGAACGGGGTGATGGAGACGACGGTCAGTTCCGGGTTGGCTGCCCGCAGGTCCCGTGGGCCCAGGCCGCGTGCGGCCAGCGTACCCGGGTCGGCCGATTCGACCAGGAGATCAGCCGAGGCGGCGAGGTCGAGGACTGTCGCCCGGCCCGCCCGCGTGGTGACGTCGGCCACGATGCTGCCCTTCCCGGCATGTAGGAACGAGGAGAGCGGCGAGTGGTCCCCGGTCGATGCCGGGCTCCCGACGACCCGGCGCCGTCGCAGCGGGTCACCGCCCGGGGGCTCGATCTTCAGGACGTCGGCGCCTGCGTCGACCCAGAGCTTGGTGCAGTAGCTCCCGGCCAGCGTGTTCGTGAGGTCCAGCACGCTCAGGCCTTCCAACGGACGTGCCATTCGACCCCCCTAGGTATCGCATCATTTTATGATTATGTTAATAGAGCGTTGGAGAGGGGATCACGACCATGACGTCAGAGGGCGGGAAGCTCGAACTGGACACCACCGATGTGGACCGCTGGCTGGGGGTGCCGCTGCAGCGGCTGCAGCTCCGCTACCCGATCACCGAATCGGACATCGGGCGCTGGGCCCAGGGGATGCAGAACCCCAACCCTCTCTATTACGACCCCGACTTCGCGGCGGAGAGCAGGTTCGGGGGCATCGTGGCGCCGCAGTCGTTCACCGTCGCTGCCGGGGACGGTCACGGGGCGACCCCGGCCGTCCAGGGCCGAGTACCGGGGAGCCACATGCTCTTCGGCGGGGACGAGTGGTGGTTCTTCGGTCCGCGCATCCGGCCCGGCGATCTCCTCCAGCGCGACACCATGTTGTTCGATTACAGAGTCACCGAGACCCGGTTCGCGGGTCCCACCATGTTCAGCCGGGGCGACACCACCTACATCAACCAGCGCGGGGAGCTCGTCGGTAAGCAGCGCTCGACCGCCATCCGCTACCTCGTCGAGGAAGCGTTGCGCCGCAGCTCCTTCGGCGAGAGTGCGCCCGAGCCGGCGTGGGAGCACGACGACCTGCTGGCCAACGACGAGCGCAAACGCGCCTACTACCGGATCCTCCACGCCAACGGGCACCAGGCGAAGTCATTCGACACCGTGGAGAAGGGGGAGCAGCTGCCCGAGCGGGTCATCGGCCCGCATTCGGTGGCTTCGTTCACCACCGAGCACCGGGCGCGTCCGGCCACGGTGTGGGGAGCGGCGTACTACACCGAGGGCCCCACGGGCCTGTGGGACGCCGGCTGGATCAGCGAGATGGGCCGTGACTTCGATCGGGCCAAATACGACCCGAGCGCCAACGACGGGCTGCTCGAGGGAGCGTCGCGCGGCCACGTCAATCCCGAGCACGCCCAGCTGATCGGCATGCCCCGGTCGTACGGCTACGGATCGAGCATGGGGTCGTGGATCCTCGACTACATCGAGAACTGGGCGGGCGAGGGGGGCTGGACCGGGCACGTGGTGGCGCAGTACCGCAATCCCGCCTTCGTGGGCGACATCACCATCCTCACGGGCGAGGTGAAGGAGATCGTCGTGCCGCCACAGGGGTCCGGCCGTCCCTTCGTGACCGTCGACGTCGAAATGCGCACGCAGACCGATGCGGTGATGGCGGTGGCCACGGCCGAGGTGTATCTCGACGACGCTGCTCGTTGACGGGGGAGGGTCGTTGATGGGGGAAGCGGGGAGAGCCGGGCCGCTGTTGGGGCTGCGGGTGGTCGAGATCGGCGGGCAGGGTGCGGCGCCGTTCTGCGCGCTCATGCTCAGCGACATGGGGGCGGACGTCATACGCATCGACCGTCGGCTGCAGGGACCGGTCCCTGCGCATCCGATGGACACCGACATCATCACGCGGGGACGCGGCTCGGTGGCGGTGGACCTCAAACACCCCGACGGGCCCGAGGTGGTGCGTCGCCTGGCCGATCAGGCCGACGTCTTCGTCGAGGGGTTCCGGCCCGGGGTGATGGAGCGGTTGGGCCTGGGTCCCGACGAATGCCGGGGGCGCAATCCCGGCCTGGTCTACGCCCGCATCAGTGGGTTCGGCCAGGACGGCCCGATGGCCCTCGCCGCCGGGCACGACATCAATTACCTCGCTACGGCCGGGGTGCTCGGCGCGCTCGGTCCCGCCGATCGCCCGCCCGTCCATCCCCTCAACCTGGTCAGTGATTTCGGCGGGGGCGGCGTCCTGCTCGCCTTCGCCATCACCGCGGCCCTGCTCGAGCGGGCCCGATCGGGCGAGGGCCAGGTCATCGACTGCGCCATGACGGAAGGTGCGGCCTACGTCATGGCGGCGAACATGGGCCCGATGCAGATGGGGTGGTGGACGCCGCAACGGGGGACCAACCTGCTGGACGGGGGAGCCCACTTCTACAACACCTACGAAACGTCGGACGGCGGCTACGTGAGCTTCGGGGGGATCGAGGCGCCCTTCTACGCCGCCATGCTCAAAGGGCTCGGGTTCGAGGGCGAGGACCTGCCCGATCAGAACGACGAAGCGCACTGGCCGGCCATGCGCCAGAAGGTCGCCGAACGGGTGCGCACCCGGACCCGGGACGAGTGGGTAGCGACCTTCGCGGACCTCGACGCCTGCTTCGCCCCCGTCCTGCCGCCTTTGGAGGCCCCGCAGCATCCGCAGCACGTGGCCCGGGGGGCCTACACCGAGGTCGGCGGGCTGACGCAGGTGGCGCCGGTGCCGCGTCTGTCCCGGACTCCGGGAAGGGTGGCCCGCCCGGGCAGCCATCCGGGCCAGCACACCGAAGAGATGTTGACCTCGTGGGGCTTCGACGATGCCTCCGTGCGCGACCTTTTGGCGCGGGGCGTGGTCGAGCAGAACGGGGTGGTCGAGCAGAACGGCGGGGCGTGAGCGTGGTGCTCGGCGAACTGCTGGCGGAACGTCTCGACGATCAGCACCCATGCCTCCTCTTCGAAGAGCAGTCGTGGACGTGGGCCCAGTACGCCCACGCCTGCGTGGACCGGGCCAATCTTCTGCTCAAGCGGCGCGTCGACGGACCCTTCCACGTCGGCGTCCTCCTCGACAACGTGCCCGACTTCGTCATGTTGCTGGGTGCGGCCGCGTTGAGCGGGGCCGTCGTGGTGGGGCTCAATCCGACGCGCCGTGGGCCCGAGCTGGCGCGCGACGTGGCGCAGACCGACTGCCAGCTGATCATCACCGAACAGCGCTACCACGCCCTCCTCGGTGAGGTGGGCGACGACCGTCCCGAGCGAGCGGATCCTCAATATCGAGAGGGCAGGAGTGGGCGGCCGCACTGGCATCGGTCGCGGGCGGACCGGTGCCCAAGGTCGACCTGGAACCCGACGACCTCTTCATGTTGATCTTCACCTCGGGCACCAGTGGCAATCCCAAGGCGGTGCGGTGCACCCACGCCAAAATCACCACGCCCGGCACGGCCGTCGTGGGGCATCTGCAGCTGACGCGCGACGACCGGGCCTACCTGTCCATGCCCCTGTTCCACTCGGCTTCCGTCATGGCCGGGTGGAGCCCCACCATGGTCGCGGGTGCATCGATGGTCCTGCGGCGCAAGTTCTCGGCCTCGTCCTTCCTGGCCGACGTGCGCCGCTACGGCTGCACCTGGTTCAACTACATCGGCAAGCCGCTGGCGTACGTGTTGGCCACACCCGAGCAGCCCGACGACGCTGACAACCCGCTCCGGGTCGCCATGGGGAACGAGAGCACCCATGCCGATGTGGTGCGGTTCTCGGCCCGGTTCGGCCTGCACGTCTTCGACGGGTACGGCGCCACGGAGTCGGGGCTCAATATTCTCCGTACGCCCGAGACGCCGCCCAACGCCATGGGCCCGCTCCCCGAAGGGGTGGCCGTCCTGCACCAGGAGAGCGGGGAGCCGGCGGCCGTTGCCCGCTTCGACGACGAGGGACGACTGCTCAATGCGGCGGAGGCGGTCGGGGAGATGGTCAACACCATCGGCGCCGGTGGTTTTCTGGGCTATTACGGCGATGAAGAGGCCGAGAGCGAGCGCATGCGGGGCGGCATGTACCGCAGCGGCGACCTGGCCTACGTGGACGAGCGCGGCTTTGCCTATTTCGCCGGGCGCACGAGCGATTGGCTCCGGGTGGACGGGGAGAACCTGGCCACGGCGCCGATCGAACGCCTGCTCCTGCGCCATCCCGACGTGGCGCAGGTCGCGGTCTACGGCGTTCCCAACCCCGATGCGGGTGACGACGTCATGACCTCGGTGGTGTTGCGCGAAGGGGCGGCGTTCGACCCGGCGGCGTTCGCCGCCTTCTTGAACGCGCAGCCCGACCTGGGCACCAAATGGGCGCCCCGCTACGTACGGGTCACCGCCGCGCTTCCGTTGACCCAGACGAACAAGGTGCTCAAGCGCGTCCTCGCCGAGCAACGATGGCGCACCGGAGGACCCGTTGTGGTGGCGCTCAGGACGCGAGACGACCTACCGGCCGATGGATGCAGCCGACGCCGACGCGGTCGAGGCCGTCCTCGTGCAGCAGGGGCGGGCTGTCCTGGCGGGGTAGGGCTGACGGGGCAGATCTGGCGGGTCAGGTCGAGTGCGTACCGTGTCGCCGGCTCCCCTCCTGCACGATCTGCGTCTTTCGCCGCCCCCACCGCAGCCGTGTCGATGGTGCCGTCGCGCCAGGCGTGACCTCGCGAGCGCTCGAGCTCGCGGCCGGCCGCCTCGGGCAGCGCGGCAACGAGGTGAAACGTCTCGACGAGGTAGCGCAGGGCCTCGGGGTCCCGCTCCGCCATGGCGGCCGCCAGCGCGCAGGCGGTCGGGAGGAGCTCGTCATGGGGCACGACACGATCGACCAGGCCGCACTGCAGCGCGGACGGGGCATCGACGACCGCGCCGGTCAAGACCATGTCGAGGGCTTTCCCCGTCCCGACGCGGCGGGGGAGGAGCACGGTCAATCCGCCCCCGGGCATGACACCGACCCGCAGGTGGGTGTCGGCGAACGTGGCCCGTTCGGAGGCGACGAGCAGATCACAATTGAGAGCGACCTCGAGGCCGCCCGTCACCGCGGCGCCGTTGATGGCGCCGACGATCGGCGTGATGACCGGGGGGAGCGCTCCGCGTGCACTGACGCTGTCGCGCTGTTGTCGGGGTCGCGCGTTCTGACCACTCCCCGAGAGCTCGCGCAGGTCGAGGCCGCTACAGAAGGCGGGATCGCTACCGGTCAGCACGATGGCGCCTACCCCCGGGTCGTCGTCGACCGCGGGAAGGACCTCCCACAACGCGTCGATCAGGGCAGTGTTGAGCGCATTGCGGACGTCGGGCCGATGCAGGGTGACGAGTGCCACACGGTCACGCACCTCGAGGTGGAGGACGTCCGTGTGCGGCTCCATGCCCGGTGGCCGCTGTCCCGTCAGGCGAGTTGGTCGCCGAGCACCGTGATGCACGACACCATTTCACCGGGGTACCCGCCGAGGTTGTGGGTGAGCGCCAGGCCGCGTCCGGTGTCCAACTGCCGGTCGCCCGCTTCTCCGCGCAGCTGGAGCCAACACTCGAAGATCATGCGGAGCCCGCTGGCCCCGACGGGGTGGCCGAAGCTCTTCAGGCCGCCGTCGGTATTGACGGGAAGCTCACCGTCGAGCGCGAAGGCACCCGAGAGGACGTCCTTCCAGGCCGTTCCCCGCTCGGCGAACCCGAGGTCCTCACAGAGGATGAGCTCGGTGATGGTGAAGCAGTCGTGGACCTGGGCCATGGCGAGCTCGCGGCGCGGGTCGGTGATGCCTGCTTGGGCATAGGCCTCGCGGGCACAGTCGGCCGACTCGCGGAAGGTCGTGTAGTCGTAGCCGGGGTCGCCGAGGCCCTTGCCGTCGCCGGCCACCGACGAGAGTGCCTTGATGTAGATGGGATGGTCCGTGTAGCGGTGCGCGTCCTCGGCCCGGACGACGATGGCGGCGGCGGCGCCGTCAGCCACGCCGGCGCAATCCATCACCGTGAGCTCGCCGGCGACGGTGGGCATGGCCATGATCTCTTCGACCGAGACGTTCTTGCGGAACTGCGCCCGCTCGTTGCGCACGCCGTTGGCGTGGTTCTTCGAGCCGATCTCGGCGAGCACCCTCTTCATTTCCGCCGGGTCGACCGCGTACTTGTGGGCGTAGGCCGGCACGGCCATGGAGAACATGGCGGCCGCCGTGAGCGTGCGCGCCGAGCCGTCGTTGGGGATCGGGAAGGCGTTGAGGCCCTGGTAGCCGGTGTCCTTGGCCTTCTCGACCCCCACGGCGGCCGCGACGTCGTAGGCGCCGCACGCGACGGCGTACGCGGCTTGGCGCAGCGACTCGGCCCCGGTGGCGCACATGTTCTCCACCCGGACGACCGGCTTGCCGGTGAGCTCGAGGGGCTTGGAGAGCATCATGCCGCTGGCGCCCGAGAGCGCCGTTCCCAGCCAGTAGGCATCGACCGCCGTTTTGTCGATGCCGGCGGAGGTGAGGGCGTCGTTCGTCGCCTCTACCGCAAGCTGGTCCGCCCCCTTGTCCCATAAGTATATGTAATCAATGGCCACCACTCAAGCATGCTGCTGATCTACAGTTGGCACCCTTTATGCTTATTCGTTATCATCTGCCGCGCGTTCTGAAATTGCCCACCGCCAAAGTTCACGCCATGAGGCATCCGAACACAAAGTCAAAATATGTTCCACATAATATTTTCAGGCATGTACGAATTTTTTAGGCATATACCTCACATGTTCGTCATGAGGAGTATATGCCTGAAAAATCCGTACATGCCTGAAAATATTATGTGGAACATATTTTGACTTTGTGTTCGGATGCCTCATGGCGTGAACTTTGGCCGTGGGCGATTTCGAAACACACAGGGGAGGGCAGATGATAACGGATGAGCAAGTTAAGGACCGAGGCTGGGGCACTCGGCGGCAGGTCATCCTCGGGGTTGCTGCGTTGAGCGGCCTGGCCGGATGCCCATTCAAATCCTGGGCTGCTGAGGATTCCGGGCTTTCTCGTACTGCCGAGGCGATCAGGCAGGAGCCCGTTTTTCAGGCGAGCCGGAAACGAGTATATGAAGCGCTCACTGATGCGCAGCAGTTCGACAAAGTGATGCGTCTTAGTGCAGCCATGCGATCGATGGCTACGGGAACGAAACGAGCGGAGATCAGCAGCGATGCAGGCAGCGCCTTCTCGATCTTTGGGGGGTACGTGTCTGGACGGCAGATCGAAGTCGTGCCTGATGAGCGGATTGTTCAGGCTTGGCGCTCGCAGAGTTGGAAACCGGGAGACTATTCCATCGTAAGATTCGAACTTATCGAGCAAGGTGCCGCTACCAAAATTGCGCTCGACCATCGTGGATTTCCGAACGGCACGGGCGACCACCTGGCGGCAGGATGGAAGGAAAATTACTGGGAGCCGCTAGGGAAATATTTGGAGATGCAAAAGTAAGGCGTGTTCCCCCTAACGAGTTCCATCAGGCTGGCTGACTGTCCGAGAATTATCGCGGTTGGAGCAAAATCGCCATATTCACTCATTCACCCGAGTGGCCTAATTCTCAAAGGTGATTGACCGATTTCATGAAGTAGGTTCCGCTTGCTATAGAATTTCCAACGGGTGACAACATCCAATCGGCGGACACAGCATCAAAATTAGCGGTAGACATTTGCAAGAACGGAGAATTCGTTATGATCCGAGTGCGCGCCCTTAAGGTTCTACTGGTTTTATCGGGATTAGCTTGCGTGGCCGGCCTTTACCCGCTCACGGGCGCGCTACGGGACGGCCTTGCAACCACGATCAACAGGCAGGACCAGATGATCCTCGGTATTTACATCTCGCTCGGCGTCTTCCTGCTAATCGCCGCCCGCAACCCGCGTCAGCACCGCAGCCTAATCCTTTTCGCTGGCTGGTCCACCCTCGCTCATGACAGCGTGATGATTGTCCAAGGGATCCAGTACCACGATCTACGCAACGATCTGCTCGGCTACGCCATCATCGCTACCATCGGTCTCGCTCTCATCGCCTTGGCTCCCGCGAGACAGGCACTGGCATCCGCTGCTGGCGCTTAGCGCCGTTAAGATTATACTCCCTTTAATGACGGTGACGGTTGTATCGCCAAACCGAAGAGCTTACCTCCTGCTTGCGTGCGCCCTGGCGATCTCCATCGTCTTGGCGTTTCCAATGGAACAGGTTAGGCCACGAAGGTTATCTGCCGGGCTCTAATTGGTCCAACCATTCGTGCGAAGACCTGGCGAATGACCTCGATTTAGGGAGCATTTTCCAAGCAATCCTCACCCCGCTTTCGTGCCCAAGTCAGCCGCTTGATTCTCATCTGTGGAACTCGCGTCTTAAGCGGCTCGGCTAACTGAAAGCCTTAATGCATCTTCAATTGACTGAACGACTGCGTCTGGAGCTTCGGCGGGCGGACAGTGGCCGACCCCTCGCAGTAGTCTTCGCTCATAATGGCCTGTGAAGAACGATTCTTGTCCATCAGACATCGAAGGAGGGTTGGCTCGATCTTCTTCACCTTGCAGGGCAATCGTAGGAACGATGATCTTTGGTTTTTCGGCTAGCCGTTGTTCGAGCGATTCGAGAGACGGATCGCCGGAAGCATTCGCATATCGATGACGATAAGCATGAATTGCCGTCGAGACAAAATCCGGATTGTCAAAAGACTTGGCGGTCCTGGTAAAGAGATCATCTGGAAAACGCCAGGTCGGCGACCAGAGTGTCCAGAGCAACTTGCAGAGTTCGTCACGGTTCTGCGACAGCCCCGCGCGCCCGCGCTTCGTTTGAAAATACCACTGATACCAGAACTGGTATTCCTGTTCGGGCGGGCAGGAGTCGTTGCAGCTTTCGGAATGTCCTGAATTGTGTAGCCGCCGACGGAAATCAGCGCATGAACCCGCTCGGGCCATAGCGCGCGCCGACGCAAGCAGCCCGGCTTCCCCAATCGAAGCCAACGAGTGTCGCGCCTTCGACCTCCAAAGCTTCGAGGAAGTCGACCACATCCTTTCCGAGAGCCGCCTGCTGGCCGGAGCGGAACATCTTTGGTGAACGGTAAGAGGTGGACCGAAGCCGCGCAAATAGGGAACGAGTATTCGGCGTTCCTGACGGGCGATTGTCTCTAACCTCATCAAATTGGCGTACGTCATAGGGGAACCCGTGAAGCAGAACGATCACCTGGCCAGCGTCAGGCCCGGTCTGTTCGTATGCGATCTGCAGGGCTGCAATTTTGACTGTGCGAAGCTCGGTCTCCATGATTTGAACCCTTATATCGTGGCTTACTTCTATATCGTGTATATCGTGGCTTACTTCAGCCAAGAGTCAGGCCGAGAGGTTCGTTGCACATCGGCCCTGAGACTGCGCTCACCCAGATTAACGCAGCGACGGATATGAAGGAAACCCATCAGATAGCCGGAAAATATTGATCTTGAATCTCGGATGAAGAGCAATTCGGAACCTATCGTTTTTGATCGTTTCCCAGACTCGAAAATCGAAATTGTCAATTCGGATGGTTGCGGGGTTCACAGAAATCGCTGAAAGGAAGGGCTTTCGTGGTTGCGGGGGCTTGATTTGAACCGACGAGTTCCCTCTGCCAGTTCGTGTTGTCCCATTGCTTCAAAGTCCAGACGAAGCCCGTGTCGCCTACCAAGGTAGTAACGAGAAGTCGGCTAGGCTGGAGACAAAATCCTGGATGCTTGGGCGTTTATGGGGAGTAACCACCAGGCAGTGGAAATTCTGGCGTTCTTCACCTCAGTCATGAGCTTGAATATTTTTCGGCGACCGGCCTGCCACCGGTCATAGAAACTCCAAAACCGCGATGAACGAGTGGCCCTGCTGGATGGAAACCGATGTCTCGTTCGTTTGGGTTTGCGTGGCCCCGTCGTGGGCGACACGGCGGGGAGCAAGATCGAAATCTAGCTCTTCAAGCATGCTCGCTTCCGTCAGCGGATGTGATGTTTCCCTGGTGGTTTGGATGAGCTCTGTCGATGTTCCAAATCGTAGGCGGATTCCATCGACCGATTCATTCGGATTGACCTTAAGATGCGTTGGAAACTTCAGATTGAATTCCTGACCCATCCACTCAGAACCATTGGCTTCGAATCTCGTGACGGGGAACTCTGGATTCGGCTCATCCAGCCCTCGCCTTATTGATGCCTCGGGAAGCAACCTGCGCGCTAAATCGAAGAGCCCGGACGAGAGGAAACCTTCATGCAAGCGGCACGTTTCAGAGCACGCAGTATTAGTTGCGGCTGTGCCGTGTCAATTTGGATGTGTGGCCTTGTCTCGTCATAAGCGCTGTCTGGCGGGGGATCGGTTAGCAGCAGAGTCGTCTGCCAACTGAGTCGTAACTAGCGATTGCGAGACCGGCGACAATCCTCTGAGCTACGAGATTCTCGTCGCTGAAGCGAACATTCGCCTTCTGAAGGCGGCCCTGTTTGAATTGGTCGGCAGTATGGTCTGGGCCCTGTTGATTGCCCTTGCACTCGATAATGTGATATTTCCCATCACGTCCTACAGATGAAATCGGGGCACTTCTGTGGGCCTCGCTTTTTCTTTCCGGCGAAAGTCGCAATCCCAAGCGCCTGCAATTCGTCCATTGCGCGTCGGCCGTGTTGAACATACGCGTATTGAAATTGCGAATTTAACCATTCAAGACCAACTCCGATGCCCCAATCATCACTTAGGACCTTCTTTGGATGAGTATCGATTTCATCAACTGCCCTATGAAGCCGCAATGCCCCTACAGTGCCATCAACAGCACCGAAGTACCTCAGGATGGCCCATTGCGAAGCCGTCCACCATTGCGGCATTCGAGGAGAGACGGACATTAGTCCAGCCCAGAGCATAGCCCGCCTGAAATCTACGCTTGATGGAAGACCCTGAGAAACAAAGGGGCAAACCTTCCGATATGGCGTCGGAGTACTCAGCCAACTCTGCCGGTCTACGGTGACCTGAATCTCTTTGATCAATAACCTACCGCCCCATACTTATCCCTTTTATCTCCCGCTTCTCCGCGGTCATTCAATCGCGTTTCTTGTGAGGACAACGCAGCGCAAAACAACAATAATAGCGCCTCACACCCGGACGGAAGCGATTGTATTCCTCTCGATCAGCAGTCGAGAGAGAAAGATTGTCTGGCGGGCTTTTTCGGTCCGCTCTTGGGTGGTCCCAGCCCAGCTGCAGACAGCGGCACGGCTGAGACTCGCTACGATGTGTTTCGGCACGCTGCAAGCCTTTGCTTTATCCTTCACGACGCCCCAAATGACCTTCGGGCTGAACCCATTGCCCCAGATCCTGCCAGCCTTATTGATCGAACGAAAGAGCGTGCCGGTTGTAATTCCGGCGGCCGTCATCCAGATATCAATTCCAGCTTTCACCCACTCCGGAATCGGGATGGTTCGTATGTGCCCGCCCTTGCCGACGAGATCTAAAGATGGCTAGGGATAGAATCTTTAATCATGGACCTTGATATCGATTCGCTGATAATCCGCCCCGGCATGTTCGTTGTCAGTCCAGACAAGCGCTACCGCGTTACGGGACAAGAGGAACCAGAAGGCAAGAAACCCGACATATTCAAAGACAAGGAACTTGCACACAGCGTTTATCAGGCATATGCAATGTGCCACAACAACGCTGTAGATCTGATTTCCGACGCCGAGATTCTTCTCGCAGCCGGTAAATACGCCCGCAGTTGCGCCTTGGCAATCATGGCGTGGAAGAACTCGGAAAGTCGCAGATCGCTGCCGACTACTATTCTGGAATACTTACCGACCGCGAGTACAAGGCAGCCTTCAAGGAACACCGGGTCAAGACCTCCTACCTGAACCGCGCCGGCGCCATCGAGGGCAAATCCATGCTGACCGTCGCATATAACAGCACCTTGGGACACAAACTTGAGGAGATCAGGCAGACGGCACTTTATGCATCGGCCAAGAACATGCCAAAAGAAGCGATCAGCTCACGAGAACGCAAAGGAAATCATTGACCGCGTCAACGAACATATACACTACATACGTTTCGCTAGGAGTTCAACGGGCGCATCAGCTCAAAAGTTCTCTCAAATAGCATTCACCGCTGGCGAGCTTGCTCGCCTTCGCTTGAAATTCGCAGGTTTTATCAAAGGGCCCCCGCAGACGAAGCCGAGAGAGCCAGCTGAATCTAACAGCGTGACTTGCCCTGTCAATCGCTATTCGGCGAAGGCACAGAGGTTCCGTCCAAGGGCTTCAGAGAGGACGTCTCAGCAAAAACTATGAGGCAAGTCCGAGAAGTCCAGATGGGTGCTGACGAGTCAGCTCTCCGCAGCTTTCCAGCAGAACGAGGCCACTGCCGGTGTCCAGATGCTGGCCCGTTTACTGGTAGTAAATCCTGATAGTTGCGGGTAACCTGCACACAATGGATACATCAACCTTCCGGGAGAAGGCGGATAATGGTTTCAACTATGGCCGGTGATTCGACCCGATCGCTGAGCCCGAACCCTTATGCCCGACACTCGCGAAGAACTCTTCTCCATTGTTGTTTTCCCGTATCTCAAGACGTCAGGTCCCGTTCGGTTCGGACCCTATCTGTTTCGGTCTACTGACGATCTGGAGGGACTCAGCAAAGCACAAGTGACGGCAGTCACCGAGGTGACGGCGATGTTGTACACGCAGAACAATGCGCGTGTACGATCGGCGTCCTACGCTGCGATACCTCAGATTCATGTTTCCGGTGTATTCCAAATCCCTGAAGCGTTAAAGCGGGTGCATAGTCTCGTCGCGTATTTGTATGGCACGCCGAATGATCAGTTCGGAGACCCTTTCCTTGGATATGAGTGCGCAACATTGCTTGTGCTTACGCCAAGCCGAGTGAGTCGTTTCTTGATTGAGTCGAGCACCACACCATCTTGGATGAGCCCATACCAATCGCGTGGGACAACGATTTCGCGCCGGGTTACGACGGGATGCTCAACTTCATGGAGCACTTTTGGGTAGTCAAGGGATCACGGGTCTACCCGCCGGTGCCGCACATCACGCTCAATATCTCCCAAGACCTCGCTGCTGACTGCGGCGAGTTCCTGCAAGCAGGAACGGGCTATGAGCTGGCGCGATTGCTCACGGATGACGCGAGACATATCGGGGAAAGGCTATTCACCGCTCTGAGGTGGTACAACGGCACCAATCGAGCTGAGGTGAGCGAGAGCGAGGCTTTAGTCAATCTTGCAATCGCCTTTGAATCTCTGCTCGATCTTCCTACAGGAGAGAAGACGGATCGATTCGTCGATAGTGTCTCGCTCCTGCTAGGCCGCGTTCCAAGATTGAAGGATTGGGTTCGACAGTTTTACGACGCTCGCAGTCGGGTAGCACATGAAGGCAAGCTCTCGCAGGCGCGCTTCATGATCCCACGACCGGGTAAGCAATCCGAGCATCTGGTCTACCATCCTCTGCTGGTCTTTGGACGTGAGATTTTCCGCCTCTGCGTCGCCGCGATCACGCATGGCGCGCATTTGGCCGAGTCGAGAGACATCGCTGCGAAGCTGAAGACGAACAGTGAGCGTTTTGAAGAATTGTGTCGATTGCTGGATGAGGGGCCAATGTCTGATTCCAAGCGGGCGATCGAGATCCGTCGCTTGGTCAGTGAGATCAACCGCTATCGCTTCGTCGGCGAATCTGGGCTGTCCGTCGCAGTGATTGTGGGGGCAGTTCAGAGGGCGGTGAAGGGCCTGATGAATCTGCAGATTCCTTTACGCGGCTGGAGCAGACTGAGTTATCGAAGTTCTCTTTGGTCAATACCAAGAACGAGCTTGCCGCTTTGGAAGCGCTCAGTGAGCTTCATACGCGTCCACCTTCGCAACAGGCGACGCAGATTGCCGAGCCGGAACTTACCGTTTGGCAGCTCGTGGACATTGCATGGATGTATACCTTCCAGAACTATTTCCGACTGAAAAAATCGAGGACGAAAGAACTCGGAAGAAAGAAGCGGCGGAAGCTGAGGAACAAGCCACCGGGCAGGTGGTGAAGAAGCCGACGCTTTGTAAGAGTCGTCCGCTCTCCACCGTTGCAATCATCACCTTCCTGCTGTCCGTACCTGTCAGCGCCAGCTCGAAAGCTCTCTTGCCGCCCTCCATGACAGCGGTAACTATCGAATCGCGATGAAGCGCCCGGCTGCATCCACACAACTTTGGTCGTTCGCAATGGGAGTTGGAACCGATCGTGGCATGTATCCGGCAGTCGGCAGTGCCAGCTCTCTGGGCGGGTTCGGTAATGGGAAGTCGGCTTTCGGGAAGATTGGAAATTGCGTTGGCGCTTGGCCGCCGACTGCGAGCGAGGTCACGGTCAACTCGTGAGCTACGTTGCGGGGAGCACGCCTGGGCAGGCGCAGCCGACACACGCTCCCGCCGAATATTCATAGCCGGAGAACCACTCGTCTACTGCGCTGGTTGGTTGCTCGCGGACGGTTGGTTCAGCTCTTGCTGCAACTGCAATAGTTGGCGCAGTTGCTCAACATTGGCGGAGTTGGATGTTGGAGTGCTCCGCGCACTTGGTTGCTGATAAACCTGATTGGTCTTGGGGGTCTCCTCGAGGACCACATAGATCGGAGTGTCCGCCGAAATTGTCACCACGATGTGCTGGGTGATCGCTAATCGGGAAACCTCCTCATCTCCAGCCTCTCCGACATTGTTGCTGACGCGCTCCCGCATTAGGTCCGACTCGCTCAGCGGCTGGTTCAGACTGCCTTGTCCCACCAACATCGAGCCAGCTTGGCCGATTCCTGACAGCGATCTGACCAGGACGTTCTTTCCCGTGTTCTTACCCTCAACTTTTCCTTTGAGCAGCCACAAGTCCAAACCCGTGGCGGCGGCTTCGATGGGAACGACCGCACCATCCGGCATCAGCAGAGAATCGAACTGGATGTCAACGTAACCTGAAGATCTCCGTTCCGGATGTGCCCAACCGCTTTTGAACCGCAGGGACAATAATTTCTCCCTCTCGCTCATAGTTGTACTCGATCACCGCCAGGACCGGCGTTCGCACTGCGGTGCTGGCCGCTGATTCCAGGCGTGCACGCAATCGTGTGCCAGTGGCCAGACCCAATCCCAGCTCCGGTACCGGATTATTGAGGTTCGCGGGCCTGAGCACTGCCCGCGTTGGCAGAGACGTTTCGCACGTAGATTAGCGAAGACTTCCCATGGCCTCGCGCTCTGCTGTGCCCAAGTCTGGAGTCTCGGCACGGCGACTGGAGCCTGGCTGATACGGCGGCGCTTGCCAGGCTGTCGTCTCCGAAAGGCGGTATCGACCCCAGAGTTCCCGCTCCGCTCGCCACCGTCCTTCCCGCTGCCGGCTTGGTTGCGGTTCGTTGTAGATCTAGTTCGTTCAGGAAGCCTTCGTGAGATTCTTTTGTGACGGGCCGGCCAATTGGGTCATCGGAAATAGGCTCTTATCGTTGCTCGCGGTGCCGCTCTCAAGGCCAAGTCTTCAGAAGAAGTGGCGCCACGACTCTTCACTTTCTGTGGCGCGCCCCCGATGGGGCATAGACGTAGCAACGAAGGTCAGCAGCGCGATGACGATCGCTCCCGCTCCGATGATTACAAAGCGGTTCTGTTGGATCTGCTGCCGGGCTCTCTGTTTTGCTCTAGTTGCGAGCCCAGGCAATGGGACGGTTGCGTCCGGAGGGAGTGGCAGATCGTTCTTGCGAGCTTCATTTTCCGCTGGCTCCTGAAGGACTGCAGCGTTGCCGTTGTCGTTGTGTCCGTTTGGATGAATCACTTTGCACCTCCCGAGACCGGAGCCACAAACGCAAT
>CAVWKU010000003.1:0-68641 GCA_963755665.1 uncultured Acidimicrobiaceae bacterium
AGGCGACGCTTGTGGGCCAACCCCGACAACGGGTTGTTCTGGTCCATGAACTGGCTGAGCTGGCTGGTGCCGAAGAACTCCTTGACCGCCGCCACGACCGGGCGGATGTTGATCAGGGTCTGCGGCGTGATCGCCTCGACGTCCTGGGTGGTCATGCGCTCACGCACGACCCGCTCCATGCGGGAAAGCCCGACACGGACCTGGTTCTGGATGAGCTCGCCGACCGACCGGATGCGGCGGTTGGCGAAGTGGTCCTGGTCGTCGATCCGGTAGGTGGACTCACCGTCGGCCATGTGCAGGGCGAGGTGCAGCATGTAGGTGGCCGAGGCCAGGATCTCGGACGGGCTGAGCACGCTCTGGTTGGGCGCGGGCTTCTCGATCTCGATGCCGAAGAGATCCGACAGGCGATCGATCTCGGGTCCGAGCTTGCGGTTCAACTTGTAGCGACCGACCCGCGTCAGGTCGTAGCGCTTGGGGTTGAAGAAAGCGTTCTCGAAGTAGACCCGGGCCGCTTCGGCCGAGAGGGGCTCACCGGGACGGGCCCGCTTGTAGATCTCGAGCAGTGCCTCCTCACGGGTGGGCGTGAGGTTGCGCTCCTTCTCCCACTGTCCTTCGAGGAAGTCGAAGTGGCGGACGAAGCGGTCGAGGAACGCCTCGTCGCCGTAGCCGAGCGCGCGCAGGAGCACGAACAGGGACAGACGACGCTTGCGCGCCACCCGGCAGCCAGCCGTGACGTCCTTGCCCGGCTTGGCCTCAATGTCGAGCTCGATCCACTCACCGCGGTAGGGGTGGATGGTCCCGGTGAAAACGGTCTTGGCGTCGCGACCGGGCTGGAAGATGACGCCCGGCGAACGGACGAGCTGGCTCACCACGACACGCTCGGTGCCGTTGACGATGAACGTCCCGCGGTCGGTCATCATCGGGAAGTCCCCCATGAAGACCGTCTGCTCCTTGATCTCACCCGTGGTGGCGTTGAGGAACCGCGCCCGGACGAAAACGGGGGCGGCGTACGTCATGTCCTTCTCCTTGCACTCCTCCACCGAGAACTTCGGTGGAGGGCGCAGGTCGGGATCCGTCGGGTCGAACTCGAGCTCGAGGCTCAGCTGGCCGGTGAAGTCCTCGATCGGACTGATGTCGTGATACGCCTCGGCCAATCCCTTGTCGAGGAACCATTGAAACGAATCACGCTGGATCGCTATGAGATCCGGAAGCTGTAAAGCCTCATTGATGTTGGCGAATGAAACACGTTCGGGACTGCGGGACCGTGAGGACAACGGTCAACTCCTCCCAGGTGGGCTTGCGGCGGGTGGGTCGGTACTGGATTGTGGGTAGTCAGGGACGGTAAAAAGTGGACCTGATCAGGGTCCGAGGGTTGCCATGGCGCGCGCCGACCCCACGGAATTGCGGGGACAGCAAACAAAGGGACGCACGGCAACCCTGCATCTTACCCATGGGCGTGCCTGAACACAACCCCTAGGCCGCGACAGCCTAACGGGCGGGGTGCCCGAACTGTGCGAAAGGGTACGGGCGCCCTCCCCCGGCGTCAAGATCCCTGGTTCCGAACCGGGCACTCGCGCCCGGCCGGAACCCCGGACTACTTGACTTCGACGGTGGCTCCTGCCGCCTCGAGGGCGGCCTTCGCCTTCTCGGCATCGTCCTTGTTGGCCTTCTCGAGGACGGGCTTGGGGGCCGCCTCGACCAGGTCCTTGGCTTCCTTGAGCCCGAGGCTGGTCAGGGCCCGGACTTCCTTGATCACCTGGATCTTCTTGTCGCCGGCACTGGTCAGGATGACGTCGAATTCGACCTTCTCCTCTTCCGCACCGCCGGCGTCGCCGCCGCCAGCCTGGGGGGCAGCCGCCACGGCCACGGGCGCGGCTGCCGTCACGCCGAAACGCTCCTCGAAATCCTTCAACAGCTCGCTCAGTTGGATCACCGTCAATTCGGCAATCCCATCGAGGATCTGTTCCTTTGTCAGGGTCGCTGCCATCGCAATGGCCTTCCTTTCTTCCTTCGGTCTGTGTGCTCTCTGTTCGAAATGTGCTGCGGGTCTTGCTACGGCGCTGCGTCAGCGGCCGGGGCCTCTTCGGCGCGCTCAGCGCCGGCCCTCGCGTCGGCGGCCGGGGCCTCTTCGGCTGCAGCCTCCACCACTGGTGCCGCGGCTTCGTCGGTTGCAACCGGGGGCGCCTCCTCCGCCGGGGCTTCGGCGACTTCCTCAGCCTCGGGTGCTGCCTCGGGCAACTTCTCCCCGCCGGCCTCCCTCTGCTCGATCAGCGCCGAGAGCCCGTAGGCGAAACTCCTCGGCAGCGCCTGCAGGAGTCCTGCCATCTGTTGCATCGGCGCCGCCAGAGCACCGGCGATGCGGGCCAGCAGCACATCGCGGGGAGGCAGATCAGCCAGCGCCGACAGGTCGGCCGACGACAGCAACGAGCCGTCGGCCAGTCCGCCCTTGATAACGAGAAGCGGGTTGGACCGGGCGAAGTCCTTCAGGGCCTTCGCCACCGCACTCACGTCGCCCTCCACGAAGGTCAGCGCGCTCGGGCCATTGAGGTACTCGGACAGGGGCTGGTATTCACCGCCGTCGATCGCCCTGCGGACCAGGGTGTTCTTGAAGATCCGGTAGTCGCCACCCACGGCGGCGAGTGCGATGCGCAGCTCTTTGAGCTCAGCGACCGACAGGCCTCGGTACTCGCTCACGATGGAGGCACTGGCATCACCGATGCGCGTGCGTACCTCGTCGACCACGGCGACCTTGTGCTTCATCTGTGCGTTCTGCGTGACCATCTGTATCCTCCACCGGGATCAACCGCCCGGCGACGGGTCAGGATCTCCGATGTGCGACAGAACGACGCCGGCACAGGTCCGGTTCTCGCAGGTGTCGCCTCGTCAGGCGGGCCCGGGTGGGCCCCTTCCGCACCCTGGGGTGCACCGGAGGTCTATGGCGTCTGGGTTCAGTGCTCGTCCGCCCGCAGGCGTGAGCTGTTGTGCAAAGCGTAGTACGCCGGTCGGTGTCTCTCCGACCGGCGTACTGAGACTCAGGCGGTGGCGGCGAGCTCCTCGTCCACCAGGCGGGCCCGGCTGGGGTCGATGTGGACCCCGGGGCCCATCGTCGTGGCCACGGTGATCGACAGCAGGTAGCGGCCCTTGGCCGAAGCCGGCTTGGCCCGCTGGAGCTCCTCGATCACGGCACGGAGGTTGGTCACCAGCTGATCGCGGGTGAAGGATGCCTTGCCGATGCGGATATGCACGTTGCCGACCTTGTCGGTGCGGTACTCCACCCGGCCGCCCTTGAACTCGGTCACGGCCTTGCCGACCTCCATGGTGACCGTGCCCGTCTTGGGGTTCGGCATGAGACCCCGGGGACCGAGGACACGCCCGAGTGTCCCCACCTGGCCCATGAGGTCGGGCGTGGCGATGGCCACGTCGAAGTCGAGGAATCCTCCGGCCACCTTGGCCACCAGGTCATCGGCGCCCACGACGTCGGCGCCCGCCGCCCGGGCCTCGGTCGCCTGCTCGCCTGCGGCGAAGACAGCGACGCGCTCTGTGCGGCCGGTCCCCGCCGGGAGCGACAAGGTTCCACGCACGATCTGGTCCGCCTTGCGGGGGTCGACACCGAGGCGGACCGCGAGCTCCACCGTCTCATCGAAAGTCGGGCGGGAAAGCCGCTTCACGATGTCAATCGCCTCGGAGACGCCGTAGAGCGCCTCGCGATCGACCTGGGCCAATGCGTCTCGGTAGATCTTGCCGTGCTGAGCCATCTTCTCTCTCCTGTGGTGCGGTCGCTTAGCCTGCGACCTTGATCCCCATGGAACGTGCGGTTCCGGCGACCTGCTTCTTGGCCGCTTCGAGGTCGGTCGTGTTGAGATCCTTCAGTTTCACCTGGGCGATATCAGCCAGCTGCGCCTCGGTGATGGTGCCGACCTGCTCACGACTGGTCGTGGCCGATCCTTTCGCCACGCCGGCGGCTTGACGCAAGAGGAACGGCGTTGGCGACGTCTTGAGGACGAAGCTGAACGTCCGGTCCTCGTAGATCGTGATGTCGACCGGGACCACCTGGCCCCGCATGCTCTCTGTGGCCGCGTTGTACTGCTTGCAGAACTCCATCGTCTGGACCCCGTGGGGTCCGAGCGCTGTTCCGACCGGCGGGGCGGGCGTGGCCGATCCCGCCTCCAGCTGGATCTTCACAACGGCGAGCACGCGCTTCTTTGGTGCCATCGTCTCTGGTCTCCTTCTTCTTCTTCGTGCGTTCGCTCAGGGCTGCGTGCGCCTAAAGCTGTGTGTGCCTAAAGCTTTGCGACCTGGCTGAACTCGAGCTCGACTGGTGTCTCTCGTCCAAAGATGTTGACCAGCACCTTCAACTTGAGCTGGTCCTCGTTGATTTCTGCGATCTGGCCCGAGAAGTCGGCGAACGGGCCTTCCTTCACCCGGACCGTCTCGTCCACCTCGTACTCGAGGCGGGGGCGGCTGCGCTTGGTGGCCGCCTCCACGCCCTCCACCTTGACCTGCAGGATGTTCTCCACCTCGCGCCGGGACAGGGGCGTCGGCTTGGTGCCGGGTCCCACGAACCCCGTCACGCCCGGGGTGTTGCGAATGGCGCCCCAGGTGTCGTCGTCGAGGTCGCAGCGGACCAGGAGGTAGCCGGGGAAGACCTTCTTCTGCACGGTGACCTTCTTGCCGCCCTTGAATTCGACGACATCCTCCATGGGGATCACGACCTCGAAGACCCGGTCCTCGATGCCACGGGAGGCCACGACGTTGCCCATGTTCGAGCGCACCTTGTTCTCGTAGCCGGAGTAGGTGTGCACGACGTACCAGCGGCCGGGACGGTCATAGGGGCTCTCGACGGGGACGATCTCCTCTTCCTCGTCGTCGCCGCCCCAGCCCAGACCTTCGTTTCCTGTCGAGGTGTCCTGTGCGGCCGCCTCGTTGTCCGCTGTGGCGTCGAGCACCAGGTCCGGCTCACCCACCGAGCTCTCGGCTGTGTCGTGGACAGTCATAGGTGCATCCTCCGCGTCGGTGTTGTCGGTGTCGGTCATCGTCGGGCTACTTGGTGAAGAGGAGCGTGATAAGTCTCCCGAAAGCCAGATTGAGCACGAAAATGAGCCCGATCATGAGGAAGAGCGTGGTGATCACGACCGACGTGTAGTTGATGAGCTCTGAGCGCGAGGGCCAGGCGACCTGGCGCATCTCATCGCGGACTTCGCGAGTGAACTGGATCGGGCTCGTCCGCTTGCGTCCCGATGGGCCCTTGCCCGGTGCACGGGCCGCTCGAGCCTGTCCACCGGCGGGCGCGCGCCGGGCAGCCGGCGACCCGTCGGCCTCCATCTGTCCTTGGCGCTGCATCATGCGCTTTGTTTCGCGATTCACGAGTTGTGCCTCACATCGATGTCTGGGTCGTTACGTGTTCTGGGATCTACAGCGTCTCGGAGCAGGGCAGGAGGGACTCGAACCCTCAACCGCCGGTTTTGGAGACCGGTGCTCTTCCAATTGAGCTACTGCCCTCAGTGGGCTGCCTTGGGTTTCCATCCGGCAAAAGGTTCATCCCCCTGACCTGGGGAACAGCCAGCCAGAGTAGCACCGGCCGCGCCGAACATCGTTCAGCGGGTCTCCTTGTGCACGGTGTGCTGGCGGTCCCACCGGCAGAACTTCTTCATCTCGATCCGTTCCCGGTCGTTGAGCTTGTTCTTGGTGGTGATGTAATTACGGCGCTTGCAGACCTCGCACGCCAGCGTGACCTGCACCCTCTTCTCGTTCTTTGCCATTCTTCAGTCCTTCCTTGTCGCTGCCCCGGGGACCGCCCCGGAACTGGTAGCGGCGGCGGGACTCGAACCCGCGACAACACGATTATGAGCCGTGTGCTCTGACCAACTGAGCTACGCCGCCAGGGGCGAGCCCCCTGTCAGAATCGAACTGACGACACCAGCCTTACCATGGCTGTGCTCTACCGACTGAGCTAAGGGGGCGCCGCGGCCATCCGGCCACGAAGCGTCAATGATAGCCAGAGCACGACACACGACGCCTGCGCCTCCACTGCTGGTGAGGGGCTAACAGTACCATCCGGCCATGCATATCCGATTGGCCGCCCCCGGCGACGCCGAAGCGATCCGGGCCATCTACAACGTCGAGGTGCTCGGGAGCACCAACACCTTCGACATGGTCGCCCGGACCAAAAAGGAGCAGGAGGCGTGGCTTCTCGAGCACCGGGGCGTGCACCCCGCCATCGTCGCGGTGGAGCCGGCGACGACGGAGGAAGGGTATCTGGGCGCCGATAACGAGATGGTGCTCGGGTTCGGCTCCCTCTCCCCCTTCCGGGAGCGATCGGGCTACGCCGCCACGGCCGAAAACTCGGTCTACGTCGACCGGGCCCAGCGGGGGCGGGGCATCGGCCGGGCACTCCTGGCCGAACTCCTGACCCTGGCCTCGGCCCATGGGTTCCATTCGGTCATCGCCCGTATCGCCGGCCACAACGAGACGTCCATCGGGCTCCACAAGGCGGCGGGCTTCGAGTTGGTCGGCGTCGAGCGCGAGGTCGGGCGCAAGCACCGCCAATGGCTCGACGTGGTCGAACTCCAGCGCCTCCTCTGACCTGATCCCCGGGCCTCTGACCTGCTCCCCGCCGGATCCGCCCCACACGGGACGACTCAGGACTCGAAGGCGGGAGTGACCGATCCTGATGCGGCCGGGAGGGCAGACCCCAAGCGGGCCCGGTCGAGACGCCACGAGGTGGTCCACCGTCCCAACGGCAGCATGACGATGCCCCAGAGGACGAAGACGGCCAGGACCATGCTGAGGGGATTCGTCGCCAGCAACTGCTTGAGGAGCGACGCACCACCGGTGAGACCGATGAAGGGCGCCACGATCGAAAGCGCGAGCGCCAACCCGCGCAGCCGGCCGAGGACGACGGGCGCCATGAGGATGATGCCCCAGGTGAGGTACCACGGCTGGACCACCGGGCCGAGGAGGACGAAGGCCAGCAACGTGACGCCGAGCGCGATCAGCATCCCCAACGTCTCTTTGTGACGCAGGCAGTACGCGGCGATGGCCGTCGCCGCCAGCAGACCGAGGAGTCGGGTGACGGTCAGGACCCCCCCGAGGCCCACCCCGATGTGGAGCACATGGAGCGCGCCCGAGATGACCAGGCCGACGGCGGTCGCCGGGGCCATCCACGAACGGACGGCGTCGGGTGTTCCCAGGTTGGCGATCCAGCCCCAGCCCAGGCCCGAGACGAACGACAACAGGGCCATGACGGCGAAGGAGATGAGGCCGCCCTTCAGCAAGGGCCGCACCCGCCCCCGCCAGGGCACGCCGGGACCGGCCCAATCCCATGCCACGTAGACGATGCCGACGGCCGCGGGGACTTTGATGGCAGCCGCCAACGTGCACAACACGATCCCGACGCACGGGGTGCCGGTACTTGGCGGCGGTGACGCCGGCCAGGAGCAGGCCGACCATGATGGCGTCGTTGTGCGCTCCTCCTATGAGGGCCAGCAGGGTGAGCGGGTTGAGCAGCGCGATGGTGAAGGCCGCGCCCGGATCGCGCCCGTAGGCCCGGGCCAGCTTGGGCACGCAGTAGGCGATGAGCGCGACCCCGGCCACCGACATGAGACGCAGCAACTCCACCGTGATCAGGGCGTTGTGGCCGCTCAGCGAGGCCGCCCAGCCGGCCAGCATCAGGAAGAAGGGGCCATAGGGGGCGGGCGTGTTCAGCCATAACGACCCGACACCGGTCACGTACTGACCCGAGCCGATGGTGCCCGGTCCGTAGTTGTAGGGGTTGATGTGGTGGCTCATCATTTCGCCCTGGGCCGCGTAGGAGTACACGTCCTTGCTGAACAGAGGGGCCACGAACAGGAGGGGGACGATCCAGAGGGCCAACATGCCGGCCAGGGCGCGGATCGGGCGCCCCCGGGCGGTGGCGCAGGGTCTGGACCAGGCCGAACCAGACGCGGATGAACAGGATCATGCCGCCGTAGACCGCGACGACTCCGGGCAGCAGGAGGAAGGTGTCACCCGGGTTGCTCTGGCTCGGGTCGCCGAAGAACCACGTCCCCGCCAACTCGGTCTTGAACGGCGAACCCGTCAGGGAGGCACCGACACACACCGAGACGATGGCGAGGAAGCCCAGAAGTGCGGGCTGCCGCAGGAAGCGCCAGTCGTCCGGGGCGCCGTTGTCCGCTTCGACGCGCTCGGAGAGGGCGAGCCGGGGGGTGATGCGCACGCGGGCGCCCTCGACCGCCATCGACATGCGCTCGAACCGCGAGTGGACACGAGCCATCAACTCAGGTGGAGAAGGCCTCGTTCCTTGTTCTTCCACTGGGGTCTTTGTCTCGCTTCTTCGGTGCGGCGACGGCCTTACCGTCCGATTCGCGGGTACGAACGTCCCGGACAGAGGGAGCTCCCGCAACTACCTCGCAATGTCATTGTAATGACATCTCGGGGTGCCCGCAAGGCCACCTGACTGACACCGATGCGGTCAGACGTCTACGTGGGCCGGGGAGGATTCGAACCTCCGTAGGCGTCAACCGACAGGTTTACAGCCTGTTTCCTTTGGCCACTCGGACACCGACCCGCAGGCTGGGAGGTTAGCCGGGTCCGGACGGCCCGACCCGGGCGAACCCCGGGCCCCGCAAACCCCGGGCCACGGCATGCGGCCGGTACGCTGCACCCCATGCCCACCTTCGACATTGTCTCCGAAGTCGACATGCAGGAAGTTCGCAACGCGGTCGACCAGGCCAACCGCGAGGCCTCGACCCGCTTTGACTTCAAGAACACCGACTCGGCCATCGAGTTGAGCGAAACCGAGCTGGTGCTGCGCTCCTCGACCGAGGACCGGCTGCGCGCACTGCACCAGGTGCTGGACGAGAAGCTGGTCAAGCGCCAGGTCTCCCTCAAGGCTTTCGAGGACGGGAAGATCGAGGAGGCCCAAAAGGGCACCTCGCGCCAGAAGGTCGCTATCCGGGCCGGCATCTCCTCGGATCACGCCAAACGCCTGAACAAATTCATCAAGGATCTCGGGCTCAAGGGCGTGTCCTCGCAGACCCAGGGCGACCAACTACGCGTGACAGGCAAGAAGCGGGACGACCTGCAAGAGGTGATTGCGGCCTGCAAGGGCGAGGACTTCGGCATCCCGTTGCAGTTCGAGAACTTCCGGGACTGAGGGTCCCCGGGGCCGCCGGGCCTTCCTGGCCGCTGGGCCTTGCGGGCCGCCGCCGGCGCTCGTGCGCGGTCCTTCGCTGCGGGACTATCAGTGGACGGTGGTGTCCTCCTTGGACTCTTCCTCAGTCAGGTGCTCGTCGAACTCCTCGAGGACGACCTTGAACATGCGGTTGAAGACCAGCAGCTTCACGACCCAGAAGACGGCGAACGACAAGAAGTTGGCCACCAGGACGAGCACGGTCTGGTCGAAGTGGGACAGGTTGTAGTGGATGCCGATGTGGCGGGCCAGCGACGGCGCCGACGATGGAGAATGCGATGCCCAGGGCGGCCATGCCCCAGAACGGGAGCACCTCTTTGACCATGTGGGAACGCCCGTGCTTGCCCCAGGCCCACTTGCGGTTCAGCCAATAGGAAGGGAAGGTCGCAACCGCATTGCCGAAGATGGTGCTGGGTACCTCGGTCCAGAGGTGCCACACCCCGTAGACCAGCACGATGACGATGGTGGAGACTGCGGTTGAGATGACCGACACCATCGTGTAGCGGAAGATCTTGCGGCCGTTGTGCGTGTGCAGCCAGGCATAGAAATCTCGGAGCCGGGAAAGCACGCCGCCACTCTAGCCGGGGGCATGCGGCAACTCCTGGCGGGACGCTACCGAGAAATGATGGAGACAGCATTGGCCCGCGGCCACCTCGCCGAACCAGTAGGCACTGGGTTTGGGCCGGCGCTCGAAGGTACCCGGCGCCACGGCCACTATGCCGAACTTCGGCCCGTAGCCGAGGTGCCATTCGAAGTTGTCGAGCAGGCTCCAGACGAAGTAGCCCCGCAGGTCGATCCCCTCCTGGAGACAGCGATGTGCACTCTCGAGGGCCTCGGACAGGAAGGCGATGCGCTCCGTATCGTCGTCGGTGGCGATGCCGTTCTCCGTGACCACGACGGGACGCCCGCTCACCGCGGCAGCCCGCCGCACGGTGTGCTCCACCGCCCGGGGCCAGCGCTCGTCACCCATCTGGGTGAGCGGGACATCCGGGTCGTTCCCGGCGAGCCCGTCGGGGCCGAAGTGCAAGCGGGTGTAGCACTGGACGCCGACGAAGTCGTCGCCGTCGGTGGCCCTTAGGAAGACGTTCTCCAGCATCTCCTCGGCCGCGTCGCGCAGCGACTCGCCGCCCTCCTCCGCCGTGATCTCCGCCATCGAGAGGGTGAGGCCCACCGGGAAGTCGCCCGGGCCGGCACGCAGACGCATCGACGGCCAGGCGGTGGGCGCGGATGAGGGACTCGTTCACGGCGGCGTAGCGGTGGAAGTCCTCCTTGACCCCGGGCGGGTACTCGCCCTGGAAATAGCCCATCACCGCCACGACGTTGGGCTCGTTGATGGTGCAGGCCCATCCGATCAGATCGCCGAGGTGGGCGGCGGTGCGCGGAGACGTAGCGGGCGAAGAGATCCGGAGCGTCGGGTGCCTCCCATCCCCCTCGGGCCGCGAGCCACAACGGCGTCGTGAAATGGTGGAAGGTGACGACCGGCAGGATCCCCCGACCCCGGCAGGCGGCGCAGATGCGCCGGTAATGCTCGAACGCGGCGAGCGAGAACTCCCCTTCCGCCGGCTCGATCCGGCTCCACTCGAGCGAGAAGCGGTAGGCCGTCAGACCGAGCTCGGCGATCAGGTCGATGTCCTCGGGCCAGCGGTGGAACGAGTCACAGGCATCGCCGCTCGGCGCCACCGTGCCCGAGTCAGGGTTGTGCTCCCAGGCCCACCAGTCGTTGTTGACGTTGCCGCCCTCGATCTGGTGGGCCGCCGTGGCCACACCCCAGGTGAACCCTCCGGAAAGACCAGGCGTCCCGGCGGTGCATTGTCGTGCCCGCTCCCCATGCCGCCGCACGGTAGCGGGCCGGGCCGACGGGCGCTCGACGACGTCGGGTCTCGGGGCCTGCGATGATCTGGGCGCCATGAGTGCATCCCTCGATTTCCTGGTGAACCTGCTCGACCTCGAGCCCATTGAGGTCAACATCTTCCGCGGGATCCAACCCAACGAGGAACGCCAACGGGTCTTCGGCGGGCAGGTGGCGGGCGCAGGCCCTCATTGCGGCCGGCCGCACCGTCGACCACGGTCAGGTCCACTCGCTCCACTCGTACTTCCTACGTCCGGGCGACCCGCAGGTTCCGATCCTCTATGAGGTCGACCGCATCCGCGACGGGCGCTCGTTCACCACCCGCCGGGTGGTGGCCGTTCAGCACGGCCGGGCCATCTTCAACCTGTCGGCCTCGTTCCACGACCTCGAGGAAGGTCTCGACCACCAGTTCCCCATGCCCGAGGTCCCCGATCCCGAATCGCTTCCCCCGCTCTTCGAGCGCCTCGAGCCCTGGCGGGACGAACTGGTGGAGTGGTTCGAAAAGCCCCATCCGATCGATCAACGCCACATCGGCGAGCTCCCTTGGCACCGCGAGGGGGCCGGCGAGCCCTACCAGCGCCTCTGGATCAGAGCGGACGGCGAGTTGCCGGACGATCCCCTCCTGCACGCGGCGATCGTGACGTACGCCTCGGACATGTCGCTCTTCGACACGATCCTGGCCCCCCACGACGTCCGCTGGGAGGACGTGGATTTCATGGGCGCCAGCCTCGACCACTGCATGTGGTTCCACCGGCCTTTCCGGGCCGACGAATGGCTGCTCTATGACACCGATTCCCCGATCGCGGCCTCGGGGCGGGGGTTGGCCCGCGGCTTCCTCTTCGACCGTACCGGACGTCTGTGCGTTTCCATCGCCCAGGAGGGACTGGCCCGGGCCCGGGACCCCGCCTTTAGCGACGGCGTCGAAAGGGGGCTGTCGGGGGTACCTAGCGGGTGGAGATGGGCACGTAGTCGCGGGGTTCCGAACCGATGTAGAGCTGGCGGGGGCGGGCGATTTTGGAGTCCTGATCGAGCATTTCCTGCCAGTGCGCCAACCAGCCGACGGTACGGGGAATGGAGAAGAGCACGGTGAACATCTCCATCGGGAAGCCCATGGCCTGGTAGATGAGGCCCGAGTAGAAGTCGACGTTCGGGTAGAGATGGCGTGAGGTGAAGTACTCGTCGCTCAGTGCGATCTCCTCGAGCTTCAGGGCGATATCGAGCAGCGGGTTCTTGCCGGTCACCTCGAAGACCTCGTAGGCGATCTGCTTGACGATCTTCGCCCGGGGGTCGTAGCTCTTGTAGACCCGGTGCCCGAAGCCCTGCAGCCGTTGGCCGTGGCCGGACTTCACTGTGGCGATGAAATCCGGGACGTTCTCGATGGTGCCGATATCGGTCAGCATGCGGATGACTGCCTCGTTCGCCCCACCGTGCCGGGGGCCGTAGAGGGCCGCTGCGGCTGCTGCCGTGGCCGAGTAGGGGTCCGAGTGGGAGGAACCGACCACTCGCATGGCCGTCGTCGAACAGTTCTGCTCGTGGTCCGCGTGGAGGATGAACAGCACGTCGAGGGCATGCGCCAGCACCGGGTTCGCCTCGAAGCGGGGCTCGGCCACCTTCCACAACATGGACAGGAAGTTGTCCGCGAAGTCGAGGGAGTTGTCGGGATAGACGAACGGCATGCCCACACTGAACCGGTGGGCGGCGGCGGCCAGGGTGGGCATTTTGGCGATGAGCCTGATCACCTGCTTGTTGCGTGACTCGGGATCGAAGATCTCCTTGGCGTCGAGGTAGAAGGTCGACAGTGCGGCAACCGCTGACACGAGCATCCCCATCGGGTGGGCGTCGTAGTGGAAGCCCTCCAAGAAGCGCTTGCGGACATTCTCGTGGATGAAGGTGTGGTTGGTGATCTCGTTCTTCCACGCCGCATACTGCTCGGTCGTGGGGAGCTCGCCGTACAGAAGGAGGTAGGCCACCTCCAGATAGGTCGAGTTCTCCGCCAGCTGCTCGATCGGGTACCCCCGATAGCGCAGGATGCCCGCCTCGCCATCGAGGTAGGTGATGGCACTTTCGCAGGCGGCGGTCGACATGAACCCCGGGTCGTAGAACCAGACCCCGGGGAGGAGTTTCGACCATTCAGAGGCCGAGACTCCCCCATTCATGATCGGAATCTCAATCGACTCGCCGTTGCGGTTGTCTGTGATCGTGATGCTGTCGGTCACGTGGGCGATCCTTCCAATTCCTCAGAGTTCGACAGCGATCCTATGACCCCTGCGGCCTGCGGTCGAGATAGCCCCCCGTGGGCCGGCCTGATCAGGTGCTCGGGGCGATCTGAAGGACCTCGCTCAGCGAGGTGCCGGTCTGGTCCGTCTGCTCCGCGGGAAGGACGACGGCCACGGTGAGCTGGTAACTCGAGCCGGGCTTCACGGTGAACGACGCAGGCGGCAGGCTGACTGATCTGGCCGCGGCGAGGCCTGACGACTTGGTCATCGTGACCGCCGTTCCGGTGGGTTGCGGCGTCAGCTGGAATTGCACGGAGGCGTGTGGCTCGTCGACCGAGCCCAGGTTGGTGAGCACCACCTGGACGACAACCTGCGTGGTCGGCGACAGCACCGAGAGTCCCGGTGTCGCCACACCCGTCGGCGACGGCAGCGCCGGCGGCGTGACGTTGACGACGCTCAGCACGAGCCGGTGGGTCATCCGCAACGAAGGCGAGGTGCTCACCAGTTGCACCTGGGTGGCGACCGGCCCCGGTTGCCACGCCGCGGTTGTTGTGACCCAGCGCGAAGCCGGGAGTCGGGCGTGCCCGGCCAATTGTGGCAGCGCATGGCGCAACGAGCGGTAACTCCGATCTGCGTTGGCCAGGATGGTGCCTGCCGCCACGATCTGATCCGCGGCCTGGGCGGACGGCAACAGGGCGGGTGCGGCCACGACCTCGGCCTCGGCTCCGGGGGCGCCGGCCACCGGAAGGGGGCGCAGACCGAGCAGACCGTCGTAGGCCGTGCGGATATTGCGCGTCGCCTGGGCGCGCGCCGCGAAGACGGTGGCGAACGCGCTCTGCACCCCGCCGGGGGTGACCGGTGTCGCCAGGTTCTCGGCGGCGACCGCCTCCTGATCGGCCTGAGCCGTCAGGGTGTCGAACTGGGCCTGGAGGGTGCCTCGATCCTGATTCTGCATATCCCTCATCAGGCGCCGCAGGGTCGCACCGGTTGCATCGGACTGTTGGACCACAGTGGCGCCCTGGGCGGCGAACGAGCGATTCACGCTCGCGTCGAAGGGACCCGACTGGCTCCCGATCTGCGTCACACCTCCGACGAGCAGAGCCAGGACGAGCAGCACGCAGGCCCCGATGATGAGGCGTTGTCGGCGCGACCGCCTGCGGGCGCGACGATAGGTGCTGAGCGGCGGCATCGCCGCGTCACGCTACTGCCGGGTCAGACCGCGAGGAATGGCGCGTCCGTATCGGCGGTCGCCGTTTTGAGCGTGCTGGAGCTCGACCGCCACTGCACGGTCGGCGCGATGGCGTCGATATCGACCCGGTCCCGATGGCGCTCGATGAGGCTGAGCATGCCGGCAATGACGCTGTCGGTCAGGAGATGCGGCTCCAGGCCGAGGTCCAGCAATTTCGTGTTGGCGGCATTGAAGTAATGATCTTCGTGCTCGACCCGGGGATTGACCAGTCCCTCGGAAATCTCGACCGGCTTGGCGGACGCGTGCTTGACGAGTGCGGCCATGTCGCGCACGGAGAAGGACTCGGTGAATTGGTTGAAGACCCGGAACTCACCCTGGGCGGCCGGGTTCTCCAGGGCCAGGGTGACGCAGGCCAGGGTGTCCCTGATGTTGAGCATGCCCCGTGTCTGCCCCCCGGCACCGTAGACGGTCAAGGGATGACCCATCACCGCCTGCACACAGAAGCGGTTGAGCACGGTGCCGAAGACACCGTCATAGTCGAATCGGGTGGCGAGAACCGGATCGAGATCGGTCTCGGTGGTCGATTGACCGTAGACGATGCCCTGGTTGAGATCGGTGGCGCGCAGACCCCACGCGCGGCAGGCGAACATGATGTTGGCACTGTCGTGGACCTTGGAGAGATGGTAGAAGGACCCGGGTTGCTTGGGATACGGAAGCACATCGGTGCGCCCGTGATGCGTGATCTCGATGAAGCCTTCTTCAATGTCGATGTTGGGA
Source organism: uncultured Acidimicrobiaceae bacterium (assembly GCA_963755665.1). Taxonomy (GTDB): domain Bacteria; phylum Actinomycetota; class Acidimicrobiia; order Acidimicrobiales; family RAAP-2; genus Bog-473. The sequence goes on from CAVWKU010000003.1 coordinate 15,222, forward strand.
TATCCGTACTCCCCCATGGTCCCCAACTTGACGAGGTGGATCGCTGGATTGACTTCGGCGATGGCATACATGAGGTTCAACGTGCCGACGACGTTGTTCACCTGCGTGTAGACCGCGTGCTCGCGGTCGATCATGGAGTAGGGGGCGGACCGCTGCTCACCGAAGTGCACGATGGCGTCAGGCTCGCACTCGCCGACGGCGGCGTAGGTGAACGCGGCATCGGTGAGATCGCCGATACGCATGTCGATGCGGTGACCGGATACCTCTTCCCACTTCGCCACGCGCTCGGGGAGCGAGAAGATCGGTACGAGGCTGTCGACGCCCATTTCAGCGTCGTACTCGCGCCGCACCAGGTTGTCCACCACCGTGACGCGATGACCTGACGCCGAAAGATGGAGCGCGGTCGGCCACCCGAGGTAGCCGTCACCGCCGAGCACCAGTATGTTCATCCCTCATCCTTTTTCTCGTTCGCCGAGCGGAAAACCGGAAAACCGCACTCGTTGCCCATCATGAGCCGTGTTTCTGTGCGTACCCTGAGCGGTCACTGAACAATTACTGCGTGGCGGGGGGTCAAGCCGCCCGAAAGAGCTGAAGCGCTCCGCCGGCTGCAAGTCAGGAACGCGCAACTCTGCTGACACAGCAAGTGCCCTATGCCCACGCGATCTCGCGGCCAAACGTCACCCCGCCAGGTCCGTGCGTGTACTCCCGTCCGGGGCGACGTTGCCCATGTCTGCGCTGTCGACATCCGCCACCAGCTCGATGGCCTGGAGCAGTCGCGGAGATGTCTCCACGGGTTGCAGATCCGCGATGCCCTCGGTCTCGATCCCCACCACACCGAGCGCAGGAAAGCGACGGGCCGAGACCAGGACACGGGACTCGAGGGATCCGACGGCGTCGTTGTAGGCCGACACGCTCGCCGTCAGGCTTCTCTGCAGCCTCTGCATGTGCGCGCTCATGGTCCGGAGCCGCTCATAGAGTTCTGCCCCCAACTTCTGCACCTCACGCGCGTTCTCGGCCAACGATTCCTGACGCCAACCGAAGGCGACGGTGCGCAGCAGTGCGATGAGCATGGTCGGCGTGGTGAGGAGCACGTTGTTGGCCATGGCGTGCTCCTGCAGCGCGGGGTCGGACTCGTAGGCGGCCGAAAGAAGGTGGTCCCCGGGAATGAAGGCCACCACCTGCTGCGGTGACTGTGCGAACTGTTTCCAGTACTCCTTCTTCGCCAGCTGATCGACGTGGGTCCGTAGTTGGCGAGCGTGTGCGGCTTGATACAGCGCGCGCGAGCCATCGTCGTCGGCCTCGACGAGTTTGAGGAATGCCTCGAGCGGAACTTTGGCGTCAACGACGATCTCGCCGCCTCCGGGGACGTGGACGATCATGTCGGGGCGGAGCCGGCCCTCTTCGGTGGTGGTCGAGACCTGCTCGTCGAAGTCGCAGTGCGCGACCATTCCGGCCATCTCCACCACCCGGCGCAGTTGCATTTCGCCCCAACGACCTCTCGTCTGCGGCGATCGCAGCGCCGTCACGAGATTACGCGTCTCCTTCTGCAGCAGTTCGTGCCCGAGATGCAGTTGCGCCACCTTCTCGCTCAATCCCTCGTATGCGCCCTTGCGCTCCACCTCTATCTCCTGCAGTCCCCGCTCGTAGCGGGCCAACGTCTCGCTCAGCGGGCCCAGCAGCTGGGAGATGGCCTGTTGGCGCTGGGTGAGATCCCCCTGCGCCGCGGTCTGCACCTGGCTGAGTTTCGTCTCGGCCAAGGCGAGGAATTGCTCGTTGTTCTTCTGCAACGCCTCGGCGGACAGCTCGGCAAAGGTGCCGACCAACTGCTGGCGCTCCTCGTGCGCCCGGGACCGGAGCTCCTCAGTCGAGCTCTTGACCAGTTCCAGTTCGGCCGCGGTCACCGCACGCGCCGTCTCGGCCGCCGCGGCCCGAGCCTCCAGAGCAGCGTGACGCGAGACATGCCAGACGAGTCCCAGTGCCAGACCTATCAAGAGACCGACAATCACCCCGAGGGCCATGGAGTAAGGGTAACGGTGGGGTGTATCTCGAACGGGGGACCCACCTCGGGGTCGGAGGTCCCTGTCCGCCTCCGGCCGATAACGTGGCAGGGATGGCGTTCCGGATCGGTGGCAACGTACGCCGAACAAAAGGGCCGGACGAAGACGATGGTGCAACCCCGGTATCAGGCCCGCTTGTGATGGAACAGCCGCTCTGGCCGACCGTGCCCGTCCCCCACGAGGTGGACCGGCTGTTCGCCCAGGTGTTCGCATTGGTGGGCGAGGGCATCGCCGGGGCCACGCATGCCCTTCTGGCCGGAGATCGTGAAGCCGCCAAGGTCCTGGTGCAGCGCGACGACGTGATCGACGAGATCATCAGGGAGATCGCACGTTCGGTCCAGGAACAACTCGTTCACGGCACGACCACACCCGAAGAGCGGCGCGAGATGGTGGTGATCCTGCGGATGCTGCCCGACATGGAGCGCAACGGCGACCTGGCCGAGCACATCGCCCGGCGGGCCGCCCGCGGACTCGGCGCCGAAATGTCAGCCCGTAGCCGCGGCCTCGTCGAGCGCATGGGCGAGGTGGCGACGACCATCTGGCGCAGCACCGGCGACGCCTTCGCCGAGCGGTCGGCCAGCGCAGCCACGGCCATCGACGATCTGGACGATGAGCTCGACGATCTCCACGTCACGTTGACGGCCGAGGTCGTCTCGGGCACGATGCCGCTGCCTGTGGCGATCGAGCTTGCCATGGTGGCCCGCTTCTACGAGCGCTTCGGCGACCATGCCGTCAACCTGGCCCGCCGAATGTCCTCGCTGGTTGCCGGAGGCCCCGAGCCTGGATCGTCGGGACCCGACTGAACGCAGCGCCTCAGCGCTGACCGGAGGCGAGCAGGGCCTCGGCGATCTGGACCACATTCAGCGCCGCTCCCTTGCGGAGGTTGTCCCCGACGACGAAGAAGGCAAGTGCATTCGGGGCACCTTGGGCCCGGCGGATCCGCCCGACATAGGAGATATCGCCACCGGCCGCCATGAGGGGAGTCGGTATTTCCGCCAGCTCCACCCCCGGGGCCGCACCCAGCGCCTCGGTCGCCCGCTCCACGGAGAGGTCATCGCGGAATTCGGCCACGATGGCGGCCGAGTGCCCGGTGAACACCGGCACCCGTACGCAGGTGCACGTCACTGCCAGTTCGGGAATCCCGAGAATCTTGCGGGCCTCGTTGCGGTACTTCTGTTCCTCGTCGGTCTCCAGGGAGCCGTCGTCGACGATCTTGAATTGGAGCGGGATCACGTTGTGCGCGATCGGCCTCGGATAGACGGAATACGGCGGGTAGTCGACCGCGCCACCATCGAAGGTGAGGTCCTGAGCCCGGTCGACGGTCTTGGCCAACTGCTCGGCCAGTTCGCGCACCGCCTCCACGCCTCCACCGGAGACAGCTTGATACGTCGAGACGATGAGTCGTGTGAGTCCGGCCGCGTCGTGGAGAGGCTTGAGAACGGGAATGGCCACCATGGTCGTGCAGTTCGGGTTGGCCACGATGCCCTTGGGGATTGAGGCCAGGGCGTCCACATTCGCTTCGGGGACAACCAGCGGGACATCGGGATCCATCCGCCAGGCCGATGAATTGTCGACCACGATGGCACCGGCCGCGGCCAGGCGGGGGGCTAATGTGCGCGAGACCGACGCCGGGGCCGAGCACAGCGCCAGATCGATGCCGGAGAGGTCGGCGGTGAGCGCATCCTCCACGACGATTTCCTGATCCCCCCACGGCAGGGTCGTTCCGGCAGACCGGCTCGAGGCGAGGTAGCGCATCTGGTCCACGGGAAAGGAGCGCTCGGCCAGGATGGAGCGCAGGACCACGCCTACCTGCCCGGTGGCGCCGACGATGGCGATTCGCATTTCCCTAGTCTAATTGAGCGGGAAATGCCGGAGTCTTCACACTTCGAGGGTGCGTCGCCCCTCTAGAGCTCGACCCAGCGTGAGCTCGTCGGCGTACTCCAGGTCCCCTCCGACCGGAAGGCCGCTCGCCAGGCGCGACACGACGATACCGAGTGGTGTCAAGAGCCTCGCGACATACATTGCGGTGGCCTCGCCCTCGAGGTTGGGGTTCGTGCAGACGATGACCTCTTGAATCGCACCGGCATCGATACGGGTCAGAAGCTCACGGACCTTGAGTTGATCAGGCCCGATACCTTCCAGAGGATTGAGTGCCCCGCCGAGCACGTGATAACGACCGTGAAACTGCCCCGTCCGTTCCACCGCCACTATGTCCCGGGGATCTTCGACCACACAGAGGAGGGAATCTGTGCGCTGAGTGTCACTGCATATTCCGCACAAATCGCCCCCCTCGGCCACATTGAAGCAAACGCTGCAGAGCGTCGTCCGCTCTTTCACGGTGACGATGGCGTCGGAGAGTCGACGGGCGTCTTCGGCCGGCACACGCAAGATATGGAACGCGATTCGCTGGGCTGACTTCGGTCCGATCCCGGGAAGTCGTCCAAGTTCGTCGATGAGGCTTCTCAGGGGGCCCGTGTACATCACTCGACGATTTCTTCCGCGCCCGGAAACGCCTGCAACAAGCGATCGACAGCAGACGCAGGTTGGGCGTCGTCGAAGTCGCTCGGGGTCTCAAAGTCATATTCGACTTCCGCTTCCACGGATGGGGGCCCTTGCTTCGAGTCCGGAGGGTTCGGCGCACGGACGCCGGGAGGGCCGGGAGGGCCGGGGTCGCCGCCCTCAACGACAAGAACGAGTCGTATCTTCGTCTCGAATCGTTCGCTCAGCGCTGCCTCGACCTGTGGGACCAGCTCCAGACAGCGTTCCCGATGTGCTTCGTTCGGCAGGGCGAACTGCACGTTGTCACCGTCCACTGCGACGAACCTTCCGGCGCTGTAGAGCGCCTTCGCACGAGCGGACAGCCCGTGCAACACCCCGTCGCCCCACGCTTGCGTGAAACTCTCCCGATCAATCGAAAGGCCCGGAACGCCCCCGCCCCCATTCGACGCAGGTGCGACAGGTGCGACCGGTGCGACCGGTGCGACAACACGCTCCGGCTCGGGGGTCACGCCGCCGCCCGCGATAGCTGCTGACGGAGCCGCCGAAGATTTGCTGCGCAGTACCGCACCGACCGACGGGCGTTGGGTCACGTTGGGCTCTTCGGGCGCCGCGGCCTTCGGCGCTTCCGCAAGTGCAGCTGCTTTCGGCTCTTCGACACTTTCAGGTTGACGGGACCCATGTCCTCCGGTCGCAACGGCTCGCTCCAGGATTCCCACTCGCTCAGCCAATCCCGCGGTGCCCTGATCGAGATCGGGTCGTGCTGCGCGCACAAGGGCGATCTCGAGCACGACTTGTGAGTCGGGCGCGTCACGCATGTCGATCATTGCGTGCCCCAGTAACTCCATACTGCGCACCACCCGGGGAAGTCCCATCGCTTGCGCGAGCTCGGCCAACGCCGCGCGCTCGGATCCGCCAACACCGCACAGCTCGGGGGCGAGCGCGGCAAGAAAAACCTGACGGAGATCGTCAACCAACTCGGTCGCCAGTTGCTGCGGTCCCCAGCCTTCGGCCAAAAGGGTGCTCAAGCTCGTGAGGACACCGGACACTTCAGATTCGGCGATAGCCGACACCACGGAGGAAAGCTCCGGCCGGATGCTCGCGACGGCACCCGACGCCACCACCTGATCGAGTGCGGAAAGGGCGTCACGAGCCGAACCGCGCCCACGGCGAACCACCGACCGCAGTGAGCCATCATCGATATCGATGCCGGCGCTGTCGCGGACGGACTCCAGCAGCGTCTGCAAGGTATCCGCGCTGAGGAGCCGGAACTCCAGATGTTGGGTGCGGCTCCGAATAGTCGCCGGCACCTTCTGCGGATCGGTGGTGGCCAACACGAAGACCACATGGCTGGGCGGCTCTTCGAGGGTCTTGAGCAGCGCGTTCGCGGCGGCACCCGAAAGCATGTGCACCTCGTCGACGATGTACACCTTCCAGCGCCCGGGTGTCCCCAAGGCCGCATGCGACACCAGCTCACGCATGGCGTCCACTCCGTTGTTCGAAGCAGCATCCAACTCGAGCACGTCCAGTGATGTTCCCCGTGCGATCTCCGTGCACGAGCTGCACACACCGCACGGTTCGCCATCGATCGGGTCAAGGCAGTTCAGTGCCTTGGCAAGGATTCGCGCCGACGAGGTCTTCCCGGTGCCCCTGGGTCCACTGAACAGGTACGCGTGCGATACCCGATCGTCCCGCACGGCGCTTTGCAACGCACGGACGACATGGTCCTGGCCCCGCAACTCATCGAATCGACCCGGGCGGAAGCGCCGATATAAGGAGACGAAGGGAACTTCAGCCATGGCTGGCGAGTTTAGCTGGCACCTAAAATTCTCCATCGAACAAAGCCGTGCGCGGACGCGCAACCGCTCCTACGCCGAGCGCGGTGGCCAGGTTGGCTACGGCACCCGGCCATACCCGCTGAGAGCTGCTGCCTTCCGACCCTGACTCGATTCACGAGCGGCCGTTGCGCAGGACCCGGCCACCGCGCCCAGCACAGGAGCGGCGCAATTGCCCACGCTAGTCCCAAATGGGGGCATCGTCTCGACTAGCCTTACCGGGCTGCAATCAGGGAGGCGTGCGAGAGCGGCCGAATCGGCACGATTGGAAATCGTGTGTTGTGAAAGCAACCGTGGGTTCAAATCCCACCGCCTCCGCCGACGCGACAACAAAATATCGGCGCTGTTCCGACTTGCGTGGTCGACGGCGGGCATCCGGGTGACTCGGGGCCGCGATTTAGGGCACGATGTAGCCCGTGGAGCACAGGGGCGGAACAACTGGATTCAGCGGCTCCCGAGAAACGGAGCTATCGCCGGACGGCTCCCTGGCGGCTCCGCCTGACCCAGAAGATTCTCACGCCGTCGACGAACAGCTCACCGCGATTCTCGAAGTGATCCGATCCTGGGACTGGAGGGCCGGCATCTTCTCCGATGATGGGACGCTCAAGCGGGCGACTGGCCCGACGGGACAACCCGACCCCGCTCCTGATCCCCTCTCCTTCAGCGGCCTCTTCATAGAGCCATCGGTCGACGCAATCGAGTCGCACGACTCCCGTGCGCCAGAGGTATCTCCCGCCTCAGATCCGAGGCCCCTGACCGAAGATCCTCTAGAGGCGTTGTGGGCTCCGAAAACCGCTCCCGCGCCGCCGATAGTTGTCGCTGTCTCACCACCACCGGCTCCGCCACCACCACCTGCAGCCCCGGCACCGGCACCACCTCCACCGGCACCAGCACCAGCACCAGCACCAGCACCAGCACCAGCACCGGCACTAGCGCCACCACCACCTCCACCACCGCTGCCATCGGCGCCGTCGCTCTTCCAGGCTCCCGCTCCCCCTCCGCCCGCACCCGCCGCCACGCTCGTCGAGTCGTCGGCGGGAGCTTTGGCCACCCCTCCCGCCGAGGCCGCAATGCCGACGCCCGCACCTACGGCTCCCGTCTCGGTCGAGCCCGAGCCCGAGCCACCAGCGTTCGTGGCGCCATCAGCGTTCGTGGCGCCAACGGAAAGCACTGCGCCCGAACCGACCATGGAGACACCTGCACCGGAAAACGACGTCTCGGAACCGGCCATGGCGACCGCTGCACCGGAGAGCTTCGTGGCCGTGCCGGCCGCTGCCGCGGTCGGCATCGCAGCAGTGGGTGCCGATGCGACCGCGCTGCCAACCGATCCGCCGAGAAGCAGGTCTCCCGAGGTGCCGACACCTCCGCGGTGGTGGGCGAAGTATGTGCTCTGGGTTGGGGCGGCCGTAATCGTGGTCCTTATTGTGGCCATCATCCGTTCGAATTCTCCTGGCTCGACGTCGGGGCCCACCCTGCCCTCGAGTCCGATCACCGGGAGCTCCAGTGCGAAAACGCCGGTTCAGGTCAGCAAAGCAAAGCTGATCCAGTTCACGACGATCTCCCAGACACTCGACACCGCCAACGTCGCGACGACAAAGGCACTCGCCGGCGGCGACAGTCAATCGGTGGCGCAGGTTGCCACCGAGGTCGCGCCGTACCTCACGGCCCTCGATACGTTCAACTTCGATCTCCATTTGATGACGTGGCCCGCGGCGTTGCAGGCGCCGAGCCGGAACCTGGTGCTCCGGACCCAAGCGCTCGCATCGTTTGTGGTCACGGAGTTATCGGCCAATGCCACCAACCTCGGCACCTGGTTCGCCCAGTTCCACGCACTCGCGCAAGAGACCCAGGCGGCGGACAATGTCCTACGCCACGACCTAGGACTCCCCGTCACATCCACCTATCCGTAAGGGGCGGATTCGGAAAAGCAACGCCGGCGCCCTATAAAGGGGTCATCACCGATGCCCGCTCCACCCCTCCTTCGCCGTCCTTGACCGATGGGGCCGCCATGGGCCTGGCCCTCGAAGAGGCTCGGGCCGCCTCCGCGCATGCGGACGTCCCCGTAGGGGCCGTCGTCCTCGTCAACGGCGAGGTCATCGCGGCACGCCACAACGAACGGGAGCGCTCGGGCGACCCGACGGCACACGCGGAAATACTGGCCCTGCGTGACGCCGCTGCCGCGCTCGGGGGGTGGCGTTTGTCCACCGCCACCCTGGTGGTGACGCTGGAGCCCTGCCCCATGTGCGCCGGGGCACTCGTCGCAGCCCGGGTCGGGCGCGTGGTCTTCGGGGCCTCCGACCCTCGGGCCGGGGCGTGCGGGACCCTTTACAACCTGTGTTGCGACCCCAGGCTCAACCACGAGCTGCCGGTGACCGCTGGTGTGCGCGAGTCGGAGTGTGCAACCCTTTTGACCTCGTTCTTTGCGGAGAAGCGCGCAGAATAGGCCCGGCCGACTCCCGGACGGTGGGGGCGCACCCGCTAGGATCTCCCTGGAGGGATGCGAGAGTGGCCGAATCGGACGGTCTCGAAAACCGTTGTGCCTCATGGGTACCGTGGGTTCGAATCCCACTCCCTCCGCCACCGGGTCGAAACGGCCCGTCGCATCTCTGAGAAGGATCTTTACGGTAGGGCAGGCGCTCTACCGGCAGCACCTGGTCGTCGCTACGACCGGAAAGGAGTTAACCATGGCACGCGCACGCTCGACGTTTGGCAAGCTTCAGCGCGACCAGGCCAAGAAGGATCGGGCCCGGGCAAAGATGGACGATCGGCAGTCCCGTCGCGAGGACAAGGCCGCAGATGATCTGGACGGCAACGGCAGCTCGAACGGCGAGGTGGTGGATCAGACCCGGCTCCTCGAGCAGTTCGCCCGCTTGCACGAAGACCTGGCCGACGGCCGGATCTCGCTGGATGACTTCGAAGTCCGTCAGGAGGAGCTCCGCTCCAAAATGGTGGTCGAGTAAGGCCCCTTGGACGAATCGACCGGGTCAGGCTGTGATCTCGCGTCCCTCCAACCAGCGACGGAAGCCGGCGGCGTTGGAGTGGACGCCGTTCAATGTGTCGAGCTTCTCCTTTTGGGAGGGGTCGATGTCACCGAGCGCGGCATCGAAGCGGGAGGCGAGAGCCTCGGCGATATCGGTCCCGGCCCGGTAAGCGGCCTCGGCCGTCCCGGCCCACGCCCGTAACGTCTCACCGGCCTCGGCCAGGAGCTCTTCGGGGGCGTCGAGCAACCCGTAGTGCGCCAGGGCGATGGCCGTCGGGCGTCGGGCTGCAAACTTGTCGAGTGAGGTGAGCGCGAGGCTCAGGTCGAAATCCGGAGGCGGGGTGGCCGGGCGCAGCACCCCACCATCGGGCAGTTTGACGCCGACGGCGTCCCCAGCGAAGAGGACACCACTGAGCGAATCGTGAAAACCGACGTGATGCTTGGCGTGCCCCGGCGAATCGACCGCAACCAGGACCCGGTCGGGCCCGACGGCAATCGACTCGCCGTCTTCGACGACGTGGAGACGGGCCGCCTCCGTCGGGGTCATCCGCCCGTACAGCGAATCGAGCAAGGGTCCATACACCCGTGAGGCCGAGTCGATGAGCCGGGTGGGGTCAGCCAGGTGACGGGCCCCCTTCTCATGGACGTATACCGTGGCCGAGGGAAAGGCACTGGCCACATCACCGACGCCCCCAGCGTGATCGAGGTGGATGTGCGTCACCGCCACGCCGGCCAGCTCCTCGGGCCCGACCCCGATCTGGTCGAGGGCGGCCAGCAGGACGGGAACCGACGTTTGGCTGCCGGTCTCAATGAGTACAGGCGCGGCGCCCTCTATCAGGTAACCCGCGGTGACCCGCTCCCAACCGCCGAGCAAGGTGTCGATCTCGAGGACGCCGGGCGCGATCACGCGCGGCACGGGTACGACGGGAAGCTCGGCACCAGTGTCGGGATCATGCGCGTGCAGAGGCGAGTGCCCGTGCGTGTGCGGGTGCGGAGCCGCTCATGCCCGGTTGACCTTCACGATCACTTTGATCTTCCCGTACGTGCCTCCATGGGTCCTCCTGAGTGCGCCGGCGCGCCTCTCAGCGCTTGGCCGCGCCCCTGTTCCGTACGACGTGGGTCCGCTTGCGTCGAGATGGGCGCGGCATGGTGGGCAACAGCGAGAGCGCGTGATCGACCACGCGGGTCCGCCGCGTATCGTCCGCCTCCTCCAATTCCGCCTGGGTGGCCAGCGTGTCGTGGCCGCCCAGGCGGAAGGCCGAATTCACCAGCGACACGTGGGAGAAAGCCTGGGGGAAGTTGCCGACCAGGCGCCCGCTGTGGGCGTCGTACTCCTCGGAGAGGAGCCCGAGGTCGTTACGCAGCGACAGCAGGCGCGTGAAGAGCTCTTCGGCCTCGTCGGTACGGCCGATCATGTGCAGACAGTCGACCAGCCAGAAGGAGCACGCCAGGAAGGCCCCTTCACGGCCGGTCAGACCGTCGACCTCGCCGTCGTCGGCCGTGCGGTACCGCAGGACGAAGCCGTCGTCCATCAATCCTTTCTGCACGGCTTCGACAGTGCTGATGACGCGGGGATCGGTGGCCGGGAGGAATCCCACCAACGGGATCATGAGGACACTGGCGTCGAGCAGGTCGCACTCGTAGTACTGGGTGAAGGAGCCGAGCTTCTCGTTGTAGCCCTTCTTGCAGACTTCGGTGAAGATCTGGTGGCGCAGCACGCGCCACTCCTCGAGCGGCCCTTCGAGCTCGGGCCACTCCTCCAACGTCCGTACCGCCCTGTCGACCGCGACCCAGGCCATCACCTTGGAGTGCGTGAAGTGCCGGCGCGGTCCGCGTACCTCCCAGATGCCATCGTCCGGATCGTCCCAGCCCGTACGCAAGAAGTCGACCAGCTGCGTCTGCAGTGCCCAGGCGGCCCGGCTCTGGACGCCCTCGCTGTGCGCTGACGCGTGGAGGGCGGACATGACCTCGCCGTAGACGTCGAGCTGGAACTGTCCCGAGGCCGCATTGCCGATCCGCACCGGAGCAGAATTCTCATAACCGGGCAGCCATGAGGCCTCCCATTCGTCGAGCCGGCGCTCGCCGGCCGGGCCGTACATGATCTGCAAGCGCGACACGTCACCTGCGACAGCGCGCAGGAGCCAGTCGCGCCAGGCCATCGCCTCGTCGAAGTAGCCCCCGCGCATGAGGGACTCCAACGTCAGCGTGGCGTCGCGCAACCAGCAGTAGCGGTAGTCCCAGTTGCGACTCCCGCCGATCGCCTCGGGCAAGGAGGTGGTGGCCGCAGCCACAATGCCGCCGGTGGGTTCGTAGGTGAGTGCCTTGAGCGTGATGAGCGAGCGGACCACCGCGTCGCGATAGGGGCCCTCGTACGTGCAGCGCGAGGACCATTCCTTCCAATAGGCGTCCGTGAGATTGATGGCGTAGTACGCGTCGAGTGGCGGTGGGGGCTCTTCGTGGGAGGGAAACCAGACGAACGTGAAAGGAAAGCGCGACCCCTCGCGCACGGTGAAGTCGGCCTCGGTGTGCAGGTCGTGGCCGATGGGGTCGACCCGGTGCCACAGCGCCACTGCGTCCGGCCCGGCCGTCATGCGGATCAACCCGTCGGTCGAGGTCAGCCAGGGGACAATTTCGCCGTAGTCGAAACGGACGGAGATATCCATGTGCATGTCGACCGTTCCGGAGACGCCCTCAACGAGTCTGACCACATGGGGGTGGCTGTCGCGCATCGGCATGCAATCGGTGACGCGTACCGTGCCGGTCGCCGTGTCGAATTCCGTCTCGAGGACGAGAGAGTCCTCGCGGTAGTGGCGTCGCATCGCCACGATGCTCCCTGGTCCGCCCGCGGGAGCCAGTTGCCAGAATCCGTTCGTCTCGTCACCGAGAAGGCGGGCGAAGCAGGACGGGGAGTCGAAGTGGGGCAAGCAGAGCCAATCGATCGATCCGTTGTTGCCCACGATGGCGGCCGTGTGGAGATCGCCGATCACGGCATAGTCCTCGATACGCAGCGTCATGCCCACATTCTGCCCCTGTTCTCCGGTGACGTTATGCGGCGGTGCACTTCTGGGTGCTCACCGGCGCCTGTCTCGATTCGGCCAGATGCACGCGCGCGAGCACTCCCGGCGACGCCAGGGCGTAGCCCACGTCGGGGTAGACCGTGGAGCGCGAGAAGACGATCCCGACCACTTGGCCGCCGGAAATCAGCACGGGACCACCCGAATTCCCGGGCCGTACGTTGGCGTCCAGGGAGTAGACACCCCGCGTCACAGCTCCCTGGTTATAGATGTCACGTCCGAGGGCGGTGATATAGCTCGAAATGCCCGCTCCGCCGAGGGTCAACGGGCCGTTCTCGGGATAGCCGAGGATCGCCGCCTGCGTGCCACGCGCCACGATGTTCGGGTCGAGCGGGAGGATCGGGCCCAACGGCGCAGTCGTCCGCAAAATGGCCAGATCGAACTGCGGGTCGAAGAGGACGACCGTCGCTCCGTACGAGTTGCCGCCGACGACGACCTGGGTGCTGGGTTCGCCCGCAACGACATGGGCGTTGGTGACGACCAGCCCGTGGCCCACCACGAACCCCGAGCCCTCCTGCTCCTCGCCGCATGCCGCACCGAGGATCTTCACGGTGGACGAGATCGCCGGATTGGCCAGGGACCTGGTCGCGGCATTTGTCGGCGTGGCCACGACTTGGGGCGAAGGCTCGGTCAGTGTGGAGAAGACTTGCGGGAATCCCTGTTCGTTGAGGTAATTCTGCAAATCGTTGAAGACCGGCGGCACCGTGGGGAGGATCCGATCGACCGAGTGCAGAATGTCGGAGCGGGCGACCGCGGAGCTCAGCCACGTGTAGCGGCTGTTGGGCGACGTGATCACGCTCGCCACCAGCCACGAGGACAGAAGCACGGCGAGCACGGCCACGCCGACGCCGAGCGCGGCATCGATGTGTCCGAGGTGATGCCGCCGCAATGTGACATTGCTATATGTCCCGGCGACCCGCCCGACGATACCCAGCGCACCCGCGGTCAGGAGGACCGCGGCGACGGTGATCCCCAGGCGCTCATTGGCCGGGTGAACGAACTTCAACGCCGGCACCCACAGGACTGCGCCCAGGAGAAAGCCCACCCAGAAGCCCACGAACGTCAAGATCTGCACGAGTGCGCCCAGCCGGAGGCCGTGGACTGCCGCGATCAGCATCAACCCGATGAGCAGCAGATCGACCCAGTTCACAGAAGCGAGGGTAGCCAACAGTGCACCGAGAATCCGGCTGCCCACCACTATTGTCCTCCGCCGGTGCCCTGCAAACCATCACGACGACCCTGGCGCGCCCGCCTGGCCGGTGGCTGCCGCGGGGGGGTGGTGCTTCTCACACTGGGAATCGCTACGGCAGCCTGCACCACGACCTCGTCCCCCACAGGTTCGGGCGTTCCACGCGTGCTCGGGCAAAAGGCGGGCACCCCGGAGGTCGTGGGGCAACCCGCGCCGGCGGGGACGGGGCAGCTCGACGCCGTTTCGTGTGCCACGGCCCGGCTCTGTTGGGCCGTGGGATCCCCCGGGGCGACCTCTGCTGCCCCGGCCTCGGCCCCCTCGGCCTCGGCCCAGTCGTCCTCGGCCCCGTCGTCTTCGACCACTTCGACCTCGCCCACTTCGACCTCGCCCACCTCTTCACCGACAACCGTCGTCGATGCAACGGTCAACGGGGGTCAGACATGGGTGGCGCAGCCTCTGGGTCTCGACCCGGCACCGGCGCTGACCGGGATTTCGTGCCCGACCGCCCGACTCTGTATGGCCGTCGGTCTGGACGGTTCGACGTCGGCGGGCATCGTGGTCACCACTCACGATGCCGGAGCGAGTTGGGAAGCCGCCGCCATTCCCACCGGCGCCACGGTGATCACCAGCGTCGAGTGCCCGAGCGACGGCGATTGCACGGTCATCGCAACCGACGGCACGACGTTCTGGTCGGCCCACTCGATTGATTTCGGCCGCCACTGGCAACGTGGGGGCAGTCTTCCGGCGGGCTTGCAGGATGCGGGGTCGCTCACCTGTGTCGCCGGCGGATCCTGCCTGGTGACCGGGTTCACCGCCACGACGGCGGGACACGGGCAGGGGGCGATCGTCTTGAGCAGCGATGCGGGTGCCACATGGACCGCGGCCAACGTTCCGCCGAAGACCGGGCTGCTGCAGACCGTGGATTGCGCCACGGTCACCTCGTGCGTGGCCGCGGGGACGACCTCGACGACGGTCAGCGCCGTTGTCCCAGCGCACGGAGAAATGCTCACCAGCCAGGACGGTGGACAAACCTGGACCCGTTCTGCGACCCGGCCCTCGATCGACGACGTCTACGGCGTTGCGTGCCCCTCGCCGATGGTGTGCGCCATGGTGGGCACCAAATGGGTGGGCAACCCGGCCATCGGTATGGGGGGCGTGGCGCAGAGTCGCAACGGGGGCGGGTCCTTCATCGCGTCGACGACCGAATACACACCTCTCCCCCTCACAGCGCTCGACTGCCCGACCGCGAAAGGATGCATCGCCGCCGGCGGAAACACGCTCGCACGGATTGTCCTCGCGAAGACCAAGCCGGCCGGATCCGCCACCCCGAGCACGACAGTGGCCGGCGCACACCGGCCCGCACTCCGTGGACGGAGCTGACGCGCACAGCTACCCCGACCAGCTCAGCTCGGCTACCCCGACCGGGCTGAGCTGGGCCAGACCCGGTTCTCACACGAGATGCGGTAGCACGCTGTCGCCCAGGAGCCGGATGTGGTCGAGATCCTCGAGGTCGAGTACCTGGAGGTAGACGGTGTCCGCGCCCGCCGCGCCGAGGGCCTGGCAACGCGCCACCACTTCGTCGGGGGTGCCCGCGGCGCCGTTGGTGCGAAGCTCGGCCACCTCACGTCCGATTGACCGGGCCCGGCGGGCGAGTTCGGCTTCGTCGGCGCCGCAGCACACGACCTGGGCCGCGGACAGACCGAGGGTCCCCGGGTCGCGCCCGATCTGCGCACAGGCCGCACGCACCCGTATGAACTGCGCCTCGGTCTCGGCCACCCCGTGGAAGGCCAGATTGAATTCGTCGGCGAAGGTGGCGGCCAGACGAGGGGTACGGGTGGCCCCGCCACCACCGATGATGACCGGCGGGTGGGGATGCTGCACCGGCTTGGGCAGGGCGGGACTGTCCACCAGCTGATAGTGCTTCCCGCTGAAGGAGTACGTCTCGCCGGTCGGGGTGTCCCACAAGCCGGTGATGATCGAGAGCTGCTCCTCCAGACGTTCGAAACGCTCGCCCAGCGGCGGAAAGGGGATGCCGTAGGCCGTGTGCTCCCCTTCGTACCAACCCGTGCCGAGCCCGAGCTCGATACGACCTCCGCTCATTGCGTCCACCTGGGCCACTGTGATGGCGAGGACACCCGGCCAGCGGAAGGTGGACGAGGAGACCAGGGTGCCCAGGCGGATCCGGCTCGTCTCCCGGGCGAGGGCGGCCAGGGTGAGCCAGGCGTCGGTGGGGCCCGGCAGGCCGTCGCCGCCCATCGTCAGATAATGGTCGGAGCGGAAGAACGCATCGAAACCACACGCTTCCGCCTCTTGGGCCACCGTCAGGAGGCGCTCGTACGTGGCGCCCTGTTGCGGCTCGACAAAGATTCGTACCTTCATTCGTGCGACCCTAACTGGAGCGGGCACACTACAGACATGCAAATCGGTGTCATCTTCCCCCAGACCGAGCTCGGGGGCGATCGCGGCGCGGTGCGCGCCTATGGGCATGCCGCCTCTTCGCTGGGCTACTCCCACCTGGCGGCCTACGACCACGTGCTCGGCGGTGACACCGCCGTCCTGGGCGATCTCGGTGGCCCCTACGACATCCACACCACCTTTCATGAGCCCCTGCTGCTGTTCTCCTACCTGGCCGCGTTCACCAACCTCCATTTCGCCACCTCGATCCTCATCGGGCCCCAACGCCAGACCGCCCTTCTGGCCAAACAGGTGGCCGAGCTCGATCTGCTCTCCGGCGGGCAGTTCCGCCTCGGGCTCGGCATCGGATGGAACCGGGTCGAGTACGAGGCCCTCGGGCAGTCCTTCGCGGACCGGGGGGCGATCCTCGATGAGCAGATCGAGGTGTTGCGGCAGCTCTGGACGCAGGAGAGCGTGACGTTCCATGGGCGTTTCCATCAGATCTCGGCAGCGGGCTTGGCCCCGCTCCCGGTCCAACGCCCCATCCCCATTTGGATCGGGGCGACCGTCCCTGCGGCGCTGCGCCGCGTCGGTCGCGTGGCCGACGGCTGGTTCCCCATGGTCCGGCCCGGGGGCGGCCTGGCCGACGCGCTGGAGATCATCGCCGAAGCCGCCCGCGAAGTCGGGCGGGACCCTTCCACCATCGGGTTCGAGGGACGGGTGAACTACATCCCCGACGACCCCGATCTCATGGCAACGCATGCGGAGAAGTGGCGCGAAGCCGGAGCGAGCCACCTTTCGCTCAACACCATGGGAGCCGGCCTGCAGGGCGTGGACGCGCACATCAACGCCATCTCGCTCTTCGCCTCGCAGTTGATCTAGCCCCGGGCAGGGGTGCTGTGTCACCCCGGGGCCCACGGCGGTGAGGGAGGATGGCGGGGTGAGCGACGATCTGAGCGGCTACCCGGGCGCGCCCCGGGGTGGTACGCCGACCCCGCCGGTGGCCCGGGCCAACGCTGGTGGGACGGCTACGCCTGGACCGCGGCCACCGTGCTGCCCGCGATCCCGCCGCCACCGCCGCACATGGCGCCACCGTCGCACATGGCGCCACCGCCGCAGCAGCCGCCAGCGCCGGCGGGCCGCCAGCGGCGGCGCAGCAGCCGCAGCAGCTGGCGCCACCGCCGCCTCCCCCCGGCAGCTATCCCCGTTGGGCGCCCACCTCACCGAACACGACGGATCTCGTGAAACGCGAGCTCGCCATGACGCAGACCGCCCGGGTCGCCGTGATCTTCTTCGGGCTCTACAGCCTGAGCACCCTCCTGAACCTGCAAATCCGTCGCTCGGCCTTCAGAGCGCTGGGACACCATCTCCGTGTCGCCCTCGACGCCTCCGGCAACGGACAGCCGGTGCCGAGCTTCTCCACGCCGCAGACCACGGACCCGCTCGAACTGATCATCGGCCTGGCCGCAGCCGTCGCGATGATCTTTGCCCTCATCTGGCAGTTCCGGGCCGCCACGGCGGCCCAGGCCCTGGGCTACCCCGCGAAGCGTTCGCCAGGGTGGGGCGTCGGATGTTGGTTCGTGCCCATCGTCAATCTCTGGATGCCGTATCAAGCCATCAGGGACTGCCTGGCGCCCGATGATCCGCGCCGTCGACTGGTGCTCCGCTGGTGGCTCGTCTGGATCGGGACGCAGATCTTCACGGTGGCGGCAACAGTGGCGGCGCTCGCCTCGAGCCTTATCGCCCTCGGGATCGCACTCGTCGGAGCGATGTTCGCTCTCGCCGTCATCGCCACGGCACGCCAGGTCGTCGCCATCGTTTCCGACGCGCACCGGACGGCACTCCCGGGCTCGCGCGAAATGTGAACGGGACCAGCGGCAGACCATAAGGTTGGGTCCACCGTTCGAGACGAGAAGGAGTGCCGGTGAGCGCTGGACCTGAGTGGGGCCCGTTGGCCCGATTGGCGGGAATCTGGGAGGGTGACACCGGAGAGGATGTCGCCTACTCCAACGAGAAGGGGAGCGTCGGTCTGACGCCGTACCGCGAGCACACCGAGCTCAAGCCCTTCGGTCCGGTGGAGAACGGCAGCCAGACCCTGTACGGCTTGGACTACCGCATGGCCGCCTGGCGCGGGACGGAAGAGAACCCGTTCCACACCGAGGTCGGCTACTGGTTGTGGGACGCCAGCGACGGCCAGGTGATGCGCTGCTTCCTGATCCCGCGCGGCTCCGCCCTCATCGCCGGTGGACCCGTGGCCGTCGACGCCACCGCCTTCACGCTCGCCTCCGAAATAGGTTCGGAGACCTACGGGATCCTCTCCAACCAGTTCCTGGCCGCCCAGGCACGGTGCGTCCGCTACGAGGTGGTCATCGATGCGAGCGAGGAAGGGGTCTTCCGGTATGAAGAGGTGTCGCTCATCGAGCACGGGAAGCTGACCGAACACCTCAGCCACACCGACAGCAACACCCTGTACAAGATCGGCGACGCCTAGGAGGCCGAACCGATAGGGTCCTGCCCGGTGACCGGCACCGAGTTCGAAGCGGCCATTGCCGCCGTCTACGACGAGATGGTGGACACCCGCCGCGCCCTCCACCGCCGACCTGAGCTCGCGTTCCACGAGTACGCCACCACCGCATTGATCCGGGACCGTATGGCCGAGTTGGACATCGGGGAGTTGCGCCGGGTCACCGAGACGGGTGGGATCTTCGCGTTCGACGGCGGCCAGCCTGGCCGCAGCGTCGTGCTGCGGGCCGACATCGACGGGTTGCCCGTTCAGGAGGACACCCGCATACCGTTCAACTCCGACGTCGACGGCACCATGCACGCCTGTGGGCACGATGTCCACGCGGCCTCGTTGCTGGGTGTCGCCCGCGCCCTCAGCGCGCGCCGTGCCGAGCTCCCCGGTCGGTACATCTTCTTGTTCCAGCCGGCCGAGGAAGCCCTGTGTGGTGCCAAACGCATGCTCGAAGGCGGCGCCCTCGACGTCATCGGCGACGCCCGCCTTGTCGGCTTCCACGTCACGTCGCAGATCCCGACGGGTGTCGTCACCCTGCGCGAGGGCATCGCCATGTCGGAGGCGCACGCGTTGCGCATCACCCTGGTCGGCCCGGGCGGCCACGGCGCCATCCCGACGGCCAACGGCGATGTGATCAAGGCCACCGCCGACCTCGTCGTCGCGCCTGGGCTCCGTCGCCACCGGCCTGATCTACGAAGGGGCGAACTGCGTGTGCAGCGCCGGGATGCTGTCGGCGGGCACCGCGGTCAACGTCGTCCCCACGACGGCCATGGTCTCGGGGACGCTGCGGACGTTCACCGACGATCAGCGCGAAGAGGCGTTCCTCCGGTTGCGGGCGGTGTGCGACACTATCGCTGACTCCCATGGCGTCGAGGTCGACTCTCGAAGTGCCCGAACACACCCCCCAGGTGGTCAACGACGGCACGGTGACCGACCTCGTCGAAGCGGCTTCGCAGGACCTCCTCGGTCGCGACCACGTCATCCGTACGGTGCCCCACTCCCCGAGCGATGATGTCAGCGAGTTCCTCAGCCACCTCCCCGGCTGTTACTTCTTCGTAGGCGGGGCCAATGCCGAAGGGACGAGCGGCATGCACCACAGCCCGACGTTCTCGGTCGAGGACGGAGCATTGCGCGTGGGTGCCGGTGTGGTCCTGCGCAGTGCGATCGCCATGGCCGCCCCGTGACGACGAACGATCTGTTCTCCATCACCGGCAAGACGGCGCTGGTCACCGGGGGGACCCGGGGCATCGGCAAAATGATCGCCGAGGGATTCGTCGAGGCGGGCGCCATTGTCTACATCTCGTCGCGCAAGGCCGACGCCTGCGCCGATGTCGCCGCGGAGCTCTCGGCCAAAGGCCACTGCATCGGCCTGCCGGCCGAACCTCGCCACCGAATCGGGGTGCCGCGGGTTGGCGGACGAAATGGCCGCGCGACTCGATCATCTGGACATTCTGGTCAACAACGCCGGCGCCACCTGGGGCGCGCCTCTGGCGGATTTCGACGAGGCGGCATTCGAGCGGGTGCTGGCGCTCAACGTCAAGGGCGTGTTCCACCTGACCAAGTTCCTCGTGCCCCTGCTGCAGGCGGCGGGCACGGCCGAGGAGCCGGCGCGGGTGATCAATATCGGCTCGGTCGAAGGGTTCTCAGTGCCGGTGCTCGAGAACTATTCCTACTCGGCCAGCAAGGCGGCGGTGCACCATCTGACGCGGCACTTGGCCAAACGCCTGGCTCCCGCCATCACGGTCAATGCCATTGCGCCCGGGCCGTTCGAATCGAAAATGATGGCGGCCACGCTCGAAGCCTTCGGGGAACAGCATCGTGGCCAACGCACCCCTCAAGCGGATCGGCCGTCCCGACGACATGGCGGGCGCCGCCATCTACCTCTCGTCACGAGCGGGGGCCTACATCACCGGTGCGGTCATCCCCGTGGACGGTGGCATCGCAACCACGGGCTGACTGCCCCGGTGGGCTGGCGTGAGGCGCTGCCTAGCGTGGCGCGAGGTCCTGCGGCCCCGGCGCCGGATACCCGGCCGCGGCACGAATGGCGCCGCCCCAGGTCTCAGCTGTGTGATCAGCTCGTCGAAATCGTCGCCCAGCATGCGCACCATGACGGTGCACTGGCGGTCGGTGGCCACCTCGATGTTCTCGCGCACGGTGCGGCCGAAGTCGGTGAACCCGCCGTCGTCGATGAGACCGTGCTCGCGTAGATGGGCCTCGGCCACATCGAGCTGGGCGCTGGACCAGGCGCGCGAGCGCACATAGGTGCGCAGTGGGATGCCCCAGAACAGTTCGGACAGCAGGCCGATCTCAGGGGCCTTGAACCCGCTCGAGATCCACGCCGCCGTGTGCGAGTCGCCGCGGTACTCGCGCAGGAGGTCGGTGAGCCTCCACATGTCGCCGAGCGGCGACCCGGGCAGTCCGAGATGCGACAACCCGGCGTAGAGAGGCCTGCCTTCAGGTCGCAGTTGCGACGTCGCACGGGTCAACAGCTCGGTGGCGCGCGCCAATCCCTCGGGACGTTCACCGAGAATCCTCTCGAGTTGCGCCGTCGCGCCCTCGGTGCGGGCGGCGCAGATGGTCGCCGCATCGGTGAGCTCCCACCCGTGGCGTACGCCGCGGGCAACGGTCTCGGGATTGAACACGGCGAAGGCGGATGCCACCACCTCGCCCGGAACCTGGCCCATCACCGAACCCCGACTGGTGAAATACGCCGGACCGTCGGGCAACTGCGCCCCGTTGTCCAGCTCCCCCGGGCTGGGGGAGAAGCCCAGTTTCTCGTAGGCCTGGTGACACTCGGGGGCGAAGTAGACCTGCGCTGCCACGGGCTCGAGGGCTGCGGCCAGCAGCCGCGTCCGGGGCTCGAGATGCTTGTCGATGCTCATTGGCCAACCCTATGCCCGGCGATGGGCGATTTCCCGGCGACCCCCACTAGCGCCGGCCACGGTCGGCCGTCTGCCCGTCCACGAGGTGGAGGCCCTCGGCGACGTCACAGTCATCGCTCAGGTCCTTCCGAGACTCCTCAGGCTCGATCCGCTGATCAACATGGAGGCGACAATTCCGAGCGGCAACATCCCCCAGTACCCGACGGCATGCGTCTGTATGTTGCCGAAGAAGAGCATGAGCAACCAGGTGGCCGGGAACGTCGAGACGAGGAAGACGACGATGGCCAGCAAGAGCACGCGGATCATGATTACCCCCAAATTGTCCGAGAACGTGTACTGGCCCGCACTCTAACCCGTTGCGGTCAGGACACGTTGACTCATGGAGGACTTCACAACTCACGTCGAGGGCGGCGGCGTGCGGATCGACTAGCGGCGTCGAGACGGAAGCAAGGCGCCGATGAGCCAGAAAAGAGGGAGAAAAAGGCCAATCAGGAACATCACCCAGTGGCCTTTCCTGATGGACATGATGCCCAGAGTGATCATGAGCACCAGATAGAGAACAGCCCATAACGCGATGAAGCCGCCACCGGTTACGTCGGCGATCATCGGCGACCTCCCTTGCTCGAACCTCTCGTCCATCGGCGATTCTTCCATGCGCCACGTGCGGGGGCCAGAGGAAGCCCCGGGATCATTGTGCCTTGGCGGTGAACCTCATCGGAAAGTGCTCGATGGACCGGATGTTGGGTGTGTACACCAACGTATGGCCGGGCTCCACCGAGTACTCGGGGATCCTCCGGTGCCACTCGCGCAGTGCGACCCGCAGCTCCATGCGGGCCAGGTGCGAACCGAGGCAGCGATGGATCCCCCCACCGAAGGCGATGTGACGGTTCACCTCACGATCGAAGCGAACCTGGTCGGCGTCCGCAACCTCGTTGTCGTCCGTGTTGGCCGAGCCGAGCATGAGAACGATCGAGTCTCCCTTGTTGACCGGGCAGCCGGCAAAGGTCGTGTCCTCCAGGGAGGCGCGGGCCACCATCTGCACCGGCGTCTCCCAGCGCAGGAGCTCTTCGATCGCCGACGGGATCAGGCTCGGGTTCTCGGCCAACTGCGCACGGTGCTCGGGATGCTGGGAGAGGAACGCGAACATGCAGTCCAACGTGGCCGTCACCGTGTCGAGGCCGGCGATCAGGAAAAGGAAGCAGATGTCCAAAATGTCCTCGCGGGTCAACGTGTGGCCGTCCACCTCCGCGCTCAGGAAGCGTGAGACCAGATCCGCCCGGGGCTCCTTCTCGCGCTCGTCGAGTACCTGGTTGAAGTACGCGTAGATCGAGTCAGCCACCACCTGTTGATGGGCGTCGGCCACCTCGCTGCCATAGGGCGAGCCGGTGACGTGATCGGGACGGATGATGCCGTCCTTCATGGCCAGGAAACGGTCGAGTTCCTCGGGTGGCAACCCGAGCAACTTGAGAAAGACCTGCGACGGATACGGCACGGAGAACTCCGCGGAGAAGTCGACTTCGCCCCGGTCGATGAATCGATCGATGAGATCGTTGACCAGGACCGCCACGTCCTCCTCCATCGCGGTCATCAGACGGGGGGCGAAAATCGGATCGAGCAGTTTGCGGTACTTCTTGTGGTCGGGCGGATCGATCTGCAGAGGGATCAGGGGCCGGATGTTCTTCAGATCCACCGCGGACATGTTGGACGTGAACATCTCGGGGTGCCGGAGTGCTTCGTCGATGTCGGCTTTGCGGCTCAGGACCAACGATCCCTCCAGGGCCAACACCGGGCTGCCGTCCCGCAGCGCCTTGAAGATGGGTTGAGGATTGGCCGCCATGTCCGATTCGCCGTCGAAGGGGCTCGCCAGCTCCGCCTCGGCGGTCTCCGGTACGTCAGTCGTTGCGTCCATGTGCTCTCTCCTGAATGGGTTCGTGGTCGAATCGGTTCGACGTGGATTGCGGTCTCATCGGTCGGGTGGGCCTCTTCAGGCGCTCGTCGGCGGCAGGAGGATGCCATTGACGGACTGCACAAGCGCACGGTCGTCGGGTTCGGGGATGATGAAGCTCGAGGCGAAGAGGCGGACGACGACATCGACCAGTTGCTCCCGGCTGAGGGCTCCGGTCGCCACCGCCGGCACCGAATCGAAGGCTTCACCGAGTTGGGTCAGGAGGGCTACTTCCAGCTTCGGAAGGTGCACCAGCAGATAGCCGAGGACGAACCCGGGCTCGTGCTCGAAGAGTGCCCGGGCAGGGTGCATACGGATGTAGTCGAAAGCGAAGGCCACGAATGCCCGCATACGCTCAGTGGGTTCCTGGCATGCCGCCAACGCTGACGCGAGGCCCTGGTTGAACGTGCGCTCGTCGAAGACCGCCACCGCGTCGAGCAGGCACTCCTTGCTCGGGAAGTAGCGGTACAACGTGCCCCGTGACACGCCCGCCGCTTCGCTGACCTCTTGCATCCCGAGCCGCTTCACGCCACGACGGCCGAGCAGCCGGAGCGTGGCACCGAGAATCCGCTCTTCCGTCGGGCCGTAGTTCGGACCCCCGTCGGAGGCCGTGCTCCACGGGCTCGCGAGCCTCGGCAACTGCGCCCACCCGGAGGGGAAGGTCCATCGCCACCGTCATGTGGACATACTAGACATTTACCGTATCGTTTGTCTCATCGCTGCTCGGGGCCGGGAGGTCGGCGGGGTACGTCGATCAGCCCGGGTGGAAACGGGGTTAGCGTGCGCAGGTGCGCATCGTGTCCCTCCTCCCGTCGGCCACCGAAATCCTGTTCGCAGTGGGCGCAGGTCCCGACGTGGTCGGGGTGACCTTCGAGTGCGACTTTCCCCTCGAAGCACGTGCGTGCCGGATCGTCTCGACAACGACGCTGCCCGAGGGCCTCTCACCCCTGGAGATCGATGCCGAGGTCCGGGCGCGCATGGCCGCCGGTGAGGACCTCTACACGCTGGACGAGGGGGCGTTACGCAGCATCGATCCGGACCTGGTGGTGACACAGGACCTCTGCGCCGTGTGCGCCGTGGATATCAGCGAGGTGGACCAGGCCCTGGCGCATCTCGGATGCCGGGCCGAGGTCCTCACGCTCGATCCCATGACACTCGACGACGTCCTCTCCTCCATAGAGACCGTCGGTCGGGCCACCGGCACCGGAGCGCGCGCCTCGGAACTGGTGCGGTCGCTCCGGCAGCGACTCGACCTCGTCGCCTGGGCCGTCGCCACGCGGCACCGCCCCCGGGTCGCCGTCCTCGAATGGACCGATCCGCCGTTCTCATCGGGCCATTGGGTGCCGGACATGGTCACGGCGGCAGGGGCGGAAGCGGTCCTGGGTTCGGCGGGAGAACGGTCGAAGCGCATCGGGTGGGGCGACGTCAACGCGGCGCGACCGGACCTGATTGTGGTCGCCCCCTGTGGCTACCGACTCGACGGCGCACGCGAACTGCACCGAACACGTCATCGCGGCGGGCGTCCTACCCCCGGATGTCCCCGTATGGGCGGTCGACGCCGACGCGGCATTCGTGCGACCCGGACCGCGGGTCGTCGACGGCGTGGAAACCCTGGCCGCCATTGCGCACCCCGGCGCGGTGACGGCGCCGGCGGGAATGGCTGCGCTCGTCCGGGACGCGCCGGGCAGGAACCAGGGCTAACGCGCGACCGTCGTCACGCTCCGCAGCGGCGCAGCGCCACCCGCATCCACGCCTGTCGGCGCGGAAGGTTGGCGTGCGGAGGCTTCTCGCGTGGGCCGCGGCCCTGCGTAGGTGGTTGACCACTTCGATGGCCTGTTTGCGGCGGGTGCTGCCGTGGTCGGGGTCGAAAAAGTAGGCCACGGAGAAGCCCAACCCCGAGACGACCAGCCTTCCTGTTGATTTCCTGGCCCGGTGGGCGTGACCCCGTGCCGATTCGAGTGTTCCCTTTGGATCGATCACCAGCATCTGCCTCGTTTCCCTGTCGCAAACCCTGCGTGGTCAATACCCCAAGGCAGGACGTGAGAAACGCTGCGTCATCGTGTGGTGCCGCTCCATGACCGAAACCGGCTCAGTCGATTTTCGCCAACTGTTCCTCGATGTTGTCGAACCCCGCCTCAATCTCCTTGAGCTCGTCCGCCGTGCCCTGCACCTTCGGCCCGGTGAACCACTTGCGCGCGCTGAGCAGCCAGTAGCCGCCGGAGAACACCAGGACCACCCCCACGGCGATGGGTGCGTAGTTGAAGTTGTCCCGGTTGATTGTCGAGAAGGACACCTCAGGGAGCATGAACAGGACCGAGATGAAGGCCACCCAGATGATCCCGACCCAGCCCACGAGTGGGCTCCACTTGCCCAACGACCAACGACCGCCTTGCCAGCTCTTTCCCTGCAAGCGTCGCAACAGGGTGGGCAGCACATAGGCGATATAGAGGCCGATGGTGGCGATCGACGTCACCGCGGCGTAGGCGACCCCGCTCCAGAGCGAGGGGATGGCGAGGATGAAGGCGAAGACCACGCAGAACCAGATGGAGTTGGTGGGCGTCCTCGTGCGCGGGTTGATGCGGTGCCAGTACTTGTGCCCGGGCACGGCCCCGTCCCGGCTGAAGGCGAAGAGCATGCGGGAGTTCGCCGTCACCGAGGCCATGCCGCAGAACGCCTGGGCAATGACCGCAATGAGGAGGAGGAGCTCAGCGCCGAGGCGCGAGAGCGCGTCTCCCAGATCGCCACCGGTGCCGCGGTGTCCGCGGCCGTCGCCGTATAGACCGCCGGGTGGGTGGGGATCACCGAGGTGATGGCGAGGATCAGGATCCACCCCGCGATGAGGGAGACGACGATGGAGCTCACGATGCCTCTCGGCGCCGCCAGATCGGCGTTGCGGGTCTCCTCGGACATGTGGGCCGAGGCGTCATAGCCGGTGAAGGTGTACTGCGCCATCAGCAGCCCGAGCATGAACACGTAGATCGGCACGCCGAGCGTGCTCTTGTTCTCGAATTTGGTGAAGATGAAGCTGGCCGAGGCGTGATGGCTCGGGACGAAGAAGAGCACCACGGCGATGGTGAGCACGCCGAGCACGTGCCACCACGCGCTCACGTCGGAGAGGAACGAAACGATGCGGACACCGAAGGTATTGAGGATGCCGTGCACGATGAGGATGCCGGCGTAGATGATCAGGACGTAACCGGCTGTGTCCTTGTAGCCCGTGGTCAGGTTCAAGAACACGGTGAAAAAGGTGGCAAAGCCGTAGTCGATGCCGGCGGTGACGGCGACCTGGCCCAGCAGGTTGAACCATCCGGTGAACCAACTCCATGCACCAGGGTTGTTCTTCGACAGTTTGGCCGACCAGTAATACAGCCCGCCGGCCGTCGGGTAGGCCGATGCGATCTCGGCCATGCCGAGGCCCACGATGGTCGTCATGACCCCGACGATGACCCAGCCCCAGACGATGTCCACCGGGCCGCCGTAGGTCATGCCGAAGTAGTAGAGCGTCAGGCAACCGGACAGGACCGAGATGATGGTGAACGACACGGCGAAGTTGGAGAAACCTCCCATCCTCCGCCGCAGCTCCTGCGCGTACCCGAGAGCATGCAGTTGCGCCACATCATTGTCGTGGACCGAACTGCTCACCGTTGCCTCCGGAGTCGTCATGGATCGTCTCCCGGCCGGCGCAGCTCCACGCCGCTCGATGTGACAAATGTGGTGTCACATGGGAGCAGAGATCAACGCCCGTGTCAAGCGCCTTTCGCGTGGTGGTTCAGCCCCCGGAACCGGAGGGAATGGTCACACCGGCACCGAAGGTCATGGCGAGGCGGGCACCGGAGAGGAGGGTCGCTGCCCGGTTGGGATCGGCGTGCTGCGGGTATACCCCTCATACCGGGTCACCGTCCGATCGCTCAGGTCGACATCCGAATGCCAATTCCGGGCAGAAAATGGCGTTTCTCCGGGAAACGATCGGCACGAAGCACCCGCCCGGCTCGCGGAGGACCGTCCCATGACAGACGAAACAGCAGTTCGCTCAGGCTGGCGACGCCGCTACCGCGTCCTGCCGCGCGTCGAGCAACGCACGGTGGGAAGTCGTTGGCTCTACCGCGTCGACCACTACAGCTCGCTTCCTGCGTGCAGCCGTCGGCAGTGGGCGTCGTGCTGATCTCCGCCTTCGTCGTGGGGGTGAGTCTCGGTTTTCCCAATGGGTGGATCATCGCGTTCGAATCGGGTACCTCGGCCGTGACCTTGGCGATGGTCTTCGTCATTCAGCACACCCAGAGTCGCGAACAGGCCGCCACACAACGCAAACTCGACGAGTTGCTCCGGGCCCTCCCTGAAGCTCGCAGTGGGCTCATCATGCTGGAGGAGGCTTCGGAGGAAACCATGAAGAGGGTCGAAGAAGGACAGCGCGACCTCAAGAGGCACACCGGCGACGAGGAAGGCATCCCTGACCCCCGGCGTCGGCTCGCGACGGGGTTGAGCCGCCCCGCCGGGGCGAACCTCACGCGGTCGGCGCCAGCTCCTGCCAGACGAGCCCGGACAAACCCTCGATGGTGTTGATCCCACTGGCTTCCGTGGCACCGTCCGTCATGACCGCGATCACATAGTTGCGACCGTCGCCGTTGACGTAGCCGATGCTGTTCACCTGCCAGCCACCGCTGTCGAGGGGAAGCCATCCGTTCTTGAGGGCGACCGTCGCGTCCGCGCCCGGGCCCGAGGAGACCCCCCAGTCCTGGTCGGACTCGACATGCGACATGAGGCCGAGCTCGTAACCCTGCGACGCTGTCGAAAGGACGGCATTGGGGTAGGCCACAGTGCGCACGAGCTGCACCTGGTCGGCCGCCGTCGTCGTCGACAACCCCCAATATCCCGCCGCGTCCGGTGTGGTCTGGGTCAGTCCCGCCGTGGTGTTGAAACTCTGGACCGCCGCGGCGCCGCCCTCGCTGTCCCACAGGTCCTGCGCGTCGTCATTGTTGCTCTGTTCGATCATGCTCTGGCTCAACGCCTGATCCGCTGGCGTGAGTGCCTGCCCATCAGCCTGGCTCTGCGCCAACAGGGTCGCCAGTATGTCCACCTTCATGATGCTGGCCGTCACCTCGGCCGTGCCCGGGCGGTACAGCGAGGTGCGACCCGTGACGTCGTCGTACACGGCCGCGGTGACATCCTCTGCGCCGTTGGCTGCGAGATACGACGCCACCGACGGTTGCGTGAAGAGATCGCCGTCACCGGGCGTCGCGTGGTGGGTGACGGTGACGACGGTCGAGCTGGTGGACGTGGCCTTCGTCTCTCCCTTCGTGGACTGATCGGCACGGCGGGTGGGACTGGCCGCCGGGCGGCTGAGGATCACCACGCCGGCCACAGAGAGGACAAGGACCGCGCCCACCGCACCGGCGAGTCGATAGTGCAGGCGGCGCCGTTTGGCGCGCCGCCTCGAGACCCTCGATTGCGGCGCCCCGTCGGGCCCCGTCGTCGCCGGGGTGGCGGGTGCAGCCGGTGCAGCCGGTGCAGCGGGATCATCCAACGCCGGCATACCGCAATCGTAACGAGGGGACGGCACGTGACCCGGTCATTGCGATGCTCAACGTAAGGTGCGATCCATGGAACTCGGTATTCACTACGCCAACTTCACGCTCCCCGGCGGTCCCCAGGCCATGGGGCCCACCCTCGCCGCCACCGCACAGGCGGCGGAGGAAGGGGGGTGCTCGGTCTTCACCCTGATGGACCACTGGTTTCAGATGGAGGCATTCGCCACCTCGCAGGACCCCATGCTCGAGGGCTATACCGCGCTCGGCTTCCTGGCCGGAAGGACCCAGCGCATGACGCTCGCCCTGCTGGTGACAGGCGTGACCTACCGCCACCCCGGACTGTTGGCCAAAATCGTGACGACCCTCGACATCGTCTCCGGCGGGCGGGCGCAACTGGGCATCGGCGCCGCCTGGTACGAGCGCGAGCACCTGGGGCTCGGCGTGCCGTTCCCACCGCTCAGCGAGCGTTTCGAGCGGTTGGAGGAAGCGCTCCAGATCTGCCATCAGATGTGGAGCGATGACGACGGCCCGTACGAGGGCAGGTACTACCAGCTGGCCGAGACCATCTGTTCGCCCCGGCCGCTCCAGGAGCCGGCGCCGAAAATACTCATCGGTGGCAGCGGCGAGCAGAAGACGCTCAAGCTTGTGGCCCGCTACGCCGATGCGTGCAACCTCTTCGCCGCCGACGCTTCAGTCGTGGCGCACAAGTTGGACGTGCTCGCCCGGCACTGCGAGGCGGAGGGTCGCGATCTCGACAGTATCCAGAAGACGGTCCTCGGGCCGAACCCCCTGGACGACGTCGACGCGTTCCTCTCGCTGATGGAGGACTACGCCAAGCTCGGCGTCACACTGGTCGAGGTGATGCCACCTGGTCCGGACCCGGCGGCGTGGGTGGCCGAGCTCGGCGAAAAGGTCGTGCCGAGGCTCACAGAGGTCTGATCGGAAGCGCCCCACCGGTCAACGCCGGCGGGGATGCTCAGGCTTCGAGGCGGAAGGGCGGGTACACGTCGGTGAGCAAGACGGCGTAGGCCATCGACACGAATGCTCCACCGGTAGTAGCCGATGCAGAACTCCCGCATGCCCTCGGGCCATTTTCCCGTGAAGAGCACGATGAACCACGCCAGGAACAAGACCACGGAAGCCGCAATTCCGACGAAGTAGACCACCACGTAGGCGGGAATGACCCAGATCAGGCGAAGCGCCACGGTCAGCCGGTTGCGGGTTGCGTCCGGGACGCTGCTCAACACGGCGGGGTACCCGCCGGGATCGGCGTAGCCCGACAGGCAATTCGAACCCCGGGTACTGCTCGGTCCAGCCGTAGAGATAGGCGTACATCCGCCATTGGTAGCGGAACACCTTGACCATGAAGGCACCCCAGTTCTCGGGCATCTGCCCCGTGAAGAGGATGACGAACCAACTGACGATGGACAGGATCTCCACACCGATGAAGAAGACGAAGAACACCACCATCGGTGGGATGACGAGGAGCCAGTTCAACAGCGGACGCCAGCGGGGGATTTCTGCGGGACTGGTCACCTCGAGATTCAACGGGTACGTCGTCGCCATTGCTGCCCCCTCTTTCGCCGTGTTTGGCGACCCGAGCCCTAGCCTTGACGCAGCCGCCGGGACGGGTTTGTCGTCGGCTTCATCGACTCCATAATGTCGGCTGCCGCCCGGGGAACGGTCCAATCCACTTCGCTGTCCACTCCTGCCAGCACGGCAAACGGACGCAGCGTCGTGAAATAGGAGAAAGCGCCGGCGGCCATTTTCTCTTCCCAGGTCCAGGCCGCGACCTGGCGGTAGAGGCTTCGATGGGCGCTTCTCGCCGCGCCGGCCGCCATCTCCAACTCCTCGAATCCGATCGGCGTCAAGACCCCGTCGTCACTGGCGAACAAGCCCACGGCCTCGAGGTCGACCATGGGATCGGCCGGGATGCACACGCTGGTGGCGGTATCGCCGACCTCGATGCGCACGCCGGGGCGGAACACCAATGCCGCCACCACGCTCTGGAAGGGAGCTTGCTGTGCCACCGCACTCCACGGCAGGAAGCTCTGGCCCAGATAGGCGAATTCGCGCACCAGCATGACCCGGTCCCGGGGGAGGGCATAGGGGCCCGTCTCTCCGATCCCCACACGGCACTCCATGAAATTGAGGAAGAGGAATTGCATGAGTGCGCCCATCGAGCGACGCAACTGCGTGACCTCGGCCGGCGACACGCCCACGGCCGTCGCCGCCAACCCGGCGATGCATTCCCGGGGGTACGGCTGGACGACGTTGCCGGCCGCCCAGGCCGTGGAGAACCCATCGGCCCGCCAACTGCACGTCGCACCGTGCCAGAACTCGTGCATGGTGGTAGAACCGCTCGGCCGCGTCGGGATACGCCACACCATGGCGTAGCCAACCGTCGTGCCCACCCGGCGGCAGGCAGGCCAGGCAGAAGAAGTGCGTCGAGTTCACACCCAGGCCGGGCCGGCGCAGGCTGGCGCCGATGCTTTCGGGCGAACACTCGGCCGTGATGCGGTCCACGATGGCGGGCCATCGGTCCCATACCTCGAGGCCCTGGATGGCGAGGTACTCCATCGGGATGAGCGGCGAGGTGAACATCGTGCGCGTCCCGGCCTGATAGCCCGAGATACGGGTGACGATGTTGTGTCGCCACTCGTCGATGTCCGCCGTACTGAGCATGTGTGCGGCTCATGACCTCACAACTCCAGGGCGCGGAGTTGACCGCTCCCGGGGTCCAGCTCGACCAGCGTGCCTTCGCGCAACTCCTGGCCCTCGGTGATCTCGAAACCCACCAGGGCCGGTGTCCCGAGTTCACGGCTGACGATAGCGAGGTGACTCCCGAGGTCTCCCGAAAGACAGACCAAGCCCGCCAGGTCGGCCTGGACGGGGCCCAGGAACGTGGCACCGGCATCGCTGATGACGGCCACGAGCGCGCGCTCGTCCATGTCGTCCAACAGGGCGAGGACGTCGGACGGTTCTTCGAGCACGATGAGGTTGCCCGAGACGGCCGCACCCTCGGCGACGGGTATGCCGACACCGAGGACGGTCACACGGGGCCGCCCGGCGCCGGCCGAGTCGAGGGGATACTTCACGTGGTCGCCGACGATCGTCGTGTCGAACACGCCGTACCCGACATCCCCGCCCCGGTGAAACCGGCAGAGGCAGGCATCGATCCGGCTGGTCGGGAACAGCTCCGTTTGCGCCGTACTTGCGAACTCCACACGGTTGTCGCCGACGTAGGAGCCGTGTTGCCAGGACTCCGACTGCCCGTACCCGCTCCCTTTGTCGAGGCAGAGGCGGGTGAGGGCTTCGATCTCGATCGCGGGTTGTTGCGACCCGAACGAAATCCTCCCTCCGGCCAGTCGTCGCGAGCCCGGAACGAAAACGAGCTGATGATCGGTCGGGCCGAGGTCCACCACGTCGTCGCCCGGGAGACGTGCGACCAGATACGCGGCGCGACGTTCGGGCACGCCCTTCGCATCTTCGAAGGCGGCGTAGAGGACCGTGTACTCGTCGAACTGCATCGGGGCCCAGGTGAAGAACGATGTGAAGGAAGCACGGGGGAAGGGCACGAGCGGCACGCTGTCGGCCAACCGGCGCAGACCCCAGCTGCGGTCACGCGCCCCCCAGTAGCGGTCCGGCGTGATCGAGAACTGCTCGCCACCCAGCCGCAGGCTGCCCGCCCAACGACCGGTCTGCACGAAGCGCTGGCCGTCGTCGGTCGTGCGCGGCCCCACCTTGGCCTTCGTGCGCTGCTCGAGGTAGGGCGCGATGTCCGCCTCCCAGGTGAGGTCGAATCCGATCGGCGACCCTTCGTGTTCGTCGGCCCGGACGTTGACCGACCGGGTCCCCGAGAGGATTTCGATGCCGAGCGGGCCGGCACGCGTGACGCCGCGGTCGCCATCGAAGACAACGGAACTCCGCAGCGAATGCTGCACCCCGTGGCGCACCGCGATGGCGTAGGCATCGATGAGCCCCCGGTTCGGGTACTGCCCGAGCCCGACGATCATGAGCAGGTCGTCGCTGTGGGAGTAGAAGTTGAAGTAGAACCGCTCGAAGAAGTTCGGATCCGTCGTCGCCACTGTGGCCAGCAGTTCGGGCGCCTGGTGGACGGCGTAATCGTCCATGGCCGACACATGCCCCCGCTCATCAGCCATCCGGTGATGGTATCCGTCATTCCCCTCGACGGCCCCTGGCGCCGAGAAAGTAGCCTGGGCTGTGCCATGACGAGCTTGCCCTCGGGCCCGCGCAAAGTCCTCCCGCCCGTGCCAGGTCAGGAGGACCTCGACCCGGACGCCTACCTTGTGGTGCACGCGCTCAGCGTGAAGCAAGTCGCGACAGTCTCCGAGCTGATGGCCTTGACATCCATGGAGCAAGAGGCGCTCGAACGACAGCTGGCTCTGTTGGAGCATGCCGGCGAAGCGGTCCTTCGGACCCGGCATCAGCTCTGGCAGCTGACGCCGGACGGCGCGGCCCGCCACAAACACCGACTGGCCGACGAGGCGTCGCGCAACCCGGGGATCGAAGAAGTGCGCCAGGCCTACGACGAATTCCTTCCCCTCAACGTGGCCCTCAAGGAACAGTGCGGAAAGTGGCAGCTCCGCCGGGGGAAGCCCAACGAGCACGATGACGTCGCCTATGACACCGGCGTGCTCGACGGACTCGGAATGATCGATCAGAAGGCCGGCGATCTGCTGGCTGCCATGACGACCGCGCTCCCGCGGCTCGGTGGCTACCGTCCGAGACTCGGGGACGCGTACGACCGTCTCCGTCACGGTGATGCAGACGCCTTTACCGGCGTATCGTGCGGTTCGTATCACGACGTCTGGATGGAACTGCACCAGGACCTGATCCTCACGCTCGGCATAGACCGCCTTGCGGAAGGCTCGGTGTGATCGCTCGGCGGGGCCGTGCGCGTCTCGTCTTTCCTTTCGACCACCACCACGGCGCCTCCGGGGTCTCGTTGCGCCATCGGCTCGGCGGAAAGGGCGCCAACCTCGCCGAGATGACGACTGTCCTCGGCTTGGCCGTCCCGCCCGGCTTCACGATCACGACCGACGCCTGCCGGGCCTACCTCTCCGGCGGATGGCCGGCCCATCTGGACCGACAGATCGACGAGGCCCTGGAGGAGTTGGAAGCCTCAGCCGGCCGTCGCCTCGGCGACCCCGTTGATCCCTTGCTCGTCAGTGTGCGCTCCGGCGCGCGCCACTCCATGCCCGGCATGTTGGACACCGTGCTCAACGTGGGCCTCAACGATCGGGTCCGTCACGCGCTCGTGGCCAGATCCGGCAACGAAGACTTCGCCTGGGACTGTTACCGACGGTTCCTCCTCATGTACGGCAAGGTCGTCCTCCGACGCGACGAGCAGGTCCCCGACGGGGATCGTGCGACCTCGCGCGAGGCGTGCCGCGCCCTTCTCGCACACGATGCACAGGCGTATCCCGATGATCCCCGGGAGCAGCTCGTGGCGGCTGTGCACGCCGTCTTCGCCTCGTGGAACTCGCCGCGTGCCCTCGCCTTCCGTCAGCACGCGGGACTCGATGATGATGAAGGCACCGCGGTCAACGTGCAAGCGATGGTCTTCGGCAACCTCGACGAACGTTCGGGGACCGGGGTGGCTTTCACCCGCGATCTCTCGACGGGCGCACGCGTCCCCTGCGGCGAATTCCTCTGGCAGGCCCAGGGGGAGGACGTCGTCGCCGGCACGCATGCTCCCTTGGACCTGGACGTCCTGGCCGAACAACTCCCCGACGTCCACCACCAGCTGTTGGCGGCGTTCGATCATCTGGAAGAGCATTTCGCCGACGCCTGCGAGGTGGAGTTCACGGTCGAGTCGTCGCGTCTGTGGATCCTGCAGGTACGGCGGGCGAAGCCGTCCGGATTGGGCGCCATCCGCGTCGCCGTGGGTCTCGCCACACAGCCCGGATGGTCCATCACACGGGAGGAGGCGGTGGCCCGGATCACCATCGAGGATCTGGTCCAGGCCCAACGGCCCGCATTCGAAGACGACACCCGCCCACTCGCCTTCGGCGTGGGTGCCTCCCCCGGCGCTGCCGTGGGGCACGCCGTCTTCAGCACCGATCAGGCGCTGGAGCCGTCCGCGCCGGGTGTCCCGGTCATATTGGTCCGCGACGAGACCTCACCGGCCGACGTGCGCGGCATGCAGGTGGCCGAAGGCGTGCTCACTTCCCGGGGCGGCATGGTCAGCCACGCCGCAGTCGTGGCGCGGAGTTGGGGCATTCCGGCCGTGGTCGGCGCGCCCATCGAGATCGAAGGGGACAGCTTCCGCGTCGGGGGCACCACCGTGGCTGCGGGTGACCTTCTCTCGATCGACGGCTCCACGGGCGCCATTTCCGTGGGCGCGCACAACATGAAGCCTCCCGCATTGGACGGGGACACGGCGGCGATCCTCTCGTGGAGCGACCTGATGTCGGGAAAGGATCCGACAACGGCCGGACCGGAGGAGCGACTCAGGGCGGCGCACCAACGCCTCCGCCGTTAAGCCCGGGTTACCGGTCTTCGCTAACGCTGATTCTGGCGGGGAACGGCGACCTCTTCGAGGAGGAGGTGGATGGTGGCCGCGACCGGGATCGCGACCAGTGCGCCGATGAGGCCCAAAAGGGTGCCGCCGATCAGGGTGGCGATGATCGTGAGGCCCGGAGTGACCTTGACCGTGTGCTTCATGACGCGGGGATTCACGAAGTAGTCCTCGAGATACCGGTACACGACGTAGAACGCGACGGTCGCCACGGCGACCGGGACACCCTTGGTCAGCGCCACGAGCGACACGATGATGCCGGCAATGGTCGATCCCACCATGGGGATCAGGTCGAAGAGGGCCACGACCAGGGAGAGCAGCAGGGCATAGGGGACGTCGAAGATCATCAACCAGATGTAGGTGCCGATCCCGGAGATCACCGACGTGAGGAGATTGCCGAGCATGAACCCGCCGACGCGGCCGAACACCTCGTCGGTGAGGAGACCGGCTCGCACACGACGGCTCTTCGGCAGGAGGGAAAGCCATAGCCGCTTCACCCCCGGGAGTGCGATCAGGAAGTAGATGGTGAGGGCAACGACACTGATCGTCGCTATCCCCACCGACAGGAGCACCTTTCCCGCGCCGAGAATCCCGCCGTAGGGGATCTTCAGCTTCTGCTTTCCCTTGAGATAACTGGTGAGGTGCAACTTCACCGCCAGCTGGCCGGCCCAGCCCTTCCCCTGCGCGATGTTGGACTTGTAACGGGGGTAATTCTTGACGATCGTCTGTATCTCGTGCGACAGGGGCCCCACCGCAGCGAGGACGAACGCCGCTATGAGGATCACGAAGCCAAGGGTCACGATGCCGACGGCCACTCCGCGGCTGATGCCACGACGGACCAGGACGACGAGGATCGGATTCAACCCGATGGCGATGAAGAGGGCCAGGCCGATGATGATGAGGACACTCGAAATATCCGCCAGGCCGCGCACGAGGAAGTAGGTCACGGCGACACCGAAAGCGCCCGAGAGACCTATGAAGAACGGAGAGCGGTGATCGAAAGGGCGTCCGAGCGTTCCCAGGGACTCATCCGATTGGTCGAGTTCCCGCTCCACGCTCGGCGGCAGAATCAGGACGCCATTGGACGACGGCACCTCGTCCCCCGGGGCCGGAGCCGGTGAATCACCCGGGTCGAACGTCATCGCCGTGTCACATGGACAGACGTACCCGATCGTCGCAGGCTAAAACGACCCGGCCTCCATCTCCCCGTGGTACCCCTGGTGGCAGCGGTGCGGGGCGCCCGCCCGGGACGATCTTGAGTAGTGTCTGACACCCGGGTTGGCAGGCGCGCTCCGAGGGGGACGACATGCGAAGGATCGGATCTGTCTTCGCGGCAGTGGCCGCGATGACACTCGTGTTCCCAGTCCTGGCCGCACTCGGGCAAAGCGCCAGCGCAGCCGGGACCCCGACGTCGGTCGAGGGCCACTTCAAGGCATTCGAATCCGCCGTAGCCCAGGCCACCGCAAAGGCCAAGCAGTATCAGTACGTCAACCCGGCATCGCCCCGGGACACGACCGACGCGGTGGACTTCGTCCGGCAGTTGGCGCAGCTCAACCTCGATACGCAGCTGTTGGCCGTCGATCCCGACCACCCGGTCTTCTACCGCGATCCTGATCCCTTCTCCGTTCCTGGTTCCAATCCTCCCGTCCGCTCTGGAATCTACGACCCGGACAACATCAGTTACATCGCCATCGTCAACGGCTCCGACCAGTACCGGATCACCGGAAGGCGCGGCAACTCGGACGACCTGAGCGTGCAGGCCATCAGCGGGTTTCCCGGTGCCGGTTCAACGGGTGATCCCACCGCAACGTTGCTGAAGAATCAGATCGTCGTGAGCGGCAACGGCACGTACACCATCACTGTCGGTGGGACGCGACCCGCGGGCACTACGGTCAACTGGTTGCCGACCGTTCCCCAGACCACCCTCATCTCGGTGCGCGAAGCGTTCAACGATTGGCCCGATGCCGTCGGCGACCAGTTGCGCATACAAACCGTGGGGCAAACCGGGTCGCCCCCGGCCAAACTCACCAACCAGCAGTTGATCAGCGCCATCGACGCCGCCACCAGCGCGGTCACGCAACAAGCTTCCTACTGGACGACCCTCTGGGGCTCGTTGCTCTCCTCGTTGCCGGCCAACCAGGTGCGGACACCCTCTCCGACGCAGGGCGGTCTGGCCGGGCAGCTCTCCTCGCTCTCCCACTTCGACCTCACTCCGGGCCAGGCACTCGTCGTGAGCGTCGGCAAGTCCGATGCGGCGTACCAAGGGTTCGAAGCGGCGGATGCGTTCGCCCAGTCGCTGCCGTATGCCACGTACCAGAGCAGCCTGAACGCGACCCAGGCGCAACTCTCGAGCGACGGTCGTTACTGGTTCGTCGTCTCGCCCACGGACCCCGGCGTGCCGAACTGGATCGACACGGAGGGCTACACCCAGGGCTTCCTGTTCCTGCGCTGGCAGGAGCTCACCGGGACGCTCCCCCCGGTCGACGATCCGACATCCCAAGTGGTCGCACTCTCGGCCGTTCGCAGCACACTTCCGGCCGGCACGCCGAGTATTACGCCGGCGCAACGCAAGGCATCACTCACGGCACGGGACAAGGCGGAGGCGCACCGTCTGCGCCAGGCGAGCAATCAGTCAGCCGGAGTCCTCACTGGTTACCTGCACCAGATCGCCGCCGACGTCGGCCGGGGCCCGCTGCTGGCGATCTACGCGGGCTCGACCCTCGGATCCCGTCTGTAGGAGGGCCGCACTCAGTGGGCGTACGCCTGCGGCGCTCCCGCATGGATCTCGATCCATTCCGCACCCTCGTCACCCGCGGTCCAGGCATAGAGCCGATCCGGGCTGTAGTAGCCCATACCGACGCCGGTCACCCGGTTCCCGTAGTGCAGTGAGCCGCGCAGGACGTAGGTGATCTGGTGCGTGCCGTGCCGGTGGGGCTTGACCTGTTCCCCCGGTTTCGCTTCCTCGTGGAAAACCGAGAGGTTGGGGGACTGGAGAATCACCTTGGTCATGAGATCGCGCCCGAAGATGTCATACATCGCCTGCTTGTCCTCTTCGCTCGAATCGGTCTGATCGAGCATCTGCGCGATTGAGGCTGCCGGCAGATCTGCGATCGAATAGAAGAACGGTCGCACCCCCCCGTCATCCTCGGTGGCCCCGGTCGCTGTCTCCTGTGCCTCCACAGTCTCCTGTGCCTCCATCGGATTTCCTCCCCGTTTTCGCTCCGACGTCCCCGCCCCTGCGTCCTAATGTAAACGACGTGGCGCACACGGGGGACCTGGAGGCGTGGCGCGTGCCACCGCGACGGGAGTCCACCGTGGCGACACCGGCCGAGCTGCGCGACCAGCGGGCCTCCATCCCTCGGCCGACCCCGACCTCGACGGCAACGGTCGAGGTGACGACCGAGACCCTGGGCGGCGTTCTCTGCGTCGTGTGCCAACCTGCGGAGCCCCTGGCAACGTTGGTGCACTTCCACGGAGGCGGCTTCCGGCTCGGTTCGGCTGCCGGATCGGCCGCCTTCGGCACCCGGATGGCCGATGCCGCGCGTCTGCGCGTCGTCCTCGTCGATTACGCCCTGGCGCCCGAGCACCCGTTCCCAGCCGGACTGCACGACGCCGTCGGCGTCTACGATGCCGTCCGCGCCGAGTCCTCTGCGCTGCCGACCCTGGTCGGCGGAGACTCCGCCGGTGGTGGTCTGGCCGCGAGCCTTGTCGTCGCCGCCCTGGCCGTTGACCTGCCTCTCCCCTGCGGCGTCGCCCTGTTCTCGCCCTGGCTCGATCTCACGGTGAGCGCCGGCTCGTACGACGCACGCGCCCCAGTCCGACATGCTCTTCTCGGCTGCGAGCGCGAGAGCGGCGTCGGATCTCTACCTCCAGGGCTGGGACCCACGCGATCCGCTGGCCTCGCCGGTGCTGGCCGATCTGCACGGATTTCCGCCGACCATCCTGTTCGTCGGATCCGAAGAGGTCCTCCTCGATGATGCCCTGGCCCTCGCGCACGCCCTGGCCCGAGCCGGTTCCACCGTGGCCCTCCACTCCGTTGCCGGCATGCAACACGTGTGGCCGACCATCTGGCCGGATTTGCCGCAATCAGCGACCGCCTTACGCCTGCTCGCGGCATTCGTCGCAGACCTTCAACCCGGGACGGACTAGCTTTCCGACGTCGTCTGGGCTGCAGCACCTGAATGGGGGACCACCGTGAAGCTCGATCTGCTCTACGAGATCCAACCGAAGGTTCGGCCGTGGGATCTTCCCCATCCCTACGGGCAGCGCGAGCGGAGCAGGAGGCCTACGACGAGGCCATCGAGCAGATCCAGCTGGCCGACCGGCTGGGCTTCAACACCGCCTGGGTGGTCGAGCACCACTTCCGCGACGGCCGCTCGGCCTGCCCCTCCTCCGAGGTCGTGCTCGGGGGCCTGGCCCTCTCGACCAGCCAGATCAGGTTGGGGTTCGGGGTGACGCTGATGCCATTCGGGTTCATCCATCCGGCCCGGGTGGCCGAGAAGGTGGCCACCGTCGACATCTTGAGCCACGGCCGCGGTCGAGTGGGGGACCGGCCGCTCCACCCCGATGGAGCAGACGGCGTTCGGCGTCCCTATCGACGACCGCTCCCGCGAGCAGTGGAAGGAAGCGATCGAGATCGTCGTGGCGCATGTGGGACCGAGGAGAGGTACTCCTACAGCAGCCCGAATTTCGAGTTTCCGCTGCGCATGCAGACGCCCAAGCCCTTTCAAGATCCGCATCCACCGGTGTGGCAGGCGGCCACCAGCGACAGCAGCGCGGTCAGCGCCGGTCGCTACGGGCTCGGCCTGCTCTCGCTCTCGCTGAGCCGGACCGTCGAACAGATGGCCGAGGTGATCGCCAGCTACCACGCGGCCCAGGCCCAGTCCGAACCGCTCACCCACGTCAGGAACGACCGCGGTCGGGGCCTACACGCTGGTCCACTGCTGCGACGATCTGGACCAGGCGGCCCAGTCCTACGGCCTCTGGGACTCGGTCGAATGGTGGTATCGCAACCTGGCCGAATTCACCATCGAGTGGGAGCTCCCCAACCTCACCAAAGAGGCCCAGGACCGTGCGTTTCCCCTTCTGCACCTTTCCGCAAACAGCGAGACCGATGTCCAGCGCTACCAGGAGCAGGACATGATCATCATCGGAACGCCCGAAATGTGCCTGGAAAAGATGATCCGCTATGCCGAAGCCGGCGTGGATCAGTTGCTCTGCTACATGCAGTTCGGGATGCTGCCCCACGAGACCGTCATGCATTCGATAGAGCTGCTGGCCGAGCACGTGATGCCCGAGCTCGAGCGGCGGGGGCACCGTGTGGGTGCCACCGCGGTGGCTGTCTGAAAAAGACGCGGCGTCACAGAGATTTCATGGCGCGGTCACGGTCGTGTCATTCGGGCTAGGGCAAACTCATCGCCATGCCGAAACGGCCGCAGACGACCACCGTCGTCCCGACAGGATGGCAGCCGGACCCTTCCGGCGGCCACGAGCTTCGGCTCTTCTCTCCCGAGGGCACACCCACCGCGCACGTGAGCAGCAACGGGCGCAACTCCTACGAGGAAATGCCGGGAGCGGTCATTGTGGATCCCCCTCGCCCCGCGTGGTGCCCCGGCCACGGGACACGCGCGGCCGCCCGTAGTAACCCAAGATTCATCTACGAGTCGCGTCACCGTTACACCAGCTTCGCGAGCCGTTCATCTCGACTCCGTAAGGTGAGCACGCCGGGGCAGCCTCCCTCCCCGTGTATCCAGGCGACGACGGGGGTTCCCCCGCTCCCCCGTCGTCGCCTGCCCTCTCTCGGGATGCGTACCTCGCAACGTCAGGACGACGGTTCGACCACGGGCTCGGCTCCGGAGAGGTTCAGCTTGCGCATGTACAGCTCCCGGGAGTGCGGGTACCCCACCCCGGTCGGAAGCCAGGCGTGAAAAGCGATCCACGCAGACCTTGAGGCGTCGAAGAAGACCGACTCACCACCCGGACCGACTTCGTTCGCATCGCCGGAAAGGATGGGCTGTGTCCAGGGTTCGGTGCAGGGCCCGAGGGGACCGCTGCAGCTCGCGACGCCGACCGCATAGTTCGCCGTGTCCCAATTGTTTCCCGAATAGAAGAGCAGGTACCGCCCCGACGTCAGCACGAGATCGGGTGCCTCGATCACTCCTCTCTCCCAGCCCAGATCGGCCGTCAGCAACGCGCTCGGGCCGCTGCCGATCACGGCTGTCCCCGACGGAGCGAGTTGTTCGGACCAGAGGCGCGCCTGCTGATCGTTGGTACCGTTCGTCTTCCATTGGAGATAGGGGGTCCCGTTCGCATCGACGAAGGCCGAGGGGTCGATGGAGCCACCCAACGAAGGCTGGCAGACGACCGGGGCGGCCGAGGTGTCAGTGAAGGGACCCTGGGGCTGCGTCGAGGTGGCGGCAGAAATGCACATTTCGCCACCACCCGACCCGCCCACGACCGCCGAGTAGTACAGCACGTAGGTGCGCCCCAACTGCACGACTGCAGGGGCCCACGTGGCGCCCGCAACCGCCCATTTGGGCAGGCTGACCAGCGCGTTCCCCAACGCGTTCCAATGCAGCAGGTCGGTCGACTCGATGATCTGGATGTTCCCACCCACCGAGTTGGTCCCGTACGCGAAGTAGTCACCACCCACCCGGAGGACGAAAGGATCCGGAAAGTCGAAGGGGTAGACCAGGCCGTCGCTGTTACTGCCGGCGACGGAGAGACAGGCCGCGGAAACACCGGAGAGGTCTGAAGCTGCTTGGTCATTGTCATGCGCAGCAATCTGCCCGTACGCCTTCTGGACACCCGTCAGGCACGTCTGCAATTGCCCGATGTCGAGGCCCTCGAGGTAAGTCGAGACATTCGACTGATTGAGCGACTGCTGGGCCGCCTCCAGAAACCGGAGCGCCACGGACACGGAGTCCTGCAGGGTTTGCTGATGCGTCGAATCCACGCGTTGCGTCTGCATCTTCGTCGCAAGCGCCGACATGGTGTCGGCCAGCGTGGTCCGCGCCGACTCCAGCGCATTGTGCTCGCTGCGGGTGCGAGCGTGCGCGTGCAGATCGGTCACGACGGCAGCAGCCACGACCGCGACCGTTGCCAGCACGACGAGAATGCGCAACCACTGCGGGCGCGCCCGCTTACCCACCAGAGCCCGTGACGCTCTGGCAGGCGGCGGAGACTTCGTTCAACGCCGAGACCGCGTGGTTCTCATCACCCACCGAGAGTGCATTCAGTGCTTGCTGCACGCCGCCCTGACACGTCTCGAGATTCGCGATATAGCTGGACTTGTCCGAGGCGTCCTGCTGGGCCTGCACGAGGGCGGTGCGCACACTTTGCAACGTCGCCGAGTCGGAAGAGAGCGTCGTCTCGGACGAGCTGATCTGTACCTTGAGAATTTGGAGATCCCGACGAGCTCCTGCGAGCTCGATTCCCATGACGACAATACGGCCGTTCGTCTGGACAAGAGCATCATGGGCCAGGTCGAACTGGGTGGTGGCCTGACACTCGTTCCCGAGGACGAAGACCAGCACGCCCAGGACAATCAGGAGCCCGACTGCGATGACGACCCGAGGTGTCCGGTTGCCTCGCCGGGTGCAGGCGGCGGGCGGGACCGCCTCGACCTGGAGAGCCGCGTCGTCGACCACGTCGAGGGCCACGGCCACGAGGACCTCTCAGTTTCCTCGAGAGCGAGCTCGGTGCCGGGGAACACTTTGCGGTGATATCCACGCGGACGAGTCGTCAGCCGCGAGAGTGACCCACATCCGACGCAATGTAACGCAGCGCACCACCGGAAAACCGTGCATACCAGAGGGCACGGAATACCTGAAACCCGCGTTGCCGCAACACTGCTTCAGGTGGTTGAACTGCGCCGACCCCACACACGAGCGAACCCGGCGGGTCCGCCCGCATCGTTCCCGTTCACACAGAAACCATTCGGCGGTCACGCGGATGTCATCCGGACCGAGATGTCATTCGACAGCGGCGGAGGCGAGGCCGATCGCCGTGGCGACCGCCTCCTGAGGCGTCGCCACGGGAACGATTCCCCCGTCATTTTCACCGCCGGGACGAACGAGGGACCACGTCCCCAGGCCGATCACGGGGATCCCCGCCCAAAGGGACAACGCGATTTCGGAGAGGGTGCCGTATTCACCGTCGAGGGCTATCACTGCGGCGGCAGACCTCACCACGAGAAGGTTCCACGCCTCCCCGAGGCCCGTCGGAATGATCACATCGACCCACTCGTTGG
Source organism: uncultured Acidimicrobiaceae bacterium (assembly GCA_963755665.1). Taxonomy (GTDB): domain Bacteria; phylum Actinomycetota; class Acidimicrobiia; order Acidimicrobiales; family RAAP-2; genus Bog-473. The sequence goes on from CAVWKU010000003.1 coordinate 58,909, forward strand.
CTGCGGCCCGGTCTGAGCCCGGCAGGATGCCAACCGTGTGGCCGTCGCCCGCCTTCGCACCTCGACAAGCGGCGGCCATCACCCCTCCGAGACCACCACATACCAGCGTCACCCCGGCGGAGGCCAACGCCCGACCGACTGCCTCGGCCTCTCCCAGTACTTCCGCCGAAGCGTCTCCCCCGCCGATCACCGCAATCTGCATCGACCCGGGGATGGGCAATCAGCTTCCGGCAACAACGGCATCGGAGGCAACGAGGGCGTCGATCTCCTCCGGGGTGTAACCGATCTCAGCCAGAACCTCTCGCGTGTGCTGCCCCTTGTCGGGACCGGCGCGCCGGATGGAGGGCAACTCGTTGTCGAACTGCGCCGGGGCAGCCGCCAACCGCAGCGACGGATGATCCGGATGGACCATCAGGTACCCGTTCTCGGTGACCGCCGGGTCGACGACCACCTCCGGCGGAGAAGCGACGAAGGAAAAGATGCAGTTCTCCCGGGTAAGCCGGTCCATCAGGTCGTCACGGGTGAGTGACCCGATGGTGTCAGCGAACTGATTGCATATCTCGGGCCACGCGCTCCGCCGTACCGACCCGTCTGCGTACTTCTCAATGAGCTCCTCGCTGCTGAGGGCACGGCACGCGGGACCCCAGTAGCGCTCCTCGTCGAGCATCATCAACATGAGCCACCGGCGGTCAGCGGTGCGATACGTCCAACCGAGCGGAGATCTCGCCCCGGGTGAGGCGACAGGCCTGGGGGGTTCGGTTCCGGTCATGGACGCGTACGCAAGGTCGGGGCTGAGGGTCCAGTTGGCACCATTCAACAGAGAGGTGTCGACCAGAACCCCCTCCCCGGTTCGCTGGGCGTGCACGAGTGCGGCACAGATCCCACCGGCGAGGAACATCCCGCTGGGTACATCGCCGAACGCAGGCCGCGGCGAGAGCAGCGACGCCGCGTTGGGGTCGGTGAGCATGTGACCGATCCCACCCCTTGACCAGAACGAGACCGCGTCGAAACCACCCTGCTCGGCGCCGTCACCACGCTGTCCCTGTCCGTGCCCGCGGGCGAACACCAGGCGAGGGTTCAGCGCGAAGAGGTCCTCGGGTTCGGTATGCAACTTGCGCCGGACGCGGGGTAACTGATTGGTGATGTACACGTCCGCCCACTTCACCAGGCGCTCGAAGACTTCACGTCCAGCGGGATCCAAGACGTTGACGGAGACACCACGTTTGTTGCGGTTCACCAGTTGAAACAGGTAGTCATACCCGTCCACGTCGGCGACGAGGCCTTGGCGGATGATCTCGCGCATCGGGTCGCCTTCAGGCCGTTCCAGCTTGACCACATCAGCACCCCAGTCGGCGAGCGCCGCCGCACCGGAGGGCACGAAGCCGTGCTCAGAGAAGTCGAGAACTTTGATCCCAGCGAGAGGTAGCGTCACGGCCGCAACCCTACGGCCAAGCCGTGGGTGCGTGCAGGGGAGCCGGATTCGTCGAGCGCCTACCGGAACTCGCGGCGAATCACATCACCACCCCACCGTTGGGACTGAAGACCCATCCGGCGTAGAACGAAGCCTCTTCCGAGGCCAGGAACCGCACGGTTGCCGCCACGTCCTCGGGACGGCCCCAGCGACCGAGCGGTATTCCGCGCCGACCCTCCTCCGTGTACTCGTCCGAAAGGGCAGTGAGCAGCGGCGTTTCAACCGGCCCCGGGGCGACGCAGTTGACGTGGATCCCTTCCGGTGCCAGTTCCCGGGCCAGGGCCTTGCTGAAGGCGATCACCCCACCCTTGGAGGCGCAGTAGTGGACCATGCCCGCCCGGCCGACCAATCCGAGTTCGGAAGCGATATTGATGATGACGCCACGCCTCATTTCGATCATGGGCGCGGCAACGACCCGGCAGGTGTTGAAAACACTCTTGAGGTTGACCGCCATCATCTCGTCCCATTCGTCCTCGGTCATGTCGGTAAGTCTGCGCACGGGACCGATGCCGGCGTTGTTCACGAGAACGTCCACCGGGCCCAACTTGTCGGTGGCCGCGTGCAAACAGTCAGCAACATCAGCTGTCCTGGAAATGTCGACCTCGGCATAGTGAATGCGATCGTGACCCGCGACATCGGCCAACTCGCGCCGCACCTTCTCCTCGATGGGGCGCCGGTCGATCAGAACGAGGGAGTCGCCCAGGGCAGCGAAGGTCCGGGCGATGGCTGCCCCGATTCCTCCGGCGGCGCCCGTGACCACGACGGTGCGCCCGGGGATCACTGAAACCTCCTGGCGGTGGTGGTCACGACAGACGATCTTGGCAGATCACAGAAGTCGCCCGGAATTACGGCGGAACTAGGGAACGGTTATCTGTGCGAATGCCGCCGTCTCTGTTGGCTCGATCGGCGAGATATCGAGCGTCATACCGACGTCCCCGGGCTCGCACGAGGCGAGGCCTCCCGGAGGGTTGTCAAACACTAAGGCGCCGGTGTCATCGGGTGGGATGAAGCGGAGCGTCGCGGCGTCGGCCACCGAGGACCCGACGCAGACGTTCTTGTTGATGAGGACGAACCCTGTCGCACCCACGGCGAGGTTCACCTGCCGCGGGGGTGAAGTGGTGACCATCTGGTCTCCCCTCCACGCATACGAAAGTGGCAGCAAGACTCCCTGCGCATCGTAGAGCGAGATGCCGGGGTAGCCGAAGAGGTAGCACGCCACATGACCGACGTTGGTGACCGTCAACATTGCCGAATGCTGCTCGGTCCTTTCGGACACCGGTGGGCCGACCCCGAGCTTGAGGTCGGACGGCTGGCATCTGATCGATGCCGCTACCGCCCCCGCCACTGGCAGCGTCGTCGTTGTTGTTGTCGTCGTCGTTACAGGTTGCCGGTTCACCTTTCCGCCGATGGCATGAGGTGATGTAGTGCACGCAGAAAGTGTCAGCATGGCGGCCGAGAAGCAGACGAGCGGACCCGTTAATTTCAATCGCATGGCCGGTGTACCGCTCAGCGGACCAGGTTCTTGATGATCCCCTCGACGAGTGACACCAAGAGCGGTCCCCTCGACGGGAACCTGACAAGGCGATCCAACTCTTCTTGGGCGATCCTTACCGCCATTGCCTCGGAAACTGATCTGGGCCTTATCTTCAGGGCAAACAGTGTTGCCAACTCTGCGTAGGAGTCGACGATCCTTCTCTGCGCACTGACCGAACCCCTGACCGCCTGTGGAAGGAGTCGCTCCTCCTCGACCCGGCCCAGCGGCCGTGGCCCATCACCGGCAAAAACCTCTTCGACTGCTGATGCGATCCCACTTCTTCCGAGGTGCACCGGAGGGCAGTCCGCCGGACGGGCGAGCACAGTGCTCGATCCGATTCTGTCCACATCGCCACCCGACCCCAGGGCCCACCCGGAGAGAAGGTCGAGCACTCGCCTCTCGTCTTCTTCGGACGTCCGTAGGACGACGAGCACGGGATGGTCGGCATGGAGTATCCCAATGACGACTTTGATGTCCGCAAAGGCACGGATGACGACCATGCGTGGCGTTCCGGGAGCGGGAGTGGAGGCCACTGCTTCAATCGGCACCTTCTCAGGCTACAACCAGCCTCATCCAGCCTGAGGCGGAGACGGCCTGGTGTCCGCCTACCTCACTCAGGAGACGCGGAGAAGAAGACCGGCGTGCCGAGCCCGATGGGTGGTTCGCAGGGCGAGCACGACGGCCGCTGCCATGAAGAGCAAGGCCGCGACGTCGATCGACCCGGTCCGGAACAGCCCCTTCGGCCCGGGTTCACCACGAAGGACCCACCAACAGGCCGCGCCGAGAAACGCCTCCATCACCAGCGATGCGATGCTGCCCACCAGAATTTCGAATCGCAACGCACGTGGGGAAAGGTCAATGCGCCGAACTATCTTGACCATGCCGACTACCGAGGCGCAGAGCGCGAACGGGCTGACGAACATCCAGACCACCTCGGGCAGTGGGAATGCCGAGAGCGCAGAGGGATGGGCCCAGTACGAAGTCACGGACAACGTCGAAGCCCACGCGAATGCCGCAACCCCGCCGGGAACCAGGCCTTGGTGAGCCCACGGGTGGCCACCGGTACCGGGCCAACCGTTGGCAAAATGTCGGGTCCCCACAAACAGCACCAGTGCGCCACTCGCGGTCAACAGCAGCGGACGCCACAGCGTGCGCGCCCTGTCGCCGCCGAGAGCGCGCAGAATTGCAGCGGCGATCGGCACCGCAGCCGCGACGCCGAGGGCGGCGAAACAAACGACGCAGGCCGACATCGCGATCATGGCCATGGTGGTCGCCGAGGTACTCGGAGCTGACCATTGCCACCCGATGGAGAGTTGGGCCCACATCGAAACGCCGAACGTCAGGAACAGCGCCAAGCCGCTCCCCAGCACGGCGAGGCTGGTCATCGCCTGGCGCTGTGGCTCTGCCACCGGCCCGACAAGCCCGGCGCCGTGCAATCGGGCCACCACTGCGCCGCGCACGACATCAAAAGTCCGGGACGGGCAGTGTGGACGTTCGGCGAAATCAGCGACCAGCAGTTCGAAGAACTCTCCCTCGTAGCGCCGGCGCCACGCTGCGGGATACAAGCGCATCATGCGCCGAGCCTGTGTTTCCGCGGAACCGGTGCCTTTCACGTGGCGCCCCAGTTGCGGGCCAACCTGACCAGGCCAACCTCGGCGACTTCTCGTTGCGCGTTGAGGTGGGTCCGAAGGGCTGCAGCGCCGGCCGTCGTCAACTTGTAAGGCTTACGCCGGTCATCACTTGGGATCGCCTCAATGAGGTGTTGACCTTCCAGCCGGCTCAACGCCTCGTAGAGCGTGCCCGGGGCCAATCGGATGCCGGCAAACTCCTCGATGTCCTTTGTCAGCGCGTAGCCGTGCTTTGGACCCTGCGCGAGGCTCGAGAGAATGAGGGTCGCGGGCCCGGCGTAGCGCCCAAACGTTCCAAGCGAGGCTGCCGCTGCCTGCTCAGGGGCCGTGCCCTTGACCCGTGCCACAGACGTCACCCTATATCGGATCACGATCTATCGCACGATCTATCGCGCCGTGATGGCTCAGCCATTGCTGGGACCAGGAACGGTACCCGTGAGGCCAGAAATGCTCGGGGGAAGGGATCGCGCAGGCGCCAGATGCCAGCGTCGATCACGAAGTGGGTCATCGTCACCCCGAGGTAGGCCCCGAACATTGCTCTGCCCAGCGCCGGCGCATCGTGCAGGTGCGAAGCCGTGCTCAAGAGGATGCCGCCGAACAGGGCGAGATTGAAAAGCAGAATCGGTCCGAGTGCCCGATTCCTCCCATGATTCCTCCCTGCTGCAACGAGTCCCACCAGAACCAGATACTGGAGCCCGTGTCCAATGGTCATGCCCCCGACCGCGGCATAGGGCGAACCGAAGACGAACACCGGTGCAAAGAAGAGCAGCGCCATGAGATAGGTGGCACCAACACCGGCGCTCCGCTCACGTCGTGGACGCACGAACCAGAGCGCTATCCCCGAGACCACGGAACAGACGAAACCGAGAAACGCAAGACCAAAGAACCCGTTGAACGAAGTGGCGACGTTGAGTTGCAGAAGACCGGGATGAGCCAACAATCCTGCAATTCCGAACAACGAAGCGACCGACATTGTCCACCGTTCCGAAGCAGAGAGACCGCGCCGGGCGGTGGAACGCGAAGCCAGAGCGACCATCCCGATGTTTTGCTTGTGGAAGTGGAAGAACTGCCAGGCGAAATACGGCAAGAGGAGCCACGCAAGGTCGCGCACGGGCACGATGGATGCGAGCGTCGCCGTCGCGACAATCAATACCAGGGGAATCCAGACATACCGCACGCGGTGTCGTGCGCTGTGGGCCCGTATGTCCGCCTCGGTGAACAAATAACCGGTCGTCGCCACATGGACAGACGACCCGAGGAACAGCAGAAGGGTCAGAGAGCGTACGGGCGCTTCCTTCCCGGTCGGTGCCAGAACCACCGCAGCGAGAAGCGCAACCACGGTGACCGACAAGGACGTCCAGAGCCATGCCCCGCCTCTCGGGTCCACACCATCGACCGCCTGCACGCGGGCGCCATGAATGCCGGAGTCAGCCCCCACCACATCCCCCGGCCGCCCCTACTGCGGACACATGGAGCGCAAAGAAAATGATCAGAGCGGTGATCGGGAGCGCCACCAGCAACGTGCACCATCTACCCAACCTCCACCGCCCGCCTTCGCAGAAGTCTTCGGTCCAATTGGCACCGTCCGGTCCTGGGTTCTCGTTCACACGTGAACTATATATCGTCTACCGGTATATCGTCAACCAGTAGATCGGGAGCCGACCTAGTCAAGTGATCCGCAAAGAACGCGTTTGAAGGTGCGCGTCTGGGTACGTACACGGGATGGATGAAACGATGGAAGGCTGGTTTGCCGATCCGTTCCAGCGTCACGAGGTTCGTTGGATGTCGCAGGGCAACCCGACGAGTTTGGTCCGTGACGGAACGGTTGAAGGCAGCGATCCCGTAGCTGACGGGCCGATCAAGGCAATTCCGGCAAGGCTCGGAGTCAATCCTTCGGATGGCGCGCGCTCGCCCTGACCATGAGGCGGCACGAGAGGGTCAGTGACCAAAGGATCTGGCCCGCTGACTCTTGTCCCGCACTGCTCAACGCACTGCGGTTGCAATCTGGTTGCTTCTGCCCTCGCATCGTTTTATTGGGCCCTGGCCGTGAGATCCTCAAAAAGTGCGATGAGACGCGGCAGCGATCCCCATCGCCGAGAGGAGGTCGACGTGCGACTGGCAGAGTGGACGACCGGTTCCCCCTGCGACCCCGACAACCTTGTCTACTGTCACCGGTGCAAACCCCGTGATCTCCCTGCACACGTCTTTAGATCCGCATGGTCGACTGCGTTCCACAAGGCACCGGGCTGCAAAGCCCTCGCTTTGGCACAAGGGGCGATCGAACGCCGAGAAGATTCACCTTCAGAGGTGGTCGGCATTCATGTCGGAGTGGCGATCAGCAGTGGATTAGCGCCTTGCCTCCATTGCTTCCCCGCCTTCAACGGGCACGCATAGGGTCGACGCACCACGTCACCGCAGTGTGATCGGAGTCCCGGCGATTCGCCCGGCGAGCGTTACCGGGTCCAGGAACTGCGACATGTGGGACGCGTGCGGGACCAGCACGAACTCCGCCCCCGGAATGGCGCCGGCCAGCGTCTGCATCTCGTCGGGGGTACCGACCGGGTCGAACTCGGCCGCGATCACCTTCGTCGGCGCCTCGATGCGCCCGAGGTCCCCTGTACGGTCGTAGTTGGCGATGGCCTGGAGATCGTCCGCCCACCGGGCCCGGTCTGCGCCAGCGATGCACTCGCCGCGAAACGGACCACGTGTCCATCGGTGGCAAGTTCGTCGGGCATGAACCAACGAGCCAGCGCTCCCTGCACGTCGGGAGGGTCACCACGGCGCAGCGACTCGGCGCCGGCACTGAATGCCGGGAACGGAGTGGCGCGACTGCACAGGATGGTCAACGAGGCGAGCCGCTGTGAGGCCGCCAACGCGACTTCAATCGCCACCTGACCGCCGAAGGAGTGCCCGACCACGTGCAACGGCGAATGCGTGTCCTCAAGCGAGGCCAGAAGCCGTCGTGCGCTGTCGGTCTGGATCCCGGGCGGAAGCGCCGGAGCCACGACAGGTCGCGTCGTGGCCAGCAGGGCTCCGACCTCGTCCCACACCTGGGGCGTCAGTGGCGTTCCGTGGAGAAGCAACCACGTCGGTTGAGCCCCTGGCTGGGGCCCCACCGGCTTGCGGAGGGCGGGCGGCGGCCAAGACATCTTCGTTCTCCTCGCACACTACGTCTGGCCCCAGCGCGGGCAGGACCGGGTGCTCATACGGAGCCTCCCACCTCCATCGGTTACACCCTGTCGGTACGGTTCGGACATGAATATGAACTACAAGTCCACCGCCTATGGCGAGCGTATTGAGGACCTCCTGCCGGGGCTGCGCACGATTCGAGACGCAATGACCGTCGACGGCGATGGCATGTGCCGCTCATCATTCACCGTGAAGCAGAGGGATGCCGCGCCACTGCAAAGGGCGCTTATGCGGGTCGAGGCCGAACTTCTCATTGAAGATGCTGCCTCGCTCGGTTGCCGGCAGTCTCAGGATCGCACGCACAGTCAGCGGGCAGCCGACGCACTGGTGCGCCTGGTTCAAGCGGTCGGCGAGCGCGCTGCAGATTAAATTTGCCCACCGTCGACCGGCCTCGTTATGACGCCACGAGGTCGGAACAGAGGCCTACCAGGACTTTCACAGGCTGCAGTTGCAGCGCGCTCGGAGGGATTCGAACCCCCAACCTTCTGATCCGTAGATCGGGCTGGGCGTCGGACAGGGGGTGTCGGAATTGGCCAGAATTGGCCAGAATTGCCCTCGCGGACTGGTGAGATACAGACGCCGTCTTGGCCTGCTGTGGCCACCGATCGCCACCGATTGCCACCGGTTTCCACGGTTTCCCCGGCTTTGTTCTCACGGTGGTTCTCAACCGACGACGTCATCTCCGGGGAGGTAGGTTGCAGTTAGGACACTTTATGCTATCCTCTCTTTCGAGAGGTTCCAACCCCATGGCCAAGACCGTTTTTGTCCCGTCAGCATCATTTCGAGTGCCAAAAGCTCAACGAGACCAACTGCGCCGCGCCCTCGAAGCGGGAGCCGAGGTGATCGTGCAGCGGCCTGATGGTGAGCGATTGTCATCCAGCGAACTGTCGCGATTTCTGGCTTCAGCGGTAGCGGAACTCGCTACCGGAGACGAAGTGGTGCTGTTACGTGGTGACGCGGAAATCTCACCTGCAGAGGCCGGCGAGTTGCTCGGAATCTCGCGTCAGTTCGTCGATCGGCTCATCGACACAGGCAAGCTCCCTGGTCGGCGACTCCCTGGCAGCCGTCACCGTCGTCTTCGAGTCGCTGATGTGCTCGAATTTGGTGAAAGCCGCAATAAGCGACTGACCCACATCGCTGACGCCGTGAACACGCTGGTCGACGGAGGGGCGGACTACTGATCGCCCAGGCGCGTCATGCCCCGGCTTGAGCGCGTTTTCGTGGACACCGCGACTTTGTACCCGATCTCGCTAGCTGATCTGGTACTGCGCCTTGCCGAGTTGGGAATGTACGACTTGCTGTGGTCGGATCACCTACTCAGTGAGGTCGAGCGGGTCCTTGTGGAATACAAGGGCCTCAGCGTGGAACGCTCCCGTTATTTCTGCGAATGCATCCGCACCGCCTTTCCTACTGGCCGGGTTGCACCCCAGAAATATCTTCCGCTGGTAGCGACTCGGACGGGACCAGACCCAGATGACCATATCCACAGCGCTGCTGCCGTTGCCGGGAAGGCAACAGTGATGCTGTCTGCAGACAAGGCCGGTTACCCCGCAGCAGATATCTCGCCGGCGCGTCGCCGGAACCCCGATGCCTTCCTCACCGACCTTCTCCGGAGGTACCCTCGGGACGTGGTCGGGGTGATTGATGCAATGGGTGGCGCGCTGCGAGTGCCGTTGACCCAGGCCGAAGTTCTCCGTCGCCTCGCGGCAGCCGGCATCCCCGGCTTCGCAGCGCTAGCCAACGAGCTCCGCTGATTCGAAAGTGGTCCACCACCCCGATGACAGCGCTGGAGATGACCCGGCGGCCCGTTTGGAAGCAGAGATCCAGGCGCTTCGGGCGGAGAACGCTCGACTGAGGGGGTTGCTCGGCCTCGATGATCCCGCCCGTCGTGAGACGACCACCCCCTGGAAA
>CAVWKU010000004.1:0-162500 GCA_963755665.1 uncultured Acidimicrobiaceae bacterium
TCCCAGGATTTTCGCAGCCGATGTTGTTGCAACGTTCACACACCGTTGATGGTGGACGGCAACGTTCCCGAAGTACTTTCCGTTTTTGTGACAATGGTGGTAGCGAGTACCACCCTGAGGTGACCACAAGGGCGGGTGGGGAATGGCGGGATATCCGGAAATTACGCTTAGTAACTTCAGTATTCGGCTCATATGGCGTTATGCGATTCTCGCAATCGTGCTGAGTGCGTGCGTCGTGTTGACGCAGAGCGCTTCACCAGCAGCAAGTGCCAGTACGACGAAAATGCCCCCGGAGTTCATCGCGAAGGTGAACGCATATTGTTCCGCCGAGGAAGCTCAATTCAACAGCACGCTCGGCAAGTTTCCGTTCAATAATTTCGACCCGACGAATCCGGATCTGAGCACAATGCGCAAGGTGGGCCGACACTTTGCCGAGGCTCTGCCGATTCGTCAATCAATACCGTCGGGTCTCACCAAGCTGGGCGAACCCCAGCAGGGCAAGGCGCAATGGGACGAACTGAGAACACTCGCCATCCAGTCGAACCGGCTCGCCATCAGCCAGGTTCATATCGCCGAGACAGGGACGACGAAGGCATTCGTCGAGAATGTCAATCAAACCCAGGCACTCGGAAACAAACTGGAATCGACGGCCGTGAAGGATGGGTTTGCGAAAACGACTCCATGCGGCGAAGTGTTCTAGGCCTGACTTCGGTCTGCTGACGGCAGCGGAGGTCGACGAATCCGCGGCGACCGCAAGGCGAACTACCTACCGCCCGCCAGGTGGCTGACTCCCGGTCGATAGGGATGGTGCCTCCACCGCGCAGAGGGGGCCGAGGGCCCCTCCGCCCGACTGCATCCCATTGACACTTCGCATGGTACTCATCGACATCATTCCCGCCCTCGCCTCTCAGATGGCGCGCTGATCTGAATAGCCGCATCTCGCTCATGGGAGCCGACCGGCGACGGGGTCAAGGATTTCTACCCCCGCCCCGGCGGATGCAAATCCTGACCCTACGGCCACACATCGGCCCGTCGATTGGCACTCCACTCCATTGAGGGCACCGGTTCCCGGCAGTGTGCGAATGCTTTGGCCGACGACGATTGTGGCGGTCTTCGGATCGATTGGTACAGCTTGCCCAACGGAAGGATCACCCGTGTCGTTGCCCACGGCCAGGCACAACAACCTTGATGGACAGCTCACGGCCGTCAACATTGCCGCCTGGGCCGATATGGCTTGATCGCTTTGGCCCTTTGACAGCGCGCCCGTTCTCGGGTTGATCGGTACCGCCACCGACGGTTGGCTCGCTCCCCAACCGACAGCCAGGCACACCGTGGGCGACGCACAGGCCAGATCAGACAGGATGCCTTTTCGGGTGACGCTTTGGACTCTCTGGCCACGTCGTATCGCTCCGGTGGCCGGATTCAGCGCTACGGCAACCCCGGCCGACCTTCCAGAGTTCTCCCCGACCGCCACGCAAAGGTTCGCGGAGGGACAGGCCACTCCTTCGAGCCCGACGCCACCCGTCCCCGGAATGGTCTGTACTCTCCGTCCCTTCAAGACGGCTCCCGTAGTCGGATTAAGGGCCACGACGACACCCGACCCGCCGGGGCCGTGTCCCACGGCCAGGCACTGTTTCCTGGACGCGCATGCCACGCCGGACATGAAGATGCCTGAAATGGCGTGGGGTTCTTGGCCTCTCCGTTCCACTGCCGTGTCCGGGTTGAGCGGGACGGCGATGCCCTCTGGTTTCTTTCAGATTTTCCCCCACGGCCAGACAGGCCGCACCGGTGGTGCAGCTCACTCCGTTGAGGATCCCACTTGATCTGATCAATTGGACCGATTCCCCGGTCGAAAGGTCACCCGACACCGGATCCAGCGGCGCTGCCGCTCCCGCGTTCACTCTGGACACCACATTCCCCACGCCGATGCAGTGGGTTGCAGAAACACAAGCGACGCCGTTGAAAGTGGTCATTGGCGAGAAATCTTGACCGGTCGCGCTGGCCGACTTCACGAAGAGGATTGACCCCGCTACCGAAGCGATCAGAGTCAGCGCCAGCATCAAGGGCCCGCTCGAATCGCTCGGGTACACGAGTTCGTCACGATGGTCACCCCCCGGTTGCCCATCCAGACCGATGCGCAATCATGGAAACGTAGTGCCTTTGCGCTGCTCGGTGGCGATCTGACGTGGCGAAAGTGCGTACCGTCCCGGCCTCCCGGACAAGGACGGTTGACGAGCAAATCCAGAGCTGATAATTCCTCAAAGATCTTCTGGACACGTGGAGGTGCCGCATGGGAACGATCACCACTTCAGATGGAACGGAGATCTACTACAAGGACTGGGGGAGTGGTCAGCCCATCGTGTTCAGCCACGGCTGGCCATTGTCGGCCGACGACTGGGACGCCCAAATGCTCTTCTTCCTGCATCACGGCTACCGGGTCATCGCCCACGACCGGCGCGGGCATGGCCGCTCCGCCCAGGTCAGTGAGGGGAACGACATGGACCACTATGCCGATGACCTGGCCGAACTGACCCAGCACCTTGATCTGCACGACGCCATCCACGTCGGACACTCCGCCGGCGGCGGCGAGGTGGCGCGCTATATCGGCCGCCACGGAGAAGGCCGCGTCGCAAAGGTGGTGCTGATCAGCGCCGTGACGCCATCCGTTCTGCAGACCGACGCCAATCCCGCCGGCGTGCCCCAGGCGGCCTTCGAGGGCCTCCAAGCCCAACTGGCGGCGAACCGCTCGGAGTTCTACCGGGCCGTACCCTCCGGCCCGTTCTATAACTTCGACCAGCCGGGCGTCGATCCCTCCGAAGCAGTCATCGCGAACTGGTGGCGCCAGGGCATGACGGGCGGCGGGAAGGGCCAGTACGAATGTATCTCGGAGTTCATCCGGCAGGACTACACCGAGGACCTGAAGAAGATCACCGTGCCGGCCCTCGTGATGCACGGTGAGGCCGATCAGATCGTTCCTATCGCAACGTCGGGCCCGCGGGCGGTCGAACTGTTGAAGAACGGCACGCTGAAGACGTACCCGGGCTTCCCGCACGGTATGCCAACGACGCACGCGGAGACCATCAACGCCGACTTGTTGGCTTTCCTCGGAACATAACGTCAGGCTGGTCGACGATCACGAAGTTCAACACCGACGGCGAGCGCAACGTAAAAAGGTCATAAACCGACGGCCATCTGGCCCACGGCCGTGATTAATTGTTGGCCGTCCGGGCCTTGGCCCGTGGGATGAGGGGAGGGGGGGCTTTGATGCCACCAGGGCTGCCATCCATGGGCTGCCCGGACACCCTCCGCCCTTAGCTCGGCGTCAGCCATGTCGACAGTGGTGGTAACCGAGGCCAGGGCGAATCCGTAAAGGTCTGCATTGTCGGGCGCATACGGAACGTACGATCGGCCGATGAAATCTGAAATATTTCGGCCTGATTCGCCGACGCCGGGAGCGTGTACCAGAGCTCGTTCATATGCCTGATCGTCCGGAAGAAGCATCTGGACCCCCTGGCGAAGGTGCGGACCTCCACCACGCGGGGCGACGACGATCGGCCGGTATCTACGGGACCGTGGTGACCGCCGCAATCATTGCCGCCGGCGGCAACCAGCTCAGTACCTGGGCCTTGGCCGTCACCATCGTCGTGACCCTCGTGGTGTACTGGCTGGCCGAGGAGTACGCCGAACTTCTCGGTGAACACACTCGCGCCGGCCAGCTTCCCAGCAGGAGTGTCGTCCGGTCATCCCTGGCGGCGGCGTGGCCCATGGTGACCGCCTCCTTCCTCCCCTTGGTCACTTTGGGTATCGCCCGACTCTGCGGAGCTTCGTCGACGAATGCCGCGTGGGTGGCGCTGGGTATGACGGTCATACTGCTCGTCTTCCACGGGTACGGCGCCGCCCGAGCGGCCGGCCTTAATGGCATTCGTTTGGTCACGGTCTCGGGCACCGCTGGTTTACTGGGCATTGTGATGGTCGTCCTCAAGGCTCTCTTGCAACACCACCACCGCTGACGCTCGGCCGTAGCCGGCCCTGCGACCCATGTGAGAAAATCCTGCATGGCGACGTCAGCGACGCGGCTCGTGCTGATTTGTGGGCTTCCAGCCTCGGGCAAGTCGACGCTCGCCCGTCAACTCGCACCAAAAATCGGCGCCATCAGGTTGGATAAGGACGGGTGGACGACGCAACTGGGCGGCGATCTATGGGATGACGAGTTCCGGGTGCGTCTCGAACATCAGCTGTGGGCTCTTTCGCAGGAGCTCCTCGCCCGGGGCCAGAGTGTGATTTTGGAGTGGGGCCACTGGGCGCGCGTTGAACGGGATGAGAAACGACTCGGGGCGCGGGCGTTGGGGGTGGGAGTCGAGCTGCACTACCTCCATGCGCCCTTGGAGGAGCTCATCGAGCGGGCCGAACGTCGCAATCGGTCGGAGGAGTGGACCGCTTCGCCCATGACACGGGATCACTTTGCAGAGTGGGCAATGATGTTTCAGCCCCCCGACGAGGAGGAGATCCTGTTGTTCGACAAGCCCCAGGCCGAAGTGTGATCTCGGCCTAAAGGTACATACCCACCGGAGGCGTCGACGACGTCGCTCCCGCGTTGTCCGTCCCTGCCTTCAGCGACATCAGTTCGGCCAGGCTGATATCGCCTCCCCGCGTGCGTGCCGTGGCCGTCGAGCCACTGGCGCGCTTCGCTGGCGCTCAGTCGCCCCACCTCAATCTGTGCGATGCAGCGGCCTGGCCGCACGATGGCCGGGTGCAACTGGCTCACAGGCTCGTTCGTGGTGATGGCCACCAGAATGGAACGCCCCTGACCGAGAAGTCCATCGGTGAGATTGAGCAAGCGGGCCAATCCCTGCCCTGAGCGCTCTTTGGCACTCGCCGCGACGAGCTCGTCGCAATCTTCGAGGATCAACATCCGTGACCTCCCTGCGTTTTGCTCCTCCTCCTCCTCTTCTTCGTCGTCCTCATCATTGAGCGCGATTTTGAGCAAGTACGAAGAACTGCCGAACAGTTGCTCCGGATCAACCACGTAGTCGAAGCGGCACCAGCTACGCCACGCGTCGGCCAACGCCCGCAGTGCCGTGGTCTTCCCGGTACCGGGCGGCCCGTGGAGCAGCAGCAGCTTTCCTCCCAGCTGATCCCGGTTGCGCGACATGAGGTCGTCCAGGGACCGGGTCGGCCAGGCCCGAGTAGTTACGACGGATGTCCGCCCATGACTGGACACCAACAGGTCGTTCGTGGCGAGCAGGTCCGTGAGGTCCGAGGTGCCAGAAACCGACACCGGCCTTCGTGCGGTCGACGACCTCGGGTTCTTCTGCCCCCTGCCTCGATTGCTCGAGAACCTCCTTTGCCAGCTGCTCCGAAGCCGCGAGCACCGTGATCCTGGCATTGCCGTGCGACCAACGAATGGCAGACGCGATCCAACCGGGCCCGGACGCGAGGACCGAACGGGTGCCGTCGTGGACCGCGACGCGATGGGGTTGCGCGCCCGGCGGGAGCAACGTGGCTCCCTCGCGGACGCGCGACAAGTGCGCACTCTGTGCGTAGTGGTAGTCGCCTGAGATGTAGTGCTCGACAAAGAGGAGGTCGTTCGCATCGACGACCGAATCGGCGTCGTCGAAGGACATCACTCTTTGAGAAGAGCGTGGAATCTTTTTCATTTTGGTTGCCTTTGGACGCGCGTTGGCGCGTCGGACGTACGACCTGACACATTCAGGTCGATGGTTTTCTCTTACGGTGCTCGGGGTCAGGCGTCTTCTACAGACGCCGACGGCACACTCAACCGAAGAGCAGGCGCGACGGCATCAGTAGGAGGCACCGGATGTCATCCGAGCGAAGCGGTGCGTTGAACTGAGCCATAGTCGACAAACTATGACGGAATCGTCCTCAGATGTCAATGGGATTTAGGGATATCCATCCCGCCTCATCGGATTGAGATGAACGGTGTGGCAACGTCCAGTCAGAACGAATGAAGTGGCACGTCTCGCCGTCAGGATGCTTCTGCAGGTAATCCTGATCGTCCTCCTCGGCCGGCCAGAATGGCCCGGCTGCGACCACCTCCGTCACGACCGTTCCGGGCCACAGGCCCGAAGCATTGACGTCGGCGATGGTGTCGAGGGCGGTACGTCGCTGTTCTTCGCTGGTGAAAAAGACGGCTGACCGGACGCTTCGCCCTTCTTCGCTGCCCTGTCGGTTCGATGTCGTCGGATCGTGGATCTGAAAGAAGAGCTCCAAGAGGTTCCTGTACGAAATGGTGTCGGCGTCATAGGTGATGCTCACCGCCTCCGCGTGATCACCGTGGTTGTCGTCGGTCGGGCTCGGGATGTCTCCGCCGCACCACCCGACTCGCGTCGAGACCACCCCGGACTGACGGCGCAGCAACTCCTGGACGCCCCAGTAGCACCCACCTGCGAGGATCGCCGTGCCCTCTCTCATCGGCGCCTCCCTTGCCGGCGTGCGTTCGCTTCCACGGTAGCTGCGTCCGCTCGTTGGGCGATTGCTTCCGCTCGAGCCGGTGCATCGAGGCCGGGGCACACCGCGCGCCGAGAGGCTCCAGATTCCTCAACCTCGTAGGACTTTATGACCCGAAAACGGTGGGTCCTCCAACTACCGTTGGAGCAGCGACCCGGACTGTTAGACAGTCAGCGGCGGCTCGCTCCTCTGGTGGGGGCCGACACCGCGCGGCCTGGCCCTTCGGCCTCCGGTCGGCCGCCGAAATCGCCGGGGACATCCGTCAGGTAGACCGGGGACATGCATCCCTCATGGTCCGGGACCGATTCTGCGCCGATGCCCGAGCCCGGAGACCTCGTCACGGCCTTTTCGCCGCAACCAGGCCGCTGCTTTCGCATGGTCTATTCCTTTCAGCTGCAGTCCACCCACTGCCCTCAGCCCCCGGCCTGGAGCGGGACCTGGACGGACAGAAAGGGTACGCGATGGTCCATCGAAGCCTGCGCGGAGCATGCGCCGAAGCTGGCGGGTGACCGATCAGAGAGCTCCTGACGACTGCGTCGTCGGCGCGCGATGCTGTGGCTCGAGAGTGGCGGACGAGCCCACTCATATCCCAGAGGAGTCCCCATGCCCGACACCGTCTTCCTGACCGACCGCATCGAAGTGACGAGGCCCATCCCGGCATCGCCGGCCGCAATTTTCGACATCGTCCGCAGCCCTGCGGGCCAGGTGGCCATCGATGCCTCCGGCATGCTGCAGGACTACACCGGCGAACCAGCCGAAAAGGTGGGCGACACGTTCGTCATCCATATGAACCGCGAGTCGCTCAATGACGTCCCGATGGGCAGGTACGACGTGACCGTGCACATCACCGTCTTCGAGCGCGACAAGGAGATCGCGTGGGACCTCGGGCCCGATATTCCGGTGCCGCACTTCTATGGCTACCGCCTGGAAGCTGGTGAGGACGGAGTGACCAATGTGACCTCTTACTACGACTGGTCGAAGGTGAGCGGCGATCTCAAGGACCGTTTCCCGATCGTGCCCGAGTCGGCTCTGCGCGCCACGTTGGGAATTTTGGAGCGGACGGTCAGAACGGGCTTGTGACGCGTGCCGCGGCTTGACCGGACGACATTGGCGCCTATGCGCCTAGAACCGGGCCCTGATGGTCCAAGGCATTCGGCTCACGCTTCCGGATGACCCGAGCCTCCGGTGACCAAGGAGCATAGTTCCTTTTGACCCTGGAATGTATGGGCGGCACGCGGCGGGGATAGGGCTACGTGAAATACCCGCTGCCCCGCCGATCACCGAAACGGGGCGCCGTCAAGGACCGCTATTGTCTCTTGCCGTTTTTCACCAGATATTTCAAGAAACGCGCGTCAAGCATCTGCATCGGCCGTTGCGGAGCATTCCCGCGGCGATGATGCGAACCGCCTTGGCGAGGGCGGCAGAATCAGTCAGGATGGTCCAGTGACGCGCGCAAATTTCTCCGTGCTCACCCTTCTCAAATGACCACCACTACCGCACAAGCAATAGGTCCGACCATCTATCCGGAGAGGCCGCCCTCGCAGACGTCTGCGTTCGACGCCTGGAGCCATCGCAGGAAGCTCGGGCGAGCGAATGCACACATTCGGAGCGTGCAGGCCACTCTCAACCAGTGGATCCTCGACGGCGGCTACCGGATCTGGAACGTCACGGACGATGAAGGTTTCTCGTCGACATACGCCCAGCAGACGATGCCCTTTCCGAAGGAGCTCCCCGACGTCATCGGCGACGCGTTGCAATGCCTCCGGAACTCGTTGGACAACCTGGCCTTCGCGCTCGGCGCGGCACACCAACACCCGCGGAGCCTCACGGACAAGGAGGAAGAGGACATCTCGTTCCCGATCCGACGTGTGGCCGTGACACGCGAGGACCATGCCCTCCGTTTGATGAGTGACCCGGTGAAGGAGGCGATCATCGCCTTGGCACCGGACCCGGCGAGGAAGCCCCTCCATCTCGATCTGCTCTGGTTGCTCCACCAGACAGCAGCGCGGGACAGGCACCACGAGTTGCGCCTCATGGCGTCAGCGAGGGTCAAGAATGTCTCCGTGGACGGGACGCCGCTCCCGATGGGGATCGCACGGCCGGAGCAGGGGTTCGGCGTGTCCACCGAGCCGGTGCTCGTCAACAAGTGGAATCTCGCAGCCGCCGTCCCCGGCGCCGTCACGGTGGAATTCAAACCGGCCTTCGGCGGCCCTCCGGCCGAGGTCGCCAACCTCTCCTTCATGGTGATGCTGTGGAAGTGGCACGACCATGTCCGCGACCAGGTCTTTCCCGCGCCTCGAGCCACACCTCGAACGCGGCGTTTCGTAAGCCTCGACGCCCGAAGGGGCACCGGCAACCGGAGCAGGGCCATTGGTCCTTTTCCTTCTGCACAGTTGCGCCGTCTTGCGTCAAAATGCCAACATCCGACCGTGAAGACTTTCCGGGCCGAGGTCACGCGGGATGGTGAGCAGTGGATCCTCCGGGTCCCGTCGTTGGGCAATCAGACGGAGAAGGGCGAGCGGCTGCTCGACGTGGAACAGCGGCTCCGGGAGACAATCGCCGCCCGGCTGCAGATTGAACAGAGGGGCATATCCCTCGAGCTTCAGGACAGTCGCGGCATTTCCCGTGAAAGAGTCCGGCGACCGGCACCGCCGGATGCCGCCATCCACCCCGCCGTCCGGACGTAGGCGGCGCGTGGTCGTCTCGAGCCGACTGGGACTAGCGTCGGCGAATGGCAGACGCCAGCGACGTTGAGTTGGCGCAGGAGTTCGGTGCGATCGCCCGGATCCTCATCGCCGAAGCTGATCCCGAGGCCACGCTGCAACGGATCGTCTCGCTGGCGGTGGAAACCATCGACGGGTGCGAGCATGCGGGGATCTCCGTCATCGAAGGAAGCACCGTCACCTCGCCCGCCTCGAGCGACGAGGTGCCGGCCATCGTCGACCGGATCCAGTCCGAGACCGGCGAAGGGCCCTGTGTCGACGCCATCAGAGAACACGAGATGTTTCAAACGGGAAGACTCTCCGAAGAACTGCGGTGGCCGGCGTTCACGCCGCGGGCCGTCGTCGAGTCGAGGATCGAGAGCATCCTCTCGCTCCGTCTGTTCTCCAGGGGACGACCATGGGCGCCCTCAATCTCTATTCGACGCAACCCGATGCCTTCGATGACCGTGACGTCGCCGTGGCCACTGTGTTTGCCGCCCACGCCGCCGTCGCCTGGTCGACGTCGCAGACGATCGAGAACCTCAAGGCCGGGATGGTGACCCGGCAGTTGATCGGCCAGGCTGTCGGCCTGCTGATGGTTCGCCAGGACATGTCCGGAGACCGACGCCCTCGATGCGCTGCGACGCGCCTCGCAACGACTCAACATCAAGTTGCGACAGCTGGCGGAGTCGATCGTGCATCCCCCCGGTGCGGCCATTGCCCGCGGCGGGACTGACGTGAGACTGGCCTGTGAGGCCGCAACCTGCCGGGTTTTTTTGACTTTTGGGACTTTCGACCCTGATGCCGGGGACGTTCCCGCCTGTTAAATGAGGGGATGGGCGGCCGGACTGGCAGCTTCGAGAGGAGCTAGGACGTCTGTCCATGGACCAAGGGAGTCACCCGGGGGCTCGACAGGGAGAATGCGACTCGCTCGTACGTGGGTGGCATGCCCCGGACAACCCTCCCGCCAAATCGGGTAGTCTCGCTTGGTCGTCACCCCCCCCTTGTGGCGGTTCTGGCGACGAGGGAGATTCGATAAAGACCATGAGCGGACGTCGACGGCGGAGACTGAATCGACGGGCGGAGATCATCGCCCTGGTCGTGGTGTGGGTGTGCGCCGGCGTGGCCTTCAGCCTGGTGGCATTCCGCCACGGCACGACCCCGCGCGCCATCCCCCATATTCACGAGCCGGGCGATACGGGCGCAACACAGACCGGCGGTGGCTCGACCACGTCCACGACTGCGACAGGACCCGGTGCTGGTCGCGCCCCCGTCCTCGACGTCGACCACCGGGACTCCGGCCACGACTCCCACGACCGCCACTCCGACCACCAAGGCGACGGTGAAGACGGCAGCGAAAGAAGACCACCAGCCACGACGGCCGCGGCCGTCAAGACGGCGACGCAGACCGTCACCTTCCCGATTCTCGTTGCGCCGGCAGGCAGCACTTCAACGACGACGACAACGACGACGAAGCCGAAGCAAACGACGACCACCACGACGACGCAGGTCTTCTTCTTCCCGCCTCCGACCACCACGACGACGGCCCCGAAACAAACGACGACGACAACGACGAAGCCGAAGCAAACCACCACCACCACGACCAAGCCGACAGGAAACCACCGACCACCGACGACCAAGCCGCCGGCAACGACCACCACGACCAAGCCGCCGGCAACGACCACGACGACTGCTGCGCCGGAGACGACCACGACGGACACTGCTCCGCCCGTGACCCTGCCGTCGGTGCCGATCACGCTCCCCGCGGGCTGACACGCCTCCGGCGTCCTCTCGACGCTGACGACCTACACCGCTGCTTCCCTGACGAGGACCGTCAGGGCCGCGTGGACGTGCTTTACGAAGCCTTGCGACGAGCGGCTTTGACGGCCGGCGCCTTGGTGGCCTTCTTCGACGCGGCGACCTTGGCCGGCGCGGGCTTGGCGGTCGTGGCGGCTGATTTCGCCTTCGCCGAAGGACGGGCGCCGAACCCGACTTGGCCTTGATGCTCGCGCTCAGCGCCTCCATCAGGTCCACCACCTTGGTGGCCGGAGCCTCCTTGACGACGGCGATCGTCTTGCCCTGCGCCTTCTCCTCAATCAACGCCTCGACCTTCGCCCGGTGCGTGTCGTGGTACCGCTCGGGCTCCCAGGCCGACTCCATGGAGCCGATCAGCAGATTCGCCATCTTCAGTTCCTGGTCGCTCGCTTCCTCGGTGCCCGGAAGATTCGGAAGCTCGTTGGCGGGGGAGCGCACCTCGTCGGCGAAGTACATCGTCTCGAGTGCCAGCACGTCGGCCTCGGGGCGAATGGCGACGAGGTACTCCTTGTTGCGCATGACGAACGTGGCGATCGCCACCTTGCCCGACTCCTGCATCGCCTGGCGGAGCAGAGAGTACGCCTTGCCGGCCGCCTCACCCTCGGGGGCGAGGTAGTACGTGGTGTTGAAGTACACGGGGTCGATGTCGTCGAGCGAGACGAAATCGGTGATCTCGATGTACCTCGACCGCTTCGGCTCGGCCGTCGCGAGCTCTTCGTCGCTGAGGATCACGTACTCGCCCCCGCCGAGGTCGACGCCCTTGACGATGTTGGCCCCTTCGACCTCTTTGCCCGTCCGCTCGTTGACCTTCTTGTAGCGGATCCGGTCCGACGTCCCGCGCTCGAACTGGTTGAAATGGATGGTCTTGTCCTGGGTCGCCGGGTAGACGCCGATCGGAACGTTGACCAGCCCGAAGCTGAGGGAACCCTTCCAAATCGTCCGTGCCATCCCACAATCTTTACCCAGTTCAGGTGCGATCCACCACTCTGATACACCCCCTCGGCAAACTGGCCCCATGGCTGTCGTCTCAGTGTGCAAGCCCCTCGAGCGGGCGGACTTCCCCACGTTGGTCCTCCGCGGCCTGGTCGACATCGGCCATTACGAAGAAGAATTGTGCCTTGAGCTGGGACTCTCTTACTGGATCAACCACAGCGACACCCGGCTCGACGAGGCAGTGCCGGCGCTGCTGGCCCTCCGAATTGCCCTCATCCGGGCTTCTGGGCTGGATCTCGGCACCGAACCTGTTCCTTTCGTCGGCGTCAACCACCGGGTCGATGTGCTCAATTTGGCCGCGTATCTGCGCGGACTCATCGTCAGGGCGGCTGGGGCGGCAGCTGTGCAGCGCCGACGGTCATCGTCGAACAGGCGCTTAGCCTCGTCGAAGAGCGGGACCGCTCCACGACCAGAATGAGAGCGGGTTGACCGGGGCTTCTCCCTGCCGCCTGAACCTCAGCTCCACTCCATCCAATCGACGGAGCAGTGTTTGCCGTCGTGCTCGTTCACCAGATAACAGTGCACCTCACCGAGAAGTTGGGTGATCTTCACGAACGGGCAAGGGAGGTCGGGCCCCAACTCAGGCGGGGCCAGATCCGTGTCGGGGTCGAAGGTCATCGTCGCCACCCCACGCCTTCGGGTGTCGCGGTCCGTGGCGTGACGTCGGTCGCTCGTGGATCACTCTTCGTTTCGAGCCCACGCACCTGACGGCACGGGCTCAGCGGATGCACGCAAGGCCGCTCCATTCGGCTCGGTGCCTCCACCTCGGTCCACAACGGGGTACCGCTACGCCCACTCCATCAATTCGACGGAGCAGTGATTGCCGTCGTGGATCGGGAGGAGATAGCAGGACACCTCACCGAGGAGTTGCGTGATCTTGATCCACAGACAGTGGGGCGACGCCTCCAACAGGCCGTTGTCCATCAACTCGGCGTCCGGCCACTCGTTCACTTCGCCTTCGAAGGTCATTGGGTCATCTCGCCTCTGCTGTTTGGAACTGGCAGCGTACATGGGTGTTGTACCCCTGGTCGAGCCCTCTAAGTTCAAGAGAAATGGTAGCGCCGGTGAGCCGCCGAGGGCACGGATTTCCTCCTGCGGACGCGCGCTCTATCGCTTCGAAGGCCACCGTGGCCAACACGTCACGGTGATCGCTCCCGACCCCGTCATCGGTCCGGATCGTCGTGACGGCAACCCCGGGTCCGGTGAGCACGTGGTCGATCCGGACAAACGGCGGCAGGGGGTGAAGGAGCTGCGACCACGTCATGTCGAGGGCCTGGCCCCGGGCGGCCGCCCCGTCCGTCATGCCCTCGTCCAGAATCGACCGAAAGCCCTTGTTCCCCCATGTGGAGTTGAAGTCACCCACGAGGAGCAGATTCTGCGGACCCCGATCCTTGACGGACCGGGCGATGAAGGCGGCATCGTTCTGCCACTCGGCGAACGAATCGTGCACGGGAGCCGCAGTGTGGACCACCCAGAGCGGCTGGGCCCCCGAAGGGAGGTGGATCGTGGTCTCGACGATGAGGGGGAGCCCGTCGTAGTAGACGACGGTGCTCCCTGACAGCCTGTACTTCGAGGCAATCAGAAATGCCCGTGAGTCGTAGCGCGACACCTCGAAGACGTAGGGCAGGCCGGCCAACGCACCCGCAGCGCTTGAGATTTCCCACCGCGAGGGGCGTGGCCTCTTCCATGGTGACCAGCTGCGGGTGATATTCCTTAATCTGGCTGGAGTAACCGAACATTGCCGTGTCGTTGAGAAAGAAGACGTTGGCGTCCAGCAGGCGGATGCTCGGTGCCGACGCAGCCCAGCCTGGCGCCGGCTGGGACGCGGTGAACTCGGGCAGGACGAAGAAGAGCTGGGCCACCACCACGAGCAGTGCCGCCCCCGCCAGCACGTAACGGCGGCCGATGCCGGCAGCGATCGCCACTATCCACGCGGGCAGGTAGACGATGAGCGAGACAGTGTTGACAACGGCGAGGACGACGTTGTCGTCCCAGGCGAAAATGCGCAGAAGCGCAAAGACACCGAGGGGGAGGACGACGATCCACCCGATGGCGGCCACCCAATCCGGGAGCCTGCGCTTGCGTCGTCGGTGACGGGCGCGCCCCGACGCGCGGCGGGTCTTGCGTGGGGCCTCTTCCGAGGCCGGTGCTTGGACCAAGGCGTTCAGCGGATGACGCTGGCCGGGACGACAGCCAGGGCGGCCCAATTCGTGTTCCACGGAACGCAGGACACGCCGAAAATGCCCCGGGGAACAAGGAGATGCATCAGAGCAATGTAGCTGTGGGCGCTGAGCCCATTTGGTCGCCGCCCCGCCGTGGCGTCAGCAGATCTATCCTGAGAACAGTCGCCGATCCCCAGGGAGGGAACATGGGCATCTTCCAGCGTGCACACGACATCGCACAGGCCAAAGCAAACAAGGCGCTCGACGCGGCCGAGAAGCCGGACGAGATGCTCGACCTCTCCTACGAGAAGATGCTCGAGCAGATCACCCAGGTGCGACGGGCCCTGGTCGATCTCGCCGGCTCCCGCAAGAGCATCGAGCTGCAGGAGCAGCAGTTCCAACACACCATCGACCACCTGCAGGACCAGGCCAAGGCGGCGCTCGGGCAGGGTCGCGAGGACCTGGCGAAAGAGGCGCTGTCGCGCAAGGCGGTCGCGCAGGAGCAGATCGACAGCCTCGAGCCGCAGCGGGTACAGCTGACCGAGGAGGAGCAGAAGCTCACCAAGACGCTGGATGCCCTGCAGAAGCGCGTCAACGACTTCCGCACACAGAAAGAGACGCTGAAGGCGCAATACACCGCGGCCACGGCGATCACCTCGGTCAACGAGAGCGCCGCCGGAATTTCGAAGTCGTTCAACGACTCGGGCGCCTCCCTCCAGCGGGCCCAGGACAAGATCGCCACCATGCAGGCGCGCTCGGGTGCGCTCGACGAGCTCCTCGAGTCCGGGGTCCTCGAGGACGTCGGTGGTGGGGGGGACGACATCCAAAAAGAGCTGGACCAAGTCGGCCAGGCCGCCTCGGTGGACAACGAGCTCGCTGCGCTCAAAGCCGAGATCGCCGCGCCGACGGCGCCGGCACCCGAGGCGCTGGCACCGGCCCCCGCCGAACAACCCGCGGGAACCCCGGCGCGTCCTGAGACGCCCCTGACGTCGGGGAACGTCCATGACCGCACTGGCCGACTACCAGAACAGCTTCACGCGGGCCCGCCTCCGCCGTGAGGACGGCATTCTGGAGGTGAGCCTCGGCGCGTCGCCCGGGGAGTCACTCGTCTGGGACGAGGCGGCACACCGGGAACTGCCCGAGCTCTTCGGTGCAATCGCGCACGATCGTGGGAACCGGGTCATGATCCTGACCGGCAGCGGCGACGAATTCTGCGTGCGCGGTGACGGCGCCGGATGGGACGTCAGCACGCCGGCGGGGTGGGACAAGATCTACTGGGAGGGCAAGGCACTCCTGCGCAGCCTCCTCGACATTGAGATCCCGGTCATCTCGGTGGTCAACGGGCCGGCGCGGATCCACGCCGAGCTGGCGGTCCTCGGCGACGTCGTCCTGGCCGCGGAGTCGGCCGTGTTCCAGGACGCGGCGCACTTCCCGGGTGGTGCGGTCCCCGGCGACGGGGTGCACGTGGTGTGGCCGCTCCTCCTCGGACCCAACCGCGGACGCGCCTTCCTCTTGACCGGGGCGGAAATCTCCGCGGCGGAGGCGCTGGCGTGCGGCATCGTGGCGGAGGTGCTCCCGTCCGACCGGCTCCTCGACCGCGCCTGGGCGTTGGCCCGCCAGCTGGCACAGGCCCCGGACCTGACCCTGCGCTACACGCGGGTCGTCCTGACCGAGCCGCTGCGGCGGGCGCTCGCGGCGGACCTCGGTTACGGGCTCGCCCTCGAGGGGCTGGCTGCGATCAACGGGCGCCAGGGGGTCAGCGAAAATGGGCGATGACCTCGCGGGCCACCCAGTCGAGCCGGTCGAGATACTCGTCGACTGACCGTGTCGGCGGCCCCGGCGGGGGCACCGAGGTCCACGTGACCCCCATGTCGGCCAAGGCGCCGACCGCGTCCACGGCGGCTTGCGCACTGACCGGCGGTACCGGAGCGCCCGCGCCGCCATCGAGCGGACGGTGATCGTGCTCGTCCACCCGGACGGGGGAGACCGGGAGCATCACGTCAGGGGGAGGCCCCGCATCGCCGAACGCGGGGTCGTTGCGCATCTCGGCCAGGCGTGACGGGAGGTCCGCCGCCGTCACCTGCCAGGGGAACCAGCCCTGCCAGCGTGCGGCGCGGCGGAGCGATGCAGGGGAGTTGCCGCCGATCCAGATCGGCGGATGGGGCTTCTGGACGGGTTTGGGCTCGAAGCGAATATCGGCGAAGCGGACGAAGCGCCCGTCGAAGGACGGCTCCTCCTCCGTCCAGAGGACCGACATGGCCTCGAGGTACTCGTCCGCCATGCGGCCGCGCTGATCGAAGCGCACGCCCAGTGCCTCGAATTCCTCCGCCGCATGCCCCACCCCGCACGCCACAATCAACCGACCGCCGCTCAGGGCGTCGAGGGTGGCGATCTCCTTGGCCAGCACCACCGGGTTGTGCAGCGGCAGGATCACAATCGCCGAAATCACCGTAATCCGGCTCGTCGCACCGGCGAGGAACGACATCGCGGTCAGCGCATGCGGCCAGTGCGCGCCCATGGCGTCCGCCAGATCGGGCGGCAGCACGATGTGCTCGGGCACCAGCAGGCCGTCGAAGTCGAGGTCGTCGATGCCCCGGGCCAGTCGCTGCATGTCGGGCGCCGACATCGTCGGGGCCCATTCCGGCTCGATGGGCGGATACCGGCTGAGGCCGGGCATTCCGGTGACGAAGCGCACGGCATGCAACGTAGCGCCCACTCCTCGTATCCTGCCGGGTCGTGAGCGCAGAGCCTTGTGACGTGGCCATCGCCGGAGGAGGCCTCGTCGGCCTGTCGCTGGCGTACGAATTGGTCAGTCAGGGCGCACAGGTCACGCTGATCGACGCCGGGCATCCCGGACGGGCCACCGATGCGGGCGCAGGCATTCTGGCGCCCGACACACATCCGACCACAGAGCCGTTCTGGTGGGCGTTGACGCATGGCGCCGGCGACCATTACCCGCAGTTACTCGACCGTCTGCGTCACGACGGCGTGTCCACCGATGCGTCGGGCTATGCCATGTGCGGTCTCCTCTCCGTCGGGCTGCGCGAGAGCGAGGAGCGATGGTTCGGCCCCTTTGCGGCGCGGGTGCTCCGCCGCGCCGACGGGCGTGTGCGCGAGATCACCCCGGAGGATGCCGTCGCGCTGTTCCCGCCGTTGGGAACGGTGCACCGGGCGCTCCACTATCCGGGCGCCGCCCGCATCGACGGCCGCGGCATGGCCGACGCGTTGCGCGAGGCCGCACTGGCGCGTGGTGTGCGCATGGTGAGTGGTGCCGTGTCCGGCGTGCATGCGTCCTCGACCCGCGTCGTGCAGGGTGTCGCGGTCGACGGCGACGAGGACGTGCGGTGCGGGGCGTTGGCGGTCGCCGGCGGAGCCTGGAGCGCGCCGATGGGGGAATGGTTGGGCTGCGCCCTCCCGATCTCCCCCACGAAGGGCCAGATCGTGCATCTGGCCACGACGGAGGAGAGTGGAGGCTGGCCGATCGTGCAGCCCCTGCTGTCGCACTACCTCGTGCCGTGGCCCGGAGGCCGGGTGGCCTGCGGGGGGACGTTCGAACCCGACGCTGGATTCTCGGTCACCGTCACGGCGGCGGGCCTCCACGAACTCCTCCGCGAGTGCCTCGTCGTCGCGCCCGGGTTGGCCGACGCGTCCTACATCCACACCCGGGTCGGCCTGCGTCCCACTTCACCGGACGACCGCCCGGTGCTCGGCGCCGTCCCGGGGTGGGACAACGTCTGGGTGGCGACGGGCCACGGGGCGAACGGGCTGCTGTTGGGTCCCTACAGCGCCAAACTCCTGGCCGGGCACATTCTCGACGAACCCGGTCGCGCCGCCATCCCCGACGAGCTCGACCCCTCCCGCTTCATCTGACGCTCCCGGTTCAGGTGGGGCGACGTTCAGGTGGGGCGACGTTCAGGTGGGGCGACGTTCAGGTGGACAGCGAACCCCCGTGGGGTTGGTCGGGGTTGGTGATCCAGGCCCGCGCTTCGGCCAGCTTCGCCACGCCTTCGGGGGTCGACTTCCCCTTAATCGCGTCGAGGAGCCGTTCGTCGAGGGCAGCGAGGAGTTCTTCGGTGGATGCCATGCGGCCCATGCTCGCGCGGCCTACGTGTCCCCGATACCGGCGCAGCCACGCGTTAGCTTCGTCCACTGGTGGACCTACAACCGGCAACCAACGAGCCGACTTCGGCGGCCCTCAAGCGGATCCATCGGTTGGAGCGCCTGGAACTGGACCGGATCGCCCGGGAGATGGCCGACACCGACCGCCGCGCCCAGTCGATGGAAGACGGGCGGGGCCCGACCGACAGCCGCCGCGAACGTCTCAAGCGGATTGAGCACGCCCTGCGCTTCCCCATGGCCGCTCTCGGTGTGGCCTGGGCCGTCTGCGGGATCGTCGTCCTCACCACGCACTCGACGGGCGCCACGTCCGAGGCCTTCGTGGTTGCCCTGTTCGCCATCTGGTTCGTGGTCGTGCTCGAGTGTCTCGTCCGCTACATCGTGGTGCCGGACCGTCGGCGCTACTTCGCCTGCCGCCGGATCGAGCCGGCGCTCGTCGTGCTCCCGGTCTTTCAGGTCGCGCGGCTCCTCGGCGTCGAGCAGGCAACCGTGCTGTGGGGCGAAGGGGCGGCGCGCTTCGTGGCCATTCTGCGCCACCGCGGCCTGTTCCGGGTGCTCCTCACCGCAACCGGGCTCCTGTTCCTGGGGGCCTGGGTCGTCCTGCTCTTCGAGAAACACGCCGCAGGCTCGAACATCCACTCCTACGCCGACTCGCTCTGGTGGGCCGTCGTCACGGTGACCACGGTCGGCTACGGCGACCGCTTCCCGGTCACCGCCGGGGGACGGGCGGTGGCCGTGATCCTGATGCTGGTCGGCATCGGCCTCATCGGTACGTTGACCGCCACCGTCGCCTCCTTCTTCGTCCAGGAGCACACCGACGCCAACAAGGCCCAGCTGCAAGCCGCCCACGAGGACCTCGGGGCCCGCCTGAGCGACCTCGACACCCGGTTGGCCCGCATCGAAACCGCCCTGACCGGCCTCCCCGGAGCGCCCTCGCCGCCCACCACCGCCGCGCCCCAATCGAGACACCTAGCCCTCCCATCCCACCCTGGGGCGGGCCTGGGAGTGAGACTGGGCCCATGAAGGGCACGCTCACGCAGAACGGGACGGACACCGAGGCCACCACCGAGAACGTCCTGGCCGCTCTGGCCGGAAAGCAGTTCTTCTGGCTGGACCTCGACGATGACGCCACCGACGGCACGGTGACGGAACTGCTCGAGCGTCCACTTCGGCTTCCACCCGCTCGCCGTGGCGGCCGCCGAAAAGTTCGCGCAACGACCCCGCTTCGACGACTACGACGACTTCGTCTATCTCGTCGCCCGGGGGGCCGACCCGACCGACAACGGGCAGGCCGAGGTGCACTGTTCTGGAACGACACACTATCTGGTCACCGTCCACCGCCCCGGCTGCTCGTCCATCCATGCGGTGCGGGAGCGGATCGCCCAACACAAGCTGTCGGCCACCGGTGCGGCACCCCAGATCGTCATCGTCTACCTGATCATGAACGCGCTGGTCGACGGCTTCTTTCCCGTCCTGAACGACTTCGACGAGAAGATCGACTCGCTCGAAGACGACATCCTCAAAGCCCCCACCGAAGCGCAATTGGGCGAGCTGTTCGACATGAAGCGCGCGCTCATGAACATGCGCAAGGTCATCGCGCCGCAACGGGACATGATGGCCAGCATCAACGCCGGGGTGTCCGACATCCCCGGCATGACCGACGAGGCGGTGCGGTACTTCCGCGACCTCTACGACCACCTCATCCGGCTGGCCGATCTGGTCGACAGCTACCGGGACCTCTTGAGCAGCGTGATGGACACCCATCTCTCCACCGTGTCGAACCGGCTCAACGTGGTGATGAAGCAGCTGGCCATCATCGCCACGGTGTTCCTGCCCCTGAGCTTCCTCACCGGCTTCTTCGGGCAGAACTTCACCTACCTGGTCGGCCATCTCCTGGCGCCCGCCTGGACGTTCTGGGTCATCGGGATCGGCACCGAGGTCGTCGCCGTCGTCCTGCTCTACATGCTGTTCAAGAAGCGCGGCTGGCTGGGCGGCCCCACCGTCTGAGCCGACACTGACGCGACTGCCCGCACTGACGTCGGCCCTGACGTCGGAGCGATGCCGATGTCAGTGCCCGTGGACCTCGTAGCCGGTCCACCACGCCTCGCAGCCGTCGGGGACCGGGAAGCCCAACTGCTTGCGCTGATCGACGATGTCGTGCACCTGTCGCTTGAGCTCGCGCAGCAGGGCGATGACCCCGGCGTCGGCGTGGTCCCCGGCCCGGCTCGCCTCCCAGATCGTCTCCTCCAGATGCCAGGCCTGCAGGCGGGCCGCCGTGAGGCGGTGGGTCTCCGCCGCGATCTCGGCCAGCAGGGTGGGGTCGCCGTCGGCCATGACGTCGGCGGCCCGCAGCCACCCGTAGTCCTTGTTGATGCGCAGGAGGCCGGGCTGCACCTCGAAGTACCCGACGACGTCGATCACGGGGTCGATGGTGGTCAGCGTGGCACCGGCCGGCAGGGCGACGGCCAGGTTCTCGCGTTGGCGGTCGGCCATGGCGATGGCGCCCAGCGCGCGCAGGCCGACGTTGGCCGCGTTGTCGTCGGAGTAGTTGCGCTCGTCGCGATCGATCTTCAGCGGGATCGCCACCACGGCGATGATCCGGGTGGCCCCCAGCTGCACGGCGGCGCGCACCGGCACGACCTGCAGCACCCCGCCGTCGACGTAGTCGTCGTCGGCCAGGGCGCGGGGCGGGAAGACCAGGGGCACGCTGGCCGACGCGATGACGCCTTCCAAGAAGTCGACCGGGCCCCCGGCATCACCGGGCACCCGCGTCACCGCGTCGTCCTCGACGATGGTGCCGTCCTGGGTGATGTAGCGCAGCACGCCGGCCCGCAGCGCGGTCACGGCCAGGCGCAGCTGCAACCCGGGCCGGGCGACCAGTGCCGGGTCGACGGGGTGGATCCCGCTCTCGCCCCCGTGGCGGATGGCCTCGGCCAGAGGCCGGAGGTTGAGCACCGCGCTCCCGCTCGTGCGGAACTTGCGCCGTGCCCCGGGCAGGCGGAACGCGGCGCCGACAAGCATGCGCTGGATCTTGCGCCGGCGGCGCCGGCGCACCTTCTTGGCGGCGCGCTGGGGCGAGCGCTGTTTCGCCGGCGCGACATCGGGGACCTTCATGAGGGCGCCGTCGATACCGGTCGACTCCAGCGCGGGCTGCGGAGGTCGGGTGCCCTCGGTCAGGGCGAAACGGATTTCGCCGCCGAGCGCCGTCCCTTCGAGCGCGCGCAGCCAGGCCTGCTCGCCGAAGATCTGCTCGGTGCGGGTCATGGCCAGAATGTCGTCCTCGACCTCCTGCACGCGCCGGGCGAATTCGTCGAGGGTGCGCGCCTGGGCCAGCACGGAGGCGGCGACGGCCCCGGCCGAGGTGGCCGTAATGATGTCAGGGATGATGCGCTCGGTGCCGACCAGGTACTGGAGGGCGCCCACTTCGAACGAGCCTTTGGTCCCGCCTCCGGCCAGAACGAACGCGGTGGACCCCGTGAGGGCTGTTTCGATCATCCGTCAAGGCTACCCACCGGCGGCCGCCGTAACGATCTCTATCGGTGTCTCGGCATAAACCCTGGTGGTGGCCCATTCCGAACGTGGAATGACGTTGCGGTCGACGGCCACGGCGATGCCCTTGGGCTCGGCCCCTTCGATGACGAGGGCCACCACGTCGGCGATCGTGGTCCCGGCCGGCACCCGCAGCCGATCCCCGTTGACGGTCAGGATGAGCTCGCTCACGGGGTGACGGCGGCGCCGGCCACGGCGAACAGATCGACCACGGCGGCCGCGGTGAACGGCGCCAGCAGGATGCCGTTGCGGAAGTGGCCGCTGGCCACGGCCACGCCGGGCAGGGCGGTCCACCCGATGACCGGCGTGTTGTCCGGCGTGGCGGGGCGCAGCCCGGCCTCGGCCTCGAGCAGCTCCAGCTCGTCGATGCCGGGCACGACGGCGCGGGCGTCGCTGAGCAGCTCGTGCACCGCTCCGGCCCGCACCGTGAGGTCGGTCCCTCTCTCCTCCATGGTGGCGCCGACCACGAGCGTGTTGTCGGGACGGGGGACGAGATAGATCGAACGCCCGTGCACGAGTGCCCGCACCGTGCGGTTGAGCAGCGGGGGACCAGCCGCACCGTTCGCAGCGGCACCGCGCCCGCGGCACCGTTACCCCACCGGCAGGACCCAGCCGCAGGATGTGGCCCTTGACGGGCCGGATCTCGGGCAGCCCGGCCTCTTCGAGGCCGCCGATGTGCGGCGGTGCCGACGCCGGCCGCCAGAAGGACGTGGTCGGCGCCGAGCCGGCGCCCGTCGGAGAGGCACGCACCGTCGGCACCGGCCTCCGCACCCCGCTTCAACGGCACCGCACCGTCTGCGCCACGAACGCCACGCCCGCCGCGGCGCAGGCCGCCACCAGCGCGCCCAGCAGGGCCCGATTGTCCACGTGGTGGTCGCCCGGCACCTCGATCCCCCCGCACACCATCGGGGAGAGTGCCGGCACCAGCCTGCGGCACTCCGAGGCCGTACGCCGGTGCGCCGTGCAGCCCAGCGTGTGCTGGTAGGCGAGGAGCTGGTCGAGGGCGGCGCGGTCCGACGTATCGAGCGCGACCGTGAGCGTCCCGGACTGGTCGTAGCCGACGTCGTGCCCGGAGGCCTCCTCGAGGGCGGCGCTGTACTCCTTCCAGCCTCTGGCCCCTTCGAGCAGCAGTTCGGTCAGGGCCGCCTCGCCGAATTGGACCTCGGTGACCGGGGCCAACATGCCGGCGGCGACCCAGGAGGCGCCGTCGTGACCGGGGGTCGGGGCCACCAGCGTGACCTGGTGCCCGGCGGCGGCGAGGCGCCAGGCACACGACAGCCCGATGACGCCTCCCCCGACGACGAGCACCCGGTGCGTCATGGCCCTCAGCCTACGAGAGCGGTCGCGTGGGTCGTGTATTCTGTAGCTTCCGCTTCTGGGCCAGCGCCGTCCCGGTCGCCTTTCCGTTCACGCCCTAATCCGAAAGGAACCGATGGCCTCCGGCCTCTACGACGCTTCGTACGAACACGACGCCTGTGGCGTCGGCATGGTGGCCGATCTGCACGGACGGCCGGACCACAACATCGTGGACAAGGGCCTCACCGTGCTCGAACGCCTGGCCCACCGTGGTGCCTCGGGAGCCGAGGTCTCCACGGGTGACGGCGCCGGCATTCTGGTCCAGGTCCCGCACCGGTTCCTGGTCGGGGCGGCTGAGGCGGCCGGCTTCACCTTCCCGACCGCCGGCACGTACGCCGTGGGCCTGGCCTTCCTGCCGGGCGAGCCCGACGACGCGGCCAAGGCGAAGAAGGTCGTCGAAGCCCTGGCGGCCGAGGAGGGCCTGGCGGTGCTCGGCTGGCGCCCGGTGCCCGTCGTCACCGAGGGCCTGGGGGAGACCGCCCTCAGCGTCATGCCGATCATGGAGCAGCTGTTCGTCGTGCGGGGCGGCGCGGGGCGGGGGCGACCAGATGGCGCTCGAGCGCCAGGCCTTCGTGCTGCGCAAGCGGGCCGAGCACGCCGTCGAGGGCCTGTACTTCCCGTCGCTGTCGGCGCGCACGCTCGTCTACAAGGGGATGCTGACCTCCGAGCAGCTGCGCACCTTCTTCGCCGACCTGGAGGACCCGCTCTTCGAGTCGGGCCTGGCCCTCGTCCACTCCCGCTTCTCGACCAACACCTTCCCGAGCTGGCCCCTGGCCCACCCCTACCGCTACATGGCCCACAACGGGGAGATCAACACGCTGGCCGGCAACCGCAACTGGATGCGGGCCCGCGAGGCGCTGCTCTCGAGCTCCCTCATCGAGGGGGACCTGGACCGCATCTACCCGGTGTGCACCCCGGGGGCCAGCGACTCGGCCAGCTTCGACGAGGTGCTCGAGCTCCTGCACCTGGCCGGGCGCTCGCTGCCCCATGCCGTGCTGATGATGATCCCCGAGGCGTGGGAGAACCACACCACGATGGACCACTGCCCGGCGCGCCTTCTACCGCTACCACGCCTCGCTCATGGAGCCGTGGGACGGGCCGGCCGCCGTCACCTTCACCGACGGCACCGTGGTGGGCGCCGTCCTGGACCGCAACGGGCTCCGCCCGGCCCGGTACTGGGTGACCGACGACGACCTGGTGGTCCTGGCCAGCGAGGTGGGCGTGCTCGATATCGCCCCCGAGCACGTCGTGCGCAAGGGCCGGCTCCAGCCCGGCCGGATGTTCCTCGTCGACACGGCCGAGGGCCGTCTGGTCGACGACGACGAGATCAAGACGGCACTGGCCGCCGAGCACCCCTACGACGAATGGCTGGCCGACGACCAGGTCCGGCTCGACGAGCTGCCGCCCCGCTCCATGCTCACCCCCCAGCACGGCCGGGTGGTCAGCCAGCAGCGCATGTTCGGCTACACGGCCGAGGAGCTGCGGGTGATTCTGGCCCCCATGGCCCGCGCCGGGCTCGAGCCGCTGGGCTCCATGGGCTCGGACGCCTCCATCGCCGTGCTCTCGGACCGTTCCCGCCTGCTCTACGACTACTTCACCCAGCTGTTCGCCCAGGTGACCAACCCGCCCCTCGACGCCATCCGCGAAGAACTGGTGACCTCGCTGTCGGCCACCGTCGGGCCCGAGGGCAACCTGCTCGAGCCCGGCCCGGGGTCGTGCCGCCAGATCCTGCTGCCGCTCCCGGTCATCGACCGCGACGACCTGGCCAAGTTGATGTACGTCAACGAG
This sequence comes from uncultured Acidimicrobiaceae bacterium, assembly GCA_963755665.1. Classification (GTDB taxonomy): domain Bacteria; phylum Actinomycetota; class Acidimicrobiia; order Acidimicrobiales; family RAAP-2; genus Bog-473. The sequence goes on from CAVWKU010000004.1 coordinate 24,950, forward strand.
CACAGCGAGACGCCCGGCTTCAAGGCCTTCACCGTCGACGGCCTGTTCGAGGTCGGGCAGGCCGGCGCCGCCGGTGCGGCCACCGCGGCCGGGGGCGAGGCATTGGCCCGGGCGCTGACCGACGTGCGCCGCCGGGTGTCCGAGGCGATCGCGGACGGGGCCAACATCATCGTCCTCTCCGACCGCAACGCCACCGAGGAGTGGGCGCCGATCCCCTCGCTGCTGCTGACCTCGGCCGTCCACCACCACCTGGTGCGGGAGAAGACCCGGACCCAGGTGGGCCTGGTCATCGAGACCGGCGACGCCCGCGAGGTCCATCACATGGCGCTGCTCATCGGCTACGGCGCCGCCGCCGTCAACCCCTACCTGGCGCTCGACACCATCGACGACATGATCGCCGAGGGTCTGCTCGAAGGCGTGTCGCCCCGCCAGGCCCGGCGCAACTACATGAAGGCGGCCTGCAAGGGCGTGCTCAAGGTCATGTCGAAAATGGGCATCTCGACCGTGGCCTCCTACACCGGCGCCCAGGTCTTCGAAGCCATCGGGCTCGACCGGGCCCTGATCGACGAGTACTTCACCGGCACGGCCAGCCGCATCGGGGGCATCGGGCTCTCGGTGCTCGCCGCCGAGGTGGCCACCCGGCACCGCATGGCCTACGAGGAGCGTCCGACCGAACGGGCGCACCGGGAACTCGAGGTGGGCGGGGAGTATCAATGGCGGCGTGAGGGGGAATACCACCTCTTCAACCCGAAGACCGTGTTCAAGCTCCAGCACGCCACACGCTCGAAGCAGTACACGATTTTCAAGGAGTACACGGCCGCGGTCGACGACCAGGCCGAGAAGCTGGCGACGCTGCGGGGGCTCTTGCGGCTGCGCACCGGCGAGGGTGCTCCGGTGGCGGGGCCGCGGGGAGGGCGGCTGCCGGGAGCTCCGCATGCGGCAGATGCCGCACAGGTCGCGCAGGCCGCACACTCTCGATCTGAACTTGATGGTTTCGACCCTGAAGCTCAGGTAGAGATTGATGGTCCACGGGCTGCCGGCGACAAGGGCGTGCGACGCGGCCGGCCCGGCGGCACCGGCCCGATCCCGATCGAAGAGGTCGAGCCGATCGAGTCGATCATGACCCGCTTCTCCACCGGGGCCATGTCCTACGGCTCGATCTCGGCCGAGGCCCACGAGAACCTGGCCATCGCCATGAACCGCATCGGCGGGAAGTCGAACACCGGCGAGGGCGGCGAGGACGCCGAGCGGTTCACGCCCGACGCCAACGGCGACCTGCGGCGCAGTGCGATCAAGCAGGTGGCGTCCGGCCGCTTCGGCGTGACCGGCGAGTACCTGGTCAACGCGGACGACCTGCAGATCAAGATCTCGCAGGGCGCCAAGCCCGGCGAGGGCGGGCAGCTGGCGGGAAAGAAGATCTACCCGTGGATCGCCCGCACGAGGTACTCGACGCCGGGAGTGGAGCTGATCTCGCCCCCGCCGCATCACGACATCTATTCCATCGAGGACATCGCCCAGCTCATCCACGACCTCAAGTCGTCCAACCCGGCGGCCCGGGTGCACGTGAAATTGGTGGCCGAGGTCGGCGTGGGCACGGTCGCCGCCGGGGTGGCCAAGGCCCACTCCGACGTGGTGCTGATTTCGGGACACGACGGCGGCACCGGGGCGGCACCGCTCACCTCGCTCAAGCACGCCGGCATCCCCTGGGAGATCGGCCTGGCCGAGACCCAGCAGACCCTGCTGGCCAACGGGCTGCGCGACCGCATCGTGGTCCAGGTGGACGGGCAGCTGAAGACCGGCCGCGATGTGATCATCGGTGCGCTGCTCGGCGCCGAGGAGTTCGGCTTCGCCACGGCGCCGCTGGTGGTCTCGGGCTGCATCATGATGCGGGTCTGCCACCTCGATACGTGTCCCGTCGGCATCGCCACCCAGAACCCCGCCCTGCGGGCCAAGTTCTCCGGCAAGCCGGAGTTCGTCCAGACGTTCTTCGAGTACATCGCCGAGGAGGTGCGCGAGCTGCTGGCCTCGCTCGGCCTGCGCACCCTCGAAGAGGCCGTCGGGCGGGTCGATCTGCTCGACAGCGAAGCGGCGGTCGCCCACTGGAAGGCGGTCGGGCTCGACCTGAGCGCCGTCCTGGCCGAGCCCGACGTCCCCGACGACATGGCACGCCACCAGACCCGGCTCCAGGACCACGGCCTCGAGAAGGCGTTGGATCATCAGTTCATGGAGGCGTGTGCCGCCTCGTTGGAGGATGCCACGCCCGTCTCGGTGGCCCTGCCCATCTCCAACGTCGACCGCACCGTCGGGACCCTGCTGGGCTCGGAGATCAGCCGGCGCTACGGCGCGGCCGGGCTGCCCGACGACACGATCTCGCTCACCTTCACCGGGTCGGCCGGGCAGAGCTTCGGCGCCTTCGTCCCGAGGGGCATGACCATGCGCCTCTACGGCGACGCCAACGACTACTTCGGCAAGGGCCTCTCGGGCGGGCGGCTCGTCGTGCGGCCCCAGGTCGAGTCGGTGTTCGCCGCCGAGGACCAGATCATCGCCGGCAACGTCATCCTCTACGGCGCCACGGCCGGCGAGGCGTTCATCCGCGGCCAGGTCGGCGAGCGCTTCTGCGTGCGCAACTCGGGCGCCGTGGCCGTGGTCGAGGGCGTGGGCGACCACGGGTGCGAGTACATGACCGGAGGCCGGGTCGTCGTGCTGGGCCGGACCGGGCGCAACTTCGCCGCCGGCATGTCGGGCGGCATCGCCTACGTCTACGACCCCGAGCGCACATTCGGTCAGCGGGTCAACCCCGACATGGTCGACGTCGAGCCGCTCAACGGCGAGGACAGCTTCCTCGTCCGCAGCCTCGTCGAGCGCCACGGCGTCGAGACCGATTCCGCCGTGGCGGCCCGGCTCCTCGAGCACTGGGACATCGAGCAACGCGAGTTCGTCAAGGTCATGCCACGGGACTACCGGCGCATCCTCGAGGCCACCCGCTTGGCCGAGGCCGAGGGCCGCTCGGTGGACGAGGCCGTCATGGAGGCAGCTGCACGTGGGTAATTGCGATGGGTAATTCGATGGGCAATCGTGAGGGTCATTCATGGGTAAGCCGACCGGTTTCATGGAGTTCGACCGCTCGCTGCCACGGCGACGGCCGGTCTCGGTGCGCCTGCGCGACTGGCGTGAGGTGTACGAGCCCTTCAGCGCCGAGCAGACCCAGGAGCAGGGCGCCCGCTGCATGGACTGCGGCATCCCCTTCTGCCACGACGGCTGCCCGCTCGGCAATCTCATCCCCGAGTGGAACGACCTGGTCTACAAGGACGACTGGTCCGACGCCATCGAGCGGCTGCACGCCACCAACAACTTTCCCGAGTTCACCGGCCGGCTCTGCCCCGCCCCCTGCGAGGCGGCGTGCGTCCTCGGGATCAACGAGGACCCGGTGACGATCGAGCGGATCGAGTACGAGATCGTCGAGCGGGCCTGGTCCGAAGGCTGGGTGGACCCCCAACTCGCCACCGTGCGCACCGGACGCTCCGTGGCCGTGGTCGGTTCCGGGCCCGCCGGTCTGGCCGCGGCGCAGCAGCTGGCACGCGCCGGCCACGACGTGACGGTGTTCGAGCGGGCCGAGAAGCCCGGGGGCCTGCTGCGCTACGGCATCCCCGAGTTCAAAATGGAGAAGGCCGTGCTGGACCGCCGGCTGGCCCAGATGGAGGCCGAAGGCGTGACCTTCGTGTGCTCCACGTCGATCGGTGGCCCGGCGGACGGCCCGGCGGCAGCCGGCGGACGGCCGGCGGAGCCGATGGGACGGGCCGGTCGGGGACGGTCCGCTCGAGCCCGGTGAGGAGCGGGGCCTGGGCAAGGCCTGCGCCCCCGACGTCACCGTCCGCTCGGCGGCCGAGGTGCGCGCGCAGTTCGACGCCGTCGTCATGGCCGGCGGGGCGACCCTGCCCCGTGATCTCCCCGTGCCCGGACGCGAGCTCGACGGGGTGCATCTCGCCCTCGAGTACCTCAAGCCCTCGAACCTCGTGCGGGAGGGTGCGCTCACCGCGTCGCCCATCACGGCGAGGGGCAAGCGGGTCATCATCATCGGCGGCGGCGACACCGGCGCCGACTGTCTCGGTACGGCACACCGCCAGGGCGCCGCCTCGGTGCACCAGTTCGAGATCCTGCCCGAGCCCCCGCAGCAGAGGTCCGACACCAACCCATGGCCTCTGTGGCCGTTGATCCTGCGCACGTCGTCGGCCCACGAGGAAGGCGGCGAGCGCGTCTTCTCCGTCACCACGACCGAGTTCGTCGACGACGGTGCGGGCGCCGTCCGGGCCTTGCGGGGCCACGAGGTCGAAACGGTCCTCGAAGACGGACGCCCGGTGTTCCAAAAGATGGTCGGCACCGAGTTCGAGTTGGAATGCGAACTGGTGCTGCTGGCCATGGGCTTCGTCGGCACCGAACGCAAGGGCGCCGTGGCGGAGCTCGGACTGGACCTCGATGCCCGGGGTGCCGTGGCGGCGGACCGCGACTGGTCCACCAACGTCGAGGGCGTCTTCGTCTGCGGCGATCAGACCCGCGGGCAGAGCCTCATCGTCTGGGCCATCGCCGAGGGACGCTCGGCCGCGGCCGCCGTCGACCGCTGGCTGATGGGCGAGACGGCACTGCCGTCACCGATCGTGCCGGGACAACTGGCTCTGCGCTGAAGCCAGGAGCGCCGCCGTTCAGTACCCCGAACTGCGCCCCGCAGTTCCTGAATCGCTAGCCTCCTAGCACTTGGCACGGCGTCCGAGCGGCGCCGAGGCTCTTGCTGACATATCCGCAGTGCGGCCGTCACTCGACCGGAGGGTACGAGCGAGCGTGGCCAGGGCTGTGGCCACCTCTCGCTGGATGTCGTCGGAAGCGATGAGGCCGTCCTCATCGAGGCTGTCCTGGGTCAGCGGAATGTCCACGCAGGCCACGCCGACGATGACCGCTCCGAGGTAGCCCAGGACGCTGGCGAGCGATGCGTGGGCCAGCGCGGCACCACGGGGAGAGACGTTGATGTACGCCACCGGCTTGCCGTTCATCGAGCCGGGCTGGTCGTCGCCCACGGCCCAGTCGAGCACGTTCTTGAACGATCCCGGGAGCGCACCGGCGTACTCGGGCGTGGAGAACAGGACCGCGTCGGCACTCCGGATCTGCGCCCGTAGGTCAGCGACCCGGCCGCGGCAGCGGGGGGTGGTCCTCGTCCGGATTGAAGTGGGGGAGCCCGGCCGTCCCCTCATAGAGGACAGCGGTGACACCCGGCGGGGCGAGAGCCTGCGCAGTCAGGAGCAAGGCCGTGTTCGTCGAGCGGCGGCGCAGGCTGCCCGAGATCATCAGGATCTCCCGGTGTTGTCCCATCTCCCGGTGCAACAGCCGTCGCCTTCGATCCATGCCCGGGCCCGAACAGGCCGCTCCGCTGATCCGGGACCAGAGCGCAACGAGCGTGCTGCAGGTATCGTCGCGGAAGTGTTCGAGCGCTTCACCGATCGGAGCCCGGTCGGTTCTGGTTCTGGCGCAAGAGGAGGCTCGCCTCCTCGGGCACAGCTACATCGGTACCGAGCACATTTTCCTGGGGCTGATCCTCGAAGAGAATGGCGTCGCCGCCGCGGCCCTGACCTCATTCGGCGTCACACTCGACGGTGTGCGCAGCGAAGTAGCCGAAATACTGGGCACGCGCGGCCGCCTCGGGCGGCTCGCCCCCGTTCACCCCCCGGGCCAAGAAGGTCCTCGAGCTGTCGCTCCGCGAGGCGCTGCGTCTCGGCCACAGCTACATCGGCACCGAGCACATACTTCTCGGCATCATCCGGGAGGGCGAGGGCGTGGCGGCGCAGGTGCTCGTACGGCTCGGGGTCGACCTCGGATCGGCGCGCCGGCGCGTCGAGGCCCTCATTTCGGGAGAAGCTTCCGGGGAGGCGACGGTAGGTGTGGCGTCGGATTTCGTCCGGGTGCCGTTCGGCCGACGTCGGGCGGACGAGCAGAGAACCCCGGTGCCCCGGATGTCGGGCCGACCTGACGGACGGCACACGCTTTCGCACGTTGTCGGTGCCCCCCGATACCGAAGAAGGCGAGAAGGATCCGTTATCGATATTCGTCGTGTACTGCCGCAGATGCGGCGTCGTCATCCACACGTTCCCTACGTTCCCCGCCGGCCCATAGTCCCGGCGTCGAGGCGCCGGCAGCCCTACACCTCGGCGGGAGCGGCGTGCTCGCCATGGGCGGCGACGGGTCGGAAGAACCTGAGGCCGGGCGAAACGAGGTTCCGGTGCGTCTGCAGGACGAGCGCCGCCACGCCACCGACGTAGATGGCGTCGAGAAGCGCACGCCAGACTGAAGTGCGCCCGCCGAGAGATCCGAACACCCCGGGTCCGGCGAGCGCGAAGACCAGATATGCCACGAGGATCGTGACCACGAGCAGGATGAGCATGGTCAGAAAGGCGACGGCCGAGACGTAACTCTGCGCCACTCGTCGCGTGGGACTCGTCGTCTCGGATCCAACGAGCGACACACCTCGGCGCAGGTGGGTACGCAGGAGGACGAAGCTGGCGATCGCGATCAAACCGCCGAGCACACAGGCGCGCGCTGTTGCGTCGCCGACCTTCGAAGACCCGTGTCCGATAAGGGCGACCAGAGAGAAGACCACGACGATGGATCCGCCGATGGATGTGATGAGCGTCACGAATGAGACGGCGAAGTAGTAAACGGACTGAGGCCGGCGACCTGTCGGATCTGGATCGGCTCTATTCGCCACCACAATGATGATCACGAGGCCGATGATTGCGATGATCGCGAAGAGGGCGAGGACCTCGACCACGATGCTGGCGGTGGTGAGGATCGAACTCGGGTTCGAGGTCGTCTCCGTCAATCCCGAGCCCGGCGAAATGAGCGCCCCTGAGCTCCCTGGTGATGATTGGATCGACGGCGTCCCGTAAGTCGATGACACGACGTTCAACAGTCCCACTGCTGCCCCCTCGCTCTCCGCCCTTACCTGTACGTAGCCCTTACCTGTACGTACGACGACACTATCGGCGCGGGCCGAGCAAACCCGTGATGCTCCGACTGACCTATTCGGGAACGGCGTCGTACGTTTCGGTCGGAGTGACGAGACGCAACATGGGCGCGATCTCGCCCCGAAATCCGTGCGCTGAGCGCACGGCAGGGTCGGCATCCCTGATCGCCTCCGCGTGAGGAAGGTCCTCAGCCAAAATGATGCCGATGCCATAGCCGCCGTGAGGATCGTTCACCGGCCCGAAGGCCAACACGCTTCCTTGCGCGTTGAGCCCGGACCAGTAGGCGACATGTTCCATCATGGTGGTCCTCTCCTCAGCGGACATGTCGAAGGTGAACGAGGGACGCGGCGGAATGAGCCGGAAGACGAAACCCATCATGGCGCGCCGGCTACCGATCGCTCCGCACAGCCCACATGTTCAGAACGCGATCTCGGTGGTCCACAGCGCGGCGACGGCCGGATCACCGAACAGCTCGAGGTCATCGGCGGGAAGACGGTTCAACGACCACAAGTAGAGAGACGAGGCCGGACCACGGAGAGCGACGTCCCCCTTGCCGTGCGCATGTTCGCTCGAGAGCTCGCCGTCGGGCCCCAAGCGCACCATCCATTCGCCCTCGCCGTCCGTGCGATGCAGATGGAACGATTGACCGGTCCAGATATCCGGGCGTTGCTTGACCTGACGGGCCACCATCACGCTGAGGAATTCATCGATGCCGTCACTGGCCAACGCACCGTCGATCGGCGCCGGCGTGCCGACTGCGCCTGTGCCATCCCAGGCGTGCACCGCCGTCTCGAGCGCCTGGCGGCGGATCCAGAAGACCGGGGTGCGGGGGAGGCCGAATGTCCAGCAGTTGGCTGTCGGGATCCGCCTGCTCCAGTGTGCCGAAGAGGTCCCGGAGTTGGCCCTCCGCCCACCCGACGAGCGCAGCACCATCGAGACCGTCGGGGGCGATCGGCGCGTCGCTCCGCTGTCCGCTGCGCACCACCGCGGAGGCCCAGCCCCACGCCCCCCCGATATGGGCGACCAGGTCCGCCACCGTCCAGCCCGGACAACTCGGGACCGCCGCGTCGAGATTGCCCTCCGCCGTGCGCAGCAGGACATCGGCACGCTCGCGAATGAAACCTAGGTACTCCTCTGTTTCCATCGGCGAAAGGCTACCGCCGTACTCCGCCGCGGACCGGACCCGTGGCCCGACGAGGCAAAGTAGGGTCGGCGGCGGTAGCGAGCACGGGGGAGGGGCGCGGTGAGCGAGGTGGGCACATCACGGAAGGGACAGACCTTCGATACCTGGAAGGACGAGACGGACTGGGTCGAGGTGCCGGACAAAAAATTGCGGTACAAATTCCTCCCGTTCGGAGAAGAGGGCAACGAAACCCGCACGCTCATGGTGCGCTACGACCCCGGCAGCGAAGTGCCGGTGCATTTCCACCACTCCGACTACTGCTCGCTTGTCGTCGAGGGCTCCATTGAGATCACACGGAAGAAGCACGAAGTGGGGAGCGTGCGCATCGTCAAGGCGGGGACGGCGTACGGTCCCCTGAAGGTCGGCCCGCACGGGTGCACCGTGATCGACGTCTTCGCGGCGGGACCCCAGGGGATCACCTACATCGGCGGGGATTGACCCCCACCGGGGGGACCGAGGGAGTGCGGGACAGTTGGGCGTCAGACGCCCATGTGCCGGTGGCTCCGCGCCCATCCCGCCAACGAGCTCATGACCCAGACCACCGACAGGCCGAAGTAGTCCCATTGCCGGTGTAAGCCGAATGCAACGGCCAGGGTGAGCCACAGCACGAGCCCGGCCCGCCAGAACCACTCGGGCGAACGAATCCTTCTGTGCACCGGTCATGGCGGGCCTTTACCCAGAAGCGGTCCCGAACATGCGTGCCCACTCGCGGTCGCCTGAGTTCGGTCCGGCGCGTCGGCCATTCTGGAGGCGCGGCGATTACGCCCCGGCCCTGGAACGGCGATCGGTCAGCGCCGGTTGCCGGCCAACTCCCGCACTCGGGCGGCCGAAGGCGCCCCGAGGAAGACCACGACGCGGTCGACATCGAGTCCTTCGAGGCGTTGCAGCGAGCGGGCTCCCAAATCCGCGGACACCGTAATGACGAAGGGCGAGTCCTCCCGGCCGGCCGCCGCTCGCGCCGCACGCGCGATGTCGAGCAGTTCGCCCGCGTGCGCCCCACCCGGCACGTTGATGCCGTCGGCCACCCGACCGGCCAACGCAGCCATCTTCGGCCCGAAACCCCCGAGAATGATCGGCGGCTGCGGCGTCGGGGCGTAAGAATCCACTGACACCGCCCACCGTCCCCGTCCACACCGAGCGCAGGATCGACACCGTCGTCTCCACGGCCTCGCGGCGCAAGCGATCGCCGCTCACGGTGCGACCGAACGCCCATTGCTCGGCGGCGTAGGGCGTTCCATCCCCACCGCCCGCCCCGAGCCCCAGCAGTAACCGGCCCCCGCTGATCTCCTGCAGGGTGGCGGCCATGACGCCCAGCGTCCCGGCGTCGCGATTCGCCACGTTGAGCACCATCGGGCCGATGGCGATGCGGGGCACGGTGGCGGCGATGGCGGTGAGGGTCGTCCACGCCTCGAGGACCCGATCCTGCCCGTGGACCGACCCGGCGAGGTGGTCGTAGACCCACACGCCGTCGAAACCCTCGCCCTCCGCGGCCAGGGCCCCGTCACGCACGTCAGGCCACCTGGCGCCGAAGGGATCGAAAAGGAGGTCGATCTGCATGGTGCGAGATCCTGCCGCGCCTGTGCGCTGCACATCAACGGGCATGCAGGCGACGGCCTTCGGCGAAGTCGGTCAATTCCCTGGTCCCTACGGCCGTCGAGGCCCCGGACGACGACGACCGGAGGGGCGAAATGGTTTGGGGGCCCAGCAATGCTCATATAGCCTTTAGGCAGGGAGAACGCGGCAAACCTGGAGCGGCGATGACTTGGTTGGGACTCGTGTGGGCAGTCACCATGATCGTCGGATTCACCGCGGTGGCTCTCCTCGGTCTCCTCGGTCTCTCCCTTCGCTTCCAGGGACCCGACACGACACGGCAATCATGGAATCGACGGATGCTCACCCTGGGCGGGGTCGGGTTCGGCGTGGCATTCCTCTTGCCGTTCGTTCTCGTCGGGCCAATGGCCGGGTTCGTCTTCGCTGCGGGCTGGGCTGCTCTCGGCGTCCTGGTGGCGTGTATGTTCTCGTCGCGCTTGCCCACCAGGCTCCTCTCGGTCCTGCTCTTCCTCACCGTGGCACTGGCCACGGTCCTCCACCTTCCGCCGGATCGCGCCGCCCTCTACGGCGTCGGCGTGTTCGTCGTGGCGGGTCTCTCGCTGGCCAAGTTCGGGCGCGTCCTGATTCGTAACGCCGAGGCGGGCGCACAGTTCCTGTAGGCCGGGTCAGCTTCGGCATCCCCCGTGTCCGTCCCCGTGCCGTCCCCGGCCATCCCCATGCCGATAGCGATCCGGCGCCGGGCCCATCACGATCCGGCAAAAAGGTTGGGGAGACGTTGGGCCTGGGTATAGGCGTCCTTGAGTCACGAACGAAAGAATTGGGTTCACGAATCGTCCGCTGTGATCAGGCTGCCCCTCCAGAGCAGTCCACGCGGACAGAGCAGGACATGCATGCGCTTCATTCCCCGCCGTCCATCGGACGCGGCGCCAGCACGGCGACGCGCGTTCCGCACGAGACCCGGGCAGTCGGCGCCCAAGATGGAGACTCTTCCCCCTCAGCATCCGCGCCTCCCTGGTGATCATCGTGCTCGTGCCCATCGCCGTCGCGGTCGGTCTGACCTCGAGCGTGGTCGCACACCAGGTGACACGGCGCCATCAGGCCGTCGAAGTGCGCCAATCCTCGCTGGCTCTCGATGCACTCCTGCGCGCCCGGATCGACCTCTATGCGGAGTACGTGCCGAGCGCGGCGATCGTGGCGGGCCGGCTGAACAATCTCACCGAGGACCAACTCGACAGCCTGCTCGGGGTCGACTTCAAGACCAACCTCGTCAAAGCCCGCAAGCTGGTCGATCAACAGGCGGCGTTCGGTCCGCACGGGGTGTTCGGGGCCGGATCACGCCGCACTTCTCTCGCTGCGGCGCAGCGTCGACGACGGCGACGGCGACACCTGCCCAGGTCGAGGCCTTCTTCAACGACCTCGGCAACGAGGTCGACGCGAAATGGATGCGTACGTACGACTGCGGTTCAGAGCACCCGGACCACGGACTCCCCTTCGACCTCGGAGCGTCTGACCGCTCTCGATGCATCCTTCGACGGCGTTCACGTCCGGACTTGGTGAAGAAAGTCTGCAAAGTGCCGGCTCCCTGGAGACCGTGCTCGTGGAAGGGGGTACGCCGGCGGCGATCCAGAGCCTCATCATCAGCCAGCACAAATTCGGCGCGGCGACGCAGAACTTTCCGCACCTGCTCGGCCCCGAGAGCGCCGCCGCGTGGTCGGCTCTGATCGACAACCCTCTCTCCTCCGAGTTCGAGAATTACGTGCAACTCGGCATCACGACCGGCCTGAGCCACGACGGACCGCCGTTCGCCACCAACGCACCGGCCGTCGCCAAAATCGGCAAGTCAGAAGTGGAATGGGCCAATTCGTTGACACACCTCGTCCTCGCCAGTTCGGCCGACCTGCGGGCTGCGACCGACAGCCAGGCCAATTCGGCCAGCTCCACCCTCGAGGTCAGCCTGCTCCTGATTGCGCTGATCGTCCTGCTCTCCATCGGCGGCGTCCTCACGCTCAGCCGGGCGGTCCGACGTCCGATCGCCAACCTCGGCGAGGCCTTCGAGTCGGTCCGGCAAGGCGAGCTGGAGCTTCCGCATCTCGACGAAACGGGACCGAGAGAGCTCGCGCTCGCGGCCAGCGCGTTCAACGAAATGACCTCAACCCTGCGCGGTGTCCAGGCCCAGGCCATTGCCCTGTCCAGCGGGAACCTCGACGATCCGGCGCTGCAGATTCCGCTGCCGGGACGTATGGGGGAGGCGTTGCAGTCCGCCCTCAGCAACCTTCACATCTCGATTCAGGCGAGCGAGATCCAACGAGAAGAGCTCTTCGAGCGGGCGACACGTGATGCGCTGACCGGCCTGCTCAACCGTGGCGCGGCGCTCGAATCACTGAACATCGACTTGGCGGGGGCCCGCCGCAGCCAGGGTGATCTGGTCGTGACCGTGCTCTTCATCGACCTCGACGAGCTGAAGAACATCAACGACTCACTCGGGCACGAGGGTGGCGACGATGCCATACGGGCCGTGGCCGAGGCCCTGCGCACCACCACCCGTGCCTCCGACGTGGTCTCGCGCTACGGCGGGGACGAATTCGTCGTGGGGTGGCTCGGGAAGCCCGATCCGCCTGCCACCGCGCTCCTCGCCAAGCGGATCAGCGAGTTGGTCGCCTCCTCGGTGGTGGAGGCCGGTGATCAGCGCATCACGATCGGGTGCAGCATCGGGGTCGCCATCTCGGGACCATTGGACATCACGGTCCTGACCCTGATCGAACGGGCGGACCATGCGCTGTACGAGGCCAAGAAATACGGTCGTGGTCAGGTGCGCTGGTTCGAGACGGTGTGAACGCTGTCGTCTGAACGCGGGCGGGCCTATTGCTCGGCCAGGATGGCGGCGATTTCGGCCAACGGGTTCCGCACGACCGGTCCGGTCACTTCCACCTCGGCTCGCACAATGCGGCCGTTGAACGTGAACGGGGCCACATAGCCCTCGCCGATCGCCGGTCCCCACTCGTAGCCACAGGTGAGGCCGACACCGAGCCCGTTGAACCCGGCCGGCGTGAATCGGTCGATGACGCCCTCGGCGACGCAGCCGGCCGTCGACCCACAGTTGGGCCGGACCGCCGAGGCCCTCATCTTTGGTGAAGTCGAAGGCGACCTGATGGGCGCCCGCGCCGAGCGGCTCGGGGCTGACGAGCACATGACGGGTCTTGCCGTAGAGGTTGTGGACGTACCGCGGGTAGCCGTCGACGAATGTGAAGCGACCAGCCGCCCAGCGCCGAGCCCGACGGCGAGGAGCACGCCGTGCGGGACGACGCCCTTCGTCGACCACGATGTCCGCCCGCACCCGGTGGGAGCGGTTCTGCACCGGCACGGCGACCGACTCGGGAACGGGCGATCCACCTTGGAAGTAGCGGAACACCGCCCGCTCGCGGCGCGGGTCGGGCGGCTTGTGGATGAGCGCCCACAGCGGCCTGTTGTCGAGGGGCAGCACGTCGTTGCGCGCCGCTTCTTCCCACCACAGCGCGATCATGGCCGCCAGCCGCTCGGGCTCCACCGCGGCCAGGTCCTCTGACTCCGAGAGGTCCTCGGCCACGTGGTAGAGCTCCCACACGTCGTCGTCGAAGGAGGCGTTGGGGTTGAGGCCGTCGTCGTACATCGGGCCGACCGGGTGGAAGGTCACCGCCTTCCACCCATCGTGATAGATGGCCCGGGATCCGAACATCTCGAAGTACTGGGTCGTATGCGTCGCCGGCAGCCCCGCCCCCTCGGGGCCGAGCAGGGAAGCGAAGCTGGTCCCGTCGAGGTGCGATTGCCTCACGCCGTCGATGGACGACGGAGCCGGGACACCGGCCAGCTCGAGCACGCTCGGGAGGATGTCGACGGCGTGGGCGAACTGGTGGCGTATGCCGCCGGCGGCCGCGCCCAGGCGGGCCGGCCAGCTCACGATGCACGGATCCGCCACGCCACCCTCGTGCACCTCGCGCTTCCAGCGCTTGAAGGGGGTGTTGCCGGCCATGGTCCAACCCCACGGGTAGTTGTTGTGCGTCGTCGGACCGCCGATCTCATCGATCCGCGCGTGCATCTCGTTGAGCGACGCCGGGTCGAGGTTCTCGAGCCGGATGTCGTTGATCGATCCCTGCGAGCCTCCCTCCGAGCTGGCGCCGTTGTCCGAGACCAGGATCACCAAGGTGTCGTCGAGGTCGCCCACATCCTCGAGGAAAGTGAAGACCCGGCCCAGCTGCGTCGTCGGTGTAGGACAGGAAGCCGGCGAAGCACTCCATGAAGCGGGCGGCCAACGTCCGTTCCACGTCGCCTAGCGTCCTCCCACGCCGGCACCCAGGGAGGCCGGGGCGTGAGCCTGGTACCCGGCGGCAGGACGCCGAGCTCGAGTTGGCGGGCGAAGGCGCGGTCGCGCCAGTCGTCCCACCCGGCGTCGAAGGCGCCCCGGTACCGGTCGATCCACTCCTTCGGGGCCTGATGCGGAGAATGGCAGGCCCCGGTGCACAGGTAGAGGAAGAAGGGGCGTTCGGCGTCCACGGCCCGCAGGTCGCCGACGAACTCGATCGCCCGGTCGGCCAGATCGGCACTCAAGTGGTAGCCCTCGTCGATGCTCCGGGGTGGGCGCACCGAGTGATTGTCGTGGAAGAGGGCGGGCACGAACTGATGGGTCTCGCCGCCGTGGAAGCCGTACCAGCGGTCGAACCCGCGGGCGAGCGGCCACGTGGCGCGCGACGAGGCCATGTCGGTCTCGTTGTCGGGGCTCAGGTGCCACTTGCCGACGGCATAGGTGGCATAGCCCTGCTGGCGCAGGATCTCGGAGAGGTAGCCGTTCTCGCGGGGCGGTTTGCCCCAGTAGCCCGGGAACCCGACGGCGAGGTCGGCCACCCGGCCCATGCCGCTGCGGTGGTGGTTGCGCCCCGTCAACAGGCAGGCGCGCGACGGCGAGCACAGGGCGGTGGTGTGGAAGTTGGCCAGCCGCACGCCTGAGGCGGCCAAGCCGTCGATGACCGGCGTGGCGATGGGGGAGCCGTAACAACCGAGCTGGGCGAACCCCACGTCGTCGAGCACGACGAGCACGACGTTCGGTGCCCCGGGCGGCGCGGTGGTCTCGGGCGGCCACCATGGCTCCGACGTGCGCCAATCCCGACCGATGTGGCCGCCGAACTCCCGCTCCTGCGTCATCGTCCCCCCGCTGTCGTCGTCATGATGCGGCGATCGTCATGATGCTGTCCTCGTCACGATGCGGCCGGCGTCCTGGTGTCCAGCGAGAACACCTCGATGGGATCGTCGAATCCCTTGAGCAGCCGGTGTCCCGCCGGTTTGAAGACGAACGCGTCGCTGGCCGATGCCGCCGTGTCCGCGTCGACCAGCACCTCGCCGGGAATGGCCAGATCGGCCAGCGGGAGGCCAGGTTGACCACCTTCCCGTAGTAGTCGCCGTGGCGTGCGATGACGTCGCCGAAGCACACGCCGCCCCGAGGCTCGATCCCGGCCCCGAAGGCGGCGGTGATGTCGCGCCCGATGGCACACCCGTCCGCCGCCCGGAGGGCGATGAACATGACCTCGTCGCCGATGTGCTTGACGATGCGACCGTTGTGCGCCGATGCGACCTCGAATGCCTTCACCTCGAAGGCGCCGACGAGCTCGAGCAACTCGGTGGGCGTCGTATGCATGGACAGCGGGGTGAATCCGACGAGGTCGACGAATCCCACGGCCAGCCGGTGCAGGGATCGCTCGCTCACCCCGGCCTGCGTCACCCGCTGGCGGTCGATGGCGTCGCGCATGTGGTGCGAGAAGATGACGCCCATCGAATCGCCCAGGCGGAGCGCGGCTTCGCTCACCGACGCCAGATTCTTGGCCCACGCCAGCAGATCGACGTCGGGCGAGTCCATCTCGGGCTCCTGCGTCTGGACGTAGACCGAGACGGCCGCCTCGGCCACCCGCGCCAGCGAGCTGCCCACCACCCGCAGCAGCTCGTCGCCGTGCTCGCCGACGGGATTCATCCGGGTCAGGAACTCCGTGAACTCGGCATCGCGGGCGGAGAACATGGGCGTCGCGGGAGTGGGGACGACAATGCCGAGAGTGCGCCACAAGGAGAGGACCTGCTCCAGCGGCGTCCCCGTGCGGTCGGCCACGTCGGTCGCGCTGAGCGTGGCCCCTTCGGCGAAGACAAGGTCACCGGCCAGCCTGGCGATGTGGCAATCGGACCAGGCTGTCTGGATCTGCTCGTCGGTCGCGCCCAGCGAGCGGAGGAACGCGTCGACCGCCTCGGCCCCCTCCGTCTCGCCCACGAATCTGACGCTACCGGAACTTCCCGTCCATTCTGGCGACCGCCGACACGGCGAACGTCGCCCTACGTCGCATATCGCCACCGATGACGAGGATGATGATGGCCACCCGTGCCGCCGCAGACCGGGCACCGGGTCATCGGCGGTACAAAGCGAAGCGAGGTAGCGATGTTCGATCTCACGAATAGTCCGGAATGGTCGGCCCTCTCGAAGCACTTCGGGGACGTCGGGGAGCTTCATCTGCGCCAGCTCTTCGCCGACGAGCCCGATCGGGCGACCCGACTGACCGCCGGGGCGGGCGATCTCGTCCTGGACTACTCCAAGCATCGGATCACCGAGGACACGCTGCCCCTGTTGATCGACCTGGCCCTGGCAGCCGGGGTCGAGGCACGCCGTGACGCCATGTTCGCCGGGGCCCATATCAACAGCACCGAGGACCGGGCCGTGCTCCACGTGGCCCTCCGCATGACAGAAGCAGCAGCAGCTGACGGTCGACGGGCAAGATGTGGTGCACGACGTCCACGCCGTCTTGCGCCACATGGGCGATATCTCCGATCGCATCCGCAACGGCTCGTGGGTCGGCGCCACGGGCGAGCGGATCAAGGCCGTGGTCAACATCGGCATCGGCGGATCCGACCTGGGACCTGCCATGGCCTACGACGCGCTGGCGGACTATGCCGCACCTGATCTGATCAGTCGTTTCGTGTCCAATGTGGACCCGGTCGACCTTTACGCGGCGACCCATGACCTCGATCCGGCCACCACCTTGTTCGTGATCAGCTCGAAGACCTTCACCACCCTCGAGACCCTCACCAATGCGGCCGCCGCCCGGGAGTGGCTGCTCACGGGCTCAAGGCCGCGGCCGGCAGTGCCGAGCGTCGACTCCGACGCAGTGGCCAAACACTTCATCGCCGTGTCGACGAACACCGCCGCCGTGGCCGAGTTCGGCATCGACACGGCCAACATGCTCGAGTTCTGGGACTGGGTCGGCGGGCGCTATTCCTACGACTCCGCCATCGGCTTCTCGCTGATGGTGGCCATCGGTCGCGAGGCATTCGGCGACATGCTCGCCGGCTTTCACACCATCGACGAGCACTTCCGCACGACCCCACTCGAGCGCAACCTGCCGGTGATCATGGGCCTGCTCAACGTCTGGTACAACAACTTCTTCGGCGCCCAGACCCACGCCGTGTTGCCCTACAGCCACCGCATGGCGCGCTTTCCGGCCTACCTCCAGCAGCTCACGATGGAATCCAACGGAAAGTCGGTCCGCCTCGACGGAAGCGCCGTCGAAGGGCAGACGGGGGAGATCTTCTGGGGTGCGCCGGGCACCAACGGCCAGCATGCCTTCTACCAACTCATCCACCAGGGCACGAAGCTGATCCCGGCGGACTTCATCGCGTTCGCCGAGGCGACCCACGACAACGGCAGCCAGCAGGATCTCCTGATGGCGAACTGCCTGGCCCAGACCAAAGCCCTGGCGTTCGGGAAGACCGCCCAGGAGATCGCCGCCGAGGGAACCCCGGCCGAACTGGTGCCGCACAAGGTGATGCCGGGAAACCGGCCGAGCTCGACGATTCTCGCCCCGAAGCTGACACCGTCGGTCCTGGGCCAGCTGGTCGCCCTCTACGAACACACGGTCTTCGTGGAGGGAGCCATCTGGGGGATCGATTCATTCGATCAATGGGGGGTCGAGCTGGGGAAGGTCATGGCCAAGGAGCTGGCCCCGGTCCTCAGCGCCGAGGAGGCGCCGGACCTCTCGGGCCAGGATGCCTCCACGGCGGCGCTGGTCCGGCACTACCGCTCCCTGCGGGGTCGGGCGACCTAAGGACGCCACACGCCACACGCCACACGCCGGACGCCGGACGCCGCACGCCGCACGTGCTCCAATGGCGAACGTGGCGCTCCCGACCGACCGTGCCGCGCTCATCGCGCGTTTCTCCGAAGCTGGGTTCGTCGCGCCGGAAGACGAGGCGGATGACCTTGTGGCGCATGCCGCCGGCGACGCTGGTCTCCTGGGCTCAATCGTCGAACGTCGCCTCACGGGCGAACCGCTGGCCTGGATCACCGGGCACGTCCAGTTCTGCGGCCTCCATGTCCGGGTCGATCCCGGCGTCTACGTGCCCCGCTGGCAGAGTGAGGCGCTGGCCCGCCGCGCCGTGGCGCTCCTGCCCGACGATGGCACGGCGATCGACCTGTGCACCGGTTCGGGGGCGATCGCCAAGGTGCTGTCGACGGCGCACGCCGGGGCGCGTGTCGTCGCGTCCGACACCCACCCGCGGGCCGTTGCCTGCCGCGCGGTCCAACGGGGTCGACGCGTTCGAGGGCGATCTGTTCACAACGGTGCCGGAGAGGCTGCACGGCGCAGTGGACGTCATTGTGGGCGTCGTCCCGTACGTGCCCACCCCCGCCCTCGACCTGCTGCAGCGCGACACCCTGGCATTCGAATCTCCGCTGTCCTACGACGGTGGCCCGGACGGCACCGACATCTTGCGGCGCGTGCTCCGGCAAAGCCCCCGTTTCTTGCGACACGGGGGTGTGGTGCTTCTCGAGCTCGGCGGCGAGCAGGCCGAGCTGCTGGAGGACGATCTGGCGCGCCTTGGCTACGGCGACGTGATCACCCTGATCGATGACGAGGGCGACGTGCGCGGCATCGAAGCCAGAGCCGGCGGCAGGTGGTAAGTCCGGCTGCATCGCGGCACCGATGTGATGCCTCTCTCGCTCGCCTCGATGAGAGGGGTCGTCCAGGGGCGCCGTAGGCGAGGCCGGACCCGAGTGGCCGGCCGACCCCTTTACGAGGCCGGTGGATAACTCTGCGCCAGTCACGATTGAGTTGGTCAGCCGCCCTGGGGCTGGCCTACTCGCCGCTCTTCGCCTGTACCGTAAGCCGGGCACAAGGGTGGAGTGCCCCACGGACATGACGGGAGAGTCGGGATCTGGCGCCCTGTAAAATCTAACCGCTAGCCTTCTAGCATTTAGAAATTACAAGTGTCCGGGGGTGGCCTCGGTGGCGGCTTCAGGGCCGAGCCCACCGACTCGGCGCCCACCGCATCGGGGCGAGTGTTGTCCCGGCCCAATGGCGTTCCTATTTGATGGCCTCCCAGGCGGTGAAGGCGGCCAGCGCGAAGAGCACGACCGCGGTGACGATCCGCACCGTCCTGATATTGATGACTCGCAAGAGACTCTGGCCCCCGAGCACGGCCAGTGCCGCCACCGCCCACAGGGCAGCCACGGCACCGATCGCCACCGACAGGGGCGAGTGGTAGTGGGCGGCCAGGTTCGCCGTGAGGATCTGGGTCAGATCGCCCCATTCGGCCAGGAAGATGACGAGGAATGCCGTGGTGACGACCCGGCGCCCCGACACGGTCTCCTTCTCGATGATCTCTTCCTCTTGCGCTTCCTTGCGGGCCTCGCGGATGGCCAGCACGCCACCGACCGCGAACATGAAGGACACGACCCCTTCCAGGGCCCTGTGGGGAATCAGGTGGAAGAGGGCGACACCGATGGTCACGGCGATCACGACGTGGACGAGGAAGGCCCCCGCGGCGCCGAACCATACCGAAAGAGGCTTGCCCCGTGTCGACATGACGAGCGAGGCGAACATGGTCTTGTCCGGCAACTCGCCCACGAAGATGATGGGGAAGACGGCGGCGATGATCGCGATGTGCACGGTGACCTTTCTCGCCGGACCGAAGGGGTCGCCCTCGTCCCGGCCATGACAGCATGGCTAGAACGAAGGTCTCGCCCACCTGCACGCAGGTCCGATGACCGGGCTCATACGGAGCCGGTATGTCGATCACCGATTGTGGGGTACTCCCCTTCGCCCAGCATTGTAGACCCCGGGGGGCCGGGCCCCTCTGCGGCGTCCGACTTGAAACGGCGTCAGGAATCGGGTCTGGTGGCACCGATGAAGATGTCGCTGCCCCATTTGGCGCCGGGCACGACCGGGAAGGCCTCGACGCGAACTTGAGCTCCCGTGTGGGGGGCGTCCACCATCATGGTGCGGCCGGCCTGCACCCCGATGTAAAGGCCCACGTGGGACACGTCACGCGGCCCCGTGCCGAAGAACACGAGGTCACCGGGTTGGAGCACCGTGCCCCGGGTCAATGCGGGCGTGGCGTCGAACTGCTCCTGTGCGACCCGCGGGAGCGCGACCCCGGCCACGTCGTAGGCGGCCTGCACCAGACCCGAGCAGTCGAAGCCGACGCCCGGCGTCTCCCCGCCCCAGATGTAGGGCGTGCCGACCTGGGCCAGGGCCCAGGCGACGGCGGTGGCCCCCACGGTCGAGGTGCTGACCACAGGCGGGGCGACCTGCTCGAAGGTCCCGGCCAGGAGAGCACGCGAGCGACATATGCGTCGTCGTGGTTGTAGGCGAAGACGGCCGCCGGCACGTCGGTACCTCCGGCGGCACCGTTGGCACACAACATCCGGGCTGCCGCATAAATGGCATCGGCGGGGTCGTAGGGGCTCGGAGGGGTGACGCCGCCGGGAGGCACCGGCAGGGCGTACGCGGCAAACGTCCGGGGTTCGAATTGCATCGGACCCTCGGCACCGGCCCCGTTGGCGCCCGAATGCACCCCGGGCAGGTCAGACGTGCCGTTTGAGGATTCGACGGTGCCGATGGCGGCCAGGACGGCCCAGGGGAGTCCCGCGCACGTGGCAGCGGCTGCCGCTTGATACAGCGTGAGCATTGGCGCCGGGATCTCACCCACGGCGATGGCACTGGGCGCTGCGTTGCCGCTTCCGGGGCCCGCTGCGTCCGCCCCGCCCGCTGCGCCCGCTGCGCCCGTTGCGCCCGCCCCGCCAATGCTGGCCGAACCGCCCGCTGCGCCGCCGCCAGCGGAGCCCCCGCCCGCCACGGAGGCACTGACCGCCCCGATGGCCCCGGCCATGAGGACGGCGGAACCCATCAGGCCGGCGGCCGCGATCGCAACAACCCGAGAGGAGTGCATGGCCGGAGAACGGTCCGGCCCGACACTGGCCGGGCGCGCCGATTCCTCTGCCACGGGCGCCCGAACTGGCATAGGGTCCGCTCGACAGATCGGAGAGGCACGTGCTGGCAGCAATTTCACACTCCAGGGTCATCATCCTGGTGGTCTGTGTGGGCACCGCTTTCGTGCTCGGCCGACTCGTGAACTACCGACGCACCAAGGACACCAGGCACAAGGACGAGTAGCGATCCGGTCCTACGGCGGGCACGAGGCGCACGGGCTGGCCATACTTAGGCAATGAAGAGCACGATGCAGGACGCGCCACTCCTGATCAGGGACATCCTCCTCCACGGGCAGCAGACCCATGGCCGCAGCGAGGTCATCACGATCGAAGCCGGAGGCCATCGCACGGCGACCTTCAAGGAGGTCGCCGTGCGGGCCGAGAAGTTGGCTGCGGCCCTGCAGAGGTTGGGCGTCGAAAATGGCGACCGCGTCGGCACGTTCTGCTGGAACAACCAGGGCCACCTGGAGGCCTATCTGGCCATCCCCTGCATGGGGGCCGTGCTGCACACCCTCAATATCCGCCTGCCCGCCGACCAGCTGGCCTACGTGATCAACCACGCCGAGGACAAGGTCATCATCGTCGACGACTCCTTAGTCCCCCTGCTGTCCGCCATTAAGGACGAGCTCAAGACCGTCGAGATCATCATCGTGGTCGGGGACGGTGACGCGTCGTCGCTCGGAGAGACGCTGTCCTACGAGACCCTGCTGGCGGCCGAGGAGCCGGGCTTCGAGTGGCCCGAGCTCGACGAGCGCTCCGCCGCGGCCATGTGTTACACCAGCGGGACCACCGGCAGCCCCAAGGGCGTCGTGTACTCGCACCGCTCCACGTGGCTCCATGCGATGGCCGAGCAGGCCGCGTCGTCAGTGGGCATGACCGAGAAGGACCGCATTCTGATCATCGTGCCGATGTTCCACGCCAACGCGTGGGGCACCCCCTACGGGGCCTGGATGGCCGGCACCGACATGATCATGCCGCAGATGTTCCTCATGGGCGAGCAGCTCGGAAACATCTTCAACGAGTTCCACCCGACGCTGGCGTGCGGTGTGCCCACCATCTGGAACGGCCTGCTCCAGCTCGACAAGCCGGTCGATTTCTCTTCGGTGCGCGCCATCTCCTCCGGTGGAGCGGCGGTGCCGCAATCGTTGATCGAGGGGTTCGAGGAGAGGTTCGGGGCGACCATTATCCAGGGATGGGGCATGACCGAGACCAGCCCGTTGGCCGCGTTCGGGCTCCCGCCCGCCCGTCGTCTCGACGGCCACGACGACATGTATTACAAGATTAAGGCGGGCCGGGTGGTGGCCGGCGTCGAGATCCGCGTGGTGGCCGAGGACGGCACCGTGCTGCCCAACGACGGGAGGTCGATCGGGGAGTTCGAGGTCCGCGGGCCCTGGGTCACCGGCTCGTACTACAAGGAGGAGGATCCCGACCGCTTCCGCGACGGCTGGTTGCGCACCGGGGACGTCGGCTGCCTCGATGAGCAGGGCTACATGACCATCTCCGACCGCACCAAGGACGTGATCAAGTCCGGCGGCGAATGGATCTCGTCGGTCGAGCTCGAGAACGCCGTCATGGCGTACCCCGACGTCTTCGAGGCTGCGGTGATTGCCGTGCCCGACCCCAAATGGTCTGAGCGGCCGCTGGTCGCCGTCGTCCCCAAGCCCGGCAAGACCATCGACCCGGCGGCGCTGGTCGCTTTCCTGACCGAACGGGTCCCGCGCTGGTGGCTGCCCGAGCAGTGGACGTTCATTGACGAAATCCCCAAGACCAGTGTGGGGAAGTTCGACAAGAAAGTCATGCGCGCTGCCTTTGCCGAAGGGGACTATGCCGTGCAGACCGTGGAGCTGCCCAAGTGACCTCCTCGTGACCTCGGCCGGCTCCTCGTGACCTCGGCCGGCCGTGACCTCGGCCGCCGAGGCGATGGCGGACATCGCCGCTCGGCTGGAAGGAATGGCGGAGGAGTTGACCGACATCGCCCTCGATGCGTTGCGCCTGGGCGCGCAGAGCGACCCCGACTCAGCCGAGGCGGGTGAGGCACTCCGGGTCGAACGCCGGATCGTGCGGGCCAGGCGGGCGATCGAGAAAGCCATCACCGTGCTGGCCCCGGCCGGGGACACGTTCGTCGACGACGGGTTATAAGCCGCCGCACGACGGGTCGTAAATCGCCAACGGAGTTACCCGACTGCGCTCGTCCACTCGATCAATGGTGGTCGTACCGCGGCACAGGTCGGGTTCCCCTTGGGGTCCGTGAGGCCCAACCGGCCAATGAGTACACCTGACGACCGGGCCGCAACCATGACCGCGGACGGAATGCCGTCGAACATGATTTTGGCCCGTCTGAACATTTCGAAGCTGCCCGGCTCGTCGACGACGCCCCACGACAGGTAGACGAACCGACCACCCGGCGGTCCCGAAATGTACGGTCCCCTGAAGTCAGCTAGGTCGGAGGACACGGGAATCGCCTCGAGCTCCCAGGTCACGCTCTCAACGTCCGCGCTCACTTGTCCCATGATCTCGTCGGGCTTGTTCTTGCGTTGCACGCCGACTTCAATCCCGTGGTGGCCCTGCGGACGCTGAGGAGAAGGGCCGCACGATCGGCCGGGGAGGTCGCTCGCCTCGATGCGGATCAGCACGCCACCAGTATGCGTCGCAGGTAACGAGTGCGCAGAGTTGGTGGACTCTGGCTCCAGCGCTCCTGCGCTCCGGGACTCTGGGGCTCCGGGACTCTGGGGCTCCCGGACTCTGGGGCTCCCGGGATCAGCGGCTCTGACGGAGACCGGCCCATTACCCCATTACGTTGAGCATCAATGCCCGCCTTGTCCGAGCTTGTCCGTCTCCACTTCGAGCGTTGGGAGACCTCTCGCGTCGAACAAAGCGTCTTCCATACCTCCGAGCCTGAGGTTGTGGCAGATCACGTGGAGCAATTCGTCGAGAGGACCCTCGGCTCTCGCGTCCACGAGGCCTTGTTCTACGCCTCTTCAGCGGGATGCGTGACCGGACTGGCGCTCGAAGACGGACGACGAGTTGTGGTCAAGGCGTACCAGGCTCGGTGGGGCAGCCGATTTCTGTCGGCTGTCGGCCGCGTGCAAAAGCGATTGAGTGAGGTGCCATTCCCCTGTCCCTCTCCGATAATCGGGCCGGAGTTGGCCGGACCGGCTCTTGCCACGGTCGAGGAATTATTGCCCGACCCCGGGATGAGAACGTTCGCGGCGGGCGAAATGGCGCTGAGTGCTCGAGGACTCGCACGCCAGGTGTCGCTCTGCCGCGGACTCTCAGAACCTGACCTCGGTCATCACCCTCTTGGGGCATCCACTGGGGGGCTCTACCCCGAGCCTCATAGCCCCATTTTCGATTTCTCCCTCAGAGCGGACGATGCCCGTTGGATCGACCAGTTGGCCACCGCGGCCAAGGCCGTCCGCTCCGCCGATGACACTCCTCCCACGGTGGTCCACACTGATTGGTCGGCAAGAAACGTGCGGCTGGGGGCCAGTGAAGTTGTCGCGGCCTACGACTGGGATTCTCTGGCCGAGGCAACCGAATCCGTCGCCGTAGGACAGGCGGCCGCGACGTGGCGATCGACCGGCGAGGCCTCAGACCCGATTGCGCCAGGCCCGGACGAGGTGTCCGCCTACCTGTCCGCCTACGAGGCCGCCTCCGACCAGCGCCTCACTGTCGAACAACGGCAGTCCGGCATGGGGGCCGCGTTGTGGGTCCTGGCCTACACGGCACGCTGCGAACACGCGCTTGAAGCGGCGACCGGCAAGCGAGTCGAGAGGGCACGGGCACGTCTGGCAGACGATGGCTGGGCGTATCTGTCTTGACGGTTGACGTACGCACGCGCCCCCGTGCGCAGAGCACGAATCCAGCCTCATCCGCAGAATCCTCAATCGTGGGGGAGGTAGCGGGGGAAGGGTCGGGGGAGCATGCGTCCCCAGGGTGTGGATATGCCATCCCTATCCACACCTTCATCACCTTGGTCCGTATCCGTATTCACACCCGGGCCCGAGTCCGATTCGGCGCCCACGTCATCAAGGTCGTCCGGGCCTTCAGCCTTCAGGTCGTCCCTCCTGGCCGCGATCTTGATCTCCGGGCTCATTGGTCTCATCCTCACCGGTGCGCTCCTCGGCGGCCGCTCCACACGTGCCGAAGCCGCCACACCGGCGCACGCCATGGCGCCGTCGGCCGTTCTGGCCGCGCAACGTCGCCTAGCGCCAGCACCCAAATGTTCGGGTCCCGGCGCCCCGACGGAACAGCAGTTGATCGGATGCCAGGACTACACAATCACCGGCCACCCTTATGCCCCGACGAATTCCGGCAACGGCCAATGGAACAATCTCTTTCAGACGTTCGGTGCGATCTTCGGGCTCGCCGCGCCGACGCCGGCGGCCGATGGCCAAATCCTGAGTCGATTGTCAGCGTCCGGCGCGGAATTGGATCCCGCCGACGCCGGTGGACAGCTCACACGTGCCGGGAGGGCGTACGCCAAAGCGAGTGAGGTCTTCGGACCAACCTCAGGTGGCCCTGCTTCGATGAACCGTGCCGGCCAAAGTGCCCTCAAGGCGATCTTGTACAATGACCGCACCGTGCTGCGTCCGATGAACTCCGGGAACTTCGTGGGAGGCTCCAGATTCGTCTCACCTGACGGCATCGAAGCGGTTTTCAGCCCGAGCGGGACCCTTCAATACTTCGGATGGTTTGGACGATGACCTTAGAAATATCCAAGGGTTATCCGCCTGATAACGAGTTTCCGATCGCCGAAATTAGTGATGTGCGCAACGGTGGCGAAGACAACCCTGCCGTGGTCGATCGCGAGAGCGGAGAGTTGAGAATCAAGATCTACGAACGCGCCGGTGGCGTCGCTTGGGAGTATCCGCTCGAGGAGTGGATCGAAGCTCTTCAGAAAGCAGCCAAGACACTCGAATGATCTACTGGATCATCTTCGGCGTCCTCTTTGCCATCATCATGGTCGTGCGCTTCCGGCCGGGTGGGAAATACCGGGAGATGGCGAAAGGCCACGATCGCTGCTCGTCGTGCCGGGCCGCCCTCAAGTGGAAAGACGGGCACTACGCCACCGAGTGCCCGAAGTGTGGAAAGACTCAGGTCCATCAGGGGCAAGACGGCTGAAGCTGGCAGCTGATTTACTGGTGCCATGGGCATCGACCTCGATGACGACCAGTTGTGGGAATTCCTCTCCGAGGGCCACGAAGGATCGCTCACAACGCTGCGTAGTGACGGATGGCCCATTGCGCTCCCCGTCTGGTACGTCGTGAAGGAGAGGGCCGTCTACCTACGGACGCGACCCTCCACGAAGAAACTCGTCCGCATTCGGAACGACCCCCGTAGTTCTTTTCTGGTCTCCAGTGGGACACGGTGGGCCGAGCTCAAGGCAGCGGTACTGACCTGTCGTGCCGTGATTGTCGAGGACGAGGCGCTCCAAGCGCAGGTGCTCGCGCGTCTTCGACGAGAAGTATGCGGCTTTCCGCACCGCCCCCGCCGCCATGCCCTCTTCGAGCCAGAAGCACTACAAGGGCGAACCGGTGATCATCAGGCTCGATGTGGCTGACGCCGTTCTCTCGTGGGACAACAGCTCTCTCAAGGGGAAGGGCAAAAGTTGAACGCTAGATATCTAGCGTTCAACTTTTAGAGGGTCTATGCCCCCAGCTTTGGCCCTCACGCTGGGGCGCCGAACACTCTGGCCCACGCTTGGGCCCGAACACTCTCGCCCACACGCTGCGCCCCAGCCTCAGGCCCCCGTGCATTCGTTGACGGCGTCGATGAGCATCCGCAGCCGGGCGAAGTGCCACTTGTCGAAGCGCAGCGCGAGCCGGGGCAGGTCGGGGAAGTCCTGACTCGAGCGCTCCGGGGGGAACGCCGTCGCATTGCGGATCGATGCCCTGGGAGACGATGTCGCCGAAGCGGCGGTTGAGGTCGGCCAGCTCGGCCTTGCTCGGCGCCGTCTGGAGGCGCAGCACCAGGAGGTCGCCCACCCAGCGGCAGGAGTGGTAGTTGCGATAGAAGCCGAGGATCTCGGCCGTGGCCTCCTCGACCGAGGTGGTCACCTTGAACAGCGCCATGTCGTCGGGCGAGACCCAACCCGAAGCGATGGCCTCTCCCTGCGACGAAGCGCAGCCAGCCCTGCCAGTAGGTCCCGTTGGGGGTCTCGAGCATCACCACCGGGGCCGGCTCGGCCTTGCCGGTCTGCAGCAGCGTCAGGAGCTCGAACGCCTCGTCCTGGGTGCCGAACCCGCCCGGGAGGATGGCGTAGGCGTGCGACTCCTTGATCAGCATGAGCTTCCTGGTGAAGAAGTACCGCATTTCGACGAGCTTGGGGTCCTGTGCGATGAAGACGTTGGCGCCTTCTTCGTGGGGGAGCCGGATGTTGACCCCGAACGCGTGCTCACGCCCGGCCCCCTCGAGGCCGGCCGCCATGATCCCCGGGCCGGCGCCGGTCACGACCATCCAGTCGGCCTGCGCCAGATGGCTGGCCAGGTCGCGGGCGAGGATGTACACCGGGTCCTCGGGCAGCGTCCGGGCCGAACCGAACATGGTGATCTTGCGGATCTTGCGGTAGGGGCGGAAGACCCGGAAGGCCTCGGTCATTTCGGCCAGGGCCGCACTGGCGATCTTGAGGTCGCCCACCGACGTGCCCTCCTTGGCCAGGTCACTCAGCGTGCCGATCATCGCCTGGAGCTCCCGCGTCTGCGCCGGCCCCAGCGAGTGGCCCTTCGCCAGATCGCCGAAGGCCTGGTGCAGCAGCTCTTCCTGATCGTCGGGGAGGGCGTCGGCGACTTCGTGCGCCCGGGCCTCGGGGCTATTCCCCCCTGCCTGGAGGTCGCCCGCGCTTCCCGCGCTGGTCGTGCTCACAGCCCGGGTGCGCTCCCCGCCAGGGCGTAGAGGGTGGAGCGCTGCACCAGGGGCCGGCCCAGGGGGGCCACCATGGACTCGAGCTCTGCGACGCCCATGCGCTGGCCGTGCGATGCACCGGCCGCCCGTGAGATGTTCTCGTCCATCAGCGTGCCGCCGACATCGTTCGCGCCGGCCTGCAGGACCTGACGGGCTCCTTCGACGCCCATTTTGACCCAGCTCACCTGAATGTTGTCGATGTCGCCGTGATACGCGATCCGCGCCACCGAATGCATCAGCAGCGTCTCGCGGAACGTCGGCCCGCGGCGCGCCTTGTGTTGCAGGTAGATCGGCGTGGCCATGTGGACGAAGGGGAGCGGCACGAACTCGGTGAAACCGCCCGTCTCACGCTGCAGGGCGCGGGTGCGCACGATGTGCTTGGCCCAGCTCTGCGGGTGCTCGACCGAGCCGAACATGATGGTGATGTTCGAACGCAGGCCGACCGAGTGCGCCGTGCGGTGCGCCTCGAGCCACTGCTCGGAGTTGATCTTGTCCGGGCAGATCAGGGCGCGGATGTCGTCGTCGAGGATCTCGGCCGCGGTGCCCGGAAGCGTCTTCAGCCCGGCCTCCTTGAGCCGCGTCAGGTACTCCGCCAACGGGACCTCGGAACGGCGGGCGCCCTCGGTCACCTCCAGCGCGGTGAAGCCGTGAATGTGGATGCGCTCGGACGCGGCACGCACGGCGCCCAACACGTGGATGTAGTAATCGCCGTCGAAGTCGGGATGGATGCCGCCCTGCAGACAGACTTCGGTGGCCCCCTCGGCTTCCGCCTCGGCCACGCGGCGGGTGATCTCGTCGAGCTCCAACAGGTAGGGCGCCCCGCGCAGGTTCAGCGAGAGCGGCCCCTTGGAGAAGGCACAGAAGCGGCACTTGAACGTGCAGACGTTGGTGTAGTTGATGTTGCGGTTGTGCACGAAGGTGACGGCATCGCCCGACCACGTCGCGCCGCATGTCGTCGGCCACCTCGGCCACCATGCGCACCTCGGGGCCGCGGGCGGAGAACAGCGTGACGATTTCGTCCTCGCCCACCTCCTGCCCGAGCGCGACGCCGTCGAGGACCTCGGCCACCGGCCCGGCCCAACGACGGGCACGCCCGCGGCCACCGCCGCCGCCGCCGCCGCCGCCACCGCCGCCACCGCCGCCACCGACCAACACCGGCGGCGCCACCTCGCCGCCCGAGCACCATGCCGCGTCACGGGCCAGGCCTTCGGCGTCGGAGACGTCGAGCACCGGGAAGACCAGATTGGGGTCGAGCCACGTCGCCGCGTCATGCGCGAAAGCTGGATACACCGTCAGCCGTGCTGCCAGCACATGCCCCGCGTCCTCCGTCGCCGCGCGCAGCGTGTCCAGCGCGGGCCAGGCCCGCTCGGGGTTCACGTGGTCGGCCGTGATCGGCGAGACCCCGCCCCAGTCGTCGATGCCGGCCGCCAGCAGCGGCGCCAGCTCGTCGGAGAGGTTCGGCGGCGCCTGAACGTGCACCTCGGCCGGCAGCACCAGGCGGGCCACGGCGATGGCCCACAACAGGTCGTCGGTCGGGCAGGGCTCGGCCCGGGCCATGGCGGTACCCGGCTTGGGGAGGAAGTTCTGGACGATGACCTCCTGCACGTGGCCGAAGCGGGCATGCGACGCGGCGATGGCCTGCAATGCGGCGAGCTGGCCGGGCCGGTCGTCGCCGATGCCCACCAGGATTCCCGTCGTGAAGGGGATGTGGAGCTCGCCGGCCGCATCGAGCGTGGCCAGACGGCGGGCCGGCTCCTTGTCCGGTGCGCTGCGGTGCGCGTCGAGGTCCTCGGCCAGCGACTCGATCATCATGCCCTGGCTGGCCGCAAAAGGGCGCAACGCTGCTAGCTCGTCGGCGTAGAGGGCCCCGGCATTGGCGTGGGGGAGGAGGCCGGTCTCCTCCAGGACGAGTTGACAGACATGGGCGAGGTAGTCGACCGTCGAGGCGAAACCATTGTCGGCCAGCCAGGTCTTCGCCAGCGGGTAGCGCAGCTCGGGCCGCTCGCCCAGGGTGAAGAGGGCCTCGTGACAGCCCGCCTCCTTGCCGGCGCGGGCGATGCTCAGCACCTCGTCGGGCGTGAGGTAGGGCGAGGTGAGCCGGGCCGGGGCCTTGGCGAACGTGCAGTAGCCGCAGCGGTCCCGGCACAGCATCGTCAGCGGAATGAAGACCTTGGGCGAGTACGTCACCCGGCGGCCGTACGCCTCGTCGCGCACACCGCGGGCCAGCGCCATCAGGTCCGGCAACGGCATCTGTAGGAGATCGACGTCGGAAAGCATTGGGGCCAATCTAGACACCCGGGGGCCGGAGCGGACCGGACCGGTCGATCGCGGGCTCTGCCGGCCCCACTGGCCGCACCGGCGGGCCGCTCTGGCCGCACCGGCGGGCCGCACCGGCGGGCTCAGCCGGACGCAGCCCGGTCGATCAACCAGACGACCCGGGCTGCCCGCACCCGGGCGGCCGGAATGTCGTCGCCGCGGCGCAAGGCGGCGATGGCGTCACGCTTGCCCTCGCCGGCGACGGTGAAGACGGCAGCAGCGGGCCGCATTGATCACCGGGCAGCGTCACGGTCAACCGCGGGTGGGCGTTCTGCCCGTTCGGATCCTGCGTCGCAGCCACCAGCAGGTCGGGCGGAGCGTCGAGGGTGGGGGCGTGAGGGAAGAGCGAGGCCGTATGGCCGTCGGCCCCCATGCCCAGGTGGACGAGGTCGATCCCCGGCCCGGCCAGGACGTCGGCCAGGACCCGCTGGTAGTCGGCCACGCATTCTTCGACCGGCCCCGTCGTCGGCATCGGCCTGAAGGAGCCGAGGATGCCGACCCGGTCGACGATGGCCTCGCGCACGAGCCGTTGATTGGCGTCTTCGTCGTCCGGCGGCACCAGCCGCTCATCGCCCATGTAGATGTCGACCAGCGACCAGTCGAAGGCCGGGTGCGCAGTGGGGACCGTGCCGCTGCCGGCATCGACCGGCCCGGCCGCACCGCCCCCGCCCGGACCGCCGCCGGTCGTTGCCGCCGTCAGGTGCTCGTAGCAGAGCTTGGCCGTCGGGCCGCCCGACAGCATGAGCGTGAAGCGCTCACCCGGGCGAGCGGCGAACGCCTCAATCACCGTCCGCGTGAACGCGGCCGGGACGTCGTCGACCGGCGTCGTCGCTTCCGCTATCGACTCCTGGGTCACGTGCGGCACCTGCTCACGAAAACGTGGCGGCCTTGTCGCTCAGCGACTGCAGCAGCTCGTCGAACGACTTGGCGAAGGAGGCGACGCCTTCGTTCTCGAGCGTCTGCTCGACGTCCTCCATGTCGATGCCCACGTCCTTCAGCTGGGCCAGCGTCGCCACCGCAGCCTCGGGGTCGGCATCCACTGTGCGCTTGAGCACCCCATGATCCACGAACGCCTCGATAGTCGCCTCAGGCAACGTGTTCACCGTCGACGGACCGATGAGCGAGTCCACATAGAGCAGATCGTCGTAGGCCGGGTTCTTGGTCGACGTCGACGCCCACAGCGGGCGCTGGACCCGGGCCCCCTGCGCGTCGAGCGCCTTCCAGCGGTCCGTCGTGAACGCAGCATGGAAGTGCTGATAGGCCACCTGGGCCTGGGCCACCGCGGCTTTGCCCCGCAGGGCCAGAATGGCGGGGTCGCCCGATGCGCCCCCGGCCAACGTCTCGAGACGCCGGTCGACTTCGGTGTCGACCCGGCTGACGAAGAACGACGCCACGCTCGCCACGTGCGGGAGATCCTCGGTCCGTCCGGCCTTCACGAGCGCCTCGATCCCGCTGATATACGCCTCGATCACCTCGTCGTAGCGGTCGATCCCGAAAATCAGGGTGACGTTGATGCTGCGGCCCTCGCTGATCATGGTGTTGATCGCCGGCACGCCCTCTTTCGTCGCCGGGATCTTGACCAACAGATTGGGCTGCGCGATGCGGGTATGGAGCATGCGGGCGTCACGCACGGTGGTCTCGGTGTCGTGGGCCAGGGCGGGTGACACCTCCAGGGAGACGTAGCCGTCCTCACCGTCGCTCTCGTCGTAGACCGGGCGCAGCAGCTCGAGCGCGTGCTGGATGTCGGTGATGGCCAACTCCCAGTAGGCGCTGTCCACCGTGTGGTCCTTCATCAGCGCGGAGAACTGGTCGTCGTAGGTGTTCTGCCCGCTGATGGCCTTGGCCAGAATGGTGGGGTTCGAGGTGATCCCCCGCACTCCCGTCGAGACGAACTTGGCCAGCGTCCCGTCCTCGAGCCAGTCGCGGCGCAGGTTGTCCAGCCACGGGCTCTGGCCACCGATTTCATAGAGGTCGTGCAGACGGGTCATGTAGGTAACTCCTTGCTCATTTGGCGTGTTCGTGGCTCATTTGGCGTGTTCGTTGCTCATGTCGCTTGCTCGTTGCCTATGCGGCCGGGTCGTTGCTCATGTGGCGTTGTCGTTCACGAGGGCATGTGCCCGTTCGACCACATGTTCAACCGTGAAGCCCAACTTTTCCAGGGCTACCGTGCCGGGGGCGGACGCCCCGAAACGATCGAGCCCGATGGAGTCGTCGGCGTAACGGCTCCACCCGAAGGTCGAGCCCGCTTCGACGCTGAGGGTGGGCACGCGGTGGGGCAGCACTTCCTCCCGGTAGACGTCGTCCTGCTCCTCGAACCACTCCCAGCACGGCAGCGACACGACCTGGGTCGGCACCCCGGCGCCTTCCAGTTCCTTGGCCGCCTCCAGGCAGAGATGGACTTCGCTCCCGGTGCCGATCAGCACGACCCGCGGCTCGCTGCTGGCCGCTGCCAACACGTAGCCGCCCTTGGCCACCCCGGCTTCGGCCAGGGCCTCAGTCTCGGCCAACACCGGGATGTCCTGGCGGCTCAGGGCCAACCCGACCGGATTGTCGGCATCGACGGCCAGGCGCCAGGCCTGCAGCGTCTCGTTGGCGTCGGCGGGGCGCACCAGGATGAGTCCGGGCATCGCCCGCAGCGACGCCAGTTGCTCCACCGGCTGGTGCGTCGGGCCGTCCTCACCCAGCCCGATGGAGTCGTGCGTCCAGGAGTAGACCACGTGATAGCGCGACAGTCCGGCCAGGCGCACCGACGGACGCATGTAGTCGCTGAAGACGAAGAAGGTGCCGCCGACGGGGAGCACGCCCCCGTGCGCGGCCAACCCGTTCATAATCCCGCCCATCCCGTGTTCGCGGATGCCGTAGTGCAGCTGCGCGCCGCCGGGTGTCTCGGCCGCTTGGATTTCGGCGCCCTTGACCAGTACCCCGTTGTTTCCCGTGAGGTCGGCCGATCCGGCCACCAGTCCGGGCAGGCCTTCGGACGAGGCATTGATGCACTGGTTGATGGCGTGACGCGTCGCCAACTTGGTACCGGCTTCGAACGTCGGCAGCTTGTCGGCCCAGCCCGGGATGCCCCGGCCGGCCTGCGCCGCCTCCCAGGCCACCCGGTCACCGTCCCACGCGGCGAAACGCTCTTCCCATTCCTTGCGGTAGGCCCCGCCCCGGGCCACCTCCTGCTCGTAGAAGGCACGCACCTCGTCGGGCACCCAGAAGGTCTCGTCGGGGGGCAGGCCCAAGAGCTCCTTGGTCACCCGGATTTCGTCGGCCCCGAAAGGCGACCCGTGGGCGGCCGCGGTGTCGGTCAACTTGGGCGACGGCCAACCGATGTGACTCCGCAGCACCAGGAGTGTGGGCTTGGCGTCGGGGCCGTCACTCGGTGCCTCGAGGGCTTCGCGGATGGCGGCTTCGAGCCCGTCGACGTCGTTCGCCATCTCCCCGAGATTGCGCACGTTCCAGCCGTAGGCCTCGAAGCGCTCCTCGACGTTGTCGTTGTAGGTGAGCTCGGTGGGGCCGTCGATGGTGATGTGGTTGTCGTCGTAGAACGCCATCAGCCGGCCCAATTTGAGGTGTCCCGCCAGCGACGCCGCCTCGTGCGAGATGCCCTCCATGAAACAGCCGTCGCCGGCGATGACGTAGGTCCGGTGGTTGCAGATGTCGCTCCCGAACCGGGCCCGCAACACCCGCTCGGCGATGGCCAGACCGACGGCATTCGCCACGCCCTGGCCGAGCGGTCCGGTCGTGACTTCGACGCCGTCCGTGTCGAGCCGCTCGGGATGCCCCGGTGTGCGGCTTCCGAATTGACGGAACTGGCGGATGTCGTCCAACGACAGGTCGTACCCCGTCAGGTAGAGCAGTGAGTACAGCAGAATGCAGGCGTGTCCGTTCGACAGCACGAAGCGGTCCCGGTCGGGCCAATGGGACGCCTGGGGGTCGTGCCGCATGATCCGCGTCCACAGGACGTGGGCCAGCGGAGCGAGCGCCATCGCCGTGCCGGAGTGACCGGAATTGGCTTGCTCAGGCGCATCCATGGCGAGGCCCCGGATCACGTTGATGCCCAACTGGACCAGGGCGGGATCCTGGACGACCGGGGGGAGCGCAGGCGGCGGGGACGACGCTGTCGACGACGCTGCAGTGGACGCTGCTGAAGATGCTGCGGGGGATGCTGCGGGGGTCATGCTTCACCCTACCCAGTGCTCGCCTATCCTCACCACGAATGACACCGAACTCGTCGGGGACGACACCGAAACGTCACCGTATGCAGGTGCCCCCCAACAGCGATCTCACCCTGGGCATGGTCTGCGTCGACAAGTCGGTGCCGGGGCGCTGCACCTGGCGTATGACCGCCGACGAGCGCTTCGCCAATCCCGCCGGCACCATGCAGGGCGGGTTCCTCGGCGCCTTCGCCGACTCGTCGATGGGGGCGGCCGCCGTCACCTTCACGCAGGGTCGCAAGGTCTTCTGCGCCAATGCGGAAATGAAGATCAGCTTTCTCGCCCCGGTCCCGCCCGACGCCATCCTCACCTGCACGGCGGAGGTGGTGTCCGGCGGGTCGACGGTGGCCTTCGTCGAGGCCAGTATCTGGGCTGCTGCCCCGAGGCACGGCGGCCCGGAAGAGGCCGAAGAGCGCCTGGTGGCCCGGGCCAACTCCACGTACATCCTCCGCCCCCGGAGTTGACCCGGGGCCGGCCCCGGAGCCGCCCCCGGAGTTGACCCCGATCCCGGGTGAGCCGTGGGGGTTCGGGGTAATCCCATAGGCCCTCTGTGCGGAGGGCCTATGGTTTACAAGGGAGAAGGCTGCGGGGCTTTCCGGTGCCGGGCAGAAAATGTGGGCTGCCTCAGGGATGAGGAGCACACGGAGGCAGTGAAAACCAGACCGGTGTTTGCACCACACCGGACAACGGACCAGGATGGCGGGCCACATGGCACCATTTCGCTCGAACTCGGCTGGCGGCGCCCGAGGGTTGCGTCGCGCCGGCGATGATGCGTTCAAGATCACCGTCGACTACCTCAAACAGGAGACGCTGGCCCCGCTGCAGGGGCTGGGACGCTTCCTGCTCTGGGGCGTGTCGGGCTCATTGGCGATTGCCGTCGGCGTCCTGCTCCTGCTCGTCGGGATCCTGCGGGTGCTCCAAGAAGAGACAGGGACCGCCCTCACCGGCAACTGGTCCTGGGTGCCGTACTTCGCCGTCTCACTGATCGGCGCCGCCGTGGCGGGCGTGGCGGCGTGGCGCATCACGGCGGGACCGGGCACGCAAAAGGTTCCGGTGAACCGCAATGCCACGCCGGCGCAGGGGAGTACGGCAGCGGAGGGTACGGCGGCGCAGGGGAGTACGGCAGCGGAGGGTACGGCAACGCAGGGGAGTGCAGCACTGGAGACGAAGGAAGGGAACAGCTGATGCCAGGGCCTGGGACCAACGGACGACGCATCACCCGAGAAGACCTTCAAGCGGCCTACTCAAACCTCATGGGGGAGGGAGAGGCCGAAGCTCGGGCCGCCGTCCCCCAGGGCGTGGCCACGGCCGGCGCCGCTGCAATGGCCGCCGTCACCTTGGCCTTCCTCATCGGTCGTCGCCGTGGCCGCAGTCGCTCGGCGGTCGTTGAGATCCGGCGGCTGTAGGTCGCTTCATGGACGTCTCTCCTACGGCGCATCCTGCGCGCCGCCGTGCGACGCGGGCTCGCGGGCGACTGGACCTGGGCGCTCATCGCTGTGTGCGCCTATATCTTGCGCCGCTCCCTGAACGAGAAGGGGGGCGTGGTGTCGTCACTGCGTATCTCGCCCGGCGAGCAAGTCATGATCTCGGTCAGGAAGTGGGACGATCCCGTCTTCGAGAGCGAGAACGGCGGTTCGCGCGCCGACAGGCGTCGTGCACAGCAGCGGGTGAAGGACGAGCAGAAGAAGCTGGAAAAGCAGTTGCGCAAGAGCCAGCGCAAAGGCGGTGGCTCTCCCGCTATCGCTATTGGCGCCGGCGGCGGCGTTGACGACGACGCCTAGTCCCGAGCCTCCAGCTGCCGGGGGTTCCGAGTCTCCAGCTGCCGGGGCTTGCGGGGCTCAGGTCCCGCCGCCGCTTCCGACGAGTCCGAGTACCGGGCGGCCCGCAAAGCCGAGCCGAACTTCGCACGCGCTCGAAGCGGGTGAACGCATACTCCTCATCGACCCCAAGGAGCGGCGCTATCTCATCACGCTGGTGACCGGCGCGATGTTCCACACCCACGCCGGCATCATCGCGCACGACACCATCATCGGCGGCGACGAGGGACGGACGATCACCGGCTCGACGGGGCGGCAGTTTCTCGTTCTGCGCCCGACGCTGAGCGACATCGTGCTCAAGATGCCGAGAGGCGCCCAAGTCATCTACCCGAAGGATCTCGGTGCCATCCTCATCGCAGCGGACCTCGGCCCGGGCCAACGGGTGCTCGAGGCGGGTGTCGGTTCCGGCGCGCTCTCCATGACCGTGCTGCGCGCCGGCGCCTCCGTCGTCGGTTACGAGTTCCGCGAGGACTTCGCGGAGCGGGCCACGTCCAACGTCGTTGCCACACTCGGACCCGACGCGCCGTACCGGGTCGAAATCCGCGACGTGACCGAGGGCATCGACGAGCGCGACCTCGACCGCATCCTCCTCGATATGCCCGAGCCCCACAAAGTGATCCCCGCCGCTGCGGCCGCACTCCGCCCCGGCGGCATCCTGCTGGCGTACCTGCCGACGATCAACCAGACCGCTCTCCTCCGCCAGGCGCTCGACGACGAGAGCGCACCCTTCGGGCTACCGGAGACGCAGGAGATCATGCGGCGGACGTGGCATATCGAGCCACGCTCTGTCCGGCCGGACCACCGCATGGTGGGCCACACGGGGTTCCTCACCACGGCTCGGCGACTCAGCGTCTGAGTGTTGCTGTTGTTGTCGCGGCGGGGCTGTCGCTGCCGCTGTAGCTGCGTCTGTCGCTGCCGCCGTAGCTGTCGCTGGGTCGCTGTCGCTGTCGCTGTCGCTGTGGTCGCCGTAGCTGTCGTCGCCCCTGTCGTCGCCGTGGTCGGTCTCGGCGCTCCGAGCCTCCGCCTCTCGATACATCGCACTGCGCCGCTCTCAACCGGGTGGTCCCCTTTATTGGTTTTCGGACTGGTGGGCCAAGACGACGGGTGACCGCCTGGTCGGTCATCTGTCTCCGGGCGCGCTCGACCACCGGAGGTTCTGGGACGCCATGGACACCATCACCTCGGCCCAGCTCATCGAGATCGAACGCCGCATCACCCAAGCCATGGTCGATCTATTCGATCTCGATCTCTCCGGGCTCGTTCTCGACATGACCAACTTCGCCACCTACATCGACTCTTCCAACGATCGGGCACCGATCGCCCAGAGAGGTCACGCCAAACAGAAACGAAACGACCTGCGCCTGGTCGGTCTGGCCCTGGTGGTGAGCACCGACGGCGGGGATCCCCCTCCTCAGCCATGCCTATGCCGGCAATCATCCTGACGTGACCCGGTTCGCTGACGTTCTTTCCGAACTCATCACCCGTTGGGGTGCGCTGGCCAAAGAGAGCGACCAGCTCACCTTGGTCTATGACGCCGGACAGGACTCAGAGGCCAACCAAGCCGCGGTCGCCGCCAGCCCCTTGCACTTCGTCGGCTCCTTGCCACCATCGCAGCACCCTGATCTTTTGGCCATCGGGAAAGGACGCTACGAGGTCGTCGACGCCGAACGGTTTCCCGGCCTCAGCGCCGTCGAGACGAGGACCACCGCGCTGGGGGCGCAGTACCGCGTCATCGTCACCCACTCGGAGAGCTTTCACGCCAAGCAGTCCCGCGGGTTCGACCAGACGCTCTCCAAGGCGCGTCGAGCATTGCTCGCCCTGTCCGGGCGACTCGAGCGAGGCAAGACCAGAAAAGACCGGGACGCCGTTGAAGCCGAGATCGTCAGCATCGTCAAACCCCGTTGGGTCTCCCGGGTCATCAGCACGACGCTGAGCGGTGATCGGCCGGCCGCGTTCCGCCTGACCTTCAGCGAAGACGCCCGGGCCCGGCGGGCACTCGAAGAAGAGCTCTTCGGCAAGCGGGTCCTCTTCACCGACCACGACGACTGGGAAGTGGCCGACGTTATTGCCGCGTATCGATCGCAACACCATGTCGAGTCGGACTTCCGCCAGATGAAGGATCGCACCGTGGTCTCGTTCAACCCGATGTTCCACTGGACCGACGACAAAATCCGTGTGCATGTCTTTTACTGCGTGCTCGCCCTCGCCATCGCCCGGCTCATGCGCCGAGAGGCGTCCCGGGCCGGCTTGGACATGAGCGTGCGCGACCTCCTCTGCTCCCTCGGCGAAATCGAAGAGACCGTGCTGCTCTACCAAGGCGATCGGGGACGCCCCCGGGCCCGGCGGATGCTGACGGAAATGGACCCAATTCAAGAACGTCTCTACGACCTTTTCGGCCTCGCTGCCCACGCTCCGACACGCTGAGCTAGGTACTACACCGGTCGCTTCCAAAGACCGACGTTGAGCTGGGTAAATGTGGCATCAGTCTCAGATAGCCCGGAAACTCCCGCTAGCTGTCGCCGCCGCCACTCGCCCCCCGCCGTCCCCTGGCGTCCCCGCCCGTGCCGTCAACGGTCGCCCGTTTCGGCGTTTTGTACGGGAATTCTTCTTCTTTTTTGTGGTCCTGAGCAGGGGGTAAATGTCACACCCCCCTGATCTACTTGGGGTATGGATGTTGTGGAGAACCTCGCGGTGGCGCTGGAGTGTTTGTCCGAGGCCGATCCGTACTCCTACAGCGATCGGGAGTCGATCATGGCCTTGGAGCGTGGCTATGCCCGCCATAGCTGCTCGATGGCCAAGGCAGTGGCCAGTTTCGCCGACGGCGGGCGAATGGGCGGCCGAGGGGGCCCAAAGTGCGGTGGCCTGGATCGCCGCCTCCTGTCACCTCCCCCTGGGCGAGGTCAGAGGACACCTGCGCCGGGGGCGGGCCTTGGCCTCCATGCCCCTTGTCGCCGAGGCGTTCTCCTCGGGCTCGATCTCTTGCGCCCATGTCGACGTGTTGGTCAAAGCGGCCAAGGCGGTGGCCCACGCCAACGCCGAGGCCTTCGGCCTGTGTGAAGAGGCGCTGGTGCAGGCGGCCCAGGAGCTCACGTTCGTGCCCTTTGCCAACGCGGTGGCCTACTTCACCCAGATGGCCGACCCCGACGGGGCCGAAGAGGCCGATATGGCCCGGCGGGCCCGCCGGGACGCCTATGTGATCCAGAGCATCAACGGGATGTACCTCTTGGGGGGCAACCTCGACCCGATAGGCGGGGCCATCGTGGCCGGTGAACTCTCCCGCATCGAACAGTTGCTCTTCGAGGCCGAGTGGGCCAAGGCCAAAGAAGACCTCGGGCGTGACCCCAAGGTGCACGAACTGCCCCGGACCCCGGCCCAACGCCGCGCCGATGCCCTCGTCGAGATGGCGGTGCGCTCCAAGGGGGCCAAGGCGACCGACCGCCGTCCGGCCCCCCTCTTCAGCGTCTTCGTGGGTTATGAAACCCTCAAGGGGCGTATCAGCCAGATCGAAGGGGGACCCGTCGTCAGTCCCGGCGCCCTGGTGCCCTGGTTGAGCGAGGCGGACTTCGAACGCATCATCTTCGGACCCGGGGGCCGCATCGAATGCTCGAAGAAGGCCCGGTTCTTCACCGGGGCGACCCGCCGGGCCATTGAAGTGCGCGACCAGTGCTGCACCCACCCTTTTTGTGAGGCCCCTGCACAGCGTTGCCAGATCGATCACATCACCCCTTATTCCCAAGGGGGCGAGACCACCCAGGAGAACGGACGGGTCCTGTGCAGTTTCCACAACAGGCTCCGCAACGGCGAAGCGCCGGGGGCTGGGGGCGGGGGCGGGGGCGGGGGCGACGGTAACGGTGGCTGGGAAGCCGACGAGGACGAAGATGAGGACGAGGGTGGCCCCTAGGGCGAGGGTGGTCCGTAGGGCGAGAGCGGTCCTTTAGGGTCGCGGTTTGGCTGGTTCCAGACCCAGTTCGGATGTCAAGTTCCTCCGAGTGCACCGTCTGTGCGCATCAATCTTGATCACAACTGCGATTTCTGCCCCTAAAGGGGCATATGCGCGCGCCGGCAAAAGGGAAGCGTGCGTATTTGGGTTCCGGCTCTCGGAGATCCCGCGGAATTGCGAGCGAAGGGGAAGTGCGAGCGGAAGCGGAAATTCTCCGATGCGTCGTCGTGCCTATTGACAGCAGCGCCATCGGACCCGCCGTGGAAGCACCTTCCTCAAACGATCGAGCTACAGCGAACGAAGGTTGCAACGACAGAAGTCGCAACAACGGAAGGCGCAGGAACAGAAGGCGGAACGAGGGAACGAGGGAACGACGGACGACGGACGACAGAAAAGGTCAGAACGAAGTTACGTAAGAAGGAATGATGCCCGAGTTCAATGCGCCGGAAGACCCGACGCCGAGCGTCAGCCCTGCTCGATGAAGATGCACTCCCCGGGACATTCCTCCGAAGCCTCGACAACCGCTTCTTCGAGGTCGCTCGGCACTGCAGCCATGCCGGCGGATCCACCCGGGTCGTTCTTCACGGAGCCGTCTTCCTTCACGTAGGCGAGGCCATCGTCAAGAAGAGTGAACACGGCCGGTGCGATCTCCTCGCACAGCCCATCGCCTGTGCAGAGATCCTGGTCGATCCAGACCTTCATGTCGTTGTCTCTCTCCTCTGTAGTGACCGCCTGAGGGCCAAGGGGACCGTAATGAGGCGACCCCCGCGCCGTCAACATCACGTGCTGGACTTTCTATATTAGTCGCCGCCCCGCACCTACCCCCGTCATGATCGTTTCCAGGCCTCGCCGAGGGCCTTCTCCAACGCCTGACGGCGTTGTCCGACCCCCTTCCGCACACCACATCGACGAGGCGGCCGACGCCCCGCCCGAGTCACCCCGGAACGGCTCAACGCAGCCCCTATACGACACCATCCCGGCCGCTACAGCCCCGGCATGTCCCGTGGCGACCATTCTTACGGGAGGATGCCCGGAGCGCTCCTCAGGAGGAGTGGCCCAGAGTTGCCTGGTCGGACCGCCCGAACAAACGTTTGAACGACCGATACGAACATGAGAACGATCGATAGGAACCTGAAAGGGAAGCAGCCTTAATGCCATTGGACCGTCGGACCTTCGTCAAGGGCGCCCTGGGAGCCTCGGGGGCCGTCCTCCTCGGCGAGGCCGGGGCGGACAGGGCAGGAGCCTCCCAAAGAGCCGCCGGAGCCACCGACGGCGCCGCCGGCACCCTGCCACCGCCGGCGACATCAGGCATAGAGCACGTCGTCGTCGTCATGATGGAGAACCGCAGCTTCGATCATTTCCTCGGATGGCTGCCGCACGCCGATGGGCGACAGGCCGGGCTCGCCTACCCCGACCGGCAAGGGAGCAGCCACCCGACCTTTCACCAGACGCAGTTCGACGGCTGCGGCTTCAAGGACCCCGACCACTCCTACGAGGGCGGCCGCCTCCAGTACAACAACGGGCAGATGAACGGCTTTCTCGCCGACCCGGCCAGCGACTCCTTCGCCATCAGCTACTACGAGGCCAGGGACCGTCCGTTCATGAGCCGCTTGGCGCAGGCGTACACAACATGTGACCGTTACTTCTGCTCCATCTTGGGGCCGACCTATCCCAATCGTTTCTTCCAGCACGCGGCGCAGACCGACCGCCTCGATGATGCCCTCACCCCCTCCACGCTCCCCACCATTTGGGATCAACTGAACCATCACGGCGGTCCCACGGGCCGCTACTACTACAGCGACTTCCCGTTCATGGCGCTGTGGGGAGCCAAATACCTCTCGATTTCCCAAGAGATCTCGCAATTCCTCGAGGACGCGGCGGCCGGCACCCTCCCCAACGTCTCGTACGTCGACCCCAGGTTCCTGGGCGAGGACGACGGTACCTCCGGCGACGACCACCCCCTGGCCGACATCCGGGCCGGCGATGCGTTCTTGTCGCAGGTCTTCCATGCCGTGTCGACGGGACCCGGCTGGCACAAGACCGTGCTCGTCATCAACTACGACGAATGGGGCGGTTTCTTCGACCATGTCCCGCCGCGCCGCATCACCGCCGGCATACCCGGCATACCCGTCGGCACCAACCCCGCGTCAGGGGGCGGCGACCGGGGCGGCCACCGGGGCGGCCGTCGGCGTGGACACCGACGTGGACGCAGCGGGCAAGGTGCTGAGCGGGTTCAGGGTCCCTTGTATCGTGGCGTCGCCGTTCAGTCGCATCGGGGGAACCCAGGCCGCGGTCAACCACAACTTCTACGACCACACCTCGGTGCTCAAACTGATCGAGTGGCGCTGGGGCCTCCAACCTCTCACCGCCCGCGACGCCTCCCACGCACCGACCGACCCCGGCAACCTGGCCACGCTCCTCAACTTCCGCCGCCCCGTCATGAAGGTCCCGAAGCTGCCGGTGCTGGCCAGCTTCACCCCGACCGGTTGCGCCGGATCGACCACGACGACGGGCGCTGAGACGGCCACGGATCACGCCGGCCCCGCCCGGGCCAGCACCTGGACCGCCCTGGCCCAATCGCCCCTGATGGCCGGCTGGACCTAACCCACGGGGCCGGCCGAGGAGCCCCGCAGCCCCGGCAGGGGTCCCGGCGGCCCCGCAAAAGAGGGATGAGGGCCGACCACCCCCACCCCAGGACTAGGGTAAATGCAGTGAGCAATACCCCGGACTCCAACGACCTCGCCCTCCAGGCCGAGGCCCTGCGATCTGAGCTGGCCGACGCCGAGGACGAGATTCACGCGCTCCGCCGCCGCCTGCAGGAGAGCCCCGGCCGGGTACAGGCTCTCGAAGAGCGCCTCCTCGAGAGCAAGGGCCAGCTGGCCCATGCCACGTCGCAGAACGAGAAATTGACCTTCACCTTGCAGCAGGCCAAAGAGCAGCTGGCCTCACTCAGAGAAGAAGTCGAGAAGCTGACGCAGCCTCCGGCGGCCTACGGGACCTTCCTCGGCGTCAACGAGGACGGCACCGTCGACGTGTTCTCGAGCGGCCGCAAAATGCGGGTCACCCTCCACCCTGACATCGACCCGGGCCAGATCCGCAAGGGGAACGAGGTCGTGTTGAACGAGTCGCTGAACGTGGTCCTCGTCCGGGACGGGGAGCTCTCCGGCGAGGTGGTCACCCTGAAGGAGCAACTCGAGGACAAGCGGCGCTGTGTCGTCTTCGCCCGGGCCGACGAGGAGCGCGTGGCCGAGCTCTCCGAGGAGATGCTCGACGTCAAGCTGCGCAGCGGCGACTCGCTGCTCATGGACATCCGGACGCAGCTGCTGATCGAGAAGCTGCCCAAGCTCGAGAGCGAGAACCTCGTCCTCGAGGAGGTGCCCGACATCACCTACGCCGACGTCGGCGGACTCGACACGCAGATCGAAGCCATCACCGACGCCGTCGAGCTGCCGTATCTCCACCGTGAGTTGTTCG
This sequence comes from uncultured Acidimicrobiaceae bacterium, assembly GCA_963755665.1. Classification (GTDB taxonomy): domain Bacteria; phylum Actinomycetota; class Acidimicrobiia; order Acidimicrobiales; family RAAP-2; genus Bog-473. The sequence continues at coordinate 68,618 of CAVWKU010000004.1, forward strand.
CCCAGTACTCGCTGCCGGCCCCCAAGGGGATCCTGCTCTACGGCCCGCCCGGCTGTGGCAAGACCCTCATCGCCAAGGCCGTCGCCAACTCGCTCGCCAAGAAGGTGGCCGAGTCGACGGGCAACGCCAACGTGCGCAGCTACTTCCTCAACATCAAGGGCCCCGAGCTCCTCAACAAGTACGTGGGGGAGACGGAGCGCCAGATCAGGCAGGTCTTCCAGCGGGCCCGGGAGAAGGCAGACGAGGGCATGCCCGTCATCGTGTTCTTCGACGAGATGGAGTCGCTCTTCCGCACCCGTGGCACGGGCATCAGCTCCGACATGGAGTCGACGATCGTGCCGCAACTGCTGGCCGAAATCGACGGCGTCGAATCACTGCGGGACGTCATTGTGATCGGGGCCTCGAACCGGGAGGATCTGATCGATCCCGCCATCCTGCGTCCCGGCCGCCTCGATGTGAAGATCAAAATCGAACGCCCCAACGAGGAAGCCGCGGCCCAGATCTTCAGCCGCTACCTCACCACCTCGTTGCCGCTCGACGCCGATGAGGTCGGCCGCCTCGGTGGGGGGGACGCCGGCAAGGCGGTCCAGGCCATCATCGAGAAGACCGTCGCCGAGATGTACCGGGAGGACGACGAGAACCGCTTCCTCGAGGTGACCTACCAGAACGGCGACAAGGAGATCCTCTACTACCGGGACTTCGCCTCGGGAGCCATGATCGAGAACATCGTCCGGCGGGCCAAGAAGCTGGCGATCAAGCGGGTCATCGCCGGCGACTCCGGCGGCATCCGCACCTCGGACCTCCTCGAGTCGATCCGCCAGGAGTACAAGGAGAACGAGGACCTGCCCAACACCACCAACCCCGACGACTGGGCCCGCATCTCGGGGAAGAAGGGCGAGCGCATCGTCTATGTCCGTACCCTGCTCACCGAGGACCGCGAGGTGCATGGTGGTCGGTCGATCGAGCGAGTGGGTACCGGGCAGTACCTGTAGGGATAGGGTCGGGGCGTGGCCACCACCAAGGTGTGCGGGATCGAGACCGAGTACGGGATCCATTCGCCCGGCGCCGAGCAGAACCCCATTGCCGCGTCATCGGTGTTGGTGAACGCCTACGCCTCTGACATCGAGCAGAAGATCGGCTGGGACTTCGAGGACGAGACCCCGGGCAACGACGCCCGCGGCTTCGCCCGTGAGGGCTCGCTGGCCCCGATGGTCGAGACCCACCTGGCCAACACCGTCCTCACCAACGGGGCCCGCTTCTACGTCGACCACGCCCACCCCGAGTACTCGACGCCCGAGTGCCTCACCCCGCTCGAGTGCCTCGTGCACGACAAGGCCGGCGAGGAGGTGTTGCGGCGGGCCATGATCGCCGCCGCCCACAGCGCATCCCGGACCAGCCGGCGCCGATCGTCTACAAGAACAACTCCGACGGCAAGGGCAACTCCTACGGCTGCCACGAGAACTACATGATGGACCGGTCCGTGCCCTTCACCAAGGTGATCGACGGGGTGGTGCCGCACTTCGTCTCCCGCACGATCTTCACCGGGTCCGGCAAGGTGGGCGTGGAGACGCCCGCCCTCGATGCCGACCGGGTCCACTATCAGATCTCCCAGCGCGCCGAGTTCTTCGAGGAGGTCGTCGGCCTCGAGACGACACTCAAGCGCCCCATCGTCAACACCCGTGACGAGCCCCACGCCGACCCCACCCGGTTCCGCCGCCTGCACGTGATCGTCGGCGACGCCAACCTGTCCGAGATCGCCACGCTGTTGAAGGTCGGGACGACGGCGATCGTGCTGGCCATGATCGAGGACGACGCCGGTCCGACCCGGCTCCTGGCCCTGGCCGACCCCGTCCGCGCCCTGCACCAGGTTTCGGCCGATCTCTCCCTGACCCGGGGCCTCACCCTCACCGACGGCACCACCGCCACCGCCCTGGAGATGCAGTGGGAGCTCTTCGGGGCCGCCCGCAAGTACGCCGAGCACGACGGCCTCACCGCCCTGGGCGACGACGGCCAGGTGGGGGAGCTGATCCTCGAGCACTGGGAGTACGTCCTCGAGGGCCTCGAGTCCGACCCGGCCACCCTGGCCGACACCCTGGACTGGGTGGCCAAGCGGGAGCTCCTGCTGGCCTACCAGGACCGCCACAACTGCGATTGGCGCGACCCCCGGGTGGCCGCCCTGGCGCTGCAGTACCACGACCTGCGGGCCGACAAGTCGGTCTACCAGCGCCTGGGCCTGCGCCGACTGATCACGCCGGCCGAGGCCAACCTGGCCGTGAACGAGCCGCCGCCGGGCACCCGGGCCTGGTTCCGGGGCAAGTGCCTGGCCCGCTGGCCCGAGGCCGTGGTGACCGCCAACTGGGACTCGCTCGTCTTCGACATCGGGACCGACCCCCTCCGACGCGTCCCTATGATGGATCCCCTGAAGGGAACAGCCGAGCACACGGGCGCACTTCTGGCCCAGAGCACCGGACCGGCGGACCTGCTGGACCGGCTGAACTCCTGAGACCGAGAGACAAGAGCCCGAGACCGACAAGACCCCGAGCACCGACATGTGTAAAAGTTAAAAGCTAGACCTCTAGCGCTTAACTTTAAAGGTATCCGGAGCCCGAGACCACAGACCAAGACCACAGAGCAAGAGGAACGGCGGCGAGGACAACGCAATGGCAGAACAAGAACAAATCCGAAAGAGCCCGGCACGGGACACTTCCAAGACCGAGACCGACGACGAGCTGGCGGCGGAGCAAGCGCCGGCCACCTCCGAGCGCGGCGAGAAGATCAAGGCCGAACTGGACGACCTGCTCGACGAGATCGACGAGGTCCTCGAGGACAACGCCGAGGAGTTCGTGCGTAACTACGTCCAGAAAGGCGGGCAGTAGTCACCAGTGGCTCTTCCCCTTTTTCCCCCGGAGAGCGATCCGGGCCCAGACTTCGTCGGGCTCCTGCGCCAGGCGGGCAACAATCCACTTGACCGAGGCTCGGCGGCTACGGCAATCCGTGCGGCCGCGGCAACGGCGGCAACTCCGGCAACCCCGGCAGCGGCCAGGCGGCGGCGGCCCCGAGGCCGGTTTCGCCGGCGCCCCCCACGCCACCACGGTGGTGGCCCTGCGCTACGCCGACGGCGTCATCATGGCCGGCGACCGCCGCGCCACCATGGGCAACATCATCGCCCACCGCTCCATGGAGAAGGTCTTTGCCGCCGACCGCTTCTCGGCGGTGGCCATCGCCGGTTCGGCCGGCATGGCCGTCGAGATGGTGCGCCTCTTCCAGGTCCAGCTCGAGCACTACGAGAAGGTCGAAGGCACGGCGCTCTCCCTCGAGGGCAAGGCCAACCAGCTGGCCCAGATGGTGCGCCAGAACCTGCCCCTGGCCATGCAGGGCCTGGTGGTGGTCCCGCTCTTCGCCGGCTACGACACCGCCCGGGGCATCGGGCGCATCTACAGCTACGACGCCACCGGCGGCCACTACGAGGACACCGACTTCCAGTCCACCGGCTCGGGTGGGCGCGACGCCCGCTCGACCATCAAGCTGGGCTGGCGCGAGGGCCTGAGCCGGGACGAAGCGGTCGACCTGGCCATCCAGTCCCTCTACGACGCCGCCGACGAGGACTCGGCCACCGGCGGTCCCGATCTGGTCCGCGGCATCTACCCGCTCATCGCGGTGGTCGACGCCGAGGGCTACCGCCTGGTGCCCGAAGAAGAGGTGGCCGAGCGCTTCAGCGCCCTCATCGCCCGCCGGCGGGCCGAGCAGACGGCCGACGCCGGCCAGCCGGGCCGAGCAGGCCAGCCGGGCCGAGCAGGCCAGCCGGGCGAACCGGCCAGCCAGGCGAACGGGGGCGAGCCCAATGAGCATGCCCTACTACGTCGCCCCCGAACAGGTGATGAAGGACCGGGCCGAATACGCCCAGAAGGGCATCGCCCGGGGCCGCTCGCTGGTGGCCACCACCTACGACGTGGGCATCGTGATCGTGGCCGAGAACCCCTCGCGGTCCCTGCACAAGATCAGCGAGATCTACGACCGCATCGCCTTCGGCGGCGTGGGCAAGTACAACGAGTACGACCAGCTGCGGGTGGCGGGCGTGCGCCATGCCGACACCAAGGGCTACGCCTACAGCCGCGAGGACGTCGACGCCCGGTCGCTGGCGAATCTGTATGCGCAGTATCTCGGCAACGTGTTCACGCACGAGATGAAGCCGCTCGAGGTCGAGGTCCTGGTGGCCGAGCTCGGCTCCGGCCAGCAGCCCGATCAGCTGTACCACATCGCCTACGAGGGGACCATCACCGACGAGGAGCGCTTCGCCGTGCTCGGGGGCGATGCCGAGACGATCACCGAGCGGGTGGCCGCCACCTGGCAGGCCGACTGGGACCTCGCCAGCGCCCTCAAGGCGGCCACCGCCGCCCTGGCCGGACCCGACCGCACCCTGGCTGCGGGCGACCTCGAGGTGGCCACGCTGAGCCGCGGCAACGGCCGTCCCGACGCCCGCCGCACCTTCCGACGCATCGCGGACGAGGAGCTGGCGCTGCTTTTGGCATAGCTCGCTGTACGGTGGCGTAGTGGAGAAACGCATTTTCGGCATCGAGAACGAGTACGGCGTCACCTTCACGCTCCGCGGCCAGCGCCGTCTCAGCCCCGACGAGGTCGCCCGCTACCTGTTCAGGAGGGTCGTCAGCTGGGGCCGCTCCTCGAACGTGTTCCTCGAGAACGGGGCCCGCCTCTACCTCGATGTGGGCAGTCACCCCGAGTACGCCACCCCCGAGTGCGACAAGATCTCCGACGTCGTCATCCACGACAAGGCCGGGGAGTGGATTCTCGGAGGTCTGGTGAGCGGGGCCCAGGCCCGCCTCCGGGAAGAAGGGATCCGGGGCGAGGTCTACCTCTTCAAGAACAACACCGATTCGGTGGGCAACTCCTACGGCTGCCACGAGAACTACCTGACCGAGCGCAACGACGAGTTCAACCGGTACACCGAGGTGCTGATCCCGTTCCTGGTGAGCCGCCAGATCTACGCCGGCGCCGGGAAGGTGCTCCAGACCGCCCGGGGTGCGGTGTTCTGCCTCAGCCAGCGGGCCGAGCACATCTGGGAGGGCGTCTCGTCGGCCACCACCCGCAGCCGCCCGATCATCAACACCCGGGACGAGCCGCACGCCGACGCCGAGCGCTTCCGCCGCCTCCACGTGATCGTGGGGGACTCCAACATGAGCGAGTACGCCACGTTCCTCAAGGTGGGCACGACCAGCATCTTGTTGGCGATGCTGGAGGACTCCTCGACCGTGCTGCGCGACCTGACCCTGGAGAACCCGATCCGCGCCATCAGGGAGATCAGCCACGACATCACCTGCCAGCGCAAGGTCCGCCTGGCGAACGGGCGCGAAATGCGGGCGATCGACATCCAGACCGAGTACCTGGAGCGGGCCCTCAAGTTCCGTGACCGCAGGGGCCTCTCACCCGAGGAGGACACCGCCCTCGACATGTGGCAGCACTGCCTCAAGGGCCTCGAGGCCGATCCCACGTCGCTGTGGCGTGAATGCGACTGGGTGGCCAAATACCGCCTCATCGAGGAGATGAAGGCCCGCCACGACGTCCCGCTCTCGCACCCCAAGGTGGCCATGATCGACCTCATGTACCACGACGTCGACCGCAACCGGGGCCTGTACTACAAGCTGCAGAACCGCGACCAGGTGGACCGGATCTGCACCGACGACGCGATTTCCGATGCCATGAGCAATCCCCCCGAGACGACCCGGGCCCGGCTGCGGGGAGCCTTCGTCAAGCGGGCCAAGGAACGGCGCCGGGACTTCACGGTGGACTGGGTCCACCTCAAGTTGAACGACCAGGCGCAACGTACGGTGCTGCTCAAGGACCCCTTCAAGTCGCACGACGAGCGGGTCGAGCGCCTGATCGCCTCTCTCTGAGGGCCGTAGAGTGAGGTCCGGTGCTCAATCTCGATCCCGCCAAGCTGCTGATCATCGCCGTGGTGGCGGTGATCCTGCTCGGGCCGGACAAGCTCCCCCAGGTGGCGCGCCAGGCCGGGGCCGCATGGCGCACCTTCAATGAGTTCCGCCACCGCATGGAGACCGAGGTCCGCAGCTCCATCCCTGACCTGCCCTCCAGCGCCGACATAGCCCGGCTGGCCCGCTCGCCGTCGGCGTTGCTCAACCACCTGTCCAACCTGTCCCCGGACGAGGCCGACGCCGACGGGGCGGCTGCGGCCACGCTGCGGCTGCGGCTGCGGCTGCGGCAAACGGTGCTGCGGCCAACGGGAACGGGGCGGCGGCATCCGCCGACCCCTCCGGCGCCGAATCTTCTCATGAGCAATCAGCGGGCCCAACCGCTGCTGCGACTCCCACCATGTCCACGCCCCCACGTCACCCACCATGCCCACGGCCCCCACGTCACCCACGCCCTCCACGCCTTCGCCGTCGCCTCGCCTCGCCGGGGACAGGCGCAGGCGAGGCGCTGTCGGCGACCCCAGCCTCAACTAGCGGCCAGAGAGATCGACACCGACATGGCCCTACCCTTCCTCAGCGAGCGCAAGGAAAAACCCTCGCCCGACAACATGACGCTCAACGAGCATCTGGGCGAACTACGCCGGCGGCTCGTCATCTGCCTCATCGCGTTCCTGGTGGCCACCATCGTGGCGGTCATTCTCTACACGCCGATCCTGCACTTCCTGATCCGGCCCCTGTGCGAGGCCAACGGGGGCGGGACAAGGCTGCCCGGGGTCACGGCGTCGAACAGCCTGCACGGGAAGAACTGCGCCAACCTCTACGTCACCTCACCTCTTGACGGGCTCTCCCTCCGGGTCAAGATCGCCGTCTTCGGTGGCCTCACCCTGGCTTCGCCCGTCATCCTCTTCCAGATCTGGCGCTTCATCACTCCCGGCCTGCAGGCACGGGAGAAGAAGTACGCCATCCCGTTCGTCACGGCCGCCTTCACCCTCTTCCTGCTCGGCGCCGCCACCGCCTACCTGACCCTCCCGCACGCGCTGGGCTTCCTGCAGTCCGTGGGCGGTCCCGACCTGCAACAGATCTACGATCCCATCCCGTACCTGGGCCTGATTCTGGCCTTGATGGCCTTGTTTGGAATTACCTTCCAGTTTCCGGTGATACTGGTCTCCTTGGAACTGGCCCGCGTCGTCACCCCGGCCCGGCTCTTACACTCCTGGCGATGGGCGGTGATTCTCATTACGGTCGTCTCAGCCGTCTTCACGCCGAGCTCTGATCCCTTCTCCATGCTCGCGCTGGCCGTTCCCCTGATCGTCTTCTACTTCATCTCGATCGGGATCGGGAAGCTGGCCGGCCGTTGAACGTCTTCCCTTGGCCCGTCACGGTGACGGACGAGGAAAGCGATTTCATCACCAAGCTTCCCTTTCCTCCCGACGACTTCCAGCGCGACGCATTCGCGGCGATCGACGCCGACCACTCGGTCCTGGTGTCCGCCCCGACCGGGTCGGGCAAGACGCTCGTGGCCGCCTACGGCATCCACCGGGCCCTGGGGGCCGGCGGCAAGGCGTTCTACACCACGCCGCTCAAGGCGCTCTCGAACCAGAAGTACGGCGAGCTCGTCGCCACCTACGGCAAGGAGCACGTCGGCCTTCTCACCGGTGACACCGCGGTGCGCCCCGACGCCCCCATGGTGGTGATGACCACCGAGGTGCTGCGCAACATGCTCCTCGCCGGCTCGGACCTCCTTGCGGGCCTGCACACGGTCATCCTCGACGAGGTGCACTTCATTCAGGACCCCTACCGCGGCGGGGTGTGGGAGGAGGTGCTGGTCCTCTCTCCGCCCGAGGTCCGCTTCGTCTGCCTGTCCGCCACCGTCAACAACGCCAACGAGCTCGGCGCGTGGCTGCGCTCGGTCCGCGGGCACCACCGATGTCATCGTCGAACGGCACCGGCCGATCGTCCTGCGCCATCACTTCGCGGCGCAGCGGCGCGAGGACAACCAGACCTGCTGCTCCCGCTGCTGGTCAACGGGAAGCCCGGCAACGAGGGCATGAAGATCGATCAAGCCGTCCGGCGTTCCCTCCAGGGACGCCCACCCCAGTGGCAGCCCCGCGGCAAGGGCCCGCGATTGCCGTATCGCTCGCCGTTGCGCACCGAGCTGATCACCGCCCTCAAAGCCGAGGAGATGCTGCCGGCCATCGTCTTCATCTTCAGCCGCGCCGCGTGCGACGAGGCGGTGCGCCAGGTCGTCCGCGACGGCGTCCGGCTGACCGACGGCAGCGAGCGGGCCACCATCCGCGAGATCGCCGAACGGCGCGTCGAGTCGTTGAGCGACGAGGACCTCGGCGTGCTCGGCTACGACGACTGGCTGGAGGGCCTCGAGGCGGGCGTGGCCTCGCACCACGCCGGTCTGGTCCCGGTCTTCCGCGAGACGGTGGAGGAGTGCTTCGCCGCCGGCCTGCTGCAGGTGGTGTTCGCCACCGAGACACTTTCGCTCGGGATCAACATGCCGGCCCGTTCCGTGGTGATCGAACGCTTCACCAAATACGGCGGGGCCGGGCGGGCCACCCTCACCTCGGGCGAGTACCTGCAGCTGACCGGTCGGGCCGGACGGCGCGGCCTGGACGAAGAGGGCCACGCCGTGGCGCTGTGGTCCTCGGAGACCGCCTTCAGCGAGGCGGCCCGGGTGGCCTCGGCGCCCCCGCCCGACCTGCGCTCGTCCTTCCGACCCACCTATAACCTGGCGGTCAACCTGGCCTCCCGCTTCGATCGGGAGACGGCCGACAACGTGCTCCGCCGTTCCTTCGCCCAATGGCAGGCCCAGCGGGCCGACCTGCTGACGATTCAGCTCAGCCACCGGGTCGCCGTCCTGGAGGACCTGGGCTACCTGGAGGACTGGTCGCTCACCGAAACCGGCCACCGGCTCTCCCGGATCTACCACGAGTCCGATCTGCTGCTGGCCGAGGCCCTGGCGGCCGACCTCCTCCATGGCGCCGAGCCCTCCGTCCTGGCCGGCGTGGTCTCGGCCGTGGTCTTCGAGCCCCGGCGCGCCCGTCGTCTCGCCGGACACGGCGGTCCGGGCCCCCGGGCGGCCGCCCGGCGCAGCCGGCGCAAGGGACCTCTGGCGGATCGGCTGGGGGAGAAGCGGGTGGCCGAGCTCGAATGGCGCTGCGCCGCTCTCGAGCACGTGGCGGAGCGGATCCGCTCGGTCGAAGAGCTCCATCTCGTGCCCCGCACCCGGCAGCCCTCCTCCGGCCTGGCCACCGCCGTGGCCTCCTGGGCCCGTGGAGCCTCCTTCGAGACGGCCCTGGCCGTGGCCGCCCGCGACGTGGGGGACCTGGCTCCGGGCGACTTCGTGCGCACCGTGAAGTCCGTGGCCGACCTGGTGCAGCAGGTGGCGCACGCCGCCACCGATCCCGACACGGCCACCTCGGCCCGGCAAGCCGTCGACATGCTGCTGCGGGGCGTGGTGGCGGTCGGGCTGCCGACGCCCTGAGGTCCGCCGGGCGGGGCCGGGCCGTTTGTGGCAGCTTCAAGCTTCAAGGGGTGAGCGCCACGGTAGAACTCTTGCGAAAGCTAACCGCTGGAAGGCTAGCGGTTAGAAATTAGAGGTCGATGAGGTCCGGCGGGGTCGGCGGGGCAGGGCCGTGGAGCCCACAACCCGGCCCTCGGGATCGGCCAAATTCGAGGGCGGCATATCCGCCACCAGTGCCTCGCCTCAGTCCTATGGTGTGTCGGGCATGTTCCCGTACGTAGAAGAGCAGTTCACAGCCGAGGAAGAGGCCATCCTCCGGCGCTACGTGACCAATCTCCATCTGCCCGTCTTCGCCCTGGTAAACCTGCCTGAAGTGGTCAAAGGGGCGCTCTTCGCCGCGGTATTCGCGGTCGCCCAAGAGCCTGCGGCGACTGTTCCTCGACGAGTTCGTGGGCGACCTCGATATCTCCGGTGACATCTCGCTCGATGCGACCATCGGCCTCGCCCGGGCCGAGCAGCTCTACGAGAAAGTCTTCGTCGAATACGGCGACGATTCGGTGGCACAACTCGGTGGCGTGCACCTGGCATGTGAGCAATCGTCGAACGTGCTCTCCAAGGTGCTCGAGTGGGGACGCCTGATGTCGTATCTCGAACAATCGACGCGCTACATCGCCTATGACAACCGGCTCGACAGCGGTCATTACCGCTACTTCCGGCCGACCGAAATTCTCGAGTCGCCCTTCGGCGCGCGCTACGTCGGCGACATGGATCGCGTCTTCGACACGTACGGCATGCTGATGCCCGCCATGCGCAACTGGGTGAGCCGAGCGCTTCCCCCAACAAGCGGGCGACAGCGACTTCGTCTACCGCCAGGCGGTGAGGGCCAAGTCGCTCGATGCGTTGCGCGGCCTGCTCCCCGCCGCGTCGCTCTCCAACATCGGCCTCTACGGCACGGGCCAGTCCTACGAACAACTGCTGCTGCGCATGCGCGCGCACCCGCTGCCCGAAGCGCGCACCTATGCCGACATGATGTTGACCGAACTGCGCAAGGTGATCCCCTCGTTCCTCCAGCGTGTCGACGTGGCCGAGCGGGGAGGGGAGTGGACCGCGTACCTGGCCTCGACGCGCGACGCCACGGCGCGCGTCGTCGAACGGCTGTGGCCCGACAGACGACGGCCGGCGCTCGGCTCGCGGCGTCGGCGGCCCGAGCAGCGAATCCGTCGCCGAGCCTGAAGTGACGCTGCTGGACTTCGACCCCGAAGGCGAGGAGAAAGTCCTTGCTGCGGCCTGTTTCAGCCACTTGCAATGTTCCGAGCGGGCCGCCCTCGCCCGCGTGCGGCTGCTCAGCCACAACGAACGTGTGGCGCTGTTGGCGGCCTACGTCGGAGATCGACGAAATCGTCGGCACCGACCGGGACGTGCCTTCGAACGCACCGACTACCGCTTCGAGTTGGTCACGGACTATGGCGCGTTCCGCGATCTGCAGCGACACCGGATGCTCACCATCGAGTGGCAACGTCTCGGCATCAGCCTCGGCTACGACATGCCCGAGATCGTGGCGGAGGCCGGACTCGGCGACGGCTACATCGAAGCGATCGAGCGCGCCGAAGATCTCTATCGCACGTTGGCGCCCGACTTCCCCGAGCAGGCGATGTACGCCGTCGCGCTGGCCCACCGGATCCGCTACGTCCTGCAATGCAACGCACGCGAGGCCATGCACCTCATCGAGCTCCGGTCGGGAACCCAAGGGCATCCGGCGTATCGACGGGTGGCGCAACAGATGCATCGAGCCATCGCTGAGCGCGCCGGCCATCACGCGTTGGCCGACGCCATGACCTTCGTCGACCACGGCGGCACGGACTTGGAACGCCTCGAATCCGAACGGCGCTCCGAGCGCCGGCGGGCGAGAAATCTTCAACACCCTGAGCGACGGCATCCGTTGTGACATGCGCAGTGGCGAGCGAGCGGCTACGACACATCGGTGCCGCGGGTTGTGCACGCAACGGCACTCGCTGCGTTTTCGAATCACTTATTTGATTCTGCAATCAGTCATTTTACGAAAGCGAAACATGAATTTGTTCTATGTCGCTGACCAGGAACAACCGCCATAGTCCCTGGTGGGAAGCCGGCCATCGCCCTTGACGGCACCTCGGGTACAACACGTAATGTACGGCCCTGTCCCAAACGCCCATATGGAGTTGACGGCCTTTGCGGCAGTTGTACCCCGGCGGGTGATGAGGTGAGAGGCGGAGGTTGGCCCTGGGGGTTGAGTAGAGAACGTCGTGCCTGCTGGATCTGATCGAGCAGGCGCGACGGCGCCAAAGACCCCAGGGCCCAACCGCCTGACCCGCTTCCAGCTCTTTGAGCTGGGGCGATGCGGCGTGCCGAATATGCGATCGAACCCACCTGCGAACCGTCTATGCTCCGGCGGCACATGGCGACGAAGAAGAAGGACATGCCGAAAGATCTCGAACCCGAGGCCTCCGCTCTGGAGGATGATGACGTCGTCGACGACGACGCAGAGGTCGACGACCTAGAAGTTGATCTCGACGAGGATGCCCTCGTCGACCTCGAGACGACGACCCCCTCGACGATGACGATGACATCGTCGAGATCGACGACGACGACGATGACGGATGCCGTCGGCGACGAGGTCGTCGAAATCCTCACGGCGGCCCCGGCCGCAGTGGTGGAACGCTCCGGCGAAGCCGACGACGAAGAGGAAGAGGAAGAGCCCGAGGACGAAGACGTCGAGGCCAGCCTCGACGTCATTCTGAAGGAGCGCCTCGTCGTCGAAGACGAGCCCGAGGACGACGAGGCGACGGATCAGGAGGACCGCACCGAAGGCAACGAGCGCGTGCTGCCCAAGCAGCCCGACGAGTTCGTCTGCCGCTCCTGCTTCCTCGTCAAGCACCCGAGCCAGCTGGCCGACAAGAAGAAGATGCTCTGCCGGGACTGTGTCTGAGCCCGACGATGGGCGGCAACGGCGGACAGCACGCCGTAGAGGAAGACGCCGAACCCGCTCCAGCGGGCGCTCGATCTTCTCGTCTTCGCGCCCGTCGGCATCGCACTGACCGTGGCCGAGGATCTCCCCGGCCTGATCGGCAAGGGTCATCAACGTTTCGAGACCGACGTGCAGAACGCACGCGTCGTCGGTCGGATCGTCGTGGCCCAGGCTCAACGCCAGCTCGTCGACGCGGGTGGGCAAGCTGCTCCACCGCGCGAGCATCCGACGACGAGCGGCGACGGGTCAGACGCGACCGCGCCGACCGGTGGGGCAGACGGCGTGCCGGGAGCCACTGCGCCGTCCACACGGCCCGGTCCGTCACCCCAAGCCCGACGCCGACCCGGCCGACGGCGTCATCGTCGAGGGCGCCCTCGCGGGCTACGACACCCTCTCGGCCTCCCAGGTGGTGCGCCGGCTCGAAAGCCTCGGGCCCGAGGAGCTGACGGCCCTGCAGCGCTACGAGGCGTCACACCGCAACCGCCACACCATCCTCAACCGCGCCCATCAGATTCTCGAGGCAATTGAGGCCACCAGCGAGACCGCTGTGGAAGCGGCTGACGAGGGTGCCGACGAGGGTGCCGCTGCGCCGGCCGACGGCGGGCCGCGCCGACGGGCACCACGATCACCACAGGGCGCTGCTCCGAGACCGATCGCCACCGACGAAGGCCGCGCACACACGAAGGTGGCACACATGAAGGTGGCCCACCCGAAACCGCCGCACCCGCACCCGCATCGCCGCCGCCGGTAGCCACGGCTCCGGAGCCTGATCGATCCGTCGAGTAGGGCGAGTCGGGCGAAGGAGTCGCCATGGAAACGACGCGCCCCGCACGACGAGGACGACAGCGCGGCCTGCGTCGCACTGTTGACCCGTGCGTTGTCCGACGTGGACACCATGCGCGGGGGCGCCACGTTACGGGGCGACGTCAGCCACACTGACGCTTCTGGCTCGCTGGCGCGATGCCGACAACGACGACGCCGTCCTCTACGTCGGCGAGTTCCACCACGTTGTCGTCGGCCTCGCCGCCGCCGTCACGTTCACGCGCCACGGATCCACCGTGCGCAGCGGGCGCATCGAATGCTGCTACGTCGAAGAGGGAGCGCGCGGGGTCGGTGTCGGCACGGCACTGATGGAGTCCATGGTGGCGTGGTGCACGCAAAGAGGGCTGCCGCGACATCGATGCACTCGCGCTCCCCGGTGATCGACTCTCCAAGCAACGGCTGGAGGCGCTCCGGCTTCACAGCCCGACTGCTTGTGCTTAACCGCCCGCTGAACTGAGCCGGTGCTCGGTGACAAGCCGGCGCGGGGGCGGGGGTGGGATCCGCAGGCCGAGCAGCTTCGCCAACGCCGGAACCGATCCCGCGGCGTGCCGCGCCGCCTGGCGTGCCACCTCGTCGGCCGGTATCCCGGCCGGCTTCACCGTGCGGCGCACCGGAGACAGGACCACGGCGTCGAGCATCTTCATCCACTCTTCTGGAGGCAAATCGGCCGTCATCGCTTCTCCGGCGGCTGAAGCCAGTTGCACGGCCAGATCGGCCGGGCATCGGGTGCCGGGCTCAGGCGGGCGGATAGAGGCCTCCAGCGCCTGCTGAATGCGTCCCTCCTTGATGGCGTTGGTGATGCGGGCCAGCCACTCGTCGCGCAGGGCCGTGACGCGCTTCTCCAGCGACTCCTGCAGGGACTTGGCCAGCGCGCGCCCATCCTCGTCGAGGATGACGGTACGTGAGGCGGCCACAACGGCGCGCAATTCGCGCAACCGGAAATCCTTCCCGGCCAGTTGTGCGGCCGTGGCGCGGTCCTTCCAATCCGCCAGCTTGACGATGGGCAGCAGTTCATCCGCCATCGCCAACAGTGCGTCGGTCGACGCGGGGGGCCGACCGGAAACCTTCGCCGCTGAGTTCTGGGCGTCGATGGCCTGGCGTACGGCGGGCAGACCGCCGCGCAGCAACTGCTCGGCCACGGGGATCTGCTCGGGACGCAGCGCGGCCAACATCGCATTGCGGTGCACGGTCGAGGTCGGGCGCGACGGGTCGCTCACCGCGTGCCGGGCGCCCGTCACCCTCTCCGGGGCGTCGCGTATCCGGGTCGGCGGGGGCCGCTGCTCCCGCCGGGGCCGCTGCGCCCACCGCCGGACGGTCGCCGGGGCCACTTCCGCCACCTGGGCCGCCGCTGCCGCCGGGCCACCACCGCTACCGTGCCGCCGCTTCGGACGGTCGCCGCGATGACCGCCTCGGCTGGGCCTGACGGTCTTCCCGGTCGTCACCATCCTCGTCACGTCGACGGCTGCGCTTCCCCGAGCCCGGGGCCAGGATGACCGACACGTCGGGCGCCCGCTTGGGCGTGCCCACGACCTCGATACGGCCGCTCTTTTCCGGCGAGCGAGTGGGCTTGACCTCGCTGAGCGACATCACCTCGATGCCCTCGAGCCCGGTCTCGACTTCGGCCCGGAGCACCGAACCGACTTCCTGGTTCTCGGGCACCAACGACGCTTCGACCACGCCCTTGGGTTGGCGTGCGCCAGCGGCGCGCCATGTCCATGACCCGTCGCTGCTCTTGCTCGTCAACTCAATATCTATTCGGCGTGACATGCGGCGGACACGCTACCGCGCTGAGCGACCTATCCGGTGCAGGCGCCTTCGTGGGGCGAGGACTTACGGCCTCGTCTCCTCCCTTAACATGGCGCCATATCCACGCGCGCACCGTTGATTGCCGCCTGGGAGGTCGGCGCGGCGGACCTCGTCCGTTCTCAGGAGGATCCCCAATGACAGACGACACTGAACCGACTGAGGTTCCGCCACCGCCTGCCGAGGCAGGCGCCTCGGACGGACCCGATCGATACGCCCGATACGGCGCGATCACGGCTGAGCTGGGCAGCGGACAGACCCCGACGGCTGAGCCTGCCGGCCAGGCGACGACCGGGCTCCGCCCGAGCAGCCCCGACGCCTGGCCCCGCCTGTGGCGCCCGCCCACCGAGCCACCTCCGGGCTGGTCGGCGCCTCCGCCCGCCACGCCCGTGTGGCCCCTGCCGCCGATCGCTGAAGCCACCGCTCCCGGGCGGCCCGGGCGCCGGAGCCGGCCGGAGCCGGCGGCCCCGGCGTCGGAGCCGGTGCCGGCTGATGTCGGAGCGGCCGCCGCGGGCTCCGACCCGATCGACCCCGTGGACCCGACCGACCCTGGCGGACCGACGCCCGGCCTGTCACCCCGGCACGACACCCCGGCCGCTCACGGCCGGGCGGTCACGGCAGAGATGCCGACACCGCCTCCCGCTGCCGCCGGCTCCCCGGCCCGCAAAGCTCGGGTTCGGGCAACCGCCGCTCCTGGATCGGCGTCGCTGTCGTGGCGGCCCTCATCGGCGCCGGGGTCGGCGCCGGCGTGACCGCGCTGGCCGATGGCGGCAACAACAACGACACCGTCACCATCCACGAGGGAACCTCCGACCCCGGTGCCGCCGTGCTGAGCGGGAACGTGACCATTCCCGAATTGGTCAAGAAGGTCATCCCCGCCGTCGTCTCCATCGACGTCAAGTCGAACGGCAACGAGGACGAGGGGACCGGAATGATCATCACCTCCAGTGGAGAGGTGATCACCAACAACCACGTGATCGAACTGTTCACCCAGGGCGGCGGGACAGGCACCATCACCGTGACCGAGTACGGGCAGAAGAAAGACGATCCGGCCACGCTGGTGGGCTACAACACGCAGCAGGATGTGGCCCTCCTCAAGATCAACGATCCGGAGCCGAATCTGCCGACCGTCACCTTCGGCAGCTCGTCCAAGGCGGTCGTCGGCGATGCGGTCGTCGCCATCGGCAACGCACTGGGACTGGCGGCGGGCACGCCCACGGTGACCCAGGGGATCGTCTCCGCCCTGGGCCGATCGGTCAGCGCCGGCGGCGAGGGAACGGCCACGGAAAATCTGCAGAACCTGATCCAGACCGACGCGGCGATCAACCCCGGAAACTCGGGCGGCCCGCTCATCGACACGGCGGGTCAGGTCATCGGCATGAACACCGCTGTCGCCGGCAGTTCGGACGACGGCACCAACGCGCAGAACATCGGGTTCGCCATACCGGCGGACGAGGTCGAATCTCTCCTGCCCCAACTCGAAAAGGGCGGACCGGCCACCAACCAGGGCGGCTATCTCGGCGTGGACATCACCACGTTGACCCCGGCCCTGCGCCAGCAGTACGGGTTCACCCCGACCTCGGGCGTCGTCGTGCTCAATGTGATCTCGGGTTCGCCCGCGGCCAAGGCGGGCCTGGTCCAAGGGGACGTGATCGTCAGCATCGACGGAACGGCGGTGAACTCGGCGGTCGCTCTGCAGAACATCGATCCAAAAGGCCAAGGCGGGCCAAAAGGTCCAGATCACCTACTACGTGGGCAACAGCAGGCGCACCACGACCGTGACCCTGGGCACGCAGGCCGAAGCGCAACAGCAGGAGTCGCAGGTGCAGGGCAACCAGACCGATCCATTCGGGGCGGGGGGCTTCACCAACCCGGGCAGCGGCAGCGGGAGGCGGCTTCTGACGTGCGCCCTAGGGCCGTTGTCGTCGTTCGGGCAACTTCCGCTTCTCCTGGGCCTGGAAGGCTTCGCGGCACGCCTCCAGCTCCTTGAGGGCGGCGGCCCGGTCCTCGAAACCCATGGCCTCGGTGTGCTTCTCGGGCTCCAGGTCCTTGTAGATGCTGAAGAAGTGCTCGATCTCGTTGAGCAGGTGGCGCGGCAGGTCGTCGATGTCGTCGGCGTCGTCCCATTGGGGGTCATGCTCCAGGACCGTCAGGAGCTTGGCATCGAGGCCGGCTTCGTCGCGCATGAAGAAGACCCCCAGAATCCGGGCCCGCACCACGCAGCCGGGAAACGTCGGGTCCGCCACCAGGACGAGCGCATCGAGTGGGTCGCCGTCCTTCGACAGGGTGTCGGGCACGAAGCCGTAGTCCGCCGGATAGGCCGTGGCGGTGAAGAGGCGGCGGTCCAAACGAATGACATGATTCTCGTGGTCGTACTCGTACTTGTTGCGGCTGCCCGTGGGGATCTCGATGACGACGTCGATGGCCGTCGGCCGACGAGTCCTTCATCGCAGCATCCCGAGAGGTCGATCACCGAAGAGGTCATGCACCCCTACCGTACCGGCTGCACCGTCGGGCTGGATCACCCGACATTCGCCGTCGACGCTCGTCCCGTCGACGAAGCGGGCGAGGGCCCGCAGGTAGGCCTTCGTTGCCAGGACCTGGACCCTCCTGCCGAGGGGACCCGAGAGCCGGACCAATGGATCACCGGGTCGGGAGAACGCCGTGATGGCGAACCGCACGGTCTCGTCGGCGGCCATCGTCACCTCGAAGGCTTCCTCTCCTTGTTCCGGGTGACCGCGAAGCGTCCCATAGGCGAAGCCCCACCGATCTCGTGTCGTCGACGACGCCCACGATGCGACACGGGGCAGCGAAGGCCAAGCAGGGGAGTTCCGATCGTCACAATGACCGTCTCCCCGGTGCGGATCGTTGCGTCCTGAGGAAAGACCGCCACACCCGGCAGTCCATGTGCCTTCCATCGTCGAAGACCCTCGACGGCGCGTGCGAAGGTCGCAGCACCATGCCCGAGCACAACGTCGTCGTGCGTAGTGGTGAAGCCAGGGACGGCCTGGCCGGTGAGCGTTGCCCCAATCTCGGCGTACGTGAGAGCGGACGACTCGCAGTTCCTCGAGCAGTTGTCCCATGACGCGGGCATTGGAAGGTCGGGCGAATCTCATGTGGGACGTGGGATGTGGTCGCCGGTCGCTCGGCCGCCGGTCGCCGGCTCTAGCTGGCCTGCGGCGTGATCCCCGCGCCCTTGAGCATCCGACGCAGGTCCACGACCTGCTGCTCATCGATGTCGTGATGACGGGGGACGTCGAAAATCTGGGTCTCGGTCCCGAGGGTGACCTTGTAGCGGCCGTCGTGCTCCTCGGTCACTGTCGCAACGCTCTCGAGGAGGGAGAGGACGTCGTGCCACTGGATGTTGTGACTCACCGGGTGGCTGAAGATCTTCTCCACCGTGGCCTTGTGGTGTCCGTCCAATCCAACATGGTCTGCCATTGCCATCTCCTCGATCCTCAGTGTGATCCCGGAACTCGCCGTTCACGGCCGGGCCCATCGTAGGGAGTCCGAGCCGCCGTTCCGTCCCTCAGCGTCGATCCGCTGCCTTCGTCGACGCATCACCTCGCCACGCCGGCCCACGCCACGTCG
This sequence comes from uncultured Acidimicrobiaceae bacterium, assembly GCA_963755665.1. Taxonomy (GTDB): domain Bacteria; phylum Actinomycetota; class Acidimicrobiia; order Acidimicrobiales; family RAAP-2; genus Bog-473. The sequence goes on from CAVWKU010000004.1 coordinate 87,255, forward strand.
GCCCGCGCACCGCACCTCCCATTGCGAGACCAAGATGCGGCCGATACTCTCACCGCGGATCACGCCGTGACCAAGAGCGGCGGCGGCCGACCGGAGAGGGTAGGTGTGAAGGCGATGAGGATCCTGGTACTCGGAGCGGGCTTCGGTGGCCTGGAGCTCTCCACCAGACTCTCCGAACAGTTCGGCGACGACATCGACATCGTCCTCATCGACCAGAGCGACGGATTCATTTTCGGATTCTCGAAGCTGGACGTCATGTTCGGGAAGAAGCCGGCCACCGACGTCTTCAACGCCTACAGCGCGATCAACAAGCCGGGTCTGCGTTTCGTGCAGACGGCCATCCGCGCCATCGATCCTGCGGCCAAACGGGTGGAGACGGACGCGGGACCATTCGAGGGCGACATCATGGTGGTGGCGCTCGGGGCGGATCTCGATCCCTCGGCCACGCCGGGACTCGTCGAGGGCGGCAACGAGTTCTATACGGTGGCGGGAGCGTTCGCGCTCCGGGAGATACTGGCCGAATTTCCGCGGGGGCAACGTCATCGTCGGCGTGACCTCGACGCCGTTCAAATGTCCACCGGCACCGAGCGAGACCGCACTGTTGCTGCACGACTACCTCACCGACCGAGGCCTCCGCGAGAGCTCCACCATCTCTCTCGTCATGCCGCTCGGTGTCCCCATCCCGCCGTCGCCGGCGGCCTCCGAGGCCCTCCTCGTCGCCTTTGCCGAGCGGGGCATCAGTTGGCATCCGGAACGGTTGATCACCAGCCTCGACCCCGAGAAGAAGGTCGCGGTGCTCAGCGAGGGGACGGAAATGCCCTATGACCTTTTCCTCGGCGTGCCCCGGCATCGCGTCCCCGCGGTCGTCGAGGAGTCGGGGATGGCGGTTGACGGCTGGATACCGGTCAACCCCCTCACCCTCGAAACCGCCTTTGCCGACGTCTACGCCGTCGGTGACGTGACGAGCGTCGGAACCCCCAAAGCGGGCGTGTTCTCGGAGGGGCAGGCGTCCGTTGTGGCCACGCAGATCGCGGCAAGGGTGAAGAGCGGATCGGCACCTACGACCTACGACGGGCACGGGACGTGCTACCTCGAATTCGGCAACGACCTGGTGGCGCGGGTGAGCGTCACGTTCTTGAGCGGGGCGGCGCCGGTCGGGGACCTCGAGGGCCCTTCGGCGGCCATTGCCGCCGACAAGGACGAGTTCGGCTCCAGCCGCGTGCAGCGATGGTTCGGCGGGAATTGAGCCATTTTCGCGGCCTGAGCATGTGAGACGGGGGTGCTCTACACTCCCGGCAGCTGTCCACTCCTCGACAAAGGCGGTTGTCATGGCACTCGGCATCTACTTCGCACACGTCGGCTTCACCCCCGAGAAGTACGACAGCGCACTCGAGCAACTCGAAGCTGCAGGCGCCGGGAGCCCCAAAGGACGGACGCTTCACGTCGCACTGGAGTCCGAGGGCACGTGAACATCTTCGACATCTGGGAGTCACAAGAGGACTTCGACGCCTTCGGAGCGACGCTGGTGCCGATTCTCACCGAACTCGGCGTGTCGTTCGAAGCACCGATGATTGCGCAAGTGCACAACGTCCTCAACGGCTGAGCCGTCAACGGCTGAGCTGGGCGGTCAGCTCGCGGTTACGGGGCTTCGAAGGCGATCATCGGCACGATCATCGGCTGCAGGGCCTCGAGTCCCGATGCCGCAACGATCGGGCCGAGCACGGCCGCGAACGCATCGAAGTCCTCCTGGGTTTCCCAGACGTCGAAGATCGCGATCCCCGGGCCTTCACCGAAGCAGGTGTGGACCTTCAGTCCCTTGAGCTCGACACCCGTGGCACGCACCTGGTCGTCGATGCTCTTGTACTGCTCGGGGCTCATCGACGCGGGCCGGATGTACACACCGATCATGACTGCCACCTTTCATGCCAGAACTGGGCGGGCCAGAATTGGCCACGCCGTAACTGGTCTGGGTTCCGCCGAATTTCGCACACAACCGAGCTCGCGTCCACGCCCACTCACGCGCATCCATGCCCGTCCACGCGCATTCACGCGCTCTTTGCCTTCGCTCCCGGAACAAGAAGGCCGCGGTAGCCGGCCGGCGGCTGGTCGTCCGGGCAGGCTCCGGGCGGATCGTTGTAGCGGGGATCCTCCGTCCACGATGCGAACTCCCACCCCGGCTTGGGCTTGGCCAGATCGAGGACCGGCGTCAGCTCTTCGGTCAACAGCGCACCGAACTGCGCAGCGCCATAAGGGCACATGTGCGTGTTGTCGAGCTTGCGGGCGCGAACCCAGGAACCAGTCGGGGTCCGCATCCAGGTCAAGAACCGCCCGTCCGGAGCGAAGAGCTGCTGCGTGGTCAGATACAGCGCGCGGCCGGGAAAGCTCGCCACCACTTGGCGGGCCGCGTCGTCCCACGCATTCGTGGCGACGGTCTCGGCCTTCCACGCCTTCTCCCGCGCGACGGGATCGGTGATCGACGTGCTGGGCCCCACTTGGGGGAACTGCACGAGCACGACGAGCTTGACCCCGTCGGGTGGGGCCAGCAGCGCCGTCACGAACTGTGTGAGAAGGGCCCGGTAGCCGGCGGGGTTGCTCTGCGCCAACTGGTCGTCCCAACTCCACATGCCCATGGCGATCTGTGGCGAGTTGTGCGCCAGCGTCCCCTGCACCCCGCTCAACCAGGAGTGGTCGACAGTGAGCCCCCAGCCCGGGAAGGCCGTATTCACCGTGACCGACACGTCCCCGGTGGCCTGCAGCGCGGCGGTGATGCCCGGTGAGCTGTCCACCATCACGCTGTCCCCGAAGATCCACATTTTGTACGGCTTCGAGACAGATTGGAGGGCGACATCGACGTGGGGAGCCGTTCCGCCGGCTCCGCCGCTCCCGCCGCTCCCGCCGCCTGCGTCGCTCCCGCCGCCGACCGGCTTCACCGCCACCTGGGCCGTCCGGGCCGGTGGGGGACCGACCGTGCCGGCCAGAATGATCACCGCCGTCACCGCGATACCGAGGGCGGCGAACCCGAAGATCGGGACATGGAGCCTGTGGCGCAGTGCTCCCCAGTCAGCCCGCCGGAGTGGGCGTTCGATCAGGTAGAAGCTGGCGCAGGAGAGGGCGACCATGGTCCCGAGCCGGGCGAGCAGCAGCGGCCATCCGGACCAGCCCGTCGAGTCCGGGCTCATCGAGCACGATCACCGGCCAGTGCCAGAGGTAGAGGCTGTAGGAGATCAGCCCCAACCACCGGAGCGGGCCGACGGCGAGCAGACGACCGACCGGGCCGCCCGGGGCGCGCAGGGCACCCAGAATGACCAGGAGGGAGCAGGCCGCGATGGCGACCAGCCCACCGTCCCAGATCCACGAGGGCGGTCCGCCGGCCAGCGACGTCCCGACCGCCAGCCCGGCGAGCCCGAAGACCGCGAGGGTGGACCACAACCGGACTCTCGCCGCCGGCGTGGGGCTGCCCGGCGGCCAGATCATGGCCGCAGCGCCACCGAGCAGGAGTTCCCACGCCCGGGTATCGGTACCGAGATACGCCCGATTCGCCCCGAGCACGTGCGCGGCCACCCCCATCCAGACGGCCGAAGCCACCGCCAACGTCACGGTGATCGCCAGCAGGAGCCGCGCCGGGTCCCGGTGACGACGGGCACGGGCGAAGGCGGTGACGGCCAGGATCACCAGGGGCCACACCAGGTAGTACTGCTCTTCGATAGCCAGCGACCACGTCTGTTGGAGCGGGCTCACCGACAGAAATCGGGCGAAGTAGGCGTGCCCGGCCACGATCTGCTGCCAGTTGGCCACGTAGAACAAGGTGGCGAGGCTGGGCGCGCGCAGTTGCGCCGGCACCAGGCCCGGGCCGCCGGCCCAGGCGTAGAGCGAAAGGGCGATCAGGAGCACCAGCACCGCCGGCAGGAGCCGCTTGGCCCGGCGCCCCCAGAATTCGGCCAGGTGCTCCCGGGACCGGTCGACCGCCAGCAGCAGGCTCGTGATCAGGTAGCCGGAAAGAACGAAGAAGACGTCGACGCCGACCCACCCGCCGCGCAGGTAGCCCAGGTGGTAGGCGACCACGGCGGAGATGGCGACGGCACGCACACCGTCGAACTGGGGTACATAGCGGCGAAGGGCCACGAGTTGCATAGCCTCGCGCGACATGCCGTCGCACCGGAGGTCGCCCCTTCCGTGGCCTACCATCGCGCATGGCCACTCCCATCTCCCCGTCGCCCATCATCGAGGTGTTCGTCAAGGAAGTGCACGCTTCCTTCCCGGAGACTGAGTCCGCCAAGATCGCCTCCCATGAGGCAGCAATCGCCGGGACCACCTCAGAAGGAGACCCCCACCGGGCCCGCCTCTGCGTGAAGTGGGCGATCAAGATGGCGAACGACAAGCATCAGCAGCACCCGCGATGGGCGCAGTTGAAGGAGCGCCACCAGATCTGGAAGGACGAGTGGTTCGCCCTCGACTTCGGTATCGCCGACGCGCTGCCCGGTACGGGAAGCCACCACGTCGCAGGCAAGTCGTCGCCGCTCGAGGACGTCAGGATCGAGTGGGTCGAGGACGCCGTGGCCGTGGCCAAGAAAATCGCAGAAGAGGACGGGTGGGAGAACTCACCCTGGGAGTCCCTTTTGACTGATCTGATCGATTACAAGCGGGGCTGACCCGTCGTCACTCGTGACCCGTCACTCGTCGTCTTCGTCGGAGAGTTCCTCGGGGTCATCCAACAGGACTCCCAACTCGGAGGCTTCCGTGACATCGAGGGGCGACTGGTCCTCCTCCTGCTCGTCGTCGAAGTCGATCTCACTGTCGAGCGGCGCGACCTCTGCGGCGTCCTCGGGATCCAGCGGTTCCGGCTCTTCTCTCTCCGGAAGTTCGTCACCAATCGCTTTAGCCACCTTGTTCTCCTTGCTCCGCATTCGGTCGTCAGTTACCTGCGTCAGTTGCCGCGTCAGTTGGCTGACATCAGTTGCTCGGGCAACAGTTCATCAGAGATTTGCGTCGCCCTGAGCCGCGTGGCATCAAGCGAGCGGCGGCAAGCCGATCATCTCGCGAAACTCGCTCGTCGAGTTCGTCACGGGAAATGGGTCGGCGGGCACAGGGAGCCCGAGCCGTTCGCAGATCGGCTCCCATCCATCGCCGAGGGTCCACTCCAACAGCTGAGCCGAAGGGACTTTCGCGCGCACTTCGTCGTTGTGACGCTCGTAGGCGTCCATCATCGCTGTCGGGTCTTCGAATTGATCGCTGAATCGGTCGTGCAGGAGCTTGCGCATGGCGTCCATCCACGGCGCCATTTCTGGTGGCACACGATCGAACGCCAGGAAGATCGTGTTGGAGGCGCTGCGATACCACGATTCGGGGTCGCGCACCGAGAGCAGCACGAGTGTGTCGGGGTTCGCAGCCGCGAGTTCCGGCCAGAACGATCCACCCGGCCAATCGACGATCGACCGATAGCTCGCTGAGCATGGTCGACCAATCGACGGAGCGTCCCTCGATGGCGTCGATCCAGGCCGGCACCTGAGTCCGGATTGGCCATCATCTCCATCATGTGATGACACGGCGCTCCCGACAATTGCTCGAGCGCCAATTTGAGCGAGTGCGTGCCCGTCCGGCCAACGCCGGCACCAACGACCACGAGTTCCATTCGCCTCCCCTCTGTGCAGACCTCGTCGCCGTATCGCCGAGCGTCCAGCGCGGACCCCGCCGTGGGCCGAAACGGTCGTGGTCTGGCGATTGTGCCATGCATCGGCAGTTGCACTTTGGCGCTGAATGCACGTGAAGTCAGAGAAACAGTCGTTCCACCTGGTCGATGCGTGGGACGGGGGAGTGGGCCCGTCTTGACTTCCTATCACTGATAGGTAAAATGCCTATCAGTGATAGGGAACTCGACCACCACCCGACGCCAATTGCGGATGGCGACGATCCTCGAGGCCGCATGGAAGCTGGCGGAGATCAACGGCATCGGTGGGTTGTCGCTGCACGCGACTCGCACGCGAAGTGGGGATCCGGCAGCCCTCGTTGTACGCCTACTTCGACTCGAAGAACGGCCTCTACGACGCCATGTTCGCCGACGGCAACCGCCAACTCCTCGAGCGCCTCGACCGCCTGGACTGCCCGCCGATCCACGAAGCGCGGTGAAGATGTTCATGGGCACGTTCGTGAGCGTTCGCGGTGGAGGACTCGGCCCGATGCGCCCTTCTTCTGCAGCGTCCCATTCCCGGCTTCGAACCTTCCGCCGGAGTCCTACGCACTCGCCGAAGTGGTACTCGGCCGGATCGATCGCCCTCCTCCGCACGGCCGGTGCTCGACGATCAGGGCGATATCGACTGCGTCATCGCCATGGTCGCGGGCCTGATCGATGCCCAGATCAGCAATGACCCCGGCGGGGATCGCTGGATTCGCCACTTGGACCGACTCGTCGACCTGCACCTCAATGACGCACTGCAAAGGAGAGCGGAGCAATGACCGACACCGCTTTGGCCGCACAAAGGATCGCGACGACCCGAAGCGCGGGTACTGGCCGAAGAGGAGTTCAGGCGTTTCGCCGACCTGCTCGGGACGCTTTCGCCGGAGGAATGGGCGACGGAGACCGATTGCACCGGTTGGGATGTCCGCAAGGTTGCGCTGCACATTCTCGGGTCGGGGGAAGCCCAAGCCTCGTTCCCGACGTTCGTGCACCAGCTCCGAAAGGGCGTCCCGCTCAACCGGGAGATCGATTCGCATCACTGGGTCGACGGCATGAACGAGCTACAGATACGTGAACGGGCCCACCTCTCCAATCAGGAGGTCGTCGAGCAGATGACCGCCGTCGGACCGCGGGCGGTGAAGGGGCGGTGGCGGACGCCGCCGCCGATGCGCTACGTGCCGATCCCCTTCGGGCCGCCCATCGGCTGGACGCCGCTGAAATACCTTCTCGACGTCGGGTTCACCCGCGACGTCTGGGCTCACCGGATCGACATCTGCGCCGCGATAGATCGACCGATGGAGTTGACCGCCGACCATGACGGTCGCCTCGTCGCCGACATCGTGGGGGAGTGGGCCTCGATCCACGGTGTACCCTTCGAACTCGTGCTCGAAGGCGCTGCCGGCGGCAACGTTCAGCCAGGGTACGGACGGAGAACGCGTCGACATCGACGCGATCACCTTCATACGCATCCTCTCGGGTCGCCTCCCCGGCACCGGCGTCCTCGCCCACCCCCTTCCCCTCTAAGGAGCAGACCAATCATGGATATCCAAATCGACGAGATCGCCGATCGCATCTTCCGGCTGTCCGCGTTCGTTCCCGACATCGGCCCCACCGGCTTCACCTTCAACCACTTCCTCATCGATGCCGAGGAGCCACTCTTGTTCCACACCGGGGCTCGCCGCATGTTCGGTGAGATCAGCGGTGCGGTCTCCACCATCCTCCCGGTCGAGTCCCTGCGATGGATCACCTTCGGCCATGTCGAAGTCGGACGAGTGCGGTGCCATGAACCTGTTCCTGGCCGCCGCTCCCGCTGCGCAAGTGGCCCACGGCGCGATGGGCTGCATGGTCTCCCTCGACGATCTCGCTGACCGCCCACCCCGTCCGCTCTCCGACGGCGAAGTCATCGACCTCGGCGGCAAGCGGGTCCGGCATATCGACACCCCCCACGTGCCCCACGGCTGGGAAGCGCGGGTCCTCTACGAGGAGACGACGGGCACGCTTCTGTGCGGGGACCTGTTCACCCACCTCGGAAACGGGCCGGCACTGACGCACGACGACATCGTCGAGCCTGCAGGCGTGGCCGAGGACGTCTTCCACGCCACCAGCCTTGCTCCCTCCACGGGAGCAACCCTGCGCACGCTGGCGGACCTGCATCCGAACACGCTGGCGCTGATGCACGGGTCATCGTTCGCGGGGGACTGTGCAGATGCCTTGCGTCGCCTGGCTGACGACTACGACGCCCGCATCGCGGCGACCGAGGCCTAGGAGCCATCTCCCCGCATCAGTCGGCGCTGGCGAGGTCAGTCGGCGCTGGCGGGGTCAGTCGGCGCTGGCGGGGTCGTTTCGCCTCGCCGTGACGACCACCGTGGCGTAGGTCATGGTGAAGCTGCCCCCCGACGCATCGATTGCGGCCCCGATGCCGCTCAGGAGCGCTTCCATGGTGTCCGCCGGCAACGTCGCTGTAGCCCCCGAAGGTGGGCACCTGGTCGAGCCATTCGTCCCGTCCGTAGGTCCGCTCCCAGTCGAACCGCCACTGTTCCGCAGCGCTCGAAGGCTGCTGCGGACCGGATGCCGTCGGCTGCCTTGGTGAAGAACCCCGAGTACCCACGAAGGCCGGGCATGCCGCGGCTGAAGGGCGAGTCGGGCAGCACCCGGCGATAGACGGCGGTGAACGCTTCGCCCAGGTCTGCTGGCGGCTCGAAGACGTTCCAGAACAGGGCCAGCCGGCCGCCAGGCCGTAACACCTCTGCCGCCTTGGCCGCTCCCGCGACCGGGTCCACCCAATGCCATGCCTGCCCGGCGACGACGGCGTCGAATTGCCGGCCGGCCGCACGCCAGTCCTCGAATACGCCCACCTCGACGTCGACCCCAGTTCGCCTCGCCATCTCGGCCATCCGGGGGTCGACCTCGACGCCGAGCACCCGGCAACCGACCGCTTGGAACTGACGGGCCGAGATACCGGTGCCGGTGCCGACGTCGAGCACGTCGAGCACGTGAGCCCGGAACTGCCGCCGACGATCCGCTCGATCATGGCATCGGGGTAGCTGGGCCTGGCTCGGTCGTAGCGCTCGGTGTCCGAACCGAACGACTCTGCGATCTGGCGTGCCTGATGAGGGTCGCCGGCGTAGAGAGGGGGAGTCTCGGGCTGTTGCACAGACATGCGCCCTACGTTACGGGCAGCACCCGCCGGCACGGACAGCGGTCAGCCTCCGAATCCGGCGGCGCCACTCGTGAATCTCCCCGCCCCGCCGAAGCCGCCGGTGCCCCCGAAGCCACCCGTGCCGCCGAAGCCGCCGGTGCCCCCGAAGCCCACGGTCGTGGTGTTCGAGGCCGGCACAGGGTCGGCATAGTTGGCGAGGATGACCTCATCGCCCCGCTGCAGTCCGGAGAGCACCTGGGTGTAGATGCTCCCGACGATGCCGACCTTGATCGACTTGTCCACCGGATTGCCCCCGGAGAGCACCTGGACGTACGACTGCGTTCCCGTCGTCATGACGGCCGAGGTGGGAACGGCCAGCACATCCTGCTTCGCAGCCGGTCACGATCGAGATGTTGGCGCTCGAACCGGAGAACAGATCGTTCGCCGAAGAGGGGAGCACGACGACGACAGGGTAGGAGTATCCCGACTCACCCGACTGCACCGGTCCGACCTGTGCCACCGTCCCGTCGATGGTGCCGTCGTGCCGTCCACGGTGACGTCCGCCGCTGCATCCCACTTTGACCGACGGTACCTGTGCGCTCGTCAGCGTCGCCGTCGCCTCGAACGACTTCGTCCCGATGATGACGATGTCCTCCGTGCTCGAATCAGCGCTGACAGTGTCGCCGACATTGATGCCGACCGAGACGATCGTCCCATTGATCGGGCTCGTGAGTTGCCCTTCGGCCAGCGACTGCTGTGCGCCGATGACATTGGACTGCGCGGTGTCGATCGCCGCCTCGTCCGAGGCGATCTGCGCCGCGCTGTCAGAGGCCGCACCACTCGCAGAACCGCCTGCGCTTGCCCTCGTGCGGTCGTTCCTCCGCTGCCCGACGTAGCCGGTGGCCGCCGACGTTCGTGCGTGCCCGAACCCGACGAGGACTCCTCCTGGGTGATGGCCTTGGCCAGCGCCGATTCATCGGAAGCCACCGTCCGCTGGTCTGTGGCCACGGACTGTTGATCGGTCGAGACCTGCTGGAGGGCAGCCGTGCACGCTGCTGTCCCCCGAAGAGGTGGTGGGGGATGGTCGTGGTCGTGGTCGTCGTCGTGGTCGTTGACGTCGGCGGCGCGTCGGTGGGCGTCGGCGAGACCCCGCACGCCGTTCTGCGCCTGCGCCAGGTCCGCCGCCTCCTTTTGCTGGTCGGCGGACGACGTGGCTTGATCGGCGACCAGGGTGGCTTGATCTTGGCTGATCGACGCCCGTGCGACGAGGACCCACCGGCGCCGGACCCGCACCGCGTCGCCGGTGGAGGTGGATGCTTGTCGGCGTCGTGGTCGTCGTGGTCGCCGCCGTCGCCCCGGTCTCGCTGTCCTCGTCCTCGGTCAACTTGGCGTCGTCGGACTGCAGGGAGAGCTCGGCCGAGGAGACCGACTCGCTCAGTGATGTCGTGTCGAGAGACGCCAACGTCTCACCGGCCGTGACCTGGGCTCCCGGGACCACGGCCACGCGTGGCCACCTGTCCCGCCACCTGGAAACTGGCGGAGGCGTCGTTCACGGGCTCGATCGTCCCGACCACGACCAGGTTGCTGGCGACCGAGGCGTCTACGGCCTTGCCCATGCGATAGCCCCCGTCGCCCGAGCCGCTCGCCGCCAGGGCTGTGGCCCCACCGGCGACGAGAAGAGCGACGACGACGGCGGCCCCGATGACGAGAGGACGCCGTCTCGTTCTGCGCCGGCTCCGCTCAGGCGCCTCAGTCACTGGACGCGCCACCCGTTCCACCGCCACCGACCGCCGCCGAACCGTCCGCCGAAGCCGCCACCGCCGAAGCCGGTGGTGCATGTCTTTCCCCCGGTCGAGGTGATGCGCACGGTGGTGGCCGTGACGGCGCCGGTGCTACTGGCCGTGCCGAACGCACTCACGCAGTCGCCGACCGCCACGGCGGACGATGTGGTGGTTTGGGTCTGCCGACAGTGTCGTCGACTTGCCCGGTCGTGATCTTGAGGTTCTGCGTCTTGGGCTTCGTCTGGCTTCGTCGACTTCGAGGTGGACGAACGATTGAAGAGTTGGCTCAGGAGTGTCCCCGACAAGGTGACGGTCGAGCCCTTGACCGCCGTCACCTTGCCCGTGGCGAGGGCGAAGTTCGCCGCACCCGGGAATCCGCCTCGTGCGCCTGCCGCCGGACCGGCCGGGGAAGCTCCCACCCGGCGGGGTCTCACCGGAGCCCGAGCCACCGGCCCCGGCGCCCGGCCTTCCACCTGCACCGAATCTCCCGCCGGCTCCGCCGAACCCGCCGGCGGCGGCTCCTGCTGCGCCGCCGAATCCGCTCGTGCACGTTCCTGTGGTCGACGCCTTGCTGATGGTGATCGAACGGGCCGCAATGGTCGTCTTCGACTTCTTCGAAGGTGTCCCCGTCACCGTCAGGCAGTCACCGACGGCGATCGCACTGACCGTTTCGGTCGCCGTCTCGGAGAAGGTCGTGGTCGGCGTCCAGGTCACTGCCGTCTGCGCGGTCGTGCTCTGCACCTCCATCGTGCTTCCGGTAATGGTGGCCACGCTGCCACTCGTGGCACTCCCACGTCCCGTGGGGGCGGACGCGGCCCCGGCCACCGACGACAATCCGAAGACGAGTGACAGGCAGCCGAGTGCGGCACCCGCCGCCAGCCCTCTCTCTCGTCGTTTGCTGCTACTCCGTGATGCCGTGCGCCATTGTCTTCGATCTCTCTCTCATTGTGTGTGACATCTATTCGCTCCTCAGCGCATCTATGGGGGCCAAGTGGGCCGCCCGACTGGCCGGGTACACGCCGAACACGACCCCGATCGCCATGGCGACGAGGAGCGCCAGCCCGGCCGCCCACGGACTGATCGTGATCGGATCGCCGACCGCGCCCGGTAAGAAGACGGCGCCGATGATCCCGAGCGCCACCCCGAGGGCCCCACCGGCCAATCCGAGCACGGACGCCTCCACGAGGAATTGGCGTCGGATCAGCCGAGGCGTCGCCCCGAGTGCCTTGCGCAACCCGATCTCCCGCACCCGCTCGGTGACCGAGACCAGCATGATGTTCATGACGCCGATGCCGCCGACGAGAAGCGAGATTCCTGCAATACCGCCCAGCAGGATCGTCAGGGTCCGGTCGACCGAGGTGGCCGTCGTGAGCTCCGACTGCTCGGACGTGATCGTGAAGTCGGCGTCAGCCGCAGTGGTGATGCCGTGTGCGGCCAGCAGTTCGTGGTCGGCCTCCTGGTACGCCGCGGTCAGGTCGTCCGAAGAGCGGGCCTGGACGATGATCGAGCTCACCGAGTTGCGCGAGGTCCCTCCGAAAATGCGTTCGCGCCGCCGTGGTGATCGGCACCAGCGCCTGATCGTCCTGATTGGTCGTGGTCGACGACGAAGAAGACGAGCCGACCGACGTGAGGACACCCACCACGGTCATCGGCACGCCGCTCACGTCGACCGTCTGCCCGACGGGGTCCTCCCGGCTGAACAGTTCCGAGGCGGTGGTCGCGCCGAGGACGACGACCGCTTCATGGTCGGTGACATCCTGATCGTCGAGGAATCGTCCTTGCGCCACCGTCCGGCCGCGCACCGTCAACCACGACGGGGTGGTGCCGACCACCGTCGTCGACCAGTTGCCGCTTCCCGCGACGAGCGTCTCGGTGGCCTGCGTGGTCGGTGCGACGGCTTTGATGTCCGGCGCCACGACAGGGGAGGAGAGCGCGGCGGCATTGGCCACCGTCAAGGTCGAGGCCGAACCGAAGCCGCCGCGGATGCCCGCGGCCGACGTGGTGCTCCCCGGTGAGATCGTGAGCAGGTTGGTGCCGAGCGACGTGATCTCCGAGCTGACCTGTGCCTGCGCGCCCTCGCCGAGGCCGACGGTCAGGATCACCGCCGCGATCCCGATCAGGATGCCGAGGACGGTCAATCCCGAGCGCAGCCGGTGGCTGCGAATACCGTTGAACCCGGTACGGAGTGTCTCCAGCCAACGTCATCGGACGCTCTCGAGGTTGCGTTCGCCGTTCTTCGGTGACCAACCCGTCGCGGATGCCGATGACCCTGCCGGCGGCCGAAGCCACGCCGACATCGTGGGTGATCAGGACCAGCGTGCGGCCAGCCTCATGGAGCTCGGCCATGAGGCCCAGCACGTCGTCGGCCGAGACCGAGTCGAGGTTCCCCGTCGGCTCGTCGGCCAGGATCAGATCAGGTTCGGTCACCAGCGCCCGGGCCACGGCCACACGTTGTTGCTGCCCTCCCGAGAGCTCGCCGGGCCGGTGCTGGACCCGGCCGGCCAGACCGACCTTGGCCAACGCGGCCATAGCCCGCTCCTTGCGCTCGGCGCGATGCACGCCGGCGTAGACCAACGGCAGCTCCACGTTCTGCCAGGCCGTCATGGACGGCAGCAGGTTGAACTGCTGGAAGACGAAGCCGATGCGCCGGTTACGCACCTCGGCCAACTCCTCCTCGCTCATGTGGCTGACGTCCTGACCGGCGAGGTGGAAGGTGCCGGCCGTCGGCGTATCGAGGCAGCCGAGGATGTGCATCAGGGTCGATTTCCCCGAACCCGAGGGCCCCACGATGGCCACGTACTCGCCCGAGTCGATCGTCAGTGAGATGCCACGCAGTGCGGCCACCGAGATGGTCCCGTTGCGATACACCTTTGTGACGTGGTCGAGCGCAATGACCGAACTGCGGTCCGCCGGGAGTTGGTGTACCTGGTCGACGGGGGAGGGCGCGTGTGGCGTCGTCATCCCCCCGCTCCACCGAATCTTCCGCCGCCACCGGTGAACCCGCCGCCTGCCGCCGCCGGTGAATCCGCCGCCGGTGAATCCTGGCCACCGCCCCGGGTGAACCCGCCACCCAGGCCGCCCGTGCGGGACGTCCCGCCGGGAACGCCCTTGAACGTGATGACCCGCTCGACCACGCTGTCGCCAGAGGCGAGACCACTTGTGATCTGGGTCTCACCCGACGCCGCTTGCCCGACGGTCACCGGCTCGCTGACGTGCTTTCCGTTCTTGACCTCGGTCACCGTGGCTTGGCCACTCGTGGAGTAGGTGATCGCTGCCGTGGGGACCTCGACCACATTGTTGAGTTGCTTGACGATGATGGAGATGTCGGCGGTCGCACCGGCGTAGAGCCCGGTCGGATCGCCCGTCACGTCGATCACCACCGGGAACGTCGCCACGTCGGAGCTCTCCGTTGCAATGAGGCCGATGGACGCCACCGTGCCGAAGTCGAGCGTCGTCGCGCCCGTCGGCGTAATCGTGGCCTGGTCTCCTTGCGCGATCTGCCCGATCTCGGTGTCGTCGACCGTCGTGTTCACAATGAACGAGTCGGTGCTGATGATGACGACCTGCGCCGTGGAGGAGGTGGAGGAGGAGGCTGCACTCGTGCTGGCCGCGCTGGTGTCGGAGCCTCCGAAACTGCTTGCATTCGAGCCCGAGCCGCCCGAACCCGTGCCCGTCACCTGCTGCCCCACCGTGAGACTGACAGAGGCCACTGTTCCCGCGATCGTCGAGCGGAGTGAGGCGTCGGTGAGATTGGTCTGCGCTGTCGAGAGCGCCGATTCGGCCGAGGTGACCGAAGCCTCGTCGGAATCGATCTGGGTCGTCTCCGCGCTGGCCGCCTCATCACTCGTCAGCCGTGCCTGGGCGGATTCCAGCTGCGCCTGCGCCGAATTGACGTCGGCCTGCAGGGCGGTCGTCCCTACGGTCGCCAGGACCTGGCCCGAGCTCACCACCTGACCTGCCTTGACGTCCACTGCGGTCACGACCCCGGAGACACCGAAATCGAGATTCGCCTGGCTGGCCGGCTCCAACGTCCCCGAGGCGGCAACGGTCTGCTTGATGGTGCCCGTCGTCACCTTGACCACCTCGGTGGTCACCACCAGTCCCGTCGCCGACGAACCGCCCGTCAGCCCGAGACCCAGGCCGAGGGCCAGGCCGATCACGAGGACGGCCGCAACGCCGATGACCACGAACTTCCTCTTCCGATTGCGGGCCTCCGGCGGGGGAGCGTCGGCCTCGTCGTTCAGCGGAATCTCCTCAGTGGGATTCTCCGGCGAACCTTCTGATCCTGATGCGTCGTCTTCTCCCGGGTGCGGCATACGTAGCAGTAGAGCCAGCCGATGTCATAGCCAGCCCCAAATCGGCTGTGAGCACGCTTGGAGTTTCGGAATCGCCATTTACACCGGATGGCGGAGACTCCGACACCCGATGGCGGAGACTCCGATCACCGTACGACGGGTAGGGTCAGACTGGTCGCGGCAAATGGCTGGCACGTTGCGTGGATGGAGAATTAGGCAGTGTCCATGGATTATTGCTACACCACGGAATCAGGGAGTGAGAACGTCTACCACGTCCTCTACAAATGCGGTGGAGCAAAGGCCATCAAGAAGGAGAACAGGGTGAAAGCAAGGCCACCTGCGAATCGGGATCTGAAACCCTGCAAAGACTGCCTGGGCATCATTGCATCCTGGCTGGCCGAAGCAAATGCGCAGGCACAGGCCACCGCCCAGACACAAACCCCGACACAAACCGGCCCTCTGATGGCGCACGGATAATCGATCAATTCGATCGTCGAAGTAACGATCGAATGCACGGCCTCACATGCTGCGAACGCTTGTTCGTCGCCTCATGAGGCGTCCGGCGTGAGCTGAAGCGTCCCGCCACCCCTTCGGAACTCTGTCGATCCGAACTCCGTCGATCGGAACTCTGTCCACGTCACGCTGTTAACCCCGGCGACCCGGGCCCACGATCAGAGGTCTTGCACCTGCTCAGAGGTCTTGCACCTGCTCAGAGCTGGTATTCGTCACCCACCACTACTCCCCTGACCGCCGATAATAATCATTATGTTAAGTCACACACGAAATTCCGAAGGTGGCTCGGCAAGGGTCGATCTATCCCTCTCCCCTCAAGGCTCAGGAACCGAATTGGCCGTAATGACGAAATAGGACACCGGCACGTCGAGAAGGCCGTCGGTCCGGGTGAACTGAGCCAAGTGCCGCTCAATTGCATCTCGGGCCGCCGGCAGGTTCTCGGCGGCAACACCGTTCAGCACCAACTGGCCCTCGTCGAAAATGGCCGATCGATCGACGGTGACGACCCGCTCGTACGGATCCGCCTGCGGCTGCCGCCAGCCGGCCGCCAGCAGGATCCCCGCCGTCCGTTCGAAATCGCCCAGGGTGAAGGGACCCGTCTGGCTCTTGCCGGCGGCCGGGGTGGGGGGCGGCGGGGTATAGGCACCGATGGCATGGCCGAGCGCCCACGGATTGCCGGCGATCGATTGCCAGCAGGCGAAGACGAGCCGGCCGCCGTTCTGCACCTGCCGGCGGATGTTGGCAAAGGCGGTGACGGGCTCGTCGAAGAACATCACCCCGAGCTGGCTGACGGCGGCCGCAAAGGGGGCTCCGGGCAGCGAGTCGGCCTGGGCGTCCGCCAGGACGAATTCGGCATTGGCCACACCGCTTTGCCCTGCCCTCTCGCGGGCCAGCCCTACGAGGCGCTCTGAGATGTCCGCCCCCACCACCCGGCCCTCCGGGCCGACCAGCTTGGCCAGCGCCAGGGACACCTTGCCGCCGCCGCTCCCGATGTCGAGAATCCGTTCGCCCCGCCTCGCGTCCAGATGCACCAGAAGGTCGGCGGTCAGATTGTCGGTCAGCGCTTCGCGCCGGGGCCACAGCGAAGCCCAATACGCATCGTTCCACCGCCGACGTTCGGCCTCGTTCGCCGTGGGGCTGATACTTGGTCCGTCGCTCGCCGCGCTGTCCACGGGGCTCAAGCTACCGGGGGGCACACTCCCCTACGATCCGGGAATGGACATGAACGGCAAAGTGGCGTTGATCACCGGTGGAAGCAACGGCATCGGTGAAGGGGTGGCGCGTCACCTGGCGGCGCAGGGGGCATCAGTGGTCCTGGCCGATATCGACGATGCCCGGGGCGCGGAGGTGGCCGAGGAACTGGGGGGCCGTTTCATCCATACCGACGTGACGGAATCGGCCGACAGTTCAGCCGCGGTGGCCTATGCCGTAGCGGAGTTCGGCGGGCTGCATCTGGCCCACCTCAACGCCGGGGTGACGTCATGGTGCGGCATGGGCGACGACTTCGATCCCGAGGCCTATCGCCGGGCGATGCGCATCAACCTCGACGGCGTCGTCTACGGCATTGCCGCGGCACGGCCGGCGATCATCGCGTCCGGAGGGGGGACCATCGTGGCCACGGCCAGCATGGCCGGACTGGTCGCGGTCCCCTTCGATCCGATCTACGCCGCCAACAAGCACGCAGTCGTCGGCCTCGTCCGCTCCATCGGCGAGGCCTACGCCGCCGAAGGCGTCACCGTCAATGCGCTCTGCCCGTCTTTTGCGTACACGAACATCATCAAGGGCTCCGAACAGGTACTGCTCGACATGGGATTTCCCATTCTCGACGTCAGCGACGTCGTTGCCGCCTTCCAACGCATCCTCGACTCCGAAGTCTCGGGCGAGTGCTGGTACGTGATCGCCGGGCGAGAAAGTGAGCCTTTCCGTTTTCGCAATGCGCCGGGGCCCCGTCTCTGAGAGGGCAGTACCCCCACTCCCCCGGCGGGCGACGGCTACAATGCTTGTTGCAGTCCGGCGATGGGTCCCGCCGGGGAGCACACGCTCCGAACCGCCGACATGGCTGATGGCTCCTGACCAGAGAGCACCGCGACACACGTCGCGGTGCGCACCAGGCGCAGGAGGAGGACCATGACCGAGCAGCGACGATCCACTCGGCGAACCCGCGGTACCACGCCTCGGTCTGTCACTGACCGTCCTGTTGGTCATCGCGCTCGGCGGCGCACTCGGCACGGTGGCCCGATTCCTCCTCGACACCGCATTCGTCGAAGGGTCCGGCCACTTCCCCACTGTCACGCTGGTCATCAATCTCAGCGGGTCCCTGGCCATCGGGATCCTCATTCCGGTCATCGAGAAGTGGACGCCGCGACAGCCGCTACTCCGTCCGTTCCTCGTCGTCGGCATCCTCGGCGGCTGGACCACATACTCCGCGCTCGCGGTCGGGCGCCATCACGCTGCTGCAGAACGGGCAGGCAGGGTTGAGCCTCCTCTATCTGGCTGCGACACTCCTCGGCGGGACCGCGCTCGTCGTGCTGGGAGACGCGGTCGCGGCGGCGACGTGGCCGCAGGGCCGTCCCGATGAACCACTCCCCCACTCTCGGCCTTGCCTTATTGGTTGCGGCCGCCGGAGCGATCGGCGCAATGCTGCGCGCGCTGATCATCCATCATGCGGCCCGTCGTCGCGCCGACCCGTTGCCGGTGGGCACGCTGCTCGTCAATGCCTCCGGATCCCTGTTGTTGGGCTTCCTCACCGGTCTTTCGATGTACCACGGGTTCGGACCCCACGATCTCGACGTCGTCGGCGTCGGCTTGTGCGGGGGCTACACCACGTGGTCCACCGCCAGTTGGGAGTCGGTGCATCTCTTCCGCGACGGCCACCGTACGGAAGCATGGATCTACACCTTCGGTGGGCTCGCACTCTGCCTCGGCGTCGCCGCCGCTGGTATCGGACTCGCCGCAGCCATCTGAACAAATCCACGAGGCGCGGCCGAACCTGACGGCTCTGTCAGGCTTCGTCGAAGGGCGCGGCCCGGACGATGTGGTGCACCACGACAATTGCAAAAGCGTGCTTTCATGAGTACCTGGCGGTACCTTCCGGTGGTGCTGCAGTGCAGGGGGATAATCCAGGGGGCGTTCCAGGGATCGGGCGAATCGTTGTGTCGATCCTGAACGCAAACTGAGCGCCCATCGATGGCCAGCCGGAACTGGCCGAGGGGAATGGCGAAATCTGCCTTTACTGGGCGCTTACCGCCATCGCACAAAGTGAAGGGGTGAAAGAATATGGTCAGGCGAGCACCAACGGGCGGGATTTTCTGATGGATGACACGATCCCGTTCGTGGTGCGAAAGAGAAGGGTCTGGCGATGATCGCGACGGAGCCCGTGGGGGTGGTTCCTGACCCGTCACTCGACCGCGCTCCCCAGGTGCGCGGACGCCGCGGCGCACCCGCGCACGCCCGCACCCATTCCCCCACGAACACCCGCACCCGGATCGGCGTCACGCCGGCCCGGCTCCGCCTGATCGCCATCGGCCTGGCAGTCCTCGCGCTCGCCGTCGGGTTGGTGACCGCTCTCGCCGCCAACAACCGCGACACGGCCACCTCGGCGGCATTACAAACATCCGAGCCTCTCGTCGTCGAAGCCCAGGCAATCGACACCTACCTGTCGGACGCTGACACGACCGCGGCCGGCTCGTTCCTCCAAGGCCAATTGCAGCCCGCATCGCTCCGGACGCGCTACATGAATGATGTCGCCCATGCGTCCGCCAACCTGGCGCTCGCCGCCCAGGCGGCGGGGAGCGACCCGGCGGTTGCCTCGGCCATACGCTCCGTCGCGGTCAACCTCCCGACCTACACCGGGTTGGTCCAGACCGCCACGTTCAACGAGCGACAGAGCTACTACCCGCTCGCGACGGCCTACATCGGTGAGGCCAACAACCTCATGAGGCTCGAGATCCTCCCGGCGGCAGCGAAGTTGTATACCGTGGAAAACCAACAATTAACGAGCGACCAGGACAACGCAGTGAGCTCACCCCTGCTCTGGACCGCCGTCTTCTTCATCGTTACGTTGTTGGTGCTTCTGATCGTCGTGCAGGTCTGGATGAGCGGACACTTTCGCCGAACCTTCAACCTCTTCCTCGCAGTCAGCACGGCCATCGTGTTCGTCCTCGCGCTGTGGTTCACGGTCGGCGTCATCACCCAGAACTCGAACGTCAACACCGCCACAGCCAACGGATCGGGTCCCGTGGTCCTCTTCACCCAGGCCCGGATCGGGGCACTCCAGATGATGGCCGACGATGAGCTCACCCTCCTCACCCGCAACTCGATCCCCACCTACCAGCAGGACTACGACACCACCGTGAGGCGATTCGAAAACCTCATGATATCGGCCAGCAAGGGTGCAGGTTCGGTGGAAGATGGGCAGATCAAGCAGGCGGACACCTCGCTTGCGGCGTATACCGCGGTCCACCGGCAGATCAGACAGTTCGACGAGGCAAGCGACGTGAACCAACAGGACAAAGCGGTTGCCCTGGCCTCGGGGAGCGGCCCGGACCAGCTGCCGACGGTCTCGTCGAACCTCGACAGCAACCTCGGCGCTGCGATCACGCATTCCCAGCGGGCGTTCACTCAATCGATGAACAGCGCCTCCAACGACATTTCGGGGCTCATCTGGGGCAGTGCCGTCCTTTCCGTCTTGGTCGCAGTGTTCATCCTCTTGGGCTTCCGCCCCCGGATCGCTGAGTACCGGTAGCGACATGCACCTACACCTGCCCCCGATCAACCGGCGCATGCCGCGCCTCGCAACAGCCGCAGCCCTGCTCGGCGTCGCTCTCGCCGCCGCGGCGTGCAGTACGACGACACCGGGCTCAGCGCCGTCCGCCGCGGTCAACGCCTCGGCCGTCATGCCTGCGGGTGCGTCCATCGTCCACCCCGTACCCACACCCGCCCCTGCGTCGAACTGCACCGCCAGCTACCAACCACCGAGCCCGATGCCCACGCCCGGTGAGATGCCGGCCGGCTCCTGGATGGCCCACATCCTTGCCCGCAAGTACCTCATCGCCGGAGTGGACCAGAGTACGAACCTGTGGGCCTATCGCAATCCGACCAATGGTCAGCTCCAGGGATTCGACATCGACATGCTCGAACAAGTGAATCAGGCCATCTTCGGCCCCAACGCCCCACCGATCGACTTCAAGATCATCCCCAATGCTGATCGGAGCAAGGCGGTGGCCACGGGAGTGGTCGACATCGTTGCGGAGACGATGACGATCAACTGCGCACGCCAGACCAAGAGCAGTCCGGATCCCTATCCGGTTGATTTCTCCACCGTCTACTACAACGCGGCGGAGAAGTTGCTGGTGCCCACCGGCTCGCCGATCACGGGTCCGGCCAACCTGGGGCACAGCCGGGTCTGTGCGACCGGCGGGGCCGACTCCCTCGGCAACCTGGTGGCCCAGCAGGGCGCCCAGCACATTGTGGCTTGGGACGTGAACGACTGGGCCGATTGCCTGGTGATGCTCCAGCAAGGTCAGGTCGACGCCATCGGGACCGACGACGCGATTCTGACGGGGCTCCACGCACAGGACCCCAACACCACGATCATCAACCAGTCGTTCAGCCCGGAGCCCTACGGCATGGCCATCAGCCAGAAGCACCCTGACTTCACAGCCTTCGTGAACGGTGTGTTGGCCGAGGAGCGGACGGACGGCACCTGGGAGGCGCTCTACAACGCCGATCTTCGTCCTTATACCGGGCAAGCACAGACTCCACCCGTGCCGACCTACAAGGCGGCGACGTGACGACGCCGACCGTCGAGGCCCTCGACCGCCGCATCGCCGGCCTGCGGACGACGCTCGAGCGCATTGTGCAGAATCTCGTCGAACTCGACGCCGACGTGACCCGGCAGATGCTCGACGCCTCGTCCTCTCTCGCCGGCCGGACGGCAGAGCAATGGAAGGAGGCCCAGGTCCGCCTCGCCTACCTCTGGAGTGGGCAGCAGGCCCTGGCCGACACGCTCGACCAAGTGATCCACGCACGCGGGTCGAAGTCATTCCTCTCGCGGGCGGCGCTCGGCCGCCTCACCAACCTGCTCGAGGGGTCATCGGTCGCAGTGCCCCGTCCCGACGGCCAGCGGACCCTGACCGAGGGAACGGTACCGACCGACACGTTCACCTTCGATGACGTGATCAGCCGGATGTCGAGCGAGTACGAGCTCGTCATGGCCGTCGTCAACGAGGTGGCAGCCGTGTGGACGTTGATCGTCCCCCGGCTCGGGGCGTTGGAAGCCATGGTCGCCGAGCTCGAAGCGGCGGCAGATGCCCGCGCCGTTCGTCGACCGAACGCTCTGGCCCTGGCCCGTGACGCGCTCAACGACGTCGGAGAACTCTCGCGCTGCGACCCGCTGGGGGTCTCCGGCGAGGTACTCACCCCTCTCACGACGATGATCGAACGAGCGTCCATTTCCCTACGAGAATCCTTGGCCGTCCACGAGAAGCTCGAGGCCAACCTGGCCGCAGTGGCCGTATCCCTGGACGAGTGCGCGCATGCGCTCCAGCAAACGCGAACGACACAAGCCGACGTGGCGGCCAAAGTCGTCCTGCACGACGAGGAGCGGAGGAGGCTCGAAAAAACAGGAACCGTCCTCGACGAGCTGCGACGCGAGTTGGCCGAAGGCAGCCGTCTGGCCACGACGAACCCCACCGATGCTGCATTCGGTGTCCGGGCTCTCCTGCCTCGCGTGGGCGATCTGCGCAAACAGATCGACGACCTCGGGGAGACGGCGCGCTCGGCCGTAGCCGCCCGTGACGAACTGCGGGGCCGGCTGGATGCCTACCGGGCCAAGGCACAGGCCGTGGGGCAAGGTGAGGACCTCGAGCTCCATCGGTTGTACGTAGAGGCGCGCGGTGTCCTCTTCTCGGCTCCGTGCGACCTCGTGGAGGCCGGTGCGCTGGTCACGGCCTACCAACGGTCGATCGTGGCCCCGCCGCTACATTCCCAGCCGAAAGGGGCGCCGTCATGGCCAACTGCCTGAGGACCGGTTGCACCGGTGAGATCGACGGCGGGTACTGCGACGTCTGCGGCAATCCGCCTCTGGCCTCCACCCCGGTCAGTGCTGTCACCCCGGTCAGTGCTGTCAGCCCGGCTGTCCCACCCGCGCCGAGCGCCACGACGAGCAACACAGGCGCAGTCGCCTGTGTGCGCGTCGACTGCACGGGCCAGGGGATCATCGAAGACGGCTACTGCAACGTCTGCGGCTACGCCCCCCAGGCGGCGGCGGCAACGTCGGGAGGTTCGGGATCAGGCGGTTCGGGGTCAGGCGGTTCGGGGTCAGGAGGCGACGGGCGCCCGGCCACCGTCGGGACGGCGGCACCGATCAGTGGATCGACCTCTCCGGACACCAACACGCTCAGAGCAACTCCGGGCGAGGGAGCGCCGACGGGACGTACGGGCGGTTCGGGTGGCTTCGGCGGGGGCACGAGGGGAACTCTGGGTGCCGGTCTCGTCGAGATGCCATCGGTACCGCGGCGCGATCCACGTTCGGTGCTGCTCGAAAATCCCGAGGTCCCCGAGCGCAAGCGCTTCTGCGCCCGCTGCGGCCATGAGGTCGGCCGCAGCCGCGAAGGCCGACCCGGTCGGACCGAGGGATTCTGCCCCGAGGACGGTGCGCCGTTCTCGTTCTCGCCGAAGCTCTGGGAAGGCGACCTGGTCGCCGGGCAATACCGCGTGGCCGGATGCATCGCGCACGGTGGGCTCGGCTGGATCTATCTGGCCCAGAACCTGAACCTCTCGCACCGGGGGGGCTACGTATGGGTGGTGCTGAAGGGCCTGCTCGATTCAGAGGACGAGGCAGCCGCGGCAGCCGCTGTCGCCGAACGCCAATTCCTGGCGGAGGTCAAACACCCGAACATCGTCCAGATCTACAACTTCGTCCAGCACGAAGACGCCGGCTACATCGTCATGGAGTACGTGGCAGGCGAGTCACTTCGAGAGATCCGCGCGCGCACCAGGGCGGAGACCGGAGCACCGCTGCCGCTCGAGCAGGCCATCGCCTACATGCTGGCCGTCCTTCCCGCCTTCGGCTATCTGCACAACCAGGGCTTGCTCTACTGCGATTTCAAGCCGGACAACGCCATTCAGACCGATGAGCAACTGACGCTCATCGACCTCGGCGGAGTGGTGGCCATGGGTGAGGAGAGCGACCTGTTCGGGACGGTGGGCTATCAGGCCCCCGAGGTCCCCGACGTCGGGGCGTCGATCAATTCGGATCTCTACACCGTGGGCCGCACGCTTGCCGTGCTCAGCTTCGACTTCGCAGGCTTCCAGGACAAGAAGCGGTACGCCACCTCACTCCCACCGGTGAACGAGGTCCCGCTCTTCGGTCGCTACGAAGCGTTCTACGAGTTTTTGGTAAAGGCGACGGCACCCGACCCCGCTTCCCGATTCCAGTCGGCCGAAGAGATGGGCGAGCAGCTGATCGGCGTGCTCCGCCAGGTCAGGGCGATCGACGGGAAGGACCCCCGGCCCGCTCCGAGCCTGCTTTTCAGTGGCGAGCTCGGCAATGCGGCAGAGGCCAGCAGCTGGCAGAGCCTGCCTGTACCGGCGGTCGACCCCTTCGATCCCGCGGCCGGCGTCCTGGCGACCATCGTCATCTCGAGCTCCGAGCAGATCACGGCTCTTCTGGCTTCGACACCGCGTTCTCCTGAGGTGGCGTTCCGCCTCGCCCGTTCGTTCATCGAGGAAGGGGCCTTCGCCGAGGCCGAGGCCGAACTCGTCTCCCCCGAGGCCCTGAGTAGCGGGTGGCGGGCTGCATGGTGGCGCGGCGTCGTCCAGCTGGCGGCGGGGCGGCCGAGGGACGCCCACTCGTACTTCACTACCGTCATCTCCGAGTTACCCGGGGAGCTTGCACCGAGATTGGCCCTCGCGGTGTCCTACGAATTGGCGGCGTCCGCGCACCCGGCGAACGGGGCGATGCCGTCGCTCGATGCAGCGGAAGACTTGCGCCGGGCCGCCCACCAGTTCGAGATAGTGGCCGCCGCCGACCCCGGATTCGCCAGCGCGAGCTTCGGCCTGTCCCGAGTCCGGACCGCCCTCGGGGACAGGGTCGGCGCCGTGGCCGCCCTCGAGCGCATCCCCAGCTCCTCCAGCTCGCACGCCGCGGCACAGATCGCGCTCTGTGGGGTCTTGTGCGCTGACATCTCCGGCCAACAACCCACCATGAGCGATCTGATCACCGCTTCCCAGCTTCTCGATCGCCTGCGGGCCGAGCCGTCGGTCCGGCTCGCTCTGACGCGGGACCTCCATCTACAGTCACTCGCTCTGCTCGCCGATCCATCCACCACGCCCGATCCCGGGTCGTCGTTGGCCGGGGCGTCGCTGACCGAGGGTGATGTGCGGAGTGCGATCGAAACCACCTACCGCTCGCTGGCCAAGCTGGCCCACACCGACGAGGAACGTTTCGAACTTGTGGACCTCGCCAACGCGTACCGACCTCGGACACTCACGTGAACGAAGAAGCCGAGCCCACCATCGACACCTGCCCGGCATGCGGGTCCGCCGTCTTCGAGGGAGAGCGGTACTGCGAAGTCTGCGGCACCAAGCTCCGTACCGATCCACTGCTCGGCGCGGAACCCGGGACCGCACCTGGCGTCGAAGGGTCCGTCTCCCCCGAGAAAGTGCAGCAGATCCACCTCTCGGAGGGGCGGGTGGCGGCAATTTCGGATCGGGGCTGGCGCCGGGAACGCAACGAGGACGCGGTGGCCCTCCTCTGTGTGGGCGACCGGTCGGCGGTAGCCGTGTGCGACGGGGTGGGGTCCACCTCTCGGGCATACAGGGCGGCCCAAGAGGCGGCCGCGAGGGCAATCGCGGTCCTCGCCCGCGCGGTGGACGCGCCCAATTGGCCGAGCACGGACGAGCTGCACGAACTCCTCAACGAAGCCTTCGAAGAGGCGCAGCGCTCCGTGGCCGTGGCAATGGACGCTGGAGACCGCAGCGATGAACTGCCACCGTCCACCACCATGGTCGTCGCCCTGGCCGCGCCCGGCCAGATCGTCGTGGGCAACGTCGGCGACAGTCGGGCCTACTGGTTGGGTGCGTCAGTTGGCGGTCGGCGGCTCTTGACGGTGGACGACACGGTGGCTCAGGAGCGGATAGCCGAAGGCGCTTCACCGGACGAGGCGTTCGCTCTTCGCGAAGCGCACTCGATCACCCGTTGGATCGGCGCCGACGCCGAGTCGGCCGAGCCCCGCATCACCGACCTCGACGTGGCCGAACCGGGACTGCTGATCGTCTGCACCGACGGGCTCTGGAACTACTTCGAAGACCCCGAGAGCCTCGCAAAGATTCTCTCCGCCTCCGGCGGCTCCACCTCGTCGGGGATCGCCCGGTTACTGGTGGACGCCGCCCTCGACGCCGGCGGCCAGGACAACATCACCGTGGCCGTCGTTCCGGTCGGTCCGGCACGGAGTCCGGCCGCTCCAACGGAGGAGTGACAGGGACAATGGCGGAATTCCATATCGAATGCTTCCAGAACGAGTACCTCCCGACGGGCGGCATGCTCATGAACGCCGTCATCACCGTGCGGGCCGAAGGGACATCGGCTGCTACCGGGGCGGGCGAAGCGGGGCAACCGTCCGAGGACCGCGCCGAAGTCATCATCCTCGATACATCGGGATCGATGAAGCAGGACAAGATCAGGCAGGCCAAGGAAGCCACCGCGGCGGCCATCGATTGCCTTCCCGACGGCGTGCGGTTCGCCGTCGTGGCCGGCAACCACGAGGCCCAGATGGTCTACCCTGCCGCACCACCGTTGGCCCGGGCGACGACCTCTTCACGCGACGAAGCGAAGCGGGCCTTGGGACGCCTCGAGGCCAACGGGGGGACGGCGATCGGGTCCTGGATCAACCTGACCACCGACCTGCTGCACGACCAGCCGGGCATCCGGCATGCGATCCTGCTGACCGATGGCCGCAACGAGAGCGAGTCACCCGAGGAGCTGGACCAGGCTCTGCGCCGGGCCGAGGGCGTCTTCCAGTGCGACTGCCGCGGGGTCGGGGCCAAATTCGTGGTGGCCGAGCTCAAGAAGATCGCCAATGCGCTTCTCGGCACTCAGGACATCGTCCCGGACCCGGCCGGCCTGCGGGCGGACTTCGCCTCCATGATGGAGGCATCCCTGAGCAGGCAGGTCGGCGCAGTGACGCTCAGGGTCTGGACACCGCAAGGCGGGCACGTCGTCGTGCTGAAGCAGATGGAACCGATCGTCGACCTCATCGGCGCGCGCATCGACACGAGTCCCCTGATCGGTGAATACCCAACCGGCTCGTGGGGCGACGAGTCGAGGGACTACCACCTCTCCGTGCGCGTGCCTCCCGGAGAAGTGGGGGACGAAAAGAGGGTCGGACTTGTGACCCTCGTCGTCGACGGCGAGCCGGTCGGCCAGGCTTCGATGCTGGCCAAATGGACCGAGGACCAGGCGTTGTCGACGAAGATCAACCGTCGGGTCGCCGAAGTCATGGACGAGACCGAACTGGCCGACGCCATGCAAGATGGGGTCGATGCAATGCGGGCCGACGACATGAGCAAGGCCACCGGGCTCTTCGGCAAGGCGGCGCGTCTGGCGCACGAAGCGGGCAACTCCGAGGCGCTCGAACGGTTGTCGAAGGTGGTCGACATCGAGGACCCCGCGACGGGAAGGGTGAAGGCCAAGCCCAAGGTAGACGACGTGGACGTGATGATCCTCGAGTCGAGGTCGGTTCGCACGGAACGGACGGGACGCTGACGACGACCTGCCCCGCCGGCCACGCCTCCGAGGCGGTGGACTACTGCAGCACGTGCGGGATCGCGCTCGGGCTGCCCGATCCATCGTCGGGCGGGAGCGGAGGGAAAGAACGACGTAAAACAAGGAGACCGCCGGAAGCCAAGTCCGTCGAGGGAGCCCCGGCCCGACTCTGCGCCAACTGCGGATCGCCCACCGAAGCCGGGGCCGCCTGTGGCGAGTGCGGGTACTCCCTCAACGCGCCGGACAGCGTCCCCGTGTGGGAGGAGGCGGTCTGGGAGGTCGTCGCCCGCCCGGACCGCGAGTACTACGAGATGGTCGATCCCGAAGACATGGAGTTTCCGGCGACGACCTACACCCGCCGTCTCCCGCTCGTCGGTGACCATGTCCGCATCGGACGGCGCAGCGCGTCGAAGGGAATCCAGCCTGAGATCGACCTGTCGGGCTCGCTGGAGGACCTGGGCGTGTCGCATCGGCACGCGGTGCTGATGCGCCAACCCGACGGGAGCTGGGCCCTCGTCGACCAAGGCTCGACGAACGGCACATTTCTCAACACCGAACATGATCCGATCCCGGCCAACCAACGACTACCGCTCCAGGCCGGCGATCAGATCCACGTCGGCGCGTGGACGACCTTGACCATGGAGCGCGTGGACATCGGCGTGTCACGTTCCCACGAGGTCTCCGTTCCCTCGAAGGACACTCGCGGCGTCGTCCGCGGTCGCCAGCACATGGAGATCTGCCTCCTCGGTCCCCTTCAGGCGACGGTCGGAGGGACACCGGTGACCCTGGGCGCCCCGAAGCTACGCGCCGTACTGGCCCTACTGGCGCTGCGGATCGGGTCAGCCGTCTCGACGGGCGACCTCGAGTGGAACGTGTGGGGGGACAAGGAACCCACGACCGCGGACAAGGCCCTGCAGGGCTATGTCTCGACGCTGCGCCAGAGTCTGGGAGCCGAGCTCATCGAGACGACCCCGCAGGGCTACCGCCTGCGCGGCACCAAGGATCAGGTCGACACATTCCGCTTCGAACGACGAACGGGGCGGGGTCGCGAGCTGCTGCGCGGCGGACACCCGGGGTCGGCGGTGGCCGAGCTATCCCGGGCACTGGAACTGTGGCGGGGGGAACCGCTTCCCGACCTCGTCGACGGGCCGGCCGGAGCCGGAGAGGTGGCGCGTCTTGTGGAACGCCGAGCCAGTGCAGAAGAGGACCTCTTCGAAGGCCGACTGCAACTGGGTGACCACCACGGTGTGCTGCCAGACCTGAGCGCCGCCGTGGAAGAGGAGCCGTTGCGGGAGCGAAGGTGGATCCAGCTGATGTTGGCGTTGTACCGCTCCGGCCGCCAGACCCATGCCTTGCGGGCCTTCCAGCGCTACCAATCCATCCTCAGAGAAGAGCACGGGGTCGAGCCCTCGTCAGAGATCATCACCCTCGAAAAGGCGATCGTGCTCGAAAAGCCGGAACTGCGCTGGACCGCACCCGACGAGAGAGGCACGGCCGCCGCACCCGGCTGAGGAGATGCCATTACCGGGTCCTTACCGGTGGGGCGCACGATGTCCCCATGAACAAGACATTCGGGCATTCGGCGGTGGAACAGGACTCGACAGTGGCTGCGGAGGAAACGGCGGCGGCGCCGGTTCGCACCGGGATGGACTCGTCAGCAGGCAACGCCACCCGGATGCTCACCATTGTCCTGCTCCCCTTCACCACCGTGTGGGAGATCAGCAAGCTCGTCGTGCGGCGGTTCGTCGGTGGATCCATGGGCGCGACGGCGTGGATCATCCGCCTGCTGGTCGACGCAGTGGTCGGCCCAGTGCGCGGCGTAGGGCGCCTTTTGAGAAAAATCGTCGTTGTCGGTGCTGCAGCGTTGTGGCGCCTCCTGCGACCGCTCCGGATAATGCTCCGTTGGTTGGGACAGGGGCCGTTGATCCTCGGTAGAGCAGTTTGCGGGGTGCTCGACCTCGTGGGCCGGGCCCTGGTGACGTTCGGGCGGGCGATCGGACAATTGGTGGCCTGGGCGTACGGGAAGATCGCGGGGGCTCTGGTGATCCTCGCGCTCGCCCTTCGTCTCATCGGCCAACTCCTCGCGCCGGTCCTGCGCCGCGCCGCGCACCTCGTCGCCTTGATGTTCATCGCCCTCGCCATTGCGGTGGCCGCTCTCGCCAGGTTGGTGCTGACCGTGCTGACCGTCCTCGTCCGGCCCTTGGCCGCTCTCGGTCGCGTCGTCCTCTCCGTCTGCGCGTGGATCCTCCGTCGCTTCTGGGTCTGCGTCGTTGTGGCCGCCCGGGGGATCGCCGCCCTTGCCAAGAGCGTGGCATGGCTCACCACTCTTATCGTCACGCTCATCGTCCGTATCCTCACGCTCATCGTCAGCCCCGTCGCGCTCGTCGCACGCTGCCTCGCCGCCCTCACCATGATGGCAATCCGGCATCTGGCGTCGATCGCCGTCGCGATCGGACGCGCCCTCGCCGTGGTCGGACGGTTGGCGGGACGCATCGGTGGAGCGGGAGCAAGAAAGCTGGGGACCCTGTCGCTGGCGATGGCGCGGCTGCTGCACCGGGCTTGCGCCCCGCTGCTGTCGGCAGTGGCCGCCGTGGCCCGGTACGTCGCGACGCGGTTCATCGGGCCCGTCGTCACGACGATCGGCCACGCCTCGCTGACGCTTCTCCGCGCAGTCGCCTCGGTCGTCGTCATCGCTCTGCGGCCGTTTGCCCGAGCTGCTGCACGGAGTGCGAAGGCGGTGGTCTTCACGATCGAAGCATTCGTGGGACGCATTTCGGGGACCCTCCGCTCTTCGTCCGGCCGGGTGGTGCAAGGCTCACTCGTCGCATTCGGCACGGCCCGCCACCATGCGCGCAACCTCCCCCACACCGGCAGTGTCGACACCCTCGAACAGATGCGCGCACCAATGGCTACGGAGCACATCGACCAGCAGCCCGTCACGGCGGTTTTCACCGCGACCAGCCATCAGAATCCCTACTTGGCCCCGGGTGGGTCGCAGGTCGAGGCCATCGTTTCGGTCACGGCCGATATCGCCATGCCCGACGAGCGGTCCCGCGAAGCGGTCGAGATCTTCCTGCTCGACTGCTCCGGATCGATGGGTCACCCGTGGGACAAGATCCGGGCGTTGCGCAAGGCAACCCGCTCCGCCCTGGAGATTCTGCCCGACGGTGTCTGGTTTGCCGTCGTGCGCGGCGCGGAGACGGCCGAGGTCGTCTACCCGCCGACCAACGGGCTCGTCCAGGCATCGGCGAGGACCCGCAAGGAAGCGGTGGCAACGTTGGCCACCCTCCAACCTGTCGGCGGCACGGCAATCGGGCGGTGGCTCGCCCTGGCGGCCCGGTTGAGCGCGCTGCGCCCCGGAGCCATCCACCACACGCTGCTCCTGACCGACGGCAAAGATGAGGACGAGACCGAACAGGAATTGGACATGGCCGTGACGGCATCGGTCGGGCGGTTCCAGTGCGACTGTCGGGGTATCGGCAGCGACTGGGCAGTGAGCGAGCTGCGGCATATCTCTTCGGCCCTCCTCGGATCCGTCGATATCATCCGCCAGCCGATCGACATGGAGGAGGACTTCAGGAACATCATTGATGCGGCGTTGGCACGGCAAGTGGAGGCCACCCTGCAGGTGTGGGTACCCGAGCGGGCCCGAGTGCGGTTCATTAGGCAAGTGTCCCCGACCATCGAAGACCTCACGGCCCGTGCCCGCGTCATCGACGCCCGCACCGTCGAGATCCCGACCGGGGCGTGGACGACCGAAGCCCGGGAGTATCACGTGAGTGTCGAGGTGCCGGCGGGCCCACTGGACGCCGAGATGCTGGCTTGCCGCGTGCGCCTCCTCGTCGGCGGGCGCAAGCACGCCCAGGCCCTGATGAAGGCGAGCTGGACGGATGAGGCGAACCTCTTCACCCCCATCAGCCACGACGTCGCCCACTACACGGACCAGGCCGAGCTGGCCCAGGCGATCCAGGAGGGACTGGCGGCGAGGCGGGCCGGACACGAACAAAGGGCAACCGACAAGCTCGGGCGGGCCGTGCAACTGGCCGCGCAGAGCGGGCGGCACGCAACCAGCCGACTTCTGGCCGACGTCGTCGATGTGGAGGATGCCCTGACCGGCCGGGTCACGCTCAAGGCGTACGTGGAGGATGCTGATGAAATGACGCTCGACGCCCGGTCGACGAGGACCACTCGATCCCGGTCGACTTTTGACACCGCTTCGAGGGGGGTCGAGAATCGACCGTCGGACGACCAGCGCGCCCGCATCTGACCAGTCGAAGGAGACCCGATGCCGTCTTTAGATATCAACGGAGGGCGGATCGTCTACGAATTGCTCGGAGAAGGCGATCCTCTCGTCCTTACCCCCGGTGGGCGCTTCAGCATGGAGTATCCCGGCGTACGGCCCCTTGCCGAGAAGCTGGCGACGCAGTACCAGGTGTTGCTGTGGGACCGTCCCAATACAGGGAAGTCCGACGTGAAGTTCACCGGCGTATCCGAGTCGCTCATGCACGCCGACGATCTCGCCGCGCTTCTCAAGACGCTCGGCTTGGCACCGGCCATTCTGGTCGGTGGCTCTGCCGGATCGCGGCTTTCGCTCGTGACCGCCCTGCGTCACCCCGACGTGGCGAGCAAGCTTGTCGTGTGGTGGATGTCGGGGGGCGTGTTCGGCACCATGTATCTGGCCATGAACTACATCCTCCCGGTGATCGCCGCCGCGTTGGTCGGCGGCATGCCCGCCGTGGTGGACCTGCCGCAGTGGGATGACACGCTGGCCGCGAATCCTTCCAACCGCGAACGCCTCCTCGCCATGGACACGCAGGCGTTCATCGACATACAGAAGCGATGGCTGAACGCCTACATCCCCATGCCCGACGCACCGGTGCCCGGGATCAAAGAGGAAGAGCTTGCCGCGCTCACGCTCCCGACGCTCATCTTCCGCGGCGGGAAAGGGGACGAGTACCACCCCGAGTTCTTGTCGCTGGAACTGCATCGGCTGATACCGGGCTCCGAGCTGATCGACCCCCCTTGGGGTGAGGACGAGTGGAATCGTGTCAAGCGACTGGCGGTGGCCGGGAAAGGGCACTTCTTCGACGAGTGGCCCCGCCTTGCTCCGCCAATTTTGGAGTTTCTCTCCAGGTAGCGGTCAGTTCACACCAGTGCGAGGTCCGGCCCCCCGATCCACTCCGAGAAGGTCGGCCCGACAGTGCGCACGTCGGACGTCGGCAACTGGCCTCCCTCGCGCATGGCCTTGCCGGCCGGTCCCGGCACGCGGATAGGAACGACCCAGAGTCGCTCACCTCTGTGGCGGACGACAGCGCGCGCCAACGACACCAGGTCGGCTTCCTCGGGACCGGCCACCTCGACCCGATTGCCGGGCCCGGACCCGGCGCCAGCCCCCGACCCGCCCGCAGGCGCCACGGCCACATCGAGCAGGACCCGGCCGACCGCCCGCGCGGCCACCGGCTGGATCCTGCTCCGCGGCACCACGGCGAACGGTCCGTGGCGGGTCCAGCTCAGGACCTGCGCCGGGAACTCGTGGAACTGCGTGGCCCGGACGATCGTCGCCGGAAGGAGACCCGACATTGCCGCCTTCTCGTGCGCCAGCTTGGCCTCGTAGTAGCCGTACCCGGGCACCCGTTCGAGGCCGACGATGGAGAGGATGACGAGCCGCGCCACCCCCTCCCCCGCACCGACCACGCCGAGGTTGCGCGTCACCTCAGTGAAGAATGCCGTTGCCTTGTCCCGGTTCGTCGTCCCCGCATTTGTCGTATCGACGATGACCTCGACGCCGCGGAGTGCCTCTGCGAGCCCTTCACCAGTGCGTACATCGACGCCGGTACGCCGGCTGAGCGACACGACCTCATGTCCGGCCTCCGCCGCGGCCTCGACGACGAACTTGCCCACTACCCCGGTTCCACCCGCCACCGCGAGACGCACGCCGTCCCTCCCTTTATTCAGAGGTTACGTGTCCGAATATATCGCCTCCGACATACCCGGACAAGTAAGATCCACATATGCGACTCAACGAAGGCGTCGAATGGGCTGCGCACTGCGCCGTGTTGCTCGCTGCTCTTCCCGACGGGACCACCCTCCCCGCGGCACGACTGGCCGAGTACCACGATGTCCCCGCCCCTTACCTGGCCAAGTCGATGCAGGCGCTCATGCGCGCCGGCATCGTCGATGCCACCACCGGCCGCTTCGGCGGTTACCGGCTGGCCCGGCCCACAACAGAGATCACCCTGCTCGAGGTCGTCGAGGCCATCGACGGCGCAGATCCGATGTTCCGGTGCACGGAGATCAGGCGCAAGGGTCCGTCACGGGTGGCCCGCCGTCTGTACGGACCGGTCTGCGGTATCGCCGCGGCCATGGGACGGGCCGAGGAGGCATGGAGAGAGGAGCTACGGCGCACCACCGTGGCCGACATCGCCCGTCATGTCGTGGCCGAGGCACCACCCGCCGCCCTCGAAAAGGGGATGGCCTGGCTCAGTGACGTTCTTACCATCCGCTCCGCCGCAGCCCGGCCCGACTGAGGAGTTACCTGCGCCGGCGCCCTGCCGGCACGGCGCCGCACCGGCACCGGCACCGGCGCACCACCTACTTCTTGACGACGGGTCCGCCCTCGGCGGTACCCGGTTTCATGAGCGGCGCGGAAATGGGCTTGTCGTCGTTCGACCAGACGAACTTCCCGCTCTTGGTGCCCATGTAGTACCAGCAGTTGAAGTTGGCCGGAACGCCCTTGGTGAAGTGGATCGGCTGGGCCGCCAGGCCACCCAGGTTGTCCCCGGCCGGCAGGTGGTAGAGACCCTTCTTCACCTCGGCGCCCGTCACCTTCGTCGAACCGGACGGGGCCGCCGCCGCAATGGCGTGTTGCAGCAGGGTCAGGTTGGCCCATTCCAGGACGACCTGCTCGCCGAAGTTCGACGAGGTCTCGACCGAGGGTTCGTATTTGCCGATGGCGGCGTACATGCCCTCCGTGGTGGCATTGTGCACCACCCATGGGATGTCGTTCATGGACGCGATCATCGTCTTGAAGTTGGGGTCGGTGGCCATACCGCTCCCGATCTCGCTCGTCGCGGTGACCTCGACGGGACTCCAACCCTGGGTGGCACAGTTATCCGCCGCCTTCTCGACGACGATGTTGGCGTCGGCGGTTTCCAATGATCCCGCACCCGTTGCTTTGGCCGCCACACATTGGGCGGCGTAGTTCGGCGCCGTGAAGGAGATGCCCGAGGTGTAGACCACCTTGATGCCGAACTGCTGGCCGACCTTGCCCGCCAGATCCGTAATTTGCTTACACGAGGCCGCCTCGACACAGTAGAAGATGGCTTCGGTCTTAATGCCGGCCTTCGCTGCGCCGGCGTCCTCCCCCGCAATGCCGTAGTTGAGTGTCGAACCGGAGGGGAAGACGTCGGGGTTGGTGTAGCCCAGCACGCTGTTCACTCCACCGATGACCGGGACGTCGGCACTGACGGCGGCGTCGATCCACGCGGAGTCCTCCTGGCTGTTGTCGATGATGGCGGCGACGTGATCGGTCTGAATGAACTTGTTGACATCGGTCGTGGCCACCGCGGGGCTCGACTGATCGTCGGCGGAGACGAGGGTGACCGGGTGTCCGGCTATGCCCCCGTGCGCGTTGACCGACTGCACCCAGGCCTGGTCGGTCGGTGGCGAAAGTTCGACGCTCGAGGCCTCGATGCCCGTGCAGCTGCACAGGTCGCCGATGACGATCGGCGTGCCACTCGCGCTCGCGGCCCCCGCCGCTGCCGCCGTCGTCACCGCGATCAGCATCGACCCACCAATGGCTGCGGCCGAGACAACGGCGGCGAGGCGCCGTGACCACATGCGGTTACTGCCCACACCACGCCTGGACAACATGTCCTGCCCCCCTCACCCCACGCGTTCCACCCTTTCGGGCGTCTGGGCGACACAGTACCGTCATCCTCGCGGGTCTTGCAAGGGTCATTTTCAATATGTCCGAACCCTGGCGGCCCCACGCCAAACCGCCCAGCGCAATCCGAGTTTTCAAAACCGACGTGCATCCTTGACGTGCGCCCCCCGGCGCAGCGGCCTCAGGAGAAGTGCGTCGCAGGACGCGGCAGCAGTTCCCCGTCCACGAAGGTGTCGACTTTCTCGTTGTAGAACGCGACCAGGCCGGCGATCGGCAGCAGTTGGCGCGTGGGGAAGTCGTAGGACCAGGCCATGTCCGCGAGCTCCGTGTCGCCGAGCCGGAACGACCAGTACCCGGTCGTCGTCCCCTTGTAGGGACACGAGGTGACGGTGTCGGACGGCACCAGGTGCGAGAAGTCCACCTCGGTCCGATTCAGGTAGTAGCGGGTGGGGAGGCCCGTTTCGAACACCAACACCGGAGACGACGACTCCGCCAGGACGACTCCGTCGAGTTCGACCCGCACCGCACGCGTCGAGCGCAGCGCATCCACCCGGGCGTAGGGATTGCGTGGGTGCACGAAGATCTCCTCGTCCTCTTCGAACCAGCTGTCGAG
Organism: uncultured Acidimicrobiaceae bacterium; assembly: GCA_963755665.1. Lineage (GTDB taxonomy): Bacteria > Actinomycetota > Acidimicrobiia > Acidimicrobiales > RAAP-2 > Bog-473. The sequence continues at coordinate 122,919 of CAVWKU010000004.1, forward strand.
TGCGGACCATTCGAAGCGGGCCGTGTCCCTGAGCCCTTCGATACCAGCGTCCCCGTAGACGCGTACGGCGCTCGGTCGCACGATGTCACCGACCTTCAGGCCGAAGAGCCGGAGCGGTCCCCGATGGTCGGTCTGCGGGTGCTGCTCGTCGATGACCACACTCCCGTCCACGTCCACCCATGGGATGTAGTACTGCGGGTAGAACGGCCACTCCCACACATAGCGCGCGTGGAGCGTGTCGAAGACGACCCGGCCGCCGAGCGTGGCCCGGACGCGGCGCCCGCACTGCTCCACGTGGTCGACAGGCACGATTGCCTGTGGATAGTCCGCCGCCTGCGGCGAGTTAGCCGCACCCGCCGAGCTAGCCGCCCGCGGCGAGCGCTTAGGAGCGGGCATCGAAGGTCGGGACGAGAGTGCGGGCGGCGCGCGCCTCGTCCACCCGGCGCACCGGCGTGGTGCGCGGCGCCTCGGACAACGGCACGCCCGCCGCCGCTTCGTCGGCGATCGTCTCGAGCGCATCGGCCAGGGCCTCGAGCGTCTGCAGGCTCTCGGTCTCGGTGGGCTCGATCATGAGCGCTTCGTCGACGATGAGGGGGAAGTAGATCGTCGGCGAATGGAAGCCGAATTCGAGCAGGCGCTTTCCCACATCGAGTGCCTTGGTGCCGTACTTCTTCCTCAAGCTGGCAGCCGAGAGCACGACCTCGTGCATGCAGGGTCGGTCGAACGGCACGTCGTAGACAGCCGAGAGGCGCCGCCTGATCCAGTTCGCGTTGAGCACCGCCCGCTCGGCCACCCGCCGGAGACCGTCCCCACCGTGCACCTCTATGTACGCCAGCGCGCGCGCCAGGACCAGGGCATTGCCGTGCCAGCTGTGCACACGTCCGATGGAGGAAGGGGGGGTCATGTAGCCGAATTCGTCGTCGGACCCCGGCGCCAGCCGCGTCGGGCGCGGCCCGGGCAGGAAGTCGACCAGCCTGGGCGAGACGGCGACCGGACCGGCCCCGGGCCCTCCCCCACCGTGCGGGGTGGCGAAGGTCTTGTGCAGGTTCATGTGCACGATGTCGAATCCCATGTCGCCGGGGCGCACGACACCGAGGATGGCGTTGAGGTTGGCCCCGTCGTAATAGAGCAGGCCTCCGACTTCATGGATGGCCGCGGCAATGGCCTCGATGTCCTCTTCGAACAGCCCCAACGTGTTGGGGTTGGTCAGCATGATCCCTGCCACATCGGTATCGAGGACGGACCGCAACGCCGCAATGTCGACACACCCCCGCGCATCGCTCGGCACGGTGACCGTCTCGTACCCGCCCAGCGTGACCGACGCCGGATTCGTGCCGTGGGCCGAGTCGGGGATGATCACCCGGTGCCGGGACTCGCCACGGGACTGGTGGTACGCCCGCATCAGCAAGAGCCCGGTCAGCTCACCCGCCGCGCCGGCCGCCGGCTGCAGCGTGGCCGCAGCCATACCGGTCACCTCGCACAACGCCTCTTCGAGTTCGACGAAAATCTGCAGCCAGCCCTGGCTGAGCGAGGCGGGCGCCCCCGGGTGCACACCGGCCAATCCGGGGAGCCCGGCCACCGTGTCGCACAACTTCGGGTTGTACTTCATGGTGCACGAGCCCAGGGGGTACGCGCCGAGGTCGACCGAGAACTGCCGGTGGCTCAGCCGGGTGAAGTGGCCGACGAGGTCGCGCTCGGAGACCTCGGCCAGCGCGACGGGCTCGGCCCGACGGTGCTCAGCCGGAATGAGTTCGTCGATCCCCCATTCGGGCATGGCCGTCGTCCGCAACTGCCAACTGCTCCGACCGGGCTGCGAAAGTTCGAAGAGCGTCGGCTCGGCCTCGTGCCCCATGATCGGCGCACTGGTGGCCCGCCCGCCGGCGGCCGCTCCCATGACGACATCGGCCACGGCATCAACGCTCTTCATCGCACCACCTTGTCCAACGTCCGTACGAGTCCTTCCACGTCCGCCCGGGTCCGCCGCTCGGTGACGGCCACCAGCAAGCCCCGCACGGCATCGTCACCGTCAACCGATCCGTCGCCCTCGTCGCCCACGAGATCGGCCAGGGCCAACCCGCCGAGATAGCCCTCGTCGGCCAGCCGTTCGATGGCGACACGGGCGGGAATGGGCAGGCGGACCGCGAACTCACGCACGGTGGGCGTGACGCCCGTGATCGGCTCCACCCCGCTCAGGCCGAGCATCGACTCGCGGCAGAACCTCGTGCCCCGGGCGCAGCGCAGCGCCACCTCGCGCAGCCCCGTCGTCCCGAGCCATCCCAGCTGCACCGCGGCATAGACCGCCATCAGGGTCTGGTTCGTGCACACGTTGGAGGTGGCCTTCTCGCGCCGGATGTCCTGCTCGCGGCCCGCAGTGTGGTGACGTAGGCGCGGGTCCCCGCAATGTCCACCGTCTCGCCCACCAGCCGTCCGGGTAGCCGGCGCACGTGCTGCGCCGCCACGGCGAAGAGGCCGAGATAGGGACCGCCGAAGCTCAGTGCGGTCCCGAGGGCCTGGCCTTCGCCGACGACCACATCGGCCCCGCTCTCCCCGGGCGAGCGGAGGATGGCCGCCGACACCGGATCGGCCACGACGACCAGCAGGGCACCGGTCGCGTCGCAGAGGCGACGGGCTGCCGCGATGTCCTCGAGGCACCCCAGATAGTTCGGGTAGCCCACGACCAACACGCCCGGTGCCTCACCCCCCGACGCACCCGCACCCGCAGACCCCGACGCATCCGGCCAGTCGGTCACCCCCTGCTGCAGCGGCACATCCACCAGCACGTGGCCGGTGCCGGCGGCGAACGTCGCCAGTACGGCCCGCCAGTGCGGGGGAACCCCTGCCGAGAGCCACACGGTTTGGCGGCCCGAAGCCGCCACGCCCAGGTTCACGGCCTCGACCAGCGCGTTCGCCCCGTCGTAGAGCGACGCATTGGCCACCGGCAGTCCGGCCAACCGGGCCACCATGGTCTGGAATTCGAAGACGGCCTGGAGGATGCCCTGCGCCACCTCGGGTTGGTACGGCGTATACGAGGTGACGAACTCCGAGCGCCCGGCCAGGGCCCGCACGACCGGCGGCACCTCGTGGTCGTAGGCGCCGCCCCCGGCGAAGCACACCAGGCGGTCGGTGCGGGCCCGGTTGGCTTGGCCCAGCGACTCCATGCGCACCAGGACGTCAGGCTCGGGGGATCCGTCGGCCAGACCGAGACCCCGGCCGAGGCGCAGTGCAGCCGGCACCGCCGCAAAGAGCTCGTCGAGCGAGGAAAGCCCCAGAAAGCCCAACATCTGGGTCAGTTCTTCTTCGGTATGCGGGAGATAGTCGGGCATTACTCCTCCACTCTCGGAGGCCACAAGGGCGGGCGGACGATGGTGGCCGGCAGCGGACGGCCCCGCTGGATGACGGTGACGGCATCGCCGTCGAGCAGCTGTGCGTCGGCATCGATCAGGGCCAAGCCGATCCCCCGCTCCCGCATGGGCGAGAAGTTGCCACTGGTCAAGAACCCGACGTCCTTGCCGCCGGCGAAGACCTCTGCGCCGTCCCGCAGGGGCTGACGCCCCTCCCCCACAATGCCCCGCAATCGCCGTCGGGGGCCCTCGGCCTTCTCCTCCTCCAAGGCGGCGCGGCCGATGAAGTCACCCTTGGCCCAACCGACCACCCACCCGAGCTCGGCCTGCAACGGGGTGATCCCCGGTCCCAGCTCATGACCGTGGAGGGGTAGCCCCGCCTCGAGGCGCAGCGTGTCGCGTGCACCCAATCCGGCCGGCTGGACACCGGTGTCCAGAATGGCCGACCAGAGTTCCTCGGCGTGCGCCGCCGGTACCATGCACTCGACGCCGTCCTCGCCGGTGTAGCCGGTGCCCGAGACCACGCAGGAAATGCCTTCCCACTCGAAGCGCGCCACACCGAAACGCGGGACGGAGGCCGCGTCGGGCGACACTTCAGCCAGAAGCGCCCGGGCGCTCGGTCCCTGGACGGCGATGATCGCCCGGCTGCTCGTCACGTCCTCGCCTCCGATGGCCGCCACCACCCGGCTGGTATTCGAAGCGTTGGGCATGACGTCGAACAACTCGTCGTCGATCCACAACACGATGATGTCGTCGGCCACCGAACCCGTCTCGTCGAGCAGATGCGTGTACTGCGCCCGCCCGGGGGCGATCCGCCGCAGGTCGTTGCTCAGGGAGTGCTGCAGGTGGTCGAAAGCGGTCGCCCCCTCGACGCGCACGGTGCCGAGATGACTGACGTCGAACGCAACCGCTCCCTCCCGACAGGCCCGGTGCTCGGCCATGGTGCCCGAGGGGTAGGCCAGTGGCATCTCCCATCCACCGAATGGCACCAACTTCGCCCCGAGGGCGATGTGCGCCGCGTTGAGGGGCGAGTGACGGGACGAGGGCGGTGTGCTCTCGCTGTCGTCGGCTACCACCCCGCCAGATTAGGCGGCAGAGGGAACGTTCACGTCAAGGCCGTGCGCTTCGAGGAGAGCCAGGAAGTCACGCTGGTACACGACCAGCACCGGGATCTCGGGGTAGAGCTCGCGCATCCGCCGGACCTTCCCGTTCTTGCGCGTGACCAGTCGCTGCTCGGCCGTGGTCAATTCGATGAACATCCCCCGCTCGGGCAACCAGAAATCGGGCCGGAAGCCCGAGATCGGGGAGCCCGACTCGTCCCAACGAAGGGGAAACTCGACGGGCTCGTACTCCCAGCGCTCGTCGTAGAGGTCGAGCAGCGCTGCGAAGAGCTTCTCCGAAGGATGGGCGAAGCGGACCTTTCCGGCGGGCGCGTCCGACGGATGGCGCGGACGCGGCCGCACCTGTCGCGCGGGGTCGGCCTGGCTCACTCGCCGGCGGCCCGGGCCACCGGTGCGGTGGCCGGTCGTTCACTCGACGGGCGGGACTGCGCCGCGATGTCCAGGCGCACGATGTCGGCTTCGAGCTCGTCCACCACACCCGCCAACGGGACGATGTTGAAGACGCCCTGGCCACCGGCCAGCAGGTCGACGACCTCGCCGTTCGAGCGGGCCAGCACCGAGCTGGTCCCGGTCAGGACGAGATTGGACGATGCCACGTCGGCCCCCAGGTCGCCCCGGAGGCACTCGACGGCACGCCGGGCCGACTGCAGGGAGACCCCGGCGTCGAGCAGCTGCTTGATCACCTTGAGCTCGAGGACGTCGGAGTAGGAGTAGACCCGTCGGGTCCCGCTCCCCCGCGCCGCGGCCACCGACGGCTGGAGCAGCCCGGTCCGGGCCCAGTAGTCCAGCTGGCGATAGGAGATGCCCACGAGATCACACACCTGCGGACCGTGGAACCCTCCGACGTCGGATGTCGGCACGTCAGCCATCGCACCTCCTGTGCTCCCGCTTCGGTACCCCATGGTAGCCCAGCGCGGACGACAACGAGGTAGTTACGCAGGCGTGGTTCGAAGAGATTCGGTGTCTCTGAGCTCAGCGTCGGCCGTCTCGGGCCACACGACCACAGCGCCGTGCACCCTGACCCCCACCCGGGTCCCCGAGGCGAGAGGGATGCCGCCCGTGATCCGCACGACAAGCTCGGGCAGGCCCCCGTCGTCGGGCTGCACCCGCACGACGGCGTCGTGACCGAAGTACTCATAGCTCCGCACCACGCTCGGAACGGCCGCCTCGTCGGCCTCGCCCAGCACCAGCTGCTCGGGACGGACCATCACCCGCACCCGCCCCCCGCCCCGACCCGTTCCCGCCGTTCCCGTTCCCGCCGTTCCCGTTCCCCGCCACCGCCAGCTGACCCAGCCCGGTCACGACGGTGTCGCCGTCGAGGGTGCCGTCGACGAGGTTGGCCTCCCCCAGGAATTGGGCCAGTTCGGCGTCCCGGGGGGCTCGATACAACGTCGAAGGCGTGTTGATCTGTGCGATGACCCCGCCCCGGAGGATGGCGACCTCGTCGGCCATGGACAGCGCCTCGTCCTGATCGTGGGTCACCAGAATCGACGTCGCACCCGAGAGGCGGAGCACGTCGTGGACGTCGGCGCGGACCGAGGCGCGGAGCGAGGCATCGAGGGAGGAGAAGGGCTCATCGAGGAGGACGATCTCGGGCTCCGAGGCGAGGGCGCGGGCCAGGGCGACGCGCTGCTGCTGCCCGCCGGAGAGCTGATGGGGGTAGCGACGGGACAGGCCGGCCAGGCCGACCAGCTCGAGTAACTCGTCCACCCGGCGGCTGCGACGCTCGCCGCGGGGAAGGGCGAACGCCACATTGCGCCCGACGCTGAGATGCGGGAAGAGCGCACCCTCCTGGGGCACGTAGCCGATCCGTCGTCGCTCGCAGGGGACGAACCGCTGGGCCGAGTCGTCCACGACATCGTCACCCAGGCGGACCACACCGGCGTCCGGACGCTCGAAACCGGCGATGATCCGGAGCAGGGTGGTCTTGCCGCTGCCCGACGGCCCCAGAATCGCGGTGAACGAGCCCTCGGGTACCTCGAGGTCGACGCCGGACAGGACCGACAACCCCGCGAATGCCTTCACGACGCCGGAGATGGAGAGACGCTTCACAGGCTCACCATTGTGCCCGGTGCCAGGGCCACCGACTCGGCCCCCGCCCCGGGGCCTCCCAGTCCCGCCGCGCCCGTGGTCCCGCTGCCGGCTGTGCGGGCGGGCAGGCGGTCGAACCAGCGGCCCAGGACGTAACTGGGAATGGCGGCGATCAGCAGGATCACGCCGGCGTAGGGCGCGGCCTGGCTGAACGAAAGGTCGGTCTGGTACACCCAGAACTGGGTGGCCAGCGTCTGTGCGTTCGTCGGGATCAGGACGAGGGTGGCGGTGAGCTCGATGGCCGACTCGAGGAACACAAGACAGAAGGCAGCCACCAGCCCGGGGCCGATGAGCGGCAGGGTCACCCGCCAGAAGACGGTGCTCCGCCGGACGCCCAACGAATGCCCGACCTCTTCGAGCCCGACCGGCGACCGCGCCACCGCGGCCCGGACCGAGACCACGGCCATCGGGAAGAACATGACCGCATAGACGAGGATCAAGAGAAGGGGCGTCTGGTAGAGGAAGCCCGCCAGCAGGTGCTCGGTGAAGTAGGTGGCGGACAGCGCGATGACCAGGCCCGGCACGGCGAGGATGAGCATGTTGGAGCGTTCGAGGAACCGCACCTCGCGCCGGGGGAAACGCACCGACAGCAAGGCAATCGGCAGCGCGGCCACCGTGGCGATGACACCGGCCGATGCGGCATACGTGAAAGTGTGCCCCGCCGCGCTCCACAAGGAGGCGGGCGGCACCGTCGAGGTCCCGCCCCGCACGATGAGGTAGATGATCGACCCGACCGGCACCCCCAACGCCAGCCCGACGAGCAACCCCACCCCGCCCAGCACGGCCGGCGTGGCACGCCCGAGCGGCTGCGGGCGGATCCGTCGCGCCGCGCCGGCACCGAGCCGGGCTGCCCGGCCGTGGCCGCGGGCGGCCCCTTCGCCGAGAAGGATGACGATACCGAGCGCGACGAGGATCAAGGAGAGGGCGCAGGCCGCGGTCTGGTTGAGGCCCACCGTGAACTCGGTGAAGATTTCGGTGGTCAACGTGGTGAAGCCGAGGATCTCGAACGCGCCGAACTCGGCCAGCACGACGAGGGCGACGAGCACCGCTCCACCGAGAATGGCCAACCGGGCCTGGCCCACCGTCACCTTCCAGAAGGTCGCCATCCGACCCAGGCCCAGGCTCCGCGCCACTTCCTCCTGCGCCGGATCCGCGTTGCGCAGGCTCGCCGCCACGGGCAGGTAGACGAGCGGGTAGACCGCCAGCGTCATGACGAGGGTGGCCGCCCAGAAGCCCCCGAAGGCGGGAAAGATGGCGCGCCAGCCGAAGCTCACCACGAAGTCGGGGATCCCCAGAGGGATCACCACCAGGACGGCCCAGAAACGCCTGCCCGGCAACCGGGTGCGCTCGATGAACCAGGCCGATACCGTCCCGATGACCGCACACAGGGCGGTGACCACCACGGTCAGGCTTACCGTGTTCCAGATCAGTTGGGCCGTGAGTCCCCTGAAAAGCAGCGGGCCCAGGGTGGCCCATCCCACCTGCACCGCCTGGGTGACGAGGAAGACGAGCGGGAGGACGATCGCGATGCTGGCCAGCAACGCGCCCAGCACCAGGAGTTTGGGCAAGCGGCGGTTCTCCTGCTGCCAACGGTGCCACGCCTGACGATGTCCGTGCCCCTCTCCGTGCCCTTTTCCGTGTCCAGCCCGGTGCGAGGCCCGGTGCGAGGGCAGACGAGACGACGCCCCCGGCGTAACCGGGGGACGTTCACTCGCCGGCGTGGCGACAGTTGGGGTCACCGCACGGTCACAAGAGCTGTGCCTCCTGGAGGAGCTTGATCGCCTCGGCGCCGGTGCCCAACTGGGCAATCGTGATGGAGTTGGGTTGGAGCTGGTCGAACGGCGTTTCACCGGTCCGCTGCACGCCCGACGCGATGGGGTATTCAAAACTCTGGCTGTGGGCGATGATCTCCTGCCCGGCCGCGGAGTTCATGTAGGCCACGAACTCCTGTGCCTGTGCCTTGTGCTTCGAGGACTTGAGGACGGCCGCCCCCGAGACGTCGAGGACGTAGCCGACGTCGTGCGGCGCGAAGTATGCAATGGCCGAGTGCATGTTGCTGGCGCCGACCTCGGCGCGCTCGCGGTACCAGTAGTACTGGTTGATGATCCCGATCGCCGCCTGGCCCCGGTTGACCTCGTCGGCGATGGTCTCGTTGTCGGGGTAGGAGTGGTCACTGCCCGCATTGGCCTTGACCGCCTTGAGCCAGGTGAGCGCCGCCGCATCGCCGTAGGTACGAGCGATGGAGGTGACGATGGGCTGGAAGTCGGTCTCTCCACCGGCGATGGCGAGCTTGCCCTTCCATTGAGGCTCCGCCAGGTCCATCGCCGATGTCGGAAGTTGGCTCGGCTTCAACATGCTGGTGTTGTAGACGATGACGCTCACCCGGGCCGAAATCCCGACCCACTTTCCCTGCGGTGAATTGAACCGGGACGGTGTCTTGGCCAAGGTGGACGGAGCAATCGACGCCAGCAGACCCTTGGAAGCCAGGTACTGCAGGGGCGGCGAGTTCTCTGTGAAGAACACGTCGGCCGGCGAACGTGCGCCCTCGGTCACCATCTGGTCCGCCAGGACGTCCTCGTCGTCCGAACGGATGTTGACCGTGATGCCGGTCTTCTTCTCGAAACCGTTCACCAGGGCCTGCGTGGTCTGGACGTGTTGCCCGCTGTAGAGGGTGATGCTGCCTTTGGAGCCGGCGGCCGAGGCCGCCCCTCCCCCGGCCAACGGCCCGCCGACGGCCAGCGGTGCGCCCACGGCGAGCACCGTGCCGAGGCCCAGCGCCAGTGCGAGTCCGCCGGTGCGCATCATCGAGAGACGGCAGCGGGCCCGCCGCAACGAGCCCCTCTTGGCGCCCCCCACGGGGCCCCTCACGGCGCTACTCCGGGGCATGCCTCGTTCACCAGATGATCGTCCTTCTTGATGCCGGCCTTCGCCGTGTGGTCCTTGCCGTTGGATTGCACCAGGGCGCGATCGGCCGCGATCAGCTTGGTCAGGTCGGTACGGACGGTGCGGTCGGTGGTGTGGACGTCACCCAGCGGCAGAATCTGGCTGAGGGCGTACCCGACGGGATCGGCGTCGGGATCCGGACCGTCCGAGAAGACGGCGTTCAGCTTCTCGCAGACCGAGGCCGGAGCCTTCTTCACCGCCGCGATCTTCACAACAGCGGTCTTCACAACAGCGGTCTTCACAACAGCGGTCTTCACAACAGCGGCTTTCGCCAAGGGGGATGTAGCTGCGCCGGCCCCACTCGTGGCGGCCCAGAGCGGGGCGACGACGATGACCGACGCCAATGCGACATGGCGCGGCCGCAGGAGGTCCTTCACCGACGACCCACTGCCGACATCCCGTCGTGGACCAGGTGGACCATGTCGAGGGTGGACCGGGTGGACCGGGTGGACCATGTCTCCCATGCTGCGTATCCCCTCCTACCTTTGCCGCTTAGGCATCCCTAACCTTAGGCTTGCCTAACATAGCGACAGGCGGAGGACCCGTCAAGACGGTCAGTCGATGCGCGATCCCTCCGTGCCCAGGCCCCCGAAATCCGCCCGCCCCTCGTTGGGGCTCGAAGGCTCCGCATGGAAGCGCACCGGGATACGGCCGGCCCGGCGGGCCAGGTAACCGGCCTCGGTGGCCAACCGCATGGCACGCGCCATGGCCGCGGGCTCGTGGGCACGGTTCACGGCCGTCGCCACCAGGACGCCGTCACAACCGAGCTCCATGGCCAGAGCTGCGTCGGAGGCGGTGCCGATACCGGCATCGAGGATCACCGGCACCTCGACAGCCTCACGAAGGAGGGCGATGTTGTGGGGGTTGCGGATGCCCAGGCCGCTTCCGATGGGCGCCCCCAGGGGCATGACGGCGGCACAACCGACCTGTTGCAGGCGGAACGCCAACACGGGGTCGTCGGTGGTGTACGGCAGGACGACGAACCCGTCGTCGACAAGTTGCTCGGCGGCGGCCAAGAGCTCGACCGCGTCCGGCAGGAGCGTGCGATCGTCGCCGATCACCTCCAACTTGACCCAGTCGGTGGCGAAGGCCTCGCGGGCCAGCTTGGCCGTCAGCACCGCTTCACTGGCGGTGAAGCACCCGGCGGTGTTGGGAAGCACCCGGACACCGACGTCTGTCAGCAGGTCCAGCAGCGCCCCCTTGCCTGAAGGGTCGACCCGACGCACCGCGACGGTCGCCAGCGCCGTACCCGACTCCACCAACGCCTCGCGCAGCGCCCGCAGGCTCGTCATCCCCCCGGTGCCCAGCAGCAGACGCGAGGAGAGCGCCTCGCCTGCGATGCACAGGGGGTCGAACGTCATCAGTGTCGACGATACCCCCGCTCCCGAACCTGTCCGAACGATCCCGAACCTGTCCGAACGCTCCCGGCCGGTCGGAAGCCTCCCGGTCCGGTCGCTATCGTGGCCGAGTGCCGGGCCCCGCCACTCCTCCGACGACGCTCAGCATCGCGGGCTCCGACTCGGGCGGCGGTGCCGGGGCGCAGGCCGATCTGAAGACGTTCGCCGCCCACCGGGTCCACGGGACCACGGCGCTGACCGCGATAACCGCGCAGAACACGGCCGAAGTGCGCGGCGTGGTCGCCCTGGAGCCCGCATTCGTCCGGCTGCAGATCGAGACCGTGCTCGACGACTTCGACGTGCGGAGCGTCAAGACCGGGATGCTGGCCACTCCGGGCATCGTCGATGTGGTGGCCACACTGGCTGCGGCGGGCCGGCTCCCCCTCCTCGTCGTCGATCCGGTCCTTGTCTCCTCCAGCGGGCAGGCACTCATGACACCAGACGGGCTCGACGCGTATCGCACCCGGCTCCTCCCCCACGCCCTGGTCGCCACGCCCAACCTGCGCGAAGCCGCCGCCCTCACCGGCCGGGCGGTCGAGGAGCTCATGAACGTCGAGGCCATGACCGAGGCGGCGGAGAAGATCCGCGCCGGGGGTACCCGTTTCGTGGTGGTCAAAGGGGGTCACCTCACCGACGCAGCCCACGACGTCGTGGCCGGTCCCGAAGGCATCACCGTGCTCGAGGCCGTACGTGTCACGACCGGCAACGATCACGGCACCGGGTGCTCGCTGTCGGCGGCCATCGCAGCGAACCTCGCAATGGGGGCCGGTGTGCTCGATGCGGTGCGCGAGGCCAAAGCCTTCGTCGCCCGCGGGCTGGCGGGCGGGGCCGACTGGCGCCTGGGCGAGGGGCACGGGCCAATCGACCATTTCGGGTGGTCGGGCTGATTCGGGTGGTCGGGCTGATTCGGGTGGTCGGGCTGATTCGGGTGGTCGGGCTGGCGTCCTGTGGTGAGGGCGCCGATTTTGGGTGGCTCAGCTCAACGTAGGCTTTTGGGGCCATGAGTCTCGACGACGCGGCACCACTGCGCCCCCCGCCCCGAGCGGGCTTCAACATGAAGGCAGCCATGATCGTGCCCGGCATCGGGTTGTTGATCCTCATCGTGTTCATCGGCGCCGGTTTCCTCACGTCCAATTCCGATTCGATCCAGCAGGCGAAGACGTCAACGAGTTCGTTCGCGGTGTCCGGTACACCGCTGCGGGCTGTGCCCGGGGTGCAGGACCTCAAGGTGATCACGGTCTCGGGCGAACCCCCGGGCAACATCCTCAACGCGGTCTCCATCCCCGAGGGCGCCACCAGGGTCTCCTTCGTCAATAACACCCAATCGGCGCAGCAGTACGACGCCCAGATCTCCCTGAAGTCCGACAAGTCACAAGCGGCCCTCGAGACCTTCTACAAGGCGGTCATGAAGAAAAAGGGCTGGCAGATCTTCAGCACCGGGCCGGCGGATCACGACCCCGGGGCTTTCGACATCATCGGCAAAAAAGCCGGCTCGGACGGCTTCTTCTGGGAAATGGGTGCGGTGATCTCCCCCACCACGTTCGGTGCCGGCGCCCCGGCCGGGGGCACCACTCCCTTCATCGTCCGGCTGTTCCAGCAACCGGATCCTGACTGAGCAGCCCAACCGCGGGACGAGACGGGACGGGCCGGGCCGGGGCGGGCAGGGATCCAGTGCTAGGGCGGCCACATCGGCGGCGAACCAGGCGAGCCGCACCGGTGGCGGCAGGAGCGAAGAGGCGGAACCGCTCGAGAACGCCGGCGTGAGCGACTGACCCGGCCACCCACCTGTAATTTTTGAACGCTAGCCTTCTAGCGCTCTACTTTTACAAGTATCGCCCCCGACTCTCCCGCCATATCCGCTACTCACTCAACCCACTTGCCCGGCTCAGGGTGCAAGCGAAAAACCGCATGTAGGCCAGCCGCAGGGCGGCTGACCGGCTCCAATAGTGGCTGGCGCAGATTCAACCACCGGGCTCGTAAAGGGTCGGCCGGCCACACGTGTCCGGCCTCGCCTGCGGCGCCCCTGGACGACCCCTCTTCGCGAGGGGAGCGAGAGAGGCATCAAACCCAAGCACCCGGCCACCTTGGGGCACCGCCACCTTGGGGCACCGCCACCTTGGGGCACCGAGCTCGCGTACGTCAGCGAGCAGCAGTCAGGCAGTCTGGCCGTCAGGCGGTCGTGGCGCCCACCTGTGCCAGCGAGAGCGGATCGGGTTCGAGTTCCGGCGCCTGCGCACGGTCCGAGAAGAGATGCGCCCACACGAAGAAGTTGATCGGGTAGAGCAGGTAGCCGATGCGCGTGGCCGGCGCGAGCAGCGTGATGACCGCCATCACCACACCGGCCACCTTGCACACCTGCGCGGCCGTCTGCGGTGGGCGCCTGTAGAGGTACCACGCCAGCAAGAGGCCACCCACGATGCCGACGACCACCGGGAGCACGCGGTGCAGGAACGGGAACACGCTGACGATGAGATGGCCCGGGAGCGGGCTGGCCGCGGGCGACTTGACGCCCGAGAGGCCCAACGGGAACAGCACGACATTGTCGAAGAACGCCCACGGTCCTTGTAGCGCGTACCACCCCACGACAGGACCGGCGACGACCAACATGCCCAGGAACATGGTGAGGGGACGCCGCTCCCCTTTTCGGTTGCGCGCCGCGAAGAGCGCCAGCGCGGCCAGCGGCCACGCCGTGAACTTCATGGCCGACACAATGCCCAAGACGACACCTGATGCGAACGGCTGTCGGCGCTGCGCCAGCACCATGGCAAGCAAGAGGAAGGCCACGACCACCATGTCGTCGCCCCCGGTCGCGAGCGGCAGTGCCGCGGTCGGGAGGATGGCGATGACCTGGAGGGCGCGCATTTTGCGGCGACCGTCCGCCGGACAGAGCCACAGCGCGATGGCGGCGACCAACAAGGTCGCCAGGCTGAAGAAGATACGGGCATCGGTGAGGGCGATGTCGTGCTTGCGTTCACTCGGGATGCCGAACACCGTCATGATCGGGAGGTACGGCAGGAACGCATCGACGGTCGACTCGCCGCGGGCGTGGTAGACGATTTTCCCCTTGGGATTGGTCACTTCGTGATAGGGGTCCTTCCCCTGAGAGATCTGCTGCCCTCCCCGCTCGATCACCGTCACCTCGGGTTGGACGTGCGACCCGGGATCACCGTCGGAACGCCAGAGGATCTCGAGCCCGAGCGGGATCGCGGTGGCGCCGACAAAAACCACGGTGGCGATGGCGATGCGGCCCACCCACTGGCGACGTCCCGGCGCACGCGCGCCAGTGCCGGTCCGGTGGGCGCGGCGGGCCCCCAGCGCAGCGAGAATGGCCGAGGCCACGGTGCCGAAAATGAAGGGGCCGATCGCGAGTTCCGCCCACTGCCGGTACAGCGCCAGGCTCGATCCGACAATCGTCACGAACGCGAACAGAGCACTCAATGCGTAGAGGATGGCGTCGCCGGTCTCGGGGCTGATGGCCCGGTAACGGACCCACGCCCGCCCCCACACCGATGACCCCCCAGCGATCGAAAGAGGTGCGGCTGACATGGGCTTTCCACAGCCTGACATAGGAGACCCAGTCAAGCCACAGATACTGCGAACTTCCTCAAGGGGCGTCCGCGTCGGGCGCGAGCACCCGCAGGTAAAAGCCCAGTTCCTCCTCCAGGGCGGCACGGACGGTTTCTGCCCGGCGGAACCCATGACCCTCCCCCTCGAAGAACCTGACCTCGCAATGGCGTCCGTGGTCCACGAGCGCATCACGCAGTCCCTCCGTCTGGGCCGGCGGGACGACCAAGTCATCGAGCCCCTGCAGGAGGAGGACCGAGCCCCGGATCTCGTCCGCCCGCCTGGTCGGTGATCGCTCTTCATACAGCGCCCGGCACGCGGGCAGAGGGCCGATGAGGCGATCGGTGTAATGGGCCTCGAAATCGTGCGTGGTCTCGGCGAGCGCGAGCAGATCGGTGACGCCGTACCACGACACCGCAGCGGCGAAGGCCTCACCCCCGGCCAGGGCGTTGAGGGCGGTGAGCCCACCCGCACTCGAGCCCCGGACGGCCATGGCGGATCCGTCGACCCGTCCGGCCGCGGCCAGATACCGCGCCGCATCGACGCAGTCCTCGCTGTCCGCCACCCCCCACCGGCCCCAGAGGGACAGGCGGTAGGCCCGCCCGTAGCCCACGCTCCCGGCATAGTCCACTGCGGCCACGGCAAACCCACGACTGGTGAAGTACTGGACGACCACGTCGTAACCCGCCTGCACCGAACCGGTCGGGCCCCCGTGGCACTGCACCAGCAGCGGGGGCAGCGCGTCGGGTGGACCGGCCGTCCCCTCCAGGCGTGGTGCGTAGAACAGCCCGTGCACCGGGCGCCCCGATCGTCCGACAAGTGAGAAGGCTTCTCCCACGGAGACGTCGCGGGGCCCCAGGGGCGTCGGCGGGGAAGGGCGGATGGCGACGGCCGATCGGAGCGGTGCCCACGCCCAGATGGTGGCCGGTCCGTCGGGCGGTGCGCCGATGAAGGCGATGCCGTCCTTGTGGGCGCAGAGGCCGGCTATCGAGACGCACGCGTCGTGCACGAGGAGCGGGGGCTGATGCTCGCCCATGATCCGCACGATCGAATCCCGGCCGTCCGCTGTCATCCGGGCCACCAGGCCGCCGTCGGCGAGCTCGGCCATCGTGCACTGACCCAGGGCCCAGTCGGGGCCGTGGAACTCTGCGGCCGTCGTCGTGGACACGATGGCGGGGTGGCCGTCCGGCCTCCCGCTGTGCGTAAAGGGCTGCCACCATCCGTGACGATCCGAGACGAAGCGCAGCCCGCCGTCGCGCTGCCACTGCGGCTGTCCCACCGACACGTCTGCACCTGCCTCGACCGTCCACGGTTGGCCGGCCGCGACGAGCCGGGAGGCTCCCGTTGTCGTGTCGCCCGTCACCGCCAGCGGAATGACGATGACCGCGGACCGGTCCCACGACATGTCAGGGTGGTCCCATGCCACCACGGCAAGGCGTTGCGCGGTGGTATCGAGCCGGGGGGCGCCGTAGAAGTCGTGACCTTCGGCGAGAATCGATTCCCCGCTGCCTCCCCCGCCGCCTTCCCCGCCGCGTGCCCCTCCGCCTTCCCCGCCGGTTCCCAGCGCGACCACGCAACGGCGGGGTGGCGTTGCGTCACCGGCCTCGTGCACTCTGCCTCGTGCACCTCGTGCACCTCGCGCACCGCCACCACCCACGCACCGTCCGCACTGGCACCGAGGCCGCCGTGCGCCCAGCGCTCGCCTTCGGGAGGTACGGGGGTGAGGGCGCGTGCAGGTTCGCCCGGTCCACGTTGCAACCACACACGTTGGTCGGAAGCCTCCACATAGGCGAACGCACCCGGCGCCAACTTCGGGACGAGGCAGCAGGCACCTCCGCCGTATTCATAGACGCGGCTGCGGATACTCACACCCGGTGCGGAGAGCTCGACCACCCCTCCTTCGTCACCGCGCACGAAGACCACCCGACCGCCGTCACGGGGACGCGACTCGAGCCAATACACGAAGGATCCGTCGGAACAGACGTCAGCCAGCGAGACCTTTCCACGGGCCGCGTCTCCGGCTTCGAGCGGCGAGGGCCACCGCCCGAAAGGAGAAACGGTGTCCACCCCGGTGAACGCGCCGGTCAGCCGGAGGTGGCGGCGTAGATCGGCGACACCTCGACGGTGCCGTTGTTGCAGGCCGAAATGGAGAGGGGCACCGGTGCCGACGGGGTCGTCGCCCCCGGGGTGGTGACGGACAAGGTCGAGGAGATAGCGCAACTCGTCTCCGAGCCGGTGACGACATCGGAGTACTGGAAGGTGAATTCAGCCTGCTGGCCCGCGCTCAACGTGACCAGTGCCGGCGGCTGCGACGGCGGCCCCGCGAGATGGGTCGTCAATCCCTGCACCACGTTGGTGGGCACCACGGCACCGCTCGTGTTGTAGCGCGTGAGGTTCGGGTAACCCTCCGTCGTGCAGCTGGCCGAACCCACCGCGGCCAAGGTGATCGTGCCGATGATGGTGCCGGCCGCCCCCTGGGTCTGCCCCGGCGTCGCGCTGACCTGCATGCAGGGTGCGATGCCCGTCGTGGTGGTCGTACCCGCCGTCGTGGGCGTCGCGCCGGTGGTCGTCGTCGTGCGATGCGCTGTCGTGGTGGTGGTCGTGGTCGTGCTGCTCGGTGTGCCGCTCGAACAAGCCGCAGCGATCAGTCCGCCGCACGCCAACGTCGCCACCACGCGCAGGATGCGCCCTGCGCGCATCAACCGTCGAAGTCCTCCGGGCGCACTGATTCGAGGAACTGGCGGAACTCCCCCACCAGTTCCTCTGGTACTTCGTCGCCCTCGTCTTCAGTCTCGATCGCCAAGATGATGCCTTCGGACTCCATCAGTTCGTCCGCCACGTAAATGGGCGTCTCGGTGCGCACCGCAACCGCAACGGCGTCGGACGGGCGGCTCGAGACGACCGTGCGCTCCTCCCCGCGCCGGAGATGCAACTCGGCGTAGTACGTCTGGGCCCGCAGCTCGGTGATGAGCACCTGCTCCACCTTGATCTGCAGCGCGCCCAACATGTCCTTCATGAGGTCATGGGTCAGCGGACGCGGCATGGCCACGCCCTGAATGGCGTAGGCGATGGCTGTCGCCTCAGGGTTGCCGATGAAGATGGGCAGCGTCCTGCCCTCACCGTCCTCTTCTTGCAGGAGGAGCACCGGGGTATTCGTCTGGAGGTCCACCCTGACCGCACGGAGAAGCACTCGGACCATGAATGAAATGTAGCGCCCGCAGGGAGGGGTCGGGTCAGCCCCCGACGTGGCGCCGGAGAGCCGTCCGCAACAAGGTGGCCCGCATGGTCTGCCCGAGGGCTCCCAGCTCGTCTGCGGCATCGACGGCACGCTGGCGCGACTCGGGGTTGCGCTGACGCAGTAAAGGGATGATGACCTGCTCAATTCGGCCCACTTCCCGGTCGACGGCGTTGCGGTACGGCCGCAGATGACGGGCCTCGATGCCGTACTTGCGGAACTCCGCCGCCACGTTGGCGACGGTCAGCGCGTCCTCGTCGAAGGTGGGGATCCCGGCCACCATGATGGGCTCGATCAGGCCGAAGCCCTGGAGCCCGGCCAGCTCGATCTCGCTGAGCCCGCTCGCCGCGCACAGCTCTTCGCTCGTCATGCTGGCCCCGGTGACCATGCCCGACGTCGTTGCCGGGTGCGTTCCCGTCGCGCCATCGGCCCGCTCAGCCGTCGGCCCGGCGCCCCGGGCCCCGGACCCGCCGGTCCCCGCTTTCCCGCCGCTGGTCCCGCCGCCACTGCCCGACCGCTTTTCCGGACCGCCCGCACGTCCTCCTTCGGCGCGGCCCGCCGCGCTCCCGGCGCCGGCACCTGTTGTCAGCACCTCTGTCAGCACCGGCACCCGTCTCTCCACCGGCACCGCCCTCGCCCGACCCTCGTCCCGGCGCCCGTTGCGCACTCGACCCCGCAGCCGTGGCGGCACCTCGCGCGCCGACAGCCGCCTGGCCGGTCGCACCCGACCCTCCCGCCGCGTGCGGTGCTGTCGATGCGGCGGACACGGACGCCGGTGTTCCCGATATGGGCCCTACCGCGACAGGCTCTACAGCGACTGACTCTGTCGCGACTGACTCTGCTGCGACTGCCGCCGGGCTTCCCTCTACTGGCGCGGTGGCGCGGTTGGCGCACTCGGCGCGGTGAGCGCGCTGAACACCACGCGGCGAAGCCTGCTGTTCGTGTGCGCCGCCCCCCGCGACCTGACTGCCCGGCGAAGCGCCTCCCGTCGAAGCGCCCCCCGGCGTTGCGCCGGTCACCGCGGCACGTGGTGCATCGGGGTCGGCCCGCAGGCCTTCGTTGACCGGAGCGGTTGCCGTGGCCGCGACGACGGCTGCGTCATGCTCACGCGGCACGTTGAGGACGTCGGTGTGGCCGGCCGAGTGCGGCGCACCCGGGTCGGGGACCGCCGGGAGCGGCGCGTGACGTGCGCTCTCGGGCACGCGCGCCACCCGGCGCGACGCGTCGGCCAGTATCCGTGCCATGGCCTCGTCATCGGCTTGCGTCGACTGCTCTTCGGTGCGGGCCGCCGTGGTCGTGGTCCCGAGGCCACCGGCGCGGCTGCGCCCCGAGAGCCCGGCGCCGGCCACCGCATGGGCTCGTGCCGGGGTCTTGCCGTTGACCGGAGAGGCAGCGGACGTGGCAGAGGCAGCGGACGCGGCAGCTACCGGCTCCTCTGCCCCTCCTTCGCTCAGGTCGCCGTCGGCCAGGCGGTCCCGGATCACCTTCAGCGGCAAGAAGTGCTCGCGCTGCTGACGCAGGACCCAGCGGAGGCGCTCCACGTCGGCCTCGAAGAACTTGCGGTAGCCCGAGGGCGAGCGCTCCGGGTTGACCAGGCCCTGGCTCTCCAGAAAACGGATCTTGGAGATGGTGACGTCGGGAAACTCCTCGCGCAACAGCGTCAGGACGTCCCCGATCGAAAGATACGTGCGGCTGCTCATTCGTTCCCCGCTACCAGGTAGAGCAACTTGAACTTGCCGATCTGCACCTCGTCGCCCGGGAGGAGGGTGGCCTCGTCGATACGTTCGCGGTTGACGTAGGTTCCGTTCAACGAGCCCACGTCGCGGATGATGAAGGTGCCGCCGTCGACGTGCGTGATCTCGACATGGCGTCTCGACACCGTGATGTCGTCGAGGAAGATGTCGCTCTCGGGATGGCGACCGGCGCGGGTGATGTGCTCACCCAGGAGATAACGCGCTCCCATGTTGGCGCCGCGCGTCACGACGAGGACTCCGGCGCCGTGCGGGATCTCCACCAGTGTGGGGGTGGCTTCATCCTCGGAGCTCTCTCCCCCGTCGTCGGACGGGTGGAGGGTGATCGTCGCATCCTCGCCCTCCGCGAGCAGCGCGTGGCCGCACGAGGAGCAGAAGTTCACGCCCTCGGGGTTTCGATGCCCGCAGTTGTTACAGAACACGGCAACCACGGTACTCGACAGCACGGATTCTTTTCCCGGCCGGGGGGCCAGGGCCAACTCGGCGCTCAACCTGCGGTGAGATCGCGGTAGGCCGCTGGGTCGAGCAGGGCATTGACGGCGGTGGCGTCGGCCAATTCCACTTCGCAGATCCACCCTTCACCGTAGGGGTCCTCGTTGATGCGTTCGGGCGCATCGGGGAGGGCGTCGTTCACGGCCGTGATCGTCCCGGCGACCGGCGCGTAGATCTCCGAGACGGACTTGGTCGACTCCACTTCACCCAATTTTCCCCCACCTCGACCTCGGTCCCCACCGCCGGGAGATCAACGTAGACGATGTCGCCCAGCGCGTCCTGGGCGTAATCGGTGATACCCACCCGGACCCGGACGCCCTCGGCTCGAACCCACTCATGTTCAACCGAGTACCGGAGGTCGTCTGGGATGTTCATGGGGCGCGACGCTAGCGGACGACCGGGAGGTATTACACCTCCGACCTCCGGTCACGACCCGCGTCGCTACTCGTCCGCGGGAGGGGCGCCGGCGTGGCTCGCCAGCATCTGGCGGAGCCGTTCGACGTAGCCCAGGGTGAGCCGCTCGGAGTCGGCCCGGTCGGCTCCCTCCGCCCACACGTGCGTCGTGGGCTCCTCGGGATCGGGCACCACCAGCACCCACCCGGTCGGGGTGATCACCTTGATCCCGTCGAGGAGCACCAGCTCGGCCCCCTCCTCGCCCAGTTGCTCCATGAGCGTGCGCATGACCATGCCCTTTTGCTCGAACGGCGTCTCCACCTCGGTCCGCATGACCGGCAATTCGGGCACCCGGGCCACCACCTGGGCGAGTGACTCCCCGGATCGGCCCAGGAGGGCGATGAGGTTGATCAGCGCCGCCGCGCCGTCGAAGGAGGGAAGGAAGTCCGGGAAGACGAACCCACCCTCCTGATCGGCGGCGAAGCTCACGCCGCCCGAATCGGCCGCCTCCATCAGCTTGGAGGAGGACAGGGCGGTGGTCAGGACTTCCGCGCCACGGGCGGCACACAGTTCCTGCGCCTTCTGGCTGACGGTCAGCGGGAGGGCCACGCGCACCGGCTTCCCCCGGCCGCCTTTGGCGACATTCGGCGCTGCGGTGACCAGCTCGAGGAACACCATGATCGCCTCGTCGTTGCTCAACACGTGGCCGGTACCGTCGACCAGGGTGAGGCGGTCCCCGCGGGCGTCGATGAGCGCACCGAGGTCGGCTCCCGAGCTCCGCACCGACCGGACCACCCGGGCCGCGCTCGTGGTCGGGTCGACAGAGATCATCCCCGGGGTCTGCGCGTACGGATTGATGCTCAACACGTCCGCGTGCACCTTGGAGAGGAGGTTGGGCATCACGTAGCTGGCCGCGCCGTAGGAGAGATCGAGGACGAGCTTGAGCTCGGTGCGCGCCGAGTGCGGGAGGTCGAAGGCCTCGACCAGGTCGGCCGTGTAGTTCTCGATCGACCGCGGCGAGAAATCGATGTCGCCGATGTCGCCCGCCCTGCACGCGGCGGAACTCCTCACGGTGGTAGAGCCGCTCTATCCGCCGCTGTTCGTTCTCCGACAGATCGAGGCCCTGGGAGTCGAAGAAGCGGATCGCCACCGATTGGGGGTCGTCGGGACTCAGGCGCACGGTCAACCCGCCCTGGGTGCCTCTCGTGCGAATGTGGTGCCGGGTCACCGGGACGGTCGCCACCTCCAGGTCGGTCACGTTCACCCCGACCGAGTTGCACCCGACCATGAGCGCCCGCTTGATGACCCGGGCCGCCCTGCTCGTGTCGCGTGAGGTCGTGATCACCGACCCCTTCTCGAACGAGGAGGCCCATGCCTTGGCGAGGCGCACCGCCAGCTCAGGGCTGACGTCGACGTTCACGATGCCCTCCACGCCCTCGCGCCCGAAGAGCGTCCGGGCTCCCCCGGACTCCCACACGATCGATGCCTGGACCTGCGCGCCGGCCTCGACGACCTTGTACGGATAGACCTTGACGTCGCCCTGGATCACGGCGCGGGCGCCGATCAGGCAACCCTCCCCCACGACCGAGCCCGGCTCGCAGCGCGCCCCCCGGCGCAGGTCGCACGAACGCCCCAGCACGGCACCCTCGATGTGCGCCGCCGGGCCGACGTAGGAGTTCCCGCCGATGACCGAGTGGCGCACCTCGGCCCGCTCGGCGATACGGGTGTTGGCGCCGATGGTCGTGTAGGCCCCGAGCACCGCGTGCTCGTCGATGGTGCAGTTCTCGCCGATGAAGGTGGGACCGCCGAGCCGGGCCGAGGGGTCGACGGACGATCCCTTGCCGAGCCACACGCCGGGCTGCACCTCGAATCCCGAAATGTCCACTTCGACCTTGCCGTCGAGGATGTCCTCGTGGGCCTTGAGGTAGGCCGCCGTGGTGCCGACGTCCTCCCAGTAGCCGTTGGCCACGTAGCCGTAAATCGGCCCACCCGCCTCGAGGACGGCCGGGAAGACCTCGGCCGAGAAGTCGACGGCGCGGCCCTCGGGGATGAGGTCGAAGATCTCGGGCTCGAGGACGTAGATGCCGGTGTTGATGGTGTCGCTGAAGACCTGGCCCCAGCCCGGCTTCTCCAAGAAGCGCTCGATGCTCCCGTCCTCACGGGTGATGACGATGCCGAACTCGAGCGGGTTCTCCACGGCGCACAGCGCCAACGTGGCCAGGGCGTTGTTCTTCTCGTGGAACTGCAGCATCGAGGTGAGGTCGATATCGGTCAGCACGTCGCCCGAAATCACCAGGAAGCGCTCCGTGAGCTCGTCGCGGGCGTTACGCACCGAACCGGCCGTGCCGAGCGGCGTCTCCTCGGTGGCGTACACCATGCGCACGCCGAGCTCGGAGCCGTCGCCGAAGTAACTCCGGATGGCATTGGGCAAAAAGGCCACGGTGACCACGATGTCGGTGATGCCGTGGCGCCGCAGCAACGAGACGATGTGCTCCATCATCGGCCGGCCGACCAGCGGCAGCATCGGTTTGGGGAGGTTCGACGTCTGCGGCCGCAGGCGTGTCCCTTCGCCGCCGGCCATGATCACCGCCTTCATGCGCCCGCCTCCGCCTTCATGCGCCCGCCTCCGCCTTCATGCCGCGCTCTTCTCGGCGGCGTCGGTCGCGGCGGCCGATGCTGTGCGGCGGGCGGCGCGCCCCGAGCGCAATGCGTCACGGGCGGGCGCCACGTAGCCGAAGGCGGCGATCCAGGCCAGGGTCAGGCCGATGATGCCGCAGACCCAGGCCGCCACGCGGAAGGGTTCCTGCCAGGCGGCGGTGCCATAGGAGATCAGGAAGCCCGGGTACGCGAACATCAGTGCAAATGTTCCCGCTTTGCCCACCCACAACACATTGATCCGGGCGGCACCGAGCGCGGCGAGCAGCAGCACCATGACCGACACCAGCACCTCACGGGCGATGGTGGCCAGACCGAACCACAGCGGGACCGCCCCGTGGATGATGACCGCGATGACCGCGGTGCCGACCAGGATCCGGTCGGCCGCGGGATCGAGGACCTTGCCGAGCGTCGAGACCTGGTGGTACCGGCGGGCGACGTAGCCGTCGATCCAGTCGGTCGCGCCGAGGGCGGCCAGCAGGAGGGCCGACGCCGTCTGGCGGTGCGCGCCGAAGAGCAACCAGAGGAACAGGGGGATGCACAGGAGGCGGACGAGCGTGATGAGGTTGGGAGCGGTGAGTATCCGATTCAGACCCTCTTCTTCGTCCACCGGGCCCATTCTACGGGAGCAACCCCGCCCGGCCGCGGCCATTGCGCCACAGACCGGTCCCGAATTGGCCTTCGCCCGGGGGACCCTGTGTGCCAGAGTGGCGCGATGCCGCGATTCGAACCCTTCCGAGGCCTGCGTTACGCCCCCGGAGTGCCGATCGGCCAGGTCATGGCCCCGCCCTACGACATCATCAGCTCGGCCGAGCGGGTGCATCTCGCCTCACGTCACCACGCCAACGCCGTCCTGGTCGAGTTGCCCGAACCCGACCTCCAGGGCCGCCGCGACCGTTACCAGGTGGCCGCCGCCCTCTTCGCCCGCTGGCAGGCCGAGGGGATCCTGCGCGCCGACCCGGCACCGTGCCTCTACCCCTACCGGATGACCGACACGACGGGTCGGGCCTCGACCGGGGTGATCGGCGCCCTGGGCCTGGCCGAGCCCGGCCAGGAGAGCGACATCCTGCCGCACGAACAGACCCTCCCCAAACCCAAGAGCGACCGCCTCGATCTGCTCCGGGCCACCCGGGCCAACCTCTCGCCGATTTGGGGGCTGTCGCTGCGGCCCGGGTTGACGGCCACGTTCGACCCGACCGACGACGAGCCCACCGCGGACGCCTACGACGACGACGGCGTGCGTCACCAACTCTGGGTGCTCGACGACCGCGACGCCATCGACGCCATCACCACCGCCGTCGCCGAGGCACCCGTGGTCATCGCCGACGGGCATCACCGCTACCAGACGGCCCTGACGTATCAAGGGGAATGCCGGGCCGAGAACGGTGGGGCGCCCGGCCCGTACGATCTCGTTCTGGCCCTCATCGTGGAGCTCGCCGAGGACCAGCTCACCGTCGGCGCCATCCACCGCACGATCTCGGGTCTGCCCCCCGACTTCGACCTCGCCGCCGCCGCCGCCCCGTGGTTCGACGTCGTGCGGGCCGGGGCCGCCGACGAACGGACACTCGGCGCGCTGGCCGAGGCGCATTCACTCACCCTGGTGACCGGCGGCAGCGCCTACCTGCTGCACCCGTTGGAGGCGACCTACGAAGCGGCCGGGAGCGACCTCGATTCGAGCCTCATCGCGGTCCTGCTGTCACACCTTCCCCCGCACGAGTCGATGCACCGTCACAGCGTGGCCGAAGCCATCGCGGCGTTGGACGACGGCGAGGCACAGGCCGCCTTCCTGCTCCGTCCGGTCACCGTGGCGCAGATCGGGGCGTGGGCCGCCGCAGCGCAAACAGATGGCGCCCAAGACGACGTACTTCAGCCCGAAGCCCCGGACGGGAATGGTCTTCCGCTCACTGGACCTGTAGGCGTCCCTTCCCCGGCGGCGGAGCCATCGGGTACAGGACGCAGGTGCGTGATTTCGGCCCAGGCCGGGCGCATCCGTCCCTGCAGGGTCGCCCAGGCCCGCACCGAAGACCGGCGGAGCGAGGCCGGTGCGAGCCTGCCCTGGCTTTGGCGGTTCCCCCGGCCGCCGACGCCGAGCCAGCCCTGGCCATCTTCGTCCCGTTCCCGGAGCAGCCCCCGTTTCGCGCTCCAGACCTCCGGTGCCCGCACTGCCTGCGCCCGGGCCACCGCGTGCGCCCGGGCCACCGCCTGCGTGCGGGCCGCCGACTCGACGACGACATCCCCCAGCGCATCCGCGAGGATGCCGATCAGCGCGGGGATATCGCCCAGCTCGATAGGGGTCGAGGCCACGCACACCCCACCCCGCCATTGGCTCAGGACCACCTTGCGCTCAGCCTGGTGGCGCGTCACCCGGAACGACGCGCCATTGCCGCGCACGTCGGGGATGGTGACAGTCTTCGGATTCCCGCCCACCTTTGTGAGTATGACGAGCCGGAGGCCTTCTGTCGAGTCCTACTCGACCGTCCAGCTCGAGCCTGAGCGCAGTAGCGCACCGATGTCGCCGAGACCGCGCTTCTCCTGGCTCTGCACGATCTGCTGGGACATCTGCGCCCCGTACTCGGGCCGCTCGACGGCCCGGAAGACGCCGATGGGCGTCGGCTCATAGGGCCCGTTGGCCAGGCGCGAGAGGGCAAAGGCCAGGCCGGGGTCGTCCCGCTTCTCGTCGTGGATGAGCAGGCCCGCCGTGCCGGCCTCGCCCACCGGGACGATCTCGAGGCCGCCGTCGGCCCGCTGCGCCACGCCGCGCTGCTCGCCCTCGGCGCCGAAGACGATCGGCTGGCCGTGCACGAGCGGGATGAGCATATTCGGGCGCACCTCTTTGCCGGTGATCTTCTCGAAGGCGCCGTCGTTGAAGACGTTGCAGTTCTGGAGGACCTCGACGAAGGAGGCGCCATTGTGCTGATGGGCCCGCCGGAAGGTCTCCTGCATGTGGGCCCGGTCCATGTCGTGGGTGCGGGCCACGAAGGTGGCCTCGGCGCCCAGGGCCAGGCTGACCGGGTTGAAGGGCGTGTCGAGTGACCCGAACGGGGTGGACTTGGTCACCTTCGACACCTCGGAGGTGGGCGAGTACTGGCCCTTGGTCAGCCCGTAGATCTGATTGTTGAACATCAGGATGTTGACCCGCACGTTGCGGCGCAGGGCATGGATGAGATGGTTCCCGCCGATGGACAGTGCGTCGCCGTCGCCCGAAATGACCCACACGTCGAGGTCGGGGCGGCTCGTCGCCAGCCCCGTGGCGATCGCCGGCGCGCGCCCGTGGATGGAGTGAAGGCCGTAGGTGTTCATGTAGTACGGGAAACGGGCGGCACACCCGATGCCCGAGAGGAAGACGGTGCTCTCGCGGCGCACGCCGAGGTCGGGCATCATCATCTGCACGGCGGCGAGGATGGAGTAGTCGCCGCACCCGGGGCACCAGCGCACCTCCTGGTCGCTGCTCCAGTCCTTGCGGGTGGTCACCGGGACGGCTGTGGTCGTCATGACTTTCCTCCGAGAATGGTCGTGATGGCCGCTTCGATCTCCATGACGCGGAACGGCACGCCCTGCATCTTGCTGAGGGACTTGGCGTCGACGAGGAACTCAGACCGCAGAATGCGGCTGAGCTGCCCCATGTTGACCTCGGGCACGAGGATCTGGCTGTAACGGCCGAGCACCTCACCCAGGTTCGACGGGAACGGGTTGAGGTAGCGCAGGTGGGCATGGGCCGCCTTCATGCCACGGGCCCGGATCCGCTTCACACCGGCCGCCACGGCGGCGTACGTCGAGCCCCAACTCACCAACAGGAGCTGGGCATCGCCCGACTCGTCGTTGACCTCGAGCAGCGGGATGTCCTTGGCGATGCCGGCGATCTTGTCGTTCCGCAGGTGCACCATGCGTTCGTGGTTGACCCCGTCGTAGGAGACGTTGCCGCTGCCGTCGGCCTTCTCGAGACCGCCGATGCGGTGCTCGAGGCCGGGCACTCCGGGTGGGGCCCAGGGGCGGGCGAGGGTCTCCGCATCGCGGATGTAGGGCCAGAAGACCTCGGTCCCGTCATCATCGGTGTGATTCGGTGCCGAGGCGAAGTCGGGCTCGATCGCCGGGAAGGAGTCGAGGTCGGGCAGCTTCCAGGGCTCGGCCCCGTTGGCCAGGTAGCCGTCGGACAGCATGATCACCGGCGTGCGGTACTTGACGGCCAGGCGCACGGCCTCGATCGCGATGGCGAAGCAGTCGCTCGGGTTCTGCGGGGCGAGGATGGGCAGCGGTGCCTCGCCGTGGCGGCCGTACATGGCATGGAGGAGGTCGGCCTGCTCGGTCTTGGTCGGGAGGCCGGTCGAGGGCCCGCCCCGCTGCACGTCGACGATGACGAGGGGCAACTCGAGGTTGATGGCCAGGCCGATCGTCTCGGACTTGAGGTCGAGTCCGGGGCCGCTCGTGGTGGTCACGCCCAGGGCCCCGCCGAAGGCCGCGCCGAGGGCGGCGCCGACGCCGGCGATCTCGTCTTCGGCCTGGAACGTGCGGATGCCGAATTCCTTGCGCCGGCTCAGCTCGTGGAGGATGTCCGAGGCGGGGGTGATCGGGTAGCTCCCCAAGAAGAGCGGGAGGCCGGCCAGCCGGGACGCGGCGATGAGGCCCCATGCGGTGGCCGAGTTGCCGGTCACCTGGACGTACTCGCCCGGCGCGAAGGTCGACGGGCGCACCTCGTAGTTGGACTCGAAGAGCTCGGCCGTCTCGCCGAAGTCGAAGCCGGCCCGGAAGGCCCGGGTGTTGGCCTCGGCCACCTGGGGCTTGGTCCCGAAGCGCTCGGTGATCCAGGCCAGGGTCGGCTCGATCGGACGGGTGTAGAGCCAGCTCACAAGGCCGAGGGCGAAGAAGTTCTTGGAACGCTCGGCGTCACGCGGCTTGACGCCCGCTTCCTTGCAGACCTCCTGGGTGATGGAGGTCATCGGGACCTCGTAGACCGTGTAGGCCCCGAGCGACCCGTCGGTCAAGGGGTTCTCGGCGTACCCGGCCTTGGCCAGGTTGCGCTCCTCGAATGCATCGCTGTTGACCAGAATGATCGTGCCCTTGTCCATCAGGTCGATGTTGGCGCGCAGCGCAGCCGGGTTCATCGCCACCAGGACGTTCGGCGAGTCGCCGGGGGTGAGGATGTCGTGGTCCGAGATGTGGACCTGGAAGGCCGAGACGCCGTTCAGCGTTCCGGCCGGGGCCCGGATCTCGGCCGGGAAGTCCGGGAAGGTCGACAGGTCGTTCCCCAACAGCGCGCTCGATGTGGTGAAGCGGTCCCCCGTGAGCTGCATCCCATCGCCGGAGTCCCCCGCGAACCGGACGATGACCTGATCAAGCTGGGCTGTGTGCTGCTCGGTTCCGGTTGCCACGGCTTTGTCCTTCTTCCTCGTATCTCGACATCCGTCACCGGGACAGGCGTGGAGCCCCCTCGTGTGCCTGTCTACGCCCCTCGTTCAGAGCGCGCCCAACTAACGGCCGAATCTCTCGTTCGGGCGTCCATCCTACTCCCACGCCGACCTGGGTCTCCGGCATAGGGCTGCACGCTGGCTGTTCCGGGCCGGCCCGGATCGTTCAGGCGACCAGCCCGATGGCCTGGGCCGCCACCCCGAGTGGGAGCTTGCCCGACGAGAGCAGCGCATCGTGGAACGCCGGGAGGGTGCCCTTCCCCGCAGCTGTCCAGGCCCCGGCCATCCGCTCGATCTCCAGCGCCCCCGTCAGATAGGAGGAAGCCTGGGTGGGATAGGAGCAGTAGCGCAGGACCTCGCGATAGGCCGTGGGCACCGGGAAGCCGCAGCGCTCGGCCATGAAGGATGTGGCCTCGTCGATGCTCATCTCCCCGAGGTGGAGGCTCGTGTCGACCACAATGCGACCCGCCCGGAAGAGACGCATGTTCAGCTGCGCCAGCTTCGCCTCGGGTGTCAGGTAGAAGCCGTGCTCCCCCACCATGTTCTCGACGTAGAGGCCCCAGCCCTCGACCATGTACGTGCTCTGGAGGACCTGGCGCAGGGCCGAGGCTCCTGCGGCCACGGCGAAGTGCAGGTGATGGCCCGGGTAGGCCTCGTGCGCCGTGACACCGGGGATCTCGAAGTACGAGTTGGAGCGCAGGCGGGCCTCCTGTTCCTCCGGTGTGGCGTCGTCGGGGGTGAAGGGGACGTTGAAGGTCCCGTGCGACCTGGGGCCGAAGGACGGCGGCGGGAAGTACGACGCCACCGGCGCGGCCGCCCGCAGGAACAGGGGCGCGGGCTCCACTGCACACTCCTCGCCCTCGGGGATGCTCACCAGGCCGCTCTCTCGCACGAAGGCGCGGGCCCGCGCCGTCTCCTCGCGGTAACAGCGCAGGAGGTCGTCCATGGACGCCGGGTGGTCGTCGCGCAGCCCGCTGACGACGGCACGCCAGTCCGACGTCCCCCCGATCTTCTCGGCCAGGAGTCCCATTTGGGCGTCGAGCGACGCCACCTGCTCACGTCCCATCTCGCGCAGCGTGTGGACGTCGAAGCCGAAACCCTCCCCTACCCGCAGGACGGCGTCGTAGTTGTCCCCGCCGTAGGCAAAGTTCCCTGTCGCTTTTGTCGCCAGATCGGCGAGATACACCGCAAATTCCTCGTACGCCTCCGCCGCCTCCACCCCGGCCTGGCGCAGGGCCTCGCGGTGTGCCGGCTCCTCCACGAAGGCGTCGAGTCCTTCGCGCATGAAGGCCGCTTGTGCCGCGGTATTCGGCAGGGCCCACTGCCGGACGAGCTCGGCATCGACCAGGGCAGGATCGAGGTTCTCGCGTCCCGCCGCCAGGGCCGCCGGGACCTGGCGTACCCGCTCGACGGCCGCCGCGGTGGCCGCAGCCTCGTCACGGGTCCCGTGGACGAAGAGCTCGAAGACACCGTTCTCGAGGTAGGTCGTCGGGTACCGGCGCCAATGGGTGAAGTCCGCGGTCGCCGTTAGTTGGCCCAGATGCGCCAGCAGCAGGGCAAGGTCGACGCGTTGGTCATGGGTCAACGCCGCCGTGGGGCCGGTGGCGGCGGTGGCGGCGGTGGCGGCGGTGGCGTCCGCTGAGCCGGGGCCGGGGCCGGGGCCGGAGCCGGGGCTGGTGGCGGAGAAGTGTTCCAGCCAGCGCCATGCCGCTGCTTCGCGCCGTGCGAAGCCGTCGGCCGTGAAGTCGGGCAACTGCGCGTCCCAGTCGGTCAACCCGTAGAAGGTCGCCCCCACCGGCTCGGCCTCGAAGTACTCGTGCAGGAACTGGGCCACGTCACGGTCGAACGCATCACCCGCTGCGCCGCTCGGGCCCGAGCCCGACTCACCTGACTCGCCCGCTTCCGCGCCGGCCATCAGGCGATGGTCACCTCTTTATCGAGATACACGTCCTGAATGGAGTGGATGAGCGCCGCCCCTTCGGCCATCGGGCGCTGAAAGGCCTTGCGGCCCACGATCAAGCCCATGCCGCCCGCGCGCTTGTTGATGACGGCGGTGCGCACCGCCTGGGCCAGATCGCTGTCGCCCTTCGACTCGCCGCCCGAGTTGATCAGGCCGATGCGGCCTGCGTAGCAGTTGACGACCTGCCAGCGGGTGAGATCGATGGGGTGGTCCGTGGTCAGCTGGTCGTAGACGAGCGGGTCGGTCTTGCCGAAGCCGATGGCGTTATAGCCCCCGTTGTTCTCCGGCTGCTTCTGCTTGATGATGTCGGCCTCAATGGTGACGCCGAGGTGGTTGGCCTGACCCGTCAGGTCGGCGGACAACTCGTAGTTCACGCCGTCCTTGGTGAACGCGCTGTTGCGCAGGTAACACCAGAGCACGGTGAACATGCCGAGCCGGTGCGCCTCGGCGAACGCGCGCGAGATCTCCTGCAACTCGCGGTCGGCATCGTCGGAGCCGAAGTAGATGGTGGCACCGATCCCCGAGGCCCCCAGATCGGCTGCCTGCTGCACGGAGCCGAACAGAATCTGGTCGTACGTGTTCGGGTAGTGCAGGAACTGGTTGTGGTTGATCTTGACGATGAAGGGGATGCGGTGGACGTAGCGCCGCGAGACCAGCCCCAGCGTTCCGAGCGTGGTCGCCACGGCGTTGCACTCCCCGGCCAGCGCCAGCTCGACGATGTTGGCCGGATCGAAGTAGGCCGGGTTCTTGGAGAAGCTGGCCGCTGCCGAATGCTCGATGCCCTGGTCGACCGGCAGGATCGAGATGTAGCCCGTGCCCGCGAGCCGGCCGTGGTTGAACAACGTGCCCAGGTTGCGGAGCACCGTCGGCGAGCGGTCACTGTCGGTGAAAACCCTGCTCAGGTAGTCAGGACCGGGTAACACGAGCCCTTCGGAGGGAAAGGCCTTGGCACTGTGACCGAGTAGCGAATCCGCGTCATCACCCAGCAGGTCGTGGAGATCGAGGCTCATGGCCTCAATGCTACCGGAGCCCCATCGGGGTCCCCTCTGGGCCCCTTCCTTCTCAGGCGGGTGATACCAATCGGACACATCCCCGGCCTACTGTGCAGGGCTGGAGGATCGCCGGCGACGGATGCAGATCCGCGACCAGGGGAAGGGTTACGGCATGCAGGCTCTCGAGTCCCACGGGAAGGTGCCGCGCCGTGGACGCACGTGGCTCCTGATCGGCGGCGCGGTCGTGCTCGTCATCGCCGCCGCCGCGATCGCCTATGCCGTCGGCAAGTCCTCAAATGGTTCGAAGCACGCCTCAGGCGGTGGCACGACACAGACGACCGTGAAGATCGCCCCGCTTTCCGTCGTCAACACCAGCCCGGCTTCGGGCGCATCGAGCGCCGCTTCCAACGCCGACATCAGTGTCACCTTCTCGACCCCGGTCACACTCGGATCGACGACGCCGACGATCGCACCCGCGGTGGCCGGCACCTGGGTGCAGGCGAGCCCGACCACCATCCGCTACGACCTGGCGGGCCCGCTCATCCCCTCGGCGAACGAAGTGGTGACCGTCCCCGGAGGGAGCGCCGGCGTGAAGGCCAAGGACGGCGCATCGCTCCCCGCCGCGCTGTCGTTCAACTTCACCGTGGCGGACGGCAGCGTCCTTCGGCTCCAGGAGCTGCTGGCCCAACTCAACTTCCTCCCCGTGTCCTTCACGCCCAGCAGCACTGCGGCCACGGCGCCACAGGACACGGCGGAGCCGACGTTGGGCACCTTCGCCTGGCGTTGGCCGATGCCCGCCGAGTTGACGTCGCAGTGGACGCAGGGCGTCGAAACCGTGATCACCAAGGCCGCGGTCGAGATGTTCGAGAATCAGAACGGTCTGACCGTCGACGGACTGGCCGGCCCCGAGGTGTGGTCCACGCTGTTGGCCGATGCCGCATCGGGCAAGGTCGACTCGGCGCCGTACACCTACGTGCTCGTATCCAAAGTCCTGCCGGAGAACCTGACCCTCTACAACAACGGCGTGGCCCAGTACACCGGCATCCCCGTCAACACGGGCGCCCCGGGCGCCGACACGACGGACGGCACGTATCCCGTCTTCGAACACGTGACGTCCTCGGAGATGAAGGGCACGAACCCCGACGGGACGACCTACGACGACCCGGATGTCCCGTGGGCCAGTTACTTCAACGGCGGCGACGCGCTCCACGGCTTCGTGCGGGCCAAGTACGGGTTCCCCCAGAGCAACGGCTGCGTCGAAATGACGGTGGCCGATGCCGGCATGCTCTGGCCTTTGACGCCCATCGGCACCCTGGTGACCGTGGAGGGCCCGGCGTCGTAACCCGGGCGCCGAGGCAGGCGCAGGCGCCGGGGCCGCTCGGCTCGCTAGCTCTTCGGACTGGATGGGGTCTTGGGGCTGGTGGCCGGGGTCTTGGGGCGGCTCCGCGGGCTCGAGCGTGGCTTGCTCACGGGTCCGAGAGCCATCAGGCGCTCCGCCACGTCGTACGCCTCCCGGTCCACCCGCAGAATCCGCTCGAAGAGCTCGCGGGCCTTCGGCACGTCGCCTGCCCGCTCGTAGAGATCCGCCAGGAGGTACCACTGCCGGATATGGCGGTTCGAAGGGTTCCGCAGGGCTTTGGACGCCCCGGCGGTGGCCAGCATGGAGATGGCACCCTGCAGGTCCCCGGTCTCGGCCAGCGACGCCGCGGCGACGATCCGGCCTTCGGCCAACACGTCTGGCTCGGGAGAACTCTGGCGCAGCTTCGTCCACAGGTCCGCCACCTTCTTCGGCTTGCGCAGGGCGCGTTGGCAGTCCATGAGCACCGGAATGTGCTCGGCCGAATCCGTCAGGAGCGCGTGGGTCTCGAGGTGCTTGACGGCCTCACGCCATTTCCCGGATCGGTAGGCGGCCAGCCCGGCGAGCTCCCGTACTGCAGCCACGCTGGGGGTTTCCTCGGCGACGGGCTTGATGGCGCGGAGCGCATCTTGGTAGCGCCCGCGTTCGTAGGCCCCGTAGGCCGATTCGGCCTTCTCGACCAGTCGTTCCCGGTGCAGCGCCGTCGCTATGGATGCGGCATTGCGAATTTCTGCCGCGATCTCCGGCGGGAGTGCCTTGCGGGTCGACAAGGTCGACAGCGCCATACTGCTCGCCCGGGCTGCCCGGTCGACCCCATTCGGCCTGGGCCCGGCTGACCGCCCGCGACCCGCCGGACGGGCCGTGTCCTCCCACTCATCACGAGAACCGTCGGTCCTGATCCAGGGCTCAGGCCGCGTCGGCGGCGCTGTCCGTCGCCGATCCTGGTCGTCGGAGAACCGAGCGGTGCGCTGTTCCCCATCGGCTTCCCGCCGGGTGACCTCCCGGGCACCCCGCCGGGCCACGTTCCCCCATTTCTTGGCCTGATCCGGCAGTGGATCGTCGTCATAGGGGCGCGAATAGGGCGCCCGCTCACGGAACCCCTGGCTGGGGCTGGAGCGGTTGATCTGGAGTTGGGACGGGAGCTGGAGCTGGGACTGAGCGGCCGGTGGAGCCGGGGCTGGGACGACGATCGCGGGCACCGGCTCGTGGGCTCCTCGGAGCGCTCCCGTCGGTCCGACGCGGTGCACCCCTCGACTGCCCGTCACGTGACGAGGACCCGCGGCCCGGTCCGCCGCCCGAGGACGCTCCACGGGACGGTGCTCCACGGGACGGTGCCCCGGCGCGCGGAGGTCGGGGCGAGCGGGATTCATCTCGATCGGCTCGATACGGCGGACGACCCGTCCGTGCCGCACCACCTGCTCCGGCAGGCCGTGGTGACCTGGCCGAACTCGACCGTTCACCGGACCCGGCGCGTGCCGCCGTGGGAGGCCGTCGATTTGGACCCCCGCTCGAACTCCGGGGCGGCCGGGCGCCTCTCTTCTGCTCTTCGTCCTCGTCGCGCCATCCGCCGGGTCGGCGGGGTGGGCGGGCTCCGCCGTCAGCGCGTCGAGGAGTGCTCGCCGTAGACCGCCGGTTCGAGAGCCGCCGGTTCGAGAGCCGCCACTGGAATCCGAGCTGGGGTCCGGCTGCGACTGGCTCGGCTGGCGGAACGTGAGCCGCCCGTCGGGGAGCCACCGGATCGGGTCGAGCTGCCGGATCGACTGGGGGCGCCCGAACCGCCAGCGCGCGTTGAACCACCGGATCTTGGCGAGGCGCTGGATCCGCCCGAGCGGCTCTGGGACCCTGCTGACCTGCCCTTTCCTCCGCGTGAGTCCCCGCTCGGACGCGGCGAGGAGGCGCGGCGATCAGGCCGGGGGGAATCAGCAGGCATCGATGGAGTTTAGGCGAGCAAAGTGCCAGCACACCGCGTCGCCCATTTCAGCCGGTCGCCGAACCCTCGCTGCGGGCTTGAGTCAGACGGTGATCCAGAATCACGAGTGCGGCCACAAGCACGCCCATCATCGGCAGTGCGAAGCCCACGGTCAGCCCGCGCGCTGAATCCGATGATGAGAATCAGCACGACAAAGGGAACGATGAAGCGTGTCTTGAGCACCAGGCCTGGTTGGAGGCGGTCCAGCACAACCCCTGTCACCAGGAGATAGACCGAAACGGCAATGGCGACGGTACCGCCGGCCGTCGTGGGTGAGACGCCACTCGCGTGGTGGGTGCTTCTGAGGGAGACCTCGAGTCCAGCTCCCAGGGCGGCGACGGAGGCGAAGACGAAGTAGTGGGCGTAGCCCCAGAGGAAAGCGAGATTCCGCGACATGCGCAGGCCTTCCTCGGCGGGATGCTCGAAGTACCACCACCAGAAGGAAAAGATGAGGAGCAGTCCGCCGGTTGCAACGCCGATCTGCGCGGCGGAGAGCCCGAGCGTCGTCGCCTCCTGCATGGCGATGGTGGCGGCGGCCACGCATTCGCCCAGCACGATCAGGGTGAAGAGCCCATAGCGCTCGCTGATGTGCTCGGGGTGCCACGCCGTGCCCCGGCCTCCCCATTCGGCGAACGCCGGCACGATCATGTCGGCCGCCGCCAGGACGAAGAAGACCACAACGCCCGCCTCGTGGGGCAGGAACAATCGAGCGATCCACAAGAGCTGCACCAGACCGACGCCCAAGGCGTACCGCCGTGCCGCTGAGCGCCCGGTGGGATCGTCGTGCGCGGCCCGCAACCACTGGGTCACGAGTGCCACCCGCATCACGACGTAGCCGATGGTGGGGACCGTGAAGTTGCCCTGACGGAATGCCGCTGGAACGCCGGCGGCGAGGATCAGGACCCCGACGATCTGCACAAACGTCAAAAGCCGGTACGGGACGTCATCGACGTCGTAGGCCGAGGCGAACCACGTGAAGTTCACCCACGCCCACCAGATGGCGAAGAAGACCATGAGGTAGCCCTGGATCCCCGCCAGCAGATGATTCACGGAGAGGGCCCGGCTCAGCTCGCTCGCCGCTTCGGACACGGCCACGACAAAGCAGAGGTCGAAGAGCAACTCGAGGGGGGTGGAGGTGCGGTGGGGCTCCTCGGTATCTCGGGCGCGCATGGGAGCGAGGCGCAGGCGTGGCCAGGGCGACAGTCCCGAGGTGTTGCGGGTCCTGCGAGTTGTGGCGTTCGTGCCGGCATTGCCATTGCCGCCGTCAGTGCGCCCCGGCCCAGACATAGGCGGCAGTATGCCAGGGCAGGCAAGAACCCGAGAACGACAAAAGCCCCCCGAGCGAACTCGAGGGGCTTTCGCCATTTAGAAATCCCGGCGGCGACCTACTCTCCCAGGGGGCCTCCCCCCAAGTACCATCGGCGCGGGCGGGCTTAACTGCCGTGTTCGGAATGGGAACGGGTGTTTCCCCGCCGCCATGGCCACCGGAAACCGTGCGCTCGACCTCGTCTGCGGCGCACTGAAGCACGGCAGACGAGGCCAGAGGATTGCGTTACCGCAACCCCTGAGCGTTCCAAAGCGAGCACGAGCAAGTTCCCAAGCCCTCGGCCGATTAGTACCGGTCGGCTGAATGCGTTGCCGCACTTACACCTCCGGCCTATCAACGTGGTCGTCTAGCCACGGGCCTTACCAGGTTAACCCTGTGGGAGATTTCATCTCGAAACGGGCTTCGCACTTAGATGCTTTCAGCGCTTATCCCACCCGTAGGTCGCAAACCAGCCGTGCCCTTGGCAGGACAACTGGCACACGAGAGCTACGTCCGTCCCGGTCCTCTCGTACTAGGGACAGCCTTTCTCAAATCTCCTACGGCTGCATCGGATAGGGACCGACATTTCTGTTACCACCGACAATCGAAGTCGGGGGCCAGGACATTTCTGCCTGGCTCTGCATGTCGCCATGCAGATCGGGCCATATCTTCACGCTCACATCTCCGTGAGGGTGCTCGGCATATGGTCTCTGAGGATTCTGGTCTTGTACGAACCAGTCTTTCCTGCTGATTGACCGCACCTGTCGCATTATCACTGCTCTTCACGTCCGTGACCGCATCGTACTTAGCGGTTATTTCACGACCTTTAGTGAGCTAGTAGCGCAGGATACTTCGGTGTTTCCAGCATATAGCCAAGTTTATAGACAGCGCGGTTATCCACTGTCTCACGACGTTCTAAACCCAGCTCGCGTACCGCTTTAATGGGCGAACAGCCCAACCCTTGGGACCGGCTTCAGCCCCAGGATGCGACGAGCCGACATCGAGGTGCCAAACCTTCCCGTCGATATGGACTCTTGGGGAAGATGAGCCTGTTATCCCCGGGGTACCTTTTATCCGTTGAGCAACGGCGCTTCCATAAGCAACCGCTGGATCACTATGCCCTGCTTTCGCACCTGCTCGACTTGTAGGTCTCGCAGTCAAGCTCCCTTTTGCCATTGCACTCGACAGCTGATTGCCAACCAGCCTGAGGGAACCTTTGGGCGCCTCCGTTACATTTTAGGAGGCGACCGCCCCAGTCAAACTACCCACCTGACGCTGTTCCTGATCCGGATTACGGACCGAGGTTAGAGTCCCGGCACGAAAAGGGTGGTATTTCAAGGTTGACTCCACCCTGGCTAGCGCCAAAGCTTCGCAGTCTCCCACCTATCCTACACAAATCGTACCAAAACCCAACATCAAGCTATAGTAAAGGTCCACGGGGTCTTTCCGTCCTGATGCAGCTAACGAGCATCTTTACTCGTACTTCAATTTCGCCGGGTCTGTGGTTGAGACAGTAGGAAAGTCGTTACGCCATTCGTGCAGGTCGGAACTTACCCGACAAGGAATTTCGCTTGATTCTGTTACAACCAGCTAACCATAGGTTTTGGTTAACTAGCGGACCGGTCGTTTCCGCCGATCTCCCTACGTCGCCGTAGGGTCCGGACCATAACTTCATCTCATATCGACTACCTATAAAGCTATGAGATGGTCGGCGTTTGGTCTCTGAGGATTCTCGAGACTCTCTACGGTTTGATGCCGTATTGAGACCCCGAGTCTTTCCTGCTGATTGTCCGCACCGAACGGATTATTACTGCCCATGCTCAACCCCAACAGCTGGTGAAGCAGGGCGAGTACCGTCGGATACTCGGAGTT
Organism: uncultured Acidimicrobiaceae bacterium; assembly: GCA_963755665.1. GTDB lineage: Bacteria > Actinomycetota > Acidimicrobiia > Acidimicrobiales > RAAP-2 > Bog-473. Next base: position 160,760 of record CAVWKU010000004.1, read on the forward strand.
TCCAGCATATGGCCGACTACTCACCGCATCGTTTCCGATGCGGGGGGCAGCACCCATTGCACTCTATGGGAATTCTACCTTAGGCACTTTTGTTACTACTCACTTGGACTCTGAACATCCCAGGACCCAAGGAGCGGCTAGATCATTTCTGTCTAGCTCCTCATGTCGCCATGAGGGTCGGACTGTATCTTCGTCCCTGATAAATCAGAGAGCCCCACGTACAGTCTCTGAGGATCCTTCGAGTACCTGCTCAATCTTCCTGGCTCGTTGCTTGCCATTGGCGTTCATGCCATACGCAAGTCGCACCAGCCGCTCGAACCCAACGTCCGACAGATGCTCCTTCTTCCGCATCGACCGCACAATCACGGCAAATGAGCTGAAGTCGCTCCGTTTTACGACCAGCGGAAATCGTTCGAAGAACGGCAGGACCGTCTTCTCCAGGTTCGACAACCCCCCGACCGAAAAGGTCAGAACGCTGCTGTTTGGGCCTTTTGGGCGAACTTGCCCGCAACCGAAAACCCGAACCATCGCTTCGAGGATCTCTCGATGATCTTGGTGTTGATAGATCTGAAAGACAGGGAGCAGTTGCCATCCCCCGTGCCTGTGCATCATCGAACTTCGATGAACAGAAACGGAGAAGCAACCTTCACCGTCTACAAATCCGACAACCCAATTGGGATCGAGCACGATATTGCAAAAACTCGGAGTTTCCTGCTGATTGTCCGCACCGGTCAGATTTTCACTTCTCATGTCGGCACCATAAAGAAAGGGTGTGACACGAGTGAGTACTGCCGGATACTCGGATGTTCCAGCATACAGTGGGGTTTTTTAACAGCCAGGTATAAAACTAACCGTTATAGTTACGGCCGCCGTTTACCGGGGCTTAGGTTCACAGCTTCGTCCGAAGACTAACCGTTCCCCGTAACCTTCCGGCACCGGGCAGGCGTCAGAGCGTATACATCGTCTTACGACTTCGCACGCTCCTGTGTTTTTAGTAAACAGTCGCTTTCCCCAATTCACTGCGGCCCCCTCAGGCATCAGGACGCAAGGTCCATCACCCTATCGAGGCCCTCCTTCTCCCGAAGTTACGGAGGAATTTTGCCGAGTTCCTTAACCACAGTTCTCCCGATCGCCTTGGTATTCTCTACCCGCCCACCTGTGTCGGTTTGGGGTACGGGTACCGTGCCAACTCGCTAGAAGCTTTTCTAGGCAGCATAGAATCAGTGACTTCGCCTGGAACGGCTCGGCATCGCGTCTCAGGATTAATGGGATCCGGATTTGCCTAGATCCCTCCCTACACGCTTACCCCAGGACAACCAACGCCTGGGCTCACCTATCTTCCTGCGTCCCTCCTTTGCTGTCCGCCCCGGAGTTTGTCGGCTCGACCCGAAGGTCATCCCCTTAGTACCTCTAGATTGGAATTGGCGTGGACACGGTAGTACTGGAATATCAACCAGTTGTGCATCGACTACGCCTCTCGGCCTCGCCTTAGCTCCCGACTTACCCTGGGAGGATTAGCCTTCCCCAGGAACCCTTGGGCTTACGGCGGAGGAGTTTCTCACTCCTCTCTCGCTACTCATACCAGCATTCGCACTCGACCACGCTCCACGACGGTTCACACCGCCGCTTCTCTGCGAGATCGACGCTCCCCTACCACTCCCGTCTAATGACGGAAATCCGCGGCTTCGGCTCTTGACTTGAGCCCCGTTACATTATCCGCGCAGGACCACTCGACCAGTGA
>CAVWKU010000004.1:167500-592810 GCA_963755665.1 uncultured Acidimicrobiaceae bacterium
GTGTGCAGGTGCGTCCGGATGACCGGCAACGCGGTCGAGACGACCAGGTTGTCCAGCGATGCCATGAAGAGCGCCATGCCCGTGATGATCACGGCCCATACGGCATTGCGGCCCGGCGATCCGTCTACACCCCTCGGGCTTTCGCCCGGCGTGGCCCCGGAGGGTGTCCCGTCTCCGGACGGCGTCCCGTCCCCGGACGGCGTCCCGTCCCCGGGCACCGGCCCGGGACCTCCGCCGGCTTTCTGATCCATCGTGGTCGTCATGTGGTTTCTCTCCTCGTCCAGTGGGTGTGGATAAGTTGTGATTGCTTACTAACTACGCAGGGCAAAAGGACCGGTATGGCGAAGGAACGACACAGGGCGCTTAGGAAGCCGGGGCGGGGATCGGGGCGGAGGCGGACGCCGTGTCCGATGCGGACGCCGTGGCAGACGCCGAAAGCTCGGTCGAAGCGGCCCGCCCACCCATTCGCTGCAGGGCCAGGCGCTTCTCCTCCTCCGTCACATCCTCGAAGAACGACTGGGCCCACGGCTCGGCCACCGACGTGAGGTCGATAGCGGCCAGGACACTGCAGAGCATCCCGTGCGCAAAGAAGTCCCGCATTTCCTCGGGTGTCACGTCGGCGTAGTTGCTGACCAATTGCCAGAGACGGCGGAAGGTGTCCTGGCACGCCCGGGCGATGTCGGGGTCGGCCGCCGCGGCGGCGAAGCCGTGCAGCTCAACCTGGAGAAGATCGGGGTCCTGCAGCAACTCGATGTACGCCAACCCCATGGCCTTCATGGCATCCTCACCCTGCAAGCCCTCGGCCGCCGCGATGAACGCCGTCTCGATGGCCCCGGTCACCATGTCGTACGTGGCGATGAAGAGGTCCTTTTTCGTCCCGAACAGGCGGAAGATGTAGGGCTGCGAGATACCCGCCCGGGCCGCTATGGCCTCGGTCGATGTCCCGGCGTAACCGGACCGGGCGAACTCCACAATGGCGGCCCGCAAAATGGACGCACGCCGGGCATCTGCGCTCTGTCGGATCGGGACCATACGATTATGTTAGTGACTACTCACAACTGCTGTCAAGTGTCGCCTGCCGGGTGTTCAGCGGGAGACGTTCTCGTCCCCCGGCACCCAGAAGCGCCACGGCAGATCCTTAGCCACCGAGATACCGATCCGCTCCCCCTGACCGGGACGTTCCGGCGGCGGGGTCCCGTCATCGAGCAACCGGACCCCTGCCGAGACGCCGTCCGTCTGTGCGCCCCGTGCACGCCGAGCCAGCAGATCGGCCCCGCTGTCGGCGCCGGTGATGCCGAGGGCCTGGCACAGCTTCGCCGGGCCGTTGCAGAGGTCACGGTCATGCCGGGCCGCCGCCCTCGCGTGGCGCATCTCGTCCACTCCCCGCAAGGGAGCGAGGGCACGGATCAACAACGCGGAAGCTTGACCCTCGGGCCCTGTGACCACGTTGGCGCACCAATGCATCCCATAGGTGAAATACACGTAGAGAAATCCCGCCGGACCGAACATCACCGCAGTGCGGACCGTCTCCCCCCGATAGGCGTGCGACGCCGGGTCGATCGAACCCTTGTAGGCCTCGACCTCGACGATCCGTCCGGCCCGGTCGCCCTTCGCCAGCACCTTGTTGAGCAACCAGGGCGCCAGGTCCACCGGATCCCCTGACAAGTCCGACCGCTTCACGAACTCAAGACTCGTTGAGCAGTCGCCGCCGCGCCAGTTACCCGTGTGCCAGTTACCGGAGTGACAGCTGCGTCAGCTCGCCTCACCCAGCAGGACGGCGACCGGGGACCGCCGGCGCGGCCGGTGACGTGAAGTGGTCGAAGGGTGGGCGGCCTCACACGAAGCCCGGACCCTCGCCGCATATTCCCGGTCGGCTGCTTCGGTCAGATGGTCGAGCTCAGCCACCATGGAGCGAGCCAGGTCGTCAACGTCAGGCACCGCGTTGGCCGAGGCGTTGATCCCGATGAACATCGAATTGTCGTACGTCTGCACGGTGACGTTCAGCGCGACGCCGTCCACGACCGGTCCCAGTGGATAGGCGGCCACCATGCGCATGCCGGCGAAGTAGAGGGAGAAATTCGGACCTGGCACGTTGGAGATCATGAGATTCCCGGTGCGGAGCCGGCGCAATGCTCCGACCTGAATGCCGAGCTGAATCATGGGGCGGGCCACGATCGGCGGCACGGCCTCGGACACGGCGGAAGCCAGAGGCCCGTAGCCGACGGCGCGCTCCTGTTCCTTCGCTGCCCTACTGGCGGCGGCAATGGCCCCCAGGCGCTCCAGCGGCTGCGCGAGATCGTTGGCCAACGGGAGGAACATGGCCGAGAGCCGGTTGCCCAAGTCTTCGTCGGCCAACTTCCCGTCCGCTAACTCTCCGTTGGTGGACATCTCGCTGCGCACCGAAATCGGCACTATCACCACGAGGGGCTCGGCCATCTCCTCTTCATGGTCTGCGAGATACGTCCGCAGGGCGCCCGAGCAGATAGCAAGGATCACATCGTTGATCGTCACCCCGAACTGGTCCTTCAACGAGCGCACGTCGCGCAGGCTGAGCTTGGCGAACGAGACCGATCGCGCGGCGCCCACAGGAATTTCGAAGGTGCTGGGCGCGCCGAGTGGGATCGTCATCGGCTCCGCATGCTCGTCGAGCGCGCGGCGCGCGAGTCGTAACGCCGTGCGGCCAACTTCACGCGTCGCCCGGAGCGCTCGTAGGGGGCTGGTGAGGATGTTCGGCAATGCGGTGGCGACGAGCCGTGCAGGCGAGGGAAGGGCACCGGGTGCCCACGGAACCGGGACCACCGGCGGACGTCCCTCTTCGCTGACGTCGAGCAACTGCGCCATCAGCTGGACGCCCGCAACACCGTCGACGACAGCGTGATGGATTTTGGCGATCAGACCGATTCTCCCGCCCTCGAGTCCCTCAATGACGTACATCTCCCATGGCGGTTGATGGGGAACGAGCGGGCGTCCCATGACGGCGGCGACCATCGTCTTGAGTTCTCTTTCAGCACCGGGCGTTGGCAGAGCCACTCGATGCAGGTGATTGTCGAGGTCGAAATGGGGGTCGTCCACCCAGCGCGGATTGTCCAACCCGAGGGGGACGGGCATGAGCCTGCTTCGAAACGACGGGAGTGACGGCACTCGGTCCGCTAACACCGCTCTTACTCTTTCGAATGAGTAGCCGCCGGGAGCCGTCGTGGGATCGAGGACACAGGCATAGGCCACCGTCATCGGTGTGACCGGCGTCTCCGAGTAGACGAACATCGGATCGATGCCGCTCATTCGCTGCATAGGCCAGCTCCGCTTCGTCGAATCGATTAAAAACAGGCCCCCTCTCCCCTCTAGGTGTACGCCACCAGACCCGGCAGTACAAGTATTTCGGTCCTTCTTCATCAAGCGTTCACCCGATTGATGCCCGGCCGCTCCGTCCCGCCCCTCCGTCCGGGCCGGGCCCGGCGGCCCCGTCTGGCCCGGCTTGTTACCCGCTGGTGCCGGCTGGTTACCCGCCGGTGCCGGCTGGTTACCCGCCGGTCACCTGGAGGAGCAGAGAAGTGATCCCGCCCGTACTGATGTCCACCAGGTCCATCGGGCAGCTCGAGACGGCGACGATGCAGTCGGTCAACGCGCGAAATGTCAGGGAGTCGCCCGCTCGCGACGTCGCCGGGTGCAGCTGCAACGCCCCTTCCGGCCCGACCTCGACATGCATGAACACGTTGAACGGCTGCGGGACGATCGGCTCAGGCATTCCGGGAAGCTCACGACCGAACTCGCGCAACGCGACCACCAGATTGGTGGCGCACGAACGGTGCGGTCCCACATGGCCGAGCAAGGCGTAGCGAGCCGGGTCACATGCGGCGTACAGCGTGTCGTGCCACCCCGGCGATGTGTCGTCCTCGAGCCGGAGGATCGGGCGGCGCCGATTCGTCAGAGCGACGTCGCCCGGACGCGGGAACAGCCGCTTGATACCGGGTCTCGTGTGTTCCGCGCTCATCCACTCGGAGAGCAGGCCGGCGTCAGCCGGTGCGGCGTCAGCCGGTGCGGCGTCAGCCGGTGCGGCGTCAGCCGGTGCTTCGACGAAGGCGAACAGGTCAGCCACCTGGCCGCCGTCCACGTCGATCAGCCGGAACACCTCGTCCCGCTTGACATGTACCGCCCGGCCTTCGCCGGCCGGGACGACTACCTCACCGGCCACTGCGCCAAGCGGGTGCGGTCGACCTCGAGGCGCCGGGAGAAGCGTTCCATCTGATCCGCGACCGGTCCCGGACCGGCCCCGCCGGGGGTGCGCCGACGGGTGACCGCCACACCGGGCTCGAGGAGCTCGACCGCGGCGTCTCCCAGAGCGGGGTGCGCCGCCACCAGCTCGACCAGGGGCACGTGGCGCTCGAGCGAGTCGCGCACCATGCCACCGACGAGCGCGTGGGCCTGGCGGAAAGGCATGCCCTGCTCGACCAGCATCTCGGCCAGATCGATGGCGGCGGCAGCCGGGCCATCGGCGGCGCGCTGCATGCGCTCCTCGTTCCACGTGACGGTGTCGTAGACACCGCGCAGGGCGATGAGAGCACGCGAAACCTGCACGACGGCATCGAAGAGCGGTTCCTTGTCCTCCTGCAGATCGCGGTTGTAAGCCAAGGGCAGCCCCTTGAGGGTGATCAGCACGGCATTGAGGTGACCGATCAGCCGACCTGCTTTGCCCCGCGACAATTCGGCCACGTCGGGATTCTTCTTCTGCGGCAGCATGGAGCTCCCGGTGGCGTAGGCGTCGTCGAGGGTGCAGAAGCCGAACTCCTCGGTCGACCACAGGACGAGCTCCTCCCCCAGGCGCGAGAGGTGCACACCGAGCAGCGCGATGTCGAAGAGTGCCTCGGCGACGAAGTCACGGTCCGACACTGCATCGAGCGAGTTCTCGAAGCGGCCGTGGAAGCCGAGCTCTGCCGCCACGAAGTCGGGGTCGAGCGGGAGGGATGACCCGGCCAGCGCTCCCGCCCCCAGCGGCGAGATGTTCAACCGGTCCACCGTCACCAACAGCCGGTCCACGTCACGCGCCAGCGCCCAACCATGGGCCAGCAGGTGATGGGCGAGCAGGACGGGTTGGGCCCGCTGCAGATGCGTATAGCCGGGCAGGTAGACGTCGGCGGCCTCGCGGGCACGCTGGGCCAGCACGTCCTGGAGTGCCATGACCTCGGTGGCCACCCCGACCAGCGAGCGGCGGCACCACAGCCGCAGGTCGGTGGCGATCTGGTCGTTGCGGCTGCGCCCGGTGTGCAGCTTGGCACCGACGGCTTCGCCGGCCAGCTCCGTCACCCGGCGCTCGACCGCCGTGTGGATGTCCTCGTCGGCGTCCTCGAACACGAACACACCCGTGGCGAATTCCTCTTCGACCAGGTCGAGTGTGTCGAGCAGTTGCGTGACTTCGCTGTCGGTCAGGATGCCGACCTTGCCGAGGCCCTTGACGTGCGCTCTCGAGCCGACGAGGTCGTCGGGCGCGAGCACCTTGTCGAAGGGAAGGCTGACCGTGAACGCCGCCACCGCGTCGGCCATGCCGGTCGAGATGCGACCCTTCCAGAGTGTCATGACTCGCCCGTCGACGTCCCGCTCGCGGCGGCCGTTCCGGGGTCACTGGCCGCGCCGGGGTCACCGGCAGCGGCGCCGGGGCCCTGCCGCGCCGACCACGTCGCCACACCGAGACCCCACAGGCGGACGAACCCTTCGGCATCGGCGTGGCGGAACGAGTCGGACGAGTCGTAGGTCGCGAGGTCGTGGTCATACAACGCCACCGGGCTGCGGCGCCCGACCACGGTGCAGGTACCGGGGGCGGCGAAGCGCAGTCGCACCTCACCGGTGACGTGACGTTGGGACTCTGCGATGAACGCATCGAGTGCCGACTTGAGCGGCGAGAACCAGAGTCCGTCGTAGACGAGCTCGGACCAACGTGGCTCGAGGCGCGCCTTCTCGTGGTGCAGGTCCCGCTCCAGCGTCAGGTCCTCCAGATCGGCGTGAGCGATGATCAGCGAAAGCGCAGCCGGGCATTCGTAGACCTCGCGGCTCTTGATCCCGACCCTGCGGTTCTCGACCATGTCGAGTCGTCCGAAGCCGCGACTGCCGGCAATGCCGCTGAGCTTGGCGATGAGCGGCTCGGGATCCAAGGACTCGCCGTCGAGCGAGACGGGCACGCCGGCGTCGAAGCCGATGATGACTTCCACCGGCTCGGTCTCGGTAACCCGCGTCAAGGTGTACACGTCGTCGGGTGCGGGGGCCCACGGGTCCTCAATGGCACCGCACTCGATCGCCTTGCCCCACAGGTTGTCGTCGATCGAGTACAGCTTTTCCTTGGTCACCGTGATGGGGATCTCCCACTTGGCCGCCAGCTCGACGCAGTCCTCGCGGCTGAGACCCCACACCCGCGCCGGTGCGTAGATGTTCAAGTCCGGCGCCAGCGAGCGTGTGCCCACCTCGAAGCGCACCTGGTCGTTCCCCTTCCCGGTGCAGCCGTGGGCCACCGCGGTCGCGCCGTGGCGTCGGGCCTCGGCCACCAGGTGGCGCACGATGACCGGACGCGACAACGCGGAGACGAGCGGGTACTTCCCCTCGTAGCGCGCGTTGGCCTGCAGGGCCGGGACGCAGAACTGCTCGGCCATTTCCGTGCGGGCGTCGACGACCACGGCCTCGACTGCACCGGCGGACAGCGCGCGGGTGCGGATGGCATCCCAGTCCTCGCCACCGCGGTCGGCAGCCTGCCCGACGTTGACCGCGACCGCGATCACCTCGACGCCCTCGTTCTCTATCAGCCAACGCACCGCCACCGACGTATCGAGGCCTCCGCTGTAGGCCAATACCACTCGCTCCGCCATGGTCAGTCCCTTCCTGTCCCGTTGAGATCCGTCCCTTGCGCGATGCCGGCCACGTCACCCAGACGTGCCGCCATCACCTTCCCCCCCAACTCCTCATCCACCACGACGAGGACCGTGTCGTCCCCGGCCACCGTCCCGATGACCGCGTCCAGCCCGCTCCGATCGAGCGCCGAGCCTACGACATGGGCCGAACCCGGAGGCGTGCGCAGCACCACCAGGTTGCCCGAGTACGCCACCTCGACCACCCACTCCCCCAGCACCCGGCGCAGGTGGTCCTCCGGGGCGATCTGGTGCACCGGCAACTCCGGGAGCGCGTAGGCCGTGTCGCCACCGGGCAGCCTCACCTTCACCGCACCCAGGTCTTCGAGGTCGCGCGACACCGTCGTCTGTGTCGCGTCGATGCCCTGCTCGGCCAACAGCGCCACGAGCTGCCCCTGGCTGGTCACCGGCTGCGACTCGAGGAGCTTGGTGATCCTGTGCTGACGTTGGTTCTTCGTCAGACGACCCCGTTGGAGCGACTCGGTCACGATTCTTCCACCGCCCAGGCCAGAATCCCCCGCATCGCTGTCTGCCGATGCGCCGCCTGCCGCCAGACCACGCTGTGCGATCCTTCGAGGACCGAGGCCGAGATCTCCTCGCCCCGATGCGCCGGCAGGCAGTGCAGGACCGCGACGTCGGGCTCGGCCACCGCGAGCAGCGCGTCGTCGATGGTGTAGCGCGGCGAACGCAGCGCGGCGGATCACCATCTCCTCTTCCTGCCCCATGCTCGTCCACACGTCCGTATAGAGCGCGTCCGCTCCCCCGGCGGCGACCTCGGGATCGTTGGTCGCGTGCAGGATGCCGCCGCGGCCGACGTGGTCCGAAAACGTGGTGAGGCGGTCGAGTTCCTCCACCGAAAACGAGTACTCGGGAGGGGAGGCGACCCGCACATCCATGCCCTCCATGAGCGCCACTTTGACCAACGAGCGGCACATGTTGTTGGAGTCACCGATGTAGGCCAGCACCTGGCCCCGCAGCGGACCGAGCACCTCGCGCAGTGTGATCACGTCGGCGATGGCCTGGCAGGGATGCGCCTCGTCGGACAGGAGATTGATGACGGGCACGTCGAAGCCGCTGCTCTCGAGGGCGAAGGCCATACGCACGAGCGTGTCGTGATCGAAAACGCGCGCACACACAATCCGGTGGTAGCAACCCAAGGTGCGGGCGACATCTTCGGCTGACTCGCGCGTATCGAGGCCGACCTCGGCTCCCTGTATGTAGATCGGGTGCCCGCCGAGCCCGACCACCGCCATTTCGGTGGAGTTGCGCGTGCGGGATGACGGCTTCTCGAAGAGCAGGGCGACACCCTTGCCCTCGAGCACCCGGCCCGCGTCCCCCTTCGTGGCCAGCTCGAGCACGCGGTCATAGCCGTGGGGCCAGAGGTCGTCGACGTCGAAGAGATCAGGCATGGTCGGCCATCACCTCGGCCAGAATGGCCAGCGCGGCATCCACTTCCTGGTCGCTCACCAGCAGCGGCGGCGCCACCCTGACGGCGTCGGAACGGACCGGGTTGACGAGTAATCCCGCGCTCAGCGCAGCCGCCGCGATCTCCTTGGCAATCGGCTCGCTCAATTGGGCCGCCAGCAACAGGCCGGCTCCTCGCACCGACACCACGCCCGGGAGCGCCGCCAATCCCGCCGCAAGGCGCGCTCCCTCGTGTTGCGCCCGGCCGCACACGTCCTCGGCCTCCATCACCGCGAGGGTGGCTCTCGCCGCGGCCATGGCCAGCGGCTGGCCCCCGAATGTCGAGCCGTGGTCGCCCGGCCCGAACGCGGCCGCCACCTCGGCCCGGGCCCAGCAGGCGCCGACGGGCATGCCGTTGCCCAGCGCTTTGGCGATCGTCACCACGTCGGGCTCGAGACCTTGTGCCTGGAACGCGAACCAATGGCCGGTGCGACCGAGGCCGGTCTGCACCTCATCGAGCATCAACAGTGCGTTGCGCTCCGTGCACAGGGCGCGCACGGCGCCCAGGTAATCGGAGCTCGGCACCATGACCCCACCCTCACCCTGCAGCGGCTCGAGGAGCACGCCCGCGACGGTTTCCGCATCGAGCGCCGCATCGAGCGCCGCCACGTCGTCGTAGGGGACATGGATGAAACCTTCGGGCAAGGGAAGGAAGGGCAGATGTTTTTCGGGCTGTCCGGTCGCTGTCAGCGTGGCCAGGGTCCGCCCATGGAACGAGTTGTCCGCGCTGATGACCACGTGGCGGCCACCGCCGGCCCAACGCCGGGCGAGTTTGAGGGCGCACTCGTTGGCCTCGGCCCCCGAGTTGGTGAAGAACACCTGCCCGCCGGCCTGACCGGTCCCGCCGTTGATCAAGCGGTCGATCGTCAGCGCAACCTCGGGCCCCAACGTGTTGCCGTAGAGATTCGACACATGGGTCAGTGTCCGGGCCTGGGTCGCCACGGCATCGGCCACGACGGGGTGCGCATGTCCGAGCGAGACCACAGCCAGACCCGTGATGAAGTCGAGGTAGCTCTTCCCTGCCGCATCGAAGAGGTACGTCCCTTCGCCCCGCACGAAAGTGACCGGCGGCTCGGCGTAGGTGCGCATGAGGGCCCGGCGGTCGGACGGCGCGGTGACATCGGTCACGGGAGCACCATCGTGCCCACACCCGAGTCGGTGAAGAGCTCGAGCAGTAACGCATGGGGAACGCGCCCGTCGAGGATGTGAGCCCGGGCCACGCCGCCGCGCACGGCCGTGGCGCAGGCCTCGATCTTCGGCTTCATGCCGCCGACCGCTCCCCCGCCGCGCAAGATCTCCTCGACCACGTCGAGGTTGGCCTGGTGGATGAGCGTGGTGGGATCGTCCGGCACGACCCGCAGCCCCTCGACATCGGTGAGAAAGATCAGCTTTTCGGCCTGCAACGCCTCGGCCAGAGCGCCCGCCACGGTGTCCGCATTGATGTTGTAGGCCTGCCCGGCGGCATCGGCCCCGATGGTGGCGACCACCGGAATGATCCCTTCGGCCACCAGCCGCTGCAGCATGGTGGGGTCGACCACGGCCACCTTGCCGACGAAGCCCAGATCGACGTGGCTCTGCGCCGCCGTGATGAGGTTGGCGTCCTCGCCCGACATGCCGACGGCGAGCGGTCCGTGCACGTTGATGGCCGAGACGATGTCCCGGTTGACCTTCCCCACCAGGACCATGCGGGCGATATCGAGCGTCTCGGCATCGGTGACCCGCAGCCCGTCGCGGAACTCCGTGACCTTGCCCAGGCGTCCCATGAGCTCGCCGATCTGGGGCCCGCCACCGTGCACCACCACCGGCAGGATGCCGACGGCGCGCATCAGCACCACATCTTGGGCGAACGAGGCCAGGGCGTCGTCGGAGCCCCCGGCTGAGCCGTTCAGCGCATTGCCGCCGTACTTGACGACGACGATCTTGCCCCGGAAACGTTGGATGTACGGCAGTGCCTCGACGAGGAGTGAGGCGGTGTTCTGCGCCGCGGCGCGCTGCGCCCGGGTGTTCTTGGGGAGCGGACCCTTCAGAGACTTCGGGGGCTCGGGTGCGGGGAACGGGATGAAGTCGCGGCCGTGGGGAACCGTCATGACGTCGTCCGGTTCTCGTCGATGTAGCCGTAACCGAGGTCGGTGCCCAGGACTGCGGCCGATCCATTGCCCAAGCCGAGATCGCACGTGATCTCAATGTGCCTGCCCGCCAGGTGGGCTTTCACGGCCTCCGCGTCGTGGGTCGCCGCCACGCCGCCCGCACAGACAACGGTCGGGCCATAGGACACCGACACCTTGTCGATGTCGAAGGCCACGCCGGCCGAACCGAGGTCGCTGACCACCCGTCCCCAGTACGGATCCTCACCATTCAACGAGCACTTCACGAGCATGGAGTCGGCGACCTTGCGCGCCGCAACGTGTGCCGCACCGTCGCTCTCGGCGCCCACCACGCGGATGTGCGCCACCTTGGTCGTCCCTTCTGAGTCGTCGGCCATCTGCTCCGACAGCGAGGTGCAGACCTCGCTCAGCGCCGCTGTCAGCGACGCGAGCGAAGGCTCCGCCGCGAGCCCGCTCCCCAGCACCAGCACGGTGTCGTTGGTCGACGTGCAGCCGTCCACCGACATGACGTTGAAGGAGACGTCAACCGCGGCCCGCAGCGCCGTGCGCAACAGCTCGGGTGTCGCAGCGGCGTCCGTCGTGCACAGCGCCAGCATCGTCGCCATGTTGGGTGCCAGCATGGCCGCGCCCTTGGCCATGGCGCCCACCGTGAACCCGGCCCCCTTGACGAATGCCGTCTTGGGCACGGTGTCGGTGGTCATGATGGCCCGGGCCGCCGCCGCCGCTGACTCCGCGTTGCCACGCCTCGCCGCCACGATTTCGGCGAGGTGCGGCTCGGCCTGTGCCAGCGGGAACGGAATACCGATCAGACCGGTCTGGCAGACCAGGACCTCGTGCACATGCGCGTCGATGCCGCTGGCCACGGCACCGCACAAGCGGGTCGCTGCCTCACGGCCGGGCTCTCCGGTCGCCGCATTCGCATTGCCCGACGTGAGAATCACGCCGGCGGCCCGGCCCCCGGTCGCCGCCAGGTGGGCCCGGCTGATCTGCACCGGTGCCGCCGCCGCCAAATTGCTCGTGAAGACGCCGGCCGCCGGTACGGCCCGACCGTGATCGGTTGTCACTACCGCCACATCGGGCGCGCCGGCCGCCTTAATCCCTGCTGAGCCTCCTGCGGCGACGAACCCCTCGGGTGCGGTGACGCTCACGGGTACAACCCGACCAACGGCAACCCGGTCGTCTCGCGAAGCCCCAGGGCGATGTTGGCGCACTGGACGGCCTGGCCCGACGCACCCTTGACGAGGTTGTCGATGGCGCACAGCGAGAGCACCCAACCCGTGCGCTCGTCGACCCTGGCCGTCACGTGGGCACAGTTGGACCCGGCCGTGGCCTTCGTCGACGGCGGCGCGTCTGCCACCACTATGAAAGGCTCGTCGTCGTAGGCCTCGTGGAGCGCGTCCATGACATCGGTCGTGGTGATGCCGGCCCCGGCCCCCGACCCGGCCACGGGGCGGGCGTAACACGTGGCCAAGATCCCCCGGACCATCGGGACGAGATGCGGTGTGAACAGCACCTGTGCCCCCAGGATCTGCTCCATCTCGGGCGTATGCCGATGGTGCAGCAGGCCGTAGGCCACGAAGTCCTCGTCGACGGTGCCGAAGTGGAGCGATTCCTTCGCCCCGCGGCCGGCGCCGGAGACCCCGGAGGCAGCGTCGACGATGATGCCAGTCGGTTCGATCAGGCCGGCCCGGAGCAGCGGGGCGAGTGCGAGACCGGCCGTGGTCGGATAACAACCGGCCGCGGCGACAAGCGTCGCCCCCTCGAGCCCGGACCGGAACAACTCGGGCAGCCCGAAGGCGGCCTCGGCCAACAGCTCCGGCGCAGCATGCTCCTCGCCGTACCAGGTGGGATAGAGCGCCGCGTCCCGCAACCGGAAGTCGGCCGCCAGATCCACGATCACGCCCGACCCGCTCCCGCAGGGCGGGCACGATCCGCTGCGACTCCCCGTGTGGCAGGGCGCAGAACACGACATCGAGCCCGTCGAGACCCTCCAGGCCGGCCGCCTCGTAGACCAGGCCGGGGTAGGCGGCGGCCAACGACGCAGTGTGCTCACCGACCACCTGTCCGGCATGCGTATGGGCCGTGACCACGGCCACGTCGATGTCAGGATGGCCGGCCAGGAGCCGGAGCAGCTCCACTCCGGTGTAGCCCGACGCCCCGACAATGCCCGCCTTCATCGCATCAGTATACATATACTCGCATACTCATGCATCAGTAGACCTCTGGCGAAGGGGGCGCGGGACTTGTCAAAACCCAACGCTAGACCTCTAGCGGTTGACTTCCTTTTAGAGACCCGCCGAGCCTCTTGTGAAATATCTGCGGGTGACTCCACCCTCTACGTCCCGGCTCACGGAATAGGCGAAAAGGCGGCAACTAGGCCAGCCGCAGGGCGGCTGACCAGCTCAATCGTGACTGGGGCAGAGTGAACCAACGGGCTCGTAAAGGGTCGGCCGGCCACTCGTGTCCGGCCTCGCCTGCGGCGTCCCTTGACAAGCCCTCTCCGCCAGGGGAGCGAGAGGCATCAAGCCCAGCACACCCGGCCATCTTGGCCCTACCCGCAGGTCAACGGCCCCACGGATGTGTAACGGACCCACGAATATGTCAGGAGAGCCAAAATTATTACAGAGCGCCCACTGCCATGTTCCCGTCGGCCCCTACTCGTCCGGCCCCTATCTGTCGGCCCTTACCCCAGGAGGCCCAGCGAGCGCAGGCTCTCCGCCGATTCCACAATCGTCGTCTCGACGGGGCGGGGACGCCACCCGAGCTCGTTGCGGGCTCGGTCATTGTGAATGATCGGCCTCGGGAGGTCCTCCCCCGGCGCCTCCTCGGTCGGCACCTTCGCAGCCAACGGGCCGAGCCGGCGACCCAGAACGTTGGCCACCTCGAGGAAGCTCGTCGTCGGGCCGTCCGCCAGCGCCAGGTATCTCTTCCCCGCGGCCTCGGGCGAAGCCATGGCCCGGATGTGCAGGTCAGCCACATCGCGCACGTCGGCGACGCCGAATCGGGCTCGGGGCGCGACGGTCATGGTTCCGTCGAGCATCATCTTGATCACGTGCATCGACGACCGCAGCACGGTGGTGAGGGTGGGCCCGAGAATGAACGTCGGATTGACCACGACCAATTCGGTAGCGCCGCCACCGCTCTCCATCAGGTCCCATGCGGCACGCTCGGCGATCGCCTTGGAACGCGGGTAGGGCGCCAAACCGGGGGTGTCGGGATCTGTCCAGTCCTCTTCGGTGAACTCGGAACCCGGCTTGGGTGTGTAGCCGATCGCTGCGAACGACGATGTCAGCACGACGCGCCGGGCGCCGGCGTCACGCGCCGCACGCAGCACCCGCAGCGTCCCCTCCCGTGCCGGGATGATCAGTTCGTCGGGGTCGTCCGGCTGTGCGTGCGGAATGGGCGAGGCGACGTGATGGACCTCGTCGCACCCGGCGCTGACGGCGGCCCATCCGTCGTCCGACGTCAGGTCCGCGCCGACGATCTCCAAAGCGGCATCGTCGGCGCCACCGCGGCGGACAGCCGCACGCACCTCATCGCCATGAGCCGCCGGTGACCGCACCGTCGTGCGCACCGGATTCCCGGCCCGCAGCAGCGCAGCGATCAACTGCGTGCCTACATACCCCGACCCGCCGGTGACCAGGACCGGGCTCATGGCAGTGCCCTCAGGGCACGTGCCGCGTCGCACGAAAGGCTGCATGGCTGCGGCCTCTGCCTCCGTATCGCCCCGGTCACGGGCGTCCCACAGTGCAGCCTTGGTGCGCAGGTAGTGCAGTCGCGCCTGCTGGGCGACGATCTCCGCCTCAATGCGCTCCGCATGGCGCAACAGCAGATCACGCTGCTCTGCTGCCGTTTCGTGCCTCCGTGCGAGGTTGGCCTGGTAGGTGCGCATGTCTTCGATGCCCACCCCGACTGAACGCAGACACGAGAGCGCCTCGAGCGTGTGGAGGTCCTCGGTGCAGTAGCGCCGATGTCCGCTTTTCTCGTCGCGCTGGATCGGGCCGACAAGCCCGACCTGCTCGTAATAGCGCAGCGTCGGCTCGCTCAGCCCGCTGCGTCGGGCGACATCTTGGATAGTAAAGGCTGCCATACCGGAAGGATGACATACCTCAAGCGCTTGAAGGCAAGGGGCCGGGAGCAGGGCATTGTGCGCACGGGTCCGCTGGGGAGATCGGCTGGGTAGAACTGGTGATGACCGAGAGGAGATCGCGATGGGCAAGCTCGTCGTCATCGAAATCTGACATTGGACGGCGTCATGCAAGCACCCGCCCGCCCGGACGAAGATCGCCGGGGCGGTTTCGAACACGGCGGGTGGGCCTTACCGTACGGCGACGAGGTCATGGCGAGGGTGATGGCGGAGCGTACGGCTCGCGACGGCGCACTTCTCCCGGGTCGGCGTACCTATATGGACTTCGCCGCCGTCTGGCCCAGCCGAACGGACAATCCCTTTACCGAGGTCCTCAACAATCGCCAGAAGTATGTCGCCTCCACGACGCTGACGAACCCTCTGCCTTGGCATAACAGCACGCTCCTCGAGGGCGACGTGGGCGGGGCCGTCGCACGCCTTAAAAATCTGGATCAAGACCTCGGCGTTCTGGGCAGCGGCGTGCTGGTCGAGACGCTCATGCGGGAGAACCTCGTCGATGAGTTCTTTCTCTCCATCCACCCTCTGGCACTCGGCGCGGGCCGCCGGCTCTTCAGCGAAAAGGGATCTTTGGCTGCGCTGCAGCTGGTGGACATCGTGAGCACGACGACCGGCGTCCTCCTCGCGACATACCGGCTGATCTAACGCAGGACCATTCCGCCGTCGACTCCGAAGATCTGGCCCGTGATCCACTCCGCCGGATCCGAGAACAAGAACGTGACCATGGCGGCGATGTCGCGGGGTTCGCCCAATCGGTTCAGGAGTTGGGATGACAGGTAGGCCTCTTGGCGTTCGGCCGGCACCTTCGGACGCAGTTCGTCGGACAGCACCAAGCCGGGCGCGACGGCGTTGCAGCGGATCCCCTCCGTACCCCATCGGCTGGCGATGTGACGAACCAACGCGCCCAGGCCCGCCTTCGAGGTCGCATAGGCCGGTCGGGTCGACCCACCCGCGAACGCCGCTGCCGAACTGGTGACCACAATGGAACCACCTCCGCCGCGGAGGAGATGCGGTACGGCGTGGCGAGCCGTGTAGAAGAACCCCGTCAAATCGACGGCCAGGCTCCGGTGCCACGTCTCGCTGTCCATCGAGACGATGTCGGTGTCGTTCCCGAGCACCCCGGAGCTGAGATCGGCGGCGTTCGAAAAAAGTCCATCGAGATAACCGTACGTGGCAACCGCGCCGTCGATGAGCGCTCTGACCGAGTCCTCGTCCGAAATGTCGAAACCGACGAACCGCGCCCCGTCACCGATGGAGTCAACGAGCCTACGCCCACCGTCTTCATTGATGTCGCCGACAACGACACGGGCACCGGCGGCCACGAGTTGGCGTGCCGTCTCTGCGCCGATTCCCGTCGCACCTCCTGCCACGACAATTACCTTCTGCTCGAGCACTGTCATACTCCCCCCTCACTCCGGCGTCGTTTGCGTTCGCCACTTGAACGAAGGCGATCCGACGGACATTACCCCGGACCGTTCATTTTGCCCGTTGCCCGTTGCCCGTTGCCCGAGCGTCGTGCGATCCTGGAGCCATGATCGACCACGTCTCCCTCCAGGTCACCGATGTCCCCACGAGTCGAGCCTTCTACGAAGCCGTGCTCTCCCCGTTGGGCATCACCTCTCGCGCCACTGACGGGCCGGCCGTAGGGTTCTTCGGGCCCGAGCCCGGTTCGTTCTGGCTATCGCCCGCGCAACGGGATGAAGACCGGGAACTCCATGTGGCCTTCCGGGCCTCCGACCGTGACGCCGTCAACGCCTTCCACGAGGCCGCAGTTTCTATCGGCGCCGAAATCCTCAATGCGCCACGGGTGTTTCCCGAATATCACGAGAACTACTACGGGGCCTTCGTCCGCGATCCGGACGGGCACAACATCGAGGCGGTGTGTCACGCGCCGCTCGCCTGATACGGCCCTGCTCATTCGGCCTTGCTGATCCGGACCTGGCTCATTAGCCCGCCTGAAGGCCTCCGAGGACGGGCGGCTCCGGACAGCACCCCGTCGAAGGAGGGGTGCTAGCCCCAGTCTGAGACGCCGGTCAGCGACATGTTCATCTGCGGGCGAATTCCGTACCTTGCATACATGATCGTTGCGAAGGGTTTGACCAAGCGCTACCGCAGCACCCTGGCCGTCGACAATTTGAGTTTCGAGGTAACGCCGGGGGTGGTCACCGGCTTCCTCGGCCCGAACGGCTCGGGCAAATCCACCACCATGCGCATGATCATGGGGCTGGACAATCCGACCGCAGGGACGACCTTGGTGAACGGAAGGCGTTACAAGGAACTCGGGTGGCCCTTGCGCGAGGTAGGGGCCCTGTTGGATGCCAAGGCGTACCACCCGGCACGAAGTGCCTATGACCACCTCCTCTTTCTGGCGAAGTCCAACGACATCGCCCGCTCCCGCATCGACGAGGTCCTGGACATCGTCGGGCTCACCGATGTGGCGCATCAGCGGGCCGGGAAGTATTCGCTCGGCATGGGGCAGCGGCTCGGGATCGCCACCGCCCTTCTCGGAGATCCGGGTGTCCTGCTCTTCGACGAGCCCATCAACGGGCTTGACCCTGAAGGGATCCGGTGGGCCCGGTTCCTTCTGCGCGACCTGGCCGCCGAGGGACGGACCGTGTTCGTCTCGAGCCATCTGATCAACGAGATGGCGCTGACCGCTGACCGACTCGTCGTGATCGGCCGCGGCACCCTGATCGCGGAGACGAGCGTGAGCGCATTCACGGCCCAGAGCGCGCTCGATGCCGTACGCGTCGTCACGCCGATGACCGAGTTGTTCGTCGCCGCACTCAACGATGCCGGCGCGGGGGCGAACGTCGAGGCCGACGGTTCGATCGTGGCCACGGGGTTGAGCGCAGCCGAAATCGGCGAGCTGGCCGCCGATCGCATCCTGACGCTCCACGAGCTCTCCCCCTGAAGGGCTCCCTCGAGGACGCATTCATGGAACTCACGCACGATGCGGTGGAGTACCGCTCCGGGGCCGGGACCCTCGATGCGCATTCGAGCTCGCACTAAACCGTAAGGAACGAATATGACCACACTCTTGCCACAATCCATCCCCCAAGGAAGGTACGGCATACGGCAGGCGGTCCACGCCGAGTTCACCAAGCTCCGGACCCTGCGCTCGACCACCTGGACGTTGCTCGCGACCATCATCGGCACCCTGCTGGTGACCGTTCTCGCGACCAGCAATATCCATCTCAAGGCGCACGCGCTGCTGCACCAGGGCTTTGACGCGACGAATCAGTCTCTGACCGGGCTCGCGATCGGATCACTCACTATCGGTCTGCTCGGCATCTTGATGATCACGGGCGAGTACGGCAGCGGGACCATCCGTTCCTCCCTGGCCGCTCTACCTCGGCGACCGTTGTTACTGGGGGCCAAAGTGCTCGTGATCGCCGCAGTTTCCCTCGCTGTGAGCGAGATTCTGGCCTTTGCCTGTTTTTTCACCGGTCGAGCCATCCTCTCGGGAAATGCGCCGATCGCCTCTCTCGGGGATCCAGGGGTGCTGCGCGCGCTTCTCATGTCGGGGGCCTATCTGGCACTCTTGGGTATGTTCGGTCTGGGTCTCGGCGTCATCATCCGTCACACGGCTGGCGCTATTACCACCTTCGTGGGAGTCGTCTTCCTCCTCCCCGTACTCCTCCAACCGCTGAGCACGCACGGCAACCCCGGTCGCTTCACCCCGTTGCAGATGCTGGCCAACTCGGTGGCGACCGTCGAGCACCAGCAAGGTCAAGTCTCCCCGGCCGTCGGCCTCACCCTGATGGGCCTCTACTGCGCGGTCGCCCTCGGGATCGGGATGCTCCTTCTGCACCGGCGGGACGCATGACCGGGGAACGTGCCGATGATCCGGGTGTCCGTGTGCGTGAATTGGTGAAGGAGATGGCGGCAAGCGTCGCCGAGAAGACCGGGGACCGCCCCCGGGAACTGGCGCGCATCATCTTGCATGAGCCGTTCGCCAAAAGAACCTGGTCGGAATTCTGGTTTCTCACGATCGGCATTCCCCTGGCGGCCGTCGGTATGGCCTTTGTGGCCGTCAGTCTGTTTGCGGGCGTGGTCCTGGCCATCACGTTCATCGGCTTCCCTCTCATCGCCCTCGCCGTGCGCGGATCCCGGGGCATCGGCGGATTCCACCGCCAACTCGCCCGGGGTCTCCTCAACGAGGAGATCGACGACCCCGAACCGTTCGTGCACCGGCCGGGTTTCTTCGGCTGGCTCCAGGCGGCGCTGCGTGACCGCACCGGATGGCGCTCGATGGCCTACGTGGTCGTCAAGGTGCCGTTGGCACTCCTGGGCCTTTTCGCCGCCTTCAGCGTCTGGTGGGACGCCTTCTTCTGCATCACCTTCCCGATATGGGGCCGGACAGAGAACAATCCGGGCGTCTTCGGATTGCCCCGGATCTTCTTCGGGCCAGATCTTTTCGCCGGAGGAGAGATCGGCTTCATGCACGGGCTCGGGATCTTCCTCGTCGGGATCCTTCTCTTGTTCGCTGCCCCCTGGGCGGTTCGGGCAGTGGTCGGTCTGGACCGGCGGGTCATGCGGGTTCTGCTGGCACCCGATCCCGTCGCGATCCGTGTCCGCTCGCTCGAACAGGCACGGGCACAGACGGTCGATTCCTCTGCCGCGGCCATGCGGCGAATTGAGCGTGACCTGCATGACGGCACCCAGGCCCAATTGGTCGCGCTGGCCATGCGGCTGGGAATGGCCAAGGAGAAGCTCGCCGACGATGCGGTGCTCGACCTCGAACAGGTGCGTCAGTTGGTCAACGACGCGCACCGAGGGGCGAAAGAGGCCATCGTCGATCTTCGCGATCTGGCGCGGGGCATCCATCCACCTGCACTCGACGTGGGTTTGGAGGGAGCACTCTCGACGCTGGCCGCTCGCTGCACGGTTCCCACCGCGCTCGACGATGAACCTGCAGGAACGGCCCACCCCGGCCATTGAAGCCATCGCCTACTTCTGTGTGGCCGAACTCCTGGCCAACGTGACCCAGCATGCCCGCGCATCCCGGGCCAGCATCTCGTGTGCGGAGCATGGAGGCTGGCTCCGGGTGGTCGTGCGCGACGACGGCATCGGCGGCGCTTCGCTCGCACGGATGGGGTCGTCATCGAGCGGGCTGGTCGGCCTCACCGACAGGGTGCATGCCGTCGACGGACGACTCGGCATCGTCAGCCCGCCCCGGGGCCCGACGGTCGTGACCGTGGACCTCCCGCTGCACGCCTAGGTGAACGTTCCTCCCCGCCCCCTGCGCGTCGTCATCGCCGAAGACTCGGCCATCCTCCGCGACGGCCTCGTCCAACTTCTCGCCGACCGCGGGTTCACCATTACCGACGCCGTGGCCGACGCCGATGCATTGCGGCGGTCGATCGAACGGGAACGGCCGGACGTGGCGGTGGTCGACATCCGAATGCCTCCGACCTTCACCGACGAGGGACTGCGGGCGGCGATCGAACTCCGTCGTCGCCACGAAGGTCTGGGCATCCTGTTGTTCTCGCAGTACATCGAGACGCGCTACGCCGCCGAGCTCCTGGCCGACGACGCGGCGGGGATCGGCTATCTGCTCAAGGACAGGGTGGCCGATGTCAGCGACTTCGTAGAGGCCCTGCAGCGAGTCGCCTCGGGGGGCACGGCGTTGGATCCCGAGGTGGTGACACAGTTGATGGGAGCCTCGCGGCAAACGGACTCCATCTCGGTCCTGAGCGCACGTGAAAAAGAAGTGCTCTCCCTCATGGCGGAGGGCCGCTCGAACGCGGCCATCGCCGAAGAGCTCGTCATCTCCGAAGGGGCGGTCGAAAAGCACGTCGCCAACATCTTCACCAAGTTCAACCTGCCGGTGTCGCAGTCCGACCACCGGCGGGTCCTGGCGGTATTGCGCTTCCTCGACTCGTAACGCTGCCCGGGGGTCAGCGCAGGGCCGCGCCGCACTCCTTCGCCGCGGCGTCGATACAGCGCTTCCGCAACTCGCCGACCTCATCGTCGGTCAACGTGTGGTCGAGCGAACAGAACCGCAACCGGAAAGCCAGGCTTCGTGTGCCCTCAGCGATCCCCGGGCCCCGGTACACGTCGAACAGCGCCACCGACTCGAGGAGCTCGCCGGCCGCTGTGGCCAACACCTCGGTCACCACGTCTGCCGGAATGTCGTCGTCGACGACGAGCGCCAAGTCGATGTCCGAAGAGGGGAAGCGGCTCACGGCAGCGGCGACCATCGCTTTGCGGGGCACCACATTTCCGTCGAAGAGAAGGCCCAGATCCACCTCGAGCCATCCAATGCGGCGGGAGGCGAGCCCGAAGCTCGCCGCGACATCAGGATCGATCTCGCCGACCGCCCCGATCGTGCGCCCGGGATTCCCGTCGGACGGCCGGACGACCAAGCGGGCCGATCGAGTGGGGTGGAGCCCCGGCAGCGGCGCCTCTTCGTCGGGTGCGACCAGGCGCACCCCTGACAACCGGAAAGCGTCGGCCAGGACGTGCCAGGCCACCGTGGCGCTCCGTGCGTCGTCGTCCTCATAGGCAAAGACCGCGCTCAACAGTTCCCGCTCGCCGGGGAGGAGCGCGGTGTGCGAACCCCCGGCGCCACTTCGTTCGACCACACGCGGGAAGCCCTCCTCGGGATGGGAGAACACGACACCGACTTCGAACAGCCTGACGGCACCCTGGCGGCGGCCGGCGTTGTACGCCAGCGCACTCAGCAGTCCCGGCATGAGCGAGCGCCGGAGGAACGGCTCTTCCGCGATCAGCGGGTTCGAGACCCGTACGGCCGGCCCGGTCAGGCCCACCCGACGATGTGACTCCTCCGAAACGAAGGTATTGGTCCAGCCCTCGGAAGCACCCATACCTGCGAGCACGCTCTTCGCCAGCCGTCGCGACCGCTGCAGGGAGGTGAGATGGCCGGGTTGGGGCCAGGTCGGCGTGTGCCGGGGAACGTTGGCGTACCCGAACATCCGGGCCACCTCCTCGATCACGTCGTCGATCCCATAGGGCGCAAAACGCACATCGGGCCGGTTCGTGGGCACGAGCACCGCCAGCCGGCCGTCCCCCACGCCCGTGGTGAAGCCGATCGGGTCCAACAGTGCGGCGATCTCGTCTCCGGTCAGCGCCACACCGATCTGGCGTTGCACACGTGCGATCGGCACGTCCAGCGTGAACGGCTCCGGCACGTCACCGCGGACATCGAGGAGACCGTCACACACCTTCAGGCCAGGGACGCTCTCCGCGACCAACTCGACGAACCGATTGACGGCGGCGTCGATGCCCCACGGATCGCAACCTCGTTCGAAACGGGCCGACGCTTCGGTGCGCAGACCAAGTCGTTTGGACGTCTGCGCGATCGCCATCGGCGTGAAATACGCCGCCTCGAGCAACACCTCGGTGGTCGCCCCGGAGATCTCCGATGAGGCACCACCCATGATCCCCGCCACACCGACGGCGACGTTCTCGCCGTCACAGATGAGGCAGTCCTCACCCGTATCGCCCAGACTGCGACCGGGCAGACCCAGCGTCCGTGTGACGCCATCGAGCGTTTCGAGCGTCTCACCCTTCCGGGCGCGCCGTACGATCAGGCCCCGCCCGCCCAGGCGCGCCAGATCGTACGGGTGCGTGGGCTGGCCCCGCTCGAGCATGACGTAGTTCGATGCGTCGACGACGTTGTTGATGGGCCGCATGCCGGCCAACGTCAGCCGCTGCGCGATCCACTCCGGTGAGGGTCCGACCACCACGTCGGTCAGGACGGACACCGTCAGACGCGGGCAGAGATCGGGGTCTTCGACCACCGCTCTGGCCGCCTCCGACACCGGCCGGCCGCTCGCTACCGGCGCCGGTGGGTCCGGCAACGAGAACGGGAGACCCAGTCGGGCCGCCAGGTCCCGTGCGATCCCCGAAAGAGACCATGCGTCGGGACGGTTGCCCTCCACCGTGATGTCGAACACGGTGTCCGCCTTGAGCCCGAGCGCCTCGGTGAGGGGCGTTCCGGGAGGAGCCTCGATCTCGTTGCCCAGAACGAGCAGGCCGGCGCCATCGTCGGAAAGCCCGAGTTCGCGACCGGAGCACAACATGCCGTGGGATTCGACACCGCGCATTTTGCGCATGCCGATGGAAAAGCCCCCGGGCAGCACCGCACCGACGGGAGCCAGGGGCACCCGGTCGCCAACTTGGAAATTGAAGGCGCCGCAGACGATGACGAGCGGACCCCGGCCCGCATCGACGACGATACGGCGGATCCGGTCGGCTCCCTTAATGGCATCGATTTCGGTGACCAGGCTCACCACGACATCTTCGAGGCCTTCGCCGACCTGCTCGATCCCCTCGACGACGAGTCCCAGGTCATCGAGCGCGGCGGTCAGAACCCCTGTGTCGTCGGGGAAGGGGGCGAAGTCACGAAGCCAACTGAGTGGAGCGCGCACGGCAGTCTTTCTCTAGAGCTTTTGATGAAGGCGAGGCCGTCTCAGAACTGAGACAGGAAGCGAATGTCATTCTCCATAAAGGACCGCAGGTCCGGAATCTCATGACGCATGAGGGCCAACCGGTCGATCCCGAAACCAAAAGCGAATCCGGACCATTCGTCCGAGTCGATCCCCACCGCCGCGAAAACAGCGGGGTCAACCATCCCGCACCCGCCGAGCTCCACCCATCCGATGTTGGAACATGTACGGCAACCTTCGCCGCGACAGATGGCACAGGTGATTTCGAACTCGGCCGACGGTTCGGTGAACGGGAAGTACGCCGGGCGCAGCCGCGACTGCATGTCCTCCCCGAAATAGGCCGAGGTGAATGTCTGAATGGTGCCGGCCAGATCACCGAACGTGATGCCGCGGTCCACCACGAGCCCTTCTATCTGGTTGAAGACGGGGAGGTGGCGGGCGTCCGGCGTATCGAGGCGGAAACATTTCCCCGGCATGACCGCATGGATCGGCAGCGTGCCGTTGCGCACCGCCTCCTCCATCAGATGGATCTGCACGGGCGAGGTGTGCGTGCGCAGCAGTACCGTCTCGGGTTCGCCGATGTCGAGATACATGGTGTCGTACATGCCGCGGGCCGGATGGGCCGGGGGCATGTTCAGCGCTTCGAAGTTGTACCAGTCCGTCTCGGCCTCCGGGCCTTCGGCGACCACGAAGCCCATACCCACGAACACGTCCTCCAGTTCGTCCCGGGCCTGGGACACCAGGTGGAGGTGGCCACGGCTGAGCGGCGCGGTGACCTGCTCGGGGATGACCTCGGTCAGGTCGAGGCGGTCGGCGGCGAGGAGCGCGACCCGCTCGGACTGTGCCAGCGTGACCCGGCGGGTGGCCACCAGACCCTCCAGTGCGGCCCGGGCCTCGTGCAGTCGCCGTCCCGCTTCCTTGCGGGCATCAGGGTCGAGCGAGCCCAACGAGCGATGGGCCCCCGACAGGGCGGAGCGCTTCCCGAACAGGTCGGTCTCCACCTGCGCCAGGGCATCGGTCGACGCCGCCGCCGCGATCGCGGCCTCGCCTTCCTCGACGATCTGTTCGATCTGCTCAGTCACTGACGGAAATGGTAGATGCCACCGGCCCCTGCCCAGACGACCGGCGTTGCCGCAACGCCTCGAAGCAGAGGACGGCACAGGCCACGCCGACATTCAGCGACTCCGCGCGGCCCTCCATCGGGATGGCCACGGCGCCGCCGATGGCCTGCAGCGTGCCGGGGTCCAGGCCGGAGGCCTCGTTGCCCAAGAACAGGGCCGTCGGGACCAACCAGTCAAGCGTTGTGTAGTCGTGACCCTCCCGGACCACGGTGGCCAGTGTCCGATAGCCGGCGCCCGAGAGCGAGGTCGCCAGGGCCGCCGGATCCGCCCGGACGCTGAAGGGGACGTGGAAGATCGATCCGGCGGAGGCCCGCACCGTTTTCGGGTTGTACGGGTCGACGGACTCGCCGCTGAACATGACGGCGCTGACACCCGAGGCATCCGCCGTCCGCAACACGGTGCCCGCATTTCCGGGATCCCGGACATCGACGAGGACGATGATCAGCGGCTGTGCGGCGGGGTCCGGGTCGGCGCCGGCCTCGCGAACCGGCACGTCGAGCATCGGCAGGACGGTCAGGACCGGCTGCGGCGTGACCGTGTCGGCCACCCGTTCGAGCACCCCCGGAGCCAGAGGGAACACCCGGGCCCCTGCGTCGAGCGCCCGGTCGCAGGTCTCCCGGGTCAGCGGGTCCCCCGCCCCCTCGGGGGCGAGATACACCGACTCGACCCCCACCCCGGCCCGGAGCGCCGTACGGAGAAGTTCGACCCCTTCGGCCACGAAGACGCGCTCGGCCCAGCGAGCCGAACGCTTCTGGAGGAGCCCCCGCACCCGACGTACGCGCCGGTGCGTGAACGCGAGCGGTTGGCTCAGGAGGAAAGAACCTCGGCCGGCTCTTTGGGGGACGGCTTGGCCGACGCGTCGTTGACCGGCAACGCATTCTGGGCGGCCAGCACCAGAGCGCCGAACGCCTCGGGATCGCTCACGGCGAGATCGGCCAGGACCTTGCGGTCGACCTCGATGCCGGCCAGGTGCAGCCCGTTGATCATGCGGCTGTAGCTCATACCGTGGGCGCGGGCCCCGGCATTGATCCGCTGGATCCAAAGCTTGCGGAAGTCTCCCTTGCGGGCGCGACGGTCCCGGAAGGCGTACTGCATCGAGTGCATGAGCTGCTCGTTGGCCGAACGGTATGTACGGCTCTTGTTCCCGTAGTACCCCTTCGCCTGTTCCAGAACGGCGCGGTGATGCTTGCGGCCGTGTACAGATCGCTTGACTCTGGCCACTGGGGGTCCTCCTCTCTTCTCGTCGTTCTCGCTACTGCGTGCTCAGCTCAGAGGCCGAGCATTCTCCGTACCGACTTCTCGTCGGCCTTGGAGACATCGGCGCCACGACCCAGACGACGCATACGTACGCTGCTCTTCGTCTCGAAGTTGTGCCCCCGGAAGGCCTGGCCACGACGGAGACGACCGCTGCCGGTGACTTTGATGCGCTTCGCAGCGCCCTTGTCCGTCTTCATCTTCGGCATTACGTCATCCCTCTTCGGTTGTTCCTGCGTCGTCGGTCGTTGCTGCGGTGTCGGTCGTTGTTGCTGTGACCGGCTCACTGGCCACTGCGGCCACGGCCCCGGTCTCCGGCACACTTCCATTGGTCGTCGTTGCTGGTGTCGCCGCCTCTGTCGCCGGGGCGGACTGCTTGTCACCGCGATGTTGGTTGGCTGTCCTCGACGCGGCGGCCTGACGGGCCCGCTTGTCGGGAGCAAGCACCATGATCATGTTGCGGTTGTCGAGCTTGGGCTCAGCCTCGATTTTGGCGATGCCTTCCATCTGCTCGGCTATGCGATCCAAGATCCGTTTTCCGTGCTCGGGGTGATACACCTCACGCCCACGGAACATGATCGTGATTTTGACCTTGTGCCCCTCATTCAAGAACTTGGCGACCTGGCGGGTCTTGGTGTCGAAGTCTCCCGGCCCGATTTTCGGCCTGTACTTCATCTCCTTGATCCCGACGTGAACTGTCTTCCGACGGCTCTCCTTGGCCCGCTGGGCCTCGTCGAACTTGAATTTTCCGAAGTCCATGATCCGGCAGACCGGAGGTTGGGCCATAGGGGCCACCTCGACCAGGTCCAGATCGAGCTCCTTGGCGATGGCCAAGGCCTCGGGCAACGCCTTGATGCCTAACTGCACACCATCGGGGTCGACCAGGCGGACTTCACGGGCACGGATGCGATCATTGATCCGGTGCTCAGTTGTTGTTTCAGCGACGATGCGGCACCACACCTCTCACTTGGGCCCGCGGTCTTTCCGCGAGCCGTTCGGTGGAGCGAGGTCGACCAACGGGCTGAGCCCGCGCCGAAAAACCTTCGACCTGGCGCACTGCTGCCACTCAACGAGCGGACGTGTGGCCAGGTGGAGGCCTTCTGGTCGGAGGCCCCGCTTCCATGTACTCAAGGTCATTATTGTACCAGCATGAGCAGCCTCTGGACACCGTCAGGCGAACACTTCCCCTCGAGAGAGGAGGGCGGTGGCGGGTCGGCCGGATCCCCGGGACGCCCGGGATCGGGCCCTCCATCGTCCGGACCCCCTCCGTCCCCGGGGCCCGGGGACGCGGAGGGCGACGGCAGCGCGTTGAGTGCCGAGGCCCAGGCCGAGCTGGACGCCATGCGCCAGCAGCTGGCCCAGACACCGGCCGAGGTCGTGGTGGCCAACCACTGCTACGGGATATTCGAGCTGGCCACGATCTATCTGTCCAACTCGCCTCCGATGTTCTTCGAGGCCCGGTTGGCCATCGACGGCCTCGGTGGCTTGTTGGAGGCGGTCAAGGGCCGACTGGGCGAGGCCGAGCCGTCCCTCCTGCAGGCGCTGTCGCAGCTGCGTCTGGCGTATGTCCAGCTGGAAGGGGCGGAGCGGGCGGCTGCGGAGAGCGCAGCCAGCGCCGACCAGAACTAGTCGCCCTACTAGCGCCCTGAACTAGCGGCCCTGAACTAGCGGCCGGCCAGCGTCTGGCTCTCCGCCGCCGCAGCGAGGCCATTGACCGTCAAACCGATGAATCCGCCCAGGTGGCGGCGATAGATCCACCCGGTGCCGGGGACCTTGCCGCGGAACGTCGATCGCCAGATGATCCTCGTCCCCTCTCCTGACGGCTCCAGCCTGACGACAGCGACATAGTCACGCACTGCCAATCCGGAGATCAGCTCGTAGCAGAACCTCTCGTTGGGTTTCACCATCTTGAGCCGCTCCCGACTCGTGTGCCGACCCGTGCGGAAGATGCGGACAGCCCCCACCCCCTCGGGCTCGCCATCGCCCTTCTCGGCCAATTCGAAGGAGTCGATCGGCGACCACGAGGGCCAGGTCGATCCGTCGAGAAGCAGCGCGAACACCGTCGCCGGAGGCGACTTCGCTGTCAGTTCGTGCTCGATCACCTGCAGTCCCACGACGCCTCCGATCCTCTGTGCTGTCCCTGTGCCGCCGGAGCGAGTGTACCATTTGGAACATGTCGGGCGGGACCTCCAAGCAGAAGCTCGTCGATCGGGTGGTGGACCACTTCGTCGTCGACGGCCTCGGTGACATGAGCCTGCGCAAGATCGCCGCGGCCATCGGGACCAGCCATCGCATGCTCTTGTACCACTTCGGCTCCAAGAGCGGCCTCCTGGTCGAAGTCGTGCGCGCCGTGGAGGCCCGGGCCAGGGAGCAACTCGCCGTCATAGGCGGTCAGGCAGCCTCGATCCGGGAAATGTGGGAGTTCCTCGCCGATCCCGCACAAGCGGACTTTGAGCGCCTCTTCTTCGCGCTCTACGGCCGCGCCCTCCAGGGCGATGCGCAGGTCCGCCCACTGCTCGGCGAGGCGATCGGGAGTTGGCTCGACGCCAACGACGCCCTCGCGCTCGATCGTGTCCACGCCCGCCTGGGGCTTGCCGTGGTGCGCGGGCTTCTGCTCGACCTGCTGGCGACCGGGGACCGCGCCGGTGTCGATGCGGCGCTCGAGGTCTTCGCCGGCGGCTATGCGATCGGCGCCAGCGCGAGCGCCTCGTAGCGGCCGCGATGCCCCGGCGTCACCACGAAGCTCACTTCGGTGCCCGGTTCGATCCGACGTGAGCCGTCGAGGATCGCGGTGGCATGGAAGTCGAACGCCGAGCCCTCCGCATCGGTCACCGTGCCGAGACCGCGCCGGGCGTCGAACGAGGTGACCCGCCCGAAGAAAGGTCGATGGGAGGGGACGGGGCCAGCCAAAGTCGTCGCCGTCGTCGTCGTCAGTGCACGATCTTGGAGAGCGGGATCTCCAAGATGTCCGTCGCACCCTTGTCGCGCAGCGCCGGGATGAGGATGTTGATATCCGACTTCGCCACGACCGCTTCGAGCGCGAACGCCCCGCCGCCCGAGAGCTCCGAGATCGTCGGCGCCCGCATCGACGGCAGCACCGAGAGGACGCCGTCGAGCTGATCCGCCGACACATTGAGCTTGACCAGTACCTTGCCGCGCGCTTCGAGTGTGCCCTGCAGGAGCGTCATGATCTGCTCCATCGCATGGCGCTTGGCCGGATCCGCCGCCGCGGTCGGGTTGGCGATCAGCTCGGTGTACGAAACGAGGAGCGTCTCGATGATGCGCAGCCCGGCGGCCCGCAGCGCGCTGCCGGTCTCGGTCATGTCGACGACTGCATCCGCTATCTCGGGCACCTTGGCCTCGGTGGCGCCGTACGAGAACGAAATGTCCGCATCGATCCCGTGTCGCGCCAGGACCTTGCGCGTCAGCTCGGGGTACTCCGTGCTGATCCGTAATTTTCCGGGGAGCGCCGCCAGTTCCGCCAGACTCTTCACCGGCGAATCACTCGAGACGGCGAGGACCACACGGGCCGGCCTGTTGGTTGCCTTGGAGTACGTCAACTCGCCGAGCGAGACCACATCGCTCCCCCGCTCCTCGACGCAATCGCGTCCCGTGATGCCCAGATCGAACAACCCTTCGGCCACGTACGCCGGGATTTCCTGCGGTCGCAGGATGCGCACGTCATCGATGCGGGGATCGTCGATCGTGGCCCGGTAGGCCACGTCGGAGGCACGCGAGACGGCCAGGTCGGCGTCCTCGAAG
This sequence comes from uncultured Acidimicrobiaceae bacterium, assembly GCA_963755665.1. Classification (GTDB taxonomy): domain Bacteria; phylum Actinomycetota; class Acidimicrobiia; order Acidimicrobiales; family RAAP-2; genus Bog-473. The sequence continues at coordinate 196,655 of CAVWKU010000004.1, forward strand.
AGTTGCATGGTGGCGCGCTCGAGCGAGCCTTTGGGCAGGACCAGGCGAAGCATGGCAGAGATCATCGCAGACCCGGGCGTGCCGGCTGGAACCGGGGCTCAGTGCGCTCCGGGGCTCAGTGCGCTCCGGGCAGCGGCGACAGTGCGACCACGGTCTCGGCTTCGACACCCTGAGGGCCCTGGCGTAGACGTCGCCGCCACTCTTCTTGGTCGAACGGGGCAGCAGCGGTGCGGCGGATGAAGGCGCTGAGGAGCGCGGCGAACCGTTCGGGGTCGGCGTGATGGGGAAAGTGTCCGGCATCGTCGAATATCTCGAACTCGCTACCCGGCATGGCCGTATGGGCGAGCTGGCCGTGGCTGAGGGGGATGACCGCATCGTGGCGGCCCCATACGAGCAACGTCGGAAGGCCCTCGGCGAGATACGCCCGGTCCAGCATCGTGATCACCTGTCCCCGCCAATCCAGTCCTGAACGCAGCGTGCGCAGAATGGCCCGCCGGGCGGCCGTGTCGGGGAGCGCATCGAAGACAGCGAGAAGTTCTTCGGCATCGCGACCCAAGGGAGTGGAGAGCCGGTGCAGGACGTCCGCCGCGAATCTGCCGACTGCACGTACCGGAGGCAGGCCGAACAGCGGCATCATGACCTCGACCCCCGGGACGGCCGCCAGCCGGAGGAACGGGTTCACCGACTTGCCGACACCGCCGCTTCCGACGAGGACCAGCCGCTCGCAGCGCTCGGGAAATTGGTAGGCGAACTGCCCCGCCACTCCCCCGCCAAGGGAATGACCGACCACGGTGGCGCGATCGATCTCGAGGACGCTGAGCAGATCACGCATGCCATTGGCATAGGCGGCGACCGAGTAGTCGGCGCGCGGCTTCTCCGAGCGCCCATGGCCGAGAAGATCGGGTGCGACAACGGTGTGGTGCTGGGCCAGTTGGTCGATCACGGGACGCCATGAGTCGGAGCTGTCGCCGATGCCGTGAATGAGGAGTATCGCCGGTCCTGTTCCCGCATGGACGAAAGCCCGTCGATACCCATGGATGGTGCAGAATTGGATGGGATGGTCGCCCTCGTGCCGCTGGCCGGGGCGGAACCTGATCAGCGCGGGGTCTATCGACTTGTCCGTGGATTCGGTTGCGTCCGTGGATTCGGTTGGGTCCGTGGATTCGATTGGGTCCGTGGATTCCTGATCCCGCGATGGACTCGTCATGCCGTCAGCCGCATCATGCACCTCACCTCGAAGCCTACGGAGCCGAGGTATCCGCCCGGTGTCCGCGATATGAACTGCGAGTTTCCCCCATGGGAACCCGCCAGGATCTTCACGAAATAGAAACATCTCGTTGTTGCGTCTGGTTCGTATTAGTGGGTACGGTGCCCAGAACCGATCCAGCGGAGGCGGACGTGACCCAGGCGGCGATGTGACCCAGGCGGCGATGTACGCGACGATCCCACCTTCGCGATTAGCCAGAATTCGCAGCGGTCTCACTCCCAAGGAATGGTTGCGGGTCGGCGGGATGATTCTCGTCATCGCAGGTCTCAACATCTTGGGGTGGGGAATGCTGGCGGCGGCGGCCGGGCATCACTACCACATCTCCAAAACAGGGCTCTTCGGGTTTGGCACCGGTGTACTGGCCTACACCCTCGGTATGCGCCATGCCTTTGACGCCGACCACATTGCGGCGATCGACAACACCACCAGGAAGCTGGTCGCCGATGGAAAGCGACCGCTGGGCGTCGGCTTCTTCTTCTCATTAGGCCACTCGAGCGTCGTGTTCTTGCTGGCGGTCCTTTTGAACTTCGGCCTCCGGGCCCTGGACTCGCAGGTCGGAAACGAAGGCTCGGGCCTCCACAAGACGACCAACATCATCGGCACGTCGGTATCCGGGGGCTTTCTCTACCTGATCGCCGCGCTCAATCTCATCGTGATGATCGGGATCGTCAAGGTCTACCGGGAGATGAAGCAGGGCCGATACGACAACGCCGAGTTGGAGCGCCAACTGAACAATCGGGGATTGATGAACCGGTTCTTCGGTGGCTACGCCAAGCGCATTGACACACCATGGAAGATGTACCCCGTCGGTGTGCTCTTCGGGCTCGGGTTCGACACGGCAACCGAAGTGGCGCTTCTCGTCCTGGCGGGAACGGCCGTGGCGGGTGGACTGCCGTTCTACGCCATCTTGTCGTTACCGATTCTTTTTGCCGCAGGAATGAGCTTGTTCGACACCATTGACGGTTGTTTCATGAACTTCGCCTACGACTGGGCCTTCGCCAAGCCCCTCCGCAAGGTGTTCTACAACTTGACCATCACCGGGCTCTCGGTCTTTGTCGCCTTCTTCATCGGCACCATCGAGATCCTCGGGCTCATCGGCACCGAGGCCAACCTGAACGATCCCTTCTTCAATTTCTTTCAGAACTTCAACATCAACACCGCCGGCTTCGTGATCGTCGGAGCCTTCGTGCTGACCTGGGTGGTGGCCCTTCTCTACTGGCACTACGGCCGTATCGAAGACAAGTGGGACGCCACGATGCTCCCGGACGACAACTTCCTCCCGAGCGACGAGCGTCGCCCGAGCCGGCTGGAATGGGACGCCGACTTGATAACAAGCGACGCAGACTTGTCGACGAACGAGGAAGGACAAGCCGCCCTGGTCGGGTGAACATCGGTCGATCTGCCCGTCTGAGCGTCGCCAATGAACCCCCCTTCCGGCTGCACTTTCCCGGCCGTGATACACCCCTCCTTTACGGTGCTCGTGTGGCCCTCCCCGCCTTCGACACTCTGACTCCCGCCGGTGCCCCATTGGCCGGTTCTCGCCCCGCCGGTGCGGCCTTCGCCGGGTTGCAGCGCAGGCTCGCCTCTTCGGTTGCGGACTTGCAGGCCCTGGTGCGTGGTCTCTCCCCTTCGTCCATCTCCGGCGAAGAAGCCGCGGTGCTGGTCGACCTGTTGGCCCAATGCGAGAAGGCGGCGGCCTCGGGGATTGCCCTGTTGACCCCGCGGGTGGTCGAAACCGGGGCCCATGCCAAAGGTGGCCATGGCTCGGCCGCGGCATGGCTCGGGTCACTCTCCGGTTCGTCTCCCTCTGTCGCCAAGGACCGGCTGGCCTCGGCCAAGCGGGCCCGGAGCGATCCGGACCTGACCAAGGCCCTCCACGAGGGGGAGCTCTCGCCCGCAGAGCTCAAACTGCTGGGGGAGGCCGAAGCGGCCGCCCCGGGGAGTGCCAAGACCCTGTTGGACCTTTCCGAGGGCGGGGCGTCGCATCAAGAACTGCGCGACACGGCTTCTCGGCTGCGGGCCGGCGCCCGCAAGAAGGAGGACGAGGCCACCCGGCGCACGCGGGTGCACGAGCGGCGCCACTTCCGCTCGCGCCAATGCCCCGAAGGCGGGGTCAGAGGCGAGTTCTTCTGTGACGAGGTGCACTGGGCCCGGGTGGCACCGAGGCTCGAAGCAGAGGCCAAGGCACGCTGGAAGGCGGCGGGGTCCACGGATCTCACCTCCCTCGAAGCCTTCCGGCTCGATGTCTTCCTCGAATTCATGGCCGGCGCCGGTGCGGGCGGTGGCGCGGGATCGGGCGCCAGCGCCGGTGCGGGCTCCAACTCGAGCGGATCGGGCGGCCCCGGCCCGGGCAACGGCTTCGGTCCGGGCAACGGCCCCGGTGGCTCCGGCTCCCCTGGTCAGCTGGATCGGGCGGTCCGGGGCGCTCCCGGGTCGAGACCCTGGTCCTCATCGATGCCGAGGCATTGCGCCGGGGGACGACAGAAGGTGGGGAGACCTGTGAGATCGAGGGCATCGGCCCGGTCTCGGTGGCCGCGGCCACGAGCTGTTGGGTGAAGGGGCCCTGCGCTTTGTGATCAAGGAGGGCTTCGACATCAAGACGGTGACCAAGTCCTCTCGGAGCATCGCCAAAGCGGTCGAGGCCGCCTTGCTCGTGCGCGACCGCACCTGTTGTGTCCCGGGCTGTGGCAAGCGCCTCGGGCTCGAACGCGATCACGTGTTCATCGACTACGGCGACGACGGACCGACCGAACTCGCCAATTTGGTACGGATGTGCCCCGAGCACCATGCCCTCAAGACCAACGGCGGCTGGAGGCTCGAAGGTCAGCCCGGGAACTTCACCTGGGTCGCCCCCGCCCACCCCAAAAGTGCCAATGCCATCTCCCGGGCCCGCAAGGTGGCCACAGCCAAGGCGGACGGCAGAGCCGGGGTGACCAAGGACCGGAACCGGCTCAGGCGGACGTGAGGGCCCGCGGTCCTATGGTTTCACCACCAAGGTGAACGTCTGGGTCGTCGACCCGGCGCTGTTCTTGGCCGTTATTTTGAGGGTGTAATTCTTGGCCGCACCTGCGGCGGTGCCCGAGAGCGTGGCCGTGCCGTTGCCGTTGTCGACGAAACTCAGCCAGCTGGGCAATGTCCCGGTGACGCTCAGAGCCGGAGTCGGGAAGCCACTTGTGGTCACCGTGAAGGTGCCCGCGCTTGCCACGGTGAATGTGGTCGTTGCCGCACTCGTGATGAGGGGAGCCGAGTCGACGACCAAGGTGAAGTTCTGCACCACGGATCCGGCCGCATTGGTGGCGGTGACCGTGAACGGATAACTGCCGCTCGCGCCGACTGCTGGGGTGCCCGACAAGGTGGCCGTGCCGTTGCCGTTGTCGAGGAACGTCACGCCACTCGGCAGCGTGCCGCCGTCACTCAGCGCAGAGACCGGCGTGCCCGTGGTGGTGACCTTGAAGGTCGCCGACTTACCGGTGACGAAGGTGGCATTGGCCGCACTGGTGATGGCCGGAGCCTGGTTCAGCACCAAGGTGAAGGTCTGGGCGCTTGATCCGGCCGTGTTCTTGGCCGTGATCTTGAGGGTGTAGGTCTTCGCCGTGCCGGTGGCGGCGGTGCCCGAGAGCGTGGCGGTGCCGTCACCGTTGTCGACCAGGCTCACTCCGCTGGGCAAGGTGCCGGTGAAGGTCAAGGCGGGGGGCGGCGAACCGGTCGTCGTCACCGTGAAGGTGCCGGCGCTCCCTGTCGTAAAGGTCGTGCTGGAAGCACTCGTCACTGTCGGAACCGAGATGACCGTCAAGGTGAAGTTCTGGGTGCTCGACCCGGCTGCGTTGGTGGCGGTGACCGAGAGCGGGTACGTGCCGCTCGTGCCGGCAGCGGCCGTGCCCGACAGGGTGGCCGTGCCGTTGCCGTTGTCGACGAAGTTCACGCCGGCGGGCAGCGTGCCGCCGTAGCTCAGCGCGGAGACGGGCGTGCCCGACGTGGCCACCTTGAAGGTCGCCGACTTGCCGGCGACGAAGGTGGCGCTGGCCGCACTGGTGATGGCCGGAGCCTGGTTCAGCACCAAGGTGAAGGTCTGGACGCTGGATCCGGCCGTGTTCTTGGCCGTGATCTTGAGGGTGTAGGTCTTGGCCGTGCCGATGGCGGCGGTGCCCGAGAGCGTGGCGGTGCCGTCACCGTTGTCGGCGAAAGTCAACCCCGAGGGCAAGGTGCCGGTGTAGGTGAGGGCGGGGGGCGGCGAACCAGACGTGGTGACCGTGAAGGAACCGGCGCTCCCCGTGCTAAAGGTCGTCGTGGGGGCGCTGATGATCGCAGGGACGGCGTTGACCACCAAGGTGAAGTTCTGGGTGATGAACCCGGCCGCGTTGGTGGCAGTGACCGAGAACGGATAGCTGGCGCTCGTGCCGCCAGCGGGGGTACCCGAAAGCGTGGCCGTGCCGTTGCCGTTGTCGACGAAGCTCACCCCGGTGGGCAACGTGCCGGCATAGCTCAGTGCAGAGACGGGCGTGCCCGTGGTGGTGACCTTGAAGGTGCCGAACTTGCCGGTGACCAACGTGGCATTGGCCGCACTGGTGATGGCCGGAGCCTGGTATAGCACCAAGGTGAACGTCTGGGTGCTGGATCCGGCCGTGCTCTTGGCCGTGATCTTGAGGGTGTAGGTCTTGGCCGTGCCGGTGGCCGCGGTGCCCGAGAGCGTGGCGGTGCCGTTGCCGTTGTCGAGGAAACGCAATCCCGAGGGCAAGGTACCCGTCAAGGTCAGGGCCGGGAGCGGGAAGCCCGAGGTCGTCACGGTGAAGGCGGCCGAACTCCCGACGCTGAAGGTGGTCGTCGCCGCACTGGTGACCTGGGGGGCCGAGGTGACGCTGACGACAGCGAAGATCGTCCCGACCAGTTGGCTCAGGCTGGGACTCGTCGATGCATCAACGGTGGCGTCGGCGCAGTTGGGCGTCCCGGGAACGAACGTCTGAGTGGACAACGCTTGCCAGGCGCCCGTGCCAGTGCCCCCAGCCGGGTTCCACCACTCAAGAACGTTGCCACCCGACAGGTCACAGTCGGTGATGGCGAGGGACGAGAACTGGTTGTCCGAGGACACCGCCACGTCGAAGTATTCGCCCGTCGCCCCGATGGCCGCAGTGGCAACGGGATCGCTGCTGTACTGACCGATCGTGAGGGCACCGGCTCCACTGGCGCGTCGCCGTCGCGCCGTTCGGGCCGCCGCTGTTGACCTCGAGGGACCCGTTGGGATCAGAGCCGACCTCCGATTGACAGCCCGAGGCCGTCCCCGGACAGGTGGGCGGCGCCTCTTGGATGGAGAACGTCTGGGTTTGCTCGGGGGCCGCGGTGAAACTGGCGTCACCGGCCTGATCAGCGTCCAGCGCACACGAGCCGATGCCGGTGAAGCTCACGATCGCATCGCTGATCGAGCACGCACCGCTCTGGCTCGAGGCACCGATCGAGAAGGTGACCGGATTGCCCGAACCCCCGCCGGTGGCCGAGACCACATAGCTGCCACCGACGACCGGGCTGACCGGCGGGGTGGACGTGAACGTGATCGTCTGTGGGGTGAGCGCAGCCGACCCGGCCTCGATCCGCCCGATGGTGTCCACTCCGCCGTTGTCGAACCAGAGCGCATTGTCGGGCCCCATGGTGATGTAGTCCGGATCGTCGATGCTGGGGTCGGTGAAGTTGGTGACGGAGCCATCGGTGGTGATGCGCCCGATCGTGTTGTAGCCAAGGTTGGTGAACCAGAGAGCACCGTCGGGTCCGGGCGTGATCTCCGTGGGGCTACTGATGCCGGCGTCCGTGAAGTCGGTCACGACGCCCTCGGTGGTGATACGACCGATGGAGTTGGCGCCCCCGTTGATGAACCAGAGAGCACCGTCGGGTCCGGTGGTGATGGCCTCCGGGTAACTGATGCCGGAACCGCTGAAGTTCGTGACGGAGCCGTCAGGTGTGATGCGCCCGATCGAATTGTTGCCAGCGTTGACGAACCACAGCGCGTCATCGGGTCCGTTCGTGATTTCGGTCGGCAGGTCGATGCTGGGGTCCGTGAAATTCGTGACGGATCCGTCGGTGGTGATGCGCCCGATCGAGTCGTTGTCCGGATTGGTGAACCAGAGGGCACTGTCGGGGCCGACCGTGATATCCCGAGGGTCGCTGATGGTCGGGTCGGTGAAATTCGTGACGACACCTTCGGTGGTGATACGCCCGATGGAGTTGGTCTGCGCGTTGGTGAACCAGAGAGCATCGTCAGGCCCAGAGGTGATGCCTTCAGGCTCGCTGATACTGGGGTCCGTGAAGTTCGTCACGACGCCGTCGGTGGTGATGCGCCCGATCGAGTTGTTGCCTCTATTGGTGAACCAGAGCGCACTGTCGGGTCCAGTGGTGATGCCGGAAGGGGCGCTGATGCCGGAACCAGCGAAATGGGTCACCGAGCCATCGGTCGTGATGCGATCGATCGATGCGTTGCTCTCGTTGGCGAACCACAGGGCGCCGTCAGGCCCAGTGGTGATGCCCTGGGGGTTGTCGATGCTCGGGTCGGTGAAATTCGTCACGGCGCCGTCGGTGGTGATGCGCCCCATCGAGTTGTTGCCCTCATTGCTGAACCACAGGGCGCCGTCAGGCCCGACCGTCAGGCCTGTCGGTCCACTGATGGTCGGGTCGGTGAATTGGGTCAGCGCGCCGCCGGTTGTCACGCGATCGATCGACCTGTCGGAGTCATCGGTGATCCACAGGTTGCCGTCGGGCCCGGCCGTAATGCTGTTGGTAGTTCCGGTGAGCTGCGCGACCTTGCTCACCGTGCCATTCATCGCGACGTTCCCTACGGCGGTCACTAGCTCGGACTCATACGGCCTCTGAGAGATCACCACGTTGGTCAGATACGTGAACCACACTTCGTCGTCGGGTCCGGCCGTGATGCTGAAGGGCTCGAGGACACCGGTGAAACTGCTGACGACGCCGCCGGTGGTGATGCGCCCGATCGAATCGCCCCCGCTATTGGTGAACCAGAGCGCGCCGTCAGGCCCGGTCGTGATGCTCAAAGGGCTCTTGATGCTGGAGTCGGTGAAATTGGTGATGGTGCCGTCCGTGGTGATGCGGCCGATCGAGCTGTTTCCAGCATTGGTGAACCAGAGGGCGCCGTCAGGCCCGGCCGTGATGCCCTGAGGATCCGCAACGGTCGGGTCGGTGAAGTCGGTGACGGTTCCGTCCGTCGTCATGCGGCTGATGAAATTCCCGTCGGTGAACCACAGGTTGTTATCGGGCCCCTCCGTAATGGAACGAGGGACAACGATGGACCCATTGCTCCCGTGATAACTGGTCACGGTCCCGGCGGGTGCGTCCGCAGCCGACTGCGCCGCGGCCAACGGGCCGACGACGGCACCGCACACCAACAAAGGCAACAATGCCCGTGCGACCAACGACGTGCGCACGCGGCGCCTCTTCGAATCCGACACTTTGGGTTGCACGATCCAACTCCGATCCGTTGTTCGAGGGCAAACCGGATCCCCCGCCATCACTGCAACCCGTCAGAGCCACAACGGATCGCCGGTGACGCTAATGAACACAGTGGGTTCTCAGTAGGGCCAAAGGTCACGAACAGCCCGTGAAATCTGACGGAGGCGTAGTTTTACGGGTGCAATCTGAGTATTACCTGACTAAAGGCAGGGATTTACCTGCGTTTTGCCGAGAAAACGGCGCTGGACCACGCCGCAAGCCGCAACGACAAAGCGCAGCAACGACAAACGCCGCAACGACCAACTACGAAAGAGGCCCCGTCCGCAGCAATCGCACCATCTCGATTCCCGTCAGCGCGGCCTCGCGGCCCTTGTTGCCCTCGTCGCCCGGCTCCGAGCGAGTAAGTGCCTGCTCCAACGTCTCGGTGGTCAACACGCCGAAGACGACGGGCAACCCCGTCGAGAGTTGCACCTGCTGAATCCCCGACGCGCACTCCCCCGCCACGAAGTCGTAGTGACCGGTCTCTCCCCGCACGACCGCGCCGAAGCACAGCACGGCGTCAACCTTGCCCGCCGAAGCGAACGCACGGGCCACCAGTGGGAGCTCGAACGCCCCGGGCGCCCACGCCACAGTCACATCGTTGCGTTCGAGGCCCGCCTCACGCAAGGCCTCGAGGGCCCCGTCGAGCAGGCGCAGCGAGATGCCACCGTTGAACAGCGCGCAGGCGATGCCGATCCGCAGACCCGTCCCGCTGTGGTCCCCCCGCAACGAGGACCCAACCCGCGCTGCCACGTCATCGAGGGCCCCCTCGGGCAGAGGCAACAGATCCGCGCCAGCCATCAGTCCGCGCCAGCCATTCAGAGAACGTCGTCGAGGCCGTGCAGGATGTGGCCCATCCGCTCGCGCTTCGTGCGCAGGTAGGCGATGTTCTCGGGATTGGCCGTCAGCTGCAGCGGGATGCGCTCGGTGATGTCGAGACCGAATCCCTCGAGACCGCCGTACTTGGCCGGGTTGTTGGTCATGACGCGCATGGTGGTCACACCGAGGTCGACGAGCATTTGGGCGCCGATGCCGTACTCGCGGCTGTCCACCGGGAGACCTTGCTGCAGGTTCGCATCGACGGTGTCGTGACCCTCCTCCTGCAGTTGGTAGGCGCGGATCTTGTGACCCAGCCCGATGCCACGTCCCTCGTGGCCGCGCAGATAGATCAGGACGCCCCGGCCCTCCTCCTCGATACGGTCCAACGACGCCCGGAGCTGCGGCCCGCAGTCGCAGCGCAAGGAGCCGAAGACATCGCCGGTCAAACACTCGGAGTGGACGCGCACGAGCACGTCTTCGTGACCGGCGACCTCACCCATCACGAGGGCGAGATGCTGCTCGCCATCCAACACGTTCTCGTACACGTAGGCCCGGAACTCGCCCCGGTGGCGGGGATGCGCGCCTCGGAGACAAGCCGCACGAGCTTCTCGTTCCGGCGGCGGTACCGGATCAGGTCGGCAATCGAGATGATCGGGAGATCGTGCTTCTTGGCGAACCGCTCCAGGTCCGGCAGGCGGGCCATCTCCGATTTGTCCTCGGTCACGATCTCGCACAACACGCCCGCCGCCGAAAGGCCGGCAGCCCGGCTGAGATCGACGGTCGCTTCGGTGTGGCCGGCCCGCTTGAGCACGCCGCCGGGGCGGTAGCGCAACGGGAAGATGTGGCCGGGCCGGTTCAGGTCGTTGGGACGGGTGGCCGGGTCGATGAGGGCGCCGATGGTCGAGGAGCGGTCGCTGGCCGAGATCCCGGTCGTGGTCCCGTGCCGGAAGTCGACGCTCACGGTGAACGCGGTCCGCTGCGCCTCGGTGTTCGCCGTGACCATGAGGGGCAGGTCCAGGGCATCGGCGCGCTCGGGCAGCAGGGGCACACAGATGACGCCGGAGGTGTGGGTCAAGAAGAACGCGATGTTCTCGGGCGTGGCGGCCTCGGCTGCCATGACCAGGTCACCTTCGTTCTCCCGGTCCTCGTCGTCGACCACGACGACCATGCCGAGGCGCCTGATGGCGTCGATGGCCTCCTTGACCTCTGAGAACCCCATCAGGCTGCAACCTCCACTCGAAGATCCTCTCCCAGTCGTTCCACCGACACCAGCTTTCCTCGCCAGACATCCCCAATTGTGCCAGCTCCGGGTCCCGCGAAAAGCGGCCGGCCGTCATCGCCACCAAATAGCAACGGGGCCAGATAGAACACGTACCGGTCCACCAGGCCCGCGGCATGGAAATCATGCGCCACCGACGCACCCCCCTCGACCAGCAATTGCAGCACCCCGCGCTGCCCCAGTTCGGTGAGCACGTCGCCCAGCGGACCCGACAGCTCGAGGGCCGGAAGGATCTTCGCCCCTGGCGGGGCCGCCCCGAGGACGACCCGCAGCGGCTGCGTGGGGGCCGGCCCGTCACCCAACCGGACCGTCAATGCGGGATCATCGGCCCGGACCGTGCCCGCGCCGACCAGAATCGCGTCCGAACGGGCCCGCAGACGATGGACGTCCCTGCGGGCCTCTTCGCCGGTGATCCAACGGCTGGTCCCGTCGGGGGCGGCGGTGCGCGCATCGAGGCTGGACGCCATCTTCAGGACGACCCAGGGCCGACCGGTGGTGCGGTGCTTGAGATAGGGCGCCAGCTGCTCGGCCACCGCGGCCGCCGCTGTCCCGACGGTCACCTCTATCCCCGCTGCCTGCAGCGCCGCCACTCCCTGGCCCGCCACGTGCGGGTCCGGGTCCTCGACGGCGATGACCACCCGGGCCACGCCCGCCGCGATGATGGCGTCGGTACAGGGCGGCGTCCGCCCATGGTGGGCGCACGGCTCCAGGGTGGTGAACAGGGTCGCACCCCTGGCATGGAGCTCGCCGGCCCGGGCCAGTGCGGTGACTTCGGCGTGGGGCCCGCCGGGAGGCGCGGTCGCCCCTTCGAAGACTTGCGTCGGATCCACGCCGGACACGACCACGCAGCCGACCCACGGATTGGGCGCCGTCGTTCCCCGCACCGCGTCTCCGGCGGCGATTGCTCGCCGCATCAATGCTTCCTCGCTGAGCTGGGCCGACATGTCCACGTAGTCTGCCAGGGATTTGGCCCGGTTCAGCCCTAGGCCACCTGGGCCGTGCCCGGTGAGGTGCGGGGCGAGATCATCACATCGCGCTCGGTCAGGGTGATCTCGGCCGCCGTGCCGACAGGGATCGGCTGGGCCGAGTTGGGCTGATCGACGTAGACCATCACGTCCTCATCGAGCAGCACGCCCAACCGCGTCACGGAGCCGAGGAACGTTGTCGTCATGACCAGACCGCGACCGTGGTCGGACGGGACCAGTCGCAATCCTTCGGGCCGCACCAGAACGTCGACCGGGGTGGCGGAGGCGCCGCCGGCGAGAGCGTCGGACCCGGTCCGGACGTCGACCGTGGTGCCCAGCAGGCTGACGCGTCCGTGCTCGGTGACGCCGGGGATCCGGTTCATGGTGCCGACGAACTCGGCCACGAAGGCGGTGGCCGGTGCGGCGTACAGCACCGAGGGTGTGTCGACTTGCTCGATCCGGCCGGCCCGCATGACGCAGACCCGGTCCGCCATCGAGAGCGCCTCCTCCTGGTCGTGCGTGACGAAGAGGGTGGTGATCTTGAGCCGCGGTCTGCAGCACGCGGATCTGCTCGCGCAGCTGCACGCGCACTTTGGCGTCCAGGGCGGAAAGCGGCTCATCGAGCAGGAGGACCCGCGGCTCGATCGCCAGGGCCCGCGCCAGGGCCACGCGCTGTTGCTGGCCGCCGGACATCTGGTGGGGGTACTTGGCCGCTTCGGATCCGAGCCCGACCAACTCCAGCTGTTCCATGGCCCGGGTCCGACGGGCCTGGCTCGGCACCTTGCGCATGCGCAACCCGAAGGCCACGTTCTCCCGAGCCGTCATGTTGGGGAAGAGGCTGTAGCTCTGGAACACCATGCCCATGTCGCGCCGCTGGGCCGGAACGCGGGACTGGTCCACCCCGTCGACGAGAATCCGGCCCGCATCGACCGTTTCGAAGCCGGCCAGGACCCGCAAAGCGGTGGTCTTGCCACAGCCCGACGGCCCGAGGAGGGCCACCAATTCCCCCGGCTGCAGGGTCAGGGTGAACCCGTCGAGCGCCTGCGTGGCGCCGAAACGGCGGCGCAGCCCCATCAGTTCGACGGTCGCACCGCCCTGCTCGGTCGTGATCATGATCAGACGTTCTTCCGGGCCTGGGCCATCCGGCGGATACGCCGGAGGTCGAAGGACGAGATCACCATCAAAACCAGCCAGGTCACCACCAGCGACAACAACGAGACGGCGGTGGAGACATGCCCGTCATCCTGGGCAAAGTTATAGATCCACACCGGTACCGTCTGGTACAGGTCCAGGCTCGCCATGGTGAACTCCCCCAGCACGAGGGCGACGGTAAGGACCGTGGCCGAAAGGATGCCGGTCCGCAGGTTGGGGGTGATGATCCGCCACAGGGTGGTGCCCCACCCCCCGCCCAGCGACCGGGACGCTTCGACCAGGGTCTTCAGGTCGATGGCTCGAAGGCCAGCATCGAGGGAGCGGTAGACGAAGGGCATGGCGAGGATGGTGTACACCAGCGCCAGCAGGTACGGGGTGCTCTTCAAGGTCTCGGGCGCCACTTGCAACACACCGACGATGAGGACGATCGGCGGGATCACGATGGGGACGATGGTGATGCCGTCGAAGACCGGCTTGAGGCGGGGCAGCCGCAAGTGGACCCAGACCGCCGTGGGCACCATCAGCATCAGCGTGACGACGGTGCTCACCACGGCCAGGCGCACCGAGAGGCTCAGCGCCTCCGTGAAGCCGGGCTGGCTCGGAATCGCCGTATAGGCGGCGAAGGTGAAACCACCGGCGAAATTCTCCAGCGAAAAGCGGAGGGCGGCGATGATCGGAATCAGGAAGAAGGCTGCCGTCGGGACGAGCACGATCCCCCGCCACCACGCGATGTTGCGCAGGCGGACGGCCGACCGGGGCCGCGGCGTCCGGGCGAGGCGCTCTTCGGGGTCATAGACGGACGGGGCTTCGATTAGCGCAACCAACGCGACGCCCTCCTCTGGAGCATGAAGTAGAACACCATGACCACCCCGATGATCACCACCATGCCCAGTCCGAGGGCCTTGCCCACATTCTGCTGGCCGGCGATGACGTTGCCATTGAGGAACGAACCGATCTGGATCGGGGTGAGCGAGAGGCTGCCACTGGTGAGGGCCTCGGCCGTGGCGTAGGCCGAGAGCGAACCGCCGAACAGCAGGAGCACCCCACCCATGAACGAGGGAAAGAGGACGGGACCGCCGATGAGGCGCCAGTACTGCCACCTGCGTGCGCCCAGACCCGATGCGGCCTCCCCCCAGGCCGGCCGCAGTCCCTCGAGTGCCGGCGTGATCACCAGGACCATGAGGGGGAGCTGGAAATAGGCGTACACGATGGCCACCCCGCCCACTTTGTAGAGATCGAATCCGTGACTCCACGGATTGAAGCCGACTGCCTTCAACCAAGAGGTCACCAGCCCGGTGGTGCCAACGCTGGCAATGAAGATGAAGGCCAGGGGGACGCCGCCGAACTGGGCGAAGACGCCGGAGGCGGTGGAGACGATCCGCCGCAGCACCCAGCCCCGCGACGTGAGGACGGCATTGGCCACGAAGAGCCCGATGATGCCGGGGATGATCGCCGTCACCACTGAAAGTTCGATGCTGGTGATGAATCCGTGGGCGTAGACCCCGTGGGTGGCGACAGAGATGTTGGACCACGTCCAGTGACCCGACGGGCTCCGGAAGGCCCCGATCGCCACCGCCACCGCCGGCACGACCAGAAAGAGTGTCGTATAGAGCCCGAACGGCACGAGGCCCAGCCCGGCGACGAACGCTGCTCGCGTCCGCCGCCGGCGCTGGCTCTTCGCCGAATCAGCCGGAAGAGCGGGATCTGCCAGAAGGGTGACCGAACTCACCCGATAGCAGAGGCCCAGTTCTGCGTCACGAGGTTCTCGGCCGCCGTGGTCTGCGCCACGGACGGGAACGTGATGGTGCCGCTGGGGGCCTTGGGCAGGGCGGCGAGGGCCGTCTTGTTCGCCGTGCCGTTCTTCACCAGGGTGGCCAGCTCAATCGGACGAGCCGAGCCCTCCAGCCACAGATTCTGGCCGGTGGTGGAGTAGAGGTACTCCTCCCACAGCCTGGCCGCCGCCGGGTCGGGTGCCGACGCGCTGATGGCTTGGCTGTAATAGGCGGCGTAGTGGCCATCGCTCGGAATGACGACCTTCCAGCCCGGGAGCTTCTGCGCCACCTCGGACTCTTCGAGGTAGTCCCACCAGATCAGGATCGGCGTCTGCCCACTTTCGACCGTCGACTCGTCGCCGGTGACGGGCACGAAGTTTCCCGCCTGGGAGAGCTTCTGGAAGTAGGTGATACCGGGTTCGATGTTGCTGAACGATCCGCCGTTGGCCAGGGCTGCCGCGTAGACCGCGGCAAAGGCCGCTCCCGCCTGCGTCGGGTTCCCGTTCAGCGCCACCATGTTCTTGTATTCGGGTTTGAGGAGATCGGCAAAGGAGGTCGGGGGGTCTTTGACCACCTTGGAGTTGTACCCGATGGACACGTACCCGCCGTAGTCGTCGAACCAGTCCCCGTTCGCATCCTTGGCCGTGGCGGGAATGTCACTCCAGCTCGCCACCTTGTAGGGCGCCAGCAATCCCTCCTTGGCCGCCGAAATGGCGAAGGACGTGCCCAGGTCGAGGACGTCAGGCGCACGGGATTGACCCTTTTCGGTGGTGACCGCGGTGATCTCGTTGGCGCTCGTGCCCTCTGGGTTTTCCGAGTTGACCTTGATCCCGTACTTCTTGGAGAAGTCGGTGATGATGTTGCCGTAGTTGGCCCAGTCGGCCGGGAGAGTGATCACGTTGAGCGTGCCCTCCTTCTTGGCCGCCTCAATGAGTCCGGACATCCCTCCGAACGCAGCGGCCGACGTCGCCGCGGCCGGGTTCACCGACGCCCCGGCCGTCGATGGTGTGACGGCGGCCAAGGAGATACCGGTACTGAGAGCGGCAACGCCGGTCAGTGCGGCGCGCAGACGATTCTTCATTCGTTGTTTTCCTTTCGGGTTTTGGGACGTTGACATCTAAGGCTTCGTGTTCTCCTCGAGTTCCTCCTGGGCATGCTCAGCTTCGAGTGAGCACTCCGATGAGTCCGGTCAGGTCGTCGATCAGATCGGTATGGGGGGCGGTGGAAAGGATCGTCCGATCGTGCGCCCCGGTGAGCACACCGATGACTGCGCGTGCACCGGCATTGGTGCCTGCCTCCAGATCGCTCACCGTGTCCCCGACCACGGCCACCGCGTCCGCGTCGGGGACTTCCAAGTGCTTCATGGCACCGAAGATCATGTCGGGCGCCGGGCGCCCACGACCGCAGTCGGCCGGAGAAAGCGCAAGATCGATGCGCGCACGCCACCCCAACGAATCGATGAGCGCCTCGCGGGTACTGGGGGCGAATCCTGTCGTCAGGCAGATTTTGACGTCGTGCTCCCGCAGCGTGGCGAAGGTCTCGAGCGCGCCTTCCATCGGGACTATTCGGCCGGCGGCGACGATATCTTCGTACGCGTCCGCAAATGCGGCCGTGGCCCGCACCGCGAGCTCGGGTTCCAACAGCGCGCCGAACACGTCGGACTTGGACTGGCCCATGGTGTCGCGCACGTACGTCTGCGCCGATGCGAACTGCGGGGTTTCCGGTGTGACGCCGACTGACGAGAGCGCGATCGCAAACGCTTCGTCCACCGCGCCGTCATCGCGGACGGTTGTCCCCGCCATATCGAGCACGACCAAGGCAAAAGAGCCGATCACCTCAGTACACCCCCGCCGCGGTCAAGGTATCGGCTGCGATGGCGGGCGAACACGTCATGCCCCGGCCGCCGGGACCAGTCACCAACCACACACCGGGGCTGATTTCCTCCCGGGCGCAGACATCGCCGTCGGTGCACTGGGCGTAGACACCTTCCCAGCGTCGAGCCACAGCAGGAAGCGGCGTCCCCAACAGGGCCTCGGCCCGGGCCAGCAATTCCACACTGGGCTCCTCCTCGAGGGCGAAGTCGAACGGCTCGTCGTAGGCGTGCGTGTCCCCGATGGTCAGTCCGCCATCGGGGCGCTGTACCAGAAGAAGTTGCAGGTGATGTGCGGCCGCCACGGCATCCTGCGGCCCGAGGCCGTCGAGAGGAACGACGTCGTAGGCCGGGTAGTACCGCAAGGTGTCGGCGTCAGCCAGGGAGGTGGTCAGAACGCCCGAAAAGGGAAGCGTTTCCATCATTTGGAGACGTACCCGCCGTAGCCGCGCCGTCACCCGCTCGGTTCCTTCGAGCTGATCGAACGCGGCCCCGGTCGCCACAATCACGAGATCAGCTTCCCAGCGAGTGCCGGTGGCATCGACCAGAGCCCGCTCTTCACGACGCACCACCCTCCGACCGGGATGGAAGACATAAGAACCCCGGGCAGTGAGGTAGCTCCGCATGGCACCCAGAGCGAGGCGGGGCTCGACGATCGCGTCCTCCACGCAGTGGAGCGCACCGGCGACGTCACCTTGGACAGCCGGATTCAGCACAACCACTTCGTCGGGATCCACGTAGGTGATAGATCGACCGGCTGCATCGGGATGGTGGGCGAACTCCTCCATCACCTTGCGCTCGCCGTCGGT
This sequence comes from uncultured Acidimicrobiaceae bacterium, assembly GCA_963755665.1. Classification (GTDB taxonomy): domain Bacteria; phylum Actinomycetota; class Acidimicrobiia; order Acidimicrobiales; family RAAP-2; genus Bog-473. The sequence continues at coordinate 214,076 of CAVWKU010000004.1, forward strand.
ACGCGCCAGGGTCAGGGAACCCGCGGCCCGAAAACCGATACCGGGAATGTCGGCGCCGATTTCTTCCCAGCGGTGACGGGAACGCTGCGCCGCATCGAGCTCGGCCCCCGTGCGCCGGCCGCTCACCCAGAGCAGACCGAAGTTACGCACCGAGGCTCCTTGGGGAGCAACGTCGGCTTCGAGGTGCTGCACCGCATAGCCGGCGCGACACAACTCGAGAGCGTGCCAGGTTCCGAGAACTCCTCCTCCGGCGACCAGTGCTCGCTTCACGGGGGCAGTATCACATCTTCAATGTCGATCACGCGCTGATGTAACGAAGAAACGGCAACATTTCTTCTGGGTGTCTCCTACTACGTGCAGAGTTCGCATCCGTAACACAACGTTCGAAGAGGGCGTTCCGACACCGGACCCACTACGGCCGGTTCGCCTCGATCGAAGCCCGGATGCGGTCAGCTGCCTCCCAAGGCTGCGCATGTCCGAAGATTGCACTGCCGGCCACGAACACATTGGCGCCCGCAACTGCTGCGCGCGGTGCAGTGGCGATGTCAATGCCACCATCGACCTCGAGGTCCACGGCGTACGATCCCGCGTCGATCGCGTGACGGACCTGCCGCACTTTGTCGAGTACCTCCGCCATGAACTCCTGGCCCCCGAATCCGGGGAACACGGTCATGCACAGCACAAGATCCACGCTGTCCAAGAACGGAGCGATGGCCTCGAAGGGCGTGTCCGGGTTCAACGCCAATCCGGCGCGCAGGCCGAGCTGACGCATCTGCGCGATCAACGCAGTCGTGTTGCCGATCTCGACGTGCACCGAGCATCCATCCGCGCCCGCGTGCGCAAAGTCCTCGAGGTATTTCTCCGGATTGGTCATCATGAGATGGCAATCGAAGAAGAGCGGGGTGTGCCGCCGCAGCGAAGAGACGACCGGCGGCCCGATGGTGAGATTCGGCACGAAGTGCCCGTCCATGACGTCGACGTGGAGCCAGTCGGCCGAAGCCGTCACCTCGCCCACCTGCTCGGCCAGTGCACCGAAGTCCGCCGAGAGCACCGACGGGGCGATGCGCACCGAGCCCACCGGACCGGGGTCACGCCTGCTCACGGCAGGGTCGCTCAGCGCGGGGTCGCTCAATTGAACCGCGCCCAACACAAAATGCGCCGGAAGCCGTAGAAGTACGGCTCACGCTCCCCGAGCTCCTCGAGCAGGCGCTCCCGGTAACGATCCACGAAGGCCGAGAAGAGTTCGGGTGTGAGCCGGGTGCGGTAGGGAGTGAGCAGCGTGCCCATCACCCACTCGACGACATCTGCCGTCGACGAGAGCTCGTGGCCGTAGACCTGCATCCGGACGACCTGGTTTTTCGCCCCGAGCTCATAGAGGAGATCGGCGTAGATCTCGGGCGAGAGCACGAACCGGCCCCGGTCCTCGGGAGGATGTTCCTCCAACGCATCGATGAAAGGGGACTCCTGTGCTACCTGCAGCGCCAACAGGTGCGACGGGTGCCGGAAATTCGAAGGAACCTGAAACGCCATCTGCCCGCCCTTTCCGAGGGCGGTGCGCATCCTCGCCAGGAGGTTGAGGTGATCGTCCACCCACTGCAACGAGGCATTGGCGAAGACCAGATCCAGATCGTGGCCGAGCCATGTGCCGATGTCGCCGAGGGCGAACGAAAGTCCGGGCACGTGGCCGCGGTCGGCCTTGGCGCGGGCCAACATGGCCTCCGAGGAGTCGATGCCGACCGTTTCGGCCGCTTCCATACGCGCGTGCAGTTCTGCGGTGAGATGACCGGTCCCGCAGCCGAGGTCCACCACGCGACCGCCCGGAACGGGTTCACAGAGTGCGACCAGGTCGTCGAACGGCTGGCGTCGTTCGACATGGAAGCGCTCGTACTGATCGGGATTCCATCCCTCAATGGGCGTCACGGTCACGGCACCCATGTCTAGCCGCTGCCGAGACGCTCACCGACCGAGAGACGGACACCCCGGGCCCAATCCTCCGCCGCCACAGGTGTGCGGCTCTCCGGCTGTACCCGTTGCAGCTGCAGCGTGCCCTGCCCCGTGATCACCGACGTTCCCACCAACGTCCCCGGTGGGCCCGGGAGCGCTGCGGCACCGGTCCCGGGTTCGGACGGGGACACCGCCGCCTGCAGGATCCCCAGCCGCCGGCCGCGGAACGTCGTCCAGGCCCGATCGAGGCGCACGACACGGTGGAGCTGGACGGCGGGGTCCTCCCAGTGAAGGTGCAGGTCCTCGGGCGTCAGTTTCGGCGCGAGCGTCGCCTCCCCCTCCTGGGGCTCCGGCACCGGAAGGCCGGCCAGACCCCCGGCGAGTGACTCCACCAGGAGTGCGCTCCCCACCTCGACCAGTTCGGCGCGCAGGGCGACCAGGTCGGTGTCGTGCCCGATCGGCACCACGCGACGGGCATAGACCGGTCCCGTGTCCAGCCCTTCTTCGAGCTTCATGACGCAGACGCCCGTCTCGGGATCCCCCGCCAGAATCGCCCGTTCGACCGGGGCCGCACCACGCCAGCGGGGCAAGAGCGAGAAATGGAGGTTCACCATGGGCACCTTCTCGAGCAGGGTCACGGGGATGATCCGGCCGTAGGCCACCACCACGGCCAACTCGACGCCGGCCTCAGCCACGTCCTCCATGGAATGCGAGACCGGCAACCCGAGCTCGAGCGCCGCCTCCTTCACCGGGCTGGGGGTGACAGCTCCCCCCTCCCCCGGCGCCGGTCGGGGCGCGTGACGCAAAGAGCGATGTCGTGTCCGGCCGCGACCAGATCGCGCAAGGGTCGTGCGGCCATTTCCGGCGTCCCGAGGAAGGCGAATCGTGCCACACGACCACCGTAGGGCAGCGCCCGGTCGGGAGAGTCTGCGCTACCGGGTGAAGATGCTCGAGAGCCCGTCAGGGTCCCCCGCAGGCAGGTCGAGCGTGCGGGCCCGCAGGATCCGGAGCGCGTCTTTACGCTGATCGGCGTCGAGCCTCTCGACCAGGAGAATCCCGTCCAGGTGATCCAGCTCGTGTTGGAAGACGCGGCCTTCCAGTTCCGTCGCCTCGATCGACAGCTCGTTCCCCTCGAGATCCAGCCCGACCAGATGCACCGCGTTCGGTCGGACGATGTCCCAACTCAAGCCGGGTATCGACAGGCAACCCTCCTCATAGATCCACTCACCGTCAGTCTCGACGATGCGAGGATTGATCACCGTGCGTGCCCCCTCGCCGATGTCGTAGACGAACATCCGCTTCTGTACGCCGACCTGATTCGCCGCCAATCCCGATCCGGGGGCCTCGTACATCGTCTCGATCATGGATTCGGCCAGGGCGACGACGGTGGCATCGATGTCCACCACTTCACGGGTGATCTCCTTGAGGACGGGATCCCCGTATTGTCGAATAGTCAGCCCAGGCACGTGGCCATTCTAACGGCGGGCCCGATTCAGAGCGCCGTCGGGTCCACGGCGATCCGCAGACCACGACCAGGTGGACGGGGAACACCCGCGAGGAGATCACAGAGCTCGGCATGGCCCCGCGCCTGGACGAGATAGCGATCCTCTCCCAGCTCGGAGAACGTGACCGCACCCCCCTCCCCCGCACTCCCCTTCCCCGCCCCGGCATCCGCCGTGGCATCCGCCGTGGCACCCGCCGTGGCAAGACGCAGCGCGTCGACATACCCGCCGGCCAGCGGGCCCGAGATGGCCGCCAGCGCCGAGAACGGCGGCAGTCCCGCACCCTCACGCATCGCTTCCTCGGCGGCGAAGATGTCCGCCGGTTCACCACGGGCGACCGCAAGCAGCAAAGGATGGGTGGGCACCCGGGTCTGTACGAGGACCCGCGCCGAAGCCGGGCCGCGCCGCGGCCCGACCAGACGGGAGGCACGCACAAACAAGGACAGGGTCTCGTCGGTTGCGCTGAAGCGCGGTGCCAAAAGATGCAGGTCGATATCGAGGAATGCCACTGCAGCGGCGCGCCGGACCCGGTGCAGCACGGCTTCGGTGCCCATGAGCACGGGCGTAGACGGCACCTCCCCGAGCGTCGACGCGCCCGACACCTCGCCCACCTCGACGCCGAGCAATGCGGCGACCTCCTCGCGCAGACGCGTCACGCCGGCGCGCAATGTCTTCATGCGCATACGACCGCAGGCGGCGCAGATCAGTGGCCGCTCACTCTGGCAACGGGGACAACGGAGTCCCGATTCGAACTGGGCCACGGCGGCCCCACATGTGGTGCACTGCGCCAGCTCGCCGCAATGTGCGCAGGCCAGAATCCGGGCCCGGCCGGTCCGGTCGTAGAAGCACACCAACGGTCCTCGCTCCCTGACCACGTCGGGGTCGTCGAGCACCGAACGGGCCAGCCGGACGAATTCCTCGGAGAACATCCCGCTGCGGGGATCAGCCCCGCGCCGGTCCACGTTCTCGATGGTGGACCATCCCGCCCTCTCGGCGGCGACCGGCTGAGCAACCAGTGCACGTCCGGCGCTCGTGACCACCGGCGGGCACGGCGAGGTCACGAGACAGGGACACCCGTCCCGACGGGCCCTCTCGGTGATGACGTCGACCGCGCTGTAGGTGGGTGCGCTCTCTTCGCGGTAGGCCTCGTCATGGGCATCGAGAACGAGGGCAGCAGCGAGGCGCGGGAGCGGGGCCCACGCCGCCGCCCGGCTCCCGACCACGATGGGCCAGCCCGCCCGTGCCTGCGCCCAATCGGTCGTGGCCAGGTAACCACGCCGCACCAGGCGGGCACACAGGCGCTCGGCCCAACCGACGGAGGGAACGACCACCAGCACCCCACCCGGTCGCGCGGCAGTCAGCGGGTCGTTGACGACGGCGAGAACGACATCGATCAGATCCGTGGTCGGCGCGAGCCGCAGGAGCGTGGAACCCCCGGCGCCGCCCGAACCCCCGGCGCCGCCCGAACCCCCGGCGCCGCCCGAAGCACCGGACCGCACCGACTGCAGAACGCCCTCCGCCAGTTCGCCCACGTCAGAAACCACCTGCCGCGGCTGGCTCGGTGCCGATACCGAGGGCACCGAGGGCACCGCCGGCACCGCCGGCAAGTGCCGCACCGATTCCCGGGGCGAGCCGACGCCGAGAAAGAACGAGATCGGCCCGGCCCAGCGCCACGCCGCCCATGCGGCGAGATCGACCACGGACGGCGGAGGGCCCCAACCGGACCAGGCCTTCAGGGGGCGGAGCTCGACCCCCTCGGGTGGGGTGACGTCGTCCTCGACCACCCAGCCACCGACGCGGCGACCGTGGAGCTCCACACGCACCCGGGCCCCCACACGCACGTCCCCGGCCCAGCGCGCAGGCACGATGTAGTCGAAGACTTTGGGAACCGCCGCCACGTCCGTGCGCACGCGGACGCAGCGCTCGACCGGAGCCGGAGCCAGAGCCGGAGCCAGTGCCGGCACCGGCAGCGGCACCGACGTGGGCGTGGTTGCTCCCTTCAGCGACGCGGACGCGGACGGGCGCGGCCTCAAAGACCCAGCGCGGAACGCAGGTCGTCGACCCGCGGGGTCGCCTCCCACGTGAAGTCCTTCTCCGAGCGCCCGAAGTGGCCGTACGCCGCGGTCTTCTTGTAGATGGGGCGGCGCAGATCGAGATCCCCCGCGATGGCGGCGGGCCGCAGATCGAAGGTCTCGCTCACCGCATGGGCGATCTTCTCGGGATCGACGACCTCGGTGCCGAAGGTCTCGACCATGAGGGACACCGGATGGGCGACGCCGATGGCGTAGGCCACCTGGACCTCACATCGTGTCGCCGCCCCGGATGCGACGACGTGCTTGGCCACCCACCGGGCGGCATACGCGGCGGAACGATCGACCTTCGAGGGATCCTTCCCGGAGAACGCGCCGCCCCCGTGGCGGGCCATCCCGCCATAGGTGTCCACAATGATCTTGCGACCGGTCAGGCCGGTGTCGGCGTGCGGCCCCCCGAGCTCGAAGATTCCGGTGGGGTTGGCCAGGATCCGCACGCCCTCAGTGTCCAGGTCCGTCGGCAACAGAGGGTTAATGACGTGTTCGGTCAGGTCGACCAGCAGTTGCTCCTCGAGGTCGATCCCGGGGGCGTGCTGGGTCGAAATCAGCACCGTGTCGATACGCACGGGACGCCCGCCCTCGTAGACCACTGACACCTGGGTCTTGCCGTCGGGGCGAAGGTAGGGCACCGACCCGATCCGCCGCACCTGGGCCAGCCGCTCGGAGAGGCGGTGGGCCAACCAGATCGGCAACGGCATGAGGTCGGGCGTCTCGTCACAGGCGTACCCGAACATCATCCCCTGGTCCCCGGCGCCCTGCGCGTTGAGCGTGTCCTCGCCGCCGGTCCCGGTGCGGAACTCGAAGGCCTTGTCCACACCCTGGGCGATGTCGGGCGACTGGGCATCGAGGGAGACGAGTACGCCGCACGTATGGCCGTTGAAGCCGTAGGCGTCGTTGTCGTACCCGATGGCGCACACCGTCTCGCGGGCGATGGCCGCAATGTCGACATACGTCGAGGTAGTGACTTCACCCGCAACGACGACGAGACCGGTCGTCAGGAGCGTCTCGCAGGCCACGCGGCTCGCCGGGTCGCCCTCGAGCATCGCGTCGAGAACGGCGTCGGAAATCTGGTCCGCCATTTTGTCGGGATGGCCCTCGGTCACTGATTCCGAGGTGAACGTCGTTTTCACTTGGGGCTCCGATTCTCGCTCTGGTGGGCAGTCACCCTATCGAGTACCGCATCAGCCACCGCATGTTTGGATGTCAGGGCGATCTCGGTGATACTTCCGTCTGCGCCGAGGATGGTCACGGCATTGGTGTCGTGGTCGAATCCCGCCCCGGGAGCGCTCACATCGTTGACGACGAGAAGGTCGACGCCCTTGCGCTGCAATTTCTTGCGACCACGGTCGATCACGTCGTTGGTCTCGGCCGCGAACCCGACCAGCACCTGCCCCGGCGGGCGGCGTTCGACCAGGCCCATCAGGATGTCGGGCGTCGGCTCCAGGACCAGGTCCGGCACGCCGTCTTCCTTGGAGAGCTTCCGCTCGGCCGCCCTTTTCGGCCTGAAGTCGGCGACGGCGGCCGCCATGATGACGACGTCGGCCGTACGGCTCGCCGCTCCGACCGCAGCCTCCATTTCGGCAGCGCTCTCCACCTCGATGCGGGTAATGGACCCAGCCACATCGGCCGCAAGGGCACGGGCAGACGACGTGACCAGCGTCACGTCGGCTCCCCGGCGGGCCGCCGCCTCGGCCAGCGCATGACCCTGCTTGCCCGACGAGCGGTTGGTCAGGAAGCGCACCGGATCGAGGGCCTCACGGGTCCCGCCGGCGCTCACGACGACCCGAGTGCCATCGAGGTCGCGGGCTCCTGCCCCGGTCCGGGTTCTCGCCCCGGTGCGGACGATGTCGAAGGCGCGGGCGACGATGTCCGCCGGATCGGCCAAGCGGCCCTGCCCGGAATCCCCCCCGGCGAGGTGCCCGACCGCCGGCGGGACGATCGCAACACCCCGCTGCGTCAACGTGGCCAGGTTGTCCCGCACCGAAGGGTGCTCCCACATTTCGGTGTGCATGGCCGGGCAGACCAGCACCGGGGCACGCGTGGCAAGGAGGGTCGCCATCAAGAGGTCATCCGCCAATCCCGCCGCGTACCGGGCCAGGAAATGGGCCGTGGCGGGCACCACCAGGACCAGGTCGGCGTTCTGCCCCAGACGGGTGTGGGGGATGGGCGAGGCTTCGTCCCACAACGACGTCTGCACGGGCTCCGAGGCCAGGGCGGAGAACGTGACCGCTCCCACGAAGCGGGTGGCCTCGCTGGTGAGCACGGGAATTACATGCGCACCGGCGTCGACGAGCAACCGGCACACTTCGACGGCCTTGTAGGCCGCAATCCCCCCGCAGACACCCAGGACGATGCGGGGCCCGGGCGACACCTGCAGTTCTTCGGCCATCGAGCGGGATCCGCCGCGCCCCGACGGCTAACTTGCGGTCGGGTCCTCGTCCCCGACGGCTAGAACCTCGATGTCGGCGTCACCGGTCACAGCATCGCCGAGCACCACGCCCGCATCGAGCACACTCGGCTCCCGCTTCGACATCAGCTCCCGCTTCGACATCAGCGCCTCCATCAGCGTCGGCGCCCGCATCGGCATCGCCCACAAGCACGTCGCCCCCAAGCACCACGTCGTCGTCGGTCACGACCGCACCGGTGGCGTCGCCGCCCCCCAGGAGAGCGATCGCATCCTCGATCTCGCTCGAGACCACGTCGTCCGTCAGGACCTCAGTCAGCAGGACCTCGCCGACGATTTCCGCCTCGACCGCGGCCAGTGCCGCCTCTTCCTCAGGGTCCAGCCGGGTGTAGGTGGCCTTGCCCGCAGCGATCTCCTCGAAAGCGATCGAAACCGGCTTCCCGGAAACGGAGGCCACCTGCGGCGGCACGACCTTCCCCAGACCCTCGCCCAGGCTGTTGTAGTAGGAGTTCACCTGCCGCGCCCGCGCCGAGCCCAACGCCACCAGCGTGAACTTGGAATCCACCTTGTCCAGCAGATCCTCGATCGGTGGATCCATGAGCGTGTTGCGGCCTTGGGCCATTTAGGTGTCCTCCGGGGTTGCGGCGCGCCGAGCGGCGGTTCGGGTCCGATCAACTATAGCTGCCAGCTCGGACCTGGCTTGACGCAGGTCATCGTTGACCACGGTGTACGTCGCCACCCGGCGCCCGCGCTCAACCTCTTGCTGCCCTTTCGCCACGCGCTTGCGGATGTGGTCCTCGTCGTCACCGCGGGCAGCCAAACGGGCCGCCTGCGCCTCGACCGAAGGTGGCAGCAGCAGGATCACCGTGGCATCCGGCCGCTTGGCCAGGACCTGCTCGGCCCCCTGCACATCTATCTCGAGGAGCACGTCGGTTCCCTCCGGCGGCCGCGGGATGGGCGTCCCCATGAGGTTGCCCAGGAACTCGGCCCACTCGAAGAACTCGCCGCGCGCCACAGCCTCCTCGAACGTGGCCCGATCGACGAAGACATAGGAGTTGCGCTCGAACTCACCGGGACGCGGTGCACGGGTGGTCCAACTACGACTCAACCAGAGCGTCGGATCACTTGCGACGAGCTCTGCTGCCAACGTGCCCTTGCCGACCCCACCGGGGCCGATGAGCACGAAGATCAGTGGCTCAGCGCGCAGTCTCTTTGAGCAGCGACTCGCGCTGCTTGGCGCCCAGACCCTGCAGACGACGACTATCGCTGATGCCGACAGTCTCCATGAGGCGGCGCGCCTTGACCTTGCCGAGGCCCGGAAGGGACTCGAGGACCGAGACCACTTTCATCTTCCCGACGGTCTCGTCGGAATCGGCCTGCGTGAGCAATTGATCGAGCGTGAGACTGCCCATCTTGAGCTTCTCTTTCACCACGGCCCGCTCGCGGCGAACTCTGGCGGCCTTTTCAAGTGCAGCAGCGCGCTGCTCGGGAGTGAGTGCGGGAGGTTGCGGCATGGCGAGACCATAGCGCCTCTGTTCGTGCCGTTCACACCTAAAAGCCCTACTCAGCCCAGGACGGTCGCCAATTCGTCGCCCAGAATGCCGGCCGCCCGGCGCAGATTCGCCGGATCTGGCCCTGTCGCGAGGAGGCTGCGCGAGGTGCTGACCAGCACGCTTCCGGGCGCGCACCCGCCGAATCGAGCCTTCAGATCTTGCGGTTTGGCCCCCTGCGCGCCGAGTCCGGGCGCCAGAATTACCCCTCCCAACTGGCCTAATGGAAATGCCGACGGCTCCAGGGTGGCACCGATCACGGCACCCACCGTCCCGGTCGGTACGTCGGGGGATGCGTTCCAGGCGGCGATCTCGGCCAGGATGGAGTCCTCCACCGAGACACCTGACTCCGTCACCGCCCGTTGCAACGACCTTCCTTCGGGATTTGAGCTCCGGGTCACCACAATTACCCCCCGGCCGCCCGCCGCAGCCACCTGGACCAGTGGGGCGAGAGCCGCCACCCCGAGATACGGATGCGCCGTCACCGCGTCCGCCGCCAGGGTGCTGCCCTCGCGCAGCCAGGCTTCGGCATACGCCGCGGCGGTCGTGTCGATGTCCCCGCGTTTGGCGTCGGCCAACACGAGCAGCCCGGCTCCCGCCGCGTCGGCCAGCAGCCGCTCGAGGGCGGCAAGTCCCGCCGATCCGTGGCGCTCGAAGAACGCCACCTGCGGCTTGATCACCGGCACAACCCCGCCGAAGGCCTCGACACAGGTCTGGCAGAACGAACGCAAACCCTTGACGTCGTCGCGCAGCCCCCACGCCTCCAGGAGTGCTCCCGACGGATCGATGCCCGCGCAAAGTGGCCCGAGACGTCCGACGGCCTCCGCCACCCGTACGCCAAAGCTCGCCCTCGTTCCCATCGCCGCGCCTCCCCTGCCTGTCGTCCCGCTGTCCGTCACGGCCGTCCCGCTGTCCGTCACTGCCGTCCCGCTATCCGTCACGGCCCTCGCCCAGCGATCGCCGCGCCGCCGTTCACTACTCCGGCGTTCACTGCTCGCCCGTTCACTGCTCGCCCGTTCACTGCGCCGGCCTTTACTGGTCCCTGCTCCGTCGCTCACTCGTCCGTCGCTCACTCGTCCGTCGCTCACTCGGTCCGTCGCTCACTGGCGTCCCTCCGTTGCTCGTTCCCCATCGCTCCTACGAGCGGCCGCGGCACGCAGGGCGTGCACGGTCGTCCCCTTCTTCTCGCACCATCGTCCGAGCTCACGGAGCACCTTCCAGGGAGCCCGAGGATCGCGGAACGTCGCCGTCCCCACCTGAACGGCGTCAGCCCCGGCCATCAGGAACTCCACCGCGCCCCGACCCGAGGCCACTCCCCCCACGCCGATGATCCCGGCGTCGGGGAATGCCCTGCGGCACTCCCACACCGCGCGCACGGCCACCGGGTGGAGGACGTCGCCGGAGAGCCCGCCGCCGCCGGCCCCGAGCACCGGTCGTCCGGTCTCGAGGTCGAGCGCCAATCCGAGGAGGGTGTTGGTGAGGGTGATGCCGTCGGCGCCCTGTCCCAGCGCGGCGCCGGCGATGGCCGCGATGTCGGGGACGTTGGGGCTCAGCTTGACCCACCGGGGCAGTCCGCATTCGGTGGCCGCCACGACCCGCGCCGTCGCCGTTTCGGAGTGGGCGAACATCCTCGACCGATCCTCCACATTGGGACAGCTCACGTTCACCTCGACGGCCACGATGGCCGAGCCCGCCTGCCCGGCCGAGCCCGCCTGCACCACCTCGGCCAGCATCGCCGCTGCCTTGGCGTACTCGTCCACCGACTGTCCCCAGATACTCACCACCACCCGTGCCCCACTCCCGGCGAGCGCAGGGAGATCGTCGGTGATCCAGGCCGCCAGCCCGGGACCCTGGAGGCCGACGCTGTTCAACATGCCGGAGCCCACTTCGTGGACACGGGGCGCCGGATTGCCGGCCCAGGGGTGGATCGAAACGGACTTCACCACCACGGCGCCGAGCTCGGACAGGTCGCCGTAGTCGCCGAGCTCCACCCCGTGCCCGGCGGTACCCGAGGCGGTCATGATCGGGTTCGGCAGCACGACCGATCCCACCTCGGTGGCCAGATCGGTCACGAACCCGCGTGAAGATCCTGCAGGGCCCGCACGACGAGCGGGTGGGCACGGGCATCCGCAATGCCGCCCGCGGCGGCCCGGGCCGCCGCCAACGTCGTCAGACACGGCACGTGGTAGGTCACCGAGGCCACGCGGATGTGCTGCCCGTCGGCGCGTGGGCCGAGTCCGCGGGGCGTGTTCACCACCAGTTGCACCTTCCCCTGGGCGATGAGCTCCACCGCGTCGGAGGCGACACCCTCCTCGCCCACTTTCGAGACCAGCGTGTCGACCGTCACCCCCTCGGAGCGGAGATAGCCGGCCGTGCCGAGAGTGGCGGCGATCGAGAATCCCATGGCGGCGAACGCCCGTGCGACGTCGAGGCCGGCCGGCTTGTCCCGGTCGGCCAGGGAGAGGAACACGGTGCCCGCATCGGGAAGGCGGGTCCCGGCCGCCATCTGGCTCTTGGCGAAGGCCAGCCCGAACGTGCTGTCCACGCCCATCACCTCGCCGGTCGAGCGCATCTCGGGTCCGAGGAGCGTGTCGACGCCGGGGAACCGGTCGAACGGTAGGACCGCTTCCTTCACACTGACATGGTCGAGCGTCGGGACCTGGCCGACAGCGTTGCGAGGAAGAAGTCCCTCGGTCCTGAGCTCGGCCAGGGTCTGCCCGACCATCACCCGGGCCGCCACCATGGCGAGGGGGACCCCGGTGGCCTTGGCGACGAAGGGCACCGTCCGGCTGGCCCTCGGGTTGGCCTCGAGGACGTAGACCTGACCGTCCTTGACGGCGTACTGCACGTTGATCAGGCCGCACACCGAGAGTGCATCGGCCAGGGATCGGGTGTGCTGATCGAGGGCCGCCAGCACCTCGGCGCTGAGCGACTGGGGCGGCAGTGCACAGGCCGAGTCACCCGAGTGCACGCCCGCCTCCTCCACATGCTCCATGATTCCGGCGATGAGGGTCTCCCCCGTGGCGTCGCGCACCGCGTCGACATCCACCTCGACCGCGTCCTCCAAGAAACGATCGACGAGCACGGGACGCTCCGCCGTGACCCCGCCCTCGCGCGCCAGGGCACCGGTCGTCAGGGTGTGCATGACACGCCGCACCGCGTCGTCGTCGTAGACGATCTCCATCGCCCGGCCCCCGAGCACGTAGCTCGGGCGCAACAGCACGGGATACCCGACACTCCCGGCGATGGCGAGCGCCTCGGCCGTGGTCGTCGCCGTCCCGCCGGGTGGTTGGGGGATCTGCAAGGAGCCGCAGAGCGCATTCCACCGTTCCCGGTCTTCGGCCAGGTCGATCGAGGCCGGGCTGGTCCCGAGCACCAGTTCGGGGGGCAGCGAGCCGGCGAGCTTGAGCGGCGTCTGCCCACCCAGGGCGACGATCACGCCGACAACCCTGCCCCCGGCACCGTGTTCGGCCTCCAGGACGTTGGCCACGTCCTCGGCCGTCAGCGGCTCGAAGTAGAGGCGATCCGACGTGTCGTAGTCGGTCGACACCGTCTCGGGGTTGCAGTTGATCATCACCGTCTCGTAGCCCGCATCGCGCAGGGACATGGAGGCGTGCACGCAGCAGTAGTCGAACTCGATTCCCTGCCCGATGCGGTTGGGACCCGAGCCGAGGATGACGACGCGGTCGCGCCCCGAAGGGCGGATCTCGTCCTCTTCCTCATAGGTGGAGTAGTGGTACGGGGTGAAGGCCTCGAACTCCGCCGCACAGGTGTCGACCGTCTTGAACGTGGGCCGCACGCCGAGGGCGAGCCGTTCCCGGCGGACCGTGGCCGCGTCACTCTGGAGCAGGTAGGCCAACTGCTCGTCGGAGAAGCCCAATCGCTTCGCCGCGCAGGTACCCGGCCCGATCGAGCGTGCCGGCCACTGCTATCCGTTGCCGTTCCGCGGTGATCCGCTCGATCTGCCGGATGAACCACGGATCGATGCCGGTCCGGGCCACCACCTCTTCGGCCGGGACACCGCGACGCAGTACCGCCTCCAGCTCGAAGATGCGGTCAGGGGTGGCCACCGCGACCCGCGCCAGCAACTGCTCGTCGTCCAGCTCGTCGAGCACGACCTCCCCCGGGTCCGCATTGAGCCCGGCCCGGCCTTGTTCGAGAGAGCGCAAGGCCTTCTGCAGCGATTCGCAGAAGGTACGGCCGATGGCCATCACCTCACCCACGGACTGCATCCGTGTGCCCAACCGGCCGTCGGTCCCCGGCAGTTTCTCGAAGGCCCAACGGGGGATCTTGGTCACCACGTAGTCGATCGTCGGCTCGAAGGACGCCGGCGTGGCCCGTGTGATGTCGTTGGGAATCTCGTCGAGGAGGTACCCGACCGCGAGGCGGGCGGCGATTTTGGCGATCGGGAATCCGGTCGCCTTCGAAGCGAGCGCGGAGGAACACGACACGCGGGGATTCATCTCGATGATCACCCGGCGACCGGTGCGCGGGTCAACGGCGAACTGCACGTTGGACCCGCCCGTCTCGACGCCGACCCGGCGTAGGCAGGCGAAGGCGTCGTCGCGCATCCCCTGGTACTCGACGTCGGTGAGCGTCTGGGCCGGGGCGACGGTGATGGAGTCGCCGGTGTGCACCCCCATGGGATCGAAGTTCTCGATCGAGCAGACGACGACGCAGTTGTCGGCGGCGTCGCGCATGACCTCGAGCTCGTACTCCTTCCAGCCGGCGATCGATCGCTCCACCAATATCTGCCCCACCGGGCTCGCCGCCAGGCCCTCGACGGCGAGTTGGGTGAAATGCGCCGCATCTTGGGCGATCCCGGTCCCCGACCCCCCGAGGATGAAGCTCGGTCGCACCATTATCGGGTACCCGATCTCCTCGGCGATCTCCTCGGCTTCGGCCAATGTGTGGGCGAAGCCCGACGGCGGGACCTCCAGCCCGATCTCCTGCATGGCGGCTTTGAATTTGTCGCGGTCCTCCGCCGTCGAGATGGCTTCGGGACGCGCCCCGATCACCTCGACGCCGTAGCGCTCGAGCACACCGAGCTCGACCAGTTTCATCGTCAGGTTCAACGCCGTCTGCCCGCCGAGCGTCGGCAGCAGCGCGTCGGGGCGCTCCTTCTCGATGATCGCGGTGAGCACATCAGGATCCAACGGTTCGACGTAGGTGCGGTCGGCCGTGGCCGGATCCGTCATGATCGTGGCCGGGTTCGAATTGGCCAGCACCACCCGATAGCCCTCTTCGGCCAGGACACGGCAGGCCTGTGTCCCGGAGTAGTCGAATTCGCACGCCTGGCCGATCACGATCGGCCCCGAGCCGATGACCAGAATCGTCTTTATATCCTCGCGGCGCGGCACGGTGACGTCCCTCTGTCCTTCTCGTTCAGCGCTGTCCGGCGCGTGTGGTCGGCTCTCCCATCAGCGAGCGGAACTCGCCGAAGAGGTAGCGGGCGTCATGGGGCCCCGGTGCGGCTTCGGGGTGGTACTGCACCGAGAACGCCGCGGCCTTGGGCGCCCGGATCCCCTCGATCACCCCGTCGTTCAAGTTCACGTGCGTCACTTCGGCGTCGGGCACCGAACCCGCGGCCACGGCGTAGTTGTGGTTCTGGCTCGTGATCTCGACCACGCCCGTCTCGAGGCGCTGCACCGGGTGGTTCGCCCCGTGATGGCCGAAGGGCAGTTTGTACGTGGTCCCCCCCAACGCGGCGCTGAGCAGTTGATGACCCAGGCAGATCCCGAAGATCGGCACCCGTCCCAACAGATCGGCGATGACGTCGCGCGGTCCGGGTAGGGCGGCCGGATCACCGGGCCCGTTGGAGAGGAAGACGCCATCGGGGTCGAGGGCGAGCACGTCGGAGGCGGACGTCCCGGCCGGCACGACCGTCACCGTGCCGAGTGCAGCCAGCTGGCGCACCATCGTCGTCTTGACTCCGAAGTCGAAAGCCACGATCCGCAAGGGCCCGTCCCCGTGCGTGGTGGAGGTGGAGGCGGTGACGCCCGAGACCAGATCGACGCCGTCGGTGGTCGGGGCCGACGCGGCGGCGGCACGCAACGCGTCCTCACCCGCCGTCCCGAAGGCGCAGGCAACGGCACCCACCGTGCGCAGATGCCGCGTCAGGCGCCGCGTGTCCACGCCGGTGATGGCGGGCAGGCCGTGGCGGACCAGAAAGCGCTCGAGCCCTTCGGAGGAACGCCAATTCGAGGGCGTCACGGTGAGATCGCGCACCACGATGCCGCGGCAGAAGGGTTGTGCGGCCTCGTCGTCTTCGGCGTTGGTGCCGTAGTTGCCGATGTGGGTGTTGGTGAACGCGACCACCTGCCCGGCGTACGAGGGATCCGAAATGATCTCCTGATAGCCGCTCATGGCGGTGTTGAACACGAGTTCCCCGGTTGCCACAGGGACCAACGCGCCGGCAGCCTCGCCCGCGAAGACCGCCCCGTCCGCGGTCACCAGCAGTGCCGGGGGGCGTTCATGTTCGCGTTGCGACCCGCCGCTCATCGCCGGGCCGCTCATCGCTGGGCCTCCGCAATCCTTGGGCTGCTCATCGCTGGGCCACCGCATCGATCACGACCGGCTCGCCGCGCAGGATCGTATGCCGCACGGCGCCGGTGAAGGTCCGCCCCGCATACGGGGTGTTGCGGCTGCGGCTGGCCAGGCGCGTCGGGTCGACCAGCGTCGAAGCCGTCGGGTCGAACACGCAGAGATTCGCCGTCGCGCCGAGCTCGATCGGGCCCCCGTGGGCGCTGTGGCCGGCCTTGCGGGCGTCGGTCACCGTCAGACCGGCGATGGCGGCCGGCTGGGTGCTCATCAGCGCGAAGATCCGCTCTGGTGACAGAAGCGGGGACAGTACCTGCCAGGCCAGCGGGAGCGCCGTCTGCAGACCGAGCATCCCCGGCGGGGCCTGGTCGAAGGGAACGTCCTTGGCCTCGGGCGCGTGCGGCGCATGATCCGTGGCGATCGCGTCGATTGTCCCGTCACAGAGCCCCGCGATAACCGCCGCCACATCGTCCTCGGCACGTAAGGGCGGGTTGACCTTGAACACCGGGTCGTAGTCGGCCACCTCGGCGTGGGTCAGCAGCATGTGGTGCGGCGCCGCCTCCGCCGTGACCGGGAGCCCTTCCGCCTTCGCCTGGCGGACGAGCTCCACCGAACCGGCCGTCGACAGGTGCAAGAAGTGCAGCGGAGCCCCGGTGAGCCGCACCAGTTGGATGTCGCGCGCCACCATGGACTCCTCCGCCGCCGCCGGAATCCCGGGCAGCCCCAGACGGCTGGACCAGCACCCCTCGTGCATGGCACCACCCGAGGACAGGTGCGCATCCTCGCAGTGCTGGGCCAGCGTGACGCCGAGACCCTTGGCGTAGTCCAGGGCGCGCCGCATCAGCGCACCGTCCTGCACGCCGGCCCCGTCGTCGGTGAAGATGCGCACCCCCAACGCGGCCAGCTCGCCGAGCGGCGCCAGCGCCTGCCCGGCGCGCCCGACCGTGATGGCGCCCGACACCGCAACTTCGGCCAGCGCGGGGCGCCCCAACGCCAGAATGTCGCGGGCGACGCCGGCGGTGTCGATGGCCGGTTCGGTGTTCGGCATGGCCAGCACGGCGGTGTAGCCGCCGAGCGCCGCAGCCCGGGCGCCGGTCTCGACCGTTTCGGCCTCTTCGCGGCCTGGTTGACGCAGGTGCGTGTGGAGATCGACGAGACCGGGGGCGACGAGGCAGCCCCGCGCATCGAGCACGATGGCACCGGTCGGGGCCTCGATCGTCTCGGCCAACCCGGCGACGGTGCTGTCCCCGAGGGCGACATCGAGCCGGCGCAGGCCTTCGGGCGTCACGACAGAGCCGCCGCGGATGACGACACTGATCTCAGCCATCGGTCTCAGCCATCGGTCTCAGCCACCTCCACGCTCCCCTTCTCCGAGCTCTTCAGACCCCCCGGACCATTCGCCCCCGAGGAGGAGGAACAGGATGGCCATGCGTACCGCCACCCCGTTGGTGACCTGCTGCGTGACGACCGTGCGCGGCAGATCTGCGACGTCCGAGGCGATCTCGACCCCCCGCACCATCGGGCCCGGATGCGTCACGATGGCGTCGTCCCCCAAAAGGCCGACCCGACGGGAGGTGAGGCCCCAGCCGGCCGTGTACTCACGCAGACTGGGGACGAACGAACCACTCCCCCGTTCGGACTGGAGCCGCAGCAGCGAGACGACGTCGGCATCGCCCAGGGCGGCATCGAAGTCAGGCGCCACCGTGACGGGCCATCCCTCGAGGGAGGGCGGGAGCAGGCTGCCCGGGGCGGCGAGGGTGACGTGGGCCCCGAGGGCGCTGTAGGCCAGGACCTCCGAGCGGGCCACCCGACTGTGGCGGATGTCGCCCACGATGAGCACGCGCAGCCCGTCGAAGCAGTCGATGCCCAGTTCCTCGGGCGCCGCACCCTTGCGCTCGGCCAGAACCTGGCGCACGGTGAAGCAGTCGAGCAGCGCCTGCGTCGGGTGCTCGTGCCAGCCGTCGCCGGCGTTGATGACCCGGGCCCGGGTGGCCCAGCCGGCCACCCGGTGCGGTGCCCCGGCGGATGCGTGGCGGATGATGAGCGCGTCGATCCCCATTGCCTCCACCGTCTCGACCGTGTCGCGCAGGGATTCGCCCTTCTTGACCGACGAGTTGGCCACGGTCAGCGAGAGCACGTCCGCCGAGAGCCGCTTCGCCGCCGTCTCGAAGGACAGCCGGGTGCGCGTCGACTCTTCGAAGAAGAGGGTGGCAACCACCTTGCCCCGCAGGGTCGGCACCTTGGGCATGGAGCGGCGCTCGACTTCGGCGAAAGCTTCGGCCACCCGCAGCACTTCGGCGATGCCGTCGGTTCCGAGGTCGGCGATCGAGAGCAGATGCTGGGGGCGGGTCATCGGAATCGCTTCACTTGGGCCGCTTTCACTTGGACCGCTTTCATTTGTTCTCCAAGGTGCCGATCCAGACGCCTTCGTCACCGACGTCGACCATTTCTTCGCGGCGGGTGGGCAGATTCTTTCCGACATAGTCGGGACGGATGGGCAGCTCCCGATGACCCCGGTCGACCATGACCGCCAGTTGCACCGCGGCGGCCCGGCCGAAATCGTTGAGGGCGTTCAGCGCGGCCCGGATCGTGCGACCGGTGAAGAGCACATCGTCGACCAGCACCACGACCTTGCCGGTCAGGTCCCCCGGAATGTTGGTGACGGCTTCGGGGAGGACGGGACGCAGGCCGATGTCGTCGCGATAGAAGGCCACATCGAGGCAGCCGACAGGCAAGGTCACCCCTTCGATCTGACCCAGCAGGTCGGCCATGCGGGCCGCCAGCGGGACACCGCCCGTCTGCAAACCGATCAACACGACGTCCTCGACGCCCCCGTTGCGCTCGACCACCTCGTGGGACATGCGGGTCAGGGCGCGCTGCACGTCCGCCGGGGAGAGAACCTGGGAGTGGGCCACGAACACGCCCCCGAGGGGTCGCGTATGACTGCGTTCGCGTTCGGCCACTGCTCCTCCTGTCCGTATGAGCCTCACGGGACTCACTTCACGGTCAGACGGACACCTTATCGCGGCTGTAGGGGGCCTTCGCCGCTTGGGCGGAGCTCCACGCGTCGCTGCTCGCCTATGCGCGCCAGATCCAGGGTCGGGTGCATCCCTTTCCCCTTGCCCGCTCCGGCGGGTCGCCCCCGCTGGAGCGCCTTCCCCGGCCGCAACGCGGTATCGACAGGGATGACCACGGCTCGAGGTGACGGCCCCTGCACGCACCTCCGCACACTTCTTTTGCTAATCGCTAGCGTTCTAGCAGTCAGAAATTACAGGCGGTGCGCCGAGCTCGGATCAACCCGTGATCAACCTCAGCCCGGCCGCACCTCGGCCGCGATGGTGGACAGGATCCCGTTCACGAATGCACCCGACTCATCGGTGGAGTACGTCTTCACGAGCTCGACGGCCTCGTCAATGACCACAGCCAGCGGCGGACCGTCGGGGTCGAGGAGTTCCGCCACGGCCAAGCGCAGGACCAGGCGGTCGATGACCGCCATACGGTCCAGGGGCCAACCCACCGAGGCGGCGGTGATCCGCTCGTCGGCCTCGGAGCGGGTGACCTCGGCCCCCTCCAGCAGGGTGCAGACGTAGGCATCGGGCCGGACCGGGAGCGCCTCGAGGACCTGCAGGGGGCTCTCCCCCTTGAGCTCGGCTTCATAGAGCAGCGAGAGCGCCCGCTCCCGTTGTTGATGCCGGGGAGCATCGCCGTCAGCACCGGCGCCGGCGTGGGAACCGGCAGCGGCACCGGCGCCGGCGCCCCGACCAACGCCCAACCCTCCTCCGGCGCCCGGCCCCGCTCCTGTTCCGTGTGCCGGCACCGTGGCCCGGCTCAAGCTCGCGTCAGATACTCGCCGGTGCGGGTGTCCACTTTGATGGTGTCGCCGGGGTTGATGAACAGCGGAACCTGCACGACGAGTCCGGTCTGCAGGGTGGCGGGCTTGCGTGCCCCCGACACCCGGTCTCCCTGCACCCCCGGCTCGGTTTCGGTCACGTTGAGCTCCACCGAGGCGGGGAGGTCGACGCCGACGATCTCGCCGTTGTACATCTGCAGGTTGGCCTCGTCGCCTTCCTTGAGGTAGTCGGGTGCCGTGCCGAGCGTGTCGGGCGGCGCCTGCATCTGCTCATAGGTGCTCGTGTCCATGAAGACGTAGTCCGAGCCGTCCCGGTACAGGAACTGCATGTCGCGCTTGTCGATGATGGCCTGGTCGAGTTTCTCGTCCGCTCGATACGTCCGCTCGATCACCGCGCCGCTGCGCAGGTTCTTGAGCTTGGTGCGCACGAATGCGCCTCCCTTGCCGGGCTTGACGTGCTGGAACTCCACCACGCTGAAGAGCCCTTCGGGCAGGTTCAGGCTCATGCCGTTCTTCAGGTCGTTAGTCGAGAATGCCATGGATATCCTTCGTAAAACGGGTTAGGGGACGGCTGCCGCCCTCCGTCACCACCAGGGTGTCTTCGACACGCACGCCACCTTGGCCGGGGAGGTAGACACCGGGCTCGACGGTGACAACGAAACCGGGAGCAAGCGTAGCAGTGCCCAGTTGGCTGACCGTTGGTGCCTCGTGGATGTCGAGACCCACCCCGTGGCCCGTCCCGTGCTCGAAACGATCGGCCCACCCCGCGTCCGAAATGATGGCGCGGCACACATCGTCCACGTCCTTGGCCAGGATCCCGGGCCGCACCGCGGCGGCTCCGGCTGCTTGCGACGCGCCGACGACGGCGAACACCCGTGCCATGTCGCCTTCGGGCTCGGCATCGACACTGAAGGTCCGCGTCATGTCCGAGCGATAGCCCTCGTAGGTCGCGCCGAAGTCGACGACCACGGGGTCACCCCGGCGGATGGGGCGGGCGCCGGGTCGGTGGTGGGGCATGGCAGAGTTCTCGCCGGCCGCCACAATCGTCTCGAAGGCGGTGCTCTCGGCCCCGCCCCGTCGCATAGCCGTGTCGAGCGCCAGCGCGAACTGCTCTTCGGTCACCTCCTGTGACATCAGCGGAAGCACCTCGTAGAGCGCCGCGTCGGCGATGGCGGCCGCGCGCTCCATACGGGTGATCTCCGCCTCGTCCTTGATCTCGCGCAGGGCTTCAACGGCATTCGTGGTCGGCACCAACTCGGCCGACGTCAACAGATTCGTCCACACCCGCAGGCCGGACCAGCTCACGTTGTCGGCTTCGAGCCCTACCCGGGGCGATGCCGACAGAAAGTCCGCAACGGCCTGGCGCTGATCGGTCATATTGCCGATGGTGATGTCCACGTTCGCCCCGGCTTCGTCGACCTGTTTGGCGGACTGGGTCCTGTAGCGGCCGTCGGTCGTGAGGAGCGCGTTCTGCGGCGTCACCACCAAAAGGCCGGCCGAGCCGGCGAAGCCGGTCAGGTACCGCACGTTGGGCAGCGTGGTGACCACCAGCGCGTCGAAGCCGTCGAACCGGGCCCGCAACGCGTCCAGGCGGCCGGCGACGGACATGGGGGGCAGTGTCTTCATGAGGCTCCCTTCAAGAGCTGTGCCTTCAATAGCTGTGCGACGGCGTCGACAGCGAGCTCGTACCCGAGACCCCCGAAACCAGCCACGAGTCCCGCAGTCACCGGTGCCAGCACCGAGGTGTGACGGAAGGGCTCGCGCGCCGCTGGATTCGAGAGATGGAGTTCGACGACCGGCCCTTCGAAGGCCGCCACCGCATCGTGGAGGGACCACGAGGTGTGGCTGAGTGCGCCGGCGTTGATGATGAGAGCGGCAGCCCGACCGCGTGCATCGTGCACGGCCTCGACCAGGGCGCCCTCATAGTTCGACTGGTGGTGCTCGACGGACAGTCCGTGTCGGGCCGCGGTGGCCTCGGCCCGGGCCACGTGGTCGGCCAGGGTCAAGGAGCCGTAAATGGCCGGCTCCCGCTCACCTAACAGGTTCAGGTTGGGCCCCGACAAGAGGACGACCAGGGTCTCACAGCGTCCTCACAGCAGTCCTCACAGCAGTCCTCACACCCGTGCTCCCATGTCTGCCAGGGTAGCGAGGACGTCGGCACCCGCTACGCCACGGACCGGTTCGACGCCCCGGGGGCCGTCGAGCACGAACGTCAGGTCCTGTTGCGCCTTCTTGTCGCGCCCCATGAAGGCCACGAGCTCGGAGGCGACCGCGCCAGCCGGAAGCTCCGTCATGAGGTCGTAGCTCCCGACCACGCCTCGATGCTCCTTCACCCGCTCTTCATCGATCCGCCCCAGCCGCTGGGCGAGAAGCGCGGCGAAGATCAACCCGATGGCCACGGCCTCACCATGCCGGAGGTCCCAGTCGGGATGGTCCGCCAGCCCGGCGGCCTCCAGGGCGTGTGCCAGGGTGTGGCCGTAGTTGAGGATCATCCGGCGGTCCCCTTCGCGCTCGTCGGCCGCCACGACGTCGGCTTTGATGGCCACACACCGCGCCACCTGCTCCTCCATCTCGGTGTCGGCCTGAGGGGCCTCGCCCAAGAATGCGTACTTCGCCATTTCGCCCTTCCCACAGGCCCATTCGCGGGGTGGCAGCGTCGTCAGGGTCTCGGTGTCGCAGAGCACGGCGCTGGGCTGCCAGAACGCACCGACGAGGTTCTTCCCCTCAGGCAGGTTCACCCCGGTCTTCCCCCCGATGGCCGCATCGACCTGGCCCAACAGCGTCGTGGCGACGTTCACGTAGGGCGTCCCCCGGTGGTACGAGGCTGCTGCGAAGCCCGCCACGTCGGTGACGATGCCGCCCCCTACTGCAATGACGACATCGGAGCGGGAGAGCCCGGTCTGAGCGAACCGGCGGCACAGGCCCTCCACCGTTTCGAGGGTCTTGTTCGCCTCGCCCTCCCCGATCGTGCTGACCTCGAAGGGCACGCCAGGGTCGAGTCCGTCGAGCCACCCGGCCTTTTCGACGGCGTCCTGGGTCACGACGATCGCCCGCTTGGCGCCGGCGGGCACCAGCCGGGCAAGCTCGTACCGTACGCCGTCGCCGATCAGGACGGGGTAGGAGCGTGCGCCGAGCGCGACCTGGATCTCACGCATCGGCGGGCGCCGTTCCGGTTCCGGCCACACCGGTTCCGGCCACAATCCGCGTCGCCACCTCCATCGGGAGTGAGGTCGTCGACGTCGATGATGTCGTCGGCCACCTCGGCGTAGAGGGGATGGCGGACCGCTTCCAGCGTGCGGAGCGCCGCCGCGGGATCGTCGTCGAGGAGCGGCCGCCCCGCGCCGTCGCCGACGCGGCGGGCCAGCGTCTCGACCCGGGCCCGCAGCCAGACGACGCGTCCGCTGGCGCGCACCAGGACCCGGTTCTCCGGCCGGAGCAGGGCGCCGCCGGCCACGGAGACCACGACCGGCGCCGCGCTTTCGCAGGCCCGGCGCAGGACCTCCGTCTCGGCTGCCCGGAACGCCGCCTCGCCGTCGCGGGCGAAGATCTCGGGAACGGTGAGACCGGTCTCCCTCTGTACTTCGGCATCGGAGTCGAGATACTCCCAACCGAGCTTCCCGGCCGCCAACTTCCCCGTCGTGGTTTTCCCGGCGCCCATCATGCCGACCAGGAGGATCCGTTCGGTCATTGCTCGTCGGCGATGTCGTCGACGGCGTCGTCGACCCCGTCGGCACCGATCGCCGCCGACGGGGTGCTGCCCAACGAAGCGATGAAGCCATGGTGGTTCCGCACGAGCTCAGCCAGGGAGTCGCCGCCGAATTTGCGCAGCGCCTCGGCCGCCAGCACCAGGGCGGTCATGGTCTCGGCCACGACGCCCATTGCCGGCACCGCCGTCACGTCCGTGCGCTCGCGGAAGCTGACCGTCGATTCCTTGGTGACGACGTCGACCGTTTCGAGGACGGGGCGATTGAGCGTGGCCAGGGGCTTCATGGCCACCCTCGCCACCAGGAGGGCCCCGTTGGAGATGCCCCCCTCGATGCCGCCCGCCCGGTCGGTGGGCCGTACGTAGCCAGCGCCGGGCTCGAACCTGATGGCGTCGTGGGCGGCGGAGCCACGTCGGGCCGCGTTGTCCCACCCCTCGCCGATCTCCACGGCCTTGATCGCCTGGATACTCATCAGGGCCTGTGCCAGCAGCGCGTCGAGCTTGCGGTCCCAGTGCACATGGCTTCCCAGGCCCACCGGAACGCCGTAGGCCAAGACCTCGGCCACGCCGCCCAGGGAGTCACCCTCCTTGGCTGCCGCCTTGACCGCGGCCACCATGGCCTCGGCCGCCGCCGGGTCGAAGCAACGCACCTCGTTCTCATCGACCAGGTCGAGATCGTCCGGTCCCGGGCGGGGGCTGTCCGGCGAGGTGACCGCGTCGCCGAGGCCGACGATGTGGCTGACGATGGTCACCCCGAGGTGGGAGAGGAGGAGTTTGGCCAGGGTCCCGGCCGCGACCCGGGCGGCTGTCTCCCGGGCCGATGCCCGCTCGAGGACGTCACGGGCGTCGTCGAAGCCGTACTTCAACATGCCCGGCAGATCAGCGTGCCCGGGACGGGGTTGGGTCAGAACCGACATCGGGCGACCGGGTTCGACCGCCATCTCCTCGGTCCATTTCGGCCATTCCGAGTTGGCGATCACAATGGCGACCGGCGAACCGAGGGTCCGGCCGTGACGAATGCCCCCCGTCAGGGTGATCTCGTCGGCCTCGAAGCGCATCCGGGGACCACGCCCGTAGCCCAGGCGCCGTCGGCGCAGCTCGTTGGCGATGTCGGAGGCCTCCACCGGAAGGCCGGCCGGCAAGCCCTCGACGGTCACGATCAGGGCGCGGCCGTGGGATTCACCAGCTGTGAGAAAGCGCAACACGTGCTTACGCTAGTGGACCACTGCTTGAGCCCCCCAAGCCTGCGCCGGTGCCTCCGGGGCCCGATTCCTTGCTTTCGGAGGCCGCGGGGCCGAGCCGGAACCCCGGAAGAGCCGTCGAGACCTTGTGGTCGACCAGAAGGCAGGGAATGTCGGCGTCTTCGTCGACGTGATAGCTGGCACACACCCGGTGGTAGCCGTCGGCGATGGTCAGCGGTACGCCACGGCGAAAGTCCCCGCGCACCAGCAGGACCGGCGAGAGGCGCTCGCCCCGGTTGATCTTCGCCAGGTCAGAGGACACATGGACGTTGTCGATCGGAAGGAGAGCCAAGCCGGAGGCCCGCAGGAGGTCCTTCGCCTGGTGCCGCACCGATGGAGCCAGCTTGAGTGCGGCCACCAGCCGCCGGACCTCGGTCGGCTCGCAGACCAGCGCGAGATACGACGCAGCCGCGGGGAAATCGTGTTCCTGGGGAACCTCGCTCCAATGCTCCGCCGCGCCGACCCAGCGGTCGGCCCCGATGACCTGCGTACTCGTCGCGCCCGATGAGGACTTCTTCGATGCCAGAACCGTTCTTCTTGGACATCAACGCCCCCTTCGACCGTAGACTAGGACGACGGGCGACTCCTCCGCTCAGGAGTAGAAGGGGTTCTCCCCGCCTCCGTGGTCCGTGACATCGATGACTCGCTTCAGTTCCGACACCTCTTCGAGCAGCGTGGTCTCGATCCCCTGCTTCAGCGTCATCTGCGACATCGCACAACCCTGGCATCCTCCCGAAAGCCGAAGGTAGGCGATGCCTTCGTCGGCATCGAGCGCGAGCAGATCAGCCCGACCGCCATGACTGGCGATAGACGGATTGACCGACTGCTCCAGGACGCTCACGATCCGCAGCGCCAACGGGCTGGTGATCCCCGCGGCCAGGACCTCGGGGGGCACCCCGGGAGACGCCTCTTCAGGGGTCGGCAGGTTCGGGTTGACAAGAACCAGGCCTCCGTCGCCATCAGTCGACCATTCGAGCCGGGCGCCACGCAGACGGTCCACGCTGCCGGCGGGCACGACGACCTGAACATCGCCATCGGCGTGCACATCGTCCTCTTCCGCCGCATCGGAGGTTGCCTGGAAGAAGAGGTCGTAGATGAACGCACCGTCTTGCACTCCCCGCACCTCGAGCCACAGCGCCAGGCTGGCCGGCTCGGGTTCCTGGTCGAGCGCGTCGCGCACCACGCGATGTGCTTCAGGGGTCAGAGAAACGATCGGTGTCGTGGTCGTGAGTTCTTCGGCAGTAGTGGCCATGGAGACCAGTCTACGGCCTCGGACGGGAAGCCCACGTCACATGGCCCTGCCATAGGCAGACGTTGTATCGTCATCGGTGTGGCGAGACCCCCGGTCGACTCCCGTGAGTGGGTCAGTTTCGAAGACGAGGGCGAGGAGCGCACCTGGGTCTTCGACGTCACATTCCTGACCAGCAATTGGAAGTGCATCTTCGGCGACGGTTGCCAAGGTGTGCTCACCGGCCCTGCGCCCGAACTGGTCCAGGGCTGCTGCAGCTACGGCGCACACCTGATCGACAAGAAGGACGCCCGACGGGTCGAGAAGGTCGCAAAGACCCTGACAGCGGACGAGTGGGAGAACCACGGGTCCAAGAAGCCGGTGATCCACAAGAACAAGCACGGCGAACTGGTCACCCGCATCAAGGGGGACGCCTGCGTCTTCCTCAACAGCCCCGGATTCGAGGCCGGCGCCGGCTGTGCGCTGCACCTCGCCGCCCTCAAGCGCGGCGTCAATCCCCTCACGTACAAGCCCGAGGTCTGCTGGCAACTCCCCCTCCGTCGTGAGGACCAGGTGGAGGAGGACGGACACGTCATCTCCACCATCCGCCAATGGGATCGCCGCCACTGGGGCAAGGGCGGCCTGGAATTCCACTGGTGGTGCACCGAGGACCCTGAGGCATTCGTCGGCAAAATACCCGTCTACCAAGAGATGGAAGCCGAGCTCACCGAAATGGTCGGCTCCACCGTGTACAAGCAATTCCTGGCCTACATCAAGCAGAGAGAGCGCCTACGGGCGGAGCGTGTCCCTTTGCCGCACCCCGCGGTCCGCAAGCGAAACACCGCCAACGGCAGCAGGAACGGGGCCGGGGCCGCCATTGGGTCCGGGAGCGGGACCGGGTCCGGGTCCGCCACCGGGACCGCGGATCTCGCAGAAGTCGCCCCACAAACGGCGAATCTCGCGTTAGTGGATGCCGAATCGGCCACGAAGCAACACGTCGATCCGGAGAAGGAGATCTCGGCGGCCGAGCAGCCGACGTACCTGCCCGAGTAGCCCGGCTTCAACGATCCGGATCACGACCCACCGGATTCACGGTCCCCCGGATTCACGGCCCGCGTACGGAGCGCGCACGGGGTTCCTAATCGTTGAGCGGATCTTCCTCCGCGTACGACGGCGATGGCGTGGATCCCAAGATCCGGTCGTACTTGTCCTCTTCCGCCAAGCACCAAGAGGCATGTACATCGTCGGGCTCGGCGCCGCACTCCACGCACCGTGCCGTGGACTCCGTCGCTGATCTTTTCAAGCTTCGCGCCTCTTCAAACCGGCGGTGGCGTCCTTTTTTCACGAGAACTCCTTGTCAACCTGGAATGGAACTACCGCGTCCCACCCCGTGGTGCGGCGGTGTACCTGATTCGACCGCCGAATCAGTGTAGTGGCTACGGCCCGGATCTTGTTCGCCGGGGCCCCTGCAGCCAGGATCTTGTCCGCCGGAGGCGCCTACGAGCCAATCGGCCGAAAGCACCTACGCTGTGGTCGTGTTCGATCCCCAGGAGATGGTGGCCCGGTTCCGCCAGCGGGCCGAGGCAGTGCGTACCCGCGGCGTCCCGCCCATCGAGGGACCCGAACGGCAGCGGTTCCGCGAGCAGGCACAACAGGATTTCACCGACTACGCGATGATCGGGGACGCCGAGGCCGAGCTGATCGACGGCATCCTGACCTTGCGTATCGACCTGCGCCCGAAAACCGCCCCGTCGGACCCGACCTAACCCTTCCCTGCAGCTTCACACTCAGCTGGACCCGTGATTGGGCTCAGCCGCCGTAGTGCATCCTCGTGTCCTCCATGCGGAGCACCTCGGTCGGCTCCCCCCCGACCTCGCTGACCTCTCCGACGAAGAGTGTGTGGCTTCCGAGCTCCTCCCGACGGACCACCTCGCACAGGATGTAGCCGCTCGCCTTTGCAAGCACCGGCACGCGCGCCCGGCCCACCTCGTGCACGTCATGCCCGGACATCTTCACCACCGCGCCCGCATCGGCACCGACCCCTTCGGTGCGCACAACCTCGCTGACCGGCTTGACGAATCGGCGCACGACGTCCTTGTCCTCGCGCGCCAGGAGACACACGCTGAATACACCCGACTGCGTCACGAGACCGGTCGTCACCGATTCGGCTTCGAGGGCCACCGCCACGAGTTTCGGTTCCAGGCAGACCTGCACCACGAGATTCGCCGTCATGAGATTGACGGCGTCCCCATGACGACTGCCGATGAGGTAGAGACCGGTCGGCAATGCCCACAGCACGCGTCGACGCTGACGGTCGAACTCGTCATGGACCGGCGGTGCTCCCGGCGTCGGTGCTCCCGGCGTCGGTGCTCCCGGCGTTGACGTTCCCGGGCTTGCCTCACTCACAACGTGACTCCGCTCGTCGTCCAAAGATCGATCGTCATCCGAAGATACTGATCGGGCCATTCTCGGTCGTCGTCGTTGTCGACGGCGCATGACCGTCGATCGCCTCGATGGCGATCACCGATCTGGAGAAAAGGGCCTGGGCCTTCTTCAAGTTCTTCTGGGCCTGTGCCAACAACTTCAGGTTGGTCACGCCTGCTTTGTAGCACTGGGCGGCCGCAGCCCCTTCAAGGCCATACGCAGTGGTCAACCAGTCCGTCACCTGTGGCGCACCATGGATGGGTAGCTCGCCGTTCGCCGTGTCGGCGTCGATCTCCATTGCGCCGCAGGCCGCGTGCATGCCTCCCGTCGACTTCTCCTTGGAAATACGTGCGTTGTCACCCATCAGCGTGCCGATGTCCTGACCGAACCCGGTGTTTTCGACCCATTCCCTTACCTGATGCGCCGCCGATCCGGTCTGGTCCTCACCGGCGCACGACGCCGCCCCCACGGCGACGAGGACGAGCATTACCACGGTCAGAATGCGGCGAGTCACTCCGTCGCCGCACGCAGGACGTGCACGTCGTGTCGGCCCTTGCGTAGGACGATGTAGCGGTCGTGCAGAAGGTCGTCGGGCCCGAGCACGCGAGCCACGTCAGATTGTTGGAAATTGTTGACGTACGCGCCACGACCCTCGATCGTCCGTCGGGAATCGCCTCGAGACTTGGCGAGACCGGTCTGCACCAAGGCGTCGACCAGGGAGAGCCCCTCCGTGATCGACGGTCGTGCGATATCCGTCGATGGCGCATCCTCGGTCACGGCCAACAACATGTCCTCGCTGAGCGCGGCGATCTCCTCGGTGAACAAGGCCTCCGAAGCGCTCTCGCATTTGGCCACTTCCTCGTTGCCGTGCACCAGAGCGACGACAGCACCCGCCAAAGCCCGTTGTCCGGCGCGGAGCTGGGGGCGCTCGGATGTCTCGACATCGAGCGCTTCGATTTCCTCGTGGGACAAGAAGGTGTAGTAGCGGAGGTACGCACCGACCATCACATCGGGGGTGTTGAGGAAGAACTGGTAGAGCGCGAAGGGGCTGGTGCGCGAGGCGCTGAGCCACACATTGCCTGTTTCCGTCTTGCCCAGCTTCGTCCCATCCGCCTTGACGACGAGCGGCGTGGTGAGGCCCCAGACCTCGTCTTGGCAGACCTTCCGCACGAGCTCGACCCCCATGGTGATGTTGCCCCACTGATCGCTCCCCCCGATCTGCAGATCACAGCCATGAGCCCGATGCAGGTGCAGGAAGTCGTAGGCCTGCAGGAGCATGTAGCTGAATTCCGTGTAGGAGATCCCCTGGTCCGGCCGCTCGAACCTGCTCTTGACCGACTCCTTGCCCACCATCTGGTTCACGGTGAAGTGCTTCCCCACGTCACGGAGGAAGTCAAGCGTGGACAGCTCGCCCAACCACTCGCTGTTGTCGAGGAGGAGGCCGTCGGAAAGATCGAGGAACTGGGCCAGCTGGGGGCGGATCCCGGCGAGGTAACCGTCGAGCACCTCTCGGGTCAAGAGCAACCGCTCGTCCTGCTTTCCGCCCGGGTCCCCGATCAAGCCGGTGCCGCCGCCGGCCAGGGCAATGGGCCGGTGACCGGCCAGCTGGAAGCGGCGCAGGGTGCAGAGCTGCAGCAGGTTTCCCACGCCCAGGCTGTCGGCGCTGGGGTCGAAGCCGGCGTAGACGGTCATGCCCCCGGCGTCGAGTCGTTTGAGGAGGGCGGGGTCGGTGACCTGGTGGATCAGGCCACGAAAGGCGAGGTCCTCCGAAAGCGTGGGCATATCAAACCTTGCCATACCGAACTAGCCTGGTGGCCGCATGAACCCGCCGTTGCCGATCGACGGCGTTTTGCCACCCGATCTCCAGGGCACCCTGATCCGCATCGGTCCCGGTTTCGGCGGTGGCGGTCCTGGCGGCACATCTCGCGCCGGCGGTTCTGATGGCGGTGGCTCCGATGGTGACGATTCTGGTGGCGGTAGTGGTGGTGGCGGCGTTGGCGGTGGCGGCGTTGGCGGTGGCGGTTCCGACGATCCGTTCGCCGGCGCCCTCCATGCGATCGAGCTCCGGGACGGCGCTGCTGTCTCGTACGTCACAGCACCCTCTTCGGCGAACGCCAACGTCTTCTGGCAGGCCGGCAAGGTACTTGCCCTGGCCGAATCGGGCCTCCCACAACAGTTCTCCCGCCTTCTCCAGCCCGAGGAATTCGATGGCGGTCTGCGCGTGCCCATTGCGTCCCACGTCCACCGGGATGCAGTCACCGGCGGTCGCATCCTCTTCGGTCTCGAGCAGGGCACGGAAATCGCAGCTCCCTTCCTGAGAGTCGGCGAATGGGATGCAGCCGGCGCATTGACGCACCAGTTGGAGGTGCAGCTCGAACGGGCAACGTGGCAACACGATCTCGGCGTGACGGCCCGCCACATCGCCTTCATCGAATCGCCGACCGAATTTGCGGAGTTCTTCATCGAGGAGGGATCGGAGGAGCTGTACCGCCCGGCTGTCCCCTACCGCTGGACGCCCGGAGCCGAGGGGTGGATCGGCGTCCTCGACCGGGACGGCGACGGCTCCGACGTGCGCTGGGTCAGGGTCGACCCCTGCCTCGTCACCCACGTCCTCCATGCGTACGACGAGGACGACAGGAGCAGTGGCGGCAGGAGCGCAGGCGGCTCTGGCGACAGGAGCGGCGCCGGCACGGGAAGCGGCGGCTCGGTCGTGCTCTACGTGTGCCGTTACGACGTGCCTGAGAAGGGGCAGCCGGTTGACCTCGACCGGCCGATCGTCGACCCGGCAGGGATCGGGATGAGCCTCATTGCCGGCGGCCTCCCCGTTCTCGAACGGTGGCGCATTACCGGAGACAAGCTCGAGCGGACCCAAATGGACGACCGACTGGTCGAGTACGTCACATCGGACCCCCTGTGCGAGGGCGGGCCATTCCGCTACGGCTACGGCGTCGAATTGGCGATCAACTGGGACCGCAGCGTCGACCATGAGGTCGACCACATCGGCCTCCTTCGCTTCGACGTGGCGCGTGATGAGGTGACGGCGTGGAACCCGGGCCAATACAAGACGGCGAGCGAACCGCTCTTCGTGCGTGCCTCGGATGGGAGATCCGACGACGAGGGCTGGCTCCTTACGGTCGTGTACGACGCCACCCGGGGAGCGAGCGACCTCTACGTGTTGGACGCCTCCTCCCTCGGACGTAGGCCGCAGGCGATCATTCACCTGCCCGACGAAGTGGCGTTACCGTTCCGGAGTCACGGGACGTGGATTTCGGCGGACCGCTACCGGTGAGGCTCACCCGCGAGGCGCTGGACCTCGTGGGCGGGACGTCGTGGGAGGACCTCGGGGGAGGGACCTGAGGAACCTCGGCGGCGCGTCACCGAGGGCTCTCCTGGGAACGCATCATCTTGTGTGTCACACCCAAGGTTCAACATGCACACATGGCAAACACCCCGCTTCGTGACGGTCCCCGACCCGAGACCGTCTCTCGGCGCACAGACGCACTCGTCTCCAGTGTCACCCAGCATCATCGGGCGGTTTCGGCACACCAGAGCCAACTCCTCTCGGCGGTTGCCGAACTCGATCGTCGCAAGGCCTGGCGGGTCGACGGCGCCACCACCATGGTGGCCTGGTTGGTGCAACGGTGCTCGGTAACGGCGAACACGGCCCGTGAGTGGGTCACAGCGGCCGAGAAGCTCGAGAACCTCCCCAAAATCTCCGAAGCCCTTTCGCAGGGCAAGCTCTCCTTTGACCAGGTGAAGCCGCTCGTCCAGGTGGCCAAGCCCGACACGGACGCCCAACTCGCGAACGAAGCGACGAAGTGGTCGGCCAAGCAGGTCCGGGAACTCGCCACGGCGGCCAATCGACAGACAGACAGCGATGCTGCCAGTAATCACGCTCGGCGATTCCTCCGTTTCGACGACCGACGCCGCTCCTTCTCAGGCCGCCTGCCCGAAGATCACTACGCCCGGGTCAAGGGTGCACTCACTGCTCGAGCGGGACGGCGCCCCAAGAACAGTGCCACCTTCGAACAACGGATGGCCGATGCGTTGGTGGAAGTGTGCAGCCTCGCTGAAGCCGGCGGTGTCCCGTCGAAGCGGACGACCGTTGTCGTCCACGCCGACCTCACGTATCTCGCCGACATTGCCGAAGCGGCCTCCGGTGCAGGGGCAGGGGCAGGGGCAGGTGCAGGTGCAGGTGCAGGCGGGGCCGATGCCGGGGCCGGTGCTGCCCCCGGGGCCGGCGGAGCCGAACTCGATGTGCTGGGTCCGCTCTCCCCGGAAGTCGTCCGCCGGCTTGCCTGTGACGCCAGAATCATCCTGTCAGCGGATAATGAGAAGGGGCATTCCCTCCAGCAGGGAACGGCGAGTCGCAACCCGAGCCCGGCCCAGCGACTGGAGATCCGCCGACGGGACAAAGGTTGCCGATTTCCCGGGTGCACCTATACCGAATTCACCGACGTCCATCACGTCGTGCACTGGCTCAACGGTGGACCCACTGCGATACCCAACCTCGTTACCTTGTGCGACCAGCACCATCGTGCCGTCCACGAACTTGGCTGGAAGATGTCAGGCGACGCGAATATCTCGCTCTCGTTCCGCAGTCCGACCGGACGCGTGACCTCGTCGACGCCGTCCCCGACCTTTCACGCGGCGGGAGCGGGACCACCCGGCTGACCGTCCGACTACGGATTCGCCGGCTCACTCGCTTGGCCGGCCTGGTCGATCACATGGCCCTTCAGCCGCTCGAACTCCGCTTCGGTAATGGCACCGCTGTTCTTCAGATCGACGAGTTTTGAGATTTCGTCGGCCTTCGACGAGCTCGTACCGGCAACGCCCTGGATGTACTGACGCGCAAACTCTTCTTGCGATTGTTGTGCCTGAATCTGGTGGGCGCGCATCTTGTCGCCCCGGAATATGAAGTACGCCAGAATCCCGACCAGCGGCAGGAGGATCACGAGGATGATCCAGGCTGCCTTCGCCCAACCCTTGAGATCGTGGCTGCGGAAGATGTCGATGAAGACCGAGATCGCGAGCCACACCTCGATGAAGAAGAGGAAGAACCAAAGAATCGAGTAGACAACCTGCCCATCGCCCCACGTTGTTGCGATCACTGTTTCCTCCTTGTTAAGAGCTTCGTTGAAATGCTCGGTGAACGCCCGTCCGGCACCTGCGCTCCGGCCCGGTCGTCGACGCCGCGATCAGTCGTTCGACCGGCACTCTAGGCCAGGGCGTCGGAGACAGCTTGATTGATGGCGTCGTGTAGGGCGACATTCTCCTTCCGTCCCCCGACCCGCACCCGCACCACCGCTGCGGTACGGCTGGCAACGGTCACATCCAGTGCGGCCTCCAACTGCCCCCTCGTCGTGACCTCGTGCACCTCGAGTCCGAAGCCGCGTGCCACTTCGCCCACATCGGAGACGGGAGGCGTTCCGAAGAGCAATTCGAATCTGTCGTGGTCGAGCGCTGCCGCCTGGGGCAGGAACGAGAAAATCCCGCCACCGCCGTTATCGAGGACGACGAACGTGCAGGGAAGCTCGGGCAGGTTGACCAACCCGGAGACATCGTGCAGAAATGCGAGGTCCCCGAGTAGGACCATGGTCCGTCGACCCGAAGCCGCAATTCCAAGGGCGGTCGAAACGACGCCATCAATGCCGTTCGCCCCCCTGTTGGCCATCACGGTCGGTGGCTCCTCGAGCGTCGGGGCGAACCATTCGAGATCGCGCATCGGCATGGAGGCCGACACCATGAGGACGAGATCGTCCGCCGACGCGTGGCGCGCCGCGATGCGGGCCACCAGCGGTTCGTTGAGCCCCTCTCCGAGGGCCTGCTCGATGGCGGTTTGGGCCGCCGCCTCATGGGCCTGCCACTTCTCGAGCCATGCCAGGTCGACAGTGCTTGCTTGACCGGCGCCACCCACAGAGCCGGCGGCGGAAGAAGCGGCCTGCTCCAGCGCCGCCTCAATCCAGCGCGCTCCCTCCACATGGTGGAACTCGCTGACGACCACGGTGGGGTCCGTCCACCGCCACCAGGGATCGACGGCAATGATCCGCGCACCCTGCGCCGCCGCTTCTCCGACGTACTCGCCGAGTGCCTTGGAGAGCCAGGGGGCGCCGAGGAGCACAACGGTCGACGGCAGGTCGGGGCGGGCGTGGGCACGAACGATTGCATCGGCTGCGGCAACCGTGCCCAGAACCCTGCAACCCGATCGGGGGTCAGCCAGGACCGGCCAACCGAGGCGTGCCCCGAGAAGGAGCAGCTGGGCGGGATCGTCGGTGGCATCAGCGCCGGCGATGATCATCCCCCGTCCACCGAGGGGAGCGTCGAGCGAAAACGTCGCAGCCGTGCGGATCACCGAAGCGGGGCCCGGCCGCGAAGGCAACGGCCCGGCCTCCCCGACCAGCGGGTCACGGAAGGCAAGGTTCAGATGAACGGGCCCCGGACCGAGAGGTCCCGCCTGTGCTTCGGCAAACGCCCTTGCCGCGAGAGGCCGCCACCGTTCTGCCTGCGACTCCTCCGGCACCCCGGGATCACATGCCCACCGGGTCGATGTGGTGAAGAGCCCCACCTGGTCGATGGTCTGCGACGCGCCCACATGATGCAGCTCGGGAGGACGATCGGCCGTACAGACGATGAGCGCCACCTTCCCCTGGTGGGCCTCGACG
The DNA here is from genome assembly GCA_963755665.1 of uncultured Acidimicrobiaceae bacterium. Taxonomy (GTDB): domain Bacteria; phylum Actinomycetota; class Acidimicrobiia; order Acidimicrobiales; family RAAP-2; genus Bog-473. Next base: position 249,214 of record CAVWKU010000004.1, read on the forward strand.
ACAGCCGGATGAAGCTCGGCGCCGGCGGTTCCACTCGTCACGCAGATGATCGTCGGCCTGCCGGTGGCCATGGAGAGACCGAGGGCGAAAAACCCGGCGCTGCGCTCGTCGAGGCGCACGTGGACCTGCAGCCGAGCGGCCAGGGCAAGGGCCATCGGGGTGGAGCGCGACCCGGGGCAGATCACCGCATCGGTGACACCGGCGTGGACCCATTCGTCCACCAGGGTGGCGGCAAAGGTGGCCTGTACGCTCACCATGCGTGGGACTCCAAGTCGAACAACGCGGTTCGGGCTCCGCTCCGCCGCTCGTCCTTCTGCACGGTTTCACACAGACGGGGCGTCTGTGGGGTGCCTTCGGCGATCTTCTGGCGCAGGACCGCGCTCTTGTCTGCGTCGACCTGCCCGGCCACGCTGGATCGGACACGGTGCGCGCCGATCTCCCGGCGACAGCGGCTTTGGTGCGCGATGCCGCCCTCGCCGCGATCGGCACCGGCCCGTGTGATCTCCTGGGCTACTCCCTCGGCGCGCGGGTCGCCCTTCATGTCGTGACCGGCACGGACCTCAATGTCGGTCGGCTCATCCTGATCGGCGGCACCGCGGGTATGGAGGACCCGGTCGGCCGCCAAAAGCGGCGAGAAGCGGACGAGGCCACCGCGGCGGCACTCGAGGATGCGGGAAATGTCGAGGCTTTCATCGAGAAGTGGGTCAGCAGCCCGATGTTCGTTCGCTTGGCCGATGCGGCCCAGACAGACGAGCGCCTGCGCAACACCGCGACGGGTCTGGCGTCGAGCCTGCGGTTGGCCGGCACGGGCACGCAAGAGCCGCTGTGGGATCGCATACCCGACCTTGCTCCGGCCCTCCTCGCTCTGGCCGGATCCGATGACACCAGATTCGCCGCTCACGCGCTTCGCTTGGCACACGCGGCGCCCCGCGGTACGGCTTCCCTCATTCCCGGGGGTGGCCATGCGGTGCACCTGGCCCAGCCGGACATCGTGGGAAGACTGGTCCGTCATTGGCTCGCTATGGCCTGACCAGAAGGAACCCGACGGTCAGCAGGAGGCCGACGGCGAGCTGCAGCCGCGCCGTCGCCGCCAACATCGGGAGCAACGCCCTCCCGTTGTTGTCACTCAGCGCGAGGCGAGCCGGCACGATCCCCAAGGGGAATGCCAGCAGAGCGATGAGCGCCCAACCCCGGTAATGCTGCAGAACGCCGATGGAGGCCGCAGCCGCGACAAGCGTTCCCACGTAGAAGTACCCGGCCCGTTCCCGACCGAGACGAACGGCGAGTGTTTTCTTGCCCGATTCCACGTCGGTGCCGATGTCGCGCAAGTTGTTGGCCTGCAGGAGAGCCGCGGCCAGCAGACCGACTGGCACACCCGCCCAGAGCGCGAAACCCCACGAAAAAGGGGGGACCACGGTGACATGGAGATTCGGCACGGGGGCGTAGGGCACGTGTTGCACATACGCCGATCCGGCGGTCGCTACAAGGCCGAAGAACAAAAAGACGAGGATCTCGCCCAATCCGATGTAGCCGTAGGGGTGCTTCCCGCCGGTGTACGCCCAACCGGCGAGGCCGCAGAGCAAGCCGATCGGGATGAACCAGTACGAGACACGGATGGCCAGAATGAGGCCGGCAACCCCGGAGACGCCGAAGGCCAGGAGTGCAGCGGTCTTCACCTGCCTGACGGTGGCCAACTTCCCCGCGACAAGACGCACGGGGCCGACCCGCACCTCATCGGTCCCCCGCATTCCGTCGGCGTAGTCGTTGACGTAGTTGGTGCCGATCTGCAGGCCCAGACGCCACGACCAACGCCAAAATGGCGTTGAGGTACGAAAAATGATGATGGGTGACGGCCGCGCCCGACGAAGAGTGCGGACGGGAACCTGTCGAGAGATAGCCGAACACGACATTCCGGGTCATGACGTAACCCGCTGCGGTCCCGACCACAACAGGGACCACGGCCGCCGGGAGGGTCCGCGGGCGCGCGCCAGCCACCCACAGCCGCCACGGGGTTGTCACGGGCGGCGGGGAAACTTGGAGAAGTCAGGGTTCCGGTGCTCGACGAACGCATTGCGCCCTTCCTGGCCCTCCTCCGTCATGTAGAAGAGCATGGTGGCGTCACCGGCCAGCTGCTGCACGCCGGCCAGCCCATCGTCGGCGGCATTCATGCCGGCCTTGATCATGCGCAGCGCAATGGGAGACAAGCTGAGGATCTGGCGGCACCACGCCACCGTCTCCTTTTCGAGGTCCTCCAGCGGCACGACGGTGTTCACGAGCCCCCACTCGAGCGCCTGCGCGGCGTCGTACTGACGGCACAAGAACCACACCTCCTTGGCCCGCTTCAACCCGATGGTGCGCGCCAGGAGGGACGACCCGTAGCCCCCGTCGAAACTCCCCACCTTGGGACCTGTCTGTCCGAAGCGTGCGTTGTCGGCGGCGATCGACAGATCGCACACGAGATGCAGGATGTGCCCGCCTCCAATGGCGTAGCCGGCGATCATGGCCACTATCGGCTTGGGAATGCGGCGCATGAGGATCTGCAGATCGAGAACGTTGAGCCGGCCGATCCCGCGCTCGGCCACGCTGTCGTCGCCCATGTAGCCGTCGTCGCCACGGATTTTCTGGTCGCCGCCCGAGCAGAAGGCGTCAGGACCCTCCCCGCACAGGATGATGACGCCGACATCGGGATTGTCACGCGCCAGGTTGAAGGCGTCGGTCAGCTCGAAGAGGGTCTGCGGGCGAAAGGCGTTGCGGCGCTCGGGACGGCAGATCGTCAGCTTGCCGATGCCGTCGCCCACCTCGTAGCGAATGTCCGAATACGCGCCCACCTGCTCCCACTTTGGCGGCTCGAGTGAGCGGAGGTCGTCGAGCGGATCATGGGGACTGCCGGTGACCACGGTGTGCACGGCGACCTACGCTACCGGCCAGTGCCTGAACTCGTCGCACTCGACCTCCCCGGAGGGGCGGGCTTCGTCGACACGCTCCGCGCGGTCTGGGACTCCGGTGATGCCGTGGCGCCGCTCGACCCGCGACTCCCGGCCGCCGCCCGCGACGCTCTTCTGGACGCGCTGCGCCCCTCCCGCGTGGTGACGTCGGACGGCGAGCAGCACGTCATGCCGGGCGGCAGGCCGACCGAGGATGGCGATGCCCTCGTGGTGGCCACGAGCGGATCGTCGGGCCAGCCCAAGGGTGTTGTCCTGACCCACGACGCCCTTCTGGCCTCTGCCCGGGCCACCTCGGAGCGTCTCGGGCATCGACCCGAGCCGCCACTCGTGGCTCGCCTGCCTCCCGCTGGCGCACGTCGGCGGGCTCTCGGTCGTGACCCGCGCCCTCTTGACGGGAACGCCACTCACCGTGCTGGCCGGGTTCGATGCCGAAACCGTGGAGGAGCTCGGGCGTTCCCGGGCCGTCTCGCACGTCTCGCTGGTGACCGCAGCGCTGCACCGACTGGACCCCTCCGTCTTCACCGCCATCCTCCTCGGGGGGAGCCGGCCCCCGGGCGACCTCCCCCCCAACGTCGTGACGACGTACGGCATGACCGAGACAGGTTCGGGCGTCGTCTACGACGGCGTGCCTCTCGACGACGTCGAGGTCGCGATCGCCCACTTTGGCGAGGGCGACGAGGGCGAGGGCGAGGGCGAGATCCTCCTCCGCGCCCCGATGCTCATGCGCTGCTACCGCGACGGGACGACCGGGCGTGTGAGCGGTCCCGACGGCACGTCCACCTGGTTCGCCACCGGTGATGCCGGGCTATCTCACGCGGGGACGGCACGCTCTCCGTGGTCGGCCGCATCGCCGAAATGATCACCACAGGGGGTGAGAACGTGTGGCCCGACGAGGTCGAAAGGGTCCTCTCGACCCACCACAATGTGGCGGAGGTGGCTGTCTGGAAGCGCCCCGATCCCGAGTGGGGCGAACGGGTGGTGGCCTGGGTCGTGGCCACCGGTGAGATTCCGCAGGTCGAGGACCTGAAGGAGCTCGTCGCCACCACCATCGCCCCCTGGGCCGCCCCCAAGGAGATCGTCTTCACCGAGCGAGCTGCCCCGGACCCCTTCGGGCAAGGTCATGCGCCGCGCCCTGAGCTGAGCCGCTCGGCTGCCACGAGTCCAGCTCAGGCTGCCCGGCTCAGGCCGCCGCACCCTCGGTCAGATCCTCGAGCATCGAACGCAGTTCCCGGCCCATCTCGCGGGGATTTCCCGTGACCTCGCCGATTCCTTCGCCTGAGGCGTCAAGGGCGTCGCCGGGTTGAAAGAGCGACACCCGAAGGCCCCGTCCCCCCGGCACGGCCATGACGACCCATGGTTCCCCGATGCGCCCTGATTCCCGCGTGGCCATGACCGCGAGCGGTGTGGCGACCACGCTGACGCTCCACGAATGGGTCTCGGCGGCCCGGGCGATGCGGGTCAGCTCAGCGGCTGAGCTCATGACGAGCGACGATTCTGCGGCACCCCGTCACCGTAGCTGGGGGCTGTCTCTCCGGAGGGGTTCTTTATCTCCAGAGGGGTTCTCTTTCAGCTCACGCCGCCGGAAGGGTGCACTGTCGTGCCCCCGTCCACCACCAGCGTCTGCCCGGTGACCCACGATGCGGCATCTGAGGCCAGGAACAGCGCCGCCGTCGCGACGTCGTCGGGTAAGCCCAGGCGGCCCAGCGGGATGTGGGCCGTCACGCGCTCTTCGGCCGGACCCTCCCACAGTGCCCGGGCGAAATCGGTCTTGATCAGGCCCGGGGGCCAGGGCATTGACCCTGATCTTCGGCGCCAGTTCGTAGGCCAGCTGCTTGGTGATGTGCAGGACGGCCGCCTTCGTCACGTTGTACCAGCCGATGCCGGGCTCCACCTCCAGACCGCCGATGGAGGCAACGTTGATGACCGATCCGGCCAGACCGGCCTTCACCGCGTAGGAGGTCCACAGCAGGACGGCCAATTGGTTCACTTCGAAGGTCTTCTGCGCCCGGGGCACGTCGATATCGATCATCGGTCCGAAATAAGGGTTGGTGGCGGCATTGTTCACCAGAATGTCCAGCCCGCCGAAGCGGGCGATCGTCTCGCCCACGCACGCCTGCGCCTGCTCGGCGTCTCCCACATGGGCCGCCTGCCAGGCCACCCTGCGGCGTCGGCCCCCCCGGCCACCAGGCCGTCCATGGCGCGGGCCAGGTCGTCGGCCGTCCGCGACGGAGAGCATGACGTTCGCCCCCGCCTGGAGGAAGCGGTCGGCCATGGCCAGGCCGATCCCGCGGCTGGCCCCCGTGATGAGCGCGGTCTTGCCTTCGAGCGTGAGCACACCTTCCATCCCTCGAGCATTCCACGTGCCCGGCCCAGCTCCGGGCAGGGTCCGACCCCGCAGCGCCGTAGCATCGAGTGCCGTGAACCATCTGGCGGACGAAACCAGCCCCTACCTCCGCCAGCACGCGGACAATCCGGTGGAGTGGTTTCCCTGGGGCGACGAGGCCCTGCAGCGGGCGAAAGACGAGGACAAGCCCATCTTCCTGTCGATCGGCTACGCCTCGTGCCACTGGTGCCACGTCATGGCCCACGAAAGCTTCGAGGACGACGCCACGGCCGCCGACCTCTCCCGCTGGTTCATCTCGGTCAAGGTCGACCGCGAGGAGCGGCCCGACCTCGACTCGCTCTACATGGCCGCCACCCAGGCCCTCACCGGCTCGGGCGGGTGGCCCATGTCCGTGTTCTGCACGCCCGACGGGCGGCCGTTCTACGCCGGCACCTACTTTCCCCCCGAGGAGCGCCACGGCATGCCGGCCTTCCGCCGGGTCATCGAGGCGCTCGGCACCGCCTGGGAGCAGGAACGGGAGGGGGTGCTGGCCCAGGCCGACGCCCTGGTCGACGCCGTCAGAAGGGAGGTCCGCCTGGCCGAGACGATGTCCGAATCCGAGAGCCGCAGGACGACTGGCGACCCGGGCTCCGAGGCCCGCTCCGGGCCGGGTTCGCGGCTCCTCGCACTCCCTCATCGCAGCCCAGGCATCGATGCCGACGCCCTCATCGAACAGGTCGTCGCCGGCCTGCAGGGCGGATTCGACCCGCAATGGGGTGGGTTCGGCCCGGCCCCGAAGTTCCCCCGCCCCTCCCTGGTCGAGCTCTGCCTGCGCCACCACCGGCGCACGGGATCGGAGCGCTCCCGCCAGATGGCCGTGACCACACTCGACGGCATGGCCGCCGGCGGCATGTACGACCATCTCGTCGGCGGCTTCTGCCGGTATTCGACCGACACCCGCTGGCTGGTGCCCCACTTCGAGAAGATGCTGACCGATCAGGCCCTGTTGGCCCGGGCCTACCTCCATGCCTGGCAGGAGACCGGCCGGGACAACTACCTCACCGTGGTGACCGAGACCCTCGATTTCGTCCTCCGGGACCTCTCCACGCCCGAGGGAGCGCTCTTCTCCTCCTTCGACGCCGACGCCGGCGGGGTCGAAGGCAGCCATGCCACCTTCACCCTGGCCGAGCTCGAGGCGGCGCTCCCCGCGCACCTGGTCCAACCGACCGCCGACTGGTACGGGATCACACCGGGCGGCAACTGGGAGGGGCGCTCCATCCTCTGTCGGCCCGTGGGTGCGCCCCTGCAACGCCCTCCCCTCATTGAGGAAGCCCGGCGTGCTGCTGGCGGCCGTGCGGGCCGGCCGCGTCCAGCCGGCCCGCGACGAGAAGGTGCTCACCGAGTGGAACGCCATGGCCGCCGCCACCCTGGCCGAGGTGGCCATGGTGACCGGCTCCACCGAGTACGCCACAGCGGGCCGTCGAGATCGGTGAGTTCCTCATGGCGGCGATGTACGACGATGGCCGCCTGATGCGGAGCTGGCAGGGCGGTCGGGCCCGACATCTCGCCGTGGCCGCCGACCACGCCTGGCTCGTCGAGGCGTGCGTCCGCCTGTCCGAGCTCACCGGCGACACCCGTTGTGGCGGAGCCGGGCCAACCGGGTGGCGCACGAACTGCTCGAGCGGTTCTGGGACGACGAGTCGGGTGGCTTCTTCACGACCGGCGACGATGCGGAAGCGCTCATCGTGCGGCCCAAGGAGTATCTCGACGGCGCGCTCCCCGCCACCAATTCGATCGCCGTCCACGCCCTTCTGCGGGCCAACGCCCTCGATGATGACGAGCGGCTCCGCCACGCCGCCGAGCGCACCGTCTCCGAAGGCCGCCGCTCTGCTCGACGCGCCACCCCGGCGCGCTGGCCGACCTGGTGGCCGCGCTGCCCATGCTCGCCGGCCGCCAGGAGATCGTGGTCACCGGGCGACCGACCCGACCTCCTGGCCGAGGTGCGCCGCCAGTGGCTGCCCCGGGCCGTCGTGGCCTGGGGCGATCCGGACGACGTCGCCTCTGTTCGACGGCCGACCCGAAGGTGCCGCCTTCGTGTGCCGCGGCTTTTCCTGCAACGCACCGGCCGGCGATCCACCCACGCTCCGCGAGCAACTCGAGGGACTACCCCGATGACCGAGGATCCCAACGGCATGCGCACCGACGACAGCGCCGGCCCCACCCCCGCCCCCGGCCGCAGCCAGACCGCCAACCCCCGCCGTTCGCCCGAGGTCCCGACCGACCCGGCCCGCCTGCTCCGGCGCTCGGCCCGCCGCCGGGAGAAGATCCCGACTGCGGGCGGCTCGACGCTGCACCTCCTGGTCCTGTCGTCGACCCTCGAGGACACCACCGTGGTGGATCTGGCGACCCGCACCGTCATCCGGGTGCGGGTGCCGTGGCCCGAGAACTACGAACCCGACATCACGGTCTTCGATGTGGTCGAGGTCACCTTGGCCGACGATCCCGAACGCGACGACCTGGCCCAGCCCGAGGCGACGACTGCAGCCGACCTCCCCCGGCACGTCGGGACGCTGCGGGGCCGGCAACTGCGCAAGCTTCTCCGGCGCATGGTGGCCAGCCCCGAAGGGCCGCTGCTCGGGTTTCCCGGACCGTCGGCCCCCTACTGGGAGTTCCGCGGCTTCCGGCCCTCGGTCGCCCTCATCGAGCCCACCCGCAGCCCTCAACTCATTCGGCGCCAGGCCGACGGGTCGACCTGGGTGCGCTTCGGGTGGGACCGCGACGACGTCTGGCTACCGGTCGAGGATCGCCATGCCGCACGCGCCCTCGATGCGGCCCGTCGCGAGCGACTGAGCGGCAAGAGCCTCGCAGCCGCCCTCGGATTCAATCCCGCAGTACCTGCTGGTGACCGTGAGCCCGCCCCGTGACGGCCATTGCTACAAGGTCTGCGCGGCGGTTCTCCCCCGGCTAGCCCACGCGCTGCGGCGATCACAATCAACGCCGGATCCACCGCGCCGGAACTCCGCGCCGATAACGTCCGCAGAACGCCTCTACGCCGGACTCCGGGCGCCGACACGACCTCAGCGCCCGAGCTTGCCTCCGGCCAGGTCCTCGGCCATGGCCCACCCGAAGGTGACGAGCCGGTCACCCCGCTCGGCGTCGAAGCCACCGAAATGCCCGTCGACGCCCTCGGGGATCTTCACCTTGGGGGCGAAGAAGTCCAGGCCGCCGGCAACCGAGCCGTCGCCCTTGAGCACGAACGTGCGGTCGTCCAGCCTGCTTTCACAGCCGAAACGCTTGGACAGGCGCCGGGCCCAGGCCCGCTCCTCGCCTGAGCTTTTGTGCTCGGGATACGGGACGACATCCTGCAGGCCGGAGAAGGCCCGGAAGCCTTCAGGTGCCAGCAGACGGGTCCCCAGCAGGACGTCTTCGTCCGGGAACGCCAGGAGGGCACGCCGGTACTGATCGGCCATGATCCCCTTGAGCGTCGCCTCGGCACGGGCGGTGCGGTCAACGAGCGCCAGACCCACCAGCAGCGAAGGAGTCCCGCCGATCCGCTCGAGTGTGCAGAAGGAGTAGCCCCGAAGCTTGTTCCCCTCCCGCGCCAGCGTGATCAACACCCACGCCTCGCGCTCCTTGGAGAGGAACCCGATGTCAAAACCGGGAGGGCGCTCCGCACAGAGATCTGCCATTTCAACCAGCTCAGCGTCGCTGAGCGCAGTGCAATCTTTGGTGCTCACTACGATCGGCATGAGGTAAGTCTACTGGCTACGCCGGGGGCTTACCCAACCGGCAACCCGGCAGCGGCCGGCGTCACGACCACCGACCGCCGGTCGCACCCCTGGTCACCGCTCGTTTACGACAGGACGGCGCCCGGCCCGAGAAGCCGTTTCAACTCGCCCACCAGACCATTGCGGCAATCGACGTTGAACTCGGGTGCCAGGCGCAGCACCTTGGCTCCGACGTGCAGGAGCACCGACGAAGGGCCCGGGTGCCCGCTCAAGATCCCCTTGAGGCCGACCAGGGTCGTATCGGTCAGCACGCCGAGCGGCAGGGCGATGTGCACGTCCTCGCCGCCCCGCTCGAGGCGGGGACGGCTGACTTCCATGCAGACGATCTTCGGCTCTTCCTCACGGGTGTCGAGCCGCCCCCGGACGACCAGGATGGCGTCGTTCTCGATCAGCGCGCCGTAGTCGGCCATGGTCTTGGGGAAGACGAAGACCTCCATGGCGGCCTGGAGATCCTCCAGCACGAAGCGGGCCATGAGGTCGCCCTTCTTCGTGTAGGTCCGGCGCAGGTCGGTCACCACGCCTCCGACCGCCCGCACCGGCGAACGGTCGCCCGAGACGTCCTCCTCCCGCATGTCCGAGAGGCTGCAGTCGGTGTGACGCGCCAGAGCCTGCTCGTAGCCCATGAGGGGGTGGTCGCTCACGTAGAGCCCGAGCATCTCCTTCTCGAAGGCCAGCCGTTGCGCCTTGTCGAATTCGGTGTCGGGGATGGCGATCTTCGCCGTCCCCCAGCCCGGGTCGGTCTCCTGCTCCGTCTCGAAGGCGGCGAACAACGAGGTGATGCCGAGGTCGTGCTCGCGCCGCCGTTCCAGCGTGCGGTCGACGATGCCCTCCATGACGAGGCACAGACCCTGACGGGGGTGGCCCAGGGCATCGAACGCGCCCCCTTTGACCAGGGACTCCATGGTCCGCTTGTTCAGGACGACCGGGTCGACCCGTTGGCAGAAGTCGAAGATGTCGGCGAACGGCCCGTTGGCGTTACGTTCGGCCACGATCCGCTCGACCAGGCTCTCGCCCACGTTGCGCACCGCCGCCATGCCGAAGAGGACCGCCGCGCCCTCACTCTCGCCGGAGAGATCGGGCGCGAACTCGGCTACGGAGCGGTTGACGTCTGGGGGCAGGACGGCGATCCCCCGGTTACGGCATTCGGCGAGATACACCGCCGTCTTGTCCTTGTTGTCCTTGACCGAGGTCAGCAGCGCCGCCATGTACTCCGTGGGGTGATGGGCCTTGAGCCACGCCGTTTGGTACGCCACGAGGCCGTAGCCGTAGGAGTGCGACTTGTTGAACGCGTAGTCGGCGAACGGCTCGATGATGTCGAAAAGGGTCGTCCCGAGCGACTCCTCGTAGCCCTGCGTGACACACCCGGCCACGAACTTCTCCCGCTCGGCCGCCAGCAGGGCGCGGATCTTCTTGCCGCAGGCCTTGCGCAGGTTGTCCGCTTCCTCGAGCGAGTACCCGGCGAACTTCTGGGCCACCCGCATGACGGACTCCTGGTAGATCATCAGTCCCTGGGTGTCGGCGAGGATCGGTTCGAGATCGGGATGCTCGTAGCTGATCGGCTTGCGGCCGTTCTTCCGATCGGCGTAGTCGTTGTGCATGTTGGCCGCCATCGGACCGGGCCGGTAGAGCGCGACCAGGGCCGCCACGTCGTCGAACGAGGTCGGGGCCAGGGAGCGCATCAGGGCGCGCATCGGGCCGCCTTCGAGCTGGAACACACCGACCGAGTCGCCCCGGCGCAGCATCTCCAATGTCGGCTCGTCGGCCAGGTCGACGCCGTCGATGTCCGGCCTCTCGCCGCCGGCCGCCTCCACCAGGTCCAGGGTGCGCTCGATCACCGAGAGGTTGCGCAGGCCGAGGAAGTCCATCTTGAGCAGCCCGAGATCCTCCACCCCGTGCATTTCGTACTGGGTGACGATCGGCGCGTCCTCGGGCTTCTCCCCGGCACCCGGCTTGCGCTGGATGGGCAGGTACTCGGTGAGCGGGTCGCGTGAGATCACCACCGCTGCGGCATGGATCCCGTCCTGGCGCCGCAGCCCCTCCAACCCGAGCGCCACGTCGATGACCTCTTTGGCGTCGGGGTCGGTCTCGTGCATGCCCCGCAGGTCGGCCGCGGCGGCGTAACCCTCCTCGTGCCCCTCGGTCTTGGTCAGGCAGGCGTGCAGCGGGGTGTCACGGCCCATGACCAGCGGCGGCATCGCCTTGGCGATGCGGTCGCCCACGATGTACGGCTTGCCCAGTACCCGGGCCGCATCGCGCACGGCGGCCCGCGCCTTGATGGTCGAGAACGTCACCACCTGCGCCACCCGGTCGCTGCCGTACTTCTCGGCGGCGTAGCGCATGACGTCGCTGCGGTAACGCTCGTCGAAGTCCATGTCGATGTCGGGCATCTGCTTGCGGCCCGGGTTGAGGAAGCGCTCGAAGAGCAGGTCGTAGCGGATGGGGTCGAGGTCCACGATGCGCAGGCAGTACGCCACGCAGCAGCCGGCGGCCGAACCCCGGCCCGGGACCGACCCGGATCCCCGAGTCACGGGCGAACTTGATCAGGTCCCACACGACGAGGAAGTAGGCCGCGAATCCCATGTTGCCGATGACGCCGAGCTCGTAGTCGAGGCGCTCGACCACGTTCGCCGGGACCGCGCTGCCATAGCGCTGGCGTGCGCCCTCCATCGTCAGGTCCCGCAGGTAGGCCAGCGCACGGTCCTCGTAGGCCTCGCCGACGAACTGGGCCGGGACGGGGAACTCGGGCAGGCTCGGCTTGCCCAGCTCGATCTGCACGTCGGCCCGCTCGGCGATGAGCAGGGTGTTGTCGCACGCCTCGGGCACCTCGGAGAAGAGGTGGCGCATCTCGCGGGCCGACTTCAGGTAGTGCTCGGTCCCCTCGAACTTGAAACGGTTGGTCTCCGAGAGCAGCGCACCGGTCTGCACGCACAGCAGCGCGTCGTGGGCCACCGCATCCTCACGGTGCGTGTAGTGGCTGTCGTTGGTGGCGAGCAGCGGCGCATCGAGCCGGCGGGCGATCTCGATGAGCTGCGGGTTCGTCCGGTGCTGATCGGCGATGCCGTGGTCCTGCAACTCGACGAAGAGGTTCTCTCGCCCGAAGATGTCCTGCAGGCGGGCGGCCCGCCGCTCGGCCTCCTCCACGTTGCCGGCCAACAGCGCCTGCAGCACGACCCCGCCCAGACACCCGGTGGTGGCGATCAGGCCGTCGTGATGCCGCTCCAGCAGCTCCCAGTCCAGCCGGGGCTTGTAGTAGTACCCCTCGAGATAGGCGGCCGAGGAGAGCTTCAAGAGGTTGCGATAGCCCTGGATCGTCTCGGAGAGCAGGGTGAGGTGGTAGTAGAGCTTCTGCCCGCCTTCGGCGTCGCCCCCGGTGTCGTCCACCTTGCCCCGGCGGACGGGGCGCTCGTGACGCGACTCCGCGGCCATATAGGCCTCGGTCCCGATGATCGGGGTGATGCCCTGGTCCCGGCAGGCCTTGTAGAAGTCCAGGACCCCGTACATGTTCCCGTGGTCGGTGATGCCCAACGCCGGTTGTCCGTCGGCCGCGGCCGCGGCCACCAGCTCGCCGATCCGGGCCGCCCCGTCCAGCATGGAGAACTCGGTGTGGGTGTGCAGATGCGTAAACGACCGCCCCGACACCGGCCCTCCTTTCAACGGTCGAACTTACAACCGTGTTGTTCGTGTGCGAACTCTGGACCTTACCCCGGCTCACGCAACATTGCGCACCCGCAGCACGACGGTCTGCGCGATCTTGTCGTGCAGGGTCTGGCGCTTCTTGTCCCAGAGGGGAAAGAGCATGTCGACCAGCCAGACGATGCCGAGAAGGATCGTCGTCAACGCCAGGAGACGAAAGATCTGTTCGACCAGGGACCGCAAGAAGGCACGTCCGTACCCGATGACCCCGAGGGTGCCATCGCGCACGACGCGGACGCCGACAGCCATCATCCCGACCGTCTGTCCCCGTGGGCCGCCGCACAGGATGGTCGTATAGGCCAGGTAGACCAGCCCCGTGACGAGTACCGAGAGGAGGGAGAAGGTCCGTCGTGTCGTTTCGCCGTTCTTCCGCGTGTTGAAATGCACCGTCATCACGTGGGTGTGGCGGAACGCGAGCGCAAGAATGACGAACACCGGGATGAGGATGACGAAGTCGATGAGGTACCCACCCAGACGTATTCCCCAGGTGGCATAGGGAGCGCCGACCGTGCCGCCCGCACCGTTGGTGGGCGGGAACTGACCCTGGCCCGGTGCGTAACCCCCGACCGGGTAACTCCCGGGTTGGCCGGTCGTGGGATACGACGGCGGGGCCGTATACGACGGCGGCGCCGCATAGGAAGGCGGCGGCATCGGGGGCGGCATCGGCGCGGGTTGGGCCACTGGTTGGTCCGACGGTGGCTGCTCCGACGGTGGCTAGGTGGCGTCAACGGTGGCTGGGGCGCCGGTGGTTGGGGCGCCTGCCCAGGGCTTCCCGGGTACGAAGGCGGCCCTTCGCCGGGTGATCCGGTCGGCTCGTCAGGCATGGCTGGCCTTCCCTCGTTTCCTCACGGACGGGATCGCTGTCTGCTGCATTTCGGACTGCGGCATCTCAGAGGTAGGCGCCCGGCCGGGGGTTCGAGCTCTCACCCGCTCCCGGGAGCCCGCGCTTGCGGATCTCCTCGAGCTGGCTCCGCGCCGCCATCTGCTGGGACATCAGTGTCGCCTGAATCCCGTGGAACAGGCCTTCCAGCCACCCCACCAACTGGGCCTGGGCGATCCGCAGCTCCGACTCGCTCGGCGCTTCCTCGTCGAAGGGGAGCGCCATGCGGTCGAGCTCGGCCACCAGGTCGGGCGAGAGACCCTCCGAGAGGTCGTGGATCGACTGCTCGTAGATCTCGCGCAGCCGCGTCCGGCTCTTCTCGTCGAGCGGCGCCTGCCGTACCTCGTCCAGGAGGGTCTTGACCATCGATCCGATGCGCAGGACCTTGGCCGGCTCCGAGACCGACTCCCGGGGCTGGACCTCCTCGTCGGGACCGCCGGCGCCACCGCCGCCACCGGCCGCAACCGCCCCGGCGCCCGCTTCCGGGCTCACGCCGGCTTCGAGCACTTCGTCGGGGGCTACGGGCGTCGACTCGTCAGGCATCCCTTGATACTGCCACCGGCAAGCCCCGCGTCAGGTGGAGGGCCAGCTGAGCAGGGGGATCAGCATCTCCTCGGCCGTGAGGGAGCCGTGGCGGGCCAACAGGCGCAGCTCGCCGGTGTCGGCGGGGTCGAGGAAGGCGGTGGCGGTGAACGGCGCCAAGACGACGTCGCCCAGGCGCGCCGAGACGGTGGTCGAAGGGACTCCACCCAGCCATCCCTCTTCGACCATCTCGTCTCGCGTGCGCACCCAGGCGACGTCGCCGAAGGCATCTCGCGCCGCTTCGGCCACTGCCGCGGTGGCTCCGGGCCGCGTGTGGAGCCAGCGGAATCGACCCTCTCCGGAGATCAGTGTCACACCGTCCATCACGTCGCCCCCGAGGACCTCGACGGACGAGCCCGACCGCGACCTGTCCGTGATCCGCCGTCACCACCAGCACCGCCCCGGGGGGCAGCACCCCGAGCAGGTCGCCCACCAGCCGGTCGACGTCGCGCAGCTCGTCGTCGTAGAACTCGCCCAGCCCACGGGCATGGGCCACCTTGTCGATGCCCTCGTAATAGGCGTAGACGAAGCGCTCTCCCCTGCCCACCAGTGCCCGCACCGACGTCACGAGCCCGGCCACGGTGTGCCACCCGTGCAGTTCGGCGTCACCGAGGTGGGCCGCCGAGAATCCGGTCGTGGCGTAGTCGTAGCGGGTGACGACGGGGACCTTCCCGGGGGACCCGGGAAAGAGCGGGCAGGGCTGGAAGACGTGGGCGGGCACCCGCATCCGGGCGTCCACACCGCCGATCGACCATTGCAGGATGTTCATGATCTCGTTGCCGTAGGCCACTCGATACCCCACCACGCCATGGTCCGCCGGCGGGTGACCCGAGACCAACGACGTCAATGCACACGCCGTCGTGCTGGGGGCGACCGAGGTGATGGAACGGCCGATCCCGGACCGGAGCGTCGGCGCCAGGTCCGAACGCTCCTGGAGTTGCTGCCAACCAAGGCCGTCCAGGACCAGGAGCACGATCTGCGTCGCCGCTTCGACCGGCTCGGGCATCCACGCCGGCAGCGGGCTCCCCGCCGTAGAGATGGCCGAGCAACCCGGGTATCACACCGGTCAGGCAGGCGCCCCCGAAGTCGGGCAGGACGGGCGATGCGACCTCGGGAGCGCTCACAGCGTCACACTAGGACCCGAACCGTCACACGCCCAAAACCACACGCTCGGCGCCACGCGGCCGGTAGCATCAGAGTGTGAGGGTCTCGACACGTGGCGACTACGCCAGCCGGGCACTGCTCTCTCTCGCCCTGCACGGTGCCGAGACGCCGACGTCGGTGCGCGACATCGCGGAGCGCACGGCACTCCCCCAGCCCTACCTCGAGCAGATCCTCCTGGCCCTCAAAGGGGCCGGTCTGGTGCGCTCCAAGCGGGGGGTCGGAGGGCGGCTACGTCCTGGCCCGGCTCCCCGAGGACATCAGCCTGGCCCAGATCGTCTCTGCCGTCGACGGCCCCATCGCGGCCGGAGACTTCGGCGAGCCCCATGCCGACGGGGCGTGCGACCACGAAGGGCAGTGCGTCCTGCTGGCCGTCTGGGCCGACGTCGGCGAGACCATCCGCACCCACCTCCAGTCCTTCAGCCTGGCGGACATGGTGGCCCGGGCCCAGGGCAACGTCACAGCCTCGGCGTAGCGCCGCCGCCGCCGTTCCTGACCCGCAGCTCACCGGCACCCCGACCGCACGGTGGTCTACCGGCTGACGCAGCGGCGCCCCGGACGGTCCCACATTCCAGTTCAGGATCACCGGGTGCTCGCGCTCCCAACCGAGGATGCTCACGGTGCCGGTGGACAGGGCGAAGAGTCGTCCGCCACGGGTGGCAACCCCAGCCATCGAGCGGTCAGGACCCGCAGGACATGCCCGTGGGCCACGCACAGGGTGTCGCCGTCGACCTGCCGGGCCCGCTCGATGACCCGGTCCACCCGGCGGCCCACGTCGGCCGCCCTCTCACCGTCGACCACGCCGTCATTCCACAAGGTCCATCCCGGGCGTTCGCCGCAGATCTGGGCCGTGGTCCGCCCCTCGTAGGCGCCGTAGTCCCACTCCATCAGATCGGGCTCCGGATGCCCCTCGAATCCGGCAAGCGCACAGGTGGTGGAGGCCCGCTGCAGAGGGCTGGTGATGACCTGGGCGAAGGTCATCCCGCGGAGCAGTTCGCCCGCCGCCTTCGCCTGCTCGCGCCCGATGTCGAGCAGAGGAATATCCGTCCGCCCGGTGTGTTGACCACTTTGCGACCATTCGGTGGCGCCGTGCCTGAGGAGCACCATCCGTCGACGTCATGCGACGTAGGTCACCAGAAGAGGGTGCGCAGCGCAACTCGGGCGTGATACACCCCCGTGGAATGCTCGAGCACCTACCGGTGTTGTAAGAGTCAGATTGGATTCAGAGAAGAGAACCCCGGGTAACGAAGGAATGAGAGAGATCGCAGAGCGTCGGGAGAGAAGTTGATGAAGAGCGCGGTGAGTACATCCGACACCCTTGGATTGATGTTGAAGGACCTGGACCAGTTCCCCATGCCCGATCACGAGCAGCAGGTGGAACTGGCCAAGCGAGTCGCCGCAGGCGACGATCTCGCACGCAAGCAGATGGTGGCCGCCAACCTCCGGTTGGTGGTGCACTGGGCGAGGCGGTACCAGGATCGTGGCGTGGACATGGCTGACCTGGTCCAGGAGGGCTCGTTCGGCCTCATGCGGGCCGTGGACAAGTTCGACTGGGAGCGAGGCTTCCGGT
The DNA here is from genome assembly GCA_963755665.1 of uncultured Acidimicrobiaceae bacterium. GTDB lineage: Bacteria > Actinomycetota > Acidimicrobiia > Acidimicrobiales > RAAP-2 > Bog-473. Next base: position 266,156 of record CAVWKU010000004.1, read on the forward strand.
TCTCGACCTACGCCACCTGGTGGATCCGACAGGCGTTGCAGCGTGCCGTGCAGCAGCACGGGCGCACCATCCGCATTCCCCTCGAAGTGGGCGAGCACATCCAGCGCCTGGAGCTGACCAAGGCCCAGCTGGCCACCACCCTCGGGCGCACGCCGACCGAGGCCGAATTGGACGAGGCAACGGGCATGACGGCCGACGAGCGTTACGCGCTCGAAGACGTGGCCCGCGTGACGGCTTCGCTCGATCAGCCGGCCGCCTCGGAGTCAGCCACGACGCTGGGCGAACTGGTGGCCCCTGACGATTCGGATTTCGTCGCCGACGTGGAGCAGACGATGGTCTACGACCGGGTCCGCGACGCAGTCGAGAAGCTGCCCGATCTCCAGCGCGACGTGCTGAGGTTGCGGTTCGGCTTCGGAGGGGACTCTCCCGGCCTCGCTGCAGTCGACGGCAGAGCGACTCGGTGTCGGGGTGCGGCGGGTGCGCCGGGCCGAAGAGGAGGCCCTAGCGGCCTTGTCGTTCGACGCCGACGTCCTCGGCGTCCACCAGGCCGCCTAGGAAGGTCTTCAGGTCGTCGGGAAGCGGCGCGGAGAACTCCAGACGCTCACCGCTTCCCGGATGATTGAACGCCAGCCGGAAGGCGTGGAGGAAGAACCGTCCGGATCCCAGACCCTTCTCCGGCGTGCCGTAACGGGCGTCACCGACGACGGGGTGGCCGATGGCGGCCATGTGGACACGGATCTGGTGGGTTCGTCCACTCTGGAGACTGAGCTTCCACCAACGTCGTCGGCCGGGGCGAGGCCCGACGCTCCAGTACGGTGAAACCCGTACGGGCTGACCGTCCGCTGGCGGACACCGCCATCTTCGTCGGCGTCCGGGTCGATCGACCGATGGGTGCATCGATCTCGCCGCGGTCGTCGGCGACCGTCGCCTTCGACCAGAGCCAGGTAGCGACGCTCCATACTGCGGTCGGCGAGCTGTCCCACCAGGGCACGGTAGGCCGGCTCGGTGCGGGCCACGGCGAGCAGCCCCGACGTTCCCTTGTCGAGGCGATGCACGATGCCCGGACGGTCACCGGGGCAGACGCCGGCGGTCACCAGTTCGGCCAGGTCCGGGAACCGTGCCAGCAACCCACCGACCAGGGTCCCCTGTTGATGACCGGCCCCCGGGTGCACCACCAGACCGGCGGGCTTGTCCACCACCGCCACGTCGTCGTCGGCGTAGACCACCCGGAACTGCACGCCGGCTTCGGCTTCGACGTCATGCCCCCCTGGTTCGAGGAGGGCGATCGTGAGGACGGAGCCCTCCTTGAGCGCAGTGCGCCCGATCGTCGCCGGGACGTCGTCGACGAGAACCCGGCCGGAGACGACGAGCCCCGTGGCCGACGGAGCGGGACACGTTCGCCAGCATGGCCACGGCGCGATCGATGCGGACGCCGGCGAGGAGCGCCGGGACTTCGACGACGAGAACACCGTCCGCGTCAGTCATGGCGTCCCGCTGATCCGGCCGTACCGGTCATACCGGTCGTCCCGGCCGCACGGGTCGTCCCGGCCGGGCGGCCGAAGAGGATGGAAGCCGCGACGACGATCACCCCGGCGGTGATGGCCGCGTCGGCGACATTGAAGGTCGGCCAGTGACTGAGCGTGATGAAATCGGCCACCAAGCCGTGATGGAGCCCCACGATCCGCTCGCTGAGGTTGCCGAGACCTCCGCCGAGCACGAGGCCGCCGCCGATCGCCTGGGGCATGGTGCGGACACGCGCCACGAGGATCGCCAGCACGACCACGCCGATCGCCGAGCACCACCGTCACCAAGGTCGACCGGCCGGTGAAGATGCTGAAGGCGAGGCCGGAGTTGAACTGCAGGGCCAAACCGAACGGCCCCCACACGTGGACGGCGTCGTGGACATGGTCCTCGGCCACCGTCGTGGTCACACGGTCGGCCACGACGACGACGGCGGCCACGGTGAAGGCCACCAGCCGCGCCCGGGCATTGCCGCCCGGGTTCAGCGGCGCGACAGCCCCCCGCTCTTGCAGGCCACGCAGAGCCGGGCGTACGGGAGGGCACGCAGGCGAGGCTTGGGGATCGGCTGGAAGCACCGCTCGCAGTAGCCGTACGTCTTGTCCGCCACCCGTTCGCTGGCGTAGTCGATCTCCTCGACGGCGAGAGCCGCCTGTCCCGAAAGGGCCAGATTCCGCTCCCGGTCGACGGTGACCGTGCCGCCCTCGCCCGATTCCTCGTCGAACTGGACGTCGCCCGGCTCCCGCTCGAGGGCGAGCGAGTCCGCCTCGGCCCGCAGCGACGTGGCCTGCTCTTGATAGATGGCCCGCTCCTCCGCCAGCAGTTCGGTGATCTCCTCCAAGAACTTGAGATCCTTGGCGTAGGGGCCGGTCTTGGGCCGCACCGGGGCGGGCGGCTTCGGCTTGGGCGTGAATGTCGTGCGCGCTGGCGCGGGCGGTGCCACTTCGGTCTCCGTCGCGTCGGTGTCCGCCGCTACGGCGGCCAGCGTGTTGCGGCAGCGGCCTTTGCGGTCGATGCCGGCTTCTTGGCCGGCCCGGAAGCCTTCTTGGCCGCCGGGGCGGCCTTCTTCGTCGACGGTCGTCTCTTTGTTCACTGACCCGCCACTCTTTGCGGTCGGGACGGGTTTCTTCGCAGCCTGAGCATTCTTTGTCGGCACAGCTTTCTTTGTCGGCGGAGCTTTTTTCGGTGACCTTTTGTCGGGGTGACCGTCTTAGCCGCCGCTACAGCCTTTGTAGGCGCACTCTTCTTCGTCGGCACGGCCTTCTTGGCTGCCGGCGGGCGCGATGCAGGCACCTTCTTCGCAGCGGTGGCCTTGCTCGCTGGGCTCATCGTGTCCTCCTTCCCGACCATTCAAGCTGGCCGGTTCCCTGACGGCAATCGCGTCGAGGGAGCGGGTGACCATAGCGGACAGCGGGCCAGGGGGCAATACACCCCGCCGGATCAAGCGGTGTACGGCACTCCGCTCTCGGTCGCGTCGGTGACGGATTCGAGGCTCAGCGTCGGCTGCTCGCCTCCGTCGATACCTCCGTTCGTCGGCGCGTCGTCGGGGGAACTGCTGATCGCAGCCGGCTTCGGCGACCCGCCGGCCTTCGGACGCACGCCCATCAGCGCGTTGGCGGGCTGCACGTTCTCGTCGACCCAGTTGAGGATTTCGGTGAGCGCGTCGCGGAGCCGGTTCCTCTCTGACTCGAGGTGGCGAGCCATGCTCTCGACGTCGGTGGCCAGTTCGGTACGGGTCGCCTCGAGCCGCGCCACCTCGTCGCGCACCTGGCGCTGGGACTCTGCCTGCAGCGTGATGGCGGCCGCCTCGGCTGCCGCGATCGTCGCCCGCGCCTTCTCCTCTGCCTGGGCCACGGTCGCCGCCGCCTCCGCTTCGCTCTCGCGCTTGATCTGATCGACGAACTTCTGCGCCAGGACAAGCGTCCGCTGCAGCGTCTCGTCGGAAGGCGGAAGATCCGCCGCGGCGACTGCGGCCGCGGCAGCGACCGGCGCGGGAGCGACGGGGGCCGGAACGGGAGCGACCGCCGCGGGAGCGGGTGCCAGTTCTTGCGGAGCGACCGCCGCGTCACGGACATCCTTTTCCAGCTGCACGATCCGGTCGCCCGCCTGGCGGAGCCGCTCGTTCAGCTGACGGATGGTCTCCTGGAGAGCCTCCGCCTCCTGGGCGGCACGATCGAGGTACTCGTCGACCTCGTCGACGTTGTAGCCCTTGAGCCCGAGGCGGAACTCAACCGTGCGGAGCGTGTCGAGAATGGATGAGGAGGTCGGCGCACTGTCCATGGGGGGCGAGTCTACCCATGGGAGCCGGGCCTACCCACCCCCTTTTTTCCGGGCAAAACGGTCTACGAGAAGAGAACCCGCACCACCACGTACTGGAGCACGAGAAACACGACGATGAAGGAAATATCGATGCCGCCCATGGGCCGGATCACCCGCCGGACGGGCCGCAGGACCGGTTCCGTCGCCCGGTAGAGAAAGAGCTGTACCCGGGCCAACGTCGTGCCCGGCTGCACCCGGAACCAACTCAAGAGCGCCGTCGGCAGCATGATGAACCAGAGGTACAGCTCGACGGCAATCCCAGCTAGACGGAAAACATTCACTAATTCCTGAGAATAGCCTGTTCAGTCCCGTCCGAAGCCGCGCTCCACCAGGCGTTGACGCTCTTCTTCGGAAACCTTTACGTTCGTCGGGGCGAGAAGAAAGACCTGGTCGGCCACCTTCTCCATCTCGCCGCTCAGGGCATACGTCACACCGCTGCAGAAGTCGATCATCCGCCGCTGCAGGTCACGGTCGGCCATCTGCAGGTTGACGATGACCGGGCGGTTGTCCTTGAGCCGGTCGGCGATCTCCTTGGCGTCCCCGAAACGGGCCGGTGCCACGATATGGACACGGGCCGCCGTGCCGCCGATCGCCGTCTCCATCGGAACGGGACGAACCCCCGACGGACGGGGCACCGGACTGGGCTGCACCCGGGTCGGGCTCGGGACGGCCGATTCCCGCGGAATCATCGGGCGGATGCGGTTCATCCCGCCGCCGTACTCCTCGGGCTGCTCCTGCTCCTGCGGCCGGGGGTCGCTCCGCGGGGTCGCCGTGAACGCACGCGGGGCGCGGTCTTCCAGATCGTCGTACTCGTCGTACTCGTCGTCGAGTAGTCCGAGGTAGACCATTGTTTTCTTCATGAACGAGGGTGCCATACCTTCTCCTGTTCCGGCACAGCGTAGTGCCTGGTGGTCAGCGTGGGAGGGACAACTGCGGGTCCTTGGGTGGTCGCTCTCCGAACAAGGCGCGGCCGATGCGCACCATGGTGGACCCGGCGGCAACCGCCGCTTCGAGATCCGCACTCATCCCCATTGATCGCTCCTTGAGGCCGAGGGCATCCGCGAGCCGTCCCACGGAGCGGAAGGCCGCGGCGGCCGCCGCCGCATCGGGTGGTGCGACCGTCATGAGCCCCTCGAGCTGCAGATCGAGCGCCGAGAGCGATCCCGCCAGGGCTGTCCACATCCGCCGGCGGGCATCCGTTGCGGCCGGGCAGGCCGGCGCTCGTGTCGACCTGGATCAGGACGCGGGCTCCCGGGGCGTGCTGCGCGATGCGCTCTCCCTCGACGAGACGGGCCACTCCCTGCCACACGGCGACCAATGGTGCCAGCGACCGCACCTTGTTGCGCTGGATCGTGCCCAGAAAGTGCCAGTGCGTCCCGGGCGGCCCGGGAGCCTTGGCCTGGAACTCGGCGGCGTAGTTCTCCCCGACCTCGGTCAATCCGGCGGCGCGGGCCGCCTCGACGGCCTCGGGCCCGAATCCCTTGGTCACCGCGATCACCCGCACCCGGGTCGGATCGCCACCGGCCCGCTCGATGCGTCCGACGCACGGCCGCCAGGCGAGCCGCGACTTCGTCGTTACCGAAGGAAGGAGGGCACGTCGAAATCGTCGTCACCCAGGTCGAACTCGTCTTCTTTGCTCGAGGTCTCGGCGAAGATGTCCACGGTGTCGGCGGGGCCGGGGAAAAGAGACGGGGGCCGATCGGTGGTGGCGGGACGCCCGCCCTCCTCCCACCGCTCGAAGCCGGCCGCGATGACGGTCACCCGCACCTCGTCACCCATGTTGTCGTCGATCACCGCGCCGAAGATGATGTTGGCGTCGGGATGCGCCACGCCGTGAATGATCTCCGCCGCCTCGTTCACTTCGAACAGCCCGAGGTCGGACCCGCCGGCGATGTTGAGCAGGATGCCGCGCGCCCCTTCGATGGAGGCCTCGAGCAGCGGGCTCGTGATGGCCGCCCGCGCCGCGTTGGCGGCCCGCCCCTCGCCGATGGAGGCGCCGATCCCCATGATCGCCGTCCCGGCGTTGGTCATCACCATCTTCACGTCGGCGAAGTCGGTGTTGATGAGCCCGGGGACCGTGATGAGGTCGGTGATGCCGCGGACCCCCTGGAGGAGAACCTCGTCGGCCATTTTGAAGGCGTTGACCATGCTCGTCTTGTCGTTGGACACGGTCAGGAGGCGGTCGTTGGGAATGACGATGAGGGTGTCCACCTTCTCCTTGAGGATCTGGATGCCCTTTTCCGCCTGCATGGCCCGGCGCCGGCCCTCGAAGGTGAAGGGCCGCGTCACGACGCCGATCGTCAGGGCCCCCAGGCTCTTGGCCACTTCGGCCACCACCGGTGCCGCTCCCGTCCCGGTGCCGCCACCCTTGCCGGCGGTGATGAAGACCATGTCGGCACCCTGGAGCGCCTCCTCGATATCGGCGCGGTGCTCCTCGGCCGCCTGGCGGCCGACTTCGGGGTCGCTGCCGGCTCCCAGGCCCCGCGTGAGCTGGCGCCCGATGTCGAGCTTCAGATCGGCATCGCTCATCAGGAGCGCCTGGGCGTCCGTGTTGGCCGCGATGAACTCCACGTTGCGCAGTCCCGAGTCGATCATGCGGTTGACGGCGTTCACGCCGCCACCGCCGACCCCGACCACCTTTATGACGGCCAGGTAGTTACCTTGGGACGGAACGGTCGTCATGAACTCCCTCGTATTTGGGTCGATCGCCGACCAATCGCCCTCTGGGTATACCCACCATGAGTCACCACGCCGCTCCTACCTCGAATCCCTCATCCTCTTGGGAAGGTTGACGTTCACAGAGCGGCAACGCCGCCAACCATACGAGGGGCGTTCCTGGCGGTCAAGCATGCTCGCTCACGGTCCGGTCACCGTCATCGCGCCCGGCACACTCACATCGATGATGTCACCGTCATGGAGGGTTGCACCGGCCAAGGCCGCGCTCACGTCCTCGTATTTGGCGTGGAGCTGGGTCGCGTCGCCGATATCGACCAGAATGGGCGTGGTCATCGCCAGCTGGACGAACCCGGCCGAGACGACCGTCACCGCCGTGACCTGTGCCCGAAAGGACGGCGGGCAGGGTGGCGGCGATCCGAAGTCCGAGCTGATCGGGGGCGCCCAGCACGCTTCCCGGCGCACCGGGGGCTTGCGGCCCGCCGACCTCGATGAGCCCGGGCGGGCGCGTGGCCACGACCGCCAGAACCCGCCCGTCGGCGTCCAGCTCGGCCCACTGCCCGCCGGCCGCGCGCCATCACCAGCGTCGGCACCCGCTCGGACACCGACCACCCGCACCCCGTCGGGCCAGTGCACGCTGACCGAGGCCGATCGGACCCACGGCAGGCGCTCGATGCCCTTCGCCTCGGCGCCGGTCTGGATGTCGAGCAGCGGGGGGTGGGTGGCCAGGCCCGCCGCCGCCTCGATCTGCGCCGCCGTCTCGTGGGTCGCCCCGACCACGGTGACGGCCCGGGCCGAGAACAGCGAGGAGTGCAGCAGGCACCACCCGCCGAAGCCGACGAGCGACGACGGCCACCACGATGCCCACGAGCCGCAGGCGGCGGCGCCCCTGTTGCCGGGTGACCTCGGTGCGCCGGGCCGAAATGCGCGGATCCATCGTCGCTCACGCGGGACGGGGCGGCCCGCTCGGCGTGGGGCGCGATCGGGTGGTGGTGGGACTCACGAACCGCTCACCGCCGTCGGCTCCCATGTCGCCAGTCTCCCCTTCCCCGAAGCCCAAGAGGCGGACCTCGGCCGTGAGGGCCACACCGACTGCGCTCGAGCACGGTGGCGCGGACGTGCTCCATCAGGGCCCGCACGTCGTCCGCACGCCCACCCTTGTCGGCCTGAATGAAGTTGGCGTGCTTCTCCGAGACGTGCGCCGTCCCGAGGCGGAAACCCTTGAGACCGGCCGCCTCGATCAGGCGCCCGGCCGAGTCGCCGGGCGGATTGGTGAAGACGGATCCGGCATTGGAGCCTCCGGGCTGATGCTCGCGCCGCCAGCGGACGATGGCCGCGATCTCGGCCCGTTCCGCCTCGGCGTCACCCCGGCGTGACCTCGAACTCGGCCTCCACCACGACCTGCGACGCCACCACCGACGACGATCGGTAGGCGTAGCGCAGGCGGGACGGCCTCGTCGGTGCCCCCTTCGTCGCGCAGGAGGTCGACCCAGGTGTAGCGCAGCAGGCACCCGGCGACGTCGGACCCGTGTCCCCCGGCGTTCATCCGCACCGCCCCCCCGACCGAGCCCGGCACGCCCGACGGCCCACGTCAGGCCGGCCCATCCGGCCTCGGCCGCCTGCCGGGCGAGGACCGGGAGCGGGGTGGCCCCCCCGGCGCGGACCACGAACGGAGGGGCGGACCCGGTCGCCGGATCGGGCAGCTGGACCGTGTTGAACCCTTGGCCGAGGCGAAGGACCACGCCGTCGAAGCCGCCGTCGGCGACGAGCAGGTTCGAGCCCCGCCCGATCACGCAGACCGCGACGCCGCTCCCGATCAGGGCGGTGCGGACCGCATCGAGGTCGTCGGGTCCGTCGACCTCCACCAGGAGCTCGGCGGGCCCACCCACGCCGTAGGTGGTCAGTGCCCCGAGCGGTTGGTGGCGCGCCGCCCGGCCACCGAGCGCGACGGCCAATGCGTCGTAGCGGTCGGCGTCGTCGGCAGTCGCGACGGCGGTCGGCGATCTCACCACTGCGGCGATTCCAACAGCTCGTCGGGCAGTGTCGTCAGGTCGCCCGCACCCAGGGTCAGGCAGAGATCCCCGGGGCGCAGCATGGAGCCCACGACCTGGCGGAGCTCGTCCCAGCCGGGGGCGTACACGACGGGCAGCCGCTGATCCTGGGCCCGCACCGCGTCGGCGATCAGGCGCCCCGAGACCCCGGGGACGGGCGCTTCGCCCGCACCGTAGACATCGGTGACGACCAAGGCGTCGGCGTCGGCGAAGGCGCGACCGAACTGCGTCGCCAGCTCGGCCGTGCGGGTGTAGCGGTGCGGCTGGAACACGGCGACGATGCGTGACCATCCCCCCGTCCGGGCGGTGGCCAGGGCGGCCTCAATGGCGAACGGCAGGTGGGCGTAGTCGTCGACGAAGGTCACGCCGTTGGCCTCGCCCCGGAACTCGAAGCGCCGGGTGACACCGGTGAATCGGGCCATCGCCGCCGGCAGCGACGTCGAAGGGGACCCCGACCTGGAGCGCCGTGGCCACGGCAAGGGCCGCGTTGCGGGCGTTGTGCAGACCCGGCACCCCGAGCGTCAGCGCGCGGGGTACGCCGTCGGGTCCGGTGAGGGTGAAGGACGCCGAACTCCGGTGCAGCGCGAGATCGGTCATGGCGAAGGTGGCTCCCGCCGCCGTGCCGACACTGAGGGACCCGTGCGCGCGCCCGATGGCGGCGGCTTCGGCGTCGTCCGCCGAAACCACGGACCCTTCCGAGGCCTGCGCCGACGAAGGCATCGAACGCGGCACGCAGACGAGGGAACGTCCCGTAGTGATCGAGGTGGTCTGACGCCACATTGGTCAGGACGGCCCACGCCGGGCGCAACTCCTGGAATGTCCCGAAGCTCTCGTCGGCTTCGACGACCAGCCATTCGCCCGTGTCCCATACGGCGTTGGTCCCGACTTCGTTCACGTCGGCGCCGATGAGAAACGAGGGCCGCAGGCCGGCCTCGATCAAGATGAGCGACAACATCGATGCCGTCGTCGTCTTGCCCTTGGTGCCGGCGACGGCCAGGGCAGCGCCGGGTGGCACAGATGGCGGCCAACATGCCCGAACGGGCCACGACGCGCGCGCCGCGGTCCGCCGCCGCAACGATTTCGGGATTGGTCGGTGGCACCGCGGGAGAAAAGGTCACGGCATCGACCTCGCCGACGTTCTCCGCCCGGTGGCCCACCGCCACGGCGATGCCCTGGGACCGCAGCCGGACCGCCACCGGGGACTCCTTGAGATCGGAACCCGAGACCGCATGGCCCATGGACCGCAGCACGGTCGCGATGGCGCTCATACCGGCGCCGCCGATCCCCACGATGTGGATCCGTTGGGGGGAACGCAGATCGAGGAGCTCGGCGGGGTCGGCGGTCGCGGGTCAGCGGGCATGCGTGTCCACCAACTGCGGCCACCCTGGCCGCGGCGTCGGGGTGGCCCAGCGCCCGCGCCGCCGCCGCCATCGACGCCAGGCGCTCGCGATCGCACAGCAAGGCACCGACCTCGGCCTCCAGGCGCTCCGCCGTGCACTCGGCGTCGGGGACGAGGATCGCCGCTCCCGCCGCCACCAGCGCCTCCGCATTGCGCGTCTGGTGATCACGCGGTGCTCCGGGCAGGGGCACCAGGATCGCCGGCACCCCGGCGACCAGGAGCTCCGCCACGGTCATGGCGCCGGCCCGGCAGACACAGAGGTCGGCGGCACGGTAGACCTCGGGCATCCTCTCCTCGAAGGGCACCACTCGATAATGCAGCCCGGCGAGCGTGCGCCACGCGATCGTGTGGTCGGCGACCGGGCTGCGGACGTCGCCGCCGACGTAGCCCCGTCGGGCCCCCGGAGCGAACCGGGCGAAATCCCGTCGGCCGGCCACGTGATAGATCGAGAGGTCAGGACGATCCGACCAGCGGACAGGCCAGGTCGGCGACCGCGGCGTTGATCCGCCGGGCGCCCAGGGAGCCTCCGAAGGCGGCCAGCGTGCGCCGTTCTTCGGGGAGCCCGAGCGTGTCCCTCGCTCGACGTCGACCCTCCGGCGAGCGGTCGAGCGATCCCAGTTCGGGGCGCACGGGCGTGCCGGTGACCTGGGCCCGTGGAAGGTCCGTGCCGGGAAACGCCACGGCGTTCACCGCGGCGAATCGTCCGAGGAGGGCATTGACGGCTCCGGGCACCGCATCGGTGTTGACCAGGACCAGCGGGGCCCGCACGCACCACCGCGGCCAGCCCGGCCGGAAAGCTGGCGTAGCCGCCGACCACGACGACCACCCGGGGACGGCGTCGGACGAACGAAGCCAGCGAGCGCAGCGTCGCCCAGACCAGTCCCAGCACCGCTCCCACATTGGCCCATACCGCGCCCGGACTCATACTCCGGCGAATGCCCCGGCCGGGCAGAAGCCGTGAACGGGAACCCCAGGGTCGGCCAGAGCGTGGCCTCCTGACCCCGCCGCGAACCGAAGAGCTCGATCGTGACTGCCGCATGGCCCCGCGCCACCAGCGCCCGGGCGATCTGCAGCGACGGCACGACGTGACCTCCGGTCCCGCCGCCGGCGATCACCGTCCCTCTCGCCTGTTTCACCGACCTCGCCCGCGGCTGGGCGTGGCACGGACCACGGCCCGTACACTCCCGCGCCGCGGCACATGGACGATGCCGCCGGCCGGACCGGTGGCCTCTTGCCGGGCGATGTTGATGAGGATGCCGGCCGCCACCATGGTGATGACGAGTGACGAACCCCCATAGGAAATGAACGGCAGCGGAATGCCGGTGACCGGCAGCACCCCGACGACCGCGCCGATGTTGATCAATGTCTCACTGGCCAACCACGCGACGAGTCCCACCGCCAGCACGCCGCCGAAGCGCTGGGGCGAGCGCATCGCGGCCCGGATGCCGAACCACACGAAGGAGCCCAGCAGGACCAGGACGAGGGCGGCGCCGATAAAACCCAGCTCCTCTCCGATAACCGAGAAGATGAAGTCGGTCTGCGCGTTGGGAAGGAACCCCCACTGGGCCTGCCCGCCCCCCAGGCCGGCCCCGATGAAATGGCCCGAGCCCAGACCGATGAGGGACTGCACCACCTGGTAGCCGGATCCGGCCCCGTGCGAGGACGGGTCGATGAAGGAGAGCAGCCGCTCGCGCCGGTACGGCGAGGCCACCGCCACCACGAGCGCGATGCGCGACGAGAGCCGGCCAGAATTTTGATGACCGGTCCGAGGCGGACGCCGGACACGAACAGCATGGCCAGGGCGACGCACCCGAGCACCATGGCCGTTCCCAAGTCGGGCTGCGCCACGATCAGCACGCCGGCACAGCCTGTGACCAGGAGGAGCGGCCCGATGATCCGTCGGTCCGGCGCCCCCTCATCGAGCCGCCTGGTGATCAGATCGGCCGCAAAGACCGTCAGCGCCAGTTTCATCAACTCCGATGGCTGGAGCCGGAACTGGCCGAAACCGACCCATCTGCTCGAGCCCTGCACGTGGACGCCGAGCCCGGGCACCAGGACCACGAGCAGGAGCAGGAAGGTGATGCCGAGCAGGAGCGGAGCTCAGTCGGCGGAGTTTGCGGTGGTCGAAGCGGACCGCCAGCGTGAACGCGACGATGCCGACCGCCATCCACATGCACTCCCTGATGAGGATGGCCCACGGACTTCCATAGAGCGAGATGGAGACCACCGACGAGGCGGAACCGACCATCACCAGCCCGATCACGCAGAGCAGCGCGACCACGACGAGGAGGACCGTTCCGGTGGGGAGCTCGGCCACCGTGGCACGCAGACCCGACAGGGGGCGGCCTTCGGCGCCTCTGGGCGACCCTGGCTGGGCGAACCTTGGCGCTCCGCTCCGCGGTCGGCGCGGACCGGGCGGTCGCCGGTGGCAGGGGGCGTCACGGCAGTGACCCCGCGTCCGCCTGCGCGAAAGAGCGGTCCGACACCCGACTCATGAGCCCAGTTTCCCCATGAAGGGGCCGAAGTGGTGGAACGTCGTCATGTGATCTTCGCCACGGAGAGGAAGTCGGCGTAGAAGATTCCGAGACTGACGCGCGACGAAGAGGCCGCCCAACACCCAGAAGCGGACGATCACGGTCGTCTCGGGCCAACCCGAGCAGCTCGAAGTGATGGTGGATGGGCGCCATGCGGAAAATACGCCGGTGGAAGACACGGAAACTCACCACCTGGGCGATGACGGACAAGGTCTCCATCACGAACAGGCCTCCGATGATCGGCAGGAGAAGATCCAGGTTGAGCAAGAGGCACAGCGCGGCCAACCCGGCACCGATGGCCAACGAGCCGGTGTCCCCCATGTAGATCTTCGCGGGCGCCGCATTCCACCAGAGAAATCCGATGCATGCCCCGGCCAGCGCCACCGCGACCAGCGCCAGATCGATCGCCGACGCGGGGAGCACGTGATAGATGCTCTGGTGCCGGAAGATCCAGTAGCCCATGATGGCCAGGACGGCGAAACAGAACGTCGACGTGCCTGCCGCCAGTCCGTCGACCCCGTCGGTGATATTGACGGCGTTCGACGTGCCCGACCATGACCAGCACGGCGAAGACGACCCAGCCCACATGTCCCAGATCGATCCCCGGCACCGTGATCCGGGTGAAGGACAGGGCCGTCGAGGTGTGCGCCCAATGCAGGGCCAACTCGGCGAAGAGCACGGCGAAGAGCACCTGGGCCAGGGATTTCGCCCGCTTGTTCAACCCGAGACTCCGCTGATGGCGGACCTTGATCCAGTCGTCCAGAAAGCCGATGAGGCCGAAGAGGACCACCGCCATGACCGCCAGGTACCCCGTCCGCGAGAACCTGACCTGGGTGCCGAAGTGGCCGATGACATAGCCGACGACGACGCCGCTGACGATGGCGATTCCTCCCATGGTCGGCGTTCCGGCCTTGACGCTGTGACTGGCCGGACCGTCCTTGCGGATGGGTTGCCCGATGCCCTGCGAGCGCAACCACCGCAGGAGGACCGGCGTGACCAGAATGCTCACCCACAGCGCGATGCCGCCGCTGTCGCCCAGACCGAGCACGGACTAATTGCCTTCGGCCTTCGGGGAGGGCGGGCGGAGCAGCCCAGCGTCGCCGGGTCCGTCGGGAAGCGGACCGACAGCGCCCGGCGGGCCTCGACCACGTCGTCGAAGGGCAGTCTCCGGCCGGCGATCTCCTGGTAGGTCTCGTGGCCCTTTCCCGGCGATGATCACGACGTCGCCGGCGCGGGCCTCCCCGAGCGCCCACCGGATCGCCGAGCCGCCGGTCCGGCTCGACCACGAACGTCCCCGGTGCCGGCTCGTCGCCCACGCCGGCCCGGACCTGCTCGATGATGGCCACGGGATCCTCGTCCCGTGGGTTGTCCGAGGTGAGGACGGCGACGTCGCTCAGGGTCGACGCGGCACGTCCCATTTTCGGTCGCTTGGCCCGATCGCGGTTGCCCCCGCATCCGAACACCACCAGCACCCTTCCGTCGGCTCCCGTCAGCCCACGTGCTTCGCGGAGGACGACGTCGAGACCCGCCGGCGTGTGCGCGTAGTCGACGAGGACGGTGAACGGCGGAGCGTCCACTGTGTCGCCGCCCGGGCGGGGCAGGGCGATGACCTGGAGCCTTCCCGGTGGCGGGCGAGACCACGGCGAGCGCCTCGGCCACCTCTCGCAGGCTCGAGACCCAGCGTGAGGGCCGCTTCTGCGGCCAACAGCGCGTTGTCCACGTTGATGGCGCCCGTCAGCGGAGTGGAGACTCGCTGACCCCGCCACGTGAATATCGTGCGCCCCGGCTGCAGCACGATGTCGCCGGCGTCGCTGCGATGAACCTCCACCATGGGGATGCGCGCCGAGCGGAGGAGGCGTTGGCCCCACGGATCGTCTGCGTTGACCACTCCCCGCAATGCATGGTCGGACGTGAAGAGCGAGCGTCTTCGCCTCGAAGTACGCCTCCATCGTTCCGTGGTAGTCGAGGTGGTCATGGCTCAGGTTGGTGAAGACCGCGACGTCGAAATGGATGCCCTCGACCCGGGACTGGACGAGCGCGTGACTCGAGACTTCCATGGCGACGGCGTGCCGCCGGCCATCGGAGAGCTGGCGATCCCGGACCCGGGCCAGCAGCCGCTGCACTTCTGTCGCCTCCGGCGTCGTTCGTGCCCCCGAAAGGGTGCCCATGACGTTGGTCGGTCGCCCCGACGCCTCGAGGACGTCGCCGAGGAGCTGGGTGACGGTCGTCTTGCCGTTGGTCCCGGTCACCCCGATCATGAGGAGATCGCGGGCCGGGAAACCGTAGAAGGCCGCGGCCAGCCGGGCCATGACGGGGCGGATCGTCCCCGGCGCAACAAGTGTCTGCACGACGGGCCGATCCAACAGTTCGGGGATGAAGTGCTCACAGAGCAACCCGACGGCTCCCCGGTCGACCGCGTCGGCCGCAAACGCATGCCCGTCGGCGACAAGACCGGGCACGCAGCAGAAGAGGTCACCGGGCACGACCCGACGACTGTCGTGCGCAATGCCGCGGACGTCGACTGCGGCAGGGTTTCCCGCTGTCTCAATGACTTCGATGTCGTCGAAGAGAAGGTTCATCTGCACGGTTCGCACGGTCGCCCGAACAGCGGAAGGAGCACGGGAGTTCCGCGCCTCGCGCCATCGGCCCGCTGATGGTACCGGCTCACGTGATGTCCTGCGCCTGGCTGCTGGGTGTCTGCGCGGCCGCACCCTGCGTGGCCGCACCCGGCGTCGTGGGGATGTCGTAGCGGTGGAGCGCATAGCTCATGATCTGGGAAAACACGGGTGCGGCCACGGTGCCACCGAAGATGGGCGTGGGACGATCGAGGACGACGATCATCGAGAACGTCGGATTGACGGCCGGAGCGAACCCGACGAACGAGGCCATGTAGGCGCCCACCGTATAGGCATCTTTCCCGGTCGTCGGTATCTGTGCCGTACCCGTTTTCCCGGCCACGGTGTAGCCGGGAACGACGGCGCTGGAGCCCGTTCCCGTCGAGACGACCTGCTCCAGCATGGAGGTGAGCTCGGAGTCGACCGTGGGCGAGAAGACCCGGTGCGTCTGCGACGGCGCGGTCTTCTCCACGGTCGCCCGACGGCGCTGACCGTGGCCTGCACCAGCTTGGGCTGGACGAACGTGCCGCCGTTGGCGACCGCGTTGTAGGCGTCGAGGACCTGCAGTGCGCTGACGGCGTCGACCTGCCCGATGGGCAGGGACACGTAGTCGGTCGGCTCCCATTGGGCTGCGGTGGCCACCAACCCGGCCGATTCCCCGGGGAAGTCGAGGCCGGTCGCCTTGCCGAATCCCAGATTTCCCACCTGGGCCAGCAGGCGTTGCTCCCCGAGGCCCTGCGCGATCTCCGATGTGCCGATGTTCGAGGACTGCGCCAGAATCTGGGTGGCGGTGAGTTGCTCCGTCGGGTGCGGGTCGGCATCGTGGAAACTGGAGCCGTCGAGCGTGATCTGGTCGGGGACCGTGAAGACCGAGTTCGGATTGATGAGGCCGTCCTGCAATGCGGCTGAGAACGTGACCAGTTTGAAGACCGAACCCGGTTCGTAGAGCTGGGTCACGGCATTGTTGGCGGCAGCCTCCTTGACACTGTCCTTGGGCCCGATCGGGATGACACCGCCTGCGGTGTCCGTGGTAGCGGGCGGCGTCGCGGACACGGGTACATTCGGGTGGGTCGACACGAGATTGGCCATGGAAAGGATCTGACCGGTCTTCACATCCATGACGACCGCCGTACCGCTGAGGGCCTGGGACGACTCGATGGCCTGCGCGAGGGCCTGCTCCGACTCGTACTGCAGCTGGGTGTCGAGCGTCAGCTCCAACCCCACCCCGGCCCTGGTGGAAGCCCGGCCGACACCCGAAGCGGGGAGCGCAACGCCGGACGGCGATTCGATCAGGGTCTTTTCGCTCGCCGTACCCGAAAGCAACCGGTTATCGGCGTACTCGATCCCCGCCGCCCCCTTGCCTGCCGCATTGGTGAACCCGATGACCGGCGAGGCGAGGCTGCCATTCGTCACGACACGCTTCGAGTCGTCCACGAGCGTGATCCCCGGTATGGCGTCAGCCGCGATCTTCTGTCCGTCGCTCTGCGAGATCTCCTTGGCCAACACGACGTACCCCGAATGACGACGGAGCTCGGGAGCGAGCGTCGTCGCAGGAATGTGGAGGAGCGGGGAAAGCGCGGCTGCTGTCTTCAGGGGGTGCGCAATTTGGAAATTGTCGGCGATCACGTCGTTGGTCGGGACCGAGAGCGCCAGCGGCGCGCCGTTCCGCGGCGTAGATCCCGCCGCGCAGCGAGCTCAGCGTGGTCGGATGGTGCGATTCGTTGCGCGCATCGGCTTGGTAGGTGCCCGAGTGGATGATCTGCACGTCGACCAGGCGGGCGACCATGAACAAGAGGGCCACGACCAACACGATCCGTACCAGCCGGATTCGTCGCTGGAACGTGAGACCTGACACGTTCCTCGGGCGCGTGGGTGAGGTCCGCGCACGGGGGCGGGGGCGGGCGGGGCGGGGGCCGGGGTGGTGCGAACTCGGTGCGCCTGACCTGACGGTGGGCCACCTTTTTCGGCGCCGGAACCCGGCGTCCCGTCTCGAACGCGGCGACCGGTGTGAGGCCTGGCGGAAGTCTGGGCCCCGCCGCGATCGGGGACGGTGCGCGCGCGTCCCGTGGTGTGTCGCGTCGTAACGCTCATGGCGCCACGGTCGATGTGGTCGTCGCAGCGGCGCTCTTCGGGGTCACGTTCGGGGCGGGCAGTGGCGTACGCAGCGAAACGTACGGGAAGTTGGGTCACATGGGCGGGATGGACCATGTGCAGCTGTGCGGTGGCGGCACCCGCTATGCGTGAAGGGGTCTCGCGTTCGGCCACGTTCAGCACCTCTTGGCGATGCTCACTCTGGGCGATCTGCAGGCGCTGATCCAGACGCGCCATGCGGACCTGACCGTTGGCCAACATGGCCTGCCCGCCGACGACGATCAGCAACGCCACCACAACCATGACGACGGGCAAGAACTTGACGATGCGACCCCGGGCACTGCGGCGGGAGGGAACGACTTCGAGGGGCGTCGGCTGGGGCGACCGTCCAGGATCGTTCCGGAGAGGTGCAGGAGTGACCCGGCGCGCCGCGCCCGATGACGGAGCCGCCGCCACTATGGAGCCACCGTCCGTGCGATGGCCCGCAAGCGGGCGCTTCCCGCGCGGCGATTGGTGCTGATCTCATCTGCGCCGGGGTGCCGCGCCCCGCGGAACACCAACTCGTGCCGCGTCACGGCACCGCAGACGCAGGGCATCGCGGGAGGGCAGGTGCACCCGCCCGTACTGGCCTGATTGAAGATCTGCTTGGTCAGCCGGTCCTCGCCGGAGTGGTAGCTGATGACGGCGCAACGGCCACCGACGTCCAATCGCTCCACGGCCACCGGAAGCGCCGACGCCAGCTCACCCAGCTCGTCATTCACCGCGATGCGCAGAGCCTGGAACACCCGTTTGGCCGGATGTCCCCGCCGACGGATCGCCGCCGGCACGGCCGCCGACACCACGTCGGCCAGCTCTAAGGTCGAGGTGAGCGGGCGGGCACGCACGATCGCCCGCGCAATGCGCCCGGACATCCGACCCTCGCCGTTCTCCCGAAAGAGCTCGGCCATGGCCGCCTCGGGGAGTTCGTTGACCAACTGCGCCGCGGTCCTCCCCATGGAGGGGTCCATCCGCATGTCAATGGGCGCATCCGCACGATAGGAGAAGCCCCTCTCCGCCTCGTCGAGCTGGGGCGAGCTCACGCCGAGGTCGAACAACACACCTGACAGCGGTCCGGCGGCGACATCCGGGAGGGCCGAGAACGCTGCGTGCACCAAGGTGATCCGATCCCCGAACGGGGCAAGTCGCTCGGCGGCTGCGGCGAGAGCGACAGGGTCGCGATCGAGACCGATGATGCGGAGGTCCGCGTGGGCGGCCAGCAGCGCCGCGCTGTGCCCGCCGCCACCGAGCGTGGCGTCGATGAGGACCCCGGCAGGGACCGGGGCGAAAAGCGACACGACTTCATCGCGCAGCACGGGAACGTGTTCGAACGAGTGGGCCATCTGCAGCCCCCCGACTGGATGGAGGAGCGAAGGGTGAGTTCCCGCTTCTCCGGGGAAGAGGGTGGAGTGATCTTCCGCCACACCGGTCGAGGAGCTGCACATGGTCCAGCGGGCATCCGCTGCTGTCATGGGTTTCAGAAGGTTCTGTGCGATCACCCCTTCGGATCTGTTTCGTCGTCGTCGTTGAGGAGCCAGCTCTCTTCTGGAAGCACGCGTTCGGCCCACGATGCCGGGTTCCACAGCTCCACGCGATCGATCGCTCCGTGCACCAACACCTCGTTCTCGAGCCCGGCGAACGTGCGGAGATAGGAGGGAATCGCCATGCGACCCTGTCGATCTATTTCCACCTCGTGGGAGCTCGATGCCCACAGTCGTGCCCGGTTCCGATTGGCGCGACCCGATTCGGCCCGCTCCTGCATGACCGCCATCTGCCGATCGAATTCCCCCGGGGTCCAAAGAGCCAGGCAGCCCTCGGACTGTTGCGCCAGGTAACCGCCTCGTTCGAATTGGGCACGGAATTTGGCGGGCAGGATCACCCTGCCCTTGATATCGAGCGAATGCTCGTATCTCCCTACAAATCCTGCCACTGGCCCGATCTCCCACGACGCTCCCTGAATTGCGTCCTTGAACGCTCGCTACTCCATTTCGCGCCACTCTACGCCCTTTCCCCCCACCTAGCAACCACATCCACCCCTCTTCCCCCCGACCGCACCCTTTTGGCAACCGCGGCCGCGCGATAACCCCCGGTGTCGCCGAAACAGGGCGCGCGGATGCCGTCGGAACGAGGCCGTCAGCCGTCGGAACAAAGGCCGTCGGCGGTCAGAACGAGGCCGACGGAACCGCACGGACAGCCTGAAGCGCGTCATCCCGCGCCGCACGCGGGCGGTAGCTGTTTTCGGCCCTCAGGCCCGGGGTGAGCCCCAGTGACGGAACGACGATAAGAGAGCCTCCCCGAGGACAGCGAGGTCCGCGTCCACGAGTTGCAGCTCGTCGAGCCCGATGGCGGCGCCGGCCAGATCCGCAACGAGCTCCTCTCGTGAAGAGCCGGCCACTTTGAGGAGCCCCACCAGCGGACGGGGATCCCAGCACATGTAGGCGCACGTGTGGAAGAGGGCTCCCTCCCTCCCGCGCCACTGCGAGACACCCATCACTTTGCGATCGCCTACGAACACTTCGCCCGGACCCTTGCCCGAGAAGCACACCAACGCCCCGTGCCTCCCGGGCTCGGCGCGCCCCTCATGGACGACATATACACCAGTGCCGAGCGCGGGCAGCGCGGCCGACCACCAGGCTCCGACCCAGCCTGCCGCAGCCGCCACATCGGCATCCCAGAGGGGGTCGTCGCGGGGAATCCACGCCTCGATCCAAAGGTGGTCGCCGGGTCGGAGGAACACCGCTCCCCCGCCGCCTCGTCGCCGGACAACGTCGACCCCGAGTTGCGCCGCCCGCTCCCCGTCGATGATGTCGACCCGCTGGGTGCTCCCGAGGACCACCGTCGGGTGGAGTACCTTCCGCACGGCAGCGTGTCGGTGGGTCAGAACCCGAAATGGCGCCACATCGAACAACGGATCCGGGTCGGGCTCCGAGGCAGCACCAGCGCCAGGATCAGCGCCGGGCCCTAACGGCACGGCGGGTGGCCTCAAGATGCGGCAGCGAGGTACGGCTCCCACAGCGGGTCGACGTCGGAGAGGTGACGGAGCCGCCACAGGTATCCGTCGGGAGGTGCCGGCTTCACCCGCAACGTCCAGCCCAGCTCGGAGAGCAGCAGGTCGGCCTTGGTGAGGTTGTCGCGCTTGCAGGCCGCGACCACGTTCGACCAGTCATGCGTCCCACCCCTACTGCGCGGAATGACGTGATCGATGGTGTCGGCCGGCTCGGAGCAATAGACGCACAGACCGCCGTCTCTGCGCAGCACGGAGCGTCGCGTCACCGGAGGCGTGCGGGCCCAGCGCGGGATCCGCACCATGTGGGCGAGACGGACGATCGAAGGAACGTCCACGTCGAGTGAAGCCGAGTGAAACACGGAGCAGTCCTCGCGAAATGCCACGGGTTCGGCACGACCGGCCAACACGAGGACGACCGCTCGGCGATCGGAAACGAGTGCCAGCGGCTCATAGGTCGCATTGAGCAGGAGCACTCGCTCCATTTTCAGGCCACCAGAAAGGGGCGTATGGGAGCCGCCTCCGGTTCGGGGGCTCGACAGACGGCCCAGCGGGGGTTGGCTCCAGCCATCAGAGAAGTCACAACGATCAGAGGCTACCCGCGGCGAGGGTGGGTCCTTCGACACCATTGGAGGTACGCCACAATGTCGTGGCGCTCTACGACGGCCTCGCTGCCCGTGCCACCGAACGCGGTGACAAGTCGGAATTCCCAATACTCATCACCTGGAACCGGAAGAAACGGTGGGCGGCGCCACCAGCCCCGGCGTGAAAGACGCGCCACCGCCGCCACTCCGGCCCACCACAGAGAAGGGTGGGGAAGGACAGCGGAGAGCACGACCGCGACGTCTTTCCCTCTCCGACGCCCGTTTCGCCCCCCTGGTGCGGTCGGCTGCCCGCTCACGGGGGCACGTCCAATCCCCGCCACCCCACACAACCAGCCCCGACGAGGGGTCCACGATCGCCCAGTCCTCCCGGGACGACTCTGGCCCCTCGGGCAAATTCCAGCCCGCAACGAAGCTCGACCTCTCGTTGGGCGGCGTCGAAGAACGGCGTGCCGAAGCCCAGGGCCACGGATCCACTGACGACGGCCAGCGGGATGTCGAGAAGGTTGACGACCGACGCCACGGCGCGGCCCACCAACGTCCCGGTCCGTTCGACCACGTCCGGCGGCGCCAGTGCCGCCGGTTGGCCGGTGATCTCGGCCAGTGAAGAGCCGGACGCCTCAGCCTCGAGGCAGCCCCGACCGCCGCAGACACACAAGCGCCCATCGGGCTCGACGACCACATGCCCGATGTGACCGGCGTTGCCCAGACGACCGCCGAGCAGCCGTCCCTCGAGAACGATGCCGCCGCCGATGCCGGTCGACACGACCATGGCGATGAAGTTGCGCTCCTCGGCCGCGGCACCTCTCCACCCTTCGGCCAGCGCCAACGCTTTCGCATCGTTGTCCACGAAGGTCGGTACGCCTGTGAGCTCTTGCACGCGTGCCCGCAGGGGAAACCCTCTCCACCCACCGATATTGAGCGGCGAGACGGTCTCCCCTCCCGGACTCATCGGTCCCCCGCAACCGACACCGCACACCACGATCGGAACCTCGGCATCGACCCCGTCCTCGGCGTCGGTGACGTGCTGGACGAGGTCGACCAAGGTTTGCCACAACGTCTCGGCGTCCTTGTCACCGGGACCCGATGACGGCGGCGTCGGAACCTGTGTGCGGCGACGGAGGCTTCCCATCCGGTCCACGAGCGCGGCCGCCATCTTCGTGCCGCCGATGTCCAGGGCCAACGCCAGTTCCGTCACGACGGCCTCACCACCGATGATGCAGCTCGACCGCGAGGCGCGGGAGAACCTGCAGGAAGATCAGTTCTCCCGGCGGTGGAACCGGGTGCGGAACCAGTCGCGCGCTTCGGTGACCGCTCCCTCGAAGCCATTCGACGCCGCAGCCGCCTTTGACTGCTCACCGTCTCTGCCGTGCGTGAGGTCGTGCCATCCGGCCCGACCCATCCGGCGAAGATTCCGTTCGAAGACGACGGCCGAGCCGAACATGATGACGACGCCGATGAAACCGACCACCGGGGTCTTGGCGAAGAACGCCACCAGGACGACCACACCGAGCACGAATGTCGCCGCGGCCCACTTGCAGTAGCGGCCGGCGTGGCGGTACACCGACTCCGAACGGACCCGTTCGGCGAACTCAGGGTCCTGCCGAACCAGGGACTCTTCGAGCTCAGCCAGTATTCGCTGTTCGTGCTCAGAAAGAGGCACGGCCCACACCCCCCACACCTCGGCCCAACATCCCGCCCCATCCAGCGCCGAACCTGTTAGTCACGACCATGCACCGCCCATATTTGCACGCGTTCCCCACGCAGACAATGCGTCCGCGCCCACTTCGCCCATGTCTGGCCGCTGCCACGGCTATCAGCTTACGGCCAGGCCGAGCTACACGGGACGCGGAGACCCTCCTTTTCCCACCCTGACCCGCCAGGGCCCACCCGGACCCACCCGGATTCCCATCCGTCCGCATCCGGACGGACCCATCCCGACCCCCTCGGGATCCCCCGGGGACGGCCGCAGGGGCCGGAGACCTTTCCCAGGCACCATTAAGCAGGCGATAGGGTGCGCCCCTTCCCCCGCATCGCCGAGCAGCTGCTCCGAGATGGTTCCGAAAAGGAGCACCCATGCCCGAGAACGAGGTCCCCACCGGGTCGCGGCAGCCGGATGAGCCGTCTCCCTGAATTAGATGAGCCGTCTCCCTGAATTACTCGGCACGCTTCCCCGCCGGGCCGAGCGCACGCCCTACGAGATGGTCTTCGTCTGCACGGGGAACATCTGCCGCTCCCCCATGGCCGAGGTGGCGAGCAAGATGCTGGCAGCCGCCACCGTGCTCCCCGATGGCTCGGCACTCGGCGACCGGCTGATGATCACCAGCGCGGGCACCGGTCCCTGGCACGAAGGTGAGCCGATGGACCCCCGGGCGGGTGCGGCCCTGCAGCGTGCCGGCTACCCGGACGCTCCCCATGTCGCCCACCAGATATCGGTGCCGCGCCTGCAACGGTCCAACCTGATCCTCGCACTCGACGGTCGTCACCAGCAGACACTGCGCAGTCTGGGTATTCAGCCGTCCCGCTTGTTCCTCCTGCGCCCGTTCGACCCCTCCACGGGAGGCGGCTCCGACGTGCCCGATCCGTATTACGGCGACGAGGCCGAGTTCGACTCGTGCTTGGAGATGATCGCCGACGCGTGCAGGGGGCTTGTGGCGGCCCTCGCGTTGCTGTGGGAGGAACTGCCCGAGCCCGGGTAACCACCCGCCCGGGCATGAACTGCTTCCCGATGAGCCGGCTCTGAAGTGTGTGCCATAGTGCCGAAGTGGTCTCACGGAGGGTCAGGCGCCGGCGCCGTCAGTTCGTCACGGTCGGCGTCCTGCTCGTTCTCTTCCTGATCTACCTGGTGTTCTTCTCCGGTGGAGGGTCCGAAGCCGCCCGCACCTCCCACGCACCATGCCGCGACGGCGAGCGAGACATTCCCCAAGCACTCCCCGCTCAACCCCTCGTGGAAGGGGAACGGCAAAGCGGTCACCTTGGCGTTCGGCGGCGACGTCCACTTCGAAGGCGCCGTGGGCCAGCGTCTGACCGAGGATCCGGCCACTGCCCTCGGCAACACGCGTGAGCCAGCTGTTCGCCGGCTCCGCAGTTGCGCATGGTCAACCTCGAGAGCGCGCTCACCGACGGCCAGTGCCCCCAACCGCAGGACAAACCCTTCATCTTCTACACGCCGCCCACCGCGTTGACCGCGCTGCGCAATGCCTCCGTGACGGTGATCTCCCAAGGCAACGACCACGCGATCGACTGCGGCCAGACCGGGCTGGCGCAGGGTCTGGCGGCGGCCAAGCAAGTGGCCTTCCCGATGGTCGGCGTCGGCGCCAACGCGGCCCAGGCCTTCGCCCCCTATCGGACCACGATCAAGGGGCAGCGCATTACCGTCATCGCGGCCACACAGATCATCGCCCCCAACCTGGTGAGCACCTGGACGGCCACGTCGAGCCAGGGCGGCGTCGCCTCCGCCTTGAACCCGACCCAGTTGGTCCGCGCCGTCCAGGCGGCCAGGCGCACATCGGACACGGTGGTCGTCTATCTGCACTGGGGTACCGAAACGGTCGCCTGCCCGGCTCCCGAGCAGGAGCCCCTCGCCGGCGAACTGGTCAAGGCCGGTGCCGACATCGTGATCGGAAGCGGTGCGCACGTGCTGCTGGGCGGCGGCTACCTCGGCACCGCGTACGTCGATTACGGCCTCGGCAACTTCGCGTTCTACGACAACACCGCACCCGAGACCGACAGCGGCTCACTTCTCGTCACCGCCGTCGGACGTCACATCGTTTCGGCGACATGGCGCCCCGCCACCATCGTGTCCGGGCTGCCCCAGCCCCTGACCGGCACTCCGGCCACGACTGCCCTCCAGAGCTGGAACGCTGCGCAGAGTTGCACGAACCTTTCGGCTGCCCCGACCGCGAGCCAAGCCTCCGAGAGGGGGGAAACCTCGCCCTTCGTCGCCCCCACGACGACGACCACGACCCGACGGCCACCACGACGACCACGACCACGAGTGCGGGCACGTCGTCGACGACCACCACGACGACACGACCAGCCGCCCACCGACCACGACGACGAAGCCGACGACCACGCACCACGACGTCAGCCCCGACCGACGACGACAACCGACGCGACAACGCCGGGTAGACCGTCGGAGCCGCTACGGCGAGAAGAAGCGCGGCAGAGTGCTGTCGATTCGCCGCCAACAGCGCGTCGGCCAGATCGGCCGCCAGGGGGTACTGGCCGACCAACGGGTTGGCCAGAAGGGCCCGGACCACATCGTCCCTGACTGCCCGAGCACGCCGCCTTGACCGCCAATTGCTCGTACGCCTTGGCGTGTTGGACCAGTCCGAGCATCTCGGGAGGGAGCGGCCGCTGCGCGATCGGATGGGCGCCGGCGGCATCAACGACCGCCCGCGTCTCGATCACCGCATCGTCGGGCAGGCCGGCAATGGCCCCGTTGTTCCGCATGTCGACGACCTGGATGTCGCCGGTGTCGGCGTGCAGCGAAGCCATGAGGCGGACGGCCGCCAACGAGTAGAACGCGCCACCCCGGGACGACAGGCCATCGGGCTTCGTCACCAGTGCGGGGTCGCGATACTCCTCGAGCAGCGTGGCCTCCAGTTCGGCGACCACGTCCGCCCTCGGCCGGTAGCCGGGCGCCGACTGCTGGGCGACATCGGCATCGTGTTGGTAGTAGTAGTGCACGTAGTACGACGGCAGCGCCCCCAGCAATCGCAGTGCCTCGATCGGGGTCCCGCTTTCGAGCGCCAACTCGGGCCCACAGCGCGCGAAGAGCTCGGGCAGCCGATCGTCGGGTTCTCCGGCGACGCGGGCCGATCGGATCCAGCTCAGGTGGTTCAATCCCACATGCTCGATCTCCACGCGGTCGGGATCGACGCCGAGATAGTGGCCCAGACGCCGCTGGCCCCAGATGGCCACGTTGCACAAGCCGACGGCCCGGTGACCCTCGTCGAGCAACGCTTGCGTGACGATGCCGACCGGGTTGGTGAAATCGACGAACCAAGCTCCCGGATTCGCCCGCGCTGCCGTCTCTTCGGCCAGCTCGAGCACCGTCGGCACGGTGCGCAACGCCTTGGCCAACCCGCCCACTCCGGTGGTCTCCTGCCCGAGGCAGCCGTAGCCGACGGGGAGCGTCTCGTCCACGTGGCGCGCCGCCTGCCCCCCGATGCGCAGTTGGACGACCACGAAGTCGGCCCCTTCGAGTGCGGCATGCCGGTCCGCCGTCGTCGAAAAGGTGCCGCCCCAGCCCCGATGGCGCAGGATGCGCTCGGACAATCCCCCGACGATGTCGCGACGCTCCTCGCTGGGATCGAGCAGGACGAGATCGTCCACGACCATTCGATCTTCTTGGTCGCACAGACCATCCACGAGTTCGGGGGTATAGGTGCTGCCGCCGCCGACGACCGCAACCCTGATCCCCACGTGATGCAACGTACTATCCGACCATGCGCGACGACCCCGAGCCGATCGTGTTGGCGCTCGACGGCGGCAGCACGAAGACAGACGCCGTGCTCGTGGCCGCCGACGGCACCCTGCTGGGACGCTCCCGCGTCGGCCCGAGCAATCATCAACTCGTGGGCCTCGACGGCGCCATGGACGCTGCTGGGCGCGGCGATCGCCGACGTCACCGAGGCCGCCGGCATCAGCGAGCCACCGTTCCCCTTGTGCGATGTCGGCGTGTACTGCCTGGCCGGCCTCGACCTTCCGATCGACGAAGAACATCTCGCGCCGGCGATCGCACTGCGGGGATGGACCGGATCGGACCTCTTGTTCAACGACACCTTCGCCGTCTCGCGGGCGGGCACGACCTCGACCTGGGGCATCGGCGTCGTCTGCGGGACCGGACTGAACTGCGCCGGCATCGGCCCCGACGGGGTGACGGTGCGCTTTCCTGCTCTGGCCGAGCTCTCCGGGGATTTTGCCCCCGGCGGCTCCTGGCTGGGGGTGCGGGCCTTGGGCCTGGCGCTCCGGGCCGGGGACGGACGAGGGTCACCCACGGTGCTCGCGCACACGTGTGCCCGCGCATTTCGACGAGCTCGATGCCGAAGCCGTCCTCACCGGTGTCTACAGCGGCACCATCCCCTACGGGCGGTTGTTCGAACTGGCGCGCGTGCTGCTCGACGCCGCCGCAGAGGGCGATGCCCCCGCACGCGAGGCGGCGGACACGCTGGCCGACGAAGTGGCCGCCTTCGCCGCGGCGGCGATCTCCCGGCTTGGCGTGCGCGGATGCCGCCGTCGAGGTGGTCCTCGGCGGTGGCATCTTCGACACCCACGACGCCGGCTTTCATGCCCGGGTCGCCGACGGGATTCATGCCGTGGCCCCGCGCGCCGTCCTCCGTCGGCTCACGGTGCCTCCGGTGCTGGGCGCCGCCCTGCTCGGCCTCGACGCGATCGGCGCCGACGACCGAGGCCAAGGACCGACTGCGCACCGCCCTCACGAACGGCTGACGCGCGACTCCCCGATCCCGCTCTTGATCCCGATCGCGATGCCAGCCCGTTGGGCAGAGCGCTACGTGCCGGCGCTCCCACGCCCCGCTGTCGACGCCTGCGGCTGCGGTCTGATGGGGAACGGCGTCTTCGAGCATCTTCTTGTCATCGGCCAGAAGCGAACTGGCGAGTTCTTTCACCAGTTCGACGATCTCGGGATGTTCCGCCGGATTCCATCCTTCGAGCAACTCGGTCAGCCCGGTGCGACGCGCTTCGGTCAAGCGGTCCATGGCGGCCAACCCGGCCGGTGTCAGATTCACGTCGTGGTCGTTGCCGCGCTGCACCACGACGACCATGCCCGCCGCGACCAACCCCCGCACGGCTTGTTGGAGGATCTCACGGCTGACCTTCAAGCGCGCAGCCACCTCCTGCACCGTCTCGCCCGGGTCGATCCGCCAGACGGTAGAGCAGCCAGCACGACTGCGGCGGTAGGTCGATTCCCGCTCGTTGCGCCATCGTCTGGTACAGCTCGACGCGGTTCTCCCGGCTGGCGATCCGCTCGAGTGACAATTCAATTTCTTGGAGCGACGAACGAGGCTCGGGCAGCCCGAAACCTTCGCTGACTTCGAGCGTCGATATCGACCGGCGCAACGGAAGTTCCGGCAGGAACCAGCTGAGGAGGAACGCGAACGCTGCGATGGGGACGGCGACCAGGAAGACGGTCTGCAACGATGCGGTGATCGCAGCGAGGATTTTGTCGTAGGCCTCGGGGAACAGATGGGCCAACTGGTGCAGCGTGAAGGGATCCAGCGTCTGCAGATTGACCTTGGTCCCCTTGGGGAGCGAGGTGACCACCGGCTCCAGTTTGTGGCTGCAGGACGTTGGCGTAGATCGCCCCGAACACGGCCGTGCCGAACGACCCTCCGATCATGCGGAAGAACGTGGCGCCCGACGTCGCCACGCCGAGATCTTCGTACGAGACCGCGTTCTGCACGGCGACCACGAGTACCTGCTGGGTCAATCCGAGCCCGACTCCGAACACGAACATGTAGAACGCCGTCACCAGCGCGCTCGTTTCGATCCCGATGAGCGACAGGAGGAAAGCGCCCAACGTCATGCAGGCGGTGCCGAGGATGGGAAAGATCTTGTAACGACCCCACCGCGTCACGAGGCGACCCGAAATGATGGACGCCCCGAAGAGCCCGAACATGAGTGGAAACAGGCGCAGACCCGACAGGGTGGGACTGACGTTTTTCACGTCTTGGAGGAAAAGGGGCAGGAAGGTCACGGCGCCGAACATGGCGAACCCCATGACGAAGCCGATGGCACTCGAAGCCTGGAAGACGCGTAATCGGAAGAGCTTGAGGGGGATGACCGGTTCCTTGGCCCTGTGCTCCACCAAGAGGAAGAGGAGCGTCAGGACGATCCCCCCGAGAGCCAGAGCCACGCTCTGATCGTGACTTCCAGCTCCACGAGATGCCGCCGAGACTGGCAAAGAGGATCAGGAGCGGTGGCCGCGCCCGAAAGCATCAGGGAACCCAGATAGTCGATCGAGTGATGCACCCGGCTCAAGGTGCCCGGCAATACCGCCCCGGTGACGATGAAGGCCAGTATGCCGAAGGGCAGGTTGATATAGAAGACCCAGCGCCACGACAGGTAGGTGACGCACAGCCCGCCGATGAGCGGGCCGATCACGGTCGCCACGCCGAACATGGCCCCGAAGAGGCCCATGTACCGGCCGCGTTCGCGAGGGGAGACGACATCGCCGATGATCGTCTGGGCACCGACCAGCAATCCGCCGCCACCCAAGCCCTGCAAGGCGCGAAACGCGATCAACTCGGTCATGGTGTGGCTGAATCCGGCCAGGGCCGAGCCGACCACGAAAATGACGATGGCGGCCTGAAAGAAGACCTTCCGGCCATACTGGTCCCCCAACTTTCCCCACAGCGGGGTGGAGACCGTGGAAGCCAGCAGATAGGCCGTCACCACCCATGTGAGATGGGACCCGCCGTGGAGATCTCCCACAATGGTCGGGAGCGCAGTGGAGACGATGGTCCCGTCGAGAGCGGCCAGCAGGAGCCCGAGGAGGAGCGCACTGAGGATGAGCCAGAGCCGGCGCTTCGTGATTGGCTCCGCCGAGGGGAGCGCGGCCACAGTCACGCTGGACTCCCGCCGTCGGTCACCGTGCTCGCCCCCTCGTAGAAATAGGTTGATCCAGGTGCCATCTTGTCAGGCCGTGACCGCCGGCAACACCGAATCCCGTCTCGTGAAGGACGCGAGGGGGAGTCGGCCGACGCCGCCGCCGTGGCACCCCCAGGCGTGGGCCGATGCCCTGACCCAATTCGGACGAACCGAGATGGCGGGCGGGGTCGTGCTCGTCGTCGCCCTCGTGGTCGCCCTGCATATGGGCGAACGTCGACTACCACAGCTATGTCGCTGCGTGGGGCCACCGGGTGACGACGGGGCCAGGGCCGGTACCCGCCACATTGCGCACCGTGGAGAACGACGTCGACAACGGTCTGATGACGATCTTCTTCCTCGCCGTGGGTCTCGAAATCGGACGCGAGGTCGCTGACGGGTCGCTGCGCGACCGCCGCAACGCCCTCCTCCCGGTGCTGGCGGCTCTCGGCGGCATGGCCGGCGCGGCCTTGGTCTACCTCGCCATGATCATCGCGCTCGGGTCCCACGCCCACGGCGACCTCGCCCGGGGTTGGGGCATCCCTATGGCGACCGACGTCGCGTTCACCCTCGGCGCCATCGCGCTCCTCGGGCGCCGTGTCCCGCGACCACTGCGCGTCTTCGTGCTCGCCTTGGCGGTTGCCGACGACATCGCCTCGGTGATCGTGCTGGCGGTGGTTGCCTCGACGAAGATCCACTACGGCTGGCTGGTGGGCGCCATGGGCGCCCTGGCGGTGCTCCTCCTCATGCGCCGGAGGGTGCGCGACCGCGTGGTGGCCGTACGTCATCGCCGCATTGGTGACCTGGTTTCTCTTTGCGCGTGCGGGCATCGAACCCACCTTGGCCGGGGCATTCGTCGGCATGATGGTCCCGGTCACTCGGGGCGCCGCGCCGGCCGCTCCCTCGAGGGCCCGGTGCACGCGGTGTCGAGCTACTTCGTCCTCCCTCTTTTCGTCGTCGCCAATGCCGGTGTGGTGCTGACGGGTGCCGTATGGCATTCGTCAGGATCTACGTCGGTGATCTGGGCCATCTTCACCGCGCGCCTCGTGGGGAAAATGCTGGGGATCACGCTGGTGGTCGCACTCGTCGTCCGTCTGGGACTGTGCGGATTGCCCGATCGGACGACATGGCGGCACATGGTCGGCGTGAGCCTGCTGTGCGGCATGGGCATCACGGTCCCCCTGCTCTTCGCGCACGCCATATTCGGCGCCGACCCGTTGCTCTTCTCGGGATCCCAAGTCGGGCTGCTGCTCGGCACGCTGGGCGCCGCTCTGGTCGGGAGCGCGGTGCTCCTGCGACCCCGTCCGCGGAGCGACGGCGACGCCGAGGCCGACGCTGAGGCCGACGCTAGGTCGACGCGAAGGCCGGCCGCGCCCTACCGTCCCCGCCGTACAAGGCTCACCATCCTCTCCTGCCGAAGGCGGGAACCGCGGAGAGAGTTGACCACATGAGAACTCGGCTGACCCAGTTGCTCGGCATCGAGCACCCCGTCATGCTCGCCGGAATGGGTGGCGTCTCCTATGCCGCACTGGTCACTGCTGTCGCTGAGGCAGGGGGCTTCGGGTGCCTGGGCGCCTCCACCATGGATGACGCCACGATGGTCGCCGAAATCTCCACGGTGCGTGGCGCGACGGACAAACCATTCGGCGTGGACCTGCTCACCGCCATGCCCGGAGGCCTTCAGGCGCAGGTGCAACTGATCATCGACGGCGGTGCCACGGCCTTCGTGGCGGGCCTCGGCGTACCTTCAGAAGTAGTCGAGCTGTGTCATCGCAACAACGTGGTCGTCGTCAGCATGTGCGGCAAGGTCGCGCATGCGGTCCGTGCCGTCGACGCCGGGTGTGATCTGGTGGTGGCGCAGGGAACCGAGGCCGGAGGCCACACCGGTGCAGGTGGCCTCGTTCCCGTTGATCCCCCAGATCGTCGACGCCGTGGGTGGCTACGTCCCTGTGGTGGCGGCCGGTGGCATCTTCGACGGCCGCGGCCTCGCGGCCGCCCTCGCACTCGGGGCGGATGGGATCTGGGTGGGTACCCGGTTCATCGCGACACCCGAGGCCCGCGGGGTGCGCGGCTACAAGGAGAGGCTGTTGGCCAGTCACGAGGATCAGACCACGGTGAGTCGTGCCTATTCGGGCAAGACCATGCGGGTGGTCAGAAACAGCTACACCGACTATTTCGAGGCGCACCCCGATGAGCTCAAGGGCTTCCCCGCACAGATCGGCGTTTCCTACACGACCGGCGTGATGCACCTCGGGGGCGACTCGTCGACCGAGGGAATCGACGTGGACAAGGAGTGCTACCCCGCCGGGCAGGCCGTCGGTGGGATCACCGAGCTCGTTCCCGCCGGTGAGCTGGTGTGGCGGTTCGTGGCTGAAGCAGAGGCCGCACTGGACCGGCTCGCCCACCTCGGATAGCCCGAGGGGGCGGATGACGCCCGTCCGACCGATTGCCCTCTCGGGATCCGAACAGCTTCATAGGCCCTCCCAGTGTGTGCGTCTGACCTGCGGATAAGGGCGGCCAGGCATCGAAGAAATTAAAAGTTTCGTGACTCATTTGGAATTCTGTGATATATCATTAGTGTTCAAAACAACACCTACCAAAGGACTGAAACTTGAGAAACCACACCAAGCACCACCACCAGGCACGACCACGATCACGACCACTGGGGCCACGACGTTCGTGGCCGCCACGACGACAGAAGGAGCGCTGCACATGAACCACGAACCACATCACGACCACGATCACGATCACGATCACGAGCACGACCGAGGGCCGAGCGCCTCGGGGCGGCCGGCGGGGTCCTGGGCACGACCGGGGCCCCCGGGGCGACGGTGGCGGCCGGGGACGATGGGGCGGCGAACGAGGCGGCTGGGGCGGCGGGCGCCGCATGCGCCGCGGCGACATCCGACGTGCCATCCTCTCGGCGCTGCAAGAAGGGCCGGCTCATGGCTATGCCGTCATGCGCCGTCTGGAAGAGATGAGCGGTGGCCTCTGGCGGCCGAGCCCCGGTTCCGTCTACCCGCACCTGCAGATGCTCGAAGACGAAGGCATGGTGAGCTCGTCCGAAGAGGACGGCACCCGTGTCTTCCATCTGACCGAAGCCGGCGTGGCGGAGGCGGCCGGTGAGACCCCGCTCCCCTGGCAGGCCCATGGCGAGAGCGACGATCAGATCCGCAACCTGCGTTTGGCCGTCACGCAGCTCATGAGTGCGGCCAAGCAGCTCTCGGGCGCCGGCGAGAACGAGCAAGTCGAGCGCGGCATCGCGGTCGTGCAAAAGGCACGCAAAGAGCTCTACCAGATTTTGGCCGAAGACTGACCGACTTGGTCGGAGACCTGGGAAGGTACTGTGAGGATGCGATGACCGTGACAACCGATGTCCATGCCCGTGCCCGCCGCGAACGGCGACGGCAGTCAACCCATCATCCAGACGATCGACCTCGTCAAGACGTACTCGGGCACGGACTTCCGTGCCGTGGACGGCCTCAATCTCACCGTCGGCATGGGTGAGGTCTACGGACTTCTCGGTCCGAACGGGGCCGGCAAGACGACCACGGTCGGCGTGCTCACGACGAGGGTGATCCCCACGGGCGGGCAGGCCTTTATCGGTGGCATCGACGTCGTGGCCCATCCCACCTTGGCCAAGCAGATGATCGGGGTGGTCTCCCAGCAGAACACCCTGGACCGTCAGCTGACGCCGTGGGAGAACCTCTACTTCCACGGTCGCCTGTTCGGGATCGGGAAGCGGGAATCGAAGCAGACCGCCGATGAGTTGCTCGAGCAGTTCCAGCTCACGCGCTTCGCCAAGGCCTCGGTCTACGCGCTGTCGGGTGGCATGGCGCAGCGGCTCATGGTGGCGCGGGCCATCTTTCACCGACCGGCCATCCTCTTCCTCGACGAGCCGACGGCAGGACTTGACCCACAGGGCCGCTTGGCCCTGTGGGATCTCCTGCGTGACCTCAACGCCCAGGGGCAGACGATCATGCTGACGACCCATTACATGGAAGAAGCCGACAAACTCTGTGACCGGGTGGCGATCATGGATCACGGCAGGATCCTCGCCCTGGACACCCCGAGCGAGCTCAAGCGCAGCGTGGGGGCGGACACGATCGTGACCGTGAAGGCGGATGGAGACCCCGAGGCGTTGGCCGCGGCGTTCAGCCGGCGCCTCGAAGGCGTGCACGCGGACACGCGCCGTCCCCGGCGGTGTGGAGCTCCACGTGCAAGGGCGCCGATCGATTGGTGCCCCGCATCGTCGAAGCCGCCGAAGCGGAGGGGTTCGCACTGGCCGACCTCTCGGTCGCCGAGCCGACACTCGAGACCGTCTTCATCGGACTGACCGGAAAGGACCTGCGCGACTGATGACGGCCACGACTGCTTCGGACCAACCACAGACTCTCGTGGGGGATGGTCTTCCCTCACGGCGGGTGGCGACTGCACCCACCCGTTCCGCCACTGCCGCCAGTTGGACGTCGCTCCGTGCCCTGATCCAGCGCGACCTGTTGGTCTTGCGCAAGCACCTGGTGGAATTCACCGTCCGCACCCTGGTGCAGCCATTCCTCCTCTGCTTCGTCTTTCTCTATGTGTTTCCCAAAATCGGACAGGGGATCGGCGGATCGGGCATCCCCGGGGCCGAGTCCGCCTTTGCGACCGTCCTCGTCCCGGGGGTGGTCGGACTCTCCATCATGTTCCAGGGTATTCAGGCCGTCGCCATGCCGTTGGCGCAGGAGTTCGGGTTCACCCGTGAAATCGAGGACCGGGTCCAGGCACCGTGCCCCATCTGGCTCGTCGCTCTCTCCAAAGTGCTCTCGGGCGGCGCCCAGGGCCTCCTCTCCGCCATCGTCGTCCTGCCGATCGCGTCGGTGATCCATGCGGCCGGCGTCGAAGCCCACATCAATCTCCATTGGCTCCTGATCGTCACCCTCGTGCCACTGTCGTGTCTGGCCATGACCTCCCTCGGCCTCCTGCTGGGCACCAGTTTCGAGCCCGCGCAACCTCGGCCTCATGTTCGGATTCATCGTGCTTCCCATCACGTTCCTCGGGGGCACCTACTACCAGTGGACCCGGCTCGCGCCGGTCCAGGCGGGGGGCTTCCACTGGCTGCAGACGGTCGTGTTGATCAATCCGCTCATCTACGTCAACGAAGGCATGCGGGCTGCGCTCACGAACGCTCCCCACATGCATCTCTATGTGATCTATCCGGCGCTGTTCGCGTTCAGCGCCGATCTTCATGACGCTCGGGCTGCGGAACTTCCGGCGCAAAGTGCTTTCCTGATCCACTCCCCCACCGCCCGTTACCCGTTACCCGTTCACCCGGTGGCTCTCTGTTCCGGGACACAGCGCCGCCGGCGTGGACGGACCGGGAGCGGCGCTCGGTGGCGTCGTGAAGTGGTACAGCAGGATGGACCCGCCCAACGTGCCCACAGGACAGTAGGCCCGTAGCCAACTGAGTCCGTCATCGCGGAGGGCACTGGTGAGATCGCTGGCAGATGCGGCGACCCACCCGGAGATGCGGCCGGGCGCGACGCCGATCAGACGCCGGGCTCCCGGAATATCGGCGTTCGTGATCCCGCGGGGCCCGAAGTAGGCCACCCGCGGGTGGCGCCCGGTACTCCAGTGCACCAGGAGGGAGAAGTCCTGCCCCCAGTCCACGTTGGAATCGGTGGCCACTCGATATCCGGGGGTGAACGGAGGCGCCGTATAGGCGAGCGAGTCGGGAAAGGAGAGTGCGGTGAGTCGGCCGCGGCGGCGGCCAGCACCACGCTGAGGACCATCGCCATGAGCCGCCCGCGTGACGAACAGGGCGATCGGCGACGCCACCACGATCCACAGCGCGATCGAAGGGAGAAGGTAGCGAACGCCGAGCGTGCGCGGTCCCGGGAGCTCGAAGAGGAAGAGGACCACTGCGGGGAGCACGACGGCCACCAACGTCTGGCGTGCCGTGGCGCCGCTGACCCGACCCGACCTGACTACGGCGATGAAGGCGATCGGACCGGCGAGCAGCAGACAGCACTATCGGTGTCGGGAGTTTGACGATCAGGGATGCCGGCCAGAACCAGGGGTTCGCCCCGATCCACCTCTGGCCGAGCAGAAAACCCGGCGAGCTGGCCGTGTCATTCGAAGCCAGGTACTTCACCCCCTCCACGTAGGAATGTGGAAGAAGGAACCACGAATGCGCCACGACGCTCGGGTCGAGGACGACATAGACGACCCAGACGAACACCCAGGTCGTCACCACAATGACCAACGCCGGACGCCAGCGGGCCCACGACCGCTTGCCGGCACGAACCTGCGCCGCCAGCACGACGCACGCGGCCACTGCTACGACGAGCAATCCGGTGACCTGCGCCGATGCCACCGCCCCGCACGCGACGCCGAGCCAGATAAGGGAGCGCCGATCTCGCGCCCGCAGCCAACGCACGAGCGCCCAGGCGACGAGCACCGTGGTCAGCGCGAACGGGAGGTCGACTCCGTCGAGATGCCCCAATCCCAACACCAGTGGATCGAGCAACCAGAGCAACGCCGCGACCACGCCCGACCAGAGGCCGAACAGGAGGGACGCCAGGGCATAGAGCGCGAGGGCGAGCGCCCCACACTCGAGCAACGGCACCAGTCGTGACGCAAACGTCACCCGATGCATGGTGCCGGCCTTCAGCTGGGCCGCGACAAAGCGGGCGCTGTACTGGTGCTCGTTATTGATCGTCCAGTTCCCGTGGGGGACCACGGGATGGACGGCGAGAACCGGGAGAACCGCCAATACCTTGAACAGGGGTGGATGCTCAGGGTTGTCGGCCAGATCGTGGTGGAGGACGGCCAGGGCGCCTGACGAGACGTAGACGGGCTCATCGAACGTCGCCGAGTCATGCCACGCTTCGAACCCGCCCAAGACCAGGAAGGCGGCGACGGCGACCAGGACGAGCCCGAACCCGATCCGTCTTGACCCGCTCCCGGCCGTCGTCAGTGGCCTCACGGGCGGTTGGGCCTCGCTCAAAGGTCCGGCGGCGTTCCCCAGCCGTTGCCCCTCCGCTCCGTGACCATCAGGCTATGATTTTCACACATTTGTAACCAGCCGAGGCGATCAGGCCGCCTCGAAATTACGCATTCGTTGAGGCCAGGCGCTCGGATCGGCCAGGCTCGTCTCGCGCACATGGAAGCCATTCTCACCACATGACGACAACCGAAGACGAGAATCGCCGGGCCGTGGCGCCCATGACGGGCCCACCGGACAACGGCGATGTCGACTCGGTAGAGGCACCTCGCACCGGTAGGCGCTCATTCGGCGTCTGGCTCTCCGATCGGTGGGCCGATCCGGGGCAACGCAGGGTGACGATCGGTTGGATCCTCTTCGTCGCCAGCCTGGTCGTGTACTACCTCGTCGCGGGCATCCCATGGTCGACCAACTCGGTCCTGCTGTACGTGGTTGCGGCTCTCGTCATCTCCAGTCTCGGCAGTGGCGTTCGCTGGAAGCGGCTGATACTCGACTGGCTACCCCTCATCGCCGTCCTCTTCGGCTACGGAATTCTCCGCGGCTATGCCTCCCACACCTTCTGGGGCCAACAGTCCTCCGCGAACGGGAGCGTCGTACAGGCCTTCTACTCACCGCAAGTCTGGTTCGACACACACGTCTTCGGGGTCGACCCGACGGCGCAGCTGCAACGTTGGCTGTATATCCCCGGAAAAATCCACTTCTGGGACTATCTCGCGTGGGCCTGCTACATGAGCCACTTCTTCACGTCGTTCATCATCGCCGGGGTCCTGTGGAAGACGAACTACCCCAAGTTCCGCCGCTACG
Source organism: uncultured Acidimicrobiaceae bacterium (assembly GCA_963755665.1). Classification (GTDB taxonomy): domain Bacteria; phylum Actinomycetota; class Acidimicrobiia; order Acidimicrobiales; family RAAP-2; genus Bog-473. The sequence continues at coordinate 303,400 of CAVWKU010000004.1, forward strand.
TGCCTCTCTTCGTCGGACTCACGTTCGTCGGCTACATCACCTACGTGCTGTATCCGGCCATGCCGCCGTGGATGGCCAGTGAATTCGGGCACCTCCCCCCCACGACCCGGATCATCGATCAGGTCTGGGCCCACCTCCATATCGGGCTGGGACAATCCCTCTTCGCCGGCGGCAGCAAATTCGACAACAACGTGGCAGCAATGCCTTCCCTCCACGGCGCGTACCCCATGCTGATCTGCCTCTTTTTCTGGAAGGACTCCAGCCCTCGTAAGCGCATACTTCTGGCTGCCTATCCCATCTGTATGGCCTTCTCGTTGGTCTATACCGCCGAGCACTTCGTGATCGACATCTTCGTGGGGTGGCTCTACGCCGCCCTGGTCTTCTACTTCGGCTCCAAGCTGCTCGACCGCTGGGAGGCCAGGCGCCTGCGGAAGAACCTCGAGAAGGAGGGTGGAGCGGCAGAGCTCGAAACTCTGGAGCCCGACGCTCCCCTCATCACCTCGAGCTGACGGACGGGGGGCCTCCAACGCCCGTATGGCCCCGCGATCCCGCCCAGGTCGGAAATCTGCCCCTGGCCTCCACGGACGAACCTGCAACGGGGCCGCGCGCTTCGATCGGGGCAGAGCTGGGTAGGGTGAGCGCAGCGAAATCACAGGCGATGGACTGTCTTTGCACTGGGCCAGGCGGTCGATGGAGGATTGGATGTCCGACTACAGCGGACCAGACATGCAATCTGACCTCGCCGAGACCTATGCCTCGGTGCGGGCCACCACGGAGCGTCTGGCTGCACCCCTGAGCGCGGAGGACCAGACGGTCCAGTCGATGCCCGACGTCAGCCCGACGAAATGGCACCGGGCCCATGTCACTTGGTTCTTCGAGACCTTCGTGCTGGGCCCGAACCTGGCCGGCTATCGCCCGTATGACGACGCGTTCGCCTACATTTTCAACTCGTACTACGAGGCACTGGGTGACCGGCACCCCCGCCACGAACGCGGCCTCATCTCGCGTCCCGGCATCGCCGAGGTCGCCCGCTATCGGGAATCCGTCGATGAGGCCGTAGCGACGTTGCTGCACCAGGAGCTCGAGCGCGGGGTGCCCGAGTTGATAACCCTGGGTCTCCATCATGAGCAACAGCACCAGGAACTGCTGCTCATGGATATCAAACACGTCCTCTCACGTAACCCGATGCGGCCGACGTACCTGCCCGAGTGCGCGACGGCACGTGGCGGCACTGCACCCCCCAAGGCCGGGTGGATCGAACACGAAGGCGGCGTGGCCGACATCGGACACACGGGGAAGGGCTTCGGCTTCGACAATGAGTTTCCGCGTCACCGGGCCTATCTCACGCCATTCGCACTGGCGGACCGACCCGTGACCTGCGGGGAGTGGCTGTCGTTCATGGAGGACGACGGCTACGGCCGACCCGAGTTCTGGCTCTCCGACGGGTGGTCGGTCGTCATGAACCAAGGTTGGCAGGCCCCCTTGTACTGGTTCCGCCACCCCGATGACCCCGAGCAGTGGCTGCAGTTCACCCTTTCGGGCGTACGCCCCGTCGATCCGGACGAGCCGGTCAGCCATGTCAGCTACTACGAGGCGGACGCCTTCGCACATTGGACGGGGAAGCGCCTGCCCACCGAGGAGGAATGGGAGACCGTCGCCGACGGCGTCGGCGACGGATCGAACTTTCTCGGTCTCGAGCCGCCGCACCCGCGCCCTGCGGTCAGCACCAACGCGCTCCTCGGCGATGTCTGGGAGTGGACGTCGAGCGCGTACACCGCCTATCCCGGGTTCCGGGCGGCGCCGGGTGCCGTCGGCGAATACAACGGAAAGTTCATGGTGAGCCAATACGTGCTGCGCGGAGGTTGCTGCGCCACTCCCCCCGGCCATGTGCGCGTCAGCTACCGTAATTTCTTCCCTCCCGGAGCTCGCTGGGCCTTCAGCGGCCTTCGCCTGGCGCAGGATCCCTAGCCCACCCATGACCTACACCATCGATGTCCGTGTCACCCCCGACGAAGTCCGGCGGCGCATGCGGGCCGACGCCATCGCCGGCCTCATCGGTGATCCCAAATCGATCCCACCCGTCTGGTTCTACGACGAACGCGGGAGCCAGCTCTTCGAGGACATCACCCGGCTACCCGAGTACTACCCGACACGGGCCGAGCGGCACCTGCTGGAAAGGTACGCGCCAACGATCGCCGAGCTCTCCAAGGCGGACACCTTGGTCGAGCTCGGAGCGGGGTCCTGCGAAAAGACCCGGGTCCTCCTCGACGCACTTCGCAATTTCGGCACCCTGCGCACGTACGTGCCGTTCGATATAAGTGACGAGTTCCTCCGCGAAGCGGCGTCGACCCTTTCGGGAGAGTACGCGCCGCTCGCGGTTCACCTGGTCATCGGTGATTTCAGCGAGCACCTGGCGGCGATCCCCACCGATGGGCGGCGCATCGTGGCGTTCTTGGGCGGCACGATCGGCAACCTCGACCCGGCCCGGCGGGCACGCTTCCTCTTTGACCTGAACTGCACGATGTCGAGCGACGACTCGCTGCTCCTGGGCGCCGATCTGGTGAAGGACCGCACCCGGTTGGTGGCGGCCTACGACGATGCGGCGGGGGTGACTGCACAGTTCAACAAGAACGTCCTCCATGTCCTCAACGACCAACTGGGCGGAAACTTCGATCCCGATCAGTTCGCACATGTCGCGCTGTGGAACGAAGACGACCAGTGGATCGAGATGCGCTTGCGGGCTCAGGTGCCCAACGAGGTTGCGCTGCGCGAAGCGGGCATCGCAGTGCGATTCACCCAAGGCGAGGACATCCTCACCGAAATAAGCGCCAAATTCACTGCTGACCGGATCGAAGAGGAGCTGGGGGCAGCGGGATTCGTGATCGACGGCATGTGGGGTGCGGATGAAGGGGAGTTTCTCCTCACCCTGGCCCACCCGTTCTGTTGAACGGACCGGGGCGGAGACTCCAACGGCCCCGACGATGCGCCCGTCGACGGATTGCGTAGGCGACGAGGAGGAGCAAGAGGAGGAGCGCCGCTCCTTCGCTGAGCAGGCTGGCCACAAGCCAATGCCGGGGTTGATACGAGAAGCGGACGACATCGTTCCCGGCGGGAAGCGCCACCTGCTGGACCAGGCCCCGCTTGACCACCGGCACGGTGACCGGCGGTCCGCCGTTGGACGAGACGGAGGCGCTCCATCCGCCGTCCCATGCCACGTCGCGCACGACGACGACCGGGGCACCGGCATGCACGCGCAGGGACTCGGTGTTGTCGCTCTGGTCGAGCACATCGATCGCGGGGGACTTGTCGTGGCCCGGCACGACCGCGTGGACGGACCTCGGCGCCCGCGTCCGCACAAAGAGGGTGTACCCATCGACTGAGCCCTGCTGGCGCCACGCCCCGGGTCGCACCGCACTGGAAAGCGCGCCGTCCAGCTCGTAGGTCCTCTTTCCCACCACGACGTCAGGCTGGTGCGCCGGAAGGCGACCCGAAATGACCTGGACCACCAGGCTGACCGCCGGGTCCCCGGGCAGACGGCTCCCGACGCTCCGCTCCCGCGGGGCAACGGCCACCGGAGGAGCCCACCTGGTCTGTCCGGTCGAGGTCACCGTGCCGAATCGGATCCGTGCCGACGTGGCACCGGGAGCCAGCAGCAAGCTCGCGCGTGAGGCCACCAGCGATTCCCCGAAGAACCACCGGCTCGACTGCCCGGCGAGGATCTCTCCTCGTGGTCCCGCGTAGAAGGGGTAACCGCTATCGGTGAAGCCCGCTCTGTCGCCGAGTGGCAGGACCGCATCGCTCCCCTTGCGCTCGGACGCCTGCGTGACGTCACCTAGTGCGCCGGGTGCCGCGGCCAGCGGGACGAGGAAGTATTCGGGCGTCGTCAGGATGTCCTGCAGGTCGAGCTGAGCGAATGTACCCGAGGCGAGACGGGGAACGTTCAGTTCACCCTGCGCATGGGTCAACGTGGCGGCGTTGTAACCCCCATTGACGATTGAGGCGTAACCGCCGACCGAGGGGAGCCGGGCCAAGACATTGTCATCGGGCCGGCCGGTGTCAGCTGTCGTCAGTCCACTCGTATAATTCTGCGGGTCGTAGAAGGCGAAACGCCCCCCCGGCGCCATGTGCCCGGCGACATAGTTCTCGACCGCGGTGGTACCGGCCACCACTGCGTTCGAGGGAACGGTCAGCACGGAGCTGGTCCCGACCATCAAGCCGAGATCGGCCGCCATGAAGGCGGCCACGACGGCGAACCATGGGCCTCGTCGCATGTCGGCGCGAAGCCAGGTGACGATGCCCGCCAACAGGCAGAATCCCAACGCGATCAGGCTCGCTTCGCGCACCGTGTGGACCTCGACCGCCGAGCCGGAGGCGGTGGTCAGCGATGTGACCAACGACCGCGGCGCAACCGCGGCCCAGGCGCTCACTCCGAGCACCACCCCGAGGGGGATGAACCCGGCAAAGCGCTCGAACGTCGGGCGCACACGGCCGGGATCCTCTCGCCGGTCGAGCCAGCCGGCAAAGAGCACACAGACGGCAAGGGAGACATCGATCATGTTCCGGCTCTGCAGACGCTGGCGGCCGTAGAGCGGGATCTGGTTGAAGACATGCTCGAGAGGGGTGTTGGCCCCGAAGGCGAGGAGAAGCCCGAGCAGAGCGATGATGTACCACGTCCGGCGCTCGCGGGAAGGCAGGCGCGACGGCCATTGCGGTCGCCAGAGCGTGAGCAGGGCGATGATCGGAAGGATCCCGACGTAGATGCCGACCTCGGGCAGGTTGTAGTGCGAGAAGAACGTCGCCTCGCCGAGGTGGCCGTAGCTGCCGAAGAGGTACGGCACCAGCGACAGCAGCGAGTTGGCGGGCGAGAAGCTCCCCGAGCCTGCGAACGAAGGACCGAGTGCCGCGCGCTGGGAGTTCGAAATCGCGGCAATGCCCGGCAACCACTGCACCGCGGAAAGGGAAAGCGCCAATGCCGCACCCGCACCACAGCGGGTCAGGACCCGCCGCCAACTCGGGCGATCCACGCCGGCGCAAAGGGCGGCGTAGGCGATGACCACGAACGCCTCGTCCAGCATCGCCTCGGGGGCCCCACCGAAGATGACCAGCGCGAATGCAACACCGAGAAGGACGGACCATCGCCAGCGCCCATCCCTGACGATGTGCACCACGGCCAGCAGCATGAAGGGGAGGGAGGCGAATCCCTCGGTCATGTCGACATGGTTGACCTGGCTCAGGACGACGCCTGAGAACGAAAACGCCACGGAAGCCAACACGCACGGGACCGTCGACAGTCGCAGTGCCCGAAGAAACAGGTACATGCCGATGGCGATCAGCGAGAAGAGGATCACCTCGGTGGCTATCCATGCCACGCGATCGGGAAGGACGGCGAAGAGCCCGATCAGCGGATAGAACGCACCGGCATTGAAACCGGCGAGCAGCGGCGTGCCGCTGAAAATGTATTGGTTCCAAAAAGGCAGTTCGCCCTGGCGGTACATGGACCCGACGAGCACATGGAGCGGGTAGTTCTGTTGCAGGTTGTCACCTGTCATCAAGAGGTGACCGCCCAGAACATCCGGAAGGATGAATGCCGCGGCAGGAAGCCCGATCAAGACCGCATAGGGCCACAACGGCCCGATGTGTACGCGCGCTGTCTTCACGTATTGACGATCTTCACCTGTGAGCCATCCTCATCTGGAGCCACCGCACATCGTGGGGCTTCTTTCCCCCGCTTTCCGGTCGCCCGAGAAAAGAGGTCCGCTCGCTGCATCTTCCGTTTTGACGACAGCTAGATTTCACCCTTGTGACAGCGCGCATTCTTCTGCGCAACGCTGGGATTCCACTGAGGAGCCGGCCCGGCACGAGCAATGGCAGCGAGCGCGCAGCTGCCTTGAGAGACATGCCGAGGCGTCAGGCAGCGACGTGGCCGCCGGCCGCCTGACCGCCACCGCCGACGTTGGGGTTCGTCGCCATCGCTGTGCCATCGTTCTGGGAGCTCTCCTCGGCGGTTCGGCCTACGAGACCCACCTCGCCGGCGCATGGTTCTTCGGAATGCCCGGGGGCCTCTTCGGATCGATCGGGTCAGAGCCTCGCCCATCCGCCGATCTACGCCATCATCGCGGTGTACGGCGGGATGATCCTCTTGGTGCGCGTCTGGATCGGACTGTTGCGCCACCTCTCGTCGCACCCCGGCGTACAGCGTGCGAAAGGTCGTCGTCGTGGTGGTCATCTGGGCCTTGCCGCTCCTTCTGGCGCCTCCGCTGTTCAGCCGGGACGTCTACAGCTACGCCGGACAAGGGCGAGATGGTCAGCCACCACATCGACCCCTACGTCTACGGCACCGGGGTCCTCGGCTCCACGCCGTTCAGCACGCTGCCCGATTCGATGTGGACGAATACGCCCTCCCCCTACGGACCCACGTTCTTGTCCATCGACGGCGCTCTCGACAGAGGCCTCGGGTCACAGGATCCTCCCCGATATCCTTCTCCTGCGCCTACTCGAGATGGCCGGGCTCGCCCTGATCGTCGCCGCGACACCCTCCATCGCCCGCCGCCTCGGGCGAGATCCGGCGCAGGCCGTCGTCCTCGGCGTCGGCTGCCCGTTGGTCCTGACCACCCTGATCGGAGGAGCGCACAACGAAGGCGCTCATGCTCGGCCTGCTCGTGGCGGGAATCGCCGTTGCCATGCGGTGGGGCACCATTCCCGGCGTCGTCCTGTGTGCCGTCGCGGCCGGAGTCAAATCACCGGCACTGCTCGGTGTCCTGTTCCTGGGCTGGGCCTGGGCGGGGCCGGGTGCGCCCGTGGCGCGGCGGATCATCCACACCGCAGGAGCGGGCCTGATCGCGCTGATGACATTGGACTCGATCTCGTGGGGGACGGACAATGGATGGGGTTGGCTCCGGACCACGACAGCGGCCGACAAGTCATTCACCGCCGTGACGCCGGTCAACGCGATCTCGAAAGCTTCTGCAGCTGTGGCGCATGTGGTCGACGTCCACTTCTCCGGGCTGGGCGCGCGCACCGTCGTGAGTGCCATGCGGGCTGGTCCTCGCCGCGGCAATCGGGATCTGGCTTCTCGTCGACTCGTCCAACCACAACGTGCCGCGCAACCTCGGCCTCACCCTGCTGGTCGTGGCGCTCCTCGGGCCCGATCCTGTGGAGCTGGTACGCCACGTGGGGCGTGATCGTCCTCGCCCCGGCCGCCACGCCGACGCTGCGGCGCGTCGTCATCGCCATCAGGCACTTCGAGGCCGTGGTGGGATCTCGTCGGTCAAGAACCTCGTCCTCACCACGGTCCACGCCGGCATCCTGCCCGACCTCATCCTTCTGGCCGCCATTCTTCGCCGTCATCATCATCCCGTTGGGCCAGTTCGGGCGGAGCCGCCCGTCGTTGCGCCCGACCGCACGCCGGCCGAGACCGGTCCGACGCCGATCGCCAAGGGCCTGCGTCTGCGTACATCGAGTCATCGGCCAGGTCTGCGGCCGAATGGACGGAGTCGGGCCGCAGGCGGATCAGGAGCTCGCCCTCCACCCCGTTGCGCTCGCCGTACCTGGCGGCTTCCGCCGCGCCCATGTAGCGCCCTCCGATGCGCTCGGCCCACGCTCGGACCTGACCCAGGTCGTGGATGATCTCGACGCTCCCCTCCACCATCACGAAACTGAACGGCGGCCGGTCGTCGTCGACGCAGAGGGCCGCCCGGCGGTCGCGCAAGAGATTGCGGCCCTTGACGGTGCGTTCCCCCGTGTTGAAGCACAGCGCGCCATCGTCGTCGACGTCATACCAGACCGGAGCCACGTGCGGCCGCCCGTCAGCCCTCACCGTGGCCAGCTTTCCCGTGCGCGCCGGCAGCGCAGTCAGAAACACATGGACCTCGTCGTCCGTCATCGGGTGATACGGCACACCTGCTCCTTCCGCCTCACCACGTGAGACCGAGCGCCTGGCGCATGGTGGCCTCCAACTCAGCATCACTTTGCGAACGACGGAGGGCCAGGACCATGGCCGCGTCCTTTCCGACCTCCACCCGCAGCGGTGTCGACGGGTCTTCCAGAGCGTCGGCCACCGCGTGCCCGACGATCTCCGGACCGGGCCTGCCCTCGGGGCCGACGAGCGTCTCGACCGTGGCGCCCCACTGATCGTACAGCGCTCCGTAGACCTCCGGCCCCCGATGATCGGCGGTGTGGTGCATGCCCGGCGCGATGTAGCCGGGCTCGATGATGACCACCCGGATGCCGAAGTGCCCGAGCTCGAAGTGCAGCGTCTCGGACAGCGCCTCCAGAGCGTGCTTCGATGCGGCGTAGACCCCTTCGAGGGGCGTGCCGATACGGCCCTGCACCGAGCTGATGTTGACCAGGACGCCGCTCCCCCGCTCCCTCCATCGTGGGGCGACCGCTTGGGCCATCCGCAAGGGGCCGAGGGTATTGACATCGAGCACCCGGACGACGTCCTCGAGAGGGAAGTCCTCCAGGGGGCCCCGTCCGGTGACTCCCGCGTTGTTGACCACGGCGTCGAGCTCCCCGGCTGCGTCCACTGCGGCCAGCACGGAGTCGGCGCTCTGCACATCGAGGCTGAGAACCTGTTCGACCTTCAGGTCCCGCAGTGCCGTGACATCGCGGGCCGTGGCCACCACCTCATGACCACGCTCGGTGAGCACCTCCGCGGTAGCCCGGCCAATTGACCGACCGGCACCTGTGACCAGAACACGCATCCGACCCAGCATGGCAGGTGATCAGCGCAGGAAGTGTGGATCAGCGCCAGCTGTCCCGGGACGAGACCAACCCGGTCCCGGAGGAGAGGAAATGCCCGCTCAGCGTGCGCTCCGAGGTGCGCATCCGCCATTGCAGCAGCTCCTGTGCGGACGCCCATGCCGCGTCCTTCCAGGCGCTTCCCGGTCCGAGACACAGGTTGTGGATCTGGTCGGGATCCTCACGTAGGTCGAACAGCAAGGGTGGGAAGACCTCAGCTGAGGTTGCGAACTGCACGTACTTCTGCGTCGCACTGCGAGAGACCGCCAGCGAACAGTGGCTCATGGGTACGTCCAAGAACTGTTCGACCCTCTGCTTCGGCCGGATCGGAAAAGTCCCACTCGAAATGCGCCGCGTCCCGCCAATGCTCCGGAGCACCCGCCCCGCAGATGAACGGCGACAACGACCACCCGTCGACCTGCAGTGGCACGTCGGCGCCGATGAATTCGCAGATGGTGGGGAACACATCGACGGACTCGGTGATGGAGGTGACGACAGAGCCGCGGCTGCCATTCGGCCGCCTCGCGGGGGTCGACCACTATCAGGGGAACGTGGTAGCTCTCGTCCCAGTAGCCGAGCTTCTCCAGCAGCCAGTGGTCACCGCCCATTTCGCCGTGGTCGCTCGTCACCACGACCAAGGTCGACTCGGCCAGGCCGCGCCCCACCAGGAAATCGAAGAGGGGGGCGAGGCCGTCGTCGACCTCTCGCTGGGCCCCGTAGTACGTGGCCCGGAGCTGGCGACGATCCTCACCGCGTCGAGGAGCCCTCACATCGGGGGCTTGGAGCACCATGCCGGCGAAGGGGTGGATCGCCGCCTCGTCGTCGGGCCGCTTGCACCCCGCGAAGGGCCCGATCTGTTCGGCGTCGTAGAGGTCGTGGTACCCGATCGGGTTGCGCCGAGGCGGGTGGGGACGGATGAAAGAGGCGTGGACGAAGAACGGCCGGTCACCGTGCTCCTCCAGCCAATCGGTGACGGCCTGGCTCACGTATCTCGTCTGGGAGAGCTCGGACGGGAATCGGGCCGGTGCCCACGTGGCACCGTGTTCGTCGGATCCGGGGAATCCCTCCATGGGCTCGTAGAGCGCATGGGGGTTGTCCGGCACGTCGAAGCCCTGTGCGACCAACCATTTCCCCCAACCCGGGCTTCCCTCTTCCCAGGGGTCGTGGAGCACGGAGCGGAAGCCGGGCAGGATCCCTTCGTAGGTGGAGAGACGAGGATCACCCGGTGGCACTGTCCGAGGGTCGACGGCTGTGTCGGTGTGGCCGAAGAGGACAGGGTCATAGCCCAACTCCCGGGCCACACGCGCGACATTGGTGAACCGGGAATCGAGTGGGGTGCCGTTCTGCACAGCCCGATTGCGATGCTGGTAGGTGCCGGTATAGAGGCAGGCACGGGAAGGGCCGCAGGGTGCGGCGTTGGCCCAGTGATTGGCGAACAGCACACCGCGGCGAGCCAAGGAGTCAAGTGCCGGGGTCTCGAGGACCGGATGGCCGAGAGCGGACAGACAATCACCGCGCCATTGATCGACCGTAATGAACAGCACATTGCGCGGTGGGGCCATGCCTCACTCTTGCCGATCTACAGTCCCAGCGGGAACCCCCGTGATCCGACGAGAGCCTCCGGGTCGATCCTCTCGTCAGAGAGCTGGTTAGAGATCAGGCACGCCCACCACGAGGTTGACGGCCCCCAGGACGCCATCCCCCTGCGCATCGGAAGCCCCGGCATCAGGCGTGCCGGCATCAGGCGTGCTGGCAGTTGACGCGGCGGGATCAGCCGGTGACAGGTGCGACGTCGTGCGCAAGGGGATCTCCTTCATCACCATGCTGAGCACGAAAGCCAGCACCGTGAAGGGCACCGCAACGAGGAACACCGCTTGGAGCGCATGGCTGAAGGCATCGACGAAGACGGCGCGCTGCGCGGCGGGAGATGGTTGATCTGCGCCGGGTTGGCCGCGACGCTCCCGCCCTTCACCAACGACAACTGTGCCTTCGTCGCATGCAGCGAGAGGTTGTGCAACAGTCGGCCGGAGAACACGGCGCCCAGTGCCGAGACGCCGAACGCACCCCCGATGCTGCGGAAGAACGAGGCAGTCGAGGTGGCCACGCCGAGGCGCGAATAGGGCACCGCGTTCTGTACCGCCACGACAAGGACCTGCATCATGAGACCGATGCCCAACCCGACGACGAACATGTAGGCCGAGGCCACCGGCAGCGTCGTGTGGGGACCGAGACGCGAGAGCAACAGGAGACCGGCGGTGAGCACGAGCGACCCGGCGACAGGGAACGCTTTGTAGCGGCCCGTGCGCGTAATGAGACGGCCGCTCGTGATGAAGGTCAAGACCATACCGCCGACCATCGGGAGAATCTCCAGTCCCGACGCCGTCGGCGTCGCTCCGTGGACCGTCTGGAGATAGAGGGGCAGATAGATGATCGCCCCGAACATCACGAATCCCACGATGAACCCCACGCCCGACGCCGTGCTGAAGGTGCGGTTACGGAACAGATCGAGCGGGATGATCGGTTCGGCAACTCTCGTTTCCACAATGCAGAACGCGAGGAGCAAGACCGCACCGAGGAGGGCGAGACCGATGATGGTGGCCGAACCCCACCGGTACTGGGTCCCTCCCCACGTGGTCATGAGGATGATGACGGTGACCGCAGCGGAGAGGAGCGACGTACCGGCCCAGTCGATCTTGTGCGGCACCCGCACGGTGGGCAGGTGCAGCACGGCGGCCACGGTGAACAGAGCCAGAACACCGAAGGGCACGTTGATATAGAAGATCCAGCGCCACGACAGGTGTTGGGTGAACAAGCCACCGGCCAGAGGACCGGCGACGCTCGTCAGCCCGAAGACCACGCCGAAGTACCCCATGTATTTTCCGCGCTGCCGGGCCGGCACCACGTCGCCGATGATGGCTTGTGCACCGACAAGCAGGCCGCCCGCCCCGATCCCCTGGACGGCACGGAATGCGATGAGTTCCATCATGTTCTGCGACAAGCCCGAGAGCATGGACCCGATCAGGAAGATCACGATCGACAACTGGAAGAGGTTCTTCCGGCCGTAGAGGTCGCCGAGCTTGCCCCACAGCGGTGTGGAGATGGTGGAGGTGAGGAGGTAGGCCGTCACCACCCACGACAGGTGGTTGAGCCCATGCAGATCGCCCGCGATGGTCGGCAATGCAGTAGAAACGATCGTCTGGTCGAGGCCGGCCAGGAACATGCCCAGCATGAGCGCGGCCAGCACCACGACGATCCGACGATGTTCTTCTTCCTCCGTGGGCGTCTGCGGCAGACGCGGGCAGTCCGGTCGAGGCCGCAGAGACCTCAGTCGTCACGTGATTCCTCGACATCGTGCTCGAGGGATGCGGCAAACCGACCCAACAGCGAGGCGAACGTCTGCGAGGTCGGCCTCGTCCCAGTCCTCGACCAGACGGTCGTACCACTCACGCCGGGCGTCCAAGACCCGTTCGATGGTTCGCCTGCCGGCCCGCGTCAACATGATCCGGCTGGCCCGCCCGTCATCGGGGTCGGGGCGGCGCGAGACGAGTTGCTCGCGTTCGAGCTGTTGGATTTTGCGGGTGACCGTCGGCGCGTCGACTCCGAGCAGGTCGGCGAGATCCGTGACGCGGAGCGAATCGCCGTAGACGGACAACTTGTACAGAAGCGCCGACCCGGCGCGGTCCAAGCCGGACGCCCGCTGCCGCGAGGATCCGCTCGTGCGCGCGGATTTGGGTAATGGACCCCACCACGACCTGAAAAGCGGCCTGGATCTGGTCGACCGATCCCTGGGGCGGCGCGAAGCTGCGCAAAGTAGTTACTTTCGGCACATAACTAGTGTACCCCTCGGAGCCGGCGTGGTTGCGCGGGGGCTGCTGCCGAACCCGGGCTGCTGCCGGGGCCGGGGGCAAGGGGGCAGCCGCTACGGGAGGTAGACCACCGCCTGCCACTCCCCCGTCATGTCCTTGCGGCAGAGCGCCGTACCGGCCCGGATCGCCCATGAGATGACGTCGTTCTCGGATGTGCCGTGCCTGGTCAGCAGCACCAAGCCACGCCGGGGGTGATCCTGGCGTACGAGCCATTCCGGGGGCATGGCGACCCCGGCCTCCGCCAAGCGGGCCACCGCCTTGCCCCCCGTGGGGTGCAGCACGCCGACGTGTCACGCCGTCAAAGGCCCGCCTCGTCGGCCGGGCCGGCATGAGCGTGCACATGGTCACCGGGGGTTGACGGGGGCTGAACAGGCTGAAGAGGCCGGCCGGCACGGTCTGCTGCTCGTCCTCATCCAGCTCGGACGCCTGGCAGGAGGTTGATCCACCCTTGCCCGGCCTCGGTCAGGTGATGCAGATAGCCCGCCACTCGATCGATGTCCGGCGGCGTGAACTCGAACGTGTCGGTCTCGCGACGTGAGCTCACCGCGGCCCGGGCATCAGGGAGATCATGCGCACGGGTCTCCACACTACGACCGGGTGGGCCTCAGGACGGGGTGGGCCTCAGGACCCGGTGGGCCTTCCGAGTCCCGTCGCAAGCTGCTCGATGATTTCACCCGCCGATCGTTCCTGCGCCCGGCGGAAACCCTCGCCGGCGTAGAGGCTCATGTGGTCGGGATCGCCCGCGGCCGAGGCAGCCGCCCGCAGCGGTCGGGTGAGGTGGTTGATCTCGGGGTAGGCGGCAGGCGCATCGTCGTGCGCCCGCAGGAACCCGTTCACGAGGCTGCGGGCCCGGCGGCCGCTGAAGGCGCGGGTAAGCGCCGTCGAAGTGAAGCGGGGATCGGCGAGGGCCGCCTTGTAGACGGGATGGGCGCCGCTCTCGGTGCACCGCAGGAACGCGGTCCCCAGCTGCACCTGCGTCGCCCCGGCCGCCAGGGTCGCCGCCACGGCTTCGTGGACCGGCGATGCCCCCGGCGGCGATGAGCGGGAGGTCGCAACTTCTCGTGCACCTCGGCCAGGAGTGCCGCGAGCGGGTGGTCCTGGCCCGGGGCTGTCGTCGTTGACGAAGCTGCCCCGGTGCGCGCCCGCTTCGACCCCCTGCAGGCAGAGAGCGTCGACCCCGACCCGTTGCGCCAGCAGCGCTTCCTCGGGGGTGGTCACCGTCACGACGACCAGCGCAGCCCTTTGCCTGCAGCGCGCGCACCACGTCCGTGGCGGGACAGCCGAAGGTGAAACTGACGAGAGCGGGCGGCTCGGCGAGGAGCACATCGAGCTTGGCGCCGTAGTCATCGTCGTCCCAGCGCGGCGTTCCGAGCGTCGCCCCCAGCGCGGCGGCTTCCTTCTCCAGTGAGCGGGCGTAGGCCGCCAGCGCCTCGGGGTGGAGCGTGGGCTCACCCGGGACGAACACGTTGACCCCGAACGCGGCCGGGGTGGCGTGCGCGGACGGCGGCGATCTCGGCGCGCATCTCGGCTGCGGACTTGTAGCCGGCGGCGAGGAACCCCACCGCTCCCGCTTCGGCCGCCGCCGACCACGAGCGCCGGCGTGCTCGGTCCTCCGGCCATGGGGGAAACGACGAGGGGGAACCGGCTCAGGTCTCGCAGGCGCTCGTGCGCAGGCATGCACCACAGTGGCGCGTCCGGGTGCGCCGTGTCGAGGGTGGGCCGTGTCGAGGGTGGGCGCCGCCCGCTACCGTCATTCGCATGGACCTCAATCTGATCGAGACCCTGCGGAGCACGGGTGCGGTACGCGAGTTCCTCCCCGAGCCCATTGAGGATGACGTCCTCCACCGCCTGCTCGATACGGCCCGCTTCGCTCCCAGTGGCGGCAATCGCCAGGGTTGGCGGGTGATCGTCGTCAAGGACCCGGCGGCCCGACGCTCCCTGCGCGATCTGTATCTGACCGGCTGGTACGAGTACCTGGCTCATCCACAGTGCCGGGTTGGTCCCGTGGGCCCCGATCACCGACCGGGCCGCCGAGGCGGCGGCCGCCGGCCACGCGCACGAGTTTGCCGAGGCCGCAGCGGCGCACGCCGCGTCAGGGGCGACGCCGGGCCTGGCCGAGACGCTCGACACGGCGCCCGCCCTGCTGTTGCTGCTGGCCGACCTGACCGCCCTGGCCGCCGTCGATCGCGACCACGACCGCTACACACTCGCCGGAGGTGCCTCCATCTACCCCTTCGCCTGGAATCTCCTGCTGGCGGCCCGTTCCGAAGGGCTGGGTGGCGTGATCACCACCATGCCCATCCGGCGGGAGGACGACGTGCGCCGAGCTCTTCTCCATCCCCGAGACCTGCGCCGTGGCCGCCCTCGTCGTGCTGGGCCGCCCGGTCGCCGCGGCACGCCGGCTGCGGCGGCTCCCGGTCGAGGAGTTCACCTGGGTCGATCGCTACGAAGGCCGCGGCGTTCGACGGCAGCGAGCATCCGTAGCCGGCGCGTGCCGCGCCGGCTCGTGATCGGCCCGGCGCAGTGCCCGACGTGTTCCAACCGTGATGAAATGGGGCATGGCCCAGAACGTTCTCGGAGGCGACCTCCAACCCTGCAACTACAACCCCCTGACCGGTTTCTTCCGCGACGGCTGCTGCAACACCGGCGCTGAAGACCTCGGGGTCCACACGGTGTGCATCCGCGCCAGCGAGGAGTTCCTGGCCTTCTCGGCCTCGGTGGGCAACGACCTCTCGACCCCGCATCCCGAATACGGCTTCGACGGATTGGTGCCGGGCGATCAGTGGTGTCTCTGCGCCAGCCGTTGGCAAGAGGCGTTCGAAGCGGGAATGGCTCCTCCGGTGGTTCTGGCCTCGACGCACGCGTCGACCTTGGAGTGGGTGCAGCTGAGCGACCTGGCTCAATTCGCCGTCATGGAGTAGGTGCCGCCCGGACCGGGCTTTCAGGGGTCGAGGAGCTCCAGCAGCCGCTCCGGCGGGCGGGCGATGACGGCCCGACCGTCGCGCACCACGATGGGGCGCTCCAACAGGATGGGGTTGGCGGCAATGGCCTCGAGCAGGGCCGGTCCCCGACTGATCGGCCAGGCCCAAGTCGGCATAGACGTCTTCGCCGGTTCGCATCATGTCGCGGGGATCGGTGATGCCGAGTTGCCCCATCAACTCCTCGAGCTGCGGCACGGTCGGCGCGCCTTGAGGTACTCGACGACGTGCGCGTCAACGCCACGCTCGGTCAGGAGTCCCTGTGCCGTGCGACACTTGGAGCAGCGCGGGTTGAAGTAGATCGAGAGTTCGTCCATCTCCGTCACGTGCACATCTCCGTCAGGTCGTTCATCGCGTACCGCACTGTACGAGCTCCGGTGCCCGTATCGGCGTACGGGTACCGCGACGTGATAGTACTGAGGCCGCGACAACACGCAGAGAGGTACGTCGTGGAAGGAAACATCGTCAGCGTCGAACGGGTCATCGCGGCACCGGCCGCAGATCTCTTTGCGATCGTGGCGGATGCCAGCCGCCACCCCGAGATCGACGGCTCGGGCGCGGTGGTCAAGCCCAAGGCCGGCGCACCCGCAGAAGCTCGCGCTCGGTACGACGTTCGGCATGTCCATGAAGGCCGGGGTGCCCTACTCGATGTCGAACACCGTGATCGAGTTCGAACAGGACCGGCGCATTGCCTGGAAGACGGTGCTGTCGGGATTTCTGGGCCGCTACCTCGGCGGCCGCATCTGGCGCTACGAGTTCGAGCCGGTGGAAGGCGGGACCCTGGTCCGGGAGAGCTGGGACATCTCCCAGGACAAGCAGGCCACGTTGCTCCGTCGGGGCAAGCTGCCGTCGACCACGGCCGAGGGCATGACCAAGACGTTGGACCGCCTGGCCGCGTTGACGCGAGTCCCCGGCCGCCGGATGACCGACGGTCGCGCCGCCATCGACGCGGCCTGGGAAGAGCGGATCCTCCCCACCCTGGCCGAGTACACCCGTATCAAGTGCCTGTCCCCGGCCTTTGACGCGGACTGGGCGGACCGGGGGGCGATCAACGAGGCGGCCGACCTCCTCCAGAGCTGGACCACAGGAGCAGGACGGCGAGCCTGCAGACCGAGATCGTGCAGTTGCCCGGCCGCACCCCGGTCCTGCTGGTGGAGAACGGCGGCACGGGCGACCCCGTCCTGATCTACGGGCACATGGACAAGCAGCCGCCATTGGGCGACTGGCGACCCGGGCTCTCGCCGTTCGAGCCCGTCCGCGAGGGCGATCTCCTCTACGGGCGGGGCACGGCGGACGACGGCTACGCGCTCTTCGCCGCCGTGACGGCATTGCTGGCGGCCGACGGAGGGCGCGGGCGCGTGGTCATCCTCATAGAGGCCAGTGAGGAGAGCGGGAGCCCCGACCTGTCGGCCTACGTCGAGCACCTGCGTGAACGGATCGGCACGCCCTCTCTGGTGATCTGCCTCGATTCAGGATGCAT
This sequence comes from uncultured Acidimicrobiaceae bacterium, assembly GCA_963755665.1. GTDB lineage: Bacteria > Actinomycetota > Acidimicrobiia > Acidimicrobiales > RAAP-2 > Bog-473. The sequence continues at coordinate 320,463 of CAVWKU010000004.1, forward strand.
GAGCTACGACCGGCTCTGGCTGACGTCGTCCCTCCGGGGCAATCTGGTGGCCAGCGTGCGCGTGGACGTGCTGACCGAAGGCATCCACAGCGGCATGGGGGGCGGCGTGGTGCCATCGTCATTCCGCATCCTGCGCAAGATCCTGTCGCGCATCGAGGACGAGGCGACGGGCGCCATCCTGCTGCCCGAGCTGCTGGGGAAGGGCGTCCCCGACGACCTGCGGGCGTCGCTCGGCGCGGCGGCACAGGAGTTCGGCGACAACTCCCTGCCCACCGTCGACGGGCTCCGGCTCCTCGGGGAGACGGCGGCCGATCGGCTCATCGCCAAAGCCTGGTCGGCCGCACTCGAGGTGACGGGCATGGACGGTGTGCCCGCGGTACGCGACGGAGGCAACGTGCTGCGACCGTTCACGACCGCGAAGATCTCGCTTCGCCTCCCGCCCGACGTGCGACGCACAAGTGGCGGCGGATGCGTTGATCTCGGCCATCACCACCGACGAGGGTGCGCACATCACCATCGACCTCGAAGGCGTGGCCGACGGGTGGCTCGCCCCGCCGCTCGACCCGGACAACACCGATGCGCTCGAACGCGTTTCGCAGGCGGCCTTCGGCCAGCCCGTGGGCTTCCACGGCGAAGGGGGGACGATCCCCTTCCTGGCCGACCTCAAGCGGAGCTTTCCCCGCACGCAGTTCGTGGCAACCGGCGTACTCGGACCGCACTCCAATGCGCACGGCCCCAACGAGTTCCTCCACATCCCGATGGCCAAAGCGGTGACGCATGCGGTGGCGGAGCTGCTCCGTTAGTCCGCGTGGCCGGTCACAGGGATCGCAGGCCGGTCGAGAACGTCACAAACCTGTAACGGATCCCCCAGAGGAGGCACAGTTGAGCCTATGGCCTCGGTCAGACCCTTCCGCCATACTGGCTCCATGACAGTAGAACGTGAACTCGAACCCACGGTCATCGAGTCATGTAACAGCACCTGGGTCTTCGATGCACACCGGATGCGGTTCAGGCGCATCTTGAAGGGCACCGAAGTGGGAGGTGAGCCCGTCGCCACCGGTTGGCGGCCGTACTACCAGTTGGAGCTCCCGCCGATTCCGAGACGTTCACGGTGTACCTCAACCTCGGCGGCACGCGCATGATCAGATCGTGGCGTCATGCGGCCGACTGTGCCCAATGCGGCGAGCACACGGACCGAGGAGATGTCGCTCGAGCGGCTGCGGGCGGCCCTCGACAGCTGAACCTGGCCAGGTCGGGCCCCGGTGTGCCGTCGAGCGCATCGAGCCCGCGGGACGTGGCGGTGAAAGTCGCCCGGTGCAATCCAAGTTAGTGTCCAGCCGTGCTTGCGTGTCAGGGTCTTCGGAAGCGGTTCGGCGAGCGCACGGCCGTCGACGATGTCTCCTTCACCGTCGCGGACGACGAGTGTTACGGGTTGCTCGGGCCCAACGGCGCCGGGAAGACAACCACCATCGCCATCATCTGCGGTCTGCTCAAGGCCGACGACGGAGCGGTGACCGTTGACGGGGAGCCGGGAGGATCACTCGCGGCCAAGGCAGCCATCGGCTACGTCCCCCAGGACCTCGCCCTCTACCCGGATCTCTCCGCCCGCGAGAACCTCCGATTCTTCGGTCAGCTCTATGCGCTGAGCGGCGAGCGGCTCGAGCAACGCATCAGCGAGACCTTGACGCTGGTCGGGCTGGCCGACCGGGGGAAAGAACGGGTCGGCACGTATTCGGGTGGCATGAAGCGGCGAGCCAACATCGCGGCCGGACTGCTCCACCGCCCGCGATTGTTGATCCTCGATGAGCCCACGGTCGGCGTCGACCCCCAGAGCCGCAACGCCATTCTCGAGACCGTGGCCGGACTCGGGATCGCGGTGCTCTACACCACGCACTACATGGAGGAGGCGGCCCGGCTCTGCCACCGCGTCGGCGATCATCGACGACGGGCGGCTGATCGCCGAAGGCACCCCGCCGGGCTCTGATCCGCCAGTACGGAGGGCAGGACCGGCTGCGACTGACCTTCGCGGCAGGCGAGCCGCCGAGGCGCTGACGCGCCGCCTGCCTCGCTCCTGCCCGCGGTGAGCGACGTGCGCCCGATCGCCAGGCGGCCTCGAGCTCACGACCGACCACGGTGCCGCCGTGCTTGCCGAGCGTGGTCCGCGAGGCGGGCCGGCTCGGTGTCGAGCTCACGGGCGTCGAGGTCGTGGCGCCCGACCTCGAAGGGGTGTTCCTGGCGCTCACCGGAAAGGAACTCCGAGACTGATCCGGGTCATCGCGGCAAACGAATTGCGCCGGAGGGTGCGGGACCGCTCCATGGTGATCTCCTGCCTCATCGCACCGCTCGTGCTGGCCGCCATTTTGGGCTTCGCCTTCGGTCACGATGCGCCGAAGGGACATCTCACCATCGGCGTGACGGGCGCCACGCCCGCGGTGGTGGCCGCGGCCGCCCATGCGACCCAACTCCCGGCCTACGTGGCGCGTGCGCGTCGTCCCGCGTGCCAGGACCGTCCGCGAAGAGGTCGCCGACGGCACGTTGGCGGGCGGGGTGATCCTGACCGGCGCCCACGACAAGCTCTCCGACCTGCTCATCCCGATCGTGGCTCCGGGTGCCGCGCCACTCCCCCGGCTTCGACGTGGTCAGCCGGGCCTCGTCGCTGGCGGGCCAGGAATGGGCCGAATCGATCGCCGCCGGCCTGGCCAGTCGACTCTACGCCGGACACCTCCGACCCGGGTCGGCCCCGCAGTTCGCCTCCATCAGCGTGAGCACCGAGAGCCTCGGCAACGCCAGTCGCGGCGTCCTCGACTACTTCGCCCCCTCCATCGCGGTCATCTTCCTCTTCATCGGCGGAGGTCTCGGCATGCGCTCGCTGATGCTCGAGCGGTCCGGCGGCACGCTGGTGCGGATCGCCGCGGCGCCGGTACGACCGACGCGGATCGTCGTCGGCAAGATGCTGGCCATCTTCGTCACGGGGCTCATCAGCATCCTGGTGGTCTGGGGGGCGACGACGCTCCTCTTCGGCGCCGACTGGGGAGCACCGTTGGGCGTCCTGCTCCTCTGCCATCGGCGCGGCGGCGGCCATGTGCGGATTGGGTGCCTTCCTCACCTCACTGGCCCGCAACGAGCAGGAGGCTTTCGGCGTCGCCCTGATCGTGGGCCTCTTCCTCTCCCTGGTCGGTGGCAATCTCCTCCCGCCGGGCTCGCTGCCCCGGTTCCTCCAGATCGTGAGCCTCGGGCACCCCGAACGGGTGGGCCCTGGTCGGCTTCGGTCGCCTCTCCTTGCTGCACGAATCGGCCGGCTCGGTCATCGGGCCGTTCCTCGTGCTCTGCCTCATCGCGGTCGTCTCGTTCGGGCTCGCCATGACCCGCGTCCGGCGAATGGTGCAGCCGTGATCGCCATCTTGCGGGTCAACATCCGCCGCATCATCGGCGATCGGCGGCTGCTCGCGTTGGCCACCGTCTTCCCGCTCCTGTTCATTCTCGTCACCGGGCTGCTGGCCGGAAGCCCCAAGGAACCGGTCGGCCTCGTCAACCCGTCACCGCGCCTCCTCGAATTGGTGCAGCACACGGCCGGGGTGAAGGTCAGGATCGAACCCAACCGCGCCGCACTGAGCGATGACATCCTGCGGGGACGGGTCGTGGCCGGCCTGGTGGGGCTCCCGGCCCGCCCGAGTGCCATCCGCGTCGACTTCGTCTCGCAGTCGGCCACGACCGATGCCGTGCAGGCACGCACCGATGTCGTGGCGCTGCTGGACCTGATCGCCGCAGAAGGGTACCTCGACCCACGTGACCGACACCGTGCTGGCGCACACCCACACGCCCGCGCCGCTGAGCCCCTTCTCCTACGTGGCGCCCGCCGATCTCGTGCTCTTCATGGGCATCACCGTGCTCGTCCTCTCGTCGGGCCTGGTTGAGTCACGCCGCCTCGGCATCCTGCGCCGACTGGCCGCGGCCCCGGTGCGGCAGCGATCCATTGTCGCCGCCCAGGTCCTCAGCCTTCTCGTCGTCGCCGCGGCGCAGTCGATCGGCCTGCTCCTGCTCGGGCGGGTCCTCTTCGGCGTGCACTGGGGCGATCCCCTGGCCGTTGGCGCCGTCATCGCTCTCCTCGCTCTCGCCTTCGCGGGCGCCTCGGTGCTCATCGGCACGTGGGCCCGCAGCGAGGAGCAGGCCATCGCCACGTCGGTGGTCGTCGGCATCGCCGCCGGCATGCTCGGTGGTTGCGTCTATCCGCTCGATGTGGTGGGCAGCACCGTGCGCACCGTCGGTCACGCCGTGCCCCAGGCCTGGGCCATGGATGCGTTCATCAGGCTGATCTACCACCACGCCAGGCTTCAGCGCCGTTCTGCCCGAGATCGGCGCGCTGGCCGTCTTTGCCGTCGTGCTCTGCGGTCTCGCCGTGCGACTCGCGACCCGGACTGATCGCCGCTCGTGCCGTGCGCACGTTGGCGCGCGTGCAGCCCGCGTGGCAGCTACGTCGGATGCAGCGACGAAATCGACAACGACCCGCGCCAGCTCTTCGCCGCAGTCTTCCTGGAGGAAATGACCGCCGCCGACGATGGTCGTGTGCGGCTGGCCCCGCGCGCCCGCGATGCCCTCTTGGAGAGCGCGGTGAGCGCCTCGGGTGATCGGGTCTGCGTCCCCGAAGGCTGTCAGGAAGGGACGTGCGTAGGAGGCGAGACCTTTCCAGGCCGCCACGTTCGCGTCGTGCGCCGGGTCGTCGGGGCTCGACGGAACCAGCATGGGGAAGGCCCGCGCGCCGGCCTTGAAGGACTCGTCGGGGAAGGGCGCGTCGTAGGCGGCCTGCACCTCTGGCGCCAGTGCGGTCACGCAGCCGGAGTTGACGATGAAGCCCGTCGGGAAGACCTCCACCTCCTGGGAGAAGCGCTGCCAGTTGAAGAAGGCTTCACCAGGCGACACGTCGCCGGTGGGAAGGAACGTGTTCGCCGCCACCACCCGCGCAAAACGATCGGGGTGCTCGCCCACGAGCCGCAGCCCGATGAGTCCTCCCCAGTCCTGGCACACCAACGTGATCCCGGTCAGATCCAGACGATCGAAGAGGAAGGCGCGCATCCACTCGACATGCCGCGGCGTAGGTGTAGTCGCCGCGCTCGGCCGGTTTGTCCGATCGCCCGAAACCGACCAGATCCGGCGCCACGATCTGCAAGCCGGCTCCGGTCAGCACGGGGATCATCGTGCGGTACAGATACGACCAGGAAGGCTCGCCATGCAGCAACAGGACGACGGGGGCGTCCGGATCGCCCTCGCGCACGTAGTGGATACGCAAGGAACCCCCTTCCCCGTCTCCCACCTCTTCGTAGTGCGGGGCGTAGTCGAAACCGGGCAGAGCGGCGAAACAATCATCGGGGGTGCGCAACGTCTTCATCAGGGCGGGAGCCTACGCCCCGCGTGCGCAGACAGTCCGAGAGGAGCGCCGGGCTGCCCCACACACGCGACACGGGCGGTGCCCCGTTGAAGGCGCTCCCGGTGTAAAAAGGGAGCATCTCGTCGAGAGGAATTGCATGACTGAGACCCAAGAGCAGGAGTATGACCCCTTTGCGGCCTTCGTGGACGTGGTCTCGGGGGACACTCGTGACCCCTACCCGGACTTCGCCGAGAAGCGGCGGAGCTCCCCGGTGTGGAAGGGCCGACTCATGGCCATGGACTTCCTGCCCGAAGGATTCGAGGCGGAGCCGGAATGGAATGCCTTCCGCTACGAAGACTGCTCGAGGATCCTCCGCGATGCCAAGACATTCACTTCCACGGGCTATGACGTCACCATCGGCATGGTCATGGGTCACATGATCCTCGGAATGGACGACCCCGAACACCGCGGGCACCGCAACCTGGTCGCCCATGCCTTCCGGGAGAAGTCGTTGGCGCGATGGGAACCCGAGTTCATCGGACCGATCATCGATGAGTTGATCGATCGCTTCGTGCAGGACGGTGCGGCGGATCTCGTCCGTCAGCTCACCTTCGAATTCCCGGTGCGCGTGATCGCCCGACTGCTCGGACTCCCCGAGGAGGACTTCGCGCAGTTCCAGCGCTGGTCGGTCGAGCTCATCTCCCTGGGGGGCGACATCGACCGGGGATTGGCGGCGTCAGAAGCTCTGCGCAACTACTTTGCCGAATTCGTCGCACTCCGCAGAGAGGATCCGAAAGAGGACGTCATCAGCGACCTGGTCATGGCGGAGGTCGAAGGTGAACGGCTGACGGACGAAGCGATCTACTCGTTCCTCCGCCTGCTGCTGCCCGCCGGGGCCGAGACGACCTACCGCTCCTCGGGCAACCTCCTCTACCTGCTCCTGACCCACACCGAGCAGCTCGAGGCTGTCCGCAACGACCGGTCCCTCTTGCCCCAGGCGATTGAGGAGGCCCTGCGTTTCGAACCGCCGCTCCTGTCGATCAATCGCATGACCACGTGCGAGGTGGAGATCGGCGGCGTGACACTCGGCGCCGGCGCGAGCATCTCGCCCAATATCGGTTCGGCCAACCACGACGAGACCCGTTGGGAGAACCCCGAAGTCTTCGACATCTTCCGACCGGCCATCCCCCACATTGCGTTCGCACACGGACCACATATGTGCCTGGGCATGCACCTGGCCCGTCTCGAGACACGGGCGCTCGTCAACCGGGTGCTCGATCGGTTGCCGAACCTGGCCCTGAACCCGGGCGACACGGATCCACACATCCGGGGACAGGTCTTCCGCTCCCCGACGGCTCTGCCGGTCACCTTTCAGGCGGCCTGACCGGGCCGCCTCAGCCGCGGAGCGTGAGGGTTTCGACCTGGTCGCCCCGACCGACGAGGACCCGGGACACCATGGCCGGAGGAAAGAGCCCGTGCTCGACGATCGCCGGCGGTGGCGCCGAACAGGGCGGCGAGGCGTGCCGGGTCTTCGAACTCGCCGTGGTAGTCGGCCAGCACGCCGCCATCGGGACTCGCGGGAGCGTGGCGGAGCACCGCGCTCGGCGAGGGATCGCAGGGTGGCGTCGAGCCCGAACGCCAGGAGCTCGAGCGGGACGGGTGGTGCCAACCGGGGGACCACTTTGTTCGACGAGACGATCACCACGAACTGGTCTGCTGCGGCGGCCACGATCTTCTCCCTCGTGTGGGCCCCGCCGCCCCCTTTGACGAGCCATCCGGACGGATCGACCTGGTCCGCACCGTCGATCGCCATGTCGAGTCGTGCGATCCCCTCGAACGGCCCGACCGTGATGCCCTCGGCCCGGGCCAGCTGCTCGGTCGCCGGCGACGTGGCGACGCACGAGATGTCGAGGTGGCGCCGACCGAGTGCCGGCAGCAGATAGGCGACCGTCGACCCGGTCCCCAGGCCGACGACCATGCCGTCCTCGACCAAGTCGGCGGCGGCCTCGGCCGCCACTCGCTTCTCCCGCTCGACGTCCGCCTCGTCGCTCTCCACTCCCCCACCCTCGCGCGATACCGGGCACCGCGACGACTCACGGGCGCATCGGCACGGCTGCGTGGACCGTCTGGTCCACGGAGTGCGTCTCGCCCTTTCCCGTGGAGGCCGACCTACACTCGCCCGTGGCCCGATTCTTTGACGAGAACCAGTACGCGATCGTGCAGGCTGCGTGTGCCCGATTGATCCCGACCGATCAGGACCCCGGTGCCACCGAAGCCGGTGTCGTGGATTTCATCGACGGGTTCCTCGGCGCATTCGCCAGCGATCCGCCACTCATCTGGGCCGGCGGACCCTTCTCGGGGCGCTTCGGCGGAGATCCGCGCTTCGCCACCTTCCACCGTCTCAACGCCAGGGACGAGCTGGCGTGGCGTACCCGGATCGAAGGATCGCTCGGCATCCCCGAACGCGAGCGCCTGGGTCCCGTGGTCGGACTCCAGGAGCAATACCGTGCCGGCATCGCCGCGCTGGGTGACGACTTCGTCCAGGTCTCCCCCGAGGAGCAGGACACGCGACTGCAGAGCGAACGAAGAGTTCCTCGAGCTCCTCCACGAGCACGCGTGTGAGGGAATGTACGGCGCACCCGAGTATCTGGGCAATCGCGACACGGTCGGATGGCGGTACATCGATTTCGCCGGCGACGTCCAACCCCGGGGTTACACCGACGAGGAGGTCAGCCAACCGTGAGTCGTGACTTCGACGCCATCATCGTCGGCTCGGGTCCCGGAGGATCCACCGCCGCCGACGTCCTCACCGCCGCCGGTTGGTCGGTTCTCATCTTCGAGCGGGGAAAGAACTATCTGGTCAACACGGAGAAGCCTTCGGAGCTGCTCTACGAATTCTCCAACGACGAGATCAAATACTGGAGCCGTCACTTCCTCGGCCCGGATCCGTGGCTCGAGCCGAGGACGTTCCGCGTCAGTGCGGCCGACGGTGATCGCACCCACGTCGGCGAGGTGAACAACCTGCCGGCGACCGTCGGCGGAGGAGGCACCCATGCGGACGGCAAGGTGCCGCGCTTTCGCGAGGACGACTTCCGGGTGCTCTCGGACCTCGGGCCGATCGACGGCGCCACCCTCGTCGACTGGCCGATCGGCTACGACGACCTGAAGCCGTACTACGCGGAGGCCGAACGACTCATCGGGGTGGCCGGGGAGGCCGGTGCTAATCCATTCGCCGCACCGCGCGACGAGCCCTACCCGATGCCACCGGGCGCGCCGATGTACTGCGCCGTGGTCACCACGGCCGCCGCCGAACGATTGGGGTACCACCCCTACCCCGGACCCACGGCCTGCAACTCCGTCGCCCTACGACGACCGCCCGGCCTGCAACAACTGCGGATTCTGCGCGTATTTCGGCTGCCCGATTCATGCCAAGGGCGACCCGGTGGCCTCGCTACGGCGCGCCCTCATGACCGGGAAGGCTGAACTGCGGCCCGAATCGATGGTCTCGAAGATCCTGATGGAGAACGGCAAGGCCACCGGCGTGGAGTGGATCGACGCCGCGGGAGAACGGCACATCGAAACGGCAGGCCATGTCGTCCTGGCGGCCGGGGCCACCGAGACACCGCGCCTGCTGCTCCTCTCGGGCCTCGAGCATCCCGCACATCGGCCGCAACCTCATGTACCACTTCCAGACGCTCACGTTCGGACAGCTGCCGATGCGTCTCCACGCCCACAAGGGTCGTTCGGTGACGCACCTCCAGGATGACTTCATTCTCGTGGACAGCGAGTCCCGGGCTGCGGCCGCCAAGGCGGGTCTGCCGTGGTTCAAGGGCGGTCTGGTCGAGCACGGCGCTGCGGCGCATCCGATGCTCGAGTCGAAGTTCTATCCCTGGGGACCCGAGCACAAGGACATGATGCGTGCCTCACCCATGCGCGATCACATGGTCGGATTCACCATGCAGGGTGAGGACATGCCGCAGGCCACCAACCGGATCGACCTCGACCCCGGCATCCGCGACATCCACGGGCTCCCGGTGGCACGGATCACCTACAAACCCCACCGGCACGAAATCGCCGCCTCCGCCTATTACGGTCCCAAACTCGAAGGCATCCTGCACGAAGCGGGGGCGATCTGGGCGCGCACCGCCACCTCCCCCCACGTGGGGGAGGAATTCCGCCAGGGATCGTTCAAGAGCTCGAGCATTCCCGCCTCACGCCACGTGGTCGGAACGGCGCGCATGGGCACCGATCCGGCGACCTCGGTCTGTGACGAGTGGGGACGCCTGCACGACGTGCCCAACGTCGTGGTCTGCGACTCCTCACCCTTTCCGACCGGAACGGGCTACGGACCCACCCTGACACTCGTCGCATTGTCGATCCGCAACTCCCGGGCACTGACCACGTGAGCCACGGAGGGCGATCGGCGCTCCCCGGATGCCCCCTGATGTGCGGGATTCGGAGTCGACTGGGTATAGTCTGCCGCTCGAAGCTGACTCTCGTGTCACCCTGAAGGCGTCCGCGGCGGGCGCAGAGGGCGGGCCGAAGCCAGCGACTCGAAAATTGCCATAAGGGGGAGACAGGGATGGGTACTTTCGAATCGTCGCGAGAGTCACCGGGCACCCAAGGACGGCCCGTCGTCGCAGCGGCGTTCCCGCCTCGGTGGACGACGGGTGGTTCTCGCCGGAACCGCGGCAGCGGCTCTGCTCGGACCCCTGGTCGCCGCCAGCCTCAGCAGTCAGGGAGCGGGCGCCGCTTCCAACAACGACACCAGCGGCGTGTTGAAGTACGGCTTTGACATCAACGACTCGTTCACGAACTTCGACCCGAGCACGTCGGTCAACGACTGCGGCTACACGGTGATGTCCAACATCTACCAGTCCGTCACCGCTCCCGGCCAGTACAACATCAGCGGCGGCGTGGCCCAGAGCTGGACCGTGTCCAACAACTCCTCGACGGTGACATTCCACCTCCGGCCCAACATGACGTTCTCCAACGGCGAGCCGGTGACGTCTGCCGATGTCATGGCCAGCCTCCTCAACACGAAGAAGAGCCCGCTGCGGAGCTCGTTGTCCGCCATCCAGTCGATGACCACGCCCGATCCGGACACGTTGGTGGTCCAGCTCAACCGGCCGACGGCGGGCGACTTCCTCTGGGCCTTGACCTACATCGACGGAATGGTCTATCCCCCTTCGAGCTTCGCCAACGCCGCCACGACCCCGGTCGGCTCCGGCCCCTACGTCTTGAAGAGCTATCAACCCGGATCCTCGATCGAGTTGGTGAAGAACCCGAAGTACTGGGACTCCAAGGCCTACCCACTGAACGCGGTGGACTTCGTCCAAGTCAGCCCGGGGCCACAGGCCGTCAGCGCCATCACCTCTGGAGCGGTCGACATGATTTCGCTCGATCCCCAGCAGTATTCAGAGGTAAAGAACAATCCCAACATCGGCACCTCGATCACCCAGTCCTACGACTACACGGTCCTCGAGACCCGCAACGACCGCGGCCCCTTCAGCAATGTGAAGGTGCGAGCCGCTCTGGAATACGCCATCGACCGTGCGGAGATCAACAAGGTCGTCTACGCCGGAGTCGGTCGTCCCGCCTATCAACCCTTTCCCTCCAATTCGCCGGGCTACAACAAGCAGGTCGGCAATAAGTACGTCTACGACCCCAAGAAAGCCAAGGCCATGCTGGCCGCCGCCGGCTATCCCCACGGAGTCTCCTTCAAGCTCGACGTGATCGCCAACGACACCACGTTCCAACGCCTGGCCACGGTGCTCCAGAGCGAGATGGCTGCCGCCGGTTTCAAGGCCAACATCACGCTGATACCTGGAAGCGATGTCCTGGTCGACGTGTATCTCCACAAGCAAGGCGACGCATTGCTGAGCGAGGACCTGACCAACGGGCCCGATATCTCCAATACGTTCGAGTCGCTCTTCGAGCCGACCGGCTTCCCGGCGCAGTACCTGGGAACCAAGGACCTGGCCCTGACGCCCGACGTCGAAGCGGCCAACGCGTCGCTCAGCCCCTCGCTGCAAGGTCCCCTGATGCAAAAGGTCGGCGCCGCCGTCATGGCCCAGGGTCTCGAGACACCCATCGAGTTCGAGCCGTCGATCATCGCCTACAACAAGTCGGTGGTGGGCGGGAAGGTTGTGGCACCCATCGGCCAGTGCCGATCGAACCTGGCCGGAATCTACGTCAAGAAGTGAGCAGCGTTGTCTGGATGCGGCGGGATCCGGCATCCGGGCCCGACCGGCTGACGGCGTGATCTGCACGGACCCTTCCGGCCGGGACGAGTCGCTGGTACAGCGATGACCGGCGTCGACGTCGCGATTTCCGAAGGAGAGGGCTGAGCGCCCGTGGGTTCAGGTGGTTCTCTCCTCTCTTTCATCGTCCGCCGGCTGCTGATCACGATCCCCCTCCTCCTGCTGATCTCCTTCGCGGTCTTCAGCCTCGTGCTGATCCTGCCCGGAAACCCCGCGCTGACACTCGCAGGCGGCGTGCACTCCAATCCCGCCAAGGTGGCGGAGATAACCCGGCAGCTGCATCTGAACGAGCCTTTCTGGCGGCAATATCTGCGCTGGTTGAACGCGCTCCTCCACGGTGACCTCGGGACCTCCCTGTTCAACCCCGGCCAGTCGGTCGCCTCGGGCATCGCCACACGCTTTCCGGTCACCCTTTCCCTCGCCGTCGGCGGCATGATCCTGTCGATCCTGATCGGCGTCCCGGCGGGGATCATCGCCGGTGTCCGCAACGGCACGGCGAGCGACCGTTTGGTCACCGTGGGCTCGAGCCTCGGCGTCGCCATCCCGGACTTCTGGCTGGCTCTGCTCCTCGTCATAGTGTTCGCCGTCGACTTGCATCTCCTCCCGGCCCTTGGCTACGTGGAGTGGTCGACCTCGCCGTGGGGATGGTTCGAACATCTGATCCTGCCCTGGGTGGCCCTGGGCATCGGAGGGGCGGCCACGATCGCCCGTCAGGTCCGTGGCGCACTGATCGACACCCTCGACCAGGACTACATGCGCACCGCCGTCGCGAAGGGGCTGAGCCATCGCGCCGTCATCGGCAAGCACGCCCTGAAGAATGCGCTCAGCCCCGCGGTCACCGTCATCGGAATCCAGTTCGGGTACCTGCTCGGCGGCACGTTGATCATCGAGCAGATCTTCTCGCTGCCCGGCATCGGTGAGTACATCCTCGCCGCGATCAGCGAAAAGGACCTTCCTGTCGTCCAAGGCGTAGTCCTCGTGACCGCCACGGCGTTCGTCATCATCAACCTGATCGTCGACGTCATTTACGGCTACCTCAACCCGAAGATCCGCCTCGGATGAGTCTCGCCCTCCCTCCCTCCAGCGGCGACCCGTTCGTCGGGCTGGCTGACCCCTCGGAAATGATCGAGGAGGGTGTAGGCGGACGGGCGCGCTCGGGCTTCTGGCACCGATTCCTCCGCCAACGTTTCGCCCTCGCCGGCCTGGCCTTCCTCGTGATCGTCGCCATCGCGGCCATCTTCGCCCCGCTGATCGCACCGTACCCGCCGAATCTGCAGAACCTCAATATCGTCAACGCCGGGCCTTCGGCCGCGCACTGGCTGGGCACCGACGACCTGGGACGGGACATTCTCAGCCGATTGATATGGGGCGGCCGCATTTCGCTCCGGGCCACCTTCGAGATCGTCGGTATCGCCCTGGTCTTCGCGATACCGCTCGGCTTGATCGCCGGCTTCTTCCGCGGCGCGGTGGACTCGGTGATCATGCGGGCGATGGACGCGATGTTCTCGTTTCCGCCGCTGATCCTGGCCCTGACGGTCGCCGCCCTCCTCGGCGCCAGTATCAACGACACGGCCATCGCCATCGCCATCGTCTTCATTCCGAGTTTCGTCCGCCTCCTCCGGGGCGAGGTCATCGCCGTGCGCGAGGAGAATTACATCGAGGCGGCGCGATCGCTGGGTGCCACGTCGAACCGCTTGATTCGTCGGCACGTCGTGCCCAACGTCGCGTCGCCCATCATCATTCAGGTCTCCTTGTCCCTCGGCTTCGCCCTCCTGGTCGAAGCCGGCCTGAGCTACCTGGGTCTGGGCGAGCAACCACCGACCCCCAGTTGGGGTTCGATGCTGAACGAGGGCTACCAGTTCATCTTCACCACACCGTGGGCACTCGTCTTCCCCGGTCTCGCCATCATGCTCTCGGTTCTTTCCTTCAACCTGGTGGCCGACGGTTTGCGCGATTCCCTCGGTCGGGAACGGCCCAAGAGCTCCAGCCTCGTCAGCAACGAGCGACCGTCCCTGGTGACCCGCCTCCGCGGGATCACCCCCAGGTCCGAGCGTCCATCGGCCGTCGCGGCCGCCGGCGCCGTCGCCGTTGCCGCACCCGCGCCAGGTTCACCGGCCACCGCCGAAGCGGCATCCACCCTGCTGTCGGTCAAGGGCCTCCGTATCGAGTTCCTCACCAACGACCAGTGGTTCCCCGTGATGGAAGACGCGAACTTCACCGTGGAGCGGGGAAAGACGTTGGGACTGGTCGGCGAGAGCGGCTCGGGCAAGACGGTCTCGGCCCTGGCCATCATGGGTCTGCTGCCCCCGCGAGGTTGCCGGGCCAACGGCTCGGCCCGGTTCGAGGGGCGTGATCTGATGCGCCTTTCCCGGGCTGATTTCCGCCAGATCCGCGGCAACGAGATCGCCATGATCTTCCAGGAACCCATGACGAGCCTGAACCCGGCCTACACGGTCGGCAACCAGATCGCCGAACAGGTCCGCACACACCGCCACCTCAGCAAAGCCGCGTCGTGGAAGGTGGCCGTGGAGATGCTGGAGCGGGTGGAGATCCCCAACGCCGCCACCCGGGCCCGCGACTACCCGCACGCCTTTTCGGGAGGAATGCGCCAACGCGTCATGATCGCCATGGCGCTGTCCTGCTCGCCCAAGCTGCTGATCGCCGACGAGCCCACCACGGCCCTCGACGTCACCACACAGGCCCAGATCGTCGAGCTGCTCCACACCCTGCAGAGGGAAGAGGACATGGCGATGATCTTCGTCACCCACGACCTGGGCGTCATCGCCGATGTCGCCGATGAGGTGGTGGTGATGTACGCCGGTCAGATCGTCGAGCAAACGGACGCCACCGCCCTCTTCACCCAGCCCCGCCATCCGTACACCGAGGCGCTCCTCAACTCGATTCCCCAGCTCACCCCATTTGGAGAACCGCTGCACTTCATTCCCGGCATCGTCCCCCGGCCGGACCAGGTCCCCTCGGGTTGCCGTTTCAACCCGCGCTGCGAGCACGCGGTCGAGGCATGTGTCACGACACCGGTGGAGCTGCGACCTCCCGCGAAGGGCACGCGGGACAGCGGCGCTCGACCCGCCGACGACACACCGGCGAACCGTAGCGAGGTGGTACCGCTGAGCCGTTGCCTGCGCCAGGACGAGCTGACCCTCGCCGGCGCCCGGGCCGTGGCGGAGCCGACCACGACAGCGGGCGCCGTCAGTTCGACAGGGGGCGAACCGATTCTGGTGGTCAAGGGGCTGTCCAAGCGATTCCCGCTCCGAAGCGGGGTCCTGCAACGGGTGACCGGATCGGTCAACGCAGTGGATGTCGTCGACTTCTCCATCCAGCCGGGGACGACCCTCGGACTGGTCGGCGAGAGCGGCTCGGGCAAGTCCACCCTGGCCCGCCTCGTGACGCGGCTGATCGAGCCGACGGACGGCAGCGTGGTGCTCGCCGGAACGGACATCACGGCCCTGCGCGGGCCCAAGCTGCGGCGGGAGCGCCAACGGATGCAGATGGTCTTCCAGGACCCCTACTCGTCTCTCGACCCCCGGCAGAACATCCTGGAGATCGTCGGGGAGCCCCTGAAGATCCACACCTCCCTCACCGCGGAGCAACGTCGGCAGAAGGTGCTCGAACTCCTCGGCCAAGTCGGCATCGGGCGCCACGTGCTCGGTCGCCAACCCCACGAGTTCTCCGGCGGCCAACGGCAGCGGCTGGCCATCGCCCGGGCGCTCGCACTCGAGCCGAGCCTCCTGGTGTGCGACGAACCGGTTTCGGCGCTCGACGTCTCCACGCAGTCCCAGGTGATCAATCTCCTGAGCGATCTGCAGGACCGCCTCGGACTGGCATATCTGTTCATCGCCCATGACCTGTCGGTGGTCCGCCATTTGAGCGACCGGATCGCCGTCATGTACCTCGGCAAAATCGTCGAAGAGGGAGACGCCAACGAGGTCTATCTCCGCCCGACCCATCCCTACACGGCGGCATTGCTCTCGGCCATCCCGGTGCCGGACCCCCATCGTGAACGAACGGTCCCTCGCATCGTCCTCGCGGGCGAGGTCGACATGGGACAGAGCGCCGAGTCGGGGTGCCGCTTCCGCCAGCGCTGTCCGTTCGCCATGGACATCTGCGCGTCGGTCGATCCCGAGCCCTTTGTCACGCCGAGCGGCACGACCGTCCGATGCCACCTTCACACCGAGGGGCCCACGTTGGCCGGGGAGAGTGTGGCCGGACTCACCACATCAGTCTGAGGCTCCCTGGGGCGTCAGCTGCGGGGGACGTCCTTCCAGGGGAGCTCCTTGTCGTTGCGCACGTCCCCGGGCAGACCGAGCACGCGCTCTCCCAGAATGTTGCGCATGACCTCGGACGTTCCCCCTTCGATGGAGTTGGCGCGCACCCGCAGGAAGGACTTGTGGACGTCGGGAGTACCCATGCCCACCGACTGGGGCCGGATCATCGGATAACCGGCCGGATAGAGCATCCCGTCGTTCCCCGACAGATCCATACATAACTCGTAGACGCGTTGGTTCTCCTCGGCGTAGGCCAGCTTTCCGACGGAGCCTTCGGGCCCCGGCGTCCCGGCCCGGCGGACCTGTGCCGCCCGCTGATTGGTCATATTGATGACCTCGCTGCGGATGTAACACGAAACCAGACGGTCCCGGAGCACCATCGCGTGCGGGGAGGTGTCGCCGCTCCACTTCTCTTTCCAGATGCGCAGTGCGTCGCCGATCGGACCCGAGCCACGGCGGCCGACGGCGCCGCCGATGGAGACGCGTTCGTTCATCAGCGTGGTGACCGCAACACGCCAGCCATCGCCGGGTGCTCCGAGCCGCGCCGTCTCGGGCATGTGCACATCGGTGAAGAAGACCTCGTTGAATTCTGCCTCGCCGGTGATCTGGTACAGAGGTCGCACCTCGACGCCGGGACTTTCCATGTCGATCAGGAAGGCGGTGATGCCCTTGTGCTTCGGCACATCGGGATCGGTCCGGGCCAGCAAGAGGCCGAACCTCGACAAGTGGGCCAGCGTCGTCCAGACCTTCTGGCCGTTGAGGAGCCACTCGTCGCCGTCTGCGACCGCCCGGGTCGAGAGGCTGGCGACGTCGGACCCCGACCCCGGCTCGCTGAACAGCTGGCACCAGATCTCCTCGCCCGTGAACAGCGGGCGGAGGTAGCGCTCCTTCTGCTCGTCCGTGCCGTGGGAGATGATCGTCGGCGCGCACATGCCGTACCCGATCGGGTTCTTCACGCCGCTGTTCGGCGCACCGGCTGCCGCCAAGCGCGACTGGGCCTGCTGGTGATCCTTGAGGGTCAGCCCGAGACCGCCGTACCCCTTGGGATAATGCAGCCAGGCCAGTCCCCGGTCGAACTGTGCTCCCAGGAACTCCCGGGGCGGTGTGGTCGACGGGGGCAGCTCGGCCAGGAGCCCATCGACAAGTTCATCCACGTTCGTGCTCACTGCAGCACCCTATAGCGTGCCTCCGTGCGTGTACTTCCTCCCCACCCGGATCTGAACGCCGGCGCGAGGGGCAATTGGCGGATGCAGCCGGCGTGACCCGATCGGTCACGCTGCCCGACGGGCGGGAGCTCGCGTTCGAGGAGTACGGGGATCCCGATGGCCGGCCCGTCCTGAGCTTTCACGGGGGCCTGAGCTCCCGGCTCGATGCCGCACCGGCGCACGATGCCGCGCGGACGCTGGGCATCCGCATCGTCTCACCCGATCGGCCCGGCATGGGTCGATCGACGTACCAGCCGGGGCGCCGCCTGCTCGACTGGCCGGCCGACGTCGCCGTGTTGACGGACACGCTCGCCCTCGATCGCTTTGCCGTGATGGGTTGGTCGTGCGGCGGGCCCTATGCGGCAGCCTGCGCGGCCAAAATGCCCGAGCGGATCACCGCGGTGGGGCTCCTCTCGAGTGCCGTTCCGTTCGAGCTCGTCGGCACGACGAAGGGCCTTTCCCGCGACGACCGGATCCTGCTGTTCCTGGTGCGTCGGGTCCCGCGGCTGGCCTCCGCCCTCTTGCGCGTCTCGATCGCCGACGCGTCAGAGTCACGGCTCTACCGCGAGATTCGCCGTAGCTTTCCCGCCGTCGACGCCGCCGCTCTCAAAGAGAGGGGGCCGGTCGCGGACGCGGTCGCCTTCGTCAAAGAGTCGATGCGCCAGGGAACAGCGGGGTGCCTGCAGGACTACCGGGTCTTCGGCAACCCTTGGGGATTCGCACTCGGCGAAGTGACCGCACCCGTCCATATTTGGGAGGGAGCCGAAGATCGCACAGGCCCACCCGAATACCGGGACCTCCTGCTCCGCAACCTCCCCGACGCACGCATCACCGTCGTGCCCGGCGAGGGCCATCTGTCGTTGCTGCAGCACCAGGCACCCGCGATCCTGGCCGACTTGACCGCCCGGTGAGCGGGGTCGCGCGTGAGCAGGGTCGTGCGAGCATTCCCTAGGACCACAACGCCGAATCAATGGCGCGGTGAAACGTCGGATAGGCGTAGATCATCTCCTTCAAGGTGCGCACCGGAATGCGCGCGTGCACGGCCAGCGTCAATACCGCGAGCACCTCTCCCCCGCATGGCCCCATCGAGGTGGCACCGACCAGCACGCCATCCATCTCGATAAGCTTTACCAGACCTTCACCCTTGTTGATCCACCCTCGGGCCGATTGCGCAATCGGCTCGGTCATGACACGGACGTCGCCCCCGGCCTTCCGGGCTTGTGCTTCACTCAGCCCGACCGACGCAATCTCGGGATCGGTGAATGTCACCCTTGGCACGGCTCGATAATCCGCCTCACCGATGGGATGTCCGAGGATGTCGGCCACACATATCCTCGCCTGGTAGATGGCGAGGTGGGTGAACGCACCCTTTCCGGTGACATCGCCAACGGCCCAGACTCCCGGGACGACACGCATGCGCGCATCGACCGGAAGGTCATGCGCCGTGTCATCGAGTCCGAGCGCTCCGACCCCCAGGCCCTCGAGATCAGAGCGCCGGCCGGTCGCCACCAGCACGCGTTCGGCCGAGAGCGAGGATCCGTCACCCATGCGCACAGTGCAACCCGCCGCGTCGGATGACGAGACACTCGCGATGTCCACCCCCGTATGCACCTCAATGCCTTCCTGACGCAGTATCCGGGCGAGCATGTCGGAAACCTCGGGCTCTTCGGAACCCGCGAGACGTTCCCCCATCTCGACAATGGTCACCTTCGTCCCGAACCTGGACATCACCTGGCCGATCTCGAGACCGACCGCTCCCCCGCCGATGACCAGAAGCGATGCCGGGACCGTTTCGGTGGCGATGGCCTCTCGATTCGTCCAGTGCGGGATATCGGCGAACATCGGTGGGACCCAGGCGCGGGCCCCCGAAGCAAGAACCAGCGCCTTGCCGGCGATGATCTGTTCGCCGTCGACCTCGACGGACTCGCGACCCGTCACCCGGGCACGGCCCCGGATGAAATGTCCGCCCTTGCCGACGAAACGATCGACGGCCACCTTGTCATCCCACGAATCGGTGGCTTCCTCGCGGATACGCCGCGCCACCGGGGCCCAGTCGGGAGTGATGACCGACGATCCGGCATTGCCCGGTATGCGTCGACCCTCGGCCAACAGATTGGCTGCTCGCACCATCATTTTGGAGGGGATGCAGCCCCAATAAGGGCACTCGCCCCCGACGAGCTCGGCTTCGATGCCGACGACGTCGAGACCGGCCTCGGCGAGACTTCCCGCTACATGTTCTCCTCCAGGACCTAGTCCGACGACGACTGCGTCACAGTGCACCGGGTTACAGGTCGCCCCAGTTGGTGATCTGGACCGGTTTGACCACCGGCGTGCCGACGTCGATCTGAATCTGGTAATGGTCGCCGAGCGGAAGGTCGGCCGGGTTCCCTTTGTAGATCCCCACCTTCTTCCCGGGTGCGGTGAAGAACACGGTGAGGTTCCCCGTTGCCGGCCCGACCTGGGTGGAGCTCAGTGGCTGTCCCCAGATCTTGAAGAACTGCCCGAGCGTGAAGCTCAGCGCCGTGCTGGGCGACTCCACGTGGAGAACACCGTCCTCCTGGTGCGTATGGAGCCAGTAGAAACAACTCCCGGTCTCGACGAAAGCACCGTGCGGCGTCTGTATCGCTTCGGCCCCTGGAACACCGACCCCGTAGGGAATGACCCGGGCCTTGCCGTTCACGAAGACGGTGAGATGTGTGTGGACGTGTGAGACCAGCTGCTCGTTGGTCTGGCATTGGACCCCGTCCACCGTCTGCCCCGTGGCAGCGGTGGAAAGAGTGGCCAGCTTGGGCCCGATCGGAATCGGAATGCCTTCGTAACCGGGTGTCGTCGGGGGATCCGCGACCATCTGCAGGGAAGACGGGATCGGCACGGTCTTGACGTCTGCGGCCGACTTGGCGGTGGGCGTACTCGGTGATTTGCCGGCGAGGAGCACGATAACGAGGACCACCACCAGGACCACCACCAGGACCCCGCCGTACCTCACGGTGGTGCGGACTCTTTTCGCCCGCAACTCCGCTGCCCGGCGCTCCGCCGCCTTGCGTTGCGATTCCGCTCGCCGTTGTGCCTTGGACTGCGTGCTGGGGGTCATTGAGGCGACAATCTAGCGAACCGTGCCCCCCAACTGGCATCTAGGCCGCCCCGTTCGGGCCTCGTTCACGCCCGGGAGCCTCTCACGCTGAGTTTGCCCTGTGGGCGGCCGTCCGGCCTGTGACTCCGCCACGGAGTGCTGTTACCGTCTCAGGAATCATGGACGAGATCACCGAGCTCCTCGCCGCCAACAGGGGTTATGCCGCCGCCCGGGCCAACGTCGCCGATCCTCGTCCCGGTCGCCGGCTGGCGGTTGTCACGTGCATGGACGCACGCATCGATGTCTTCGCCGTACTCGGGTTGCACCTCGGTGAGGCCCATGTGATCCGCAATGCCGGAGGTCGGGTCACCGACGACGTGCTACGGAGCCTGGCCCTCTCCACTCATGTACTGGGAGTCGACACGGTTGTGGTGATGCAGCACACCAATTGCGGCCTGGCGGGGGTTACCGACGAGGAATTACGCGCCGTCACAGGCGCTGACCTCGGATTCTTCCCCATCGACGACCACGCCGCCGCCCTCCGTGAGGACATCGCCCTCCTGGCCCAAATGTCGTATCTCGGCCCCCTCACGTTGATCGCCGGTTTCATCTACGACGTCGAGAGCGGCGAGGTCGACGATGTCGTGCATTGGACGCGATCCGATCCTTGAGCGCAGGCTGCACCACGTTCCGTTGCCTGCCGGAATTGCTCATCGAGCCTGGTAGATGCCGTACTGTAGGGCAATGCCATTCGACGTCGCAGAGCTGCTGCGAGCTCGCCACGGCGAGAACTACGCGCTGCACGAGAAGCATCTGAACCATCAACTGGCCCGAGTACTCAAGACGATCGGATTCGACCGCTTCTATGTCCGGGGAGCGGGGTCATACCTTTTCGACGCCGAGGGCGAGCGGTACCTGGATTTTCTCTCGGGCTTCGGCGTGTACGCCCTCGGGCGAAGTCATCCGGCAATAAAAGCTGCACTCCACCAGGCCATCGAACTCGACCTCCCGAACATGGTCCAGATGGACTGTGCCCTCCTGCCAGGTTTGCTGGCCGAGCAGTTGGTGGCCCACTGTGCCGAGAACATCAACCGGGTCTTCTTCTGTAACTCCGGAGCGGAGGCCATCGAGTCAGCCATCAAGTTCTCACGGCAGGCGACGCGCCGACCCAGGATTCTCTTTGCTGAACACGCGTTTCACGGCCTGACGACCGGAGCACTCGCGCTGAACGGAGGAGCCGATTTCCAAGATGGCTTCGGCCAACTGATCCCGGGCTGCGTGCCGGTGCCTTTCGGTGACATTTCGGCGCTCCGCAACCAATTGCGTCTGGGGGACGTCGCGGCCTTCGTTGTCGAGCCCATTCAGGGCAAAGGCGTGTACATGGCATCACCCGAGTACTGGCACGAGGTGCAAGAGCTCTGCCGCCGCCACAAAACGCTGCTCGTCATGGACGAGGTGCAGACCGGCCTAGGGCGAACCGGAAAATTCTTTTGCTACGAGCACTGGGGACTCGAGCCGGACATCATCACGGTCTCAAAGGCTCTTTCGGGAGGGTACGTCCCGGTTGGGGCAGTTCTCACGTCGGATCGCATCCTCACTTCTGTCTACAGCTCCCTTGAAAAAGCTCTCAAACACTCGACGACCTTCGGCCGGAATCAGCTGGCCATGGTGGCCGGCCTCGCCACGTTGGCCACGTTCGAGGATGAGAACATCGTCGAGAGGGCGCGTATCACGGGTGATGCCTTT
This sequence comes from uncultured Acidimicrobiaceae bacterium, assembly GCA_963755665.1. Taxonomy (GTDB): domain Bacteria; phylum Actinomycetota; class Acidimicrobiia; order Acidimicrobiales; family RAAP-2; genus Bog-473. The sequence goes on from CAVWKU010000004.1 coordinate 342,392, forward strand.
GTGGCTGCACTCACGCCGCTGGTCGAGCGGTACGAAATGTTCCAAGAGGTCAGGGGCAAAGGGCTGATGATCGGTTTGCAATTCGGTCCTCCGACCTCGAAGGCTCTCCGACGACGTTTCAACACGCTCGAACGTCTGCGGCCCGCCATTTTCTCCCAGATGATGGTGGTCCCCCTCTTCCAACGGCACCGCATTCTGACGCAGGTGGCCGCGGACAACGTCGACATCATCAAGCTTCTTCCTGCCCTCATCTGCGGACAGGAGGAGATCGACTATTTCGTCGGGGCGTTGGATGACGTCCTGAAAGATGCTCACGACGGTTACGGCCTTTTCCTCGAGTTCGGCCGGACCATGGCCAAAGGGGCACTTCGTCGATCCGGAAAAGTGCGACCCGAAGCCCCGTATGCGCTCCCTCCCCGGAACGGTAACGGAACCGCGCATGAGCACAGTGGCGCCGTCCCCTCGAACGGGAACGCCGTGCAGACCACGTCTCTATGACCCTTCCTCCAGAGAGTCCTGACGCGCTCTCCCTCGACGAGGGCGATCGAGTCGTCGTGTCCGGAGCGGCGGGGTTCATCGGTTCTGCCGTTGTCCGCGTGCTCCTCGCCCGCGGTGCGCGGGTCGTCGCGCTCGTCGAGCCAAATGGCAACCATCAGAACCTCGAAGGTCTTGACGTTGAACGCATCCCGGTCGATGTCCGCGACACTGATCGCGTCGTCGCCGCATGCGCAGGTGCACGATTCATCTTCCATCTGGCCGCGCTCTATCGCTTCTGGACCAAGTACCCGAAGGATTTCTACGACGTGAACGTCGGTGGAGCCCTCAATTTCATGGAGGCGGCACGCCGCGGAAGCTGTGAGCGGGTGATCTACACGAGCACCGTGGGTGTCATCGGACTGGACGGCGCCGCTCAGGGACAGGCCGCCGACGAGACCCGTTACGCCGATGTCGCGCATCTTTTCGGTCTGTACAAGAGGACGAAGTATGTGGCCGAACACGAAGTGCTGCGGGCGGCCGCACAAGGAGTCCCTGTCTCTCTGGTTCTTCCGACATTTCCCCTCGGTCCCCGAGATACCAGACCTACACCGACCGGCAAACTCGTCACCGAATTCCTCAACGGCCGCGTACCGGCGTTCGTCGACACAACCCTGAACGTGGTCCATGTGGACGACCTGGCTCTCGGCCACTTGCTGGCGCTCGAGCGTGGAGCGGTTGGACGCAGCTACATCGTGGGCGGGGAAAACATGAGTATGGGCTCGTTCCTCGCCCGGCTCGCGGCCTGCACCGGCTTGCCGGCACCCAGATTCCAAATTCCCAAAAGCGTGGCACTTGGTGTCGGGGCTCTCTCACAGCTCCTCGAGGGTCGCTTGCTCCGTCGCGAACCGAGCGTCGCCCTCGAGTCAGCCCGGATGTCGACCACGAACATGATGTTCGACGACACACGGGCCCGGATGGAGCTGGGCTACTCCCCCCGGGCGGCCCAGGAGGCACTGGAGGATTCCGCCCGGTGGTTCGTCAGCCACGGCTACATCAACGAGAGACGTGCGGCCCGGATCAGGTTTTCCGCCTCAGTCTGAGTCCGGTCCCCCGATCCGGGTCCGGACGGGGACGGGGACGGGGACGCTACTGCCACACCCGCACATCACGCACAGTGACGGTGGCACCGAGGACACCGGGCGAACCGAGCGAGTTCTCCATGACGAGGTACATCGGACCGCTCAGCGGAACGGGCTCTGAACCGACGACGCGCCCGTCGTAGACGAAGGTGACGCCCGTGGTGGACCACAGCACCCCGAAGGTGTGGGTGCCGGCGGTGGTGCCACCGACGCCACCGGGATTCGAGACGGCATGAGAATTCGGACCGTACTCAATGTGGTACTGGCTCGTGCCGAAGCCTTCCATGACGTCGATTTCTCCGGTCTCAGGCCAATTCTGCCCGGTGAGCCACAGCCCGGGCCAGTTGGCGATCTGCGCCCCGGACGAGGGCAGGGTGGCCGTATATTCGACATAGACCGGCCTACCGGGACTCGGCGCCATTTGGAACCCCGTATGCCCAGGCTGCCCGTCTGACGGGTTGGAACTGACGATGGCACCCGTGCTGTTGCTGTTGAGTGTCAACTCGAGGCCGTTGGCATCGACCGATACGTTGCCCGACTCCATAACGGTCCCGTTTTGGGTATTGCCGTTGCCGAACCAATTTGGCGACCAGACGCTCGTGTTGAGCGATCCCGAGGAGAATTCGTCGTCAAAGATCAAATTGGTCGGAGCCTGGAGACTGGCCGGCGCGAGCGGAACCTTCGCTCCGGAGCCGGCGATCGCCGCCGGGGTCGGTGTCGGTGCCGCGGCGACAGCCACGACCGGCGCTCGCAAGGTGGAGGTGGTCGTGGGGCGGACAGCAGACGATGCTGTCACGGGCGGCGCCCCGGTTGTCGTGGTAACGGGTGCCGTCGTCGAGGTGGTCGTCGAGGCATCGACCCTTCGTTCCGAGGAAGGGGTTCGCGAAGTGCAACGCATCGGTCGACGACAGGTTGGTTGACAAGTTCACGCCATGACCACCCGTCACGCCAGCCGAGGACGTTCCGGCGACAACGCCCGTTGTAACGGCGAAGACACCAACGGCGGCGACAACGGGCGAAAGCCGGCCTCGTGTCGGCCCCTTGCCGGTCACCGGTGCCGACTTGGCGTGAGCCGGTCGCTTGGCGTGAGCGGGCTTTTTGGCATGGATAGGAATTCTCTTGGTGTAACGATGCAAAACGATTGCTTTCCTTTCACTCTTGGGAGGACGGCCGCTCAACGCAGCAGCCGGTACAAATCACAAATTTGGGCGCGGCCCACTAGAGGGCACTGCCGGCGTTGCGTCTCCACCGCACGCATGTTTTGCTGGGAAACCCAGCACCTGACCGACAAGCTAGCGGGGCATCGGTGCGAGGTCCAGTGGACTGCTCGGGCCATGCTGGTTCGGTCCGCCGCCGTCCGTCTTTGTGGCGAGCGCTGTGGTCCCTCCATCGGCACACAGGCGGCTGCATCGTAAACAACCTTTCACCAGGGAAATTCTTTCCTCGGATCTGCGGGAAAACCGAAAAAGGAAGCTGGGAAAAAGGAGGCTCTAAAAGAGTTGGTCCTCAGGCAATTCACTGCAATTGGCGGCATCCGAAACCGAATCTTCATACTCGACACCACGAACATCACGGCTCACTGCGGCGACTCTCAACGAAAACGTTCAATTGCAACGAAAAAATGCGAAATAGAAAAAATCCCTCGAGCGAGGCACTCCAGACTCGAGGTCACCAGAGAGCACCACATCATGTTGACTGTTGCTATGCATCACAATTCTTGATGGAACCAACGGTCGTCACCCTCGGGGCGAGGTGGAGCGAGGTGGCGGCAAGCGAAGGATGCGTTGCCACTGGCCGCCACGCCAGCTGCGTTACTCCCCCACGTACCCGGCCACGGGTAGGGGCACGTAGAGGCGTGGTCTCCAACCGGACCCAGCGGCGGAGGCGGCGGCGGCGAGTTGCGCGGCGACTTCGTCGACGATGTCCCAGGTAAACACCACGACCTCCTGAGGTTCTCGGCGGATGAGTTCCTCGGGACGGAAGATCGGGATCTTCGTCGCAGGCAAGCGTCGACCCTCTTTTTCCGGCGAAAGATCGACGGTGTAGGGCAGCAACGACTCGTCGATACCTGCCAGCGCCAGTAACACCGGCGCCTTGGATGGCGCGCCATAGCCGGCAACCGAAACCCGCGCTTCACGGAGTTCGAGCAAATGCTCGTAAAAGCTGTTGGCGACCGCCCGTCCTTGCCGTCCAAAATCCGAAAGGCCATCGGTGGCGTCAAGTCCTTGTTCCCGTTCGGCAGCAAGAACGGCCTCGACGCTGGCGTCTACCGCTGGGTTGTCGCGGGTCCGCCCAGCCGTCACCCGCAGGCTTCCCCCGAATACCGGCACCTCGACGGCGCGTGTCACCACGAGGCCGTGGCGACCAAGCAGCCGGTGCATGCTGAGCAGCGAGAGGTAGACCCAATGGCCGTGACGAATGGTGTCAACCTGCGATTGCTCCAGAAGGGGTAGCAGATGATGGAATTCAAGTACGAGCCGACCACCCTCGGCGAGTCGAACGGCGTGAGCGGCCAGAGGTGCACCCAGATCCTCTTCGTGGGCTAACGCATGGACATCCACGACCAAATCGGCAGTGAGGTTCTCCGAGCGTTGCACCATTCCCGCCTGAAGGAAGCCCTCCGACCATGACCCCCCATGATGGCTGTCCAGTTCGATGAAGCTGGCTCCGGGTTCGAGGTCCTCGACGCGCATTACCTCAATCGCAGATTGCGTTGCATGGGCTCGCGATGTCGCAGATTCGATCAGCGCGTGGCGGCTCCGGTGCCGGATGGACGTCCGGACCCAGCTGGACCAAAAGGCAGACTTCGCACATGTAGAGCCGCAGCGGCCAGCGTGGATCATGGGCCGGGTCATCAATCAGGGGGAACCAATCTGACGCCGGGATGACGCCGAGGTCCGCCACCACGGACGTCTTGTCCGAAGCGCAGCCCCGACACAGCATCCCGGCCGCTGCTTCACTGGCGTCGGCTGTCATGCATGTATCATGACTCACCGTCGGGGACTCCTGTACTACGTGGACGGGAAGTGACGACACGGAGGGCCAAATGGAATTCAGCTGTTCGGAATTGCATGGCGTCTTTGTCTTCACGCCCGCGCCCTTTCGGGATCAAAGAGGGATGTTCTCCCGGACGTTTGACGCCGAAATCGTACGCTCAGCCGGGATCGACCCATGCTCTTTCGTGCAAGACTCCCTTTCCCGGTCCGCTAAGGGAGTTGTCCGCGGCCTGCACCTACGATCGGGCGAAGGGGAGGCGAAGATCGTTCGCTGTTCTTCGGGCGCAATCTTCGATGTCGTCGTTGACCTTCGCCCCGACTCCCCCACGTTCCGTCGTTGGGCGTCGTTCGAACTCACCGGCGACGCGCAAACGTCGGTCTACATTCCGGCGGGTTGTGCGCATGGCTTTCAAGCACTGACCGATCCCGCCGACACCACCTACCGAATCGATCGGGCCCATGACCCGTCGGAGGACGTTGCCATACTCTGGGATGACCCCGAACTGGCAATCCCTTGGCCGCTCCCGATGACCTCCATGTCGGATCGGGATCTCGCGGCGCCGCCCCTGGCAGAAGTTCTCTCGAAACTTGGTGCCTGACCCTCTTCGATTCCCGCCGAGAACAACAACGAGCGCAAAATGGCCACTCCTCCATGACAACGATCCTTGTAGACCCAAGAACGCAAGGTGGCGACATCCGTCACTTCATCTATGACGGTGATGTGGTTGTCTACACCCGGATCGAGGCTGTCGTCGGATTGGTCGATCTTGCCCGCGAACAGCTGGTTGACATCTTCGCTCCGTTTGATCCCGAGGAAGCTCACCTCCATTTCTCACCCGAGGAAGTAGCCGTCATATTGGCCAAGTGGAAACCGACGTTCATGCGTGATCCTCGCTCGAAAGCCCTTCTCCGTTCCATCATCGAGGAAGTCGGGTTCCCCCTCGAGGACACGCACACAGATCTTCTGAGAGTGCGAACGGCCTTTCCGCTCAACCACCTCAACACGGGAATCGCCTTCGCATTTCCGTGGCACCGCGACACCTGGTACTCAGCGCCGGCTCAACAGATCAACTGGTGGCTGCCGATCTTCGAGGTCTGCAAGACCAACGCAATGAAATTCGACTTTGCGCGATTCGCGGCGCCCGTCGAAAATACCTCCTCTGGGTTCGACTACTACGCCATAAACCAGGACCGCCTGAAGACTGCCACGCAGACGCGCGTTGAGACTCAGTCGCGGCCGGAGGCGCCGAACCACAGTCCGGACATTTATTCGACCTTTTTGGTGCAACCGGGCTCGGTTTTGCTCTTCTCCGGCACGCATCTTCACGCAACAATTCCGAATCAATCAGGACGGACACGATTCAGCATCGACTTCAGGACCGTCGATCGGCGCGACGTGGTGCAAGGTATAGGCGCCCCGATCGTCGATGCCGAGTGCACCGGCACGTCACTGCGTGACTTCGTAAATGCAGCGTCTGAGGAGCCGTTCGACGAAGCATTCGTCAGAGGACTTTATGGAGATCCTCCGGCGGATGCTGTCCTCGTTTTCTCTTCGGGATCCGGCAAGGGCGAGTCGTCACTCAGCTCGGCACTTCGAGAGGGCGCATTCCGAGCGAAACGCAGCAGGCAGTGACCGCTTCACCCCCGCAGGTGACCGAATCCCACGAGTCGAGCGGCGCAATCCGGAATGTCTATGACGTCGTCGTCGTCGGGGCCGGCATACTGGGCCTCGCCACTGCTCGCGAGCTTCTGCGAAGGAATCCGTGGATCCGACTACTCGTAGTGGACAAAGAGTCGGGTCTTGCCGCCCACCAGACCGGGCACAACAGCGGGGTGCTGCATTCAGGTCTCTATTACCAACCCGGGTCGCTCAAGGCGCGGCTGTGTCGGGAAGGCAAGGAATCTTTGGAGCGGTATGCGGAGGAAAACGGCATTCCCGTCGTTCGCTGTGGAAAATTAGTAATCGCAGGGGATCAATCCGAACTTCCGGCGCTCGAAGAACTGCGTCGCCGGGGCGATGCCAACGGTGTGCCCGGCATCGAAATGCTGGGTCCCGATGGCCTGAAGGGAATTGAGCCTCATGCGGTCGGACGCGCGGCACTCTGGTCTCCTGCTACCGCCATTATCGATTATCGCCTGGTGGCGGCAGCGCTGGCAGCCGACATTCGCCAGGCCGGAGGAAATATCGATCTGGGTGTGGAACTGACCTCGATCTCACCGCAAGCGCAGCATCATCTGTTGAGGGTGAGCAACGGAACGGTCGCAACCCGTCATGTGGTCTCCTGCGCCGGACTCCATGCGGATCAACTGGCCAGGATGACGGGATCCGACCCGCAAGAGCAAATTGTCCCATTCCGTGGCGATTACTACACCCTCACAGAACCAGCGGCGGAAATGGTGCGCGGGCTTATCTACCCCGTACCCGATCCTCGATTTCCCTTCCTTGGAATCCACCTCACCCGCACAGCGGATGGCCGAGTCCTTGCGGGTCCCAATGCGGTACTTGCGTTCCACCGCGAGGGGTATCGCCGCAGCGACTTCAGAGCCCAAGACATCAAATCGGTGATCGCCGCCCCCGGATTCCGTCGCTTGGCCCGGCGCTATTGGCGAACCGGAGCATCGGAGATGTGGCGTGACTGGAACAAGAACGCATTCCTGCGCGCCGTTCGTCGGTTTGTCCCCGAAATCGAACGCACGGACCTCGTGTGGGGACCGTCGGGTGTGCGCGCTCAGGCCGTCGACCCCGATGGTTCGCTAGTCGATGATTTCCGCCTCGGCGCAGAGGGAGATTTTCTGCACGTTCGCAATGCGCCCTCACCAGCGGCGACCGCCAGCATGGCCATCGCAACCTACCTCGCAGATCGAGCCGCTCAACAATTCGAGTCGTTCGTCTGAATGGCCAAACGCGGGCGAATGGCCTTCAACGTCGCGCAGGCTTTACCTCGAACTCGGTGATGTGCGTGTCCGGCGAAGCTGAAATGACCCAGAGAATCGCTGCCGCCACTGAGTCAGGACTCAGGTAAAGATCCGCTTCGTAGAGCCCCTGTTCCGCCTTCCTGACGGCTCGTTGCCCCTTGGTATCGACTCGGCCCGGATAGACGCTCGTCACCCGAATACCGTTGTCCCGTTCCTCTTCGTGCAGGGCGGTGGCGAACGCCCGCAATGCTGCCTTACTGGCGGCGAACGCAGAGCGATGAGCGGGCGACCCAGAGACCGCCGTCGAATTGACGACGATCACGCGCCCTTGGGACGCCCGGAGAGCGGGCAATACGGCTCTTGTGAGTTCGACGACGCCGAAGAGGTTTATGTCGAATAATTCCCGCCAGTGCTCGATAGGTGTTTCGCCGATCGTCCCCATCGCGAAGGAACCGGCACAATGGACGAGGAGGCTCAGCTCGGAAAGTCCCGGGGGAGGGTCGGAGAGACCTCGACTGTCCGAAAGGTCGACGGTCCAGCCGTTGGCGTCAGGCAACGCTTCGGCCAGTTCAGCAATCGCTGCTTCATTGCGACCGGCGAGCCAGACCGAGTGGGTATCAGCAATGGAGGTGGCTACGGCTTTCCCGATCCCCCCTGTCGCTCCGACGACCAATGCGACAGGCCTTCTCTCCTGCATCACAGCCTGTAACTCTATCTTCGGGCTCTGAAGCGATTATTGGTGTCAAAATGGTTGCAAAGGCGCTGCTCCTTCTGCTTGTGGCAAATTCCTGGAGTATCCTTGGCGGATGCCGAAGCGGGTGCTTGTCACTGGTGATCGTGGGTACATCGGGGCTGTGCTCGTCCCCTTCTTTCGCGCGCAAGGTCACCACGTATTCGGATTGGATGCCGGTTGGTACGAGGGCTGTGATTTTGGGCCGATGGAGGATCTGGAGGATTCGACAGCGTGCGACATTCGTGATGTCACGCCCTCCCAACTCGAGGGATTTGATGCCGTCGTGCACCTGGCAGCTGTGTCGAACGACCCGATCGGACATCTCAATCCCAACGCCACCTACTCCGTTAACGCCGAAGGAGCCATTCACGTGGCTGCCATGGCGAAGGAGGCAGGAGTCCCGCTGTTCTTGTTTTCGTCGTCGTGTTCTCTCTATGGCGCCGCCGGAGACGCCCCGGTGGCCGAAGATGGCGAATTCAATCCGGTCACGCCCTATGGCGAGAGCAAAGTTCTTGCCGAACAGGGAATCAGCAAGCTCGCTGATGACAGCTTCAGCCCCGTCTACCTTCGGAATGCCACCGCCTACGGGTCTTCGCCGAGGCTTAGAGCCGATATCGTCGTCAACAATTTGACCGGCACCGCATTTACCCAGGGGGAGGTGCGGCTGCAGTCAGACGGGTCGCCCTGGCGACCCTTGGTACACATAGAAGACATCTCGCGTGCGTTCCTCGCTGCGCTCGACGCACCTCGCGACGTCGTCCATAACCAAGCCTTCAATGTTGGACGAGATGAAGACGTCGTCCAGATTCGGGACATCGCGCTCCAGGTTTCCGAAGCTCTGAGCTGCCCCGTCACTTTCGCCGAGAGCGCTGGACCCGACAAGCGGGACTATCGTGTCGACTTCACCAAAATCGGCGAGCTGCTGCCGGCGTTCAAGCCACACTGGACGGTGGCGACCGGAATAGCGGAACTGGCTCGCGACATGACCCGCTACGGCCTCACCACCGAGGACTTCGAGGGTCCACGGTTTGTCAGATTGGCGCGCATCAGTCAGTTGATCGACCAAGGTCGACTCAATGGCGAACTCCGGATTGCTGCCTCGCAGGGAACGTACCGTTGATCGCGCCCCCTTGCCGCCTCTGCGGCGCACCGCTCACTAAGACGTTCGTGGACCTGGGCATGTCGCCACCATGCGAGTTGTTCATCAACGCAGAGCAGCTCGACCAGATGGAGCCCTTCTACCCTTTGCACGTGCGAGTTTGCTCCTCCTGTCTTCTCGTACAGCTGCCCGCCTATATCGCCGCCTCCGACATATTCGTTGACTATGCGTATTTTTCGTCCTATAGCGACTCTTGGGTTGAGCATGCACGCCGATTCGTCGACTACGCCGTAGAGAGACTTGGGCTCGGTGACGATTCCTTCGTCGTGGAGGTCGCGAGTAACGATGGATACCTGCTACAACACGCGGTTGCGCGTGGAATACGTTCGCTGGGCATCGAGCCCGCGGCCAACGTGGCCGAGGCGGCAGTCGCCCGGGGGGTCCCCACGGAAGTCCGCTTTCTCGGCGCCGAAACCGGCCGTGAAGTCGCGGCGGAGCATGGACGCGCCGACCTCGTGGTAGCCAACAATGTCTTCGCTCACGTTCCTGACATCGTCGATTTTGCACGCGGACTTCGCGCGCTTGTCTCCGATACAGGGTTCGTGAGCATCGAAATCCCACACCTGCTGCGCCTGGTGGAATCGCGCGAGTACGACACCATCTACCACGAGCACTTCTCCTACCTCTCACTTCTCACCACGCAGCGAGTCCTCGCGAAGGCCGGTCTGACGGTCGTCGACGTGGAGGAGCTCGCAACGCACGGCGGCTCATTGCGAACGTGGTCGACCCCCGACGCGAATGCCGACACGCCCTCCCCCAGTGTCGCAAAAGTATTCGCGGACGAAGAGGCCGCTGGCCTCCATGATCTGGAAGGACATGAGGGATTCGGTTCCGCCGTCGCCGCAATTCGAAACGACCTGATGGAGTTTCTTGTCAACTGCTCTCGCAAGGGTGCAACGGTGGCCGGCTACGGCGCCCCCGGAAAGGGCAACACACTGCTCAATCATTGCGGGATCAGGTCGGACCTGCTCGCGTACACCGTGGACCGGAATCCGTTTAAGCACGGCAAATTCCTCCCGGGGACGCACATACCGATCTACCCGGTTGAACATCTGGCTGAGACGAAGCCGGACTACATCGTGATCATGCCCTGGAACCTGCGCGACGAGATTGCCGAGCAGCTTGCCTACACCCGCCAATGGGGCGCCCAGCTGGTCGTCGCTTTGCCCAAGCTCGAAGTCATTTGAGAGCGGTGAGGTTGTCATGAAGGTCGTGCTGTTTTGTGGTGGACTTGGATTGAGGATGCGGACCAGCGAGGACTCTGCTCCTAAACCTATGATGCCGATCGGCTACCGACCGGTGCTCTGGCATGTAATGCGCTACTACGCACACTTTGGGCACACCGAATTCATACTCTGCCTTGGTCACGGAGCTCGATCTGTGAAGGAATACTTCTTGAACTACGAGGAGACCGCCTCAAACGACTTTGTGCTCTCCAAGGGGGGGAAACAGATCGAGCTCCTCGAAACCGACATCAGCGACTGGAAGATCACCTTCGCCGACACTGGGATCGAAACGCCAATCGGCGAGCGCCTACGGCGAGTGCGGCATCACCTGGACGACGATGCGATGTTTCTTGCCAACTATGGCGATGTGTTGACTGATGCCCCCATCGACGAAATGGTGAAACTTCTGAGTGACGGCGACGACATTGCAACCATGCTGGCCATCAAACCTCAAGAAAGCTTTCATGTCGTCACGCTCCGTGACGACACCCGTGTCCATGGGTTTGTCCCGGTAGCCGACATGGACATCAGGATCAATGGCGGCTACTTCGTTCTGCGCCGGGAGATTTTTGATTACCTCAACGAGGGCGAGGACCTCGTGATGAACGCCTGCGTTGCTGCGGCGCAGGCGGGTCGGATGCAGGCATATCCCTACGACGGGTTCTGGGCCCCTATGGATACATTGAAAGAACGGGCGGTGCTGGAGCAGCTCTACCAGAGCGGCAACTGCCCCTGGATGCCTTGGCGGGAAAAAGCTCCTCTGAGCGGTTCGACACCACCGATGGAAGTGCCTTCGATTGGCTTCCCGCCCTGACCGCAGGGTAAAAACATTTGCATGTCACCTTTCCCACAGCTGCGACGGACTGCGTGATCGATTTCGTACTTCCTAGCGGGCCGTTGGCAGTGGCATGTCTGGGGGCGCACCCAGATGACATCGAAATCGGATGTGGAGGCACGCTTCTGGCTCTCGCTGCTTCACGCGACCTCACCGTCGACTACGTAGTGATGACCGGCTCTGAGGACCGTCACCAGGAAGCCCGCACGGCGGCCGCCAAATTCATGTCAGGGGCAACCATCACCCATCATCTGCACAGCTTGCCCGACGGGCGCCTTCCGGGATATTGGGACGAGGTGAAACAAAAACTCGAAGATGTCGCGCAGGCCTGCCATCCGGACCTTGTCTTCGCCCCACGCACCGACGACTCTCATCAGGATCACCGCCTCATCGCCGAGTTGGTTTCAACCGTCTGGCGAGGCGTTCTTGTCCTGCACTACGAGATCCCGAAGTGGGATGGCGACCTGGGCCAGGTAACGCACTTTGTAGCTCTGGACGAAGCAATTGCCGGACAGAAGATTGCCCTCCTGAATAACTGCTTCCCGTCCCAAACGGCACGTGGATGGTGGGGCGACGAGACCTTCAGCGCTATGCTCAGACTACGCGGAATCGAGTGCAATGCGCGTTATGCAGAAGGCTTCATTGCGAACAAAACCGTAATCAACTTTGGCTTAACGCCCTCCTAGGCCTCTCACCCACCTCTATCTAGCGAAATCCGGAGCACTCCCTACGTTCGGCCGTTGTAGCGCCGCAATCGGTCCCCCGTGAGCTAGGGGACCTGGACCACTGGCGTCACCCCTTCAGGCCCCCACCCCAGGGGGACCTCCAATGCGGCGCACCTCTTGCCCCAGGGTTAGTATTGCCCCGTGCCGGCCCAGCACCTCGGAAGGGTCCTGAAAAGGACACTCATGCGGTTGAAACGGGGAGCGCACATCAACCGTAGTTTTGGCGACAGCAGGACACTATTTGACGTATGGGCAGGCAGGTTGAATGAGCCGGATGGTGAAAAACAGGGAAATCCGGCTAGCCGAACCGCCGAGCCAGCCATTTAGACCCGCCTACCCCGAGCCGACGAACAAGACGGTTCGGCACAAGCCGAAGCACCAGCGGGCCCCGCACAAACGCATCTGGAATGGGCGGCTCATCAGGAACGCCGTCGCGTTGATGACATCTTCTGGCGGCACCGGGATGCTCGGCATCGTCTTCTGGGCCACCGCGGCGCACCTGGCTTCACCCAATCAAGTCGGACGAGCGTCCTCAGAGATCGCGGCGATGGTGTTGCTCGCTCAGCTGGCGCAGATGAGTTTCACGTCCATCTTCGACCGATTCCTCCCGGTCACCGGCAACCGAACGCGCAAATTCGTGACCCAGGCGTACGCGTTGTGCAGCCTCGTCGCTCTTGTTGTTGCAGTCGGCTACCTCGGTTTGGGCTTCGGCGGCGCTTACATTCCCGCCGAACTGGTGTGGAGGGCATTGTTCGTCGTCTCTGTCGTCTGCTGGACCATCTTCGTCCTGCAGGACTCAGTGCTGACAGGATTGCGTGCCACCCATTGGGTACCGGTCGAGAACATCCTCTTCGCCGTGGCAAAGATCGTGCTGCTGCCCGTCTTTCTCGTCTTTACGACGAGCCAAGGCCTGTTCCTGGCGTGGACGGTGCCGGTCGTGGTCGCCATCGCCGCCGTGAGCGGGTTCCTGTTCAGGAGGCACATTCCTCGTCATGAGGGCCTCAATCCCGCCAGCGAGAACTACCCGACCCGGCGAGTGCTCTTCAGGCTCGGCGCGGGGCAGTACGCCGTCACACTGATCACGATGCTCTCGCCGTCGATCGTCGCGCTCATTGTGATCAATCGACTCGGATCGGTCGCCGAAGCCCAGTACTACTTGCCCGCGCTCATCTCGACGGGCGGCGTCGGCCTGCTGATGTTGAACCTCGTCACGTCGTTCCTGGTCGAGGCCTCCCACGAGCCACAGGAGCTGATTCAACATGCCAAAATCACCGTCCGGGCTGGGATCATCCTTCTCGGGCCGATGATCGTCGTCGGTGTGGCCTTTGCGCCGGAGATTTTGCGTATCTTCGGGCCGACGTACGCGGAGAATGGCACCCTGCTCTTACGTTTATTGCTGCTATCGCTACCGGGTGCGGCGGTGGCCGCATTTAACTTTTCGCTGGCATGGATAGAAAAACGAATGCTTGCAATAGCCATAGCAAATATTGCTAGTGCTGCAATCTATTTTTCCCTAATCCTCTTGTTGATCGATCGCTACGGGATCGTCTCGATAGGCATTGCGGCCGTGGTATTGGCATGGTGCCAGGTGGCATTTTTCGTTCCCATGGCCATGCGGCGATTCCGCATCATCACCCAGTCCTCCTCATCGCTGAGTGAAATCCCACACACGGTGCCGCAGTAGCATCCATTGTCCCAGGTCCGCTGCTCAGTCTTGCCCCCAATGGACGTACGTCGCCGCTGACCGACCTGACGGATCCGGCGCTCGACAGAGGTCGGATTCCCCCCCGCATCTTGCACGCGCCCTGCTCTTGGACGCCTCCATGGAGAGAACTGACGCGGCGAAACTCACGCAATCGCAGGAATTGGTTGCAGCCCGGTTGCGCCTTGCCCACACGCTGGAGGAACAGCCCATCGGCGAAGTACCATTAAAAGGCGGTCAAAACCGATCCACCAACAAGTCTAGACCGTGCTGGTTTAGGCCCGGCCGATAGTTCCTTAGAGCTTGTTCGCACAGCATGCTTCCGACGTCAGTACGCATCGAAATGCACACACCATGACAATAGAGGCTAAGCCAGAATCTACGGGGTCATCGTCGTCTTCGTCTACAATCCTAGAGCGGCTTAATGAGGGACTAAAGAAGGCCCTGGAAGGGCCGTTGATCAAAAACGCCGCGCATCTCTATGGAAGTACCGTTATCACGAGCTTCCTGGGGTTTTTCTACTGGTTCATCGCCGCGCATTTGGTAACCGCTAAGGCAGTGGGAATCGCCTCGGCGGTCCAATCCGCAGCCCAGTTCATTTCCGTGTTCTGCGTTTTCGGCCTGAGCACGTTCATAATCAGCGAACTCGCCGAAGACAGACGAGCGCCCCGCTCTCTCGTACTCACGGCGGTTGTCGGGGTCACAGCCGCCACCTGCATTATCACTCTCTGCGTCGCTGCTGCATTGCACTTTTCCTCTTCGGCGATCAGCGAAGGGGTCGCGGGGGTAATCGGCACGGTCCTGTTCGTGGTGCTCAGCGTGTTGAGCACCGATGTGCTGGTGATGGACGACGCCTGCATCGGGCTTCTACGGGGCGACTTGCAATTACGGAGGAATGCGGTTTTCGCCGTGAGCAAGTTGGCGTTGCTGCCGATTCTGATCACCATCTGGGCGAGTCGCTCCGGAGTAGAGCTCGTCGCCGCCTGGACGATCGGTCTCGCTATCTCAACGCTCGTACTCTTCTACGAGCTAGCTCGATTGACCAAAGGGCAGTCATCGCGGCTGGATTTCGGATACATCTTCCGACGGCGCCGGTTGATGTTTCGGCATCATTGGCTCAATCTCTCGATTCAGTCTCCGCGCCTTATCTTTCCGGTTCTCGTCGCCCTGATCGTCAGTCCTCAGGCCAACGCCGCCTTTACTGCCGCATTCCTCGTCGTTGGAATTGTGCAGGCCATTCCCAACGTCCTCTCGACCGTGCTCTTCGCCTTGGCCCCTGGGGATGAAGAGGCTCTGCGCATCGAAGTCCGAAAAACGATGCGGATATCGGCGGTGCTTTCGATCGCCTCTGCTCCATTCTTCTTCATCTTTTCAGGCTTGATTCTTAGATTATTCGGCCCGGACTATGGAGTCGCAAGCATCGCAATGGGATTTCTCGGCCTGAGCACCTATCCATATGCCATCAAGTCCCACTACGTCGCCATTGCACGGGTTCGAGGTCGCATGCATCAAGCGGTGCTGTGGACCATGTCGGGAGCAATCCTCGAAGCGGCTCTTGCGGCCGTTGGCGGTTACCTGCACGGCTTGACCGGTGTGTCCGTGGGCATCCTTGTTGCCCTGACAGTGGAGGGGCTCGTGTACTCGCCGAGCGTGTTCGGAGTGCTTCGATCGCCTCCAAAAGCGCCGCTGACGAGCTAGGAGACCGTTGCACAAGGCAACGGGGCGGGGGCGGGACGCGCCCCTCGTACCGCGTCGTGCCGAAGCTATGTCCCGAACTTGGTCGCTATGTGCTCGGTGAGCAACTCCACCGTTTCGTCTCTGCTGTGACGCTCGAAGAGCGTATGTTCCAGGTCCGGGATTACGTCCATGCGGAACGTCCTCGCTCGGTGAAGTTTGCGCATCGTAAAAGCCTCGCCGCGGGTCAACTGGTCGGCCTCGCTGGTTCCGGCAATAACCAGGACGTTCGCACCCACGTCAACCACCTTCACCAGACTCCTCGCGGGAGAAGAGTCGAACGCAACCCGGTTGAGGAGCCACCAGACCGGCCCCGGTAACCGTTGAAACGCCGCCACGAACCGGTCGTTCCCAAGGAGTGCCCTACGCCACCGTAACCCTGTGCTGGAACGCTCCGGATCATATTGGATCGCCTCAGCGAATCCATTCGAGTACGTCTCGGTGGCGATCTCCGGCGGGCGGTCGCCAAAGGCAATCCTGCGAAGCGGCCTACTCCCACGCGGAAGGTTGAGCGCGCAGACTCCCCGCACTTTGTGGGTAATCCCACTCTCGATCGCCTGGTACGCTCCCGAGCACAATCCGATGAGCACAGCATTGGACTGATCCTCGGGGAGTGCGTCTGTCAGGACGTCCCGCAAGTCGATGAGAGCTTCCGCAGAGAAAACCAAGCCGGCAGGTTGGCCGACACGCACCGGACTGTCCCCAAGGCCGCTCAGATCAAATCGGATCGCGCGAAAGCCCAACGCAGCCCACGCCCGACTGAGTTGCACCCACAACCGCGATGGCCCGACATGATCAATGATGCCCGCGTTGAAGAAGAAGAGGGTGGGACGCTCATCTGGTTTCGCAGGCGATTCCCTGAAGAACGAATCAGCGTTCACCCGAACGACCCCATCACGATCCTCACGCTTCGACGTCATGATGCCGAACAGACCGAGCGGACCGAGCGATAGAGCGTGTTCCTCGATTGCCACGCCCGACGATGTGGATCCGACCACGGCCCGGTCCCGACCGACGGCGTCAGGGTCGATCCGAACGAGTGGATCCTCGGCAGCGCGAGCGGCCAGCCATTCCACGATGATCTCGATGGTCTCAACTGGCAGAACTGCTGCATCGGGCGTGACATCGACGAACTCCTCTTGTCCGAGGATCGCTTGATTCTCGACGTGAGGTAGCCCGAGCCTTTCGTTCATTCGCCGATCACCCTTACGGCTCGCCCGCATCAGCAACAGCACCCCTTTGGCCAGGGGCCCCTCGCTATTGGCAATGGCGATCGAAGAAAGGTCGGCCACGGTATCTTTGTCGAATACGAGACCAGGGGTCTCGATTGAGCCGTCATCGTTTGATCGAGCCCCAAAGGCAAACGACCAGAGGGCGCTCTGTTCACGGAGAAATGTCCGTCCAGATGCGCAGGGGTCCCACAACACGAGATCATCGAGGACCGGCGGCCCGGAACCAAAGGCTTCCGCAACGAGGGTAGCGCCCACGCGCATTCCGATCGCGCTCGTGCGCCCGAGACCTAGCCCCCTCATGAGGTCTTCGGCTTCGCGGATACTCCCCAGCCACGACGCCACACGCCCCGGATCGTGGGTTTGGCCGGCTGAATCCCCCGTACCGTCATAGTCAAAACGCAACACTGCGAACCCGACCTCAGCCAGGCGATCGGCCAGTCGCCTGTAGGCGGCGTGTGCACTCACCGCCTCAATGCCCAGCGGCGGGTTCAGTAACACGCATCCGCGCGCAAGCTTGTCCTCCGGCACGTGCAGCCAGCCGAACAGCGGGCGATCCTCTGAGCCGAACCAGAGCGGCCTCACGCACTCACCCCGGCTTTCTCCCCACGGAGCAGCGCGCGGCGCGCGGCGCGCGGCACCCGAGGCCACCCAGCGGCAGTCCGAACTGGCGCGCCCTCCCTCCCCGTTGCCCGCGCTTCAACTGAGGAGCTCGCGCTTCCCTGGTAGCACGACCGCCAGCGGCTTTCGCGATGCGCCGAACCAAGCCGCCAGATCCTCTGTGTCAAGACCGGGCATCTTCGGATCCTCCAGCCGAGGATTCATTGTTTCCATCTGTAACGCTGCCTCTCTTGACAGGGATCGAAGCCGGAACGCCCACGGATCAAGGCCAAAGCTGATCTCTCGCAGCTGCCGGCCAATCGCCAGGTTGAAGCCCGTGGGTCCGCAGCAACGCCAAGGTCACCCGATCAAGACCGAAGCCGATGCAACACGAATGGGCCACTTCGCCTTCATCGGTCACAATCCCGAATGGCGAACCGAAGTGGTCGAGATGGCAATTGGCCGACGCGATCGCTGTCGGATACTTGTCGGAGTGAATGGGTGACACGATCTCGTATTTGAGCGTCTCCTCTCGCTGGTTGTTCGCCAGAATCTGGCCGACGCGGCCAAAGAACGGATCGTTTGCCACCACCGACTCCACCGCTAGTCCAAGCCCCCCCAGCAGGCCGAGGCCAAGCTGTAGCCACCGATCGCGATGCTCGCGGGCGCCAGCAGCGGACCCAACATACACCAACTCATGCTGCCGAAATGCCTGCATCCGGGCCGGATCCACGCTCGGTTCGTGCCTGAAGCACCACCCTGAGACGTCGTAGCGGCTGCCCCCCGGAGGCAACACTCCCTTGAGGGTCGGATAGAGCGGATGACAGGCCGCAGAACACAACGTGACGTCCGCCGGCTCGAGCATCGTCGTCCAATCATCCCCGGCCTCCGCGAGCTCCAGCAGCTTCATATGGTCGCGATTGTCCCCCTTAAAAGTCGAGATAGAACCGATGAGATCGGGAAAGGACGACAGGTAGCCCGTAAGCTCAAAAGTCTGGCGAGGCAAAACGGGGGGAAATCTGAGCCCGATAGCCCCCTCGGACACTGTGGTCCGAATGACCAATTCACCTAAAGCCGTCACGATGTCCTCGTAAGTCTGTGATCGGCCGTAGATCCCGTCGGTACCGGTGAGGACGAGCAGACCTGCTTCGGTCAGTTCCTCCCGAAAAGCACGCCAACCAGCTTCCCTCGTTTGCTCGACGGTTGCACTTTCCGTCGCTGCTACCGCTTCTTCGCCGACCTCGTTCACACGCACTCTTCCTCTTGGCTCAACAACATCTGTGCCCGGCCACATGATCGGGCGACACTACCGACGACCGTTCCGCCCAGGTTCTCCAGTGCAATCCGAATGGCGTCGGCGGATTCTACGGTGCGCTCGCGTAGCTCCCTCCCTGAAAGCGGATGCTCGTCGACGAGATCGCTCATGTGCGACATCAGCTTTGACATTCGGTCTCGAGGCTCGGACCCGGTAACGCCCTTCAGCCGGAACGTGCCGATCACTACTGCTGCGGCAATTTCATTTTCATGCGTGAGACTGACCGCCAGATCATCTAATCCAGCTGCGGACGCTAACTCCTTCGCCTGCCCCGAAAGTTCGATGGAACACCAACCCTCCGGGTGACGAATGACCTCGATGGAGCGCCACTCGGGCTGGTGCGAATCTGGGCGCAACACTTTGATCGTCGCCTCTTTGGCTGCGAACCGTGCTGCCAATCCTGAGGCGGTGACCTGCGCCGAACCGACACAAGAATCGATCTCGTGCTCGGTGTAAACGCGCGTGAGGTATTTGTCACCGAACCGGGCGATGCTCTCGGCGATACAGCGCACCTCCACTACATCCGCACCTACGCGCATCACGCTCTCACCACTCACCCAACCATCTCTCCCTGCTCTCAATCCTGCCCTTATCCGCCCAAATATTCTTTGAGGGATCGATGTGACTAGCTACCCGCTTTTGGACCAGTCCCTAAGTATAGGGGCAGCCAGCCTCGTTATAAAGGGACTGCCAGGGACATTCAGGCTAGACCCAGCATGGAGTTTTACGTCTCTCGATAGCTGACCTTTATGCCGCTCTCACGCCGGGATCCACGTGAGCCGTCTCGCTTTTAGGATCGCTGGGGCTGACGGCCCGACCGAACTTCTCGAGGCGCGGAAAGGCTTTAGACACTGTGAGAGGGCGAGCACCCTCGATCGCTGCCCCGATGCCGTCGTACACGCACCCCACCGTGGCCGACACTCCGAAGTCGAACTGTCTCTCCGAACCAGACATTTCCGCGTCGCCGCCCGGCAACACTGGCGAAAACCGCGGACCTCGTGAACCGCCCGAATCGGACCCCGATTAGGCAGTTACGCTGGAATCCTCGAAGGTGCCATCGATTTCGGTCAGTGCCTCTCGGATGGCTCGAATTGATCGGAATGTCGTCTTCTTCAGGAGACTGTTGGGGAACTCGACGTCAAACTCGTCCTCCAGCCCGAGCATGACGTTTACCGTGGCGTGGGATGTGAGGCCGCTGCGGTACAGGTCCTCATCGACGTCGACCGAATTGGCATCGATTGCGAGCTTGCCATGCTCGTCCAGCACCTTGCGAATGATGGCATCAACGTCACCCATTTAGTCTCCCTTCTTTTGAATAGTTTAGTGACAAATTGGCGGACAAAAATAGCACCGCCCTCCAGAACCCGAGGCGTTTCCGCGGTTTCGATTTGACCTGCCGTTCTCGGTGCTAGTACGCGTCCGTCCATTGAGCGCTCGCAGAAATCTCACCTGGGTGAGTAGTCCGCGGCGCGATGGCGCTAGCAATCAGTGAGATGTAGAATAATGGAAAGTTGATTAGTAGTTTAGCAGATCGACTCGAATGAATTATGCAATGGTCGTGCTGCGCTTCTGATAAGAGACGTAAGAGTCTCGTAAGAAAGCTTCTAGGGGTGTGAATCCGAAGCGATAGCACGAAAGGATAACGAAAGGATCGGTAAGACAAGCGATGGCCGGGGACTCCGGGTCAAAGCGCAACGAGGGGGTGCTACAACAATCTTCAAGGTGGACCGAAGACCAGATTTATGCAGGCCTATCCCCGTGATGTATGACTTTGAATTGAGGCTAAGCCATAATGCCCTGTCCCCCGGTTGACGAAGACACGCATCTTTCCCGGCCCAAAATTGCCGTTCTCTACAACGACGCCAGCTTCTCTCCACTGGAGATAGCTGACGCGGCACGGGACTGGTGCGACCTCGTGTGGGTGCTCCCGCAATCAGAAGAGCCATTACGGGTCCAGCGACGTCTGCTGAACAAGTTGGGCGATGTCGTAGAACCGACGGGGACAGACGTCGACGGTATCGTCGACCTCCTTGGTCCACTCGGCCTCGATGGCATCATCACCTTTGTCGACGTCTCACAGATCCTCTGCGCCGATATCGCCAGTCATCTCGGCCTACGGGCAAATCAACGCCTTACTGCGGAAAGACTGAGTGACAAGTTTGCCCAGCGCGAAGCCCTGCAAAGCGCCAATGTGCCGGTTCCCCGCTTCGCGAGCATTTCGCCTGACGCGACGCCGGCGGACGCGGGGGAAATCGAGCGAGCGGCCGGGCTTCCGGCTGTGGCAAAGCCGAGAAGAGGGTCGGGCAGTAGGGACACCTTCCTCATTGAAGACACCGGAGACCTCCTCGAACTGCTCGAGCTGGAAAGGAGCGAGCCCTTCATTCTTGAAGGGTTTCTGGAGGACCGCCCCAGCCCCGGACCAATGCTCGGAGCGCATATGGTGTCCGTGGAGTCGGCCGTTGTCTCGGGACACGTCCTCAACCTGATGGTTACCGGCCGGTTTCCCTTGGACGCACCATTCCGCGAAACAGGAAGCTTTCTTCCGAGCGACCTCAACCAGGACGACACGGCCCAGGTGCTGGCCCTCGCAACGATGGCGGCGGAAGCACTCGGAGTCACCCATGGCATGCTCCATACGGAAATCAAGATGACTCCCGAGGGCCCCCGGATCATCGAAGTAAACGGTCGGATCGGCGGTGGGATCCCACGCATGATGGAGCGGATCGGGGGCCCGGATCTGTTGAGGGTTGCCTTGAAAATCGCTGTGGGCACCCAGAAAGAGGCGGATTTGGAAGGGGATGCCGAGCCGAACGCTGTTGCATTTTTCCGTTGGATTCACGGCCCGAATCGCTTGTTACACCTTGAGTCCGTTACGGGTATCGATGAGGTTGGTCAGCTGCCCGGGGTCGCAGAGGTTCGTCTCAACCGTGAGCCCGGAGGACTCGTAGATCCCAGGGATGGCGGCGCGGGCCACGTCGTCGCCGTGGAAGGCATGGTTGCCTCGCACGAGGATCTGCGGGACCTTCTTAGGGATATATCGTCCAACCTGTCGATAGTGTTCGAAGACTGATCAGATCGACTTGAGAATCCGCAACATCTGCGCATTCTGCTGAAGCGCGCTATCCGCCGAGGCCATCAATCCCAGCCCTTGGGCATCTCGCAGAACCCGCCCTAAACTCCAGGGGGAACCCCCCAGATACGATTTCACGCCGCAAATTCTCATGGCCTGGGTGGCGATTTCGACAGCCGCCTGCGTCCCCATCGCCTTGAGGCCTTGCAAGTCAACTATCGTTTCCAGGCTCTGCGCGTCCTCGGTTCCTTCGACCTCGGTCCAGCGCTGCGCCGTCGACCAGGTCCGATCCCGTACCGACTGGAGGGATGTGCCGAGTTCCGCAAGTCGAAGGGAGGCGTACTCGCCTGATCCGTCCTGGGAACGAGTTTTTCTCACGGACTGATGAGCCACCGCTGCGGCTGCCTCACCGACTCCCAGCCACAAGCCGCCAAAGAGGACGTTGGTGACACCGATGCCGGTCTCGTTGACGATCACGTCGTAGGGACTGGTGAGAACGAGGTCGCTGCCCGTTTCGGCTTCAAGATGGAACGATCGGCTGCAGGTTCCGCGGAGGCCGAGCATATCCCACTCCGACGTAGGCGTGAGCTCGTACTCCGCTCGTTCGCAGGCGAGTAATACCTGATCGTTGTCATCGGCGTCTTCACTGCGTCGGGCTGTGATCAAGAGGGCGTCGGCGTACTCGCCATACGAGATGACCGGAGTGTCCTTCACGAGTCGACTGCGGTTATCGGGCTTCTGCTCGACGAAGCATTTACTCGAGCGTTGGTCACCCTTGACGGAGATCTCCGAGTTGCAATTCGCGAAAAGCAGTTGCTCGTCGACCGCGCGCCGGAGAAGCCCTCGCAGAGCGTCGTTTTCGCCGTGGCGAGCCAAGACATAGAGCTGGCTGTAGTGCATGGCCAGGATCAGGCCGGTGGACGAGCAGTATCGCGATATGAGATTTACGGCCCTCGCCGTGTCGATCACCGACCACCCGCCGCCCCCGAAATCGGGGGAAATCGGCACCGACAAGAGACCTTCCGCGCGCAACGCGTCGAAGGTCTCAGAGGGAAATCGCGGAACGCGGTCGACATCATCGGCCGCAGGCCCGGTGATGTCGGTGCTGATACGCGCAAACTGCGCCAGGCTGGTCACCGGTCCGCCACGGAGTTGTCGGGGTGGCGCGTCATGTAGTCACTTTCATCAGCGGTTCACTGGTTCTTGCGTCATCCCACACTCCACGATCCCCTCACTGTAGGTGGGAACCCGCCACTCATTCAAGGATGCCCGTCGTGAGGATGTCCTCGACACGGGCATCCTGACACCTGAGGTCGGCAGCACCACCCTGTGGGACGGCCAGCAGGCTTCCTGTGGTCACCGTCGCACAGCCACCACTGCCGTCAGATAGCGGTGATCGCTGCCGAAGCCGGCTCCGGTACCGATTCCGACGACGGCCAACGACGACCCGGTGAGGACATGGTCAATGCGCACAAAAGGTGGGAAGATCGCACCATTGGGCCATGTCATGTCAAGAGCATGGCCTCGCGCCGCGGCGCCATCGGTCAACCCGTGTCCCAGCAACGCGTTGAAGCCCTGATTCCCCCAGCTCGCATTGAAATCACCGACCATCAGCATCCGGTCCGTCCGACCGGTCTGTACCGATGCATCCAGCGCAGCAAATGCCGCCTTCCATTCACGCCAGTACGACGGCAGAGGGGCCAATGTGTGCACGATCCGCAGTGCCACAGCGCCGGCGGGCGTCTGCAGCGTCCCATCCACCACGTACGGGGTAGGGAGGCCGTCCCATTGCACAGTGCGAATCTTGCAATCCCTCAGAGGCCAGCGGGAGGCGACAAAGAATCCGGTGGCACCATATGCCGGCGCCGAGCAGCGATACGGAAACGAGCGGAGGATTCCCGAAGCGGCTAACGCGCTGTATGCGTTAGGGGTGAATTCCTCAAAAGAAATCACGTCCGGACGGTAACTCGCGATGGCATGGAGATACCCGGGGTCGAAGGTCAAGCTCTTATCGATGTTGGCGTCGAAGAGACGTACGGTCGGAGCGTGCCCGGCCCAACGAGGTGGGGGTGAGGCGGCCAGGAATTCAGGTGCGATGAACGCGACCTGCGCGGCAATGACCAGCCCTGCCGCCCCCAGCAACCACCAACGGCGGCCGATTGCGGCTCCCACCGCGACGAGCCATGCGGGCAAATACACAACCAACGAAAGTGCATTGATCACGATCAGAATATCGAGGCTGTCCCAGGCTACGACCCGAAGGAGTGCGAACAGACCCAACACGGCGACGATGGCCCAGCCCAACAGGAGCAGGACCCACCGCACCTCACGCCAATTGCTCGCGCACCTCCCGGCGAAGCGTGGGCTCCATTCCCGGTATCCGTTGGAAGATGACGTGGGGCTTCGACGGGAGTCGTGTCGTTACCATCGATCAAGGTGGGGCCCCGGTTGCGTAACTGCCGATTCGCCCCCAAGGGCGAATCGGTCATCGTAGGTTGGAACGACTCCGGAAATAGGCCCGAGGGCCGCTCAGGTAGGCGCGGAATTCACGCTTCATCAATGTCGATGGATAGGAATTGACTGTTGTTGCTCGCGAGATCCGACTGCTCCGCGTACGCGGAAAGCGCCGCGCCAACTTAACGGATGTCCGCATGGCGGCAGCGGGCAACTGGGATGCGATCCCCACCAAATGCCGAGGATCGTTACGCACCAGAGCCGTGAGCATCGCTGTATACCCCAGGCCGTTGCCTTCCATCTGTTGCAGCAATTCTTCCAATTCCCGACGGTGACGGTGATACACATACGCCGCAGGCTCGTAACCGATCCGGCCACCCGCCCACAGGAGCGAGATGATCACTGCAAGATCGTCCCCCCCGCGGGCTGGCGTACCTGTACCGAGGACTACGTCGAATCCGCCGATTCTCTCCAGCGCCGATTTCCGGAATGCCATATTCGCTCCGGCCAAGTAAGCGCCCACCCCGTAAATGGGAAAATGCCGGATATTCTCTCCACCGGTATTCCGCACGAGGATCCGACTCCGGTCGAAAATCCGCGGCCTGCGCTGATCCGACTGGAGAGTCACTGGCTCAAATGTGCGGATTCCGCCAAAACCCCCGTAATAGCGTTCGAACCAGATTTGTGCGGGAGTTTCCAACTCCGCGGGCAGAATGAGCCCGGTGATCGCGTCCAATGAAGAATCCAGGACCAATCGCGTTCCAATCGCGCGCAGCCAGTTGCGATCTACCCGAACGTCGTCATCAGTGAACGCGATGATGTCAGCTTCGGCATGCTCTACCCCCGCGTTGCGTGCCGCCGAGATCCCGGGCTTGGGTTCGCGAATGACGCGTAGCCAAGGGTTTTCGGTCAGAAGTTCTGGCAATAAGTCGTCCGCTGGAATGTCGGTGCGGTTATCCACCAAGAGGACTTCGAAATTGGGGTAGTCCAGACGTCCTATCTCTTCTAGACAAAGCTTTACGTCGTTGGCGCGCTTGAGATTCGTCGGAACAACGATGGAGATGGCCGGCAATTCGCTGTCTGCTAGGGCTTTAGGAACCACGCCGTTCCCCGATTCCGCCGCCTGTGCGATCAGGCCCTGCATGACGTTTTGGACGCCCGTCTCACCGACTGTCAAGTCGATCATGCTCGCGCTCCGGGGTATCCCGTCTCGACGCAAGACGACCCAGGCGTCGCTGTAGTGGGAGTCGGCGTGGAGGCTCGGGAGAGGTTTCTCGACGTCCACCGTCACAATCCGGGTGGGACGAGCCCGGGCGATCATCTCTTCCATCGAATCGGGGCCGTCCGAAGCCTTCATCATCGTGACCGACCGAGTGCGTAGTGCCAGGTGAGATACATGCGACTCGGGCGCAGGGCCAACGCGCGCGCGCCGTGAGGGCACCGGAGGTCGACTAGGCGCCCCGTGGACATCCTCCGAACTTGTGATCCATTACGCAAGGTTTGCGCGCTTTACCGGTTCATGGGAGGTTGCGTCGGAGGCACGGCCATCGGGGCGCAGGCGATGACGATCCAGCTTTCCTGGGTCATGGCAAGAAGCCCGTCGATGCTTGCATTACCTCACCGAGAGGCGACATTGGGTTTGACTCACAATGTGGTTGTCTCACGATCCAACTTCCTCGTTTGATCACTCATCGACGGCCAGCCCCGAGCGCTAGCCCCTTAACCATACCTCATCAACCGCACCAAAATGGACTCATGCCAACGGGATAAAGAGGTGGCCTGACGCCGGAGGCTTTCTATAACTAGGCCACAACTTTAAAGTTCTCTTACTAGCGGGCTCCGCGTCTCTAGTAGTTCCTTGGCAAATCTCAGTTTGGGAAACCGACCTATGACGCCAACGAGGGACGGCTTCCGGACGACAGCTTCCGGAGTCGACAATCCAGCAGGTCAGATCCGAATTTGAGGGCGGCTCGGGCGCACTCCCCTTACATCCATCGCTTCCAGACCACTCTCAGGAACCCTCGGTCTTCCGGGGCGAGCCAAGCGCCAGTCAGAATCTACCGCGGCACAGCGGCGCAGCGGCATCGGCCGGCCAAATAGTTGCTCCGCTACTACGCCCCACGGGCTTGCCGGTTCGAGCGGACGGGCCCGCCATTGCCCCAAGTTCCCGATCCCGCACTCCCAGGAGTCAATGTGTGATTTCCCAACTGCCGGGCCACCTTGCCCGGATAGGAATCGGTTTGCTCTCCCACAGCCGGGCCGTCAAGAATCGTTTGCCCGAATTTGAGCCACCCGATTTAGGACAAAAGTCCTTTAATTAGGGTCAAAAGTCCCTAAAATCCCTAAACCACAGGGTTACAGACTAGAATTCGTATGGCGGTTTGAAGGAACCAATCCTGATTCGTCGAGGGCGGCATCAAAGGGTGATAATTTGTCTAGTGGGTTCCGCTCGTCGTTCGGCGGTTTCCGGCTGAGGGGTTCAGCTAGTCGCTCGAAGCAGGAGACGGTGCTATGGAAATAGGCGCTAAGAGAAGGCTCACTTCCACATCAGCCTCACTGGAGAATGGACTTGGTCAATCCAATGACTACTGAAACAGAAGAGCAGCAATGGCAAGGCCCGCTCGGGTCTCCGATCATCGTCGAGGACCTGAAGCAGCTTGCCCAGAACTACCGTCCCGCCTATTTGGCCGCAAAGCCGTGGCCCCACGTCGTCATTGAAGGCCTGATCGATCCAGCGGCGATCGCCGCAGCTGAGAACCAGGAGATGTCCCGGGCGCTTGATTTGGAAGTTCGCACGTTGAACAGGATGGCCAAGGCTGAATCAGCCGATGTGAGTGGTCACGCTGCCCATGACATCCTTGATGCTCTCCTGACACCAGAGTTCGTCGAGTTCTTGGAAACGTTGACTGGCATAGCCGGCCTCGTGCCCGATGCAACGCATCGTTGGGCCGGAATTCACGTGAGCCCTCCCGGAGCCAGTCAAGTCATCCATCGCGATTTCAGGCTTCACCCCGATACCGGCATGCATCACCGAGTAAATGTGCTGATTTACCTGAACTCCGATTGGGAAAAGGAATACGGCGGGGAACTCGAGATGTGGCCGAAGAATATGAAGGCCTGTGGTCAACAGGTTCTGCCCGAAGCGGGAAAGGTCGTAATTTTCGAGACCACTCCAATCTCATATCACGGCGTACCTGAGCCCGTCCGGTGTCCTCCCGGACGTGGCCGCCTTTCGCTCGTCACGTACTACTACACCAGTGAGCCCGGCCCTTCTGATCGCAGGGAAGCCATTTTCTTGGCCCCCAGGCGGCCACAGGATCCTCTCCGTGTGCGATTCCATGGCCCCAAGTACAGTGCCTTCACCTTATGGTGCCTCCCACGGGACTACTTCCGTGGGATCAGAGCGAAGCGGCAAGAACGAACTCGCTCGACGAACTCCGCTCATTGAGGCTGCCGGGAAACCAGTCCACAGTCGGCTCACTTTCCCGTCCGGTTGACGTGCGCCTGGCAGTGGCAGGTCCGACGTCCTACTGCCACACACGCACGTCGCGTACCGTCATCGTGACGCCAAGGGCCTCCGGGCTTCCCATCGCGTTCTCCATGACGAGGTACATGGGACCGCTGAGCGCCGCTGTCTCGGATCCAACGATTACGCCGTCGTAGACGAATGTCACGCCCGTCGTCGTCCAGAGCACTCCGTACGTGTGGGTGCCCGCCGTCGTACCACCAACGCCACCGGGGTTGAAGAATCCGGCATTACCAAACGTCGAGCCAGCGGGGCCGTACTCGATGTGGTACTGCGAGGTACCAAAGCCCTCCATGACATCGATCTCGCCCGTCACCGGCCACGTCTGGCCGGTCAGCCACAGGCCGGGCCAGTTGGCGATTTGTCCACCCGCAGAAGGCAGGGTGGCCGTGTACTGGACATAGACGGGCCTGCCGGGACTCGGCGCCACCTGGAACCCGCTGTGTCCACTCTGGCCGTCCGATGGGTTGGAGCTGACGATGGCGCCGGTACCGTTGCCATTCAGGGTCAGGTTGAGGCCATTGGCGCCGACAGAGACATTGGACGAGTTCATGACTGTTTTGTTCTGGACATTGCCGCTGCCGAACCAGTCGGGGGACCACAGCTGGGTGTCCAACGACCCCGTGTTGAACTCGTCATCAAAGATCAAGCGGGTGGGCGCAGCGAGACTGGCCGGAGCCATAGGAACTGCTCCAACCGAACTCGCTGCTGGTGCCGTCGTCGTCGTAACCGGTGGCCTTGTGGTCGTCGTCACAGCCGGCTTCGGTTTGGGTGCGACCACAGCCGGGGCGGGGGCGGGGGCTGGGGCGGGGGCGGGGGCGGGGGCTGGGGCGACGATCGTTGGCAGGACGTCGTTGCCATTCGACTCAACCAAGCTGTAGCCCGCTGTTATCGGACTGACGATAATTCCTAAGACCGAATTGCCGGTTCCGCTAAGAGTGCCGTCGAACTTGGCGTCACCGTAGGTGAAGACGCCGCCGTCCCTGGCAACGAGCCAGTAACCCAGTCCCTCCGGTGTCGGGGCGAGACCGACGATGGGCTGGTTCAAGGTTATGGCACCCGTTGAGCCATAGAACTTTGCATCACCGTAGGTGAAGACGCCGCCGTCACTGGCAACGAGCCAGTAGCCCAGTCCGTCCGGAGTGGCGGCGAGGCCGACAATAGGTTCGTTCAGGGCTATCGCGCCCGTCGAGCCGTAGAACGCGGCATCACCGAATGTAAAGACGCCACCATCGCTGGCGACAAGCCAGTACCCGCTGCCCGTCCGGTGTGGCTGCGGCGCCGACGATCGGACGATTCAGATGAACTGGCGCCGGTCGAGCCGTAGAATTTGGCATCACCGTATGTCAAAACCCCGCCGTCACTCGCAACGAGCCAGTAACCCTGTCCGTCCGGTGTACCCATGATGGCGACAATCGGCTGCGCGAGCTTGACTCCCGAAAGAACGGGGGAACCGAAGAGAGGAGCGCCACCGTGCGACGTGACGTCACCGAGCCAGTCGACCGTCCAGTAGCCACCGCCAGAAGCAGCGGCCAGGTAATGCCCACCGGTGTAATCCGCGGCCACGGTCGGCGAGACCGTGATCGTTCTTGCGTTCACCGTCTTTGACGTCCCCGGGTTCACTGACGCCTGCGCTGAATCGCCTACCGTTACTCCGATTGTCACGGCCAACATGCAACTCGCTGCGCCCAAAACACAAAGGAGCCACCGCGTTCTTGCCGGCAGTTTGTCTCGAAGTTGTCGGATCATGCGTATTTTCCCCTTCGCCCTGAGGAGAAGACCGCTGGGAAAATAGCTACACGTTGCTATTTCGGCGGCCCGGCTAACTCAGGGAGTCCCGTGGCTTTGCGTCCCCCTCTCGCGAGGGGTTTGCCTTTTCGTTGATCAATTCAAGAGTGGTCCGTTTCACGCGCGATGTCAATTCGATTGGCGCACTCGATGGACCTAGCAACCGTGTGGCAACTAGGCGGCAATCCTACGGTGCCGAGAACATACGAGAACACACCAACCTAAAGGTTGCTCACGAAAGCTTGCTCTCTGGATTCAGTGCGCGGCAGCCACCGAGAGTACGTAACAACAAGCCGAGGCAACTAACGAACTACCACGTAAGTGCACGAAATTTAGCTTGACGCGCGACCGGTACATGAAACCTCGAGAACTCCGCGCCCCTTCAGCGGAGACGGTCCGGCAATCGACGCTGCAATCGTCCGACAACATGGCCGAAACCTGCCATCATCACCCCGACGAACATCGCACCGAGCCGAAGAAAGCCATCCCATTGTCCTCGCAGAATGTCGGCCATCTCTCGGGATGCCTGTTGCGTCATCGCACGTTGAACAAACTCGCGTTCTGCCCGAATGTTCGCAGCTTCGCCCATTTCGGCAAAAGCCTCGACTTTTTCCCGATTGACGAAGAAACAACGGCGCCAGAAATACCGCCATGCCACGCGCTGCGCTGGAACGAAGTGATGGACAATCGCTTTGGGCTCATAAAGCAATTCACTTCCCGGGCAGTGCGCAGCGACTCGCATACAGAGATCGAGATCGTCGAAGTCAATGGAGTGGAATCCTTCAATCGCGTCGAACACGTCTCGTCGTACGGACATATTGGCGCCGATCAGATGAGCGAGTGGAGCTAACTTCTCAGGCATTCCCGCATAGGCGCAGCCGAAGACCCAGTCAAAGTTCGCGGGAAACCACGTTGGGCGCGCCGTCTCATACGCGGGCAACGGTGCTCCCCCAACGGCGACGGTAGTAGCACTCCCATAAGGGGCAAGCAAGAACGCGAGCCAGTCCGGATCCGCCGCTGCGTCGTCATCGAGAAAGACCAAAATGTCGCCGAGTGCAGTCTCTGCTCCTGAATTGCGGGCCCAGCCCGCACCAAACCGACGTTTCGAACCGTGAGCCTTCACATGCGCTCCGGCGCCATCGTCGTTCTGGTCGAACCTGTTCGCAATCACCCGAATCGGAAAGCCAGCAGGCGATATTTCCTTGGCCCATTTCTCCTCGCAGCGACGGAAGAGCTCAGGATTGTGGTCGATGCACAGAATCAACTCCAGCGGCGGACATGTCTGTGCCTCAACGGAGGCTACGGCAGCGTTGAGGAGATCCCACCGGTCGAGCGTGTAGGCGGGAATTATGACAGTTGCAGTCGGTAACGTTGAGAGCGATTGCATGGAGGGCGGTCCCGTGAGGTTTCGTTGGAACATTTCGGAGCAACTCGGCCGGAGCAACTCCCCGATTAGCCACTCTTATTATAGCTTCAACGCAGGTCGCTGCTGTTCACAGGGGCTACGATTGGTAGACCAAGTCCTGGGTTCAGCGATTGAGGAGACCGAAGTTATTCCATGCCGACTTCATTAATCATCGGCTCTGGACCAGCTGCGGCGGGTGCCGCGCTGGCTCTGTCGCGCGACCCCGCCCAACTGATCACGGTGATTGACGTCGGAGGAGAACTCGAGGCAGAACGGAAGGGCGTCCGGCACCTTTTGTCGTCCACCCCGGAGATGGATTGGGCGGAGGGTGACATCCGGACGATTGCACATCAACCCGTGGGCGAGCAGCCGGGCGTCTTACCGGAAAAGCGCTCGTACGGGTCCGATTTTCCCTTCCGGAACTTCGGCCAACTCGAGGGCGTGAGTGCGATCGGCGAGGCGAACCGGTCGGTAGTGTCGGGGGCATACGGCGGCTTCTCCAACGTATGGGGGGCGCAAATCATGCCGTTCAGTGCGGCAACGTTCGATCGGTGGCCCATCGGCCGCGAGGAGATGGAGCCCCACTACCGGGTTGCCCTCGACGAAATGACCCTTACGGGTGAAGAGGATGACTTGTCGACGCTGTTTCCATTGCTCGTCTCCGCTCGCCCACTCCCCCAGCTCGCTGAACGTACTCACGCAGTTCTGGATCGGTACCAATCGAGGCGGGCGTATCTGCAGTCACTCGGCATCACGGTGGGTCGAGCTCGGCTGGCTATGCGTTCAGAACTCTGCACCAGATGTGGACTGTGCATGACCGGTTGTCCGTACGGGCTGATTTATTCGGCGTCCCACACCTTCGATCGGCTTCGAGCAGAGGGTCGAGTGACGTACCGAAACGACGTCCTCGCATTCAAACTGGCCGAACGCGATTCTGTGCCCGAGGTCAGCGTTCGCGATATCTCGTCAGGTCGGATCGAGCACCTCTCTGCAGATCGGATTTACGTGGCTTGTGGCGGGATCGGGACTACCCGCCTGGTGCTGGGCTCCCTGGGTCAATTCGACCGCCCGGTCGAACTCGCAGAGTCCGTGCAATTCGTCATGCCCGCCTTCTCCAGGCGACCCACAGCTGATCCACGCCAGGAACGAGACTTCACTCTCAATCAATTCAACTTGGTTTACGACGCCAGTGGCGATGGATTCGACCTGTGCCAGATACATTTCTACCCCTACAATCCGGTCTTCGAATCTTCTATGCCAGCTCCACTCCAGCATGCCGCGGCGAAACCATTGGTGACATCGGCCCTCCGTCGGCTGTCCGTCGGACTGGGCTATATACCTTCCTGGGCGTCTCCCAGCGTGAAGGTGACCGCACGTTCTGGGGCAGATGGAGGTCTGCCTGAGCTGACCGTTGATCGAACACCGAGTTCCGGCTGGCCCAAAATGTTGCGCGAACTGACCTCCGCCCTCCTCCGCGCCGCGCCGGCACTTGACCTTTGGCCCGTACTCCCCATGACCTCCGTCTCGGGTGCAGCGAAGAGTTACCACTTCGGATCTTCCTTTCCCCATAGCGATGTTCGAAGTGACTTGAAAACTGACCGGATGGGTCGACTCGACAGGTGGGACAACATCCACCTCATCGATGCGTCGGTCTTCCCGAATGTCCCCGCGACCACGTTCACGCTCACGATTATGGCGAACGCTCACCGCATCGCCTCCGAGTCACTCCGCCAGCCGACGTGACTCCTCGAGCGAACGCGCCAATAGCGGCGATAACAGGCGCCAACGGGTATGTCGGAACCCTCGTCGCCGAGAGCCTGGCAGAAAAGGGTTTCCGGATCCGTCGCCTTGTGCGCCGTCCGGAACTTGGTACGGACGACCGCTTCTACGAGATAACCGAATGCTGCTCGAGTGAGGCACTCACCGGAGTTGATGTGTTGGTCCATTGTGCCTACGACTTTTCCGTCACATCACGGACTGACGTCTGGCGCAATAATGTCTACGGCACCCGTGCGCTCCTCAATTTCGGCAGCTTCCAATGCGGTGCGGCGAACGATCGTTGTCTCATCCATGTCCGCGTACGCCGGTACACGCCAGATTTACGGCCGTGCGAAACTCGCATCAGAGACAGACGCGTTCGCCCGGGGAATGTGTGCAATTCGCCCCGGGTTGATCTACGGACCTGGTTGGGGTGGCATGGCGGGAACCCTCCGCAGACTGACATCACTTCCCGTCGTCCCGCTCCTCGGTCGGAACTCCCATCAATACACACTGCACGAGGACGATCTCAAGCGAGCCGTTGCCACCTTGGCCCAGGCAGATACGGTACCGACCTGCCCGCTGGGATTGGCACACCCGGTGCCTATTACGTTCGAGGTTCTCCTCAGGACAATTTCTCAATCTGACTCGGGACGTCGTGGGCATTTCCTTCCGCTCCCGTGGTTGCCTGCGTACTGGGCCATCCGCTCTGCCGAATACGCGAAGATAACCTTGCCCATCCGAGCCGATTCCCTTCTTGGGCTTCTCCGTCCAGCGTCGTCCGTACCCAACCTCGACGACCTGGAACAACTCGGCATCGAATTTCGTCCATTCAGCCTTTAGCGTGAAAGAGCGGCCCGGCCCGCGCCCGTTGCGCGGCGATCGACCGGGCGCTGAAAGCCCTGTGTCGCCCGAAAGTGCGATGAAGGTTGAGAGAAACGGACCCTGATTCGACGAGGCAATCACGAGCCGGCTGAGCCCACAATCGGTTCCATTTGACTTCAATCGGCCCCTGATTCTCCTCATTCCTGCGTTGCGGATCGGTTGCAACTCGACGATCTTGACGCGCCTTGAGGCCCACGGGCACGTACGATGTTATAACCATGGCGCCGGGGAGCTCGAGGAGACGTGACACCAGAACGTTCGTCACTCCAGTGGTCCTCGCTGCGATCGCTTTAGCCGTCGGGTCGGTGATCGGTTTCGGCGGGCATTTGTCGAAACATGCAGGCGGAGCGGCATCCGGACAAACGACGAAGTCTCATGACGCAACATCAACCACCCTCGGATTGAAGGGCACATACTCGCCTCAGCTTCCGCCACCCGGAACACACGAGACATTTGACGCGACGTTCACCGGTTCGAGCCTCGACACGCATGTGTGGAACACCTGCTATTGGTATGCCGCCCCAGGAAAAGGGTGCGGACACCCCGGCGTCTATAACGAAGACGAGTGGTATCTCGCCAGTCAAGACGTTGTGTCTAACGGCGCACTCAATCTCGTCGCCAGTCCGATCACCACGACCGGCACGAACGCACAAGGACAGACGCAGGTCTTACCCTGTCGATCCGGCATGATAACCACCGACCCCAGCTTCGATTTCACTTATGGATATCTGCAAGTGGTAGCCAGGATTCCTAAAGGTCGAAACACCTGGCCCGCGCTTTGGATGCTCCCCGCCGACCACAGCACGGTTCTTCCGGAGATCGACATTATGGAGGTCGTTGGAACTCCGACGAGCGCTCCCGCCATGGCATTCCACCCGGCTACAGGGTCTCAGTCCACATTGACCGCCAAGACCGCTGATCTGTCGTCAGGTTGGCATACCTTTGGACTCAATTGGGAGCCGGGATCGCTCACGTGGTTCGTCGACGGGAAAGCCGTCTTTACCGTCACGAACCAGGTGCCCGATCAGCCCATGTACTTCTTGGCCAACCTCGCGATCACCAGCGAGTTTCAACCTTTGCAACTTCCGGCATCCTGTTCTGCCACCATGTCGATCCGTTCCGTCGAGGTGTGGCAGAAGACGTCCAGCTGACGGACCTTCACAGCGACGAGACGACAGCAGGGCGGGTCGAACCCGTGGCTCTTGACAATCCTTCCGTTCCCTGGGCAACGATCAGGCAACAGGCGGTAGCTCGAAAACCGTAAACCCGGGCTTGTTGTAGATCTGGAACCAACCCGGGGCGTCGTTAATCGCGTTTCGCATACGAGCGACACCATTGGAAGGAAGGAACCCATAGGCGATGGCGTACGCCTGCATTGAATCCGAAAAGATGATGTAGGTGGGCTGGTTTGGTCTTGGGTTAGCACGTTCGATGATTTTCGTCAGCGTGGTGCCGTTGTAGACGGGATGCTTGAGGATCCCGTTGGTACCGTAGAGATCGATTTCAGGGAAATCGTTGTAGCGGTTTATGGCGCTGGGAAAATTGGCGTCAACATCAAAAAGAGTACCGGGAGCGGCTGAGTTGTAGAAGGCGAGCGAGCCCTGCACGGCGTTCGTCGACATGAAGTAGGAGGAATCGTCTCCAAAGAAGGCCGGAAAGAACAACGCTATCGCCACTGCCAGAGCAATCGGCGCTTTGCATGCACCCAATCGGGACAATTGTCGGATAACGGGAGACCGTGAGTCAATGGAGATACCGGCGGCAACTGGCTGAATCGCCGAAGCGACAAGACACGCGGTCCAAGGCAGGGAGAATAAGTACACACGGAGCAAGCCTTCATTACCGTATGCGCCAGCGAAAAAGATGAACGCTGGAGAGTAAGCGAGAAGGACGAGCGCGAGAGTGGGTCGGCCACTGCGCCACCGGCGTACGGCCCCGACGGCGGCGAAGAGCCACATCCCGACCGTGAGGTAACGGGACGCATGAGCTGAAAAGGTGATTCCGGCCGTAACCTTGGCATGGGATCCGAGACTGACCAAGGGAGGAGTGGCATTGCCGAAGAAGTTTCCGAAGGAATTCGTAAGCCCGAATCTGCTGTTGACGTAGCCGAAGCGCGGCGCGAAGTAACCCAGCGCTATCGCCGCAAAGATCAGCACTATCCAACGCTGACGGAGTCGTCCGATAATGGCCAGACAGGCGAACTGAATCAGTACGACATACGGCGACAATTCGTGCTCGAAGACGAGCACGAAATAGATGAGACACAACGCCGCCACCACGGCGGCGTCTTTCCGCCGCGAAGACTCGGGAACGGCGGGCCACCCAGCATCGTCCCACCTCGAGGAGTGACGCACATGATTTCGTAGCCGTCGCCTGCGGTTTACTCGCGTTCGGAGCGCCACCAACCATTTGGGCTCATTGGTGCGCGGGAGATGATGGAGAGCAAGGCCGAACAGGCCGAGCGAGATGACAACACCCAACGCCTGAGCGGACAAATAGTCCTGGGCAATCCACATCGATCCGGCATAGAGAAAGAGAGCGAGCCAGCGTTCGCGGTCTGTGAGCGGCAGCCCCCGGAACACGTACGAGAGCATGATGCAGATGAGCAACTCGAAGACCAGCTGGGCCCATTTCGCGTACGCAACGGGATTTTGCACTCCTACCGCATTGTCGAACCACGCAATGAAGGCGAAGAAACCCGGCCAATTCTGAAAGATATCTATGTGCTGATTTACATGTCCATGCGAGTTGACGTACTGGGCCACTCCGATGTATTTGTAAAGCCAGGCGTAGCGGGCCTGGGCGTAGACCATGGGCGCAGTCCCGTAGAGCATCAAGATCAATACGCCGAGATGAGCCCGCAATCGAATGGGCGAGAGTTGCGCCATCGAGAGCGCGAAGCCGATCGAAACGATGGCCAGAATCAGTCCCGCGTAGAAGACCGGCGGAAGCGAGGTCGGCAGCCCATACTGCCCTAGCGGCTTGGTGGGCGATTTGTTTATGCCGACCAGCCATAGAGCAACGGAGAGCGGGAGCAGGACGTCCCAGGAACGCAAGATGCGCGGCTCGGCCAACTCTGGCTCGAGCGTATCCAACGTCTCCGGAGGAGCAACCAGTAGATCCATCAGACCGTTACGGGTATCCGGTTGAATTCCCAAAGGAGGGGAGATCCCCACTCGAACTGCCGCGCTGAACAGTCCCGCCACTGACGGCGGGTCGTAGCCGTAGGTAGTGAGGTCATGGAGCTTGGTCGATCTCGCGTGGAGCCGGCGTCTGTTCCTCGGCCGTGGCATGCCGACGCAAGATCCCAACGATGAGGGCCGCTATCGCAAGCGCGCACTCCGCCTCGATAATTGCGGCGGGGTGCCACACATGGGCCCAGAGCGCAACCGTCGCGATCAGGGTGTTGAGAGCCAAACTGAACAGGATTGACACTGCGACAACGGACCGCCCGGCAATTTCGGGCCAGTTGCTGACAATGGCCCTACCTGGAATGAAAAGGACGAAGATAAATGCAGCCACAGAACGTGCGAAATTGTGCTCGTTTGTCGCAAGGGCAACAGCTGCGAGAGCGGTGAGGGCGATACAGCCGACATCAAGCAGATCAGAAGCTGCCAACCCTGTTTTGTCCTTGGGCGCTATCGATTGCAGCATCCTGCCCCCCTCCCCACCCGCATACCCGCCAAACAATCCCCCGCCAGCCTTCCGATCGGGCGCACGCTACCGCCGGACCCTGAAAAGGGATCCGATAGTTTCACTGGATCGGTCGAACTTATTAAATTGGTTGCCATTTGACGCCTCAAATAGAGTCAGCAGTAAATTGCCCAATTCCATTTTAGGAAACTCCAGCTTAAATTGCATTGCATTCTGGTTGCCAAATGGTTGTGGCGGGCACCACCACCAGGTCATTCTAGAGGAGTCACGCGCAGAACGTATGGCGCCTACGGGGTGCCGACTCGGGGTGCGGATGGAGGGTACGGGGACGACGAAATCGCGTCCCGATGGCTCCCGCCGGCCATCCCTACAGCAGAGGAAACGCAGGGCGATCGCGCCTTGCTCGGTGCAAAGCCCAAGGGCCCCGGAGAATGCCACGGAACTCCTTGAACGCATTTCCCGAGCCGACCGGTACCTTCTTAGATTTGGGATCCGCCCCCGTTTCCTTGACCGTCAACATTTTTCGCGTGTGCACCAGGGCCGGAATCGCGAGCGGTGCCATGGCCCGGAGTGCTCTCGGATCAGCTGCGAGCTTGGCCAGGACGGCACCTAATCCGAGTCCATAGTTCTCCAACTGAGTCGACAGTCCGTCGTCGTCGATACGATGCTTGTGCCAGACCACAGCGTCCGGCTGATAGACGAGGGTGTGACCCTTGAGCACCACGCGGACGAACCAATCGATGTCTTCTCCGCCACCTGTGGGCGATCCGACGCCCAGCGCCTCGTCAAATCCGCCCAATTCGAACAACAACGAGCGCTTGACGGCGAAGTTCGCTCCCGTGCCGTACGCTCCGAATTGGAAGGGAAACAGGGGTACGCCCGGAGGTGGTTTCGAGAGCTTGAAGACGGTTCTTTCCGTGTTCGACCCCCAGGCAACACGCTGGTCGAAGTAGTGCTGCGACCGTGACTCCAGTTGCCCGGTTGCGACCAGGCCCGTCACGCATCCAACATCCGCACCGACGGCGAAGCCCTGACTCAGACCCGTCAGCCAGCCCTCGTGAACGAGCACGTCATCATCCGTGAACGCCAAATGTCCGAACCGTGCCTCGCGCGCACCGACATTTCGTGCCCTCGCAAGCCCTGGCAAGTCAGCTCGCAGATAGCGGACTCCTTTGCTCTCCATGGGTTCGACAAGGAGTCGGGTCGACTCGGTCGCTGGGGCATTGTCAACCACGATGATCTCGAATTCCGGGTACTTCAACCCGAAGAGAGCGTCGAGGCATCGAGTCAGATCCTCAGGTCGATCCCGCGTGCACACGATGATGCTTATGGGTATGGCCGGTACGTCCGCGGCCTCGTTCCGGCGCCGGGGCAAGGACGCGAGCGCGCTCTCGAGCTCTCGAGCCGCAATGGTGCCGTGAGACACTTCCACCTCAATGAAGCCTTGCACGAGACCTGATTCCCAAATCAGCAGGCGCGCTTTGGAGAACCGGTCACCGCCCTCGAGTTTCAGATCTCGGACCGCATCGGCAGAATCGACATCAAGTGACCCGATCCACACCGCTGCGCCAAACGTGTCGGATGTTTCAACAGATGTCGGGAGTGGGAACGAAGGACAGAGTACGTCGTTGCTCACGTCATCCTTTGTGCTTCGGCTGGTGGTTCATTGGACATCGGACTCTTCATTCTACCTCCTCGAGTGTCATCGATTGGGTGACTCCGCCTCTCTCGCGCTCCCATCCAATCGCTCCCCAGCGAGGCCGCTACCGGGCCGAGTGTCTGAGGCCCTTAGACTGGGAGTGCAGATACGGCCTTGGGCGCCCCGGTCATCTCGGACGCTTGGCGGACTTTGGGGTGCGAGGCGAAGCCGTACAGAGGTCGGCTGGGAGAGGGCTGTGACCAACGGATGGTGCCGGTTGATGACGGTCATCAGCCGGCGATGACGAGCAGCCTCCGGTAACACCGGGGTCCAAGTCGGGGTCGACCGAGTGAAGAGGCTTCGGTGCTGGTGAATTAGGGCCCTCCGCATACGTTTTGCAGTCCGGTTGCTTTAAGATTGGCAGTCGAGAGAGGAGTTCCACGGGCATGCGGGAGAAAACGAAGTTGAAGCCTGATACTTCGCCTCGCCCTCCGCTGGAACCGATCACTGCTCGCGACCACGCAGCTGGCAATCTCGACTCACGCCGCCGGACCCGCAGAGTGATTGCCGTTATCGGCCTGGTTTGTGTTGTTATCGCCGTCACGATCATCGTGGTGAGTTCGGGTTCCAGCAACCCAAGCCACCAATTGAGCTATCCGACCGGAAAGCGAGGCGTCACCTCCGGCACGGAGCCGTCAACGACGACTCCCACTTCCGAGCCAGCCGACACGGATCCGACGGCCGGGCTCTCGCTCACCTTTGACAAGACGTTCGGCGGCTCGAGGCTCAATACTTCGACGTGGAGCACCTGCTATCCGCACGCGGAATGCACGAACTACGGAAACTCGAACGAAATCGAATGGTATCGGCCTTCCGGGGCGGTGGTCTCTGGAGGCGTCCTGCATCTCGTCGCTACGAAGCAGCCGACCAACGGGACCAATTCAACGGGGGCGCCTGAGACGTATCCGTACACATCGGGCATGATCACGACGAAAAAATCCTTTGCCTTCACCTACGGGTACGTGTCGGTTGTCGCCCAAATTCCCGGTGGGGCCGGAACATGGCCGGCACTTTGGCTCCTTCCCCAAACGTCCACCTGGCCTCCGGAAATCGACATCATGGAGAATTTCGCAGACCCGTATTCGCTCCGCACGACCTACCATTGGTCAGGTGGGAGCGCCGGCCCCTTGCAGGCGGGGGGGAACGAAACGACGAGTGCGAACCTTGCAAGCGGGTACCACACGTACGGACTCCTTTGGAAGCCAGGAGCCATTTACTGGTACCTCGACGGCAAGGAGATCTACTCCTTTACCGGCAGTGAGGTCACAAATCAGCCGATGTATTTCCTGGCCAACTTGGCGATTGACGGCACTGGGCCTTCACATAGCTCGTTCAACATCAAATCCGTCAAGATCTACACGACGAAGTAGGCGCCTGACCCGGCAGTAAAAGTCGGCGGGTAGTCCTCTCGTGCCGATATCGGCTCCGGACCCCTCTCGCCGTTACGCAAGCACGGCTGCAACCAAACCACCCGGCTTGTGAGCCGGACTCGCCCAGGCAAGGGGCGGAGGCTGACTCAGGTCAGCAGGCTTCTTCGCCCAGGGTCGAAAGAAGTGACCAGGAAATGCCTGCCTCGCGCTCGGCGGCGGCTGACATGGTTGCGGCCCGGCGAGTACCCCGCTTGCGCTCCGCGTGGATGGTCCTGAGGACTCGCATCCCGTCAGAGAAAGCATTGAGGTTGCTCGTACCGAAGTAACGACTGCGCTCGAAGCTTGGGACCTCGGCGACCCTGAGACCCGCCTTGGCGATCCGCACGTTGATCAGCGTCTCCACTTCGAACCCATCACCCCAGAGCATGGTGCGCTCGCTGACTCCTTCGACCTCTCCCCCTTCGAGGTCGATGACGGAGAGGCACTCGCGGCGGAACGCGTTGTACCCGTAGCAGAGATCGGTGTACCGCGTCCCATAGAGAAGATTGACAGCTTTGTTCAAGAAGTAATTCCCCAACTGACGAAAACGACTGATGTCGCTACTTCCGGCTCCGGTCATGAAGCGGGAGCCTTTGGCGAAGTCGGCTCCGCTCTTCAGGGCATCCACGAAGAGGGGGATCTCTGCCGGATCGGTTGACCCGTCGGCGTCGAGCATGACGATGAAGTCCCCACTGGCTTCCTCGAATCCGCACGCCAGCGCATTGCCCTTGCCTCTCCGGGTCTGACCGATGATCGTGATCTCGGGCCAGAGCTGCCGGGCCACCTCGACCGTGTCGTCGGTGGAACCGCCATCGACCAAAATCACCTCGTAGAGATCACGCGGCAAACCCGCAAAGACGTGAGGGAGATTGAGCGCCTCGTTCTTCGCCGGGATCACAACCGAAACCGTCGGTTCCAGGTCGTGCGTCCCCAGCTTGCGCTGGGTCCGACTGTTGATCTGGGTAAGAGTCAACTCATTCCGCCCTTCATCATGAATACTCGCCGATCTCCACATACCATCCATGCACCGTTATGGCATTGGGGCCATCGCGGACCGACTTCCGGATCACCATGAATCGTCACTTCACGGACCCCTCCGTTTAACCTCCACCACATCGTTCGCCGGGCTAGAACCGCCACCCAACCTCGCCAGCTGTCGTGCCCCAGATCGACTGACCCGGTGGCCTTTTGCCGTCTTGCCTCGTCCTGCTGTCTCGCATTTTGTTCGCAGGAGTCCTCAATGTGTAGTCATTGTGGATGACCGATGACGTACCGCATAGGGCAAAAAGTCACTTTTCCGATAAATCGGTCTCCGGCCGTCACCGCATGGTCCCGTCGGCGACAGACGCAAGCCAGCAACGACACTGAACGGCCTTCTGACCAGGGACTTTGTCGAAGGAGCGCTACACTCGTCCTGATCCCGCCTGATACCGTCCAGTGACGCCTCCGCGCACCGCGCGCAATACTCACGACTCGGTCGCACTGTGCTACCCGGGGTTGCCGGGACGCGTCACACCTCGGGGGCGAGCAGGCTGAGGGAATCGGCATCCATCGGTCCGCCGGATGCCGGACCAGGAGCTGGTGGCCGGAGTGCCCGGGCTCTCCCGGCCGCTCGCCGAATCGACCAGGGCATCGGGGGCGAAGCTCCACCGCCACGGCGGCAAGGGGGCCGGTGACCAGGGCAACGTCCCGCAGACGGGCCGTTGAGCGGGCGAGACCTGGGAGTTGGAGGCCCAACCCGGTTGGGTTGACGCCTGGGCTATCCGGGTGAGGCCCTGAGAGCCTCTGACGCCGGAGGCAAGGCTCCGGCCCCGGACTCTGTCAGTTCAGGGTTCGACCGTGCGCCGGATCGGCGATGGAGTGATCCCGGGGACGGGGCCGCTCCATCGGGCGGGAAGGTCGATCGGCGGCTGCCGGGTGGTGCCCATTTGTTGCAGCGTGCCGATCCCCGTTGAGTTCGGGAGAGAGCCCTGCAGCTCCACCGGCAGCGCGCTGAAGCTTCCGCTCCATCAACAGTGTCCGCAGGACACGAGTTCCGTCGCGGACTGCGCGCAGGCTCGACTCGCCGTTACGGCGCGGGAGCTCGACACTCGGAACTTCGGCAATTCGCAGGCCGATGAGCTGCGCCCGCACGATGATCTCCGTCTCGATCTCGAATCCGGTCGAACGAAGATCCAGGGACTCGAAGAAGATCTTCCGGAAGGCGAAGAATCCGTAGCAGAGGTCGGTGTACCGCACGCCAAGCAACAGGTTCGCGGCTTCGACCAGGGCCCGGTTGCCGGCCCGCCGGATCGGGGTGATGTCGAGCGACCCTCCCCCCGCCATGAAGCGGGAGCCCTTCGTGAAGTCGAAACCGTGCGCGAGCGGGTGAACGAACCGGGGGATTTCCTCGGGCGACATGCTGCCGTCGGCATCCATGGCGACAACCACGTCGCCTGTGCGCGGCAGCCAGGCCGGCTCGAAGGGCGTTCCCCTTTCCCGGGGCCGGCTCGCCGATGATCCGAATGTCGCTCCGGCTCGAGCGGGCCATCAGCTTGGTCACGTCGGAGCTTGCGTCCACCAGAATGACCTCGGAGATCATTTTGGGGAGGCGGTCGAGGACGTCAGCGACATTGCGGGCTTCGTTACGGGTCGGGATCACCAAGCTCACGGTCGGCGTCGGGAGGTTGCTGGTCGGCAACTCACTCATCACGCGCGAGTCGCTGCGACGGCGGCCGCCCTGGCGTCGCTCGACGAACCGAACCGGCGGCTCGTCCGGGCCGACACGCTGTTCGAACCAGTCCTCCGAGCTCTGAAAGCTCCCACTGCCGTTTCCGTTGCTACTGCCGTTGCTACTGCCGTTGCTGTTGCCGTTCTCGCTCACGTATCACAGGTCCTTTATTCTCGCCACACGTCGATACCGGTTGCCGATCTGCCCATCTGGCATGCAATCGGTCACCTGAGTTGGTTGTCCGTCTACGTAAGGATCGCAAACGGCTGTCAATGAGCCGACCACCCAATCCCAATAGGAGCACAACTCTCGGATCCTCCCGCCCGGAGGACCCCATGAAACCAGCCGATTACCGATTGTCGCGCCTGCCATCCGCCTCCATGAACTTCCCGCCCGCTCCCAGATTCAACGGCCCCCGCAACCAGGGAAAACTCCCATCAGCGGGCTTCGCTCGCGGCCGCATTGGGGAAGGCCAGGCTCTTGTGATGTTCGCCGATCTGACTCCAGCGGCTGGTCACGGCTTTGCCCCTCGTATAGAAGCGGACGCCGTCGGGACCGTAGACATGCAGGTCACCGAACAGTGAGCCCTGCCAACCTCCGAAGGAATAGTAGGAAACCGGAACGGGGATGGCCACGTTGATGCCCACCATCCCGGCTTCTACCTCCGTCTCGAAGCGTTGGGCCGCGCCGCCATCGGAAGTGAAGATGGCCGCTCCATTGCCATAGCCATTGGTCCGGACGAGTTCGAGCGCATCGTCCAGGCTTTCGACCCGCACCACGGACAGCACCGGCCCGAAGATCTCGTCACGGTAGACCTGCATGCCCGGGGAGACCTCGTCGATCAGGGATGGCCCAAGCCAGTACCCGCCCTCTTCGCCGTTGTTGGGGTGCTGACGCCCGTCGATGATGACGTCGCTCCCTCCTCCGCACCTATGTCGAGATACGAAGCCACCCGGTCCCTGTGCTCCAACGTGATCAATGGGCCCATCTCTGATGCAGGATCGTCGCCGGGCCCGACCGCCAACCCGTCGACGCGCCGTCGGATGCCCTCCACCAGCTGGTCGCCGCATCCGCCGACCGCCACCAGGACCGAGGCGGCCATGCACCGCTCCCCCGCCGAGCCGAACCCAGCGCTCACGGCCGCTTCGGCGGCTTCGGTCATGTCGGCATCCGGGAGCACCACAAGGTGGTTCTTGGCCCCGCCGAGTGCCTGGACACGCTTTCCGTTCCGGGCCGCCGTCTCGTAAATGTGACGGGCGACCGGCGTGG
The DNA here is from genome assembly GCA_963755665.1 of uncultured Acidimicrobiaceae bacterium. Taxonomy (GTDB): domain Bacteria; phylum Actinomycetota; class Acidimicrobiia; order Acidimicrobiales; family RAAP-2; genus Bog-473. The sequence continues at coordinate 386,805 of CAVWKU010000004.1, forward strand.
AGCCCACGAAGCTCACAGCCGCGATTTCGGGATGGGAGAGAATACGGTCCACGGCGACCTTGTCACCGTGGACCACATTGAACACGCCGTTGGGAAATCCGGCCTCGGCCACGAGCTCCGCCAGGAACTGGGAGGCAGACGGGTCTTTCTCGGACGGTTTGAGGACGAAGGTGTTGCCGCAGGCGATGGCCAGGGGGAACATCCACAAGGGCACCATGGCCGGGAAATTGAACGGCGTGATCCCGGCAACGACACCCAAGGGCTGACGGAGGGAATGCACGTTCACACCCGTGGAGGCGCCCTCGGTGAACTCGCCCTTGAGCAGCTGGGTGATGCCACATGCGAACTCGATCACTTCCAGCCCGCGAGCCACCTCACCCGCCGCATCAGCCTGCACCTTGCCATGCTCGGCCGACACGATCCGAGCGAGGTCATCTACGTGATCGGCCAGCAGTGAGCGCAGCGAGAACAGCGCATTCGTTCGCTTGGCCAAGGAGACGGACCGCCAGGCCTCGAAGGCCCTGAGCGCAGCGGCTACAGCCTCATCCACCTCGTGGACGGTGGCAAAATCGACCTCTCCGCTCTGGGCCCCGGTTGCGGGGTTGAAGACCCTTCCGCGCCTCTCCGCATCGCCGACCCACGGTTTGCCGTCAATCCAGTGTGTGATCTGATCCATGGGCGCCATTCTGCCTCTTTTGGGAGGCGGGCCCCACCCGGCCCCTCGGCCACCGTGCGAAGGACGGCAACCCTCTCCGGCACCCACATCGGGGAACGCTGTCCTCCGATTCAGGTCACCGCGTTACAGCCGCTGGCGCTGCTTTCCGTGTCGTAGTTGATCCACGTCGACCCTGCCGCCGGCGGCGTCCCGGTGGTGTTGCCCGGTGCGATATCTATCTCGCCTGCGACCGGTGAAGCGCTCATACCCACGCCGATGAAGTAGTGCGACGAGTTGGACGGCCAACTCTTCAAATACGTAGGCACAGTCCCGGCAGTAACCGCCAGAGCGTTGGTGTCGGTACCGGCGGCGGGGTAACTGCCCGACTGTGCATCTTGGGCAGCGATCGCAGTCTCAACCGTCTTCGCGTCGGCCGAGCATGCCGCCTTCCCGCTCTTCGAAGTCACCGAACCCAACGCGAAGACCACCACCGCAGCCAGGATGCCGAGCACCACAATGACGATCAACAGCTCGATCAGTGTAAAACCGGTTTCAGTTTTCTTCCCGGTCTTTCGGCGGAAATCAGTGGCGCAATCCATGCATGAAGGCTAACGATCGGGTCTGGGTTTCACCTCCGGTAGCCACCAACCTTGGACCAACCTTTACGCAACGCTCCCGCAATTCCCGGGCCAATTCCGGTGCTCCAGGCTCAATCCGGGTGCGATAGCCGTTGCAACGTGGGCACGACGAGTTGGCGACGATTCGACTCCGTGGACGTCAATCAGATGGATTTCCCTCTTGGAGGCGCGGCCCGCGGTTGATCATCGGAATGACGAACCACAGGCCAAAAAATGTAGCGAATGTCATTGCGGCAATGAAGGGAACGGCAACGCCCCGGTAGACAAAACCGACGACGAGCGCCACGGCGGCGCAGATGGCGAGACCGACCGCAAAGATCCCACCGATGGCCATAACGTTTGCGGCTCTCACGAGACGACCCTTTTTGTGTCGTCGGAAGACCAACCGGTGATATGCCACCGGCCCTCCGAGAAGCGCCGTGGCAAGGGCGGCGAGCAACAAGCTGGCGACATAGAGACCCAACTGTGCGTGACTCAGCTTCACGAAGCGAACCGAAAAGGGAAGCGCGAGCAGGAATCCAAAAAGCACTTGGACCCCGAGCCCGGCCACGCGCAGCTCTTGGACGAGCTCCATGAGGTTGCGATCGTCCCTTTCGGCCACAGACTCATTTCGGCCGCCGTCCGCAGAATCACGCATCCACAGCCTGCTCGAGCTGAGCCTTTGACATTTTCGACCGACCCTCAATGCCACGCCGTTTGGCCTCGGCGTAGAGTTGGTCCCGCGTCCGACCACCCCGTCCGCGATGGGACCGGAGCCCACCGCGCCGACCCGAAGAGATATCTTCGGTGGAGGAGCGACTGGCCTCCTTCGATTCGCCATTTCTCGCGCGCTCCTTGTTGACGGTCCGCGCGGCGATCTCCTCTGCCACCTCCTCCGTCTCGCCCCGCTGACGAAGGCCATTTTTGATATGGCCGTACTGGCGTTCCCGCTTGGTGCTCCACGCTCCGCTCGGCATCGCTACCTCCCGCATGCTTTTCCGATTTCCGTACCCACGGAACTCGGCGTCAAACGCTCCGGCAACACAGCGGGGCGGCGACCCGATCTTGTGGCGGCGATCGGTGGAGGGGCTTGTACGCGTCGATCAGTCGGCGCGCATGACGCGCTTCAGTTCGTCGGCGAGACGTATCGCAAGCGCCACGACGGTCAGCGTGGGATTCGCACACCCACCTGTCGGAAACGCTGCGGCACCCGCCACATAAACCGACGACGTCCCGTGAACTCTGCAATCGCGATCGACGACGCCCTGGCGGGGGAGGTCGTGCATTCTGGTCGTACCAATAAGGTGGGCGACGCTCCCGGGGGTGGCGACGTCCGCACCTCGGGGGAAGATGTCGTCTTCTGCCTGGACGAAATCTGCCAGGCCACTGGCTTGAAGCTCAGAGGCGAAGATCTGCCGTACGCGCCGAATGCTGCGGAGGTCGATTTCAGACCACCGCCAGGAGAGGTGCGCAATGCGATAGCCGAACGCGTCCCGCCGCTCCGAGAGCGTCACTCGATTCTCACGGTTTGGAGCTTGCTCCGGTTGATAGATCAGCTTGAACGATCTCGCTCCCTTATCCCCGACCGCCGACTCGGGGAGGTCGAGGCGTTGATCTAATGACCACCGGGCGATGGAGGGCGCATGGCGGATGGCTTTGGCCAGATGTTTCGGAACGCCTGTGAACTCTCTGCGCTTGATCGAATCAAGAGCAATACGAGCCGACCTCGCTCCCTCCAATTGCGACAGCGATTGATGGTACGGAATGAACTGGGCATTTCCGTTGAGCAGTTCTTCTCGACGGAGCACCGCCTCGGAGAGGCTGAGCTTCCCCTCGAGGACTTTCCCGTCCGCCACGTGCGGTTCATACAGGTCCATGGCTGTCGCCGATCCCTTGGGGGAAAACGACCCGTGACTGAGCAATATCCGAGGATGTTCCATGAAGTAGCGGCCCACGTTGTCGAAATGGTTCCCGAGGCCCGTGGAATGCTGAGCGGTCGAGTTGAGAAGGAGACGAGCACTTTCGAGGGCACCTCCCGCCACGACGACAAATCGACTGCGGATGGTGAATGGGACACCGCCGGAGGTTCGTACCGAGGTGGTCGCCATGTTCTCCTCGGTGCCGTCTGCGGACACGAGTTCGACCGCAACGGCATTCGTCACCAGGTGAACCTGATCCGAACTGGTCATTTCCTTCAGCGACAGACCAGTGAATACTGTTGACGGTCCCATCTGATCGAGCCGGGTCACCAACTCCCCCGAGGGACTCGAGAACGGTATCCGACCAGTCTCGGGCAACGGACCGTCGAAATCGAAGGGGTCCATGCCACACAGCTTCCGGGATCGGTCATAGTAGGGACGCATTTGATCGAACGTGATCGGCCATCCGCTGTCCGGAACCCAGGATCGGGTCTCGAAGTCGAGGGGATCGAACGGCAGGTAACGCGCCGCTGGCGTGACTCCGTCAGGGAGTCGGTTGTTCCAAATCGCCGACATGCCACCGAATTGATTGTGAACCAAGTGCTTCAAAAAAACGAAATGTGGACTCTCGAAATCGAGATCCGTGGTCAGATCGGCGGCGGCCTGGTCGCTCACATCCCCACGCTCGATCAGAAGGATCTGGATCCCCGAACCGGTCAGCTCCCGCACAATCGCCTGACCGGCCGGCCCGGCACCAATGATGCACAAATCGGCAAGAAGTACCGTGTCCGCAGGAATACGCCGTCCGTCGGTCAGCACAGCGCACAAGAGTAGACGCGTTCCCCTGGCAGTCCCGGGATCTCGTGGATCTCGTTTCCCCAGGTCAGAATGGTGGGCCGTACAGGACTCGAACCTGTGACCCCTTGCGCGTCATGCAAGTGCGCTACCAGCTGCGCCAACGGCCCCACTACCTACTTTTCCTGCTCAGAGGATATTTTTCCTCTGTACTGCAAACTGCATTTCCCCTTGTTAAGACGGCGCAGTAAGTAACGCTGCACGTTGCGAACATCGAAGGCCCCAACCCTAGTCGTTGTATCAGTCGCTCTCAGGTCTGACGCGGCCGGATTTTACGGAAGTCTCCACGGACTTGCCGCCTATCCCGTGTTGCCCGTTATAACGCGGCGGCAGGACTGACCGGCTCGGTGATCGGGCGGCCGGTTTGGCCGGCCGGGCCTGGCCGAAGCCGCCGTTCCGTGGCCCAGCCGGCGAAATGGCTGCTCAGGGCGCCGTGGCGCTATCTGCTCTCGCGGTGGCAGAACCGTACTGAGAACGGTACGGAGCTGCCTGGCGACCACCGCCAGTTCCTTGAGACTGAGGGGTGGACGAAGAAGGGCACAGCGAGGAGCAAGAAGAGGACCGGTGATCACTACCGGTACTCCTTGAGGTTGACCACCGGGGAGGTATTACAGACTCGGGTGCCGGCAATAGTGCGCGGTCCGTATGCTCGCGAGAGGCAGCACTTCGTGGACGGGGGCCCCCAACGGGCGTCACGAGACCGGCGTACAGGGGCACCCGGATTCGGACGAACATGCGCCTGGGAAGCAAAGCGGACAATAGCGTGGGAGCCTTAGAGGACACTTCCGACGGTGCGCCCGTCAGACCGACGAACGGACTTGATCCATGCCCAGTAATGACCTGCAATCGCTCGCCTCCGAAGCCTTCTTCTATGGCTATCCGCTTGTGGCGGACCTTGACGAGGTCGTGCGCTTCGTCCAGCACGGAATGGGAAGTGCACCGGCAGCTCCGTTCAACGTCTTCTCCCACGCTCGGGTCCTGGCTGGACCAAGGGACACGTTCGTCACCATCAATAACGATACGGTCTATTCGATGGCCCAGTTCGACCTCGGTGTGGGTCCACTCCTCTTGGACGTACCCGATACGAGCGGTCGGTACTACGTGTTGCAGTTCGTCGATGCCTGGACGAATAACTTTGCCTACGTAGGTCACCGTGCATCGGGGACAGCCGCCGGGACGTATCTGCTGACTCCCCCTGGGTGGGTGGGAAAGGTTCCCGACGGGGCAAAGGAGATCAACTTCCCGACACGGGTGGCCAGTGTTCTCGGCCGATGGGCGTGTAGCGGGGAGGACGACCTTCCAGCCGTGCACGCACTCCAGGACAAGCTGTCACTTCGCCCCCTCAATGATGCGCACCAGAGCCTCTCGGTGTTCCTGAGGCGGTCAGTGGCGTTCCCGAAAACCTTCTCTTCTTCGAGAAACTCCGGGTGGAGATGGCGGCGTTCCCACCCGCAACCCCAGACCAGCGTTACCAAGATCGGTTCGGTCCGTTGGGCCTGCTGGACGAGAACTCACCCTACGTAGATGCCGACCCGAAGCTGGTCGATGGACTGACTGCGGGCCTCGCAGCGGGGAAGGACAAGCTGGAGAGCTTCACCAAGTCAGGGACGGTGAAGAAGGTCAACGGCTGGATGATCGGCCTCCACATGTTCGACTACAACCTCGACTTCTTTGGTCCGGGCACCATTGACTCACCCCAGTGGAAAAAGGAGTCTCGGGCCGCTGCGTATCCTGAGCGAGCATTGTCCGCTCGGGTGGGCCTGTGGGGCAACCACGCCTACGAGGCCACCTACGCCCAGATCTTCGAGGACGAACACGGTGAGGCGTTGACGGGGACAAGTCGGTATCAGATTCACTTCACCGAACTCCCGCCTGTCGATGCCTTCTGGTCGCTCACCATGTACGACATCCCCAACTACTACCTGGTCGATAACCCCATCGACCGCTACTCGATCGGGGACCGGACGCCTGGTATTGCCTACGACGCTGACGGATCGCTCACCATCACCATTCAGCATGGAGAGCCTGCGGATGCCAGTCAGCGGCCCAACTGGCTCCCCGCACCGGAGGGGGCCTTCCGGCCCGTGCTGCGGATGTACGAACCAAAGGCGGCGATTCTCTCGGGCACCTATCAGCTTCCCCCCATAGAGCGGCTCGCCTGAGAACTCATGGACGGGCGCCCCGAAGTGCCGGTTGAAGCGGGTTAGCGCGGAGCTAACAATTGGTTCCGTCGGTCAGCTCTCAGCGCTCCTAAGGGGATCCCCTTGTGACAATGGGCCACGTGCGTGGGACTTGAGCGATGTGAGTCGTGGCCGCTCTCGGAGTACGTCCTACTCGCCCTTGATGAACTCAAGAAGGTCGGCGTTTATTTTGCCGGGATCGACGATCGCAATTCCGTGGGAGCCTCCGGGATACACCTTCAAGATCGCGTGTGGAACGATCGCTGGCACAGCCTTGCCGGTCGGCGTTATCGGCACGATCTGGTCGTCTTCACAGTGGATAACGAGCAACGGGACGTCGCACTTGGCTATGTCGTGGGTGTAGTCAATTTGCCAGCTGTAGGTCGTGTCGTACTGAGCCCTGGCGCCTCCCAACAAACCTTGGAACCAAAACAAGTCACGCATGCCCTGGGTGGCAGTTGAACCCGGTCGGTTCGCGCCGAAGAAAGGTTCGGACAAGCCCTGGAAGAATGTCGAGCGATCGTTTGCCACTCCGGCGCGGATGCTGTCAATCACCGCAACGGGCGCGCCGTCAGGGTTGGTGTCGCTCTGAGTCATGTTGGGAACAATCGAGTCCTGAAGGACCATCTTGGCGAGCCGTGAAGTGCCATGTCGCGAGATGTAGCGGGCAAGTTCACCACCGCCAGTGGAGTGCCCCACGAGGACTACATCGTGCAGGTCGAGGGCGGTGATGAGGTTGTCCAAGTCGTCGGCCCAGGTGTCGACGTCATTGCCAAAACCCGGCTGGTCGGAGTAGCCGTTGCCACGCCGGTCGTGCGCGATCGTGCGGTAACCCTGAGCGTTGAAAAACAGCATCTGGGCTTCCCACGCTGCCCCGGTCAACGGCCAGCCGTGCGAAAAGACGATGGGGTCCCCCGTGCCCCAGTCGCGGTAGTAGATGGAGGTCCCGTCTGTGGTTGTAATCGTCGGCATTGATTGTCCCTAACGTTGATCGAAAATATGCTGCGTAGAACTCTTAGCACCGAGGCGCAGACAAACAAATAACTGAATCTACGTTTCCGGCCGGAAAGCGCCTACCGACCTGGATCGCAGTGAACCCACCTGATTCTCAACCCAGACTAAGTCAGCGGAAGGGTCCCTTAAAGTGCATAGTTGGCCATGATCGTTCGGCTGATGAGCGGGACGCCGGTCCGCTTCCCCGGGTCAGGAATCGGAACCCGCCCGACGGGCCACGGTACCCGCAGCGGCGGGTCCGCGATCGGACGGACGCTCGCCAGCAGCCGGGCCGTCGCCGGCGCCGACCCCTTACCGACGCCGTAGTGACGAGAACGAACTACCCCTTTAGGTGCATAGCATCTCTCCTCCCCTGATCGTCCGACAACCAACCCGCCCGGACCGCAATACCCACGCTGACCGATAGGGGGACGAGCCGACTCGACAGGGTTCAAACGCCCGCCGAGCCCGCTACACCATCTGACAGCAACTAGCCGGTGAGGGATCCTCGACAGGTCGTGAGGTTTCGATGCGCGCGATAGTTGCATGCTTGAACTCCACCAGCCGACCAAATCAGAGTGCCTGTCCCGGGACGAATAGTTGTCACTTCACCGTCGTCGTCTCCGCCGAACTCAAGATCATCTTGCCCTGATCCCGGTGACGTCTGGGTAGCCAGATGCTCCATACCTGCACTCGCCAGTTCAACGCACGAAGAGCCCGTTTTCCGTCGGTGCTTGCAACTGTGCAGGTGCAGTTAGCACCAGTAAGTAACGCAGTAAGTAACGGCACCCATTTTTGGAACCCTGCTCAGAAGCACTGGCAAGGGCAAAATGCCAATTGACCAGGGATTTGCCGGAAGCCAGCGTAAACATGCGTGCAATCGGAGCGAGAGCGTCATGCAAGTGCGCTACCAGCTGCGCCAACGGCCCGTCGGCTGTGACCCTACCACTGGGACAAATCCGGAGGGCAAAGTGCTGCTACGCCGCTGCGTGAAGGATCGCGGGTGCCACCGGCCATATGTAGTCGCGCCGATCGATCGGGCTCAACCCACCCTTGATCCGCCAGCTGTCGTAGCCTTCGGCCCATTCACGATGCCAATCGATCTGCGCTTCGTGGAGGGTGAACGGGTCGGTGGCTCCCAGTTCCTCGAAGCACGCGGCCAATGTGAGTATGACCTCGGCGGAAGCGATCGCATCGGCTGCCGCGTCGTGCGCGTTCTCTATGCACACTCCGTAATGCGCGCAGAGCGCGCCGAGGGTGCGGCTGCCCTTGCGGTAACGGTCGTGATGGCGGTCGAGCACCACCGCGTCGAGCGCAGGGCCACGCCAACCTCGCTCATGGAGCCCGATGCCGCAGAGCTGGCGCGATTGGGTGTCGAGAATGGTCAGGTCGTAGTCAAGCTTCATTCCGACCAGAGGCACGCCCCGTCGCCCAGCAGAGACCACGGAGTCACAGATCAACTCGATAGCGTTTCCGAGCGCCATTCCCTCGTCCCGGCATTGCTCCGTCGTGATCCCATGCACTTCGGTCGCCCCGGCCGGGATCTCTCGTCCAGGATCTACCAGACCCGCAGACGTCGAGACGAGAACGCCCCCCACCAGGGTCACGAGCGCGAAGGATACGGGTACGTCGTGGAACCGGTCGACCCCCGTCGTTTCAAAGTCGAATCCCAGTACCTCGCCCGTCGCCCATTTGCTCATGGTCCGAGGTTGCCACGGCGTTGTATCAAAGGCGCGGCAATCGCTCGCAAAGACCGGCACGCCCCGCGACGGTGCCTCTGCGGAACAGGACCTTTGGCCCTGGCTCCCGCACGTCAGCGCGGCAGATAATGGTGAAGCACAACCTTGGTCCAGCAGAAGGTGCCGGCAACAGTCCCGGGGGGTTCCATGAAACGTGCGACCCGGACAGCCGGGTCGCACGTTTCTCGTCGTGAGGACCGGCGCCTACCCGTCCAGGAGGGTCAGCGGGATCCACCAGATGAGCCTGGTGCCCCCTTCGCGCGACGTCCCCAACTCGAGACTCCCCCCGAGCCGCTCGGCCCGGGTACGCATGTTCTTCAAACCCCGTCCGTCAGCGCCGGCCTCCGCCATTCCCCGTCCGTCGTCGACGACGACGAGACGCAGGTCTTCGCCGGCCGCCACCGTGACCGCGACATGTGTGGCGGCTGCGTGCCGACCCACATTGGTCAGAGCCTCACGGAGCGTCGCCAGCGCGTGATCGGCGATGGAACCTGAGACGGCGGTATCGACCAGCCCGGTGAAGGTCACGTGGGGCACCGCCCCGATCACGGGAGTCAATTCGTGCAGGAGATCGAACACCATACGGCGGAAGCCGTCCTGGTTGATCGTCATCTCGAGGTTGAAGATCGCCGTGCGCAGATGGCGAATCGTCTCGTCGAGCTTGTTGATGGCATCGCCGATCCGGCTGGCCACCTCGGGTCGGTCCACGAGCCGGGCCGTACCCTGCAGCGAGAGCCCCACCGCGAACAGCCGCTGGATGACCGTGTCATGGAGGTCGCGCGCGATCCTGTCCCGATCCTCCGTCAAGGTGTGGTCCCGGGCCACTCCGTGCAGACGGGCGTTCTCTATGGCGATACCGGCGGCCATGGCCAGGGTGACGGCGGTGGCTTCGTCCTCGGCCGAGAACTCCGGTGCGCCGTTCTTGTCGGTGAGGTACAGGTTGCCGTACACCTCACCGCGGACGCGAACCGGCACGCCCAGGAACGACGTCATCGGGGGATGGCCGCTCGGAAATCCGTAGCTGTCCGGGCTCTGCGAGAGATTCGGCCAGCCGCAACGGTTTGGCCTCGATGATCAGCGTGCCCAGAACACCCCGGCCGCTGGGGCGGGGTCCGATGGCGAATTCCTCATCCGGCTCGAGGCCGACGGTGAGGAACTGATCGAGCGTCGTGCCGTTCTCACTCAGCACGCCGAGTGCCCCGTAACGGGCATCGACGAGCGAACACGCCTCTCCGACCAGGTGGCGGAGGACGACCGGAAGGCTCAGCTCTCCCTCCATCATGAGCATCGCCTGTACGAGCCGCCGGAGCTTGACCGGGTCGTCGATCTGTCGAGAGGTCGCACCGCTCACAGGGTAGCTGTCGGGTGGATCGGCGTCCGGCGGGGCCCTGCGAGGGGTCTGCCGCCTCCTTCGGGGCTGCACCGTGGCAAGATTGTGGCAATGAAGATCCGCATCTTCATCCTGGACGACCACGAATTGGTCCGGACGGGATTGCAGACGCTCCTGGAATGCGAAGAGGACATGGACGTCATGGGTCAGGCCGCCACGGCGCAACAGGGGTTGGAGGAAATCGGTGCGCTCCTGCCGGACGTGGCGATCCTCGATGTGCGCCTGCCCGACGGCAGCGGCATCGAAGTGTGCCGGGAGATCCGCTCGCTCTATCCCGAACATCGCCTGCCTGATGCTGACCTCGTACGCCGACGACGAGGCCCTCTTCTCGGCGATCATGGCGGGTGCGGCCGGCTACGTCCTCAAGGAGATCGGCGGAAGCGACCTCATCGGCGACATCCGCCGGGTGAGCCAGGGGCGGTCGCTCATCGACGCCACCCTCTCCAAGGAGATCTTCGACCGGTTGCGCAAGAGCCAGAAGACCGAGGCCCGGCTGTCGAGTCTCTCGCCCCAGGAGCGCCGGGTCCTCGACCTGATCGCCCAGGGTCGGTCCAATCGCCAGATCGCCGAGGAGATCTTCCTGGCCGAGAAGACGGTGAAGAACTACGTCTCGAGCCTTCTCTCCAAGCTGGGGATGCAGCGCCGCACCGAGGCCGGTGTCTACGCGGCGATCCTGGCAGAGCGCAGATCGCTGAATCCCAGCGGTCAGCCCACGAATCCCCTAGCCACCAGCTGGTTCCCCGAGTCCCTGGCCTACAGCGGATCGAACTCGATCCCCCGTGCCCGCAGCAGCTCCTCGAGCCGAGCTCGCTCAGCGATCGGATTGACGAACCGCGCCGGATCGTGGTCGATGGACATGGCAGCGCACAGAGACAACAGGATCCGGTCATGATCGAGCTCCCGTGCCAGGTCTTCGGCCACCACGTGCTTCTGCACAGCGGCCCGTCGATGAAGGCGGAGCCGACACTGTTGCAGGTCGGCGACGAGTTCTTCCTTCGAGGGCGGCACCTCATCGGCATCTGAGCTGACGCAGAAGATCGCTCAGGAGTTCGCTGTACATCGACACACCGTAGGTTTAGTCAAACGCCACGGGTGCCAGCTAGGGCCGAAATCCCCAAGTCTCATGAAAATATCAGCTGGCGACCGGGAGGAGCCCCCCGGGTCTGGACAGCAAATCCCTCGTCAGACCGATAATTCGTCAGGATCCGCGGTACGCCGCTGAATGCCACCCGGAGAGTCAGGCGAGAGACTAGGCCGCATTCCCCGCCCTGCTCGAGGACCTGCTCGGCTGACTCGGAGTTACGGGCGGTCACCGTTCCGAGCGTCGTCGCCACCCGCACATCGCGCCCCGTCACGGCAGATCGGATCGTCGAGGACCGCCTGGACCCGCTCCATCAGCGGCTGCACGTACTGCTCGTCCTCAATGGTCATGACGGCGACCAGCTCGCTCTCGCCCACCCGGCTGACGGTGTCCTCGCTGCGGAGCATGGCCGTCAGGCGCCTGGACATCCCGCGGAGCACTTCGTTACCCGAGCTGTACCCCAATCTCGTCGTTGATGTCCTTGAGATTGTCCAGGTCGATGTGGGAGACGATCACACAGCCACCATGCCGCTGGCGACGCGTGAGCTCCCTGTTCAGACCGGTCGAGGAGCAGCATCCGGTTGGCCAGTCCCGTCAAAGGGTCCGCCAGCGAGAGCTGCCACAGGTCGTCATACTTACCGATGGGCTCACCGGGGCGCTCCAGACGGTCGCTCGAATCCCCGAACGAGATCTCGTGGAACATCGACTCGAGACTGCTGCTGACCAGCTCACGGGCAGGATCGTGGGAGCCCACCGGCACGGTGTCCTCCAGGACCGAGATCGACGAGGAGCCGCTCGGATCATGGCCGGATGACACCGTGTGCGCCTTTGGCACAGTTCGTCGAAATCGCACGTGACCCTCCGGTACCCAATCCCTCACGTGCATTTTAGCCGCTCCCGGGACCCGGCAGTAGGACCGTAAGTCCCAATTGCCCGACGAACATGGTACAGATCCTGCACGCTGAAACGGATGAATGTGCAGGTCGGCACGGATGGACCCCTCGCAGGGTGCTTCCAGTGATCGGACCTGGGTGCCAGCCTTTCTTGCCTTGGCAAAGGTATTCGACGGTCCCACAGCGTGAGGCCGGTCACGCATCGACGACCCGGGCGCTTGCGTCACACCGTACCCCGCCCCCTTCGCCGTATTCCCGCAGGGGCGCCCTGCCGACGCGGGGTGAGCGGGATGCCCGAAGAAGAGTACTTTCGTGCCTGGTTGATCATCCCTCCGGCCCTTCCGGGTCCCGCGTCGACAGGAAGGCCCTGACGTTGTGACCAGTCTTCCGGTTCGCCGCCCAGCGGCACCGGTCGGTCGGTTCCTGCGGAGTTCGCTGGGCGCCCGTCAAGGGAAAAGGCGACCGCAGGTCCCAGGTGCGGCCTCGTGCAGTTGCTGTCTCGTTGCAGTGCGGTAGCAATCCGGCGGGCCAACAGTTTTGACCAAATTAGCCAACGGTTGTGAACAAATTAGTCGGACGAATACGTCGCTATCCAGTAGAGCGATGCAGTGAGGGGAGTCGATGCAGGGACCGAACTGCATTCGCACATGTCCTGCATTTGCATGACGGGTATTTCATTGGCGAGAGGTGTTCCGACGGTACTCGTGGGAACCGTCGTGACGTATTGCCCGTCGACGTAGAAGCTATCGCCGCTGCCCGGCTTCCAAAGGACCGTCACCGTGTGCATGCCGGTGCCGGGCGCAGCAGTTGCATAGGTACCCTGCGCCAAGACCTGGCAGGAGGTGCACCCGTTCGCCTGCAGGATGTCCCAGTGGGCTTCATCTGATCCGCTCCCGGCCCACATGAAATCTATTTCACCGTCGCCCCATACGTTGGACTGAGGCCAGGCTTCGAACACGATGGCGACTTGTTGCCAGTTGGCCGCCGGGCCCGACAACGAATAGCAATAGGTAAATCCGCCGCCGCTACTCGGTGCTGAATCGTTGCCGAGTTGCATTCCATCACCGACCACACCCGGCCCTACGGAGGGGTCGTTGTAACCCAGCTCTTCGAGAGCGTTGCTCGTGGCGACAATGTGATTCGCGGCTATGTAACCACTGGGCGGTTGGACACGATTGGCGACGCCGTAATTGCTGTAACCATCCACGCCGGTGGCTATTTGGGGGCCGGTCACCGTCTGCTTCAGCGAGTACCCGGGAAAAGCCGAACTTGACGGAGGCGTCGGGTTCGATCCACTGCAGCCGGCGTCACCGGCAAGGTTGGGCGTGAGTGTCGGAGCGATAGCCGTGCCGTCCGACTCCACCAGGGTGTAGTCCGACGTCGTCGGGCTGACCACGATGCCGATGATGCTCTCGCCGATGCTGCCGAGCGTTCCCTGGAACGTCGCATCGCCGAAGGTGAAGATGCCGCCGTCGCTGGCGACAAGCCAGTAGCCCGCTCCGTCGGGTGTGGCTGCCATGCCGACGATGGGCTGGTTCAGATGGATGGCCCCGGTGGACCCGTCGAAGGAAGCATCGCCGAAGGTGAAGATGCCGCCGTCGCTGGCGACAAGCCAGTAGCCCCCTCCGTCGGGTGTGGCCGCCATGCCGACGATGGGCTGGTTCAGATGGATGGCCCCGGTGGACCCGTCGAAGGAAGCATCGCCGAAGGTGAAGATGCCGCCGTCGCTGGCGACAAGCCAGTAGCCCCCTCCGTCGGGTGTGGCTGCCATGCCGACGATGGGCTGGTTCAGATGGATGGCCCCGGTGGACCCGTCGAAGGAAGCATCGCCGAAGGTGAAGATGCCGCCGTCGCTGGCGACAAGCCAGTAGCCCCCTCCGTCGGGTGTGGCTGCCATGCCGACGATGGGCTGGTTCAGATGGATGTTCGAAAGAGCCGGAGACCCGAACGACGGAGCACCACCGTGTGCAGTGACCGCACCAGCCCAGTTGACGGTCCAGTACCCGCCGTTAGGGTCAGCCGTCAAATAGCGTCCGCCGCTGTAGAACTTGCTGGTCGTCCTGGCCGCGTCCGTGTGCGAGGTCGTCGCTGTCGCGTTCACCGAGGCCTGGGCGGCGTCACTTACGCCGAAGCCGACCGTGACGGCGAAAGCGCCGCTCATGGCGGCGAGAAGACAGAGGAGCCATCCAGTCCGTTTCGGAATTGCTTCTCGAAGCTTCTGGATCTTTCGCATTCTGCTCTGCTCCTTCAACCTGAGAAGCAGGCCGCTTGAAACAGCAATGCGCTGATCGCTCTTTCGGCGGCCCGGCTGACTCAGAGAGTCCCGTGGCTTTGCGTCCCTCCCTCGCGGGAGGTTTGCCTTTTTCGGTTGCTTTCCATGAAATGGTCGTCGATTTTCGTCCGCACGTCAATGCAGATCACCGAATGAGGAGTGCCTGCAACCACGTCGCAACTCCGAGAAGGGACGGTGTGAAGACCTTCAGGATTGGTTGAACCCCAGGTGGACGCGGTGTCCGGCTACAGCTTTCGGAGTTCCTCAACTGACTCATGAACATGCAGCTCGACGATGCCCGGCGGAGCGAGTTGCGTGCACCGTCAGGAGGAGCGATTCAGAATGGCCCGTGCTCGGCGAACCGACGGAGACCAGCGGCGAAGGAGCGGGCTTCGTCGGGTGACCACGTGGCAAGGTAGGCGTCAAAGGTGTCGGCCAGTCGCCGGCGCATTATTTTGATGGCCCTGCGCCCGCCGTCAGTGAGAGCGAGGAGCGTGGCTCGGCGGTCGGATGGGTCGGGGCTGCGCTTTAAGAGTCCCGCCTCGACGAGGCGGGAGGCATGGCGACTCACCACCGATCGATCGAGCCCGATCTCCTCGGCCAGTTGAGCGGCCGAGAGTGGCCCGAAGCGGGACACACCACTCATGACCGGATAGGTCGCCTCGTCGAGCCCGTCATGTACGCCGGCGGTCAGCCTGCCGTAGAGACGAGCACGAGTGGTTCGGCGCAGCAACAACCCGAGCGCGTCAGCAACGTCCTTACCTGCGGTGGCCATACCGCTAAAGTACGTGCACCGTGCACGTATATCAGAGGAGGTGGACAATGGCGGTTGACACGGCCAAGGATGCTGCGGCGTACCTAGAGTCGGCGCTCGGCGAGGTGTGCTTCGGTGACGAGGACCGGTTCCCCCTGGAAGCCACCATCGATCGCTACTTCGCTCCCGACTACCAGCAACGCACAGACGGAGAACTCGTCGATCGCGAAGGTTTCGCCGAGCACATCCGGGCGCTGCGCGGACTCGTGGCGGAGGGACATATCGAAGTCGTCGAGGTCGTCCGAGAGGGACGGCGCATCGCCGGTCACCACTTGGTGACGGTGACCAAGTGTGATGGCAGCAGCAGCAAGATCGAGGTCTACCTCTTCGGCGAGTTCGCTGACGATGGGCGCCTGCGGCGAGTCGATGAGGTGTCCCGCGTCGTCACCGGGAGCGAGGAAGACGGCAACTTGGCACGGACCCGGTAAGGCAGCCCCACACGGGGATCAACAAGGGTCGGCGGACGGCGGCTCCGTGACGAAGTCAATGAGCCGCTCAACCGCGCCGACCAGCGCGGGCTCCAGGTCGGCGTAGCTGTGCACGGATCCGAGAATCCGCCGCCAGAAGGTGGCCGGATCGGGCTCCCCCAGCGCTCGGCAAATGCCGGTCTTCCAGTCCTGCCCCTTGGGGACGGTCGGCCAGTGGCTCAGTCCGACCACCGCCGGTTTGACCGTTTCCCACACGTCGACAAAAGGGGTGCCGGTCACGAGTACATGGGGATGCGCCACGTCCTCGGCCAGCCGGCTCTCCTTGGTTCCGGGAACCAGGTGGTCGACGAGGACACCCAGGCGACGGTCTGGTGCCGGCCCGAAGGACGCGATCTCGGCGGCCAGATGGTCGATCCCGTCCAGACGCTCGACCACCACCCCCTCCACCCGGAGGTCGTCGCCCCAGACCCGCTCGACCAGCAGGGCGTCGTGGATCCCCTCGACAAGGATTCGGCTGGCCCGAGCGACCCGGGCCCGATGGCCGGCGACAGCCACCGAACCGGATGCGGTGTGTGAAGCGCTGGTGGATACGACTCGGGGGCGGACCAGGGTGGCCACCCGCCCGCCAGCGGCGAAGGCCCCCGGCAACAGGGAGAACATCCGCGTCTGGCCGGACTTGGATTGCAGCGTGACGATGTTGGCGCGGAGCCCCACCACCCGGCCGGTGAATCCCGAGCCCCGGTGGACCACCTTCAGCCCCACCACTGCCTCGACTTCGGGGTGCCGGCTGGCCTTGGCCCGGGCTCTCTCCCGAGGGTCAGCGAGGACATCGGCCCAAGGATCGGGCGTGCGGCTCACGGCGACGACGGTACCCGACGACGAGTCGCGTCCGGCGGATGGGCCAGCCCCGCTGAACGAGCATTCGGGATGAGGTTCGCCGTCGACCGCCAGTGGGCGCGGATGGGATTGTTCGTGACGGTGCGGCGCCCAAGATCGAAGGCCACCATGCACGACGGGTCCCTCGCGCAGAAGTTCGGTCACCGGGCGGGAGGGAGCAACGGCGGCGTGGTGGGACCATCTCGTTCTGCCGGTGGGTCGTCTGCAGGACCGAGTTGATGCCGGCATGGGTCGAATGCGGTGAAACTGGGAGCGTCGTATTCGGGAGATCCCCGTCGATGGCCAACCGGACACTGTTGAAGATCCCGATCGTTGGCGGGAACATCGAGAAGTGCAGCCCCGCCGCTGGCGTCTTGCTGTAGTAGTCGCCTCGCACTGCAATGGTGGTCTGGAGTGGAGAGACGAACGGGCCGGAGCAACCTAACGCTGCTTGAGCGACTCCGACCCTTCCTCCGAGTCTGTTCGCTTGTCGAGCTCCCCCTGCAGTCGTTCATTTTCTTCTTGGAGCTCTATGACCATGTCGACGCCGGCCAAGTTCAGGCCGTTTTCCAAAAGCTGACCAATGAACCGCAGGCGTTCGAGGTCGTTCTCGCTATAGAGGCGGGTACCCCCCTCGCTCCTGGCAGGAGCGACGAGCCCTCGAGCCTCGTAGAGGCGGAGATTCTGCGGAGCGTTCCCGACCAGACTGGCGGCCACCGAGATGCCATAAACCCCCCGCGACGGATCCGGCTCAGCTTGGCGGACCATCAATTTCTCCAATCCTGAGGGGTTGACACATTTTCAGTTTGGCATAAAATCTATGGCAGCCACAACAGATAATGACCCGTGGCTCCAACAACAGAGAGGTTGATCATCAGCCCAAGTCCCTCGATCACTAAGGAGGAATACCAATGTTGGTTCGCACCGATCCGTTCCGGGAACTCGACCGGGTTGCCTCGCAAGTGTTCGGCACCGTGGCCCGACCCGCCGCGATGCCGATGGATGCCTGGCGAGACGGCGACACATTTGTCATCGAATTCGACTTACCCGCCATCGATCCTGAGCGGGTGGAGCTCGACGTCGAACGGAATGTGCTCACCGTTCGGGCCGAGCGGCTCTCCCCCACCGGACCCGACGTGGAGTTGATCGCCTCAGAACGCCCCCGGGGCATGTTCAGCCGGCAGGTCATTCTCGGCGACACCCTCGACACCGACAGCATCCGCGCCACCTACCACTCCGGCGTGCTCCGCTTGAACATTCCGGTGGCAGAAAAGGCAAAGCCACGGAAGATTTCCATCGACGTCCAACCCGAGGAACGGCAGCAACAAGCGATCGACGCCAAGTCCGAGGACCGCCGAGCCGTCAGCGCTTAGGGAAGCGCGCCCGGACGCCGGAGCGTGCCGTTGACCCGGCGTCCGGGCTCCCGGTCGTGGAGATCAGAAGGAAGGAGGTGTTGCTATGGCCTTCTTGTCCCCCCACCCACAGCATGACGATTTGCCCAGTCGGTGGACTCGGTTGAACGAGCCCCCACCACCGATCGCTCGTGTCGCTCGGAATCGTGGACTTACGCCGATACAGACGTACTTGAGGCTGCTCGAAGACGATCGAATCGATCTGAACAACGAGGTGAATCAGCTGGGCACGAAGCCGTAGCCGTGGGCCATCTCGAATCGTTGGACGGATGCAGCCGAGGCGGGCGCAACGGCCCGCGTGATCGCTAGGGGCAGGAGGATCGAGGGCGAGTCATGCGGGAGCTACGGGGAGTGTCGTTGAGCCGACTATTCGGGACGGCGCGGACTCAGACGGAAACCCTACGCCTGGTCCGACGCCACCGAATTCACCACTCGGGCGCGGTGGGATCGATGCCACCACGCGTATAGCCGACCCAATCCGTACCAGGCTGCACTGAAGGCGCCGACGAAGAAACCAACGGGCCAGTTGATCTCATAGGAACTGGCCAGCGCCGCCCATATGGTGAGCAACGCAATGACGACGGAGAGGACCATTGCCACATCCGGTCTGTCGCTGAAACAGCGGGCCGCGGCAGGAGGGCCGATCATCAGGGTGAAGATCAAGAGGGCACCCACAACCGGCACCGTCATTGTGGTGGCACAGGCCAGAACCACCAGGAAGGCCATCTCCGTCCGATACGGCTGAATGCCTCTGGCCGCCGCGATCTCCGGGGCGATCGAGGCGAGCATCAGACGCCGATACAGGACGGCGACGGCAAGAACGCAGACTGCGCCCAGTACTGCCACCGGCAGGATCTTGGTCGAGCTGACACCGAGAATCTCGCCGAAGAGGAGTGAGAAGATTTGAGGCTCGTACTCGGTGCTCTGGCTCAAGAAGGCTGCCCCCAGGGCGAGCATCATGACCAGAGCGAGGGCGGTCACCGCATCGGCTCGGCCGCGGCGACTGAGCGACCCGATGCCGAGGGCGGCCAGGAGCGAGAAGACGCCGAGCCCGATGAGGGGGTTGATGCCGATCAGATTGGCGCCGGCGGCTCCGGCAAATGCGCCGTTGGGGATGGCATGGGCCGGGAAGGCCGAGCCCCGGAGCACGACGAAGAAGCCGACCACACCGGCGACGATCGCCACGATGGTGCCGACCTCCCAGGCATTCGTCATGAAGCTGGAGAACATCAGGCCACCGAGCTGACGGGTGCCGGTCTCTCGTCCCCGTTCGGAGACATGCCCGGGGCTGACCCGCTTCCCTCGCGGCGGGCGGCGAGTCGTCGGACGAAGGAGAGCCCGGAAGCGAGGTAGAGGAGAAACACAATGGCCACGATGAAGAAACTCACCGGGAGTCCCTGGCTCGAAGCGTCCCAGTAGGCGCTGTCGTAAGCGAAGAGGATTCCGAGCCACGTTGTAGAGACTCCGAGGATGCAGGCGGCCACCATCGCGGTGCGCAGGCTCCGGGTGAGGCGCACGGCGGTGGCGGCGGGCCCGATGAGCAGTGCCGTCGAGAGGATCGACCCGATGGCGATGGACGAAAGGCCGACGGAGACGGCCAGGGCGAGCATGAACAACAGGCCGACGATGCGCAGGCTGATACCCCGAGCTGAGGCGAGCTCGGGGCTGACCGAGCTCAAGAGCAGCGGTCGGTAGATCACGCCCACGACCAACAGCGCGGCAGCGCTGAGGACCACGACGATGGGAACGATGGATGGATCGATGGTGAAGATCGATCCGAACAGGATCTGCTGGGTGGCTCCCGTCGTGGTGCTTCTGGTCGCGTCGAGGTAGAGGAATAGCGCAGAGAGACCCGTGGCAGCTCCGAGCACGATCCCCGTCGCCACGTCCCGGCTTCGCGCCCGCTCCACGCCGATCAGTTCCATCGCACCCCCACCGACGATCCCGCCGCCGATGAACCCAGCAAGCGGGCTGATACCGAGCAGAAAAGAACTGGCCCCTCCGGTGGTGGCGACGTCGGTGAGCGCATGGCCGGCGAAAGACTGGCTCCTGACCACGGTGAAGATGCCGACGATGGCCGAGACGACCGCAGTGACTGCCCCGATGACGGCGGCGGTATGAACGGGCCCACTCGAGAAGAAGCCGGGCTCGAAGAGGAAGTGCACGCAGCCTCAGTGGAGAGTCAAGGGGGGATGGTCAGGTATGTCGTGCGCTTCGGCCCCGGGTTCGGCGACCACCAGCACCCGGCCATGCAGCTTGAGCACGTCGACGTGGTGTCCGTAGAGCTTGCTCAGAACCTCGGATCGCACGACCTCGTCGGTGGTGCCACTCGCCGCCCGACCCTTCGTCACATAGACGATCCGGTCCATGACCGGCAGCAGGGCGTTCATCTCGTGCGCTGAGAGAAGGATCGCCACCCCGTTGTCGCTGGCGACACGGTGGAGGAGGGCCACGATCTCCTGGACGCTCTTGGGGTCGAGATTGGCCAACGGCTCGTCGAGGAGCAGCAGTTTCGGCCCGCTGATGAGGGCGTGCGCGATCAGGACACGTTGCTGCTCCCCCCCGAGAGCGTTCCGACCCGAGCGTCTGCGAACCCCTCGGCATCGACCTCGTAGAGCATCTTCTCGACGAGCGCTCTCTGGGCCTTGGAGCGGCGCCCGAAGCCGTAGCGCTGGGCATCCAGGCCAAGGGCCACCAGATCGCGGGCCCGGACGGGGATGTCAGGATCGAGGAGCACCTTCTGGGGGACATAGCCCAGCGACCGTCCACCCGCCAGCGGGCCCCCGAGGAATCGGACGCGGCCGGTGTCCGTTCGCTGGAGACCGAGGATGACCCGGAGGAGTGTCGTCTTGCCGACCCCGTTGGAACCGATGAGCCCGGTGAACTCCCCCTGGCGGATCTCGAACGAGACGTCGTCGAGGACCTTGCGACCCGAGAAGGAGACGCCGACGCCCTCGACCTCGAGGACCGGTGGCGGGGCGCCGTTCATAGACGCTCCGTCGAAATCTCATGCACCACCGCAGCCTTGATCGCCGCCACCTCGGCGAGCATCCAGGTCTGGTAGTCATAACCCGGCGTGGGCATGGTCTCGTAGACGCCGACCACCGGCACCTTGGCCGTTTGGGCCGTCTGCCTGATCGATGTCGTCAAAGAATCAATCACCTGCTGGTTATAGACGAAGACCTTGACCATGTGCTTGGTGAAGAAGCCCTTCTCGAGCGTGATGTTCTCGGGCGAGGGATCGACGCCGTTCATGATGTCAGCCTGAAACACAAACGGTGTGAGGTTCTTCATGCCCATGGCGGTGAGGAGATAATCGGCCACCGGCTCGGTAGTAGCGACCGGGGTGCCGGAATATTGCGCCTTGAAGGCGGCGATCGCGCTCAGCCAGGGCTTGAGTGACGTGTCGAAGGATTGCAGTCTCGCCTCGAAATACGCCTTGTGGCTCGGCTCGAGCCCCGAGAGATCCGTCGCCATGACCTTGGCCACGGCCGGCATGGTCTTAGGGCTGTACCAAAGGTGTGGATTAGGTGTGCTGTCGGGCAGACCGAGGACGTGTTGGGCCACGATGACCTTACGACTGGAGTTCGGCGAGGCCGACTCGATGTCGTTCATGAAGCCGTCGTAGCCGACGCCGTTCTGCACGATCAGCTCGGCGTGGCTCACCTCCTGCGCCACGCTCGTGCTCGCCTCGAACGTGTGGGGGTCCGTGTTGGGGTTGTCGAGGATCGATGACACCTTGACGTACTTGCCCCCGACCTGGCTGAGCACGTTGGCATACTCGTTCTCGGCTCCGACGGCGTTGATCACGCCCGACTTGGCGCTGCTCGCCGAGGCGCCAGGGGCACCACTGGCCAGAAGGAAGGCGAGGCCAAGCGCAGCTGCGGTCGCGGCACGCCTTCCGACTGTCCGTGATTCGGCGGAATGACCCTGGTGCCCGAGATGAAGCGATCATGAACGAAACCTAGAACGGGACTGAGTCTCATTACAACTGAGACTCAGTCCCGATAAACTGATCCCCGCGTGGACATCTCGATCGCGCAACGTCGGGAGGAGAGAAAATCGATGGGAGACGGGGTCTCGCTGAGGTCTTCGACGGGCGACGACTTGCACGACCTCGTGGAGGTGCGTCTCAGACGGGCGGATCTGCGTTACACCTCTGGCCGACGAGCCATCGTCGAGCTGCTGGTCTCACACGGCCACCCGGTGAGCATCTCTGACATCGCCGCAGAACTCCCCGAGGTACCGAGAAGCTCCGCCTATAGGCACCTCGTCGATCTTCAAGGTGCCGGGCTGGTCCGGCGCATCGCCGCCAGTGACGAGTTTGCCCGGTTCGAGTTGGCCGAGGACCTGACCGAGCACCACCACCATCTCTTGTGCACGGGCTGCGGCCGGGTCATCGACGTGACCCCGACCCCGGCATTTGAGCGGACCGTCGCCAAGATGGTGCACGAACTAGCAGCACAGCAAGGCTTCGACCCGACCTCTCATGCCTTGGACGTCATCGGGCACTGCGCGGATTGCCAGTAGGAGTCGCTGGTCGACCACCGGCCCCCTCCGGCACCATGCTCTGACCGTCGTCGCCCGCAACACGAACGTGACGCCCCGGGAACGGATGGACACTTGGAGGCGGCGCCCGGATTCGAACCGGGGTACGGGGCTTTGCAGGGGCAAAAGTAGCGTTCGCAGCGATTCACTAGGAGCCGAAAGTGCAGGTGGGAGTACTTGCAAGTTCGGAACAGTTCACTCTGGTGCGTGGCTCTCGTGCCATCACCGTGCCATACATTGGTCTTCGAAACCTAAGGGCAGCCATCAAGAGCGCTGGCGGTGAGGGCGCTCATCGGCTGCGGATTCAGTCGCTCGAGATTGGAACTCAGACCACATCCTGTACCGGCCTCACGTGGCAGAGTTGGCGGGCCGACAGGCCGGACCCGCCGGCCGAGGCGGCGGCGGAGCTGCCAGCCGAGGCAAGGCGGTCAGACCTAGCGGAAAAGCCATTCTCTGGGCTCACGTCTTCGGCCGTAAACAGGACGTTGTCAGGTTCAAGAAGTCGAGCGCCGAAGCGAGCGGCGGCCAAGGGCCGGCGAAGCGAAGAACCGTTGAGGGCTGCGACTTGAGCGAAACGGAAGACGGCAGTGGAGGTGGCCGGGCCCTGCAGTCGGGCTGTGCGCGCCTTGGGGCCGCTGCTTTGCCGCTGCGACGGGCACCCGTCAACGAGAGCCAAGATCGGTGAGGAGCATCATCATGACGAGCGGGTCCAGTGGTGACGCCACGAATCCGTAGTGCTCGTAGAAATTCTTCGCATTCTCATCTTTGGCGTGAATCAGGAG
This sequence comes from uncultured Acidimicrobiaceae bacterium, assembly GCA_963755665.1. GTDB lineage: Bacteria > Actinomycetota > Acidimicrobiia > Acidimicrobiales > RAAP-2 > Bog-473. The sequence goes on from CAVWKU010000004.1 coordinate 410,259, forward strand.
CACCCTGACGCCAACGGACTGCGCGACTTCGATGGCCTTGAGCATGAAGTGCTTGAGGAGTGCGGCGCCCAGACCTCGGGCTTGGTGCCGAGAGTCCACCGCCATCCGAGCAAGGAGAATGGCCGGCATCTCTTCAGGTTGATTGCGCCCGATCTTCTTCGGCGCCGACGCCCGCAGAATCGACGCTGTCGATGATGCATAGAAGGCAACGACCTGACCGGTCTCCGCCTCGACCACAACCCACGTACGGCTCGTGCCGGAGGACTGATTTCTGAGCGCCCTGCGGACGAGCCAGTCGTTGAGAGCTCCAGATCCACAGTCGAAACCTGAAAGAGCGTGGTCGGCGCCGAGGAGCTCCGGACCGGTGTAGGCCACTACGTGCGTCGCTCGAGCACCGAGGGGTTGGTGAGCAACTGCACCATTGCGGGCGGAAGTGCGGGCGGCTCCGAGAGAAGCGCCTGCAGCTCCTCCCAGGCGGCATCTTCGACGACGAACACCCTGCGGTCGGCCAACTCCATCTCGGCGGCTTCAACGGCGTGCCGGAGGACGTAGTCATTCGCCGACTCACCTCGAGCTTCGGCCGCCCTTCGAAGTACTGCATCTTGTTCAGGGGTGAGCCGCAAGCTCAACCGAGCCGTTTTGGAAGCCATACCCGCTATTGTACATCCAATGACGTACAAGGCGGCCCCGTTGGTCATTTTCCGAGCTCTACTCGGCAAGCCGATCCACGTCCCGAGGAGGTGGCGGAGCTCATGTCATGTTCGGGTTGCGGGCGATCACCGTCGCTGAGTGCGAGAGATCCGCCCGTCGGAGCGGGAGCCCGCTTGGGCGGGTGAAGACGGGCGCATCCATCGCTTCTGCCACGTGCGCTTGGAGATGCTCCTCGAGCGCATGCAACTCGAAAGAGGGGAGGGCCACGGTTCGATTGCCGGCATCGGACTTCGGAGGAGTAAGAACCCGTCCTTGTCCTGTTATCTCGTGGGCTTGTCGCACCACCGTGACAGTGCTGTGGAGCGGATTGATGTCCTTACGTTGAAGGCCGAGGAGTTCGCCGGTGCAGAGGCCGCCGAACCCCCGGAGCAGGACCAGGCACCGGAGTCGTGGCTGAATGGCGTCGGACAACCTCAGGACGGCGCCGGTGTCGAGCATGGGGCGCTCCCGGGTTCGCTCGATCCCGGCCCCTCGAATGGAGCACGGATTGCGCCCGATGAACTGATCGCTGACCGCTGTGTTCATGATGGCTCGCAGGAGTCGATACGCCTTGGCTGCCTGGTCCCCCGAGCGGACGTTGAGTTCGGTTTGCCCAGCGACGAACTCGTTCCGGCGTGATCTGACGCAACCTCATGCCGCCGAAGGTCGGGCGCAGATGCCTTCTCAGAAGGGCTCGATAGCCCTGCAACGTGGCGGGGGACAGGGGCCGGCCCCGGACGAGACGCTGGGTGAGCCAGATTTAGGCGTCGTTGCTGAAGAGACGCTCGCCGCCAGTGGGGTCGGTGACGGGGCCGGCGAGCTCTTCGCCTTCGACTCTCTTGCGATAAGCCCGTGCGTCCTCGAGGGTCCGGAATGTTCGGGACCACTGTTTGCCGTTCGCTCGATCCCGCACGTCGTAGCTGGGGCCTTCGGGTGTGTTCCTGGTTCGAACGGTGGCCATCGTGGTCGTCCTTCCGGTGTAATGGGCTTTTGTGGCAGGTCAGCGGGGAACGGTCGGCCTCGAGGCAGGAATGTCCAGGGAAATATCAGAGGCACCGATCGAGGTCGCCCGTAGCCTCCGGACGTACTCGGCGACGGCGACGGCGACGGCGGGGATACGCCGGCTCGACCCGATCTGCGCGGACTCGAGCTCACCGGTCTTGAGGAGCTCGTACACCTTGGTGCGGCCCATGCTTGCGGGAACTGATGGCAACGATCGGACACTCGTCGTACGTGGCCGCACTGCACTACCAGCAGGCCACGGCCGAATGGAGCAAGGCCATCGTCGCCTATCTCGATGACGTGATCAGCGTCGCTCAGGGCGGGGCGGCGTCCGTCTCCACTCCTCGTCGTCGTTGACTCGCCATCCCTCGTGATGCCCGGGCGTGCACAAAGTCCGCTGCCGTTCCCAACAATTCGCACTGAGCTGTGCCATCACCGTGCCATGGAACGGTGGCGTCGGGCAGCATCCAGAAATCGAAAGTGCCTCTGACCAGGCATCCAACTTGGAGGCGGCGCCCGGATTCGAACCGGGGTACGGGGCTTTGCAGGCCCCTGCCTAAACCACTCGGCCACGCCGCCGTGACAACAGGGCGGTCAGCCTAGTGGTGCGTTACCCCTAGCGCCGATAACGGCCGAGCAGCCAGAAAACCGCCGCGATGAGGGCAATCACGACGGCAATCTTGATGAAGAAGAACACGATGCCGGCGATAGCATGCAGCACGACGAAGGCGATGATCACGCCGACGATGCCCACCGCCACCATGGCCGCGCTGTGCCGTGCAGGCACCGGCTGCTTGCTGTCTCGGCGGCTTACCTCTTTGCTCACGCCCTCAATGCTACGTTCCCGCCATGGCCCCTGACACGTCGCTCCGGGAACGGCGTGCCGCGCTCCTCGCCCAATCCGACCTCAAAGGTGACGATTTCTGCCGGGCCTACGCCGCCGAGGCCGACGAATGGCTTTCCGGTGTGGCCGAGCGTGCCGTGGGAGAAAACAACCGCCACCTGGCACTTCTTGCCGTAGGGGGTTACGGGAGGAGCTCGCTCTGCCCCTACAGCGACCTCGATGTCGTGCTCCTCCACTCCGGACGTCGGGACATAAAGGCGGTCGCAGATGCGATCTGGTATCCGGTTTGGGACGAAGGGGTCCGGCTGGATCATTCGGTACGGAGGCCGAGTGAGGTCCTGGAAATGGCCGCTGAGGACGTGCGGGTGGCTCTCGGCCTGCTGGACGCCCGCCTGGTGTGGGGGGACCCCAGGGTCGCGGACCCGTTGCTCGTCAACGCCCGCAACGCGTGGCGCGACTCGCTCGGCACGCGCTACCTGACTGACCTCCGGGCACAAATGGCAGAACGCCACACCGGGTCGGGAGATGTGGCGTTCCTGCTCGAGCCGGACCTCAAGGAGAGCCACGGCGGGCTACGCGACGTGAACGTGTTGCGGGCGATCTCCGCCTTCGCTCCGTTACTGGCCGCCTATGCCGATCTGGGCTCCCTCGAACAAGCCACCTCCGTCCTCACCCGCATCCGGGTGGAACTGCACCGGATCGCACGACGCGAGCAGGACAAGCTCCTTCTGCAGGATCAGGACCAGATCGCTTCCGCCCTGGACTTCGAGGATGCTGACGCGCTGATGGCCGCTGTCTCCACCGCCGGACGCCAGATCGCTTGGGTCAGCGACGACGTCTGGCGTCGCCGCAAGTTGTGGGACCCGAGCCCGAAGCCCCGCCGCCGCCTGCGTCGCAGCGAAGAACGATCCAGCAAGGACGGACGGGATTCCCCTATCGCCCTGGGCCCGGACATGGTCGATGTGGGCGGCGAGATTGCGCTGCTCCCGACAGCGGCCGTCTCCGAGGACACGTCGCTGGCCTTTCGGCTGGCCGCCACTGCGGCCGAGCTCGATCAGCCCATCGCCAAGGGTTCGCTCCACCGGCTGGCCGACCGCATGCCGCCACCGGGTGATCCCTGGGATCCCGGGCTGCTGGCCGCCCTGATCCGCCTGTTGGCGGTGGGCCACGCAGCCACCGACAAGCTGGAATCGCTCGATCAGCACGGCCTCCTGGCGAGGATCATCCCCGAGTGGGCCGCCGTGCGGAACAAGCCACAGCGCAACGCATATCACACCTATACGGTCGATCGTCATCTGTTGGAGGCCGCCGCGGTGGCCTCGGAGCTCACCGACTCGGTCGAGCGACCAGATCTGCTGCTGATCGGCGCCCTGCTGCACGACATCGGCAAAGGCTTTCCGGGTGACCACACGACGGTGGGCATGAAGATCGTGCGCGAGATCGCGACCCGCATGGGCTTCGCGGCAGCCGACGTCGAGATACTGGTCGACCTGGTGCGCCATCACCTCCTTCTGCCCGACACCGCCACGCGTCGCGATCTCGACGATCCCACCACGGTGGCCAACGTCGCCCGGGCGGCGGGAAATCCGGTGACGCTGCATCTTCTCGGCGCCCTGACCGAAGCGGACAGCCGGGCCACGGGGCCTTCGGCCTGGGGGCCGTGGAAGGCTGGATTAGTGCGCGAACTGGTCCGGCGGGCCGACCTCGAGCTCGCCGGGGAAACGCGACCCAGCGAACTTCCGCAAATTCCGGCGGCGTACCGAGCCTTGATGGAAGAGGTGCGCGCGAGCGGACGCCCGTCAGTGTCCCTCGATCCGCCGCGGGTGGTCGTGGCCGCCCCTGATCGTCCCGGCCTCCTCTCCGACGTCGCCGGCACGCTGGCACTGCACGGCATGGACGTGCGCGCGGCCAACGTGAGCGGCGAAAAGGGTGTTGCGGTCGAGATCATCACGGTCGAGGTTGCCCGCGGTACCTGGCCGGACACGGCTCGACTGCGTGAGGACCTAAGCGAAGTCCTGGCGGGCAGGCTGCCGATCGAAGAGCGGCTCACGGAGCGGGGGCGTGTGTACCCCGCCCGCCGGCGGTCTGCCGCGCACGTGCCGAGTGCTGATGTGCGGGTCGACAACGACGCGTCCGACAGCGCCACCGTGCTCGAAGTGCGGGCCCCCGACGAAGTGGGATTGCTGCACCGCATCACCCGAGTGCTGTTCGAGGCCAATCTCGACGTGGTGTCGGCCCGCGTCTCGACGCTGGGCGAGCTGGTGGTCGACTCGTTCTATGTCCGCGAGGACATCGGGGACAAGGTGACGGATCCGGCCCGCCTGAAGGAGATCACCGAGGCCATCTGGACGTCCATCCGGGTTTGAGCGGCCACCGCGCGGGCCGGAGCGGCCACCGCGGGTGGGCGGCCGGAGCGGCCTCCCACACCGGCCGGAGCTGCCAAAATCAGCTGGTAGAATTTGTGCGCCATGGCGTCGGGTAAGCATTCACGCAAGAACGAGGGCACGCACACGCGCCTGTGGGTAGGCCTCGCCTGCGTCGTCGCCCTGGCCGTCGCTGCAGCCGGATTCGTCCTCGTTTCGCGCAGCCACAACACGTCGGCATCCGCGAGCACGGCGGCTCCGCCTACCCCCTTGAGCGTCGTCAGCACGACGCCGACGGGCGACAACGTGGCGGGAGACGCCACTATCTCCGTCCAGTTCTCCACCGACCTCGCGCCGGGTAGCCCGATGCCGACCCTTTCGCCGGCGGTGACCGGACAATGGGTGGCCCTGTCCCCTTCGCTCCTCCAGTATCAAGCCACAGCGCCGTTGGTGCCCGGCACGGTCGAGACCATCACCGTTCCCGGTGGTCCCAACGGAACCACCGGCTCGCGGGGCCAGCATCTGGCTGCGAGTGTGACTGCCTCGTTCACAGTGGCCCCGGGCTCCACGTTGCGCCTCCAGCAGATGTTGGCCGAGCTCGGCTACCTGCCCCTCAACTTCACTGCGGCCTCACCGCTGACGTCTCCGACCCAGGAAGGTTCGGCGCAGGTCGGCACCTTCACGTGGCGCTGGGCCAACCAACCGGCCTCGCTGACGTCACTCTGGACGCCCGGCACCTACAACGTGATCACCAAGGGTGCGGTGATGAACTTCGAAGCACAGCACAACCTCAAGACCGACGGCATAGCCGGACCCGCGGTGTGGAGTGCCGTGCTGACCGCGTTGGAGAGCGGCCAAGGCGACGCACTCTCGTACGACTACGTGTACGTCTCCAAGTCGCTCCCCGAGACCACGACCGTCTACCAGAACGGCAGCGTCGTCTACCATACGTTGGCCAACACGGGCGTAGCTGCCGCACCGACAGCAGACGGCACGTTCCCCGTCTACGCGCGCTACACCGTGACGACCATGTCGGGCACCAACCCGGACGGCTCCAAGTACGTCGACCCCGGCATCCGATGGGTCAGTTACTTCAACGGCGGCGATGCCCTGCACGGATTCCCTCGGGCCAGTTACGGCTTCCCCCAGAGCGTGGGCTGTGTCGAGATGCCGATCGCCAATGCCGCGGTGGTGTTCCCCCTCACGCCGCTGGGGACGCTCGTCACCATCGACTGATGACGCTCGTCATCATCGACTGATGCTGCAGGGCTCCGGGGTCCTCGCCGCGATGGCGTACCGCTAAATGGTGTCCCGCCCGGCCCGGCCGTAGGCCGTTGCCCACCATCGCGCTCCCCGAGCAATTCCGGATCTTCGCCCTAGGGGCGGCGAAGGACGGCGCCACGACCTACGACGTCATCTGCCGCGGCGTTGCCGACGATCCGGACATCCTCGCTCTGCTGGGCGAAGCGCCCCTCCGGCAACGGCGGCCGAACATCCTGCTGGCGTCCGTGCACTTCCTCCTCCTCAAGGGCACACAACATCCCCTGGCGCTGCACTATGACACCGTGCGGTCGATTGGTGCCGCTGACGCTGGCGTTGACGATGGCGTTGGTGCTGGTGTTGGCGCTGGTCCTGACCATCCGCAGAACGCGCCCCTCGGCGACCTGGTCGACGATTTCAAGGACTTCTGCGTGACCCATCGACCCGCAATCCTCGAGCTCCTCGCCACCAGGAGCACGCAGACCAACGAAGTTGGTCGCTGTACCGCCCTCCTCCCCGCCATCAGCCTCATCGCGGCGGGCTACCCGGGCCAACCCCTGTCCCTTCTGGACCTGGGGACGTCGGCCGGGCTCAATCTTCTTTTCGACTCCTACGGCTACACCTACCGCCAACGCGACGGCGGGGCGGTTCTCTCAGGTGGTCGAGCCGACTCCAGGGTCCACCTCGAGTGCACGGTCCGGAGCGAGCTCAGTGACCTGCCACCGCTCTCTCTCCCACCGGTGGCCGGCAGGTTCGGAATCGATGCCGCGCCGATCGATCCGACCTCCGACGACGGTGCAGAATGGCTTTTGGCCTGTCTCTGGCCGGACAACCTGGCCCGGTTCACCCGCTTGCGGGAGGCGCTGGCGATCGCCCGCACGACCCCTCATCCACCCGAGGTGTACCGGGGCGACATCGTCGACGATCTCTCTGGCGTGGTGGAGCGCATCGACCCGTCCGCTCCGCTGATCGTCTTCCACTCCTGGGTGGCGGCCTACCTCAGTACGCAACGGCAGGGCGAACTGGTTGCCGCGGTGCGGGAACTCGCACGCGGGCGGACGTTGCACTACCTGTATGCGGAGGCATCCGTCGAAACGCCCGGGCTTCCGACACCGCCGTCGCCGTCACCTCGTCCGACGTCCCACCTGGCGACGGCTCTTGTCCACCTCGCTCCGGACGGTTCGCCACCGGTCCGCTTGGCGGACATGCACCACCACGGAATCTGGCTGCAGTGGTGGCCTACTGCGACGGACCCCATGGAGCGTCCCGACGAGCCGGAACCTGCACCCCTTCGTCGTTGACCATGGAAGCCGTGCCCACGGCGGAGCGCCCGAACTTGTCCCGGATGGCGTCGACCGCCGCCGTTGCGTCGTGCCACGACTGTTCGAGCGATGTCGCGCTCTGCGTGCCTTCGTCCCGCCCGTCGCCGAGGTCGAACGACAACTGGTCACCGCCTCCTTCGACCAGACCCGATGCACTGACGCCGAGCAGCCTGATCCCCTCGCCCGGATCGATCCCCGCCAGCAGCGAGGCGGCCACCTGACCGATCGCGCCACCGGTGGTGACGGGCTGACCCAAGGTGTGTGAGCGGGTCTGCAGGGAGAGATCGCTGAATTTGACCTTCACCGTCACCGTGCGGGCCGCAGTCGACGAACCCCGCAACATGGTGGCCACCGACTCCGCCATTCGCAGGACGTGGCGCTCGAGTGCGGCCGGATCCACCAGGTCCTCACTGAAGGTCTCTTCATGGCCGATCGATTTCGCCGGTCGGTTCGGCGTCACTGGACTGGGGTCCTCCCCGTGCGCCAGTGCCGAAAGGTGGAGCCCGCTGGCCTTGCCGAGACGGCGCACCATTGTCTCGACCGGAATGGCGGCCAGGTCCCCTACGGTGCGCACGCCGAGCTCGTGCAGGCGCTTCGCCGTGGCAGGACCCACACCCCACAGCGCCTCCACCTTGTGGCCGTGCAGGAAAGCCAATTCCACGTCGGGTTCGATGAGCACCACGCCCGGGCCCGGCACAAGTCCGGTCCGGCTGGCGCGGGGCTTGGCCGCCCGCGAAGCGAGTTTGGCGATCATTTTGGAGCGTCCGATGCCGACGGCGCAGTCCAAGGACAGGTGGGTCCGCACCCGGTCCCGCAGCCCGCGGGCGATCTTCTCGGGATGTCCCAGCATGCGGATCGCCCCGGCGACGTTCAGGAAGGCCTCGTCGAGGCCGATCGGCTCGACCATCGGCGTGATGTCCGCCAAAATCCGGTGCAGTTCGCCGCTGATCTCGGCGTAGCGCCCGTGCCGGCCGGGAAGGAATATGGCCTGCGGGCACAACTGGCGAGCCCGGACCGACGGCATGGCCGAATGCACGCCGAAGGCCCGCGCCTCGTAGGTGCAGGAGGCCACGACCCCTCGGGCGCCGGCCCCACCGACTATGACGGGCAGCCCCGCCAGGGAGGGATCGTCGAGCACCTCGACGGAGGCGAAGAAGGCGTCCATGTCGACATGCAGAATGGTCGGGACCGGGGTGGGTTCACCCACCGAGGGTGAGACGGCGGAATCCCTCGGCGAAGGGCGCACCGGCACGTCGACCCTCCTCCTCTGCCCGGCGCCGGACGGCCTCTCCGGCCCACCCGCCGGGCTCTGCGAATTGCGTGCGATGGCACTCGACGGCGGTGGCCTTGCTCTCGATCGTCTCGGAGACATCGACCCACTCGTCGGGTTCGAGGGTGCCCGACAGCAGGACCGTGGTTACCTGATGGGCCGGTCCCGCTTCGGGAAAGTAGAGCGGGAGTGCGGCCGCGGGCGCCACAGCATCGAGCAGTGCAGTACCCGCGATGCGATGGTCCCGGTGATTGAAATACTCCTGGCCGAAGAACAACGCCGAAGGGTCATGACCACACACCACCTCGGGTCGTAGGCGGCGTACCCATTCAACGAGCACACGCCGGAACGCATCCGAATCCTCGAGTTCGCCGTCCGGGTATCCGAGGTTGGTCACACTTACCAGACCGATGACGGCGGACGACTCCTCCAGTTCGGCGGCGCGGGTAGCGACCAACCTCTTGGATTTGACCTTCGGATCAAAGGTCCCCTTTCCCCCGTCCGTGCAGACCACGAGGTGAACGGCGGTCCCCGCCTTGGCCCAGCGGGCCAACGTTCCCCCGCATGCGACATCGGCGTCATCCGGATGGGCGTAGACGGCCAACGCCACCGCGGGTATGTCGTCCATCACCGCCGTTTGGGCTCCGTCGTCTTGGTCAAGAGGCCAACTTCTCGTTGGAAGTCGCCGGCATCCTCAAATCCCTTGTACACACTGGCGAAACGGAGGTATGCCACATCGTCAAGCGCCTGCAGCCGCTCCAGCACGGCAACTCCCACCTGCTGACTGGTTGGTTCCGCTGTCTCCGCCCGGAGCGCATCCTCCACAGCCTGTGCCAATTCCTCCATGGCGGAGTCGCTCACGGGCCGGTTCTTGCATGCGGACCGCACGCCGGCCACCACCTTGGCTCGATCAAACGGTTCCCGGAGACCGGTCCGCTTCACTACCCACAGTGGCACTTCCTCGACCCGCTCGAACGTGGTGAATCGGCGGCCGCATCCGAGGCACTCCCGGCGCCGCCGAATAGCCCCCCTTCTTCGGCCAGGCGCGAATCGACGACCCGATCGTCATCGACGGCGCACCACGGACATCGCACACCGTCGACCATAGTCAGGGAATCAGCAGATGCTCTCCCGGTACGAGCACCGAGGACCCTGTCTCATTCACCAATCTGTTCTCCATGCCAGCGACGTTGTTCGGATCCACCTGCTTCGCGAGCGATGCGAGCGTGTCGCCGCTGTGGACCACATATTCCTGCCCCGCGAGAGGTCCGGCCCCGGTGATCGTCTTCCCGCCGATGGCGCTGATGGGCAGCATCAGAAGAACGAGCAGGACCACCACCACGGCAGCCAGAATCAGGCGACGGCGTTGCACCGACGCTGAAGGCCTCGTCCGCCGCTCCGCCAACGGGGGCACGACGGTCAACCTGGGATAAAACTCCTCGTACTCCAGCTCAAGTGCGACCGACATCGCGTCTCCTCCTTCGAACATATGTTCGCTTCTTTCACAGTCGACCACGAACAGGTGTTCGCTGTCGAACAATTTTCCGAACGCCTGTTCGCTCCTCATGTCCACAGAGTACGGAGGGGGTGTGTCACGTCATGCAGGGACACAGAGGAGGGGCCAAAACCCCCAGTTCGAAGGAGGGTCGTGGCTGCCGGATCCATGCACCAGATAGTGCCGAATCGTTGTATCGGCGCCCATCTCCACGGAAATCGACAGCGAACAGGTGTTTGCTTTAGGTCTCTGGGCCAGCTATCTTGCCAAGCAACGAACGAACGAACGTTCGCCCTCCCGGGTGGATTGCGGGGAGCAGTGCGGAGAGCAGAGGAGAAGCCGATGGCCGAAGTCCTGAGTGGAAAAAGGCAACAGATCCTCACCTTCATCGCCGACAGCCAGCGGGACCGGGGCTATCCCCCTTCAGTGCGGGAGATCGGTGAAGCGGTCGGATTGGCCTCGTCGGCCACCGTACATACCCATTTGGCCGTTCTGCAACGTGAGGGCTATCTCTCCCGGGACCCCAGTAAACCCCGTGCCATTCAGGTCCATTACGACCCGACGTCCACCAAAAGCATGGCCACGTCGGCCGTGCGCAACGTGCCCCTCATCGGTGATGTGGCGGCCGGCACGGGAGTCCTGGCACAGGAGAACGTCGAGGAGCTGCTTCCGATGCCCGAGCAGTTCACTGGAACCGGGCCCACGTTCATGCTGCGGGTGCGTGGAGACTCCATGATCGACGCCGGCATCTTCAGCGGTGACTTCGTGGTCGTCCGTCAGCAACCCGAGGCCGAGAACGGCGACATCGTCGTGGCCGGCATTCCCGACGACGAAGCCACGGTAAAGACGTTCAGTCGCCGAAACGGGCGCATCGTCCTGACGCCGGCCAACCCCGCCTACGAGCCGATGGTCTTCGACGGTGAGGACGACGTGACCATCTTCGGCAAGGTTGTCACCATCGTCCGACAGGTTTGAGTCGTCGGATAGCGGGCAGTCGGATAGTCGGGCAGTCTGGTGCCCGCTATTTGAGCAAGCGGGACAACCGCCGGTCGGCCAGTACCTTGCCGTTCGTCTGGCACGAGGCGCAATACGTCATCTCATAGGACTCGAACGACACGCGGCGCATCTCATCCCCACATCCGGGCGTCGGGCAGGGCTGGCCGAACCTTCCGTGCACAGCGAAGCGACCACCCAGCTTTGCCTCCGAAAGGCCCCCCGACCGAGTGCGTTCGAGGGCGAGGGCCTCATCGAGCACCGACGTGGTCGCGGCCAGGAGGCGTTCCCGTTCTTCGGCATTGAGCGACCCTAACGATGCGAAGGGCGAGAGCCGGGCGCGGTGCAGGATGTCATCACCCCAACCACGTCCGATTCCGGCCAACACCTTCTGATCACGCAGATCGCTGTGCAGACGGCGCGTACTCATGCTGGTGCGTATGAGTTCGGCAAACGCGGCCGAGTCGGGCTCGGGTCCGAGCCCCTCCAACGGCCCTTCGTCACCGGGAGCCAACACCCACCACGATGCCTTGCGCTGGGTTCCGAACTCACGCACAAGGATCGCTCGTCCTGTTTCGTCGGGCGAAACGCCGGAGAATCTGAAACGCACGACCGATCCCCGGGGCCGGGTCGCCTTCGGCGGCGACTCCACATCGACGCGCCCCGCCTGCGAGAGATGGACGACGATCCGGGTATCGCTCGCAAACCTCCACACCAGATATTTGGCCCTGCGTGTGATGGCCTCGAGCGTCTGACCGTAGAGATCCTCGACTTGCGGTGAGAAGGTCTTGAGCGAGGAGAAGCTGAGCAGGTCCGCCTTCTCCAGAGCGCGGCCCGCAACGAACTCCTCGAGCCGTTCGGCCAACGCCTGCATTTCGGGAAGCTCGGGCACCTTGACACAATGTTCTCATGACTTATACCCATGGGCACCACGAATCGGTATTGCGAAGCCACACGTGGCGCACGGCGGAGAACTCCTCGGCCTACCTCCTTCCCCATCTGCAACCGGGGCAGTCCCTCCTCGATATCGGATGTGGACCGGGCACCATCACGGCTGACCTGGCGGAACTGGTCGCGCCGGGTCAGGCGATCGGACTCGATGCCTCCGACGACGTCATCGCCCAGGCCAAGGCGTACGCCGAGAGCCGGGGAATCACCAACCTGCGTTGTGAAGTGGGCGACCTCTTCTCCCTGAGCTACGACGACGCCACCTTCGATATCGTCCACGCACACCAGGTGCTGCAACATCTCGTTGATCCCGGAGCTGCCCTGGTGGAATTGCGCCGTGTGCTCCGACCTGGTGGGGTGCTGGCTGTACGAGATAGTGACTACGGCGCCTTCGTCTGGGCACCCGCCGATGCCGCCCTCGACCGCTGGATGGAGCTCTATCTGGCCGTCACCGCACGCAACGGCCATGACGCCCGCATCGGGCCCTCCCTTCTCGGCTTGGCCCGGGCCGCCGGCTTCGACGATGTCGTGGTCTCCAGCACCTGTTGGACATTTGCCGATCCGGAGTCTCGGCAATGGTGGGGCGGACTGTGGGCTGACCGGATCCGCTTCTCGCGCCTCGCTGAACAGGCGGTGGCATACGGGCTCAGCGCCACCGAAGAGCTCGAGGAGATCGCGCAGGCTTTCTTGGCCTGGGCCGCTTCACCCGACGGCGTGTTCGTGGTCCCCCATGTGGAGATACTCGCCCACCGCTGACGAGAACCACCCCGCCCGTGGCGCTCGCCGTCGCCTGAACGCTCACCGTCGCAGTTCCGCCACCTCTTCCAGTCGTCCGAGCTTGTGCGGATTGCGGATTGCGTAAATCCGCGTGATCCGCCCGTCTTCGACCGCCAGGCTCACCGCGGTGGCCTCATCACCCACATCGAACCGGATGCCGGGCATACCGTTGAACCAGGCGATGGTCGACACAAGGTTCGGGACCTGCGCCAGACGGGCCATGAACGCGGCCACCTTCTGGGCCCCGCTGAGAGGCCTCCGCGCCGCGGCAACGAGGCCTCCGCCGTCGGAGATCAACACCACTTCGGGGGCGAGCAATTCCACCAGCCCCTGCACGTCGCCCGTGGAGATGGCGGCCATGAGCTTCTCGACAGCTGCCAGCTGTTGCGCTCGATCCACCTGCATCCGTGGCCGCCGCGCCGCCACGTGCTCGTGGGCTCGGTGTGCGATCTGGCGGACCGCGGCCGGGCTCTTGCCCACCACTTCTGCGATCTCCTGGTACGGCGTCTCGAACACCTCGCGGAGCACGAACACGGCACGCTCAGCTGGACCCAGGGTCTCGAGCACGGTGAGCATGGCTATCGAGACATTCTCGGCAAGCTCAGCGTCCTCCGCCACATCGGGGCTGGTGAGCAGAGGCTCGGGCAACCACTCCCCGACGTAGTCCTCCCGCCGGCGCGACACTGACCGGAGCCGGTTCAGCGCCTGCCGCGTGACGATCCGGACCAGATAGGCGCGGGCGTCGTCCACCTCGGCCTGGTTGACGGCGGACCACCGCAGCCAGGTCTCCTGGACGACATCCTCGGCATCGGCGGCAGAACCGAGCATTTCGTAGGCGACGGTGAAGAGCAGGCCGCGATGGACGACGAAGGGATCGTCGGTCATACCCGAGAGGCTACGGCGAGCGGCTTGAGGCCGCAGGCGGCGGAGAAGCCCTGTGACTCGATCCCGAACGCGGTGTTGGAGCGGGCCATGAGGTTGGCTACCGCGATGTACGAAGTCAGCTCTACGAGGGCGGCCGGACCGAGTGCCTCCAACAGTCTGGCCGCCAGCTCGTCCGTGACGATCGGCGGCGTCTGCGTCATCGCCTCGGCGTACTCGAGTGCGTCACGTTCGAGCGGCGTAAAGACATCGGACTCGCGCCACCGGGGCACCTCGCGTGCTTTGGTCAGGTCGAGCCCTTCGTTGTTGGCGGCGAAGTAGCCGAGATCCAAGCAGAAACTGCACCCGACCAGACTGGCCACCGCCATGTGGGCGAACGATTTCAGGCTCTCGTCACACTGGTCCCATTTCTGAATCTTCCTCCCGAGACCGAAGCTGAAGTTCAGCACCTTGCGGTTGTGCCACAGCACCCCGGCCGGCTCGAGCACCTCGCCGAACATCTTGCGGGACATGCGCGTGACGATCGCTCCGTACAAGCCGGTCAGTTGTGCCTTGGGGATCCTCGTCTGTGCCTCTGAGGTCGTCGCCTGTGCCTCTGAGGTCGTCGCCTGTGCCTTTGGGGTCGTCGCCTGTGCCTTTGGGGTCGTTGTACTGGCCATGATTTCTCCTCCGATTGTCGGCTCTCGGCATGAGACACCGGCCGACCGTCAAATGTGACACCGGCGCTGGGAATTTCTCGCCGCTCTCCTGCGAAGTGGACGTCGGGTAGTGACGAGGGACGTCGCCCACCGGATGCAGCCCGTGTTCCGACGACGGGGCCGAGGAAGATGCGGACGAGGTATGACCGTGGTCGCGGGTGACCGTGGCCACCGGGTGACCGTCTTTGTGCCGGGTATCAGTCCGGCCAGAGCTGGTCGGTATACGTGTCAGTTCCTGGAATCGTGGGAATGAACGGCAACGCTGCGACCACCACGCCAAGCCCGGATTCCTCGAGACGACGGCGGTGCTCGACGATAACGGTCTCCCACGCCACCTCCGGAGGGGTGCTCAAGAACCACAGCAACAGCGTGCGGCTGTCGCCTAGCCCCTCCTGCGATACAACGCCCGGTCCGTCTTCCACCTCCACCGACATCGGGGTGAAGGCTGCCACCAGGTCGGCGTCCGAACCGGGGAGGAGGCCTGGGAGATGCTCGGTGCGAAGCCATTCCCACAAAACCTCGTTTGTGGTGCCCTCTGCGCGATCGATGAAGACGGGCACGAAACCCCAATACGGATGGTCCAACGCCACCTCGATCGGTACACCGTCTGGGTCGCGTCGGAACTCCCAACAGTACTTATACGGGAGGGTGTGGACATGGTCCCGCTCTTCGAACATGCGACCCGCAGCGTGCAACGCGTTGACCTGACGCAAGGCCCAGCGATTCCAGACTGTGTGATAGCCATCGAGAATCCAGTACACCGAGACGTACGATCCGCGCTGGGGGGCACCCGTGATCGCAGAAGGATCGGGATCTCGTAACGCCTTGAGGCCAAAGGTGGCCACAAAACGACGTCCGGCGAACGTGTACGGACCCACCATGGAACCTGAGTAGAAGTGGTCCCGCTCGTACCAACGGTTGTACGCCACCTCGTGGCCGCGGTGAGGTTCCACCACGGTGAAGAGCATCGAGCCGAGCCTGACCGGATCGGCCCCCGCAACGACCTCAATGGGACGAGGTTCCTTGGACCCGGCGCGTTCAGACATCAAACCGGAACCTAACAGACCCGGTTAGCCAACAGGCTCGGTTAACCAACAGACTCGGTTAGACCGTCCCCGTGGCCAGCATCGATCCCGTAGGAACTACTGAGCCCCCAGCCGGCTCGACGGTAATGGCCAAAGCTGTAGGACTCTTGGCTCCCGCCGACGTGAAGGTGGCTTGATGCGGTGACTGCCCCAGAAGCCCGAGGGAGATGGAGCGCCCATCGAAGACCCCCCATAGTTGGTAGGTCTTGCTGGACGACAGTGTGGGCAAATTGGACTTCACCAGATATCCCTGTCCGCTTGGGACGACGACGAACTCCGCCACCCGATTGTGGCCTGGAGTCTCCACGTTTACGACTTTGTGTCCAGGTGTCGTGAGCGCCGCCACAACTGCTGTGTGTGCGCTGGGACCGACCGCTTGTTGGAGCTGTGAGATCTGATGATTGTCGTGCACAAGATTCACACCCAGCACAATCGCCACGACCGCGGCTGCCACTGCGATGAGGGCCGCGGCGACGGATCGGCTCCGCAGCGAGCGTGACGTGCGTGACGCACCTGGCGAACCTGGCGAGCGTGACGCACCTGGCGAATCTGGCGAACCCGAAGAAGTCGACGAACCCGAAGAAGTCGACGAACCCGAAGAAGTCGACGAACGGAGCGCTCGGAATTTCCGCGATCCTTCGCCCTCTTCGGCGGGGGCATCTCGTACGAGGAGTGGCATGGGCGGCGCTTCTTCGTCTTGTCGCGGCGGCAGTCGACTGGCAATGCTGTCCCACAATCCATCGGGAAGTGGCTCGACCGAATTGCCCAGGGCCGCCGCCACTTCGCGATGTGCGTCGACTTCCGCGCGACAACGCGGGCATTCAGCGAGATGCGCCTCAATCTGTTCGTATTCGTCCCCGTCCACTGCGTCGAGCGCGAACGCACCCAGCAGCTCGCTCACTTCTTCGTGCCTCACGCGTCGACTCCCTGCACTCCTGCTTCAACGAGAACCGCCCGCATGCGGCGCATGCCGTTGCGAATGCGGCTCTTGATCGTCCCTTCGGGTTGGTCGAGGAGCTCCGCTACCTCGACGTAGGTTCGCCCGTCGAAGTAAGCGAGCTCAATAGCCCGCCGTTCCTCGACAGGCAGGGTGCCGAGCGCCTCCGACACCTTTTCGGCCAGCGAGAGGTCCCATACCTCGTGCTGCATATCGTATTCGGCGCTGGCGGTTCGCCGTGCATCCTTCGCCTCTCGGAGTCGACGTGAATTCAGCGAGCGGATGGCGTCAACGGCACGGGCATGCGCCTGTGCGAGAAGAAAGGATCGCAGCGTGCCACGGGTCGGATCGAAGCGGTCGGGCTGGTTCCAGAGGCGCAAGAACACCTCCTGCGTGACGTCCTCCGCTTCGGGGGCACTGTTCAGTACGCGCCGAGCCAATCCGTAAACGGCGCCCCCATGCCGACGGTACACCTCTGCCAGCGCTACCTCGCTGTAGCGGGCAACCGATGTGACCAGCTGGGCGTCGCTCACGTCTCCGATCTCTTGCATGTAATTTCCTATTCGGATCTGTGTCGAGATTCAGATGTTTCGGCATTGGCCCATCCGGACATGGCCTCTGGTGCGAATAGTAGGTGCTATGAGAACCACGATCGATTCCTACCGAAATAGAGCGGGGCGGCTGAACCTCGAGGGCATCAATTTCGATGATTTCAAGGACCAGCCCCTCCCTGGACCAGCAATCCGGACCCTGCGCTACATGCATGACGTAGAGCACCACACCGTGTGCTACCTGCGTGATCTGCTCCTAACCCCGGCCCACCAGGACCCTGAAATCACCTCGTTCCTGTCGTGCTGGGTCTTCGAGGAGATGTGGCACGGCGAGGCGATAGGCCGGGTGCTCCAGGCCCACGGCGAACCGGCTGGGGCTCCCCGCATCGCCGCGTTGCGCGAGCGGCATCGTCGCAAGGAAGCCGTGACGACGTTGAGCACCATCGCATCCGCCGCCTTTGCCGGCAAGGCATTCATCGCGCTCCACATGACCTGGGGCGCCATCAACGAATGGACGACCCAGGCCGGCTACGGCCGATTGAGCGAACAAGCAGCCCACCCCACGTTGCGCGACCTGTTGGGACGCATCATGAAGCAAGAAGGTGGCCATATCGACTTCTACGCCTCGGAGGCCGGACGCCGCCTCTCCGAGAGCCCGCGGGCCCAGAAGCTCACTCGATTCTTCCTCAGCCATACCTGGCGACCGGTCGGCTCAGGAGTCATGCCAAAGAAGGAAGTCGATTTCTTGGTGCATTACCTCTTTGATGGTCCCGAGGGTAAGGCCATGGCCGAACGCATAGACCGACGCGTTGACCGGTTGCCAGGCCAGAGCGATCTGCATCTGCTCACGACGGCGGTCACGAAGCTGTCAGTACAGAGTCGAGCCGCCTGAACGCTGCTTACAACGCGACCCTTCGGAGCGCGGCGTTCTCAGCATTTTGCGCGGGTATCCGCTCCCCGTCCCGCGACCACGCCGTAGCGCCTCCCTTCCTGCCCGCAACTCTCCCCGTTCTGCGCTCACGCCACGCCGCCCCGCACTCCAGCGATGGCCGCACTCCAGCGATGTCCGCATTGCCCCGGCAACGGTCGCCCGTTTTAGCGTTTTGTACGGAATTTCTTTTTCTTTTTATGGCGCTGAGCAGGGGGTCAGATGTCACACCCCTCTGCTTTAGTGGAGGCATGGACGCAGTGGGCGACTTCTTGAGGGCAGCGGAACAGTTGGCGAAGGAGGACCCGTTCTCCTATGGGGACCGGGCCTCGATCGTCACGTTGCAACGCGAGCGGGCCATCTCTGACTACATCTCGGCCAACGCCCTGACCAGTTTCGCTGAGGGGGGCGAATGGGCGGCTGACGGAGCCCAAAGTGCAGCGGCGTGGATCGCCACCACCTGTCACCTCCCCCTGGGCGAGGTCAGAGGACACCTGCGCCGGGGGCGGGCCTTGGCTTCCATGCCCATCGTGGCGGCGGCGTTCTCCTGCGGAGCTATTGGTGGCGCCCATGTCGACGTGTTGGTCAAAGCGGCCAAGGCGGTGGCCCACGCCAACACCGAGGCCTTCGGCCTGTGTGAAGAGGCGCTGGTGCAGGCGGCCCAGGAGCTCACGTTCGTGCCCTTTGCCAACGCGGTGGCCTACTTCACCCAGATGGCCGACCCCGACGGGGCCGAAGAGGCCGATATGGCCCGGCGGGCCCGCCGTGACGCCTATGTGATCCAGAGCATCAACGGGATGTACCTCTTGGGGGGCAACCTCGACCCGATAGGCGGGGCCATCGTGGCCGGTGAACTCTCCCGCATCGAACAGTTGCTCTTCGAAGCCGAGTGGGCCAAGGCCAAAGAAGACCTCGGGCGTGACCCCAAGGTGCACGAACTGCCCCGGACCCCGGCCCAACGCCGCGCCGATGCCCTCGTCGAGATGGCGGTGCGCTCCAAGGGGGCCAAGGCGACCGACCGCCGTCCGGCCCCCCTCTTCAGCGTCTTCGTGGGTTATGAAACCCTCAAGGGGCGTATCAGCCAGATCGAAGGGGGACCCGTCGTCAGTCCCGGCGCTTTGGTGCCCTGGTTGAGCGAGGCCGACTTCGAACGCATCATCTTCGGACCCGGGAACAGGATCGAATGCTCGAAGAAGGCCCGGTTCTTCACCGGGGCGACCCGCCGGGCCATTGAGGTGCGCGACCAGTGCTGCACCCACCCTTTTTGTGAGGCCCCTGCACAGCGTTGCCAGATCGATCACATCACCCCTTATTCCCAAGGGGGCGAGACCACCCAGGAGAACGGACAGGTCCTCTGCGGCTTCCACAACAGGCTCCGCAACGGCGAAGCGCCGGGGGGCGGGGGCGGGGGCGACGGTAACGGTGGCTGGGAAGCCGACGAGGACGAAGAAGAGCGAAGACGAGGGTGGCCCTGCCGATGAGGGTGGCCCGTAGGGCGAGAGCGACCCTGCCGTTTGTTGTTGGTTCTGGTTCTTCTGTTACTTGTACTGGGTCATTACTTGTACTGGGTCAGTGGTCTTGGCCAGCTGCTGGGTGCCCGTCACAACGCACAATTCGCTACCCGCATCGGCGCGGGTTCGCTTCTGCGCGTCTGGACTTGCCGCTCTATGTCGTCAGTCGTCAATTGTCACTCGTCAGCCAAAGAGACGCCTTCGCGACTCCCTCGAGGCCCCGAACACGAACTCCGATCCACCCACTCCGCCGACCGGCCGCCGCCGACAGGAGTGCGGAGTGCGGAGTGCGGAGTGCGGAGTACCGATCAGATGCCAACTGTCACGCAATAAGCGCGGCGAGGACTTCACGGGTTCGCTCCAACTGCGCACGCGTCACATGCTCGTCAGGATGATGGGCCAGCAGTGGGTCACCCGGCCCGAAGTTCGCGGCAGGGACGCCGTGCTCCCAAAATGACGCCACATCGGTCCATCCGACCTTGGCCCGGGGAGCGGCACCTGTCTTCGCCACAAGCGCGGCAAGCAAGGGATGGCCGAGAGAGGGCGGAGCACCATCGGCCCCATCAGTGACAGCCCAGCTATCACCCTCTTCCTCGCTGAAGGTCCCGGCAAGGAGATGGCGCAAGTACTCCTCGGCGTCGGCCATGTGCCGGTCGGGCGCATAGCGAAAGTTCAGCGTCACGCTGGCGGCGTCAGGCACCACGTTCCCTGCAACTCCCCCGTCGACAGCCACCGCTTGGAGTTGTTCGGCATAGGTGCATCCGTCGAGGACCACAGTTCGGCCCTCCCACTCCCCCACCCGCTGGAGTACTGCACCGAGCCGGTGGATGGCGTTGCGCCCGGCGAAAGGCCGCGCCGTGTGGGCACGCACGCCCTTCAGCGACACGACAATGCGCATGGTGCCCTGACAACCCGCCTCGACCAATGCACCGGTGGGCTCACCCAAAATGGCAGCGTCCCCGGCCAGCAGATCCGGTCGTTCTTCCCAGAGGGTCAAGAGCCCGCTCTCGGCACGACCTACTTCTTCGCAGGCATAGAAGCACCATGTGAGATCAATCGAAGGAGCGTTCAGGGTCGTCGCAAGGTCGAGCATGACGGCGAGGCCGCCCTTCATGTCGGATGAGCCGACACCCCACAGCGTCTCACCATCGAGGATGGGCGCAGCGTTGTTGTTGGGTGGAACCGTGTCGAGATGCCCAGCCAACACCAGTCGCTGCGCCCGGCCATCTGTCGTCCGGGCCACCACATTGTCACCCAGGCGGATCGTCTCGAGCCATGGGCAGCCGAGGAGACGTTGCTCCACCAGGTCGGCCAAGGCACTCTCGGCATGGCTCAACGACGGAATAGCCATCAACTCCGCCGTGGCCTCTAACAGGTCGCCCACAGTGTCACGGTCTCCCAGTGTCAGGCTCACAGGCACGGGCTCAGGTACTGGCGCCATGCTCACGCAGGACAGCGTTCAGTTGCGCTTTGTCATGCCGCTCGCCTTCGTTCAGCCGCTTGATGATCAACACGCAGGGGATGAAGAACTCGCCGCCTGGATACTCGCGACGACGGCTCGCCCGGATGGCGACGCACCACGGAGGCACCACGCCGCGGCTGATCTCCTCACCTGTCTCCGCGTCGATGACCGGGATCGACGGATCGAGGAAACTCCCCGCGCTCGAGGACCGATCCCTGCCCCACCCGGGCACCTCCGGTCACCATGCAGCGGCTACCGATGAACGCGTCATCCTCCACGACGACGGGTACGGCGTTGGGGGGCTCGAGCACCCCACCGATGCCCACTCCGCCGGACAGGTGCACACGTGCGCCGATCTGCGCACACGACGCAACCGTGGCCCAGGTGTCCACCATGGAGTTCTCCCCCACCCAGGCGCCGATGTTCACGTACGAGGGCATCAAGACGACACCGCGGGACAGAAACGAGCCCCAGCGGGCGGAAGCCCCCGGCACGACCCGCACCCCGGCGGCGGCAAAATTACTGCTTGAGCGGCAGCTTGTCGGCATATTCGAACGGTCCGTACTCGCTGGTCTCCATGCCGCGGAGCGAGAACAGCATGAGGATCGACTTCTTCAGCCACTCGTGGACGACCACCTCATTGGTGGCTGGATCCACCTCGGCGACCCTGGCCTCACCCGAGTCGAGCAGGTCGATCGCCTCTTCCACGGTGCGCGCCGCGTCCGTGTCCTTCGGGGACAGCTCGCCCTTTCGTTCCCACAACTCTTCAATGCTCGCTTGGAGGTCTGCCATAACGATTTACCCTAATGGCGACGGATCGTCCGGTCGGAGAACCCCGGTCGGAGAACCCCGGTCGGAGAACCCCGGTCGGAGAACCCCGGTCAACTCCGCCGGTCGGCGAACCCGGTCAACTCCGCCGGTCGGCGAACCCCGGTCAGCCCGGGCCGGCCAGCCGTTCGCCCGCCAGCCGTTCGGCCACCAGTTCGAGCCGATCCATCGGCTGAACCACCGCCACTCGCACGAACCCGGCGCCGTCGGGGCCGTAGAGATCGCCGGGACTGACCAGAAGGCCAGCTCGACGAGCCAGGTCCTCCGCCATGGACCAGGCATCATGCCAACGCTCCCCTGGCACGGGCACCCAGAGGTAGAACCCGCCCTGGGGAAGCTCAACGGGGCAGCCGGCATCGGTCAGCACCCCGGCCAAGAAGGTCAGACGCTCCCAATAGCGAGCCCGCTGCAGCTCCACATGCTCGTCGTCGGCCAACGCCACCGCGCCGGCAGCCTGGGCCGGCCCCGGCACCATGAGGCCGGCATGGCGACGGACACTGCGGAGGAACTCCACGAGCTCCGGGTCGCCGGCGAAGAAGCCCACCCGCACGCCGGCCAGATTCGAACGCTTGGAGAGCGAGTGAACCGCCACCACGCCGTCGAGACCGGTCTCGAGCACCGAGCGGGGCGGGCCCTCCCAGGTGAACTCGGCGTAGCACTCGTCGGAGAACACGGGTATCCCGTGGGCCCGACCCCACGCCGCCTCGGCGGGGAGATCGCCCAAGCCGCCCGTCGGATTGGAAGGGGAATTCGACCACAGCACAAGTGCGCGGGCGGCGTCGGACGGGCTGATCGATTCGAGATCGAGACCTCCGGTGAACCGCGCCTCCCCTGCCCGACCGGGACGCGGCGGCACTCGACGCGGCGGCACTGGCACCGCCCTGCACCCGGCCAGCGCAGCCCCCATGGCGTAGGTCGGGTACGAGACCGCCGGATAGAGCACGGTGTCGCGCGCGGGTTGTCTCAACCGGAGCATCTGCGGTACCGAAGCGACCAGTTCTTTGGTGCCCACGCAAGCCGAGATCGAAGAGTGTGGGACGGTCTGCAACCCGAAGCGGCGTTCCAACCATGCCGCGGCCGCCCCGATGAGCGCCGGGCTTCCGGCCGAAGCCGGGTAGCCGCGCTCGGTCCCCGACGACGCCAGTGCCTCAATCACGCGGGGCGGTGGCGGATCGCAGGGGGTACCGATCGAGCAGTCGACCATCCCTCCGGGCAACGCGGCCGCCAGCTTTCCCAACGCGGCCACGCGGTCGTAGGGATATGGCGGCAATTGGAACGGAACCCGCACCGGCTCCGTCGTAGTCTGCGGCTCCGTGGTCATCGCCGGCTCCATCATGAGCTCGCTACGAATTCGGCGAAACGTGCCTTGCCCACCTCATCGAGGACGACCTGCAGGGTAACGAACTCCTCGCTGTCCGTCTGACCAACCACTTCTCCCTCGCGGTGCACAGCGGCCAGCACATCACCGCGGGCCCATGGCACCACGAGCTCGACGACACGGTCAGAGCCGCGTAGGCGATCACCGACCACGCGCAGGAACTCGTCGATCCCCTCGCCGGTCCGGGCCGAGAGCAACACCGAACCGTCCAAGCGGTGCGCCAGCCCCTTGGCCTCCAGGGGCGCCCGGTCAGCCTTGTTCACCACGACCAGCTCCGGCACATCCGCGGCACCGATCTCTTCGAGCACGGTATGCACGGCGGCCATCTGACTCTCTGCGTTCTCCGCCGTGCCGTCGACCACGTGGACGAGCAGATCCGCCAGTCGCACCGAGGCCAGGGTGGTACGGAAGGCCTCGACCAGTTGGTGGGGCAGCTTGCGCACGAACCCCACGGTGTCGGTCACGAGTACCGTTTCACCTCCCGGCAGGGCGAACTGGCGGGTGCGCGGGTCGAGGGTGACGAACAGCCGGTTGGCCGCGGGGACGCCGGCGTCGGTGAGTGCGTTGAGGAGCGTCGACTTGCCGGCGTTCGTGTAGCCGACCAGCGCCAGCTCGCGATGGCGTCCACGGGCCCGGCCCCGCCGCTGCAGCGACCGCGTGCGATCCACCTCGCGGAAGTCGGCCTCCAGCCGGTGCATACGCCGTACCAAGCGCCGGCGATCCACCTCCAATTGGGTCTCACCCGGACCTCGGGTCCCGATCCCTCCGGCCTGCTGGCTGAGGTCCCGGCCCCGTCCCCGCAGGCGTGGGAGCCGGTAACGGAGCAGGGCCAGTTCGACCTGCGCCTTGCCTTCGGGACTGCGTGCGTTCTGGGCGAAGATGTCCAAAATCACCGCCGTGCGGTCGATGGCGGTGCGCCCGAACACCTTTTCGAGGTTCCTCTGCTGGGCCGGGCTGAGCTCCTCGTCGAAGACGACCGTGTCCGCATCGAGCGTCCGGCTCAGCGCGGCGATCTCCTCCGCTTTGCCGCGCCCGATGAAGGTGGCCGGCTCCGGCGCATCCCTGCGCTGCACCACGCGCCCCACCACGTCGGCCCCTGCGCTGTCCACCAGCTGTGCGAGTTCGTCGAGTGCCTCGTCCACAGCTTCGGGGGAGATGCCCGGGAAGATCACGCCCACCAGAATGATGCGCTCGCGGAACGACCGGTCGATGAGCGTCCCGGGCAGCACGTTGGTCAAGAGAGCATCCCCGGGTGAATGTCGATGTCCGCCACCTTGCGCACCGGACCGGCCAGGAACGCGGGATCGTTCTCCCCTGCCCCCAGCGTGACCTCCAGCATGCCGCCAGGGTTGCGTACCCGTATCGGTCCGTCCTCCTCGAGCACTCCCCACGACCGGGCCGCGGCGGCTGCGGCCACGCTTCCCGTCCCGCAGGCCAACGTCTCGCCTGCGCCACGCTCGAACACCCGGAAGTCGAGCAGTTCCCCGTCGGCGTCCGAGATCACGCTGATCCACTCGACGTTGATCCCTCCGGCGAAAGCGGACTGAAGCTGTGGGCCGAACACCGCGACGTCGACACTCGCCACCTCGGGGCCGAATAGGACGACATGCGGGTTCCCCACGTCCACCGTGCGCACCCGACGGTCCTCGAAGTCCTGTGGCTGATCAGGGCCGAGCCGAACAGGGCCCATGTCGACGCTGGCACGGGCCCAGCCGGGCGCTTCACCGGCAACGAAGTCGATCGTGCGGACGCCGCCCTTCGTCGCCACCGTGAAAGTGGGCGGCGTCACCAGGGCGGCATCGACGGCGGCCTGCGCCAGGCAACGGATCCCGTTGCCGCTCATTTCCGCCTCTCCCCCGTCGGCGTTGCGCAGGTCCATGGAGAGGTCGCAGCCATCCCGACCCGGGCCGACCCGGATGATCCCATCGGCACCGATGCCCCGGCGCCGGTCGCAGAGCAGGCGGACCTGGCCCACGGAAAGCCCGAGAGTGTCAGTCGGATCGAGGACAACGATGAAGTCGTTTCCCGCCCCTTCGTGTTTCGTGCAGTGCACCCTCACAGTCTCGCAGTTCAGGGCCGCGCGTCGTGCGCCCCCGGCGCAGGAGGCTGGTACGCCCCCAGGGCCTGGTCCAGCAGCTGGGCGGGGCCGACCGCAGGATCGGTCCACACGATCCGGGGATCCCGGCGGAACCACGAGGCCTGGCGGCGCGCGAAGGTCCGGGTGCGGCGGATGGCCTCCTCCACGCACTCGTGCAGGGGGGCGCCCTCTTCGACGTGGCGCAACAGCTCCCTATACCCCAGCGCCTGGCGAGCGGTCCTCGAGATACCGCCCGGGCGTTCGGCCAGCGCCCGCACCTCCTTGAGCAGACTCCCCCCATGGAGCGGGTCCCCCTCGACCCAACGGGCGAACCGCTCGGCGATGCGGCGGTCCACCTCTTCGGCGGGCATCGTGAGGCCGATCATGGCTACCGGCGTCGGCGGGTAAGTCTCGAGCCCGGGGCCGAAGGTCGAGAAGGGCTGCCCCGAGCCCAGCGTGACCTCGAGCGCCCGCACGACGCGGCGGTGATTGGTCGGCTCCATCCGCCCGGCCGCCACGGGATCGAGGCCAGCCAACCTGGCATGCAGATCGGGCACAGTGGCCCGCCCCTCGGAGAGCTCGTCCTCGAGCGCGGCCTTCACGTCGGGAAAGCGTGCGGGGAATTGCAGGTTGTCGACGACAGCCCGCAGGTACAACCCGGTGCCTCCCACCAACAGCGCATGGTGGCCCCGCTCGGCAATGCCGCGCAACGCCTCCCGGGCCGCGTCTTGGAACTGGGTGACCGTGAACTCCTCATCGGGATCGACGAGATCGAGGAGGTGGTGCAGCACCTCGGCCCTCTCGGCCAGGGTCGGCTTCGACGTGCCCACATCCATGCCCCGGTAGACGCACATCGAGTCCACCGACACGAGCTCGACATCGCCCCGCCGCCGTGCCACCTCGAGGGCCGCCTCCGACTTCCCCGACGAGGTGACGCCGAGAAGGGAGACGACGGTCAAGCGCCGGCCAGCGGGATCCGCACCCGGTGCCTCGGCCGGGCCGTGACCTCGAGCAGCCGCCCGGAGAGGTGATGCGGGTGCCCGGCCGTGATGACGACGCTCGCCAACGCTCCGGCGGTGGGTGTTCCGCTCATGCCCGGTGACGTCGGCGCGAAGTGCACCAATTTCCCCTGTCGGGTCCGCCCCGACAGCATTGACTCGTCGCGGCGGCTCACCCCTTCGACCAGAAGCTCTTCGGTCCGCCCGACCCGCTCCTGGTGGCGCGCCAGCGACGAACGGTCGACCACGGCCTTC
Organism: uncultured Acidimicrobiaceae bacterium; assembly: GCA_963755665.1. Taxonomy (GTDB): domain Bacteria; phylum Actinomycetota; class Acidimicrobiia; order Acidimicrobiales; family RAAP-2; genus Bog-473. The sequence continues at coordinate 436,813 of CAVWKU010000004.1, forward strand.
AAACGTTCGAAGCGCTCCGAGATCACCTCGGCCGCGATGAACTCGTCTTCCATGGCGGCGGCCCGCGTCCCCGGCCGGGGCGAGAAAATGAACGTGTACGCGCTGTCGTAGGCCGCATCGGCCACAACGGCCAGTGTGTCCTCGAAGTCCTGCTCCGTCTCGCCGGGAAAGCCCACGATGATGTCGGTCGTCACGCCGAGGTCGTCGATGGCCGCGCGCGCCGCGGCCAGCCGCTCCAGGTACCGCTCGGCGGTGTACCCGCGGCGCATCGCTGCCAGCACGCGGTTGCTCCCCGATTGCAGAGGCAGGTGCAGCTGCTCGCACACCTCGGGCACTGCGGCCATGGCCTCGATCGTTTCGGGCCGCAGATCCTTCGGATGCGGGCTCGTGAAACGGATGCGGCCGATGCCATCCACCGCCCCGAGCGCGTGCAACAGGTCGGCGAACAGCGGCCGGCGGCGGGTGATGTCGCGCCCGTAGGAATTGACGTTCTGACCGAGCAACGTCACCTCGGTCACCCCACGCTGTGCCAACCCCTCCACCTCAGCCACGATGTCATGCAAGGGCCGGCTGACCTCAGGCCCGCGCACCGACGGCACGATGCAGAAGGCGCACGAGTTGTCGCAGCCCATCTGAATGTTGACCCACGCCGCATACGGCAACTCCCGGACGGCGTCGGGAGCCATCAGGTGGTTGGAGATGCTCTCGGGCGTGGGCGCATCGAGAATTTCCATCACCTGGCCCTCACGCTCGGCCCGACGCAACAGCCCGGGCGCGCTGGTCAAGTTGTGCGTCCCGAATACCACGTCGACCCAACCGACCTTCTGCTGGATCAGTTCACGGTCCTTTTGGGCCAGGCAACCCCCGACGGCGATCTGCACGCCCGGCTTGGCGTCGACGAGCGTCTTGAGGCTCCCGAGGGTTCCGTACAGCTTCTGGTCGGCATTCTCCCGGATGCAACAAGTGTTGAGGACGACGACATCGGCCTGCTGCATGTCGTCGGTCTGCTCCATGCCGTCGGCCACCAGCATGCCGGCCAGTCGTTCGGAGTCGTGCTCGTTCATTTGGCACCCGAACGTACGGATGAAGAAGTTCTTGGCCATCGACGAGAGTCTACGACCCCTCACCGGTCACCCTCCTCGCCCCGAGGGCCGGCGTTTCGCCTGCACAGCAGGCCAACCGGTCCCAACGGCCGGTCCCCGCGGCCGATTGCCTCAGCCGATCACGGCGGCCGATGCCTCAGCTGGTGCCCCAACCCGGACCCATGCCGGGCCCTGCCGTGCCTGTTTGGTTACAAACGGTGCGCTTTGCCATCCCCAGGCTGCTGCACATCACGCTGCGTGACCGAAAGAAAAGCGACCAGGCAGAAGATCACGGCCAAGAGGACCAACGCAACCCATCCGTCACCCCATCCGAGACCGCCGGAAGCCTTTGGCTTCCCGACGAAATCGGCAAAAGAAGCACCCAAGGGGCGGGTGACGACGTAGGCGAACCAGAACGCGAAGATCGAGTTCCAACCCAGCCAGCGGTACCCGACGGCGGGGATCAACATGATCCCGGCGAAGAGCACGAAGGAGTAGCCGTAGCCGAGATGAAACGTTGTCGCAGTGAGATCACCGAGAGCCGTCCCCATAGCGAACGTCGCAGCCACGGCGGCCCAATAGAAAGCCTCGCGCCGAGGTGTATTGATGGTGTGGATGGACAACGTCCGCTCGGTGCGGTCCCAGAGCACGAAGACCGCAGCGAGAAGAACGGCGTACAAGATGGAGGACGCGATGTAGGGGACATGGAATCCGACATGGAGCACGTCGGCCGCCATCGTTCCGAACACCCCCACCGCCGCCACGGCTGTCCAATATGCCCAAGCGACATAGCGTCGTCGCGAAAAATTGCAGGCCCAGCGCCAGGCAGAATGCGACAAAGCCCAGAGCGACAGCCGGGACCGGGTGCAACTTCTTGACGAGGAAGTCGGAGGTCGATTCACCGAAGGCGGTCGACAGCGCCTTGATCACCCAGAAGTAAACCGTGATCTCGGGGACTCGCAGCGCACCAACACGTGTCCAGGCCGACGAGCGCGCGATGGACCGCCCGGCCCGCACCGGTGAACGAGAGGGATCTGGTTGCCCGCCATGCGCGACGCCGAACGATGGCATCTAAAAAAGATAGGGCGTATGGACACCGCCCTCGACCCACCTGAGGATGACCGTTTGGCCCCACTCTCAGACCTGGGTAGGAGTTCGGAGGGTTCAGAGGTCCGTAGCGGCCGGTCGGGGCAGCCGGGCGTGGCCGGGCGTGGCCGGGAAATCATCCCCAAGTTGCTCGTCCCCCAGAAGCAGAGGCGTTACCGTGTGAGCCAATGGGCGCTCATCGAGGGGCGATCAGTCCCCGGGGCGAAGGTTCGGCGGCGGCTGCGTCTGCGTCAGCTGCGGCTGCGTCACTCGCGCCCCGGGCGCCCCGGGCGTCACGGGCGACACGGGCGACACGGGCGACACGGGCGTTCTCGTGAGAGAGATTGCGGCGTTTCACCACCACATCGGGAGTGGCCTCGTCACCATCGTCCTGCTCGGCCTCGCCAGTGCCGTCGCCTACGGGATTGCTGCCGTGCTCCAACACGATGCGACGACAAAGGAGACCCCCGACGACGTCATGCGACTGGGCCTCGTCGCGAGGCTCGGCGCGCCAGCCCTTGTGGCTGGCCGGCAACGGGCTCGACGGCGTGGGGTACGTCCTTCAGTTCATGGCTCTGCGGCGAGGTTCACTTCTGCTCGTCGAACCTCTCCTCGTCTTGAGTCTGGTGGTCGCTCTGCCTGTCGCGGCCCGGCGCGAACATCAACGAATATCGCTGCCAGCTCTCGCCTCCGCCGGCGCCATCGCCGGTGGTCTGGGACTCTTCTTGGGAGTCGCGCGCCCGGGCATCGGCCATCCGCACGTCACGCCAGAAACGTGGATCATCCTGTCCACCGTCATTGCCGCCGTCTGCACGACGACGGTGATCCTGCGAAACCGGACAACGTCGCAGAATCGAGCCGCCGTACTCCTGGCTGCCGGGTCCGGCGTGGCGTTCGGCTACGCAGCTGCCCTTACTGCGAGTACAGGTCATCTCTTGAATATGGGAGTGCTCCACGTCCTTTCGAGTTGGCAGCCCTATGCGCTGCTGGTTGCGGGCGCAGTGGCGTTGATTCTGACGCAGGGAGCGTTCCACGCTGGCGCACTCCGCCTATCCCTACCGACACTCACGGTCGCCCAACCACTCGTGGCCATCGCCATTGGCCTCTCCTTCGGCGAGCACATCAATACGCAAGGCCTCGCCCCGCTCTTCGAGATATTGGGTCTGGTGTTGGTCATTGCGGGCGTCTTCGCCCTTGCCCAGACGCCCGCTATCGCCGGACTCGAAGGTGGTGCTTCGCAGGGGACGGCATCTCACACCCTGGGGACGAGGAACGCACCCTGATCTTGGTCGAGCGGCGTTTCCAGCGCTCAGCTGATCCGAAATCCCCGTCTCGGCACTCCGGTTCGCACTCATGAGAAACTGAGGCTCATGGACATCGGCGTCGTGTACCCCCAGTACGAACTTCGAGGAGATCCCAGCGCTGTCGGGAGATTCGGGAAAGCGGCAGAGGATTTGGGCTTCGCCCATCTCCTCGCCTACGAACACGTGCTCGGGGCCGTGCACGCCGATCGGACGCCCCCACTGATGGGCCCCTATACAGAGCACGACCCGTTCCACGACCCGTTCGTGCTGTTCGCGTATCTCGCGGCCATAACCGAGCGCATCCGTTTCGCCACCGGGGTCTTGGTACTTCCCCAACGCCAGACGGCGCTCGTGGCACGACAAGCGGCCGACGTCGATCTACTCTCCGGCGGTCGCCTGCGGCTCGGTGTCGGAGTCGGCTGGAACTTCGTCGAATATGAAGCCCTCGGCCAGGACTTTCATACTCGGGGCGCTCGGCAGGAGGAACAGATAGAGCTGCTTCGCCGGCTGTTCAGCGAGCCTGTTGTCGACTTCTCGGGGCGCTTTGACCGGGCCGACAGGGTTTCACTGGTGCCGAAGCCGGGAAGCTCCATTCCCATCTGGCTCGGTGGAGCTGGCGAAATCGCATACGAGCGGGCGGCGCGGCTTGCGGATGGCTTCATCTTCTTCGGAGGAGAAGTCACCCGCACCGTCGATCTTTGGACGCGAATGCGTCAACGCGTTGCCAGCTACGGCAGGGCGGTCGAGAGCTTCGGGGGAGACTACGTGGCCATCAGCGGGGGCGACGTGGGCGAGCTCGCCAGGGAAATCGATGGCTGGCGTGCAGCTGGTGGGACGCACGTCTCGATCGTCACGATGGGCCTTGGCCTCGATTCACTCGATGCGCACGTCGACTACATCGCCTCGCTCGCCGATATTCTCGGCCTGTCGTCATAGTCGGGCGGTGGATGGTTCCGGTGCCGCTGCGCATCTGGTGCTGCGCTCGTTGACCCAGAATCCACAGGGAATCTGCGTACAGGCTCTCGCTAACCTTCGATAGTGAGGGTCGGGATTAAGGTGCGCCTTTTGTCGACTGCCTCTTCCATCGAAGTAGGACTGCGGCACCGCGTCGGCCAAGCGAGCATCGACCTGAACCGCTTCTCACGCGTCAACGACGTCTACGGTCACGATGCGGGTGACGAGGTGCTGCTCACGTGTTCGCACCGCCTCCAATCAGTGGCGCGACCCCAAGATACGGTTTCCCGGCTCGGCGGAGATGAATTCGCAATCGTCGTTCCACGGATAACCGCGGCCGAACTTGGCCCACTTGCCGAACGGGTCACCGGATCCCTCGCTGAGACCTATCTGACCCACGGTGAACAGCTCCAGGTAACGGCCAGCGTCGGTATGCACATTGCGGATCAGACCGAGCTCGGGTCGGAGGCGCTCCGGAAAGCTGACCGGGCCATGTGCTCGGCGAAGGAACTCTTCCAACGGAAGGATGGCAACCCCTAGAGCGGTCCTGTTGTTTACTTCCCCGCTTCGCCATACACAACATAGCGCGAGAAGGGGGGGCTTGCCGCAAGCGGCCCAAACGTGCTGACAATGACCCGTTCGCTGAGCCACCAGGGCCCGAACGAAAAGACTCCAGGAGTAGTGGAATGGGTATGTTGCCTTCGGCAAACGGGTCGGGCAGGAGTGCCGCGAGGCGGTTGTCTACCTCCGGTGGGGCCTTCGTCGGAGAGCGTCGATGACCGACCACGCGGTGGTCATCGCAGGGGGTGGCCCAACCGGGATGATGCTGGCGGCCGAGCTCGCATTGGCGGGAGTGGATGCTCTCATCGTCGAACGACGGGCCAGTCAGGAGCTTGACGGCTCCCGGTCCGGCGGACTGCACGCACGCACCATCGAGGTTCTCGATCAGCGCGGCATCGCCGATCGCTTCCTCGCCGAGGGTCAGGCGATGCAGGTCCAGGCGTTCGCAAGGATCCCTTTGGATATCAGCGACTTTCCCACCCGTCACAACTACGGGCTGGCGCTGTGGCAGAGCCACTTCGAGCGGATACTGGCTGCCTGGGTCAGTGAGCTGGCGGTGCCGATCCTCCGCGCGCGTGAGGTGACCGGATTCGCCCAGGACAACACAGGGGTCGATGTCACGCTGTCCGACGGCGACTCGCTGCGCACGCGGTACCTCGTCGGATGCGATGGTGGGCGCAGCGTGGTCCGAAAGGCGGCCGGCATCGAGTTCCAGGGGTGGGATGCGACGACCGGTTGGATCATCGCCGAGGTCGAGATGGACGTGAAGCCGGAGTTCGGCCTACGGGCAGGTGGCGGCATCGGACCTGTCGACGGAGGCCGGGTACGGGTCGTCCTGACCGAAGAACCCACGGGGCACACCGGTGAACCCACACTGCAAGATCTCAGGGAGGCCCTCATTGCCGCCGAGGGCACGGACTACGGCGTGCACGATCCCGTCTGGATCTCGCGCTTCACGGACATGACCAGACAGGCGGCGTCCTACCGCGAAGGCCGCGTGCTCCTCGCGGGTGATGCCGCACACATTCACTCCCCGCAAGGCGGCCAAGGGCTCAACACCGGCGTGCAGGATGCCGTGAATCTCGGATGGAAACTGGCCCAGGTCGTCAACGGGACATCACCGGACAGCCTCCTCACGACTTATCACGACGAACGACACCCGGTCGGGGCCCGCGTCCAGCACAACACCATGGCCCAGGTCGCGCTGAGCGGCACCGACGAACGTACTGCGGCGTTGCACGACACCGTGGCCGAGCTCCTGAGCATGGACGAGCCCCGCAAACGGATCGCCGGCATGATCTGTGGCCTCGACATCCACTACGACCTCGGAGATGGGCATCCGTTGCTCGGGCGGCGCATGCCCGACCTCGACGTGGAGACCGTCGACGGACCTACACGCGTGTTCACCCTTTTGCATGAGGCCCGGCCCGTACTCCTCAACTTTGCCGAGACGGGGCGATTCGACAGCACGCCCTGGGCGGACCGGGTCCGGTTCGTCGACGCCAGGCATGCCGGCACATGGGAGCTCCCCGTCCTGGGCGAAGTCTCCGCTCCGCCCGCAGTATTGATCCGACCCGACGGACACGTGGCCTGGGTCGGAGATGTCACCGATCCAGCGCTGCCTCGCGCACTCGCGACCTGGTTCGGAGCGGGCTACTTGGTTCGTTGAGTCCCCGATGTCCTACACCACCTGCACGCGACTGCCGCGACGACCTACGGCTGGTTGGCGCTCGGACCACGAACCTGGAAACGATCTTCGCGAACCTCGTGAAGCTCCCAGCCGTGCCGGGAGCTTCACGTGTGGCGATGGATTTTCTCGGCGAGCAGCGAGGCTCTACCCCGAGGACATTGCCGGACTCGTCGGGGCGGACTCGCCGCTTGGTCCCGTGCCGGACCCAGACCGAGAGCCGGAGCCGGACCCAGGCCGAGAGCCGGAGCCGGACCCAGACCGAGAGCCGGAGCCGGACCCAGACCGAGAGCCGGAGCCGGAGGAACCCATGTTGGGGTGGTTCTTGGTTGAGCCCGAGGACGAGGAGGTTGCCGTGTTCGCTGCCAAAGCGGCCCCGGTGGCGAGGCCGCCGGTGAACGCACCGATCGCAAGAGCGCTGCGGACTGGAAGTTTCATCTTGTGTCCTTTCTCGTTGATGCTTCCTCTCGTGAGGGAACACGATCAGTGTGCGGCGTGGACCTGTGGGTGCGTCCAGAAGCGCGTCACAACGCGATAGGAGTTTGTCGACGGCCGCGCCGCATCAAAAGGCCCGCCACGTACCTCGGCGGAACACCAAACCGACGCCCGTGTCCCGGGTGGCCCTGCCTACAGCGATAATGCGAGCTCTACAGGAAGGATGCGAGAGGTTCGTCGATCGGAACAGGACGGAGCTGGACGCCGAGTTGATGGCTCACGATCCGCACATCCCCTCCCGATGGAGCGGAAATGGCCAGACTTTCCGGCTCACGGACGTGCCGAACATCGTCATCCCGGTCCTCGCGTCCCGTGTCAGTGGTCACGCGGGAAGCAGCGGCCGGCGACCCGTTTGCGGACCCGTTTGGAGCCTCGCCCACGGGTTCGCCGAGCACCCGCACATGCGCGACAGCCGCCGTCGGGCTGAGCTCACGCGCCGGGTGTTGCGCCAGGCTGTCCAAATGACGCTGGGCGCGTCGTCGGCGCAGCGGACCCGCCGACGACTTCCGGTTGCTGGTGGCCCCGTCGCTGTCACGCGCCCATCGCTCCGAGCGTTTCACGGGCGACATTTTCGCAGAACCCGCGCGCCGAGCCGCGGACCGTAGGTCCCGCGGCAGCCCACATGCGCAGACCCGGTTCAGGTAACTCCGCGGTTCAGGTACTCCGCTGCTCAGGTAACTCCGCGTCCTCGCCGTAGACAAGTCCACGGCGGTCCGCGCGCAGAACGAGAACCCGTCCGGTCAGTCCCGACTCCTCGAGGGCCACCCGCGCCCCCGCACAGACCTTCTCGGCTGACGCTTCGGGACTGATCCCCAACAGCGACGGGCCGGCACCTGACCAGCACGATGCGAGGGCGCCGCATTCCACCAATGCCGCGAGGAGTGCCTCGGCTTCTGGGAAAAGAGTGGCGCGCGCGTTCTGGTGCAGACGATCTTCAGTGGCAGCCGCCGTCAACAACGACGGTTCGGCCAGACCGGCGAGAAGAAGCGCCATCCGGCCCAAATTGAAGAGCGCGTCGTCTCTGTTCAGCGTGCCGGGTAGGACCGCGCGGGCATCGGCTGTCACCAGCTCCCGATCGGGGACGATCACCACGAAGGCCAACTCGTCGCTCAGGGGCAACTGCGCGGCCGTCGCGCGGCCGTCGACCAGCGTTGCCGCGACAAGTCCCCCGAAGACACTCGCTGCTGCATTCTCGGGATGACCATCGTGGCCGGCGGCGATGGCGAAAGGGTCGTCGGAGCCGGCAGCGGCCGCCGCCGCCGCCGCCAACGCGGCCGACGAACCCAGGCCCCGCGAGACGGGGATCTGTGAGCGCACGGTTACCGCGATGCGGTCGTGGCCGAGGATGGAAGCAGCGACACGCACGGCGAGATGCGATGCGTCGTCACACAGTCCGGCACCCTCTCCTTCGGTGTGGACACGCAGGGACGGTGCGCGCTCCACTTCGACCTGGACATAGCAATCCAACGCGACGGCGAGCGCATCGAATCCGGGCCCGAGGTTCGCGGACGAAGCAGGGGCTCGAACGCGCATCTCCTCAGAATAGGCGTTGAAGCATGGTGGGCTTGGGCAGTGGCGCTTTCAGGCGCACGGGGATGACCGCACGCTGGGTCCCCAATCCGACCACGACCGACCCGATCCGCGTGCCCGCACCGGCGCCGGCCCGCACGGTCCGCCCGCGGACCACCTTTTGATGTGCACTGACGCCGGGCCAGCTGAGCATCGTGACCGTCGATCCGGCCGTCGCAGCGACGGTGTGTCCCCCCGCCTTGACCTCGGCCACCTCATCCCCGGCGTGCACGACAGCTGTCGAGCCGATGGAGACGCCGACGTTGTCAGCGAGCTTCAGCGCCAGATAGCCGGCCGCATCGAGGACGTTGGGGCCGGACTGCCCGGTGACCGCGGCGAGGATCATCACATTCTTCCCGTGTGCCTGGCGCATGACGGCAACGACATCGCAGCCGCCGGCCGCGGTGGTGAAGCCGGACTTGACGCCGATCACCCCCTGGAAACCCAACCAGGGGGTGTACGTCGAGATGGTGCCGGCCACCGGCAGTGTGACAGAGGACATCTTCACGATGGACGCGAACGCCGGGTTCTCCATGTCGAGCGAGGCCACCTTCAGGAGATCGCCGGCCGTCGACTGCGAACCCTCGTCGAACCCGCTCGGGTCGGCGTAGTGCGTGTGCAGCATGCCGAGCTGTTGCGCCATCGCGTTCATTTTGGCCACAAAGGTCGGCACGTCGCCGGCGTCCCAACGCGCCAGGGTGTCCGCGAAGTTGTTGGCCGAATGCACGAGAAGGCCTTCGAGGAGCTGGTGTTCGGTCAGGACCTCGCCGACAGTCACTTGCGCATTGGCCTCATCCTCCACGGTGTCGGTTTCGAAGTCATCGAGGTCGGTTTGGGTCATCGTGATGCTGGGGCCGTTCTCATCGGGCTTCAACGGGTGATCCCGGAGAACGAGGTATGCCGTCATCATTTTGGTGAGGCTGGCGATGGGCACCGACTGCTCCGGCCCCGAGGTCACATCGATCCCGATGGCCGGGACGGCGATGGCCGACTGGCCTGTGGTGGGCCACGGCAGGGCGACCGGGGTCGACGCCGCGGCCACGTGCACGTCCGGCGGCATCGTCAACGTGACGGCGGCGACCGGAGGGGCCGCGTGCAGTCGGACGGCTGCCACCACGCACAGCGCGAGGACGATGGCGAGGGTCAGCAGGGTCACCGTGAGTCGGCGCCTGCGCCGGCGGCGGCGGTGCTGCGGCTGGGAGGTTCGAGGCTTCGCGCTCACCGGACCCCCCGGAGCGGCACTCGCTGTCCGGGTTGCTTCCAACCCGAACGTCGCCGCCATGGTCGGTGGCGGGTCCGGAGGGCTCAACTCATCGAATCGAATTCATCGGGGGTCATCAACACCTGACGCGCCTTCGAGCCCTCGCTCGGGCCGACGACACCCTTGCGCTCGAGGAGATCCATCAATCTTCCGGCGCGGGCGAAGCCCACGCGCAGCTTGCGTTGCAGCATGGACGTGGACCCTAACTGCGACCGGACCACGAGGTCCATGGCTGCGGCGAGAAGGTCGTCATCATCGTCGTCGACGCCCTCGATTCCTCCCGGCAGTCCTTCGAGCACGTTCTCGATACCGACGACCGGCTCCGTCATGCCACCCTGCGCCTGCCAGTGGTGCACGACGTCGCGCACCTCTTTTTCCGACACCCACGGAGCCTGGAGGCGGCGGGGGACGTTGGAGGAGGCGGTGAGGAGGAGCATGTCCCCCTTGCCGACCAACCGCTCCGCACCGGCCTGGTCCAGGATCACCCGGCTGTCGGCGAGCGACGACACCGACAACGCCATCCGGCTGGGAATGTTGGCCTTAATGACACCGGTGATCACGTCCACCGAAGGCCGCTGTGTGGCCAGCACCAGGTGGATGCCGACGGCACGGGCCATCTGCGCGATACGCACGACGGAATCCTCGACGTCGCGCGCCGCCACCATCATGAGGTCGTTCAGCTCGTCGACCACAATGAGGATGAACGGCAGGACTTCCGGTGGCGCCGGCTCGTCGTCGATCTCATCGTCGGTGTAGACCGCGGCATGGTCGTCCCCGAGTGCACGCGCTGCCGTCTCGGCCATGCGCCGCTTGTCCGACGGAGGCCCCGACGGTGGTATCTCCCCCGCCGCCAGAGCCAGGTTGTACCCGGTGATGTCACGCATGCCGTTCTCGGCCAGCAGGTCGTAACGCCGTTCCATCTCCTTCACGGCCCACTGCAGGGCGTTGGCCGCCTTTTTCGGGTCGACGACGACCGGGCTGACCAGATGCTGCAGGCCGTTGTACTGGCCGAGTTCCACCCGCTTGGGGTCGATCAGCATGAGCCGGACCTGCTCGGGGGTGCTGCGCATGAGCACCGAGGTGATGATGGAGTTGATGCAGGACGACTTCCCGGCACCGGTGGCTCCGGAAATGAGGATGTGCGGCATTTCGGCCAAATTGGACATGACGGCGCGTCCGGCGATGTCGCGGCCCATGGCGACTTCGAGCGGGTGGGTCGCCGTCTTGGCTTCGGCGGAATCGAGGATGTCCCGCAGGGCGACGAGCTGGCGGGTCCGGTTGGGCACCTCGACCCCGATCGCCGACTTACCGGGAATGGGCGCCAGGATCCGCACGTCCGGAGACGCCATGGCATAGGCGATGTCCCGCGACAGGCTGGTCACGCGGGCGACCTTCACCCCGGGCCCCAACTCCAGTTCGAAACGGGTCACCGTCGGCCCCACCGTCTTCCCCAGCAGGGTGGTGGTGACGCCGTGCGCTTCGAGGGCGGCGACCAGCGTCTGCCCCGCCGCCTCGAGTTGGCGGAGGTCGTGACTGAGTTGTTTGGTGGCGGAGAGGATCTTGATGTCGGGAAGCACCCAGGAGCCGCCGGCTCGCGGTACGGCGGCCACAACGGCGGGACGCACCGGTTCTGCCTCTGCGTCGGTCTCGGGCGCCGCTTCGGCCGGACTCATGTCGAGCTCCGGCTCCTCTTCGGGCTCGGGAGGAGGAACCGGTTCGGCTTTGACCCGCTTGGCCTTGACCACGGCCTCGCCGTCTTCGTCCGTGTCTTCGCCCGTGTCTTCGTCCGTCTTCACCCCGCTGTTCCACCACGAGGCCAAGGTGGAACCGACGGCGCCGGCGCTGGTACCCACGATCCGTCCGAATGTGGCCAACGAGACGCCGGTCGCGATCAAGCCGGCCACGAAGACGAGGGCGACGAACAGGACCCCGGAGCCCGCCGATCCGATGCCGGCGTGCAGGGGTCGGCCCACCAGAGCGCCCACCCAACCGCCGGCCTGTTGGAGGTCCACGGAGGGGCTGAAGGGAGGATTGTCCTTGGCGAGTTGCCCGAGGCCGCAGAAACCGATGATGCCGAGGGCCGCGCCGAGGCAGGTCCGCACGGGCTCCGGTCGGTCGCGCTCCACCAGCAGGACCACACCGGCCCCGGCCGCAATGAGCGGGATCAGAATCCGGGTCCAGCCCACCACGGTGGCCAGCCCCACATTGATGCCGTGGCCGACCGGGCCGAGCGCATCACCCCAGATGGCCAAGGCCAACAGCACGCCGAGCGTGATGAGCCCGATGGACCAGAGGTCCGCGGCATGGCGGCGGAGGATGGAGGGCCCTCGAGGCGGAGCCGATGCCCGCGTACGGGGAGCCCCCTTCCCCGCAGCCCCATTCCGGCCCCCCCCTTTTCGGGGAGCCCTACTCCGGGGGGCTGAGTGCGCGCCGCGTGCACTCGTCTTGCGGGCCGGGGTGCGCGGCGCGACAGGTCGGCGCTTCGTGGTCACCACAGTAGGAGGCAGATTACTGCTGCTCCTGCCCGGTCCGGGGGACACTCCCTTTGGAAGGCGAACATATGTTCGCTATGCTACGCCCTATGCCACTGCGCTGGAAGTTGGCGGACGCCGAGGAGGGCGGTGCGCTCTTCCCCGATGAACGGGCTGCGACCCGCCACGTGGGCAAGGGCGCCTACGCCGGCCTGGAGTTTCTCCATGTCAACGCCCGCACGATCATCAACACCGTCCCCCCGGAGAGCCTCATGCCTTTCCGGCACACGATCAACTGCTACCGGGGTTGCAGTCATGCCTGCACCTACTGCTTCGCCCGCCCCACCCACGACTATTTAGGTCTGAACATCGGCGAGGACTTCGAGAGGCGGATCGTGGTGAAGATCAACGCCGTCGAGCGCCTGCGGGCCGAGCTGCGCTCTCCCAAGTGGACGGGCGAGCACATCGCCATGGGCACCAACACCGACCCGTACCAGCACGCGGAAGGGAAGTATCACCTCACCAAGGGCATTATCGAGATGCTGTCGCAGGCGCGGAACCCGTTCAGTATCTTGACGAAGTCCACCCTCATCCTGCGGGACTCCGCTGCGGTGGCGAGAGCGGCGGCACGAACCGAGGTGGCGATCAACTTCTCCGTGGGCTGCCTCGACCGCTCGGTATGGAAGCTGAGCGAACCGGGCACACCACCGCCCGAGCAACGCCTCGCCGCGCTGCGCCGGCTGACCGAGGCCGGCGTCTCCTGCGGGGTCCTGGTTGCGCCGATACTGCCGGGACTCTCGGATTCCGATGACCAGTTGCGCGCGGTTGTCGAGGCTGCCGCGGATGCGGGTGCTGTCTCGATCAGCGCGGTGGCCCTGCACCTGCGGGGCAGCGTGCGCGAGCACTATCTGGCGTGGATCGACCGGGTTCGGCCCGACCTCGCCGCACTGCATCGGGAGCGGTTCCGCGCCGGCGCCTACCAACCGCAAGCCGAAAGGGACCGCATCGCCGAGGTGGTCCGTGCCACATCGCTGCGCTGCGGCGTGACGGGGCGCGCCAGCTACACGCCGGCGAGGGCGGGGTCAGGCGCGACGGGGATCCCGCCGGCTCCGGGGGAACAACTGTCGCTGCTCCCTTGAGCGTGCAGCAGGAGCGCCCGACTATCTCGTTTCCCTGAGCCCTCCCAAAAGGCGCTTGAGCGATTGTCGAGCCTGTGCGTGGGCTCGTCGGCGGTTCGATGCATTGGCGATGTAGAGAGCGGCTTCATCGACGGCCGCGAGGAGCATGTGCGCTAACGACGCGGTCGGCTGACGTGGAATGACCTTCTGCGCAACGGCTGCGTCGAGCATCGCCTTGATCACTCCCAGGCCGTAGTGAGCTTCGAGACTTCGCCACTGATCCCACCCGAGGACGGCCGGTCCGTCGATCAACAAGACTTGCTGTACGTCGCGGTTGTCGGCAGAGGCATCGAGGAACTGCTGCAGTGCAGCCGTAAGGAGTTCGAGCGCATCGTCGCGCTCGTTCACGACGGTGGCCGCTGCGAGATCGGCCTGCACCTGATTGAACACGGCGCGGAACAGATCTTCTTTGTCCGCGAAGTGGTGATAGAGAGCGCCGCGGGTGCCGACATCGGCTTTGGCGACGATCTCTTCGGTACCCGTGGCGAAATAGCCTTTGGAGACGAACAACTCCCGGGCGGCGCTGATAAGGGCGGCCCGGGTGGTTTCGCCACGTGAAGACCGCGCCGGACCGGCTTCATCGGAGCTTGACATACACCCTGTAGGTTAGTAAAAGATACAACTTGTAGGTTTGGAGACGCGACGAGAGGACAGGTGATGGCGAGGGCAGCGGAGGTGGTCAGGGAGTTCTGCGCGGCGATCGATCGGAAGGATCTCGCTACCGTGGAGTCCCTTTTGAACGAGAAGGTCGTCTACCACAACATCGGCTCAGAGCCAGCCGTCGGCCGCGATGCCGCACTCGCCGCCGTGAAGTTTCAGTTCGACATGTTCGATCCGATTTCCTTCCGTATCCGGAACCTGGTCGAAGATGGCAGCACGGTGCTCACGGAACGGGTGGACGAAATCACGGCGAACGGCATCATGGCCCCCGTGCCCGTGATGGGTGCATTCGAGGTGACGGACGGCCGAATCGTGCAGTGGCGCGACTACTTCGATATGGCCCTTGTGGGCAAGCTCATGAGCGGCGAAGACGTGAACTCGCTGCTTCCCCACTGACAGCCGCCTGCGGGGTACCGGGCAGGCGGCATACAGAGGCGCACTCCGCCTGATTGTCACGCGGTGCGCGGGCTCAGCGCGGAGGGGCGACATTGTTATTGTCGCCGGGTGAGCGAGAGCGACATCTTCATCAGCTTCGGCCTGACGGTGTTGTTCGCGGTGGGATGCCAGATCGTGTCACTGCGCGTGCGCATCCCTGCCATCGTCCTGTTGTTGCCGGTGGGGTTCCTCGCCGGCCATTTCATCAGCGCCATGAACCCCGCAAAAAGCCTGGGTTCGGCCTTCTCGCCGCTCGTCGCACTCGCGGTGGCGATCGTCCTGTTCGACGGGGGTCTCGACCTCGAGTTCCGCGAACTGGAGGGCCACCACCAACGCGTCGTACGCCGCCTGCTCTACCTGGGGATTCCGATCACGTGGGCCGGCGGCGCACTGCTCGCCCGTCCCCTGCTCGGTCTGTCCAACCAAGCCGCGATCATGCTGGGCGCCATCATCGTTGTTTCGGGTCCCACCGTGGTGGCCCCGCTGCTCACCGCGGCCCGACCGGGTCGGCGTGTCTCGCTGATCCTGGGTTGGGAGGGCACCACAATCGACCCCTTTGGCGCCATCATCGGCGCACTGGCCTTTCAGGCCATCGTCAACCACACGCAGACCGGACACGGGCGGGAGATCCTCGCCTTCTTGCGCAGCATCGGGGTCGGGGCGCTCGGCGGCGTCGTCGGGGCGGCGGTGCTGTGGCTCCTCTTGAGCAAGCTCCGCCTCAGCGGCGTGATCGCCACGGAGGCGATTCTGGCCGTTGTGGTCGGCACGGCCGCACTCTGCGATGCCTGGCGCGCCGACACCGGCCTGATCGCGGCCATCGTGATGGGCGTGGCGTTGGCCAACCTGCCCGGCATCGACTTACCCGAGGACAGGAAGTTCTTCCGGACGATCGTCCAACTCGTCATCGGTGTGCTGTTCATCTCCATTTCGGCGACCGTCACCCCGTCCTCGGTGCGTGCGGTGCTCGGACCGACATTGCTGCTCCTCCTCGGGCTCGTGGTGATCGTCCGCCCGCTGGTGGCCGCGGTCTCGACGCTGCGCACTCCACTGTCCGTGCGGGAACGGGCGTTCATCGGCTGGATGGACCCCCGTGGGATCGTCGCCGCCTCAACCGCCGCGTCGTTCGGTGCGCCGTTGGCGGCCGCCGGGATCGCCGGGGCGGACAAGCTGGTCCCTGCAACCTTCTTGGTCATTGTGGGGACCGTGACCCTGTACGGCCTCACGGCCACCCCGGTCGCCCGGCTTCTCGGCCTGCACGAGGCCGCGGACGGGGCCGCAGACGAGGCCGCAGACGGGGCCGCAGACGAAAAGGCAAACGGGCCGGCAGGCGAAAAATCACCCGGCGCCGGGGAGAGTGCCTGAGCGCTCTCAGACCATCAGGACGACAGGGACGATCATCGGTCGCCGCCGCGTACGGTCGCCGACGAACTTCCCCAAGGCCTTGCGCGCGTGGCGGCAGAGGACCTCACTGTCGCGGGTGCCGTCCTTCAGCGCCTGCGTCACGGCAGCACCGACCACATCGCTGGCCTCGCCCAGGAGCTCTTCCGCCTCGGGTGCATGCACCCAGCCGCGGGTCTCGATCACCGGTGCTCCACTCAGCGAGCCCTGACGGGGATCGACGGTGACCACCAGCATGACGACGCCTTCCTCGGACAACTTCTGCCGATCGCGCAGGACACCGTGGCCGATGTCGCCCACCGTGCCGTCGACATAGACGTAGCCGGCCGGGACCTTACCGTCGCGGCTGATCCCCTGGGCGTTGAGCTGCACGGCATCGCCGTCTTCGCACAAGAGCACCTTCGACGGAGCGATACCCATCGAGAGTCCGAGACGCACATGATGGACGAGGTGCCGGTATTCGCCGTGGACGGGCACGAAGCACTCCGGTTGCGTCACTGACATCAAGGTGCGGAGCTCTCCCTGCCGGGCGTGGCCACTGACGTGTACGGCTTCGGCACCGGTGTGGATCACCTCGGCCCCGCGTCGGTAGAGCTCGTCGATCACCCGGCCGACCGACCATTCGTTGCCCGGGATCGGGTGGGCACTGATGATCACGACGTCTCCCGCGCCGACTCGTAGCCACTTGTTGTCGCCGGTGGCCATCAGCGAGAGGGCGGACATCGGCTCGCCTTGGGAACCGGTGGAGATCACACACATCTCTCCCGGTGGTACCGAGTCCACGTGCTCGATATCGGTCAGGCTCCCCTTGGGAATCGAGATGATGCCCAGCTTGCTCCCCAACTCCACGTTCTTGCCCATGGAGCGCCCCAGCGTCGCCACCTTGCGGCCGTTGGCAACGGCAGCGTCGATGATCTGCTGCACCCGGTGCATGTGGCTGGCGAAGCAGGCAACGATGATCCGCTTTCCGGACTGGGCCGCCATGACCCGTCGTAACGTGACGCCGACGGACGACTCCGATTCGGTGAATCCGGGCTCCTCCGCGTTGGTGGAATCCGACAGGAGGAGGCGGACACCGTCGGTGCGGGCCAGCTCCCCCATTCTCGAAAGGTCGGTCCGACGACCGTCGACCGGCTGAAGGTCGAGCTTGAAGTCGCCGGAGTGGAGGATGACCCCTTGCGGCGTGTAGAAGGCGATGGCGAACGCGTTGGGCACCGAGTGGGTGACGGGTATGAACTCCACGTCGCAGGGCCCGATGCGGCGCCGCTCGCCGTCGTTGACCGCGATGAATTCGGTGCGGTGACCGAGCCCCGCCTCGTCGACCCGGTTCCTCGCCAGCCCGACGGTCAGCTCGGAGCCGTAAATGGGGACCTGCAGGTCACGCAGCAGGTAGGCCAGCCCGCCGGTGTGGTCCTCGTGGCCGTGCGTGAGCACGATGCCGTCGACCTTGTCGGCCCTCTCGCGGAGGTAGGTGAACTCGGGTAACACCAGATCGACCCCGGGCATGTCGGCGTCGGGGAACATGATCCCGCAGTCGAGAACGATGATCCGGCCGTCGACCTCGATGCAGGCGCAGTTGCGACCGATCTCACCGAGCCCCCCGAGGAAGACGACGCGTACGGGGGACGCCTTGGGGCGTGATTTCTGCTTTTCAGGCAACCGGTTGGCCCGTTGCGTTCGGGGGGCCGTAGGCCGCCAGTATTTTGGCGGCCTGAGAGTCCAGCTCGGGGGTCGATTGACCCATCGGCAAGCGGCACTGCCCCACGGGGAGGCCCATGGCGCGGCAGATCGCTTTGGCGGGGAGCGGGTTCGGGTACTCGTCGCTCGACTGGAAGTCGATGGCGTCGAACAGCGCCGCGTTGCCGGCGATGGCCTCGGCCAGGTCGCCCCGGAGGAACGACTCGATCACCGTCTTGAACTGCGGTCCGATCCAGTGCGACGCCACGCTGATCGTCCCCACGGCGCCGATCGCCAGCAAGGGCAGAGTCATCGCATCATCGCCGCTGTAGATCTCGAAACCCGCCGGGAGTCGAGCCGCCAGATGCGCCGTGCCGACCGGGTCTCCGGCTGCGTCCTTGAGCGCCACGATTCCGGCAACGTCGTGGGCCAGACGGACGATGGTGGAGGCGGCGATACGGCGGCCGGTCCGAGAAGGGATGTCATAGAGGGTCACCGGCAGCCCATTCGATGCCTCGGCCACGGCCCTGAAGTGCTCGTAGAGGCCGGACTGCGAGGGCCGGTTGTAATACGGCGTGACCACGAGTACGCCGTCGACCCCGCAGGATTTGGCCTGCGCGGTGAGCCGCACGGAGTGCTCGGTGTCGTTGGACCCGGTGCCGGCGATGACCGGGATCGTGACTTCGGCCGCCACAGCCCGCCACAGGTCCATCTTCTCGTCATCGTTGAGGACGGAGCTCTCGCCCGTCGACCCGCTGAGCACGAGTCCGTCACTCCCGTGGGCGGCCAGCCAGCGGGCCAGTTCCACGGCCCCGTCGAGGTCAAGGGCCCCAGCGTCGTCGAACGGGGTCACCATGGCGGTGATCACCCGCCCGAACCGGGGGGTGTTCGGCGAAGGTTCCATCACCGGTTCACGCTACCAGTCACCCCCACCGCCAGAAGGCGGCCGGGGCTCACAGTGGACCGTCCGGCTCTGGACGACCCTGGGGCTTTAGTCGCCCTGGGGCTTTAGTCGCCCTGGGGCTTTAGTCGCCCTGGGGCTTTAGGCGACCCTGGAGCTTTAGGCGACCTGGCGCTCCACGGGCGAGCCATCGGCGAAAGCGTCCTCTTCCTCCGTCGAGTCCGTGAGGTGCTCGAAGGCGATGGCACCCATGTCGGTGAACTTCTGCCGCAGCCAACCGTCGGCGGCGTCCAGCAGGCCGAGCTTCCTCAGATTGGGCACGATCTTGGAGAACAAGAGGATTTGGAAGTCGTCCCGATCCGGTGCATGCGAGTACACCTTCACCACATCGGCTTTAGGCACCTCGAGCCGCTCCCAGACCTCCTGCATGATCAAGCGGTCCTTCATGCGGATGGCCGCCTCGAAGGCGAACTCCTGGCGCTCGCGCAGCTCGGCCGCATTGAGCTCTTTGTAGTACTCCTGCAGGCTCAGGACACCGAAGGCGACATGGCGGGCCTCGTCGGCCATCACGTAGCGCAACATCTTCTTGAGCAGCGGCTCGGTCGTCATGGAATGGATAAAGCCGAACGCGGCGAGGGCGAGCCCCTCCACCATGATCTGCATACCCAGATAGGTCATGTCCCAGCGGGAATCGCTCACGATGTCATCGAGGAGGAGTCCGAGGTGACCGTTCATCGGGTAGTGACCGGACAGCTTGGTGTCCAGGTATTTGGAGAAGACCTCGACGTGGCGCGCCTCGTCCATGACCTGGGTGGCGGCGTAGTACTTGGCATCGATCCACGGCACCGTCTCGACGATCTTCGCGGTGCACAGCAGTGCCCCCTGCTCGCCGTGCATGAACTGGGAAAGCAACCAGTTCTGATTCTCCATGCCGAACTTCAGCCACTCCTTGTCGCCCCACTTCTCGAGCACCGTGCCGGCCAGCTCGGTCGGTCCCCACTGCATCTGGTCCTGGTTGGCCGCGGCATTGTTCAGGACGACCTTTTCCAGATCGACCTCGATCGACCAGTCCAGGTCGGTCTGCCCGTTCCACTGCGCCTTCTTGGCCTTCTCGTAGAGCTTGTCCAGCTGGGGCTTGGCCCCCTTCTCGTAGTCCCATGTGAACTCGGCCGGGCAGTTGTCGGGTACTCGATGGAAGCCTTGATCGTCGTAGTGACCGACGAAATTCACCACGTACTCGAGGTCGTGGATCTGTTCGCGCCCGATCAGCTCGAGGTTGGACTTCATGGTGTCGTGATTGCTGTCGTCGACGGTGGTCATCGCACTGCCTCCTTGATGGCTCGGTCGGATGGTTGCGCCGGATCGGCGGGCGTGGTTGCGGTGGGCGTGGTTGCGGTGGGCGTGGTGGCGGTGGGCGTGGTTGCGCGCAGCGCGAGGATCCCGGGCATCACGAAGGTGCGCACGAGCGCACGCGTGTCGTCGGGAACGGCCAGATCGGTGTCGGGGGCGGGGTCGGCCAAGTAGGCCAAGACGATGCGCACGGCCCACTCGGCTGCCCGCGAGGCCTCATCCGGCGAGAGCCAACGGGCGAAGAACGGGGCCGCGAAGTCGCCGGCGACGAAAAGGACCCGGTCCAGGTCGGCGAAGGTGAGATGGCGCAGGATCACCCCGGGCTCGTACGCCAGCATGTAGGTCAAGGCAGGGTGCGCAGCGAGTTGGCGGGCTGCGTCGACCATGCCGGCAACGAGGACATCCTCGAGATCGGCGGCTTCGCCCATGACGACCGCGAGCGACGAGAACAGGCGGGCGACCTCGGTTTCCACCACGGCGGCGACGATGGCGTCCTTGCCACCGGGGAATGTCCGGTAGAGCGTGGCCCTGGACAGCTTGGCCTCACGGGCTATGTCGTCAACGGTGGTCTTGGCCAGCCCCTGCCGGGCCAGGCACCGCAGGGTGCCATCAACGATGCGCACCCGCGTGGACGAGCGGTCATCGACACCCAGGTGGTGGACGTTCTTCCGCCCCCGGGCACGGACGGGCGCCGGGTTCGCCGCCGACGTCGCATTGGGCACAACCACCATTGAGACATTATGGCGCATTTTGTCTCATTGTCAATCATCGCCAGCCGAGGGTGGCGTGCGGAGACGGCGATGCGGAGAGGACGACAGCCAGCACAGCGCGGACGACGGCAGGGCAGCGCGGAGACAGCGATGCGGCGAAGAGCCGGCGGAGCAGCGAGGAGGACGGTTCGCAGTTAGGAGACGTTGACGTGACCCGGTGCGACGGTCGTCAGGATCAGACCGAGCAGAGCCAGCGTCGCCACGCTCGCCCCCACCGTCACTGCGATGTCCTGCGCCTTCTCGCGCAGCGTCGAGGCGTAGTGGAAAGCCAACGCCAACACGGCACCGATGAGCAGTCCACCGATGTGGGCCTGCCACTCGATGTTGCCCGTGAAACCGATCACCAGGTTGATGACGATGAGTGCCACGACCGGTCCCATGGGCTTTTGCCGGAGGCGGGCCAGGACCACGTAGGCGCCCATCACCCCGAAGATCGCACCCGAGGCGCCCACGCCGACCTCGTTCGCCGGTGCGATCAGGTAGGCCAATACGTTGCCGCCGAGACCAGCGACCAGATACAGGACGAGAAAGCGGGCCTTCCCCAGCATCACCTCGACCGGCGGTCCGACGATGAGGAGGGTGATCATGTTGGACCCGATGTGCACAAAGCTGAGGTGGAGGAAGATGGCGTCGAACACCCGGTAGTACTGGTGCTGGTCATGCACCTTGTCGGGCGACAGGCCGTAGCGGTCGAGGACCGAGGCCTTGCCGAAGCCACTGGCCACGAAGACGACGACATTGATCACCACCAACGCGATGACCACCGGCGTCGGGTTCGTCGAGCCGATGGCACCGGTGCGGTTCGAGGCGGCAAAGGGACGGATGACCTTTGTCTTCTTGGCGCCGGCGGCAATGCAGTCCGGACATTGCCACCCGACGGGAGCCTCCATCATGCAATCGGTGCAGATCGGCCGGTCGCAGTGGGCACAGACCACGGACGCCGCCCGATCGGGGTGGTTGGCACAGGTGGTCGACGTCATCGGACGCCGGCCAGGAGCTCAGCGCGGACCAGCCGGGCCACCTGCTCGGGATCGTTCAGGTCCCAGCGCCCGGGCGAGCCGATGTAGGAGAGGACCATGCGGGCCAGGAAGTCGGCGGCCGCGTCGAGATCCGTTCCCTCTGCCATCCCATGGCGTTCGAGGTAGGGCACCAGAAACGCCGCCACCACCTTGTGGGTCTCGTTCGCCTCAATGGTCAGCCGGGGCAGCAGTCGCTCCGGCTCGGTTTGGAGGATGCGCTGGAGCACCTCGTGCCCGAGGATCGCGTTGTGGGCGAAGACGAGGCCACGTTCCATCACCTCTTCGAGCGTCTCGGCATCGTGCACCTCCTCGTAGAGGCGCAGGAAGAACCGGGCGAACTCCCACCCGACCACCGCGCTGATGAGTTCCTCGCGACCGCCCGGGAAGTACCGGTAGACGGTGGCCCGGGAGACGCCCGCCTCCCGGGCTGCGTCCTCGACCGTCGTCTTGGCCAGCCCCCAGCGGGCCACGCAGTCGTAGGTGGCCTGCAGGAGTCGTTCCCGCACGTCACTCACGGCTGGTCGGCGCTCACTGGTCGGCGCTCACTGGTCGGCGCTCACTGCGCGACAGTCACAGGTCGGCACTCACAGATTGAGCAGTGCTTCGATCCCGACCGTCAGCCCGGGGCGGTCGGCCACCGCGCGCACGGCGAGCAGGACGCCGGGCATGAAGGAGCGGCGGTCGTACGAGTCGTGGCGGATCGTGAGGCTCTGCCCGAGGGCACCGAAGATCACCTCTTCGTGGGCGATCAGCCCGGGCAGGCGGACCGAATGGATGTGGACCCCACCGGGGCCCTCGGCGCCTCTGGCCCCCGGCAACACCAGCTCGGTGGTCGGGTCCGCGGGCAGCGGGCCGGTCCCGGCGTCCACGCGGGCTTCGGCGATGAGGGCCGCCGTGTGGCGCGCCGTCCCCGAGGGTGCGTCGCGCTTGGCATCGTGATGCAGCTCGATCACCTCGACCCCGTCCATGTGCGGTGCGGCCAGCTCGCAGAAGCGCATCAGGAGGACGGCGCCGATGGCGAAGTTGGCGGCGATCACCGCGTTGGCCGTCACCTGCGCAAAAAGGTCGGACGCCGCCTCGAGGTCGGCATCGCTCAGACCCGTGGTCCCGACGACGGCGTGGATGCCGTGTCCGGCATAGGAAGCGAGGTTGGCCCGCACGGCATCAGCCACGCTGAAGTCCACCACTACCTCGGTGCCGCTCTCGACGAGGACGGCCACGTCGGCCCCGATCGTGAGCCCCTCGATGACCTCGCCTTCATGGAAAGGATCGATCGCGGCGACCAGCTCGAGGTCGGGTGCCGCCGTCACCGCAAGACAGACCTCACGGCCCATCCGGCCGCCGGCTCCAACCACACCGACCTTGCGCATTGGCTGAACCCTAATGGCCGGCCAAGGACGCAACGTGGTCAGCGAAGTCATCGTCGTCGAAGGGCCCCACCGCGCTGAGGGTGCGGGGCGCCCCCACGAGCGCCTGCGCCTCTACCAGGACCTCGTCGCGTCCGACCGCCTCTATGCGGGCCAGGACCTCGTCGACCGTCGGTACCTGACCGTGCAGGAGCATGGAGGCACCGATCCGGCCCATGCGGGCTCCGGAGTCCTCGCCCGAGAGCAACATCTCCGCCCGCAGGTTGCCCTTGGCCACCGCCAGCTCCCGGTCGGTGATCCCATGGGTGGCGAGCAACTCGAGCTCACCGGTCACGATGCGCAACACCTCGTCGACGTGATCGGGCGCCGTGCCGACCACGACGGCCAGGGAGCCGGCGTCCTGGTAGGCGGCCCGCTCCGACCAGACCGAGTAGGCCAGCCCGCGCTCTTCACGCACCTTTTGGAAGAGCCGGCTCGACAAGCCACCCCCCAAGACGTGATTGAGCACGGCCAGCGGCCAACGTCGTTCGTCGTGACGCGAGACCGAGCGCATGCCGTAGACGACGTGGGCCTGTTCGGTCGGCCGCCGCACCACGTGCAGCCGTTCGACCCCGGGCCCGGGCGCCGTCCGCTGCGGCGCCTCTCCCCCCGTCTCGCCGGCGAACCGCCGCTCCAGGTCGGTCGCGACCGCGTCGTGGGTGCAGTCCCCCGCCACCGAGACCACCATGTTGCCCGGACGGTAGTGATGGGCGAAGAAGTGGCGGATGTCATCTGCATCCAGCGCGCCGACGGTCGTCTGGGTGCCCAGCGTGTCGCGCCCGAGGGCGTGCCCCGAGAACAGCGAGGACTGCCATTGCTCCGCCACGAGGTCCGCCGGCTCGTCGGCGTGCATGAGGATCTCATCGAGGATGACCGTGCGTTCGGCGTCGACGTCGGAGGGACGCAGGGCCGGATCCCACATGATGTCGCTGAGGATGTCGAGCCCGAGCGGGAGGTGCTCGGACAGAAGCCGTACGTAGAAGGTCGTGTACTCCTTGGTGGTGAAGGCATTGCAGTCCCCGCCCACTTCGTCGAGCGACTCGGCGATGGCCGCGGCCGAACGCGTCGGCGTCCCCTTGAAGAGAAGGTGCTCCAGGAAATGGGACGCGCCGGCTACGGCATCGGTTTCGTCACGCGAACCCGAGCCGACCCAGTACGCCACCGCCACCGAGCGCACATCCGCCATGGTCTCGGTGACCAGGCGGATGCCGCTGGGAAGAACAGATGTCTCGATCAACGACGACGCGAACGGCCGCGCGGCGGACGGCGGTCGCCGCCACTGCTGCTGCGACCTTCCGCTTCGACCGCACCGGGGCCCAGGTCTCCGAGCTCGGAGACGAGCTCAGCTTCGAAGGCGTCCTCGAAGGAGGGCACACCGTTGCCGGCGGACCCGGCGGACCCGGCGGACCCGGCGGACCCGGCGGACCCGCCTGACCCCGCGGATGCTGCGGGCGTCGCCGGGGCGCTGTCACGGCCACCACGATCGCCGCTGTCACGGCCACCTCGGTCGCCACGGTCACGGTTCCTGTCGCCGCCGCCGTTGCCGCCGCCGTGGCCGGAGTCGCCCGAGGAAGCCCCGTTGGCCCCGCCTTCGGGCACCGATGCCAGCGACAGTGACACCTTGCCCTGCGGGTCGATGTCATCCACGCGGACCTCGATCGGCTGTCCCAACGTCAGGACGTCCTCCACGTTGTTGATGCGCTTGCCACCGGCCAGCGAGGAGAGCTTGGAGATGTGCAACAAGCCGTCACGACCGGGCAGCACGTTGACGAACGCACCGAACTTGGTGATGTTCACCACCTTGCCGGCGTAGACCGCGCCGACATCGGCCGTGGGCGGGTCGAGGATGAGCGAAATCCGGCGCCGGGCTTCCTCGACGGCATTGCCGTCCTTGGCGCCGATGGTGACGGTGCCCACCATGCCGTCGTCGTCGACTGCGATGTCTGCACCGGTCTCCTGCTGCAGGGTGTTGATGACCTTGCCCTTGGGCCCGATGACCTCACCGATCTTGTCGATCGGGATCTCCATGGAGACGATCTTCGGAGCGCTGTTCGCCACGTGGTCACGCGGCTCGGCGATGGCACCGGCCATGACGTCGAGAATGGTGAGCCGGGCTTCTTTCGCCTGCAACAGCGCCTTGGCCAGCACGTCGGCCGGCAGGCCGGCGATTTTGGTGTCGAGCTGCAGCGCGGTCACGGCTTCCGCCGTGCCGGCGACCTTGAAGTCCATGTCGCCGAAGGCGTCCTCCGAACCGAGGATGTCGGTCAGCGTCACGTAGGTGCCGCCGTCGTAGACGAGGCCCATGGCGATGCCCGCCACCGGAGCCTTGAGGGGCACACCGGCGGCCATCAGCGAAAGGGTCGAACCGCAGACCGACGCCATCGACGTCGAGCCGTTCGAGGCCAGGACGTCGGAGACGAGGCGCAAGGTGTAGGGGAACTCCTCGGCGCTGGGGACGACGGGCAGGAGGGCCCGCTCGGCCAGCAGGCCGTGGCCGATCTCCCGGCGCTTGGGACCGCGCATGAAGCCGGTCTCGCCCGTGGAGAAGGGGGGGAAGTTGTAGTGGTGCATATAGCGCTTGGAGTCGACCGGGGTGATCGTGTCCAACATTTGGGCCATGCGGGGCATGCCGAGCGTGGTGACGTTGAGGACCTGGGTCTCGCCCCGCTGGAACAGGGCCGAGCCGTGCGCCGTCGGGAAGAGGTCGATTTCGGCGGAGAGCGGGCGGATGTCGGCCGTGCCGCGCCCGTCGACGCGCACGCCGTCCTCGACGATGCGTTTGCGCACGAGCTTCTTGGTCAGCGAGCGGATGGCCGCCTTGATCTCGCCGGCGCGCCCTTCGAACTCGTCGGCCAGCGCGGCCTGAATCTCCTTGCCGGCCGCGTCCAGGGCTTCGTTGCGCTCGGCCTTGGCGGTGACCAGGTTGGCCTTGGCGATGAGGTCGGTGCCGACCGTCTCGACGCGGGCCCACACGTCGTCGGAGTAGTCGGAGAAGGTGGTGAAGGCGATCGTCTCGATCGGGCCCTTGGCGGCGACGACGCCGGCCACCAGTTGGCGCTGCAACAGGATGGACTCGCGGATCCAGGTCTTGGCGGCCTCGAGGCCTTCAGCCAGCACCTCTTCGGTGACCTTGGGCGCACCGGCCTCGTAGTAGTCCCACGAGTGCTCGGTCCCGCCGGCCTCCACCATCATGATGGCGATGTCGGTGGTGTCGGTGTCGTCGAGGGCCCGTCCGGCGACGACCAGCTCGAACGTGGCGGCGTCGCCCTCTTCGAACGTGGGGTGCGGGATCCAGGTGCCGTCGACGCTGTAGGCGACGCGCACGGCGCCGATGGGGCCGTCGAAGGGGATGCCCGACAGCATCAGCGCGGCCGATGCGGCGTTGATGGCCAGGACATCGTGGGGATTGATCTGGTCGGCGCCGAAGATGGTCCCGACGACGTGGACCTCATTACGGAAGCCGCTCGGGAACGACGGCCGCAGGGGGCGGTCGATGAGGCGGCAGGTCAGGATGGCCTGGTCCGAGCTCTTGCCCTCCCGGCGGAAGAACGAGCCGGGGATCTTGCCGGCGGCGTAGGCCCGCTCCTCGATGTCGACGGTGAGGGGGAAGAAATCGGTCCCCTCCCGTACGGATCGGGCGGCGGTGGCCGTGGCCAGCAGGACGGTGTCCCCGATCCGTGCGAGTACGGCGCCGTCGGCCAATTGGGCCAACTTTCCCGACTCGAAGGACAGGGTGCGGTCGGTGCCACTGATGGGGCCCGACACGGAAATGGCGTCAGCCATGATGCTCCTCGTGTGGTGTTTGGGGGCATCCCATGTCTGGTTCCCAGTGGTCGACCACCTTCCTTGCGAAAGTGACCGGCGACTGGCAGCCAGCGTACCGAGACGCCCGGATGTGTTTCGTTACCGCCGAATGCCGAGGCGGCCGATGATGGCGCGGTAGCGCTCGACGTCGTTCTTTCGCACGTAATCGAGCAGCCGCCGACGCTGGCCGATGAGCTTCATCAGGCCGCGTCGAGTGTGGTGGTCCCCTTTGTGACCCTTCAAGTGCTCCGTGAGATGGTTGATCCGTCCCGACAGCAGTGCGATCTGCACCTCTGGTGAACCAGTGTCACTGTCGTGCAGCCGGTACTCGGCAATCGTGGCCTGCGTGTCGGGCATAAATCGAAGAACCTCGGAGATGTTGTAGGAGTGCGGATGGGACCAGCCCAACCGGCGAACATCGTAGCAGGTGGTCAGCGATTGTCCGAGAGCACCTGTTCGGCATCCGCCACATCCCTGTGCATCTGGGCGATGAGGGCATCGACCGAGTCGAACTTCTGATCGCCCCGGAGGCGGTCCACGAACGCCACCCGGCTCAGCTCCCCGTAAAGGTCCCCGTCGAAGTGGAGCAAATAGGCCTCCACCAGGACCGATGTCGTGCCGGGCTCGTAGAAGGTGGGGCGACGGCCCACGTAGATCGCGGCCGGGTGCACCGAGCCGTCGGGGCGCGTGAAGTACCCCGCGTACATCCCGTCGGCCGGCAGGGCGATGTCGTCGTCGATCATCATGTTTGCGGTCGGGAACCCGAGTTCGGGCCCGCCCCGGCCGTCCCCGTGAACCACGATCCCGCGGACCTCGTGGGGACGTCCGAGCAGCTTGGCCGCGCCGACGACGTCCCCGGCCGCCACCAGGGTCCTGATCCTCGTGGACGAGACGGGGACCGATCCGGCGGATCCTGAGCCGGCGGAGCCGCCGCCGTCCCCGGTCAGGCGGGCCCCGATCACCGTGAAGCCGTAGTCGCGGCCGAGGGCGGTGAGGAGGTCGACGTTGCCCTTGCGCCCGTGGCCGAAGTGGAAGTCCTCGCCGACCACCACCAACTTGGCGCCGAGGGTGTCGACCAGCACTTCCTTGACGAAATCCTCGGCCGACTCGTCGGCCCGGGTCCGGTCGAACTCGATCACCAGCGTGCGATCGATCCCGCATGCCGCCAGCAGCTCCAACTTCTGCTCGAGGTCGGTGAGCTGCTTGGGGGCCGAGTCGGGACGCACGACGGCGGCCGGGTGGCGGTCGAAGGTGACCACCACGGTCGAGAGTCCCTCCGCCGCGGCGAGGGTGGACAGCTCACGCAGGAGCGCCCGATGGCCCAGGTGCACGCCGTCGTAGGCCCCGATCGTGACGGCAGTTCCGGACATCGCGCTTGAGGATAGACGTCAGGTGCCGGCTATTACGACGGCCGGTTTGATGCGGTCGGTATCGGTGGCCTCGTAAATGGCGAGGAGGTCGCCCTCCTCGTCCAACATGGCCCAGGGACCGTCGCCCACCGCCCCGATCGGCACACGGTCGAGGGGCAGGCCCCGGCCGATGGAGGTGGCGATCCCCGGCTCGACGGTCACGGAGGCGAGGTCGCGCATGGCCTCCGCCGGCGTGAGGACGGCTTCAGGGGTGAGGAGGTCGAGGGGGCGCATGTCGCTCTCTCCGAACGAGCCGATGCGGGTGCGTCGCAAAAGGCCGACGTGGGCCCCGCCCCCGAGCGCGGTCCCCACGTCCTGCGCCAGACACGCGGATGTAGGTGCCCGACGAGCACTCCACCTCGGCCCGGAACACGCCGGGGCGTTCGGGGATCGCCTCGACGTCGAAACGGGAGACCTGCACCCGTCGCGCCGGGCGGTCGACCTCAATCCCCTGCCGGGCGAGCTCGTGCAGGCGCCGACCGCCGATCTTCACGGCCGACACCATGGGCGGGATCTGCTCGATGGTGCCCGTGAGCGCTGCGGCCGCCTCCTGCACCTGGGCGAGCGTCACCCCGTACATGTCCCACTTCCCCACGATGTCGCCGGACGCATCGAGCGTCGACGTGTTGGTCCCGAGCACGATCTCGGCCACGTAGGTCTTCGGCAGGGCCGTCAGGAACCGCATGAGGCGGGTGGCCCGCCCCAGACCGACCAGGAGGACGCCCGTCGCATCGGGGTCCAGGGTGCCTGCGTGCCCCACCCGGCGCTGGCCGAAGATCCGGCGGCAACGCGCCACGACGTCGTGGGAAGTCCAGCCGGCCTCCTTGTCGACCACCACCAGGCCGGTGGCACTCATGCAGGAGGGTCTTGGTCCCGGTCCAGGCCGCGCAGAAGCTCTTCGACCCACGATCCCGCCGCGATGGCCGGGTCGGCCTTGAACGTCAGTCGCGGCGTGCGCTTGAGCGTCACCTGGGCTCCGATGAGACGCTGGAGATGGGGACGCCGCTCCTCGAGCGCATCGGCGGCATCGGGCTCCAGCGTGGCCAGATAGACCGTGGCAGTCCGCATGTCGGCGGCCGTGTCGACCGAGGTCACCGTGACCATGCGGAAGCGCTCGTCGGCGTCGGCGAGCCGCTCGAGCTCCTCTGCGATGACCTGCCGCAGGACCTGGTTCACCCGCAACGAGCGCGGGTACGTGGCGGTGCGCCGTTTCACGATGACGTCACGTCCTCGCGATCTCGCGCTCCTCAAACGTCTCGATGATGTCGCCCGCGTGGAGGTCCTGGAAGTCGGAGAGCCCGATACCGCACTCGAACCCGGCCGCCACTTCCCGCGCGTCGTCCTTGAAGCGGCGCAACGAGGTGATGGCACCCTTCCAGATGACCGTCCCCTCTCGCAGGAACCGGACCTTCGAGCCACGGGTGATCTTGCCCTCCCGCACGTAACAACCGGCGATAGCGCCGACGCGTGGGACCCGGAAGACCTCGCGCACCTCGGCCTCGCCGGTGACCACCTCTTCGTAGAGCGGCGAGAGCAGGCCCAGCATGGCCGCCTCTATGTCCTCGAGCAGCTTGTAGATGATCTCGTAGGTCCGGACCTCGACGTCGGATGCCTCGGCCAGCTCACGCGAACGCCTGTCCGGGCGCACGTTGAACCCGATGATGGTGGCGCTCGAGGCGGCCGCCAGCTGCACGTCGTTCTCGGTGATCCCACCGATGCCGCGCAACACGAAGCTCAACTTCACGTCGTCACGCTCGAGTCGTTTGAGGCTCTCGGTCACCGCCTCCAACGAGCCCTGCACGTCGGCCTTGAGCACGATGTTGAGGGTCGCCATCTCGCCGCGCTGGATCTGCTCGAACAGGTCCTCGAGCTTGGCTCCGGTCGCCGCCGAGGCCACGGGCTTGTGGCCCGAAAGGCGGAATCGCTGTGCGCGGGCCTCACCGAGGGTGCGGGCACGTGCGAGATCCTTCGCCCCGCGCATCTCGTCGCCGGCGTGCGGCGGCTCGGAGAATCCGAGTACCTGCACGGGTGTCGAGGGAAGCGCCTCTTTCACATGGTCGCCCAGGTCGTCGACCAGGGCCTTGACCTTGCCCCAGGCCGCGCCGGCGACGACGGGATCGCCCACGCGGAGCGTGCCCTGCTGGACGATGACGGTGGCCACCGGGCCCCGGCCGGCCTCCAGGTTGGCTTCGAGCACGACGCCCCTCGCCTCGCCCTCGACGCGGGCGGTCAGCTCTTCGACCTCCGCC
Source organism: uncultured Acidimicrobiaceae bacterium (assembly GCA_963755665.1). Lineage (GTDB taxonomy): Bacteria > Actinomycetota > Acidimicrobiia > Acidimicrobiales > RAAP-2 > Bog-473. Next base: position 467,539 of record CAVWKU010000004.1, read on the forward strand.
ACCAGGGTGATCTGCTCGAGCAGGTTGTCGATGCCCGTGCCCTGCAAGGCGGACACCTCCACCACGATGGTGTCGCCGCCCCATGCTTCGGGAACCAGTCCGCGCTCGGAAAGCTGCTGGAGCACGCGCGTGGCATCGGCGTCGGGGCGGTCCATCTTGTTGACGGCCACGATGATCGGTACGTCGGCGGCCGTGGCGTGATCGATCGCCTCGATCGTCTGGGGCATCACGCCGTCGTCGGCGGCCACGACCAGCACGACGATGTCGGTGGCCTGCGCCCCACGGGCGCGCATGGCCGTGAAGGCGGCGTGGCCCGGCGTGTCGATGAACGTGATCCGCTTGTCGTGCCACACCACCTGGTAGGCACCGATGTGCTGGGTGATGCCGCCGGCCTCGCCGGCCACCACGTCGGTCTTGCGGATGCGGTCCAGCAGGAGCGTCTTGCCGTGGTCGACGTGGCCCATGACGGTCACCACGGGCGGCCGCGGGCGCTGGTCCGCGTCCTCTTCTTCGTCTTCTTCCTCGAAGTAGCGCGCCAACAGCTCGGCTTCTTGTTCCTCACCGGGGTCGACCAGGCGGACGTCGGCACCGATTTCGGCCGCGAAGAGCTCGATCATGTCGTCGGTCAGCGACTGCGTCGCCATGACCATTTCGCCCTGGAGCATGAGGAAGCGGACGATGTCGCCCGCGCTGCGGTTCAGCTTGGGCCCGAGATCGCGCGCGGTCGATCCGCGCTCGACGATGACCTCGCCGTCGGGTACGGGCGCCGTCGAAGGCTGATAGCTGGTGAGCTGGGTCGGCTCGAGCTCCTCGAGGTTGCGCCGGCGCCTGCGGGCGCGTCGCTGCGGCGGGCGCCGTCCGGGCAGTCCGCTGCGACCGGCGGCTGGCGGCCCACTCGAGGGTCCTCCGCCTCCGGGGCGTCCACTGAATCCACCGCCGCCACCGCTGGGGCGGCCGGCGAAGCTGCTGCTGCCCGGCCCACCAGGGCCACCGGTCGGGCGGCCTGCGCCGGGTGCCGGGCGCCCTCCTGTGCGGGCAGGGTAACCACTGCCGCCGGGCCGCGTGGGGGAGCAGTCGGGCGCCGACCACCCATACCGGGCGGGGGCGGAATGGGGCGGCCGCTGGGCCCGATCGGAGGCCTCGGGGGCGGGGGCGGCGGTACGGGCTTGCCGCTCGGGCTCAAAGGAGGCCGGGGGGTCCGTTGCTCAGCCGGTGGCGCCGTCGGCGCGGCTGCCGACCCTGCTGCCGCGGGTGCTGCAGGTGCTTGTGTTGCGGCGGGTGCTGATGCTGCTGCTGGCGACGTGGCGCCGGGCCGCGCGCTCGGAGGGGAGGTAGCCGGAGCACCCGGGGCCGCAGCGGGCGATGGCGCAGACGCCGGCCTGGGCGCGGCGCCCGGTGCGGTCGTGGGCGCCGATGTCGGCGCAGGTGCCGGTGACTGCGGTGCGGACGTGGGCGCCGCTGGTGCGGCCGGGGCCGTCCGGGGGGCGGCGGCCGGACCGGGAGCCGGGGCCCTCGGCGGAGCCGGCGCGGCCACCGAAGGCGCCGCGGCAGCGGGAGCCTGCGCGGGGCGGGCGGGCACGCGGGGTGCGGCTGTTCCGGCGGAACCGGCCGTGCCGACCGCGCTGGATGAGCCGGACGAACCCGGTGTTCCGGCTGGCGAGGCGGGCGATCCCGTCGGCCTGCTGCTGATGAGCCGGGGTGCCCGGGCGTCGCTGCTGGTCGAGCGGGCCGTAGCGGGGGACGATGACGAGATCGTCCTGCCGGCAGCTCTCTTGTCGGGAGCGGGAGCCGGTGGTGGCGGTGGCTCCTCAGGTGTCACTTCCCGGCGAAGTCCTTCGGCGTCGGCCTTCCGACGGACGCGGTCCGCTTGTGCATCCTCGATGGAGGACGAGTGGCTCTTCACCCCGATACCAAGGGAGAGGGCCAGGTCAAGCCCTTCCTTATTGGTGAGGCCTAGCTCTTTGGCTAGTTCATAGACGCGGATCTTCTTCGGCAAGTGGGTCTCTATGTCCTTCGTACTCTGTGGGCCCCGGAGTGACCCGCAGCCCCCTATCCTCGCACATCGGATACATCCTGCTTCGACGCGCTTTTAAGCTCGCCCGCAGATGTTCGATGGCAATGGTCGCAACCGGTGCCTTGAATGCTCTGTCGAAGGCCCGTCTCCGTGCTGCTTCCTCTATGCAGTCCGGGGACTCCCGACAAAGCCATGCACCCCGGCCTGGGCCGGTTCGGTCCACCCTCAGCTGGCCGTCGGCCTGCCGTACAACTCGGAACAACACGTCGGCCGGGCGCGCCTTTCGGCAACCGACGCAGGTCCGTGTCGGTACTATGCCTCGGCTCCCGTCGCCGGGGCCGATGCCTCGTCCACGATAGTGACGGACTCGTCGACCGCTACCACCTCGGCCGCAACCGGCTCGGCCGCACCGGCGCCGAACCGGGTCGTCGCCTGGCGCCACATCGGCTTGATGGGTCCATTCCTCGGCCGACATGGCCTCGCCGCCCTCGGCCGGCTTCCACACCATCTCGCCCGACTCGTCCTCGACCCACTCGCCCTCGGCCCATTCCTGGTCGCCGTAGCCGGCTTCTTCCTCGGCCAGCTGCGTCTCGCTCTTGATGTCGATCCGCCATCCGGTCAGGCGGGCGGCGAGGCGCGCGTTCTGACCCTCCTTGCCGATGGCCAGGGAGAGCTGGAAGTCGCTGACCACGACGGTCGCCGTCCCGGTCTCCTCGTCGAGGCGGACCTCGCGGACGCGGGCGGGAGCCAGCGCGTTCTGGATCAGGTCGACCGGGTCGTCGGAGAAGGGCACGACGTCGACGCGCTCTCCCCGCAACTCGTTGGTCACCATGCGCACCCGTGAGCCACGTGCCCCGACACAGGCTCCGACCGGGTCGACGTTGGGATCGTTGGACCAGACGGCGATCTTGGTGCGGTGGCCCGGCTCACGCGCCGCCGCCTTGATCTCGACGACGCCCGAGGAGATTTCGGGAACTTCGAGTTCGAAGAGCCGCTTGATGAGGCCCGGGTGCGTCCGGCTGACCACGATCTGCGGCCCCTTGCTGGTCTTGCGCACCTCCACGATGTACGCCTTGAGCCGCGTGCCGTGCTCGTAGCGCTCGTAGGAGACCTGCTCGGCCTGCGGCAGCAATGCCTCGACCTTGCCGAGGTCCAGCAGCGTGTAGCGGTTGTCCGTCTGCTGCACGATCCCCGTCACGATGTCGCCCTCGCGGCCCGCGTACTCCTCGTACTTCATATCCCGCTCGACTTCTCGGATCCGCTGCAGGATCACCTGCTTGGCCGTCTGCGCGGCGATGCGCCCGAAGTCGTCGGGCGTGTCGTCCCACTCCCGGATGACCTCGCCGTCTTCGTCCAGCTCCTGGCCGTAGACGCGGATCTCGCCCGAATCGGGGTCGATGGTGACGACGGCTTCCTCGGCCGCGTCAGGACGCCGCTTGTAGGCCGCCACCAATGCGTTCGCCAACGCATCGAGCAGCGTCTCCACCGAGATCCCCTTGTCCCGGGCGATCTGCCCCAGAGCGTCCAAAAACTCGAAATTGGTCTTACTCATGACCTGCTCACCCTCTTACTCTCTTCGGCTGGGGACCCCATTCAAAAATGGTGCGGGCGCGTTCGACCTCGCCATAGGCGATGCGCAACGAGCCGTCAGGTAGGTCAGATCCGACAAGCATGAAACCGGTTTCGTCAGCTGACTCGACGGTTCCCTTAACACGGCGCACGTCCGACGTCCCACCGTGGATGCGCACGGTCACGGCTTCCCCGACAGCGCGGATGAAGTGGGCCGGCGTCCGCAGGCGACGCTCCAACCCCGGGCTGGAGACGGCCAGGGTGTAGCGCCCGGGTAGCGGGTCGATCTCGTCGAGCGTGTCCGACACCGCCCGCGTGGCCTCGCCGAGCGTGTCGAGGTCGACTCCGCCCTCGCGGTCGACGAAGATGGTCAACTCCGAACCGTGGAGCTCGACGTCGACCAGGTCGAGCCCACGGGCCCCGAGCAGGGGCGACAGCGCATCAACCAGGTCGTCTGTACTCCTCGCCATCACTGTCACCTCCTCTGGACGATCACCATCACCTTCTGCTGCCACCTTCAGCTGCCTTCAGCAGGAGCCCCGTAAAGCGAAAGCGTGGGCCGCAGCCCACGCTCCAACGAGGTACTGATACTCAAACTGGACAGCGCGAAGGATTATAGCAATCCGGCCGTCGCTTTGATCCCCGCTTTCGCGGGCGGCCTCAGCGGGAGCGGACGGCCTCAGTAGGAGCGGGCGACCACCGCGGCGCAGATCCCCCTCATCGTCACCGGGCTCAGCCAGGCTCCCGTCGGGGCGCTGGAGGCAACGGATCGACAGCGCCTTCGCCGCGAGCCGGTCCTCGCCGTCGTCCCCCAGCGCACGAACCGGGATCGTCGCGAAACCGGTGCTCCCCGCCTCCATCGCCTCCTGCAGGCTGGACACCTCGACGGTCCGCTCCAGGCGGGAAGCCGTTGCTTCGGCCAGCAGCTCCGGGCCGACCCGGGCCAGGACCTCGGTGACCGCACCACGGACGCCGGCCAGCGGCAACGTCTGCTTCTCGCGGGTGTGCCGGGTCACCACGGTGACGTTGCCCTCGGCGAGGTCGCGGGGGCCGATCTCCACCCGTACCGGTACGCCCTTGAGCTCCCAATCCACACTCCGGCGGCCGAAGCTGGTGCCGGTGCGGTCGTCCAGCCGGACCCGGTGCCCGTCGGCGCGCAGCTCGTCCACCAGGGCATCCGCCGCCGCCCGCACCCCCTCTTCCTCCTTGATCAGGAGCACGACGACCTGGGAGGGGGCGAGCGCCGGTGGCAGGCGCAACCCGAAGTCGTCGCCGTGCCCCATGACGAGGGCGCCGATAAGGCGGGTGGACACACCCCACGAGGTCTGCCAGACGTACTCGAGCACGCCTTCGGTCGTGGTGTACGTGATGTCGAAGGCCTTGGCGAAATTCTGGCCGAGCTCGTGGCTGGTCCCCATCTGCAACGCCTTGCCGTCCCCCATCATCCCCTCACAGGTCCACGTGCGCGTGGCCCCGGCGAAGCGCTCCCGTGCCGTCTTGTGACCGGTCAGGACAGGCAGGGCGGCAACGTCCACCATGGTGGCCAGGTAGACATCGCGCAGGATCTGGAGCGCGTAGGCGCGGGCATCGGCCTCCGTGGCGTGGGCGGTGTGACCCTCCTGCCAGAGGAACTCGGTCGTCCGGAGAAAGAGCCGGGGCCGTAATTCCCACCGGACGACGTTGGCCCACTGGTTGATCAGCAGGGGAAGGTCGCGGTGACTCTGGATCCACTTGGCGAAGAAGCTGTTGATCACGGTCTCGCTGGTGGGGCGGACGACGACCGGCTCCTCGAGCTTCTTGCCCCCGCCGTGGGTCACCACGGCCAACTCGGGGCTGAAGCCTTCGACATGCTCGGCTTCGAGGCTCAGGAAGGACTCGGGGATGAAGAGAGGGAAGTAGGCGTTTTCCGCTCCGGCCTCTTTGATCCGCTTGTCGAGCTCTGCCTGCAACAGCTCCCAGATGCCATAGCCCCACGGACGGATCACCATGGTCCCGCGCACAGGCCCGTTCTCGGCCATTTCGGCCCGGGCGATGACTTCCTGGTACCAGCGGGGGAAGTCCTCGGCCCGGGTCACGATCGCGCCCTTGCTCATGGGTGCGCAGGTTACCGGGGCGAACGACGGCCCCTCGACGAACCCCACGTCCGAGGCGGCGGGCCGTTCGGGGAAGCGCCTTCGTTCGAGGAGTGCGTCAGTCCGAGGAGGTGCGGCGGTGGATCGTCTCGATCTTCGCCGCGGTGTGATTGGGGTCCACGCCCGTCGACTCGAGGAGCTCGCGGCGGTCGGCCTCGGCCTCGGCTTCTGCCCCGGCGTCGGCTGCGGCGATGCGGGCCTCCGCCCCCTCGGCCACCAGGCGCTCGGCCTCCTCCACCAGGGCCTGCACCATGCCGTCCTCGGGAACGACGCGGATGATCTTGCCCCGGATGAACAGATGTCCCTTGTTCTTGCCCGCCGCAATACCGATGTCGGCCTCACGGGCTTCGCCGGGGCCGTTAACGACGCAACCCATGACGGCCACCTGAATCGGCAGGTTGAGCTTCTCGAGCGCTTCCTGGGCCTCCTTGGCCACGGCGATCACGTCCACCTGTGCCCGCCCGCAGGAGGGGCAGGCGATGAGGTCGAGGCCCTTGCGCTCGCGCAGGCCGAGCGATTCCAGCAGCTGGCGACCAGCCCGGGCTTCTTCCACCGGATCGGCGGTGAGCGAGAAGCGGATGGTGTCCCCGATGCCCTCGGCCAGGAGGGTGGCGATGCCGGCCGTCCCCTTCACCAGTCCGCCGGGCGGTGGTCCAGCCTCGGTCACCCCGAGATGGAGCGGGTGGTCGAAGGTCTCCGAGGCCAATCGGTACGCCGCGATCATCAGGGCCACCGATGAGGCTTTGACCGAGATCTTGACGTCGTTGAAGTCGACCTCCTCGAAGTAGGCCAACTCGTTGCGGGCCGACTCGACGAGCGCTTCGGGGGTGGCGCCGCCGTACTTGGCGTAGATGTCCGGGTGCAGGGACCCGGCATTGACCCCGATGCGGATGGGCACGCCCCGGTCACGCGCCTCCGCCGCCACCTGCTTGATCTCGACCTCTTTGCGGAGATTCCCCGGGTTGAGGCGCAACCCCTGCACGCCCGCCTCGAGCGCGGCCAGAGCCATCTCGTGGTGGAAATGGATGTCGGCGACGATCGGTACGGGAGAGCGCGGGACGATCTGCGCCAAGCCGATCGCCGCCCCTTCATCGTTGCAGGTGCAGCGGACGATGTCCGCCCCGGCGGCGGCGAGGGCGTAGATCTGGGCCAGCGTGCCGTCGACGTCCGCCGTCTTCGTCGTGGTCATGGACTGGACGGTGACGGGCGCTCCGTCCCCGATCGGCACCCCTCCCAGGGTGATCCTTCGGGTCGGTCGGCGGGCGGTCAGGAGGGAGGCGGAGAGGTCCATGGTTCCGATCAGTGGAATTGCAGTGGATGGGCGATGTCCAAGAAGATCACAGAAATGGCGAACAGAGCGAGAAAACCGAGAACGGGAGCGAGATAGGGGAAGAGCTTGGTGATGTCCGCCTGATAGTAGGGCTGTCCCTTCTTGGTGCGGATCCATTCGTAGGCGGCCACCGCCACGTGGCCGCCGTCGAACGGCATGATCGGCAACATGTTGAGCAGCGCGAAAGCGATATTGATGACGATCAGGAGGTCGAGCAGCGACTCCACGCCCTGGTGCAGGGCCTGGACGCTCACATTCCCCGCCCCGATGAGCGAGACGGGTCGCTCCGATGTGGCGGGATGGTCAGCCGCCTGGGTCGCATCGTGCGAATTGGTCACCTGGTGGTAGAGCGAGCTCACGCCGCTCGGGGAGAACACGTGGACCAGGGCCCCGAACTCGGAGGAGGTCGCTGAACCGAGATAGGTGAAGGCATGGCCGATGGCGCTGACCGGATTCACCGATTGCGACGCCGCGCCTTCGAAGATCCCGATGTAGCCCTGGGGTGTCTTGTCGCTCGCCGGCGCCAGGGTGGTGTTGCCGACCTTGATCTCCCGCCCGTCCTGCGGGGTGACGACGATGCTCTCGAGCTGTCCGTCCCGCTCGACGCCGAGCGTGACCGGCTTCCCGACCGACCCCGTGATGACGTCGTGAATCGTGTTGGTGCCGTGGAGCGCGCGGCCGTTCACCGACACAATGATGTCGCCCGCCTTGAGGCCGGCTAACTGCGCGGGGGTCTGCGCCACCCCTGACCAATGCTCGAGCGAAGTGACCTGGACATTGCTCGTCGCCACGCCGAACGCCAGGACGCTGATCAGCGCGAGCACGAAGGCGATCAGAAAATGCATCGCCGAGCCGGCGGACCCCACGATGATCCTCTTCCAGAAAGGCTGCTGGCGATAGGTGCGCGGTTCGTCCTCCGTGGCGACGTCTTCGAGCACGGTGAAGCCGGTGATCCGGACGTAGCCTCCGGCCGGGATGCCCTTGACCCCGTATTCGGTCTCCCCGCGCCGAACCGACCAGAGACGGGGACCGAAGCCGACGAAGTACTCGGTGACCTTCATCCCCGACCACTTGGCCGTAGCGAAGTGGCCCAGCTCGTGCAGCATGACGATCGCCACGATGATCACGATGAACAGCAGGATGTCGCCCAGCCCGGCCACCAGGAAGACGGCCGTCACGAGAGCCAGCGCTAGCAGCAGCCGCCACACTTGACCCGCGTTGCCGGACTCGGCCGCGGGCGTCGGCGGCTCCGTATCCCCCGGGGGCGCCGCCAGGCCGGCAGACGCTGTGCTTGGCTCCTTGGCAATGAGCGTCATACCAGAGGTAAGGCTACCTCCGCGGCACCTGCTCCAGTACGGCGGGCCACTACTTCCCTCGCCCTGGCTCGGGCCTCCTCATCGGCGGCCAGCACGGATTCCACCTGTTCAATGGGCTCATCCCGCCATGCCTCGAGGGTTTCGGCGACCACGTCGGCGATGCCGCTCCAGGTCATCGCACCGGCCAGAAACGCCTCGACCGCGATCTCGTTGGCCGCGCTCAACCAGGCCGGGGCGGATCCGCCGCTGATCCCCGCGCTGTAGGCCAGATCGATGCAACGGAACACGGCCCGATCCGGTGGTTCGAAGGTCAGGGTGGTCGGGCTGGTCCAGTCCAGCGCGCCGAAGGGGACCGACGACCGGTCGGGCCAGCCCAGTGCGTAGCCGATCGGCAGGCGCATGTCCGGCGCGGACAATTGGGCCAGCGTCGAGCCGTCCCGCAATTCCACCATCGAATGCACGATCGACTGGGGGTGCACCACGATGTCGATTCGGTCGTAGGTGATCCCGAACAGCTCGTGGGCCTCGATGACCTCGAGGCCCTTGTTCATGAGTGTCGACGAATCGATGGTGATTTTGGGCCCCATGCTCCACGTGGGATGGGCTAAGGCCTCGGCCACGGTGACCTGGTCCAACTCGGCCGTGGTCCGGCCCCGGAACGGACCACCGGACGCGGTGAGGAGGAGGCGGGCGACCGCCGTCTGACTCTCGAGCGCGGCCAGGCACTGGTGGACGGCGCAGTGCTCGGAGTCCACGGGCACGATCTCCGCCCCTGGCGTGCGCCTCGCCTTCTGTACGACCGGCGCTCCCGCGATGAGCGACTCCTTGTTGGCCAGCGCCAGGCGTTTGCCCGCCTCGAGTGCGGCCATGGTGACCGGCAGCCCGGCAAAACCCACGACCGCGTTGAGGACGACATCGGCACAGGCCGCCGCGGCCACCAGGCCCGGAATGCCGACGAGCACCTCAGTGCCGGGCGGGACGCCGTCGCGCACCACCCGGGCGAGCGACTCGTCGCCGATGACCACAATCTCGGGGTGCAGCTCGGCCGCCTGGGCCAGCAGTGTCTCCGTGGAGCTCTGGGCCGCCAGGGCGACGACCCGGAACCGCTCGGGCTCGCCCCGCAGTACATCGACGGCCTGGGTGCCGATCGAGCCGGTCGATCCCAGCAGGCTGACGGTGCGCATCAGCTCACCCGAGGTGGAACGCTTTGACCACGAAGTACGTGGCGGGGAGAACGAAGAGGAGGCCGTCGACCCTATCGAGGATGCCGCCATGGCCCGGCATCAGCCGGCCCATGTCCTTCACGCCGAGGTTGCGCTTGATCATCGACTGGCTGAGATCCCCCAGGGGTGCCGCGATGGCCACCACGATGCCGAGCACCAGTGCCTTGCCGATCGTCCACGGATGGATGAAGTGCACCACGATCACCGCCACCACGATGGCGGCGACCGCGCCGCCGAGGAAGCCCTCCCAGGTTTTGTTCGGGCTGATGGACGGGGCCATCGGATGACGGCCGAAGGCCGAGCCCACCAGGAGCGATGCCACATCCGCCGCCACCGTGGTGATGACGGCCGCCAGCAGGAACGCCACGCCGTGGCGGTTCGGGAACAGCGTCGGATTGAGCAGCAGTGCCCCGAACGAACCGAAGCCGCCGATCCAGACCGTGACGAAGACGGTCGACGAGATGCCGGCCACCGGATCAGCTCCAGGCTCCACCCGGGCCAGGTACCACAAGAACGAAGCAACGACCAGCATCACCAGGACCAGGGGCAGCGCAGCGACGCCTTTGTTGTACGTCTCGATGAGCAGTGAAAGGGTCGCCACCAGCCCGAGCAATGTGGCCGGGTGGTACTTGGCGGTACGGAAGGCGGCGAACCCCTCGGCGGCCGCCAGCAGCACGACGATCGAAATGAGGATCATCGATGTCAGGTTGCCGAAGTGGGCGCAGACCAGCGTGATCACCCCGAGCAGCAGCCCCGAGCCCCATGCGAGCTGCATGTTGCGTCCGGTCGTCCCGCCCACGTTGGTGTTCGGTGCCTCATCGCTCAGACGGCTCGTGCGCGGCGCGCGGACCCTCGGTTGGGGAGGCACCGGCGGCGCCAGTCGATTGTCGGCCGCGTCGAAGGAGCTCGGAACCGAGACCGTCTCCTCCGGGGCATCCGTCACCGTGTACGCCGCCGCCGGCGCGACCCGGACGGGAACCGGCTCGGGCTCGGGCTCGGTCTCGGTCTCGACGATCACCAGCGTGTCGTCGTCGGGCAGGTCGATGGCGTCGAAGCGCCAGGGCTGGCGCTCCATGTCGACGAGATCGTTGTTGTTGTTCATCATCGAGCCCACCGCGGGGAGCTCATCGGAGAGCATGGAGGGCTCGAAAAGCTCCTCGTGCGCCGCCCAGTCCGTGTCCTCTTCACGCCAGGTGGGGGGCGCCAGCGCTTGCTCGTCGCCGTTCCCGCGGTCGAGAACGGCGGGAACCTGGCCGGTCGGCGCATCGTTCCAGTGCTGCATGTCGGGGTTCTCCTCGACCACCGGTCCGGTCACCTCGTGGACGGCATCACCCGCCGGCTCCGCGCCGATGATCCGCACCCGACCCGAGCGGTAGCTCGGCGTCTCCTCTTCCACGCCCGTGGGATCGTCGAAGCTCCCATAGCCCTCGTTGTCGTCTGTGTCGTCGGCCATGTCTTTACCCCCTCAGACCTGCAGGAGTTCGCGCTCTTTTTGCGCCAACAACTGATCGATGGCGCCCACCTGCTCTTGGGTGATCTTGTCAAGATCTTTCTCGACGCGCTCCAGTTCGTCGGTGGAGAGTGAACCGTCCTTCTGCAGCGCATCGAGCTCGTGCCGCCCGGACCGGCGCAAATTGCGTACCGCCACCTTGGCCTCTTCGGCCTTGTGCCGCACGACCTTGACCAACTCCTTGCGGCGCTCCTCGGTCAGCGGCGGGAACGCCAACCTGATGACGTTGCCGTCGTTGGTCGGGTTGATGCCCAGGTCCGAGGTCATGATGGCCTTCTCGATGGCGCCCAGAGAGCCCTTGTCGTACGGCGTCACCACCAGCAGCATGGCATCGGGCACGCTGAACCCGGCCAGCTGGCGCAACGCCGTCGGCGTCCCGTAATAGTCGACCAGGAGCGGCTCGAGCAGGGCCGACGAGGCCCGGCCGGTGCGGACATTGCTCATTTCGGAGCGCACATGGTCGATGGCCTTGTGCATTTTCTCCCGGATGTCGTCGAGAACCAGACCGGCCAGATCGTCGTCCATTAGCGGACCAGCGTACCGATCCGCTCGCCACTGAGTGCGCGTGGGATGTTGCCGGGGATCATCAGGTCGAAAACCCTGATGGGGAGGTTGTTGTCCTTGCAGAATGTGATGGCCGTGAGATCCATGACCCGGAGGTCACGGTTGATCACCTCCATGAAGGAGATCTCGTCGTAGCGCGTGGCCGTGGGATCGAGCTTGGGATCGGCCGAGTAGACCCCGTCGACACCGGAGTGGGTGCCCTTGTAGAGCATCTCGGCCCCGATCTCCGCCGCGCGGAGGGCCGCCGGGGTGTCGGTCGTGAAAAAAGGGTTGCCCATACCGGCGGCGAAGATCACGATGCGACCCTTCTCGAGGTGCCGGATGGCCCGGCGCCGGATATAGGGCTCGGCCACCTCGGCCATGCTGAGCGCGCTGAGGACCCGGGTGGGCTGGCCCTGTTGCTCCAGGGCGTCCTGGAGGGCCAGGGCATTGATCACCGTTCCCAGCATGCCCATCGTGTCCGACGTGGCGCGGTCCATGCCGCCGCTCTCGCCGGTGGTGCCACGCCAGATGTTGCCGCCACCGACCACCACGGCGAGCTCGAGGTCCCCGCCGTCCACGGCGCGGCTCATCTCCTTGGCCATGCGTTCGACTGTGGCTGCGTCAATGGTCTCGTCGGAGGCGGAGGAAGCCAACGCCTCTCCCGACATCTTGAGGACGATCCGGCGCGGCTCTCCCACCTTCGCAGTAGACCTCAGGCGCCGACGACGACCTCCGCGAAGGCGACGATGTGCGCCGACCCGAGCATGCCCACGATCGTCTGCTTCTCGTCCCTCACGTAGGACTGGTCCAGGAGGACCCGATCCTTGAACCATCCGTTCATCCGGCCGTCGACGATTTTGGCCAGCGCCGCCTCCGGCTTGCCCTCGTTGCGGCTGATCTCTTCCACGGTCGCCCGCTCCGCCGCGATGTCCTCCTCGGGGACGTCGTCCCGGCTCAGATAGGCCGGCTTCGTGAAGGCGATGTGGACGGCGATGTTGTGGGCCAGTTCCTCGTCGCCACCATCGATGACCACGGCAACGGCGTTGACCCCGCGTCCGGCTTGCTGGTGGGTGTACGTGTCGACCACCTGGCCCGGTTGCGCGACCAGTTGGCGCACCTGCCCCACGGAGATGTTCTCCTTGAGCGTCGTGCGCAAGCGGTCGATCTCTTCGCTCAGTTCGCCCACCGCCTCTTCGCCCTTGGCGGCGACCAGCGCGGCCAATTCGTCGGTGAGCGCGACGAATTCATCGGCTTTGGCGACGAAGTCGGTCTCGCAACGGAGCTCGACGACCGCGGCAGCGTCACCGGACCGCACAGCGGCCACGGCGCCCTCGGAAGCTTCGCGGTCGGCGCGTTTGGCCGCGCCGGCCAGACCCTTTACCCGCAAGAGCTGCAGTGCTGCGTCATAGTCGCCATCAGTCTCCTCGAGCGCCTTCTTGCAGTCCAGGATCCCCGCACCGGTGGCCTGGCGCAGACGCTGTATGTCTTTAGAAGTGAAGTTGGGCACGGTCAGGCCTCTGCTCCCGTCGTCACTTCGGCCAGCTCAGCCTCTGGCTCGACCGCCGGTGCAGCGCCAGGCGCTGGTGCGGCGTCTGTCGGCGCTGCTGCCTCGGGGGGCGTTGTCTCCGAGGGGGGGCGCCGTCTCGGTGGGCGCCGTCTCGGTGGGCGCTGTCTCGGTGGACGTCGCTTCGGCCTGAACCGCGGCGGCCGGCGGCGGTGGTACCCGCCTCTGCCGGGGCGACGGTCCGGTGGCGGCCTCTTCGGTCACCGGCGGCGCGTTCCGACGGCGGTGCTCGGCGATGAAGCGGCCCTCGACGACCGCGTCGGCCAACACCCGGCACATAAGGGAGCCCGAGCGGATCGCGTCGTCATTGCCCGGGATCACGTAATCGATCACATCGGGGTCGCAGTTGGTGTCGACGACGGCCACGACCGGGAGACCGAGCTTGCGGGCCTCGGTCACGGCGATGTGCTCCTTCTTCGTGTCGATCACGAAGACGGCGTTGGGCAGGCGCTCCAGGTTGGCGATGCCGCTCAGGTTCCGGCTCAGCTTCTCCAGTTCACGGGTATGCGACAGCGCCTCGCGCTTGGGCATGCCCTCGAAGTCCCCGGCCGCTTCCATGGTGCGCAATTCCTGCATGCGCTTCACCCGACCGGACACGGTCTGGAAGTTGGTCAGCATGCCGCCCAGCCAACGCTGGTTCACGTAGGGCATCCCGCAGGCCTCGGCGTATTCGGCCACGGGTCCCTGCGTCTGCTTCTTGGTCCCGACGAAAAGGATGGTCCCGCCTCCTGCGACGAGGTCGCGGACATACGAGTAGGCGGATTCCACCCCGGTCAGGGTCTTGCGTAGATCGATGAGATAGATCCCGTTGCGCTCGCCCAGAATGAAGCGCTTCATCTTCGGGTTCCACCGGCGCGTCTGGTGGCCGAAGTGAACCCCGGCTTCCAGCAGCTGTCGCATGGAAACGACGGCCATACGTATTCCTCCGTTCGGTTGCTCCCCAGGGCGCAGCACCCCTCAGGAAGAGAGGCGACCGTGGTTCGCGCCAAGGTGCGTGTTGGTCGGTGATGCCGCCCACCGCTCGGCGGGCCATTCCATGTTAGCCGCTCGGGGCCCGGGCCTCGCCAGGCTTGTGATCAGGCCCGGGGGTGCGTCCCCTCGTACACCGAACGCAGACGTTCCTTGCTCACGTGCGTGTAGATCTGCGTCGTGGCCAGGCTGGAGTGACCCAGGAGCTCCTGGACGACCCGGAGATCCGCACCCCCGTCGAGCAGGTGCGTGGCGAACGTGTGGCGCAGGGCGTGGGGGTGCGTCGGGGACAGGGCGAGACGGTCCAGGATGCGCCGCACGTCGCGCGGCCCCAGCCTGGCGGCGCGTTGGTTCACGAACACCGCGTCGGCAGGGCCGGGCATCCGGGTGCGCCCTTCGGCGAGCCACTCTCCGAGCGCGAAAGCCGCGCGGTCATGGATCGGGACGCGGCGCTCCTTGCCGCCCTTTCCGAGCACCGTCACGGTGCGTCCATGGAGGTCGACCCCGCGACGATCCAGCCCGCAGAGCTCGGACACCCGCAAGCCGGCGGCATAGAGCAGCTCGAGCGCGGCCTTATCTCGCTGATCGATGGCCGATGCGGTGGGCCTGTCGAGGAGGGCCCCGATCTCGCCCTCCGACAGGACGCGGGGCAGGCGACCCTTTCCCGTGGGGGCCCTCAGGCTCCGTGCCGGGTCCTCGGCGAGACGACCTTGACGGACCGACCAGGCGAAATAGCACCGGAGGGCCGCAGCCTTGCGGGCCACCGTGGCGCGGGCCAGCCGGCGGGTCCCCAACGAAGCGAGGTAGCGACGGAGAAGAAGGCGGTCCACGCCGTCGGGCGTATCGACACCGCTGCGACCCACCCAGCCGGCGAAGGCCTTGAGATCGCTCACGTAGGCCAGGCGCGTCGCCTCTGACCGTCCACTCAACCAGTCGCCGAAACCGGGGAGGTCCCACGCCTGTGTAAGGCCGCTTTCGGATGCAATCTCCCTGTTCCCCGACACATTTTCCAGGGTACCGGGTCACAGATGGTGTCGAAGGCCACTATCCTCCTTGCATCACCCATGGGGGCTCGTAGGGGGATGTCCCACTCCGTGGGGCTGATTTGGGGGGAGAGAGGGATCATGGGAGAGCCATTCAACCGCCGGACGCTGCTCGTCCGGGGCGCGGCGGCCGCAGGCAGCATCGCAGGTGCGTCTGTACTCGGACTGGCCCTGAGCGACGTCGCCGGTGCCACCACCGCTGCAGACGGCGGCAACGGAATCTCCAAGGCGAAGCCCAAGAAGGGCGGGTCGATGGTGTTCGGCGTCGACGCTGAGGAATCGGGCTTCAATCCGACCACGGCCCGTTTCGACGAGGTCGGCGTCATGTACGCACGGACCGTCTTCGATCCCCTGACGATCATCGACACCAAAGGAAACTGGCAGCCGTATCTGGCCCAGTCGGTGACGCCCAACGCCGACCACACGGCATGGACCATCACGGTCCGTCCCAATGTGGTGTTCCACGATGGCACGCCGTTGAACGGTGCCGCGCTGCTGACCAACTTCAAGGCGCAGCAGGCTTCACTGCTGCAGGGCCTGATCCTGAACCCCATCGTCGCCTCGGTCACCCAATCGGGCCCGCTCGCCGTGACCCTGAACCTGAAGTCCCCCTGGGTCTCGCTCCCCCTGTACCTGGCCGGCGGAGTGGGGGGTCAGTTCGCGTACATGGTCGCCCCGTCGATGCTGGCCGCACCCAACGGCGGGACGGCCCACCCCGTGGGCACCGGGCCCTTCGTCTTCAAGGAATGGGTGCCCAACAGCCACTTCACGGCCACGGCCAACCCCCACTATTGGCGACCCGGCCTTCCCTACCTCGACGAGATCACCTTCAAGCCGATCGTCGACGCCGAAGCCCGGGCCGAGGCTCTGAAGTCGGGCACCATCGACATTCTGGTCACCGACACGCCGCAGATCATCACGCAGTTCCGGGGCAACAAGAGCTACTCCTACGTCGACGACAGCACACATCTCGTCGGCGAGCCCGACATGAACTGCGCGATCCTCAACCTGGCCAAAGAGCCGTTCAACAATCCCGTCGTCCGTCGCGCCGCTGCCATGGCGATCAGCCGGCCCCAGTTCGCCAAGGAGATCGACGAGAACGTCCTCCCCGTGAGCAACGGTTTGTTCACCCCGGGCTCGCCTTACTACTCCAGCACCTCCTACCCCGCCTACAACCCGACCGAAGCCAAAAAATTGGTCAAGCAGGTGGAGAAGAGCACGGGGAAACCGGTGGCGTTCACCTGGGGCTCCCCCAACACACCCACGTCCGAACGCGAGCAGCAGTACCTCCAGCAGGCCTGGCAGGACGTGGGCTTCGTCGTCAAGGACGTGGTGGTCGAGCAGAACGACCTCATCAACAATGCCCTGGCGGGCACGTACCAGGCGCTCGAGTGGCGCCAGTTCGGCGCTGTCGACCCCGACCTCAATTACATCTTCTGGAGCTCGTCGACGATCTTGTCCAGCTCGCTGGCGGTCAACATGGCGCGCAACAAGGATCCCCAGCTCGATGCCGCCCTGGAACTGGGCCGCACGAGCGCAAGTCCCGCCATGCGGGCCCAGGCCTATCAGACGGTGAACAAGCGCCTGGCGGTCGACCTCCCCTATTTGTGGTTGGACCACGCGGTGTGGGCCGTCGTCAGCTCACCCAAGCTGCAGAACTGGAACAACCCGACGACGCCAACGGGTGCCGCCGCCTATGGGATGATCGGTGGCTCCATCTGGCCCACACAGATTTGGATGAGTTGATTCGAATGAGCGGACGCATTCTTGTAGTCGAAGACGACGAACGGATCCGGTCTTCCATGCGCCTCGCCCTCGAGGGCGAGGGCTATGAGGTGAAGGACGTGGCGAGCGGGGAAGAGGCTCTCGAACTGTTCGCCGACTCCCCGACCGACGTTGCCCTGATTGACATCATGTTGCCGGGCATGGACGGTTTCGAGTGCTGCCGGGCCCTTCGCCGCCAGAGCGCCGTACCGATCATCATCGTGACGGCACGTGCCGATACGCACGATGTGGTGGCCGGGCTGGAGGCAGGAGCCGACGACTATGTGACCAAGCCCCTTGTGGCCAAGGAACTGGCCGCCCGCATCCGCGCCCTCCTGCGCCGGGCGCGCCCCACCGAGGAGGACCCCGGCGCGCTCTCGTTCGGCACCTTGCAACTCCTGCCCGAACAAGGGGTCCTGCGCCAGGCCGACGGCACCGAGGTCCACTGCACCCGGACCGAGTTCCGCCTGTTGTGCGAGTTGGCCGCCAGCCCGAACAAGGTGCTGAGCCGCGAGCAGTTGCTCGACCGGGTCTGGGGTTACGACTACTTCGGCGACGGTCGCCTGGTCGACGTGCACATCAGGCGCCTGCGGACCAAGGTCGAGGCCGACCCGGCGCTGCCGCAGCACATTCTCACCGTGAGGGGCATGGGCTACAAGCTGGTGCCCTAAATGGGAATCGGGGCCCGCATCACGGCCATTTTCGGGCTGGCGGCTCTCGTGCTCTCGGTCAGTATGGGCGCGTTGTCCTATTTCACCACCCGGCACTTCCTTTTGGCCGAGCGGGAATCCGCGGCCCAGAACCAGGCGTTCGCCAACGCCCTCGTCATACGGACCGACCTCGCAGGCGGGACCAAGACGTACCCCTCGCTCCTGTCCTCGCTCGACAGCACGTCCGGCTCCAATTCGATTCTCGTTCTCAAGTCCCAGACCTATTACCCGTCCTCCCCCCTTCCCGTCAGCGTCACGGAATCATCTCTCCCCGCCCAGCTGAAAGAGGACGTCCTGGGGGAAGCGCGGCCACCCAGACGTACATCACGAAATCCCGTAGCCACCAACCACAGATCGTCGTCGGCGTGCCCATTCCCTCGGTCAATGCCACGTACTTCGAGGTGTTCTCGTTGGAGGACCTCGGTCACACCTTGCGGGTGATCGGGCTGACCTTGGTGGTCACCGGCTTCGTGACCACGATGCTCGGCCTCGGCCTCGGCCGCTTCGCCAGTCGACGATCGTTGCGCCCGTTGACCGACGTCTCACGCGCCGCGGTTGCGATCGCAGGAGGCCAGCTGGACACCCGTTTGGAGGCCGAGGCGGCAGATCCCGATCTGGTCGGCCTGACCAGTTCCTTCAACACGATGGTGGACCAGCTACAGGCCCGTATCCAACGAGAGGCCCGCTTCAATTCCGACGTCAGCCACGAGCTGCGCTCTCCTCTCACCACCCTCGCGGCATCGTTGGAGGTGCTCGAGACGGACCGCGATCAACTAACGCCGCGGGCCCAACGCGCCCTCCAGCTGTTGGGGGACGACCTGCGCCGATTCCAGCGCATGGTGGGCGACCTGTTGGAGATGTCCCGGGCCGATGCCGGCTCAGCCGATGTCTTCCTCGAGGAGGTCAACGTCAGCGAGCTCGTGGAGCGGGCGGTCGAGGCGGGGATGCGCAGTCTCGGCGAATCGGGGTCCACCCCCCAGGTGGTGATCGGGCCCGATGTCGAGTCGGTCCATGTCGGCGTGGATAAACGCCGGTTCGAGCGCGTCATGGCCAACCTTTTGGAGAACGCAGCCAACTACGGCGGTGGCGCCACGGTGATCTCGGTCATGACGGTCGGGCCCGACGGCTCTTCTCAGGCATCGGCGAATGGTGCCGGGGGCAAGGGAGAGAGTGACGTCCTGGAGGCGCGGGACGAGACGGACGACAGGGGTGAGCGGCGGCACAAGGCGGGCAGGGCGGAGCAGCCTCAGAACGGAACCCATGCCGCCGTCGAGATTGCCGTAGAAGATGCCGGCCCTGGTATCAGCCCCGTCGAGCGGACGAAGGTCTTCGATCGCTTCTATCGGGGATCGGCCGCGGGCCGGCGGGGCGCCGGGTCCGGGACCGGACTTGGCCTGGCGTTGGTGGCCGAACACGTGCGCCTCATGAACGGAGAAACCTGGGTCGAATCCTCCCCCACCGGCGGCGCCCGCTTCGTCATCAGCCTCCCCGTTCTCCAAGACGGCGAGGAACTGACGTGGTAGCCCGCATGCGCGTCCGGGTCATTGGCGCCGTCCTGATCGGGGGGCTGGCCGCCGCCGGCTGCGCCATCCCGACCCAGAGCGTGCCGAACGCAATCCCGCCGAGCAAGGTCCCGTTCGACCTGCTGGATCCGCACCTCCCGACAACGACGTCGACGACGCCGGCATCGGTGCCGGCGAAGATCTATCTGCTCAATCCAAGTCAGAAGTTGGTGGCAGTGTCCCGGGTGGTGCAATTCCCGGGGCTGCTGAAGTCCGTCATCGTCGACCTCCTGCAAGGACCGACGAAGAAAGAGGAGGCGGCGGGGATCAAGACCGCCATACCCGGCAACGTGCGAGTGATCTCCGCCTCGGTCTCGAAGACACCGCAGGTCGCCACCGTCAACTTCAACGACGCGTTCAACGAGATAGCGGGGTCAGAGACCGAGCTCGCGGTGGCGCAGGTGGTCTTCACCGTCGTCACGCAGACCAGCATCACGACCGGCGTGCTCTTCCAGGTCAATGGGGAGCCGATCCCGTTCCGATCGGCAACGGCACCTCGGTATCGGGGCCCGTCTACCTCTCGCAATACCCGACGAACGCGGCTTCGCAGACGACATGAGCGGGACACCGCTGCGATGACGGCGGTGATTCGCTTCTAACTGACGTGCTTGGCCGCGGTGCGCCATTCCACGCGTGGGGCGCCGGACCAGAGATGCTCGAGGTCGTAGTAGTCCCGCGTCTCTTGGAGGAAGACGTGCACGATGAAATCGCCGTAGTCCATGAGGACCCACGTCGCATCTTGCAGGCCTTCGACGCGTACCGGTGCCAATTGATGTGATTCCTTGACGCTCCGCTCGATCTCTTCGACCAACGTCCGCACATGGCGGGTGTTCGCAGCACTGGTGATGACGAACGCGTCGACAACCCCGAAGAGCTCCGTCATGGCCAACACCACTGTGTCCTGCCCGAGCTTTGCGTCAGCTGCTTCTGCTGCTGTTGCGGCAGCCGGCGGAAGATGGACGTGCACGTCCAACCCTGGGCTCAATGGAGCACGTCCAGAATTCCCACGGTGAGGCCGAAGAAGCACAAGAAGATCGCGATGCAGAACGCAGCCCACTTCCGCCGGGCGGCACGGGCAAGCGCCTCCTCTGCTCGCCGCTCGGCCCTTCGTTTTGCCGCGGCGGGGGCGCCGGCGGGAGCGGTTGCGGAACGCGGCGCTGCGGGGACCGGTGATGTCTCGTGATCTCGGCCGGCAGGGCGCTCATCTGCCGACAGCGTACAGATTGCGGCGGCGAATGCAATGCACCACTTCGGCCGGCACCACTTCGTCGATCGGAGCACCCCTCTCCAGCAGGTCCCGCACGGCCGAGCTGGAGACGTCGACCAAGGGGCCATCGACCCACTCCACCCGCCAGCCAGGCGGGGCGGATGGAGGCCGGCGGGTCCTCGGCTGCCGATCCTCCGCCGCTGGGCGCCAGAGGTGGCCGCGAGACCACGGCCAGCGTGACCAGCTGCCGCAGATCCTCCGACCGCTCCCATGTCCCCAGCTCAGGCAGCGAGATCCGCCCCGATGACGAGGTAGATCTCGGGAGGGGCATGGCCCGATTCGGCGGCCTCCGCCAGGAGCGTTTCCACGGTGGCACGGTGTAACTCGGGCCACCCCGGTCTATCTCCATCCGACTGGCCTCGACCCCCGGAATCGCCTCTGACAAGGCCTGGGCCATGGCGAAGCGGTCTTCGGCCGGGGTGATGGAGCGGGTGGGCGACTTCTGCCAGGGGTCGTTCGCCACGACCAGCAGGAGGCGATCGAGGGCCAAGGGCGTCCTGCACCGCGCGCAGCGCCGCGACGTGGCCGAAATGGGGCGGGTCGAACGTCCCACCGAAGATTCCGATCCTTTCGGACCGTGGCACCGGCCTAGGATCCGGCGAGCTCGGGCAGGCAAGCTGGGTCGGGAAGGTCGAGCATCCCGCCGCTGCAGCGGGGGATGCAGCACCGGGTGCTCCGCACCGCGAATCGGGAGGTGGCCATGAGGGGCGATCCTACGGCGTTAACCTTGTGCGATGGCGAGCGAACCGGGTACCTCTTCGTGGAGCGCCGCGTCATGGCGTCGGTTCCCGGCGGCACAGCAGCCGGAGTGGCCTGACGCCGAAGCGCTCAAGAAGGCCGAAGCCCAGCTCTCCACCCTTCCGCCGCTCGTTTTCGCCGGTGAGGCCCGGCGCTTGACTTCTCAGTTGGCCGACGTCGCAGACGGCCGGGCGTTCCTCCTCCAGGCCGGGCGACTGTGCCGAGTCGTTCGCCGACTTCACGGCCGATTCCATCCGCGACAAGTTGAAGATCATCTTGCAGATGGCGGTCGCGCTCACCTACGCGGCCGGCGTGCCGGTGGTCAAGGTCGGACGGATCGCAGGCCAGTTCGCCAAGCCGCGCTCGTCGCCGACCGAGCGCATCGGCGACACCGAACTCGACTCGTTCCGCGGGCACATGGTGAACGACGAGGCATTCGACGAAGACGCGAGGCGCCCCGACCCGGCGCGCCTCGTGGCGGCGTACCAGCAGTCCGCCTCGACGCTCAATCTCCTGCGCGCCTTCACCAAGGGTGGCTTCGCCGACCTCTCCCAGGTCCACTTGTGGAACCAGCAATTCGTCGCATCTTCGGCCGAGGGGCTGCGCTACGAGCGCGTGGCGTCGGAAATCGACCGGGCCCTTCGCTTCATGGCGGCATGTGGCATCGACCTGGGCGCCGAAGTCGGGCTGCACCAGGTCGACTTCTGGACGAGCCACGAGGCACTGATCCTCCCCTACGAGGAGTGCCTGACCCGGATGGACTCGCTGACCGG
This sequence comes from uncultured Acidimicrobiaceae bacterium, assembly GCA_963755665.1. Lineage (GTDB taxonomy): Bacteria > Actinomycetota > Acidimicrobiia > Acidimicrobiales > RAAP-2 > Bog-473. The sequence continues at coordinate 489,569 of CAVWKU010000004.1, forward strand.
CGACTGGTTCGACTGCTCGGCCCACATGGTGTGGGTCGGCGATCGCACCCGCCAACTCGACGGCGCCCATCTCGAGTTCCTCTCGGGCGTGCTGCAACCCGGTCGGCTGCAAAATCGGGCCCAGCTCTTCGCCCGAGAACACGGTGGCGCTGTGCGACCGGCTGAATCCCGAACGCATCCCGGGTCGCCTCACGTTGATCACCCGGTTCGGGGCCGACAAGATCGAAGAGCACCTCCCCGCGCTCGATCAGAGCGGTCACCGAGGCCGGCCATCCGGTCGTGTGGGTCTGTGACCCGATGCACGGCAATACCTTCACCAGCGAAGGTGGCCGCAAGACGCGCCGTTTCGACGACATCCTCTCCGAATTGCGCTCGTTCTTCGCCGTGCATCGTGCGGCAGGGAGCTGGCCCGGCGGTGTCCACGTGGAGCTCACCGGTGATGACGTCACCGAGTGTCTCGGTGGGGCCGAGGAGATCTTCGAGGGCGACCTCGGGGCTCGGTACACGACCACCTGCGATCCCCGGCTCAACGCACGACAGTCCCTCGACCTCGCCTTCCGCGTTGCGGAATTCCTTCGGACCTGATGCTCTTACGCAAAGCCCGGCACATTGCCCTCATTGCCTTCGCCGCACTGACGGTCGTTGCCCCGTCCGCCCTGATCGCAACCGGCACCGCTTCGGCGGACGAGTCGATGCGGCGAGCCGGCGACTGCAGCGACGACCGCACCAACCACGACGACGCCACGACCGCGCCGGCTGCGACGACCGCCTCGACGCCGCTGCCGCGGCCACGCCGGCGCAAACGCCACCACCTCGGTGCCGGCCTACTGGTTGGCGTCCGCCAACGGCGGCGTCTTCAGCTTCGGCGGCGCCCCCTTCTACGGCTCGGCGGGCAACATCCCCCTGCAGAAGCCCATCGTCGGCATGGCGGCGACGCCCGATGAGGCCGGCTACTGGCTGGTGGCCTCCGACGGCGGCGTCTTCACGTATCGGCGACGCCAACTTCTACGGCTCGACCGGCGCCATCAGGCTCAACAAGCCGATCGTCGGGATGACCCCGACCCCCGACGGGGCGCGGGTACTGGCTGGTGGCCTCCGACGGCGGGGTCTTCACCTTCGGCGACGCCAACTTCTACGGCTCGACCGGGGCCATCAGGCTCAACAAGCCGATCGTCGGCATGGCGGCGACGCCCGACGGCCACGGCTACTGGTTGGTCGCCTCCGACGGCGGGATCTTCACCTTCGGCGACGCCACCTTCTACGGCTCGACCGGCGCCATCACGCTCAACAAGCCGATCATCGGCATGATCGCCGGTCCCAAAGGCGCCGGCTACGTGCTCGTCGCATCCGACGGCGGCACCTTCACGTTCGGATCCGCTCCGTTCTACGGGTCGCTCGGCGGGGTTCCGCTCAACGCGCCCATCACCGCCGCGGCGACGACGCCCGGGGGACACCGGCTATTGGTTCAGCGACATAAAGGGCGAGGTCTCCGCCTTCGGCCAGGCGAGCTACTACGGCTCTGCGCCGGCACAGATCGGCTCGCCCATCGTCGGGATGGTCAGGGCCATCGGCAACGGCACCTTCGTCGGTGCCGCGTACCCCTCGGGCTCGTTCGGCTACGACGTGAGCAAGTTCAACATGAACTCGCCGACGTGCACCACGGGCCTCCCTACCGGGGACCACACGATCAGCGTCGTCGAGGTCGACGGGTCGGCGGGCAGCTTCGCCAACCCCTGCCTGGGTGCCGAGGCGACAGTGGGCCGGGGCCGGGCTCAATCTCTACACCTTCCTGGCCAACGCCGGGCTGTGCTCGACCCCCACACGTGCTTCCAACAGGGCGAAGCGGCCGGGATCCAGGCGTTCCAGGACGCGCAGGCGGCGGGGGTGAACACCAACGTCGCCTGGTGGCTCGACGTGGAAGGGGCCGGACTGTACTGGACGTCGTCGACCGCCAACAACGCCCAGACCGTGGCGGGCGCCATCGCCGCCCTCCACAACACCGAGGGCATAGCGGACGTCGGTATCTATGCCAGTCCCGGCACGTGGAACTCCATCGTCGGCAACTACCAGCCGGCGGTCCCCTACTGGATGGCCGATTGGCTCAGCCCGCCTAGCGGTCCCGGGACGTGCGCCACTGTTGCGAGCTGGCAGGCCAAGGAGCAACTTCCCACCGGGCCGGTCCAGATCGTCCAGTACAGCAACAACATCAACGGCGCCGACGGGGACTACGCCTGCTGATCAAAGGGCCTGCTGATCAAAGGGCCTGCTGAACCGGGATCCCGCAGGCGTCGTTGAAGCGCAGCAGGATCCAGCGCCGCTGGAGGGGCACCCACTCCCACTCGGTCAACGAAGCGTGCACGATGCGGGTCCATCCCCGCTGGGAATGAGCCGGTGGAATGGCCAGGTTGGCGATCATCGTGGATTCGATGACTCCGGCGTGCACGGCCGCCACCACCTGCTCGCCCGGGTGCCGCTCGGCCAGGGCGCGCACGGCTTCGGAGGCACGCAGGCACGAAACCGGACCAGCTCTCTCCCCCGGGCGCGATCGACCATGTCGGGGTCGGTGTCCCATTCGGGCACGCCGAAGCGATCGACCACCTCCTGCCAGCCCAATCCGTCTGCGTCGCCGGGAAAGAGCTCGCTCAACGGCGATCCTGCACGATCTGGAGGTCGCCCTTCCCGACCACCGGCTGCAGCAGTCCCGCCGTCTCCACGGCGCGGGGCAAGGTCGAGGCAGTAGAGCGCGGTCGCCCCCTCGAGCTCACCGGTCGTGGCGAGCCGCTCCGCCAGTGCCGTCACCTGCCGGCGTCCCAGCTCGGTCAGGCCGGTGCAGCCGCGCTGGCCGCCGACGATGCCGTTGATGTTGCACACCGCTTCGCCGTGGCGCACCAGCACGACCCGGGTGCTGCCGTCCGTCGGGGCGAAGACCCGGCGCACACCACTGGGCACACCGAACGAGGCGCCGAGCGTTGCCCCAGCCTCTTCGCCCCCAGCCTCTTCGCCCACGCTCTCTTGGCTCACGCCAGGTTGCCGACGAAATGCTCCAGCTGGCGCAGCGTCCGGCACTCGACCACCTCGTCGCAGTGCGCCGCGTACTCCCCCACGATCGAGTCGCCCGAGCCCCAGTAGTCACGCGGTTCGGGGTTGAGCCAGTACACATGGCGGGCCCGGCGCTGCAGGTCCTCGACGACCCACGACTGCGAGGCGTGATAGTTGTTCCGCGCGTCGCCCAGCAGCAGCACGCTCGAACGGGACGTCACCTGATCGCCCCAGCGCCGGTGGAACTCGCTCAGCGCGTGCCCGTAGTCGGAGTGGCCGTCGACCCAGATGACGTCCGCCTCCTGGTTGATGCGCGCCACCGCTTCGGCCGGATCGACCACGCCCTCGAAGAAGCGGGTGACCTCATCGATGCCGTCGACGAACACGAAGCTGCGCACCTTGGAGAACTGGGCGCTGATGGCATAGACCAGGTGCAGGGTGAAGCGGGCGAACGAGGCCACCGAGCCGGAGATGTCGGCGATGACGAAGATCTCGGGCTTGCTCGGGCCGGGGGTGACGGAACCGGGGCTCGATCGGCACCCCGCCCGTCGAGAGCGAACGGCGCACGGTGGCCCGGAAGTCGAGCGGGCCCTTGTGGCCGTGCCGGCGCTTGCGGGCCAGCCGCACGGCCAGCTTGCGCGACAGCGGCTGCAGCACGCGCTGGAGCACCGCCAGCTCCTCCCGGGTGGCATGCATCACGTCGATGTCCTCGGGCAACGGCTTGCGCACCGAGCGCGCCAGGGCCTCGGCCCCCCGGTCCTCGACCAGCCGGCGCCGTGATCTCGGTCTCGACCGCCCGGCGGAACCGCTCGATGCGGGCCCGGTACTCGTCGCCGGCCAGGCGCTCTTCCAGGTCGGTCAGTGCTCCCCCGGCCGCTCCCGCCTGGGCCTGGGCCATCAACCTCTCCAGCACCCCGTCGAGGTCGAGGTTCCGCAACGTCCGGTAGAGGTAGTACGTCCCGCCGACCGGCCGGCCCGGCTCCATGCCGGCATAGCGATCGACGGCGCCCCGCGCCACCGCGTTCATGAGGCCGTGGTCGGAGGAGAGGAGGGACTTGAAGAGCATCTCGGCCAGCTCTTCGGGCGTCATGCCCTCACCGCCCCCCGAGCCCTTGCCCCGTCCCCGCTGGCCGCCCGAGCCGGTCCCGGCCTCGGCGTCTCTCACCCAACTCGTCGCCGTCGGCCCCGAGCTCTCCTCGAGGCCGTGTCCGCCCGAAGCGCACCGCGAAGAAGACCTCGAAGGCGGTCTCGAAGGCGTGCCAGTGCGACGAGGACTTGACCAGCGTGGCCGCCAGGGCGTACTTCAACCCCTCCCGATCCTCGAGGGGGATGTGGTGCACGGCCTCGGCCGCATCGAGGTGCTCGGTCAACGACACCGGAAGGCCGGCCTTGCGGAGCTCGGTGACGAAGCCCGACAGGAGATCGAGCATCAGCTCACCGAGAGCAGTTCCTTGGCAGCCCGATCGATGTCGGTCTGGTACTTCAACAAGATGTGCAAGCGTGTCCCGGGCGCCGGCGGCATCGATGGTCTCGGTGCCGAGGATGACCAGGGTGCGCGCCCAATCGAGGGTCTCGGAGACCGACGGGGCCTTGCGGAGCTCCAAGGTACGCAGGGAACGCACGATGCGGGCCACCTGGTCCGCCAGCTCCTCGGTGATGCCCGGCACCCGTGAGCGCACGATGGCCCGCTCCCGGTCGAGGTCCGGATAGTCGATGTGGAGGTACAGGCAGCGGCGCTTGAGGGCTTCGGAGAGTTCCCGGGTGTTGTTGGAGGTCAGGAAGACCATGGGCAGGCGGGTGGCCCGCACCGTCCCGAGCTCGGGGATGGAGACCTGGTACTCGCTCAGGATCTCGAGCAGCAACGCCTCGGTCTCGAGCTCGACCCGGTCCACCTCGTCGACCAGCAGGACCACCGGATCGGTGGAGCGGATGGCCTCGAGCAGAGGCCGGGCCAGGAGGAACTCCTCGGAGAAGATGTCCTCTTCGAGCTCCTTCCACGACGGGTGGTGGCGGCCGTCCTCGCCGCTGCCGCTGCCGCTGCCGGCCGCAGCGCCCGCTCCGCCGCTCTCGATCTCCCCGGGCCCGCCCGCCTGGATACGCAGCAGCTGCTTGCGATAGTTCCATTCGTAGAGGGCCTTGGACTCATCGAGCCCCTCGTAACACTGGAGGCGTATGAGCCGGGCGCCGGTGAGCTCGGCCACCGACTTGGCCAGCTGCGTCTTGCCCGTCCCGGCCGGTCCTTCGACCAGAACCGGCTTGGCCAGGCGGTCGGCCAGATAAACCACGCCGCTGATGGAATCGTCGGCCAGGTAGCCCACGTCCCCCAGACCGCTGCGCACGTCGTCCAGCGAGGCGAAGCGGGGCGGACCCACGTCGGGCAGGCCCAGTTTGGCCGCCGTCCTCGCCACACCCTCTGCTCCCGCTTCCGCTGCCGCTCACTGCCGCACCTGCCCGTCTCCTCGTACCACCCATTTCACGCTGGTCAACTCCCGTACTCCCATCGGTCCTCGTGCATGCAGCTTCTGCGTCGAAATTCCCACTTCTGCTCCCAATCCCAACTCCTCGCCATCGATGAAGCGCGTGGACGCGTTCACCAGCACCGCCGCCGCATCGACCTCGGCCACGAACCGGTCAGCCGCCCCGACGTCACTGGTGACGATCGCCTCGGAGTGGCCCGAGCTGTAGCGGGTGATGTGCTCGATCGCACCGTCCAGGTCGTCGACGACGCCGACGGCCACGATCGGGCCCAGGAACTCGGTGGCGAAGTCGTTCTCGTCGGCCGCCTTTACAAGCTCGCCGGGTACGCCGGGCGCCCCGGGTACGCCGGGCGCCCCGGCCTCCCTGTTCAGGACGGCCCGCACCCGGTCGTCCCCGCGCAGCTCGACCCCGGCCGCGATCAGGGCGGAGGCCATAGCGGGCAGGAAATCGCCAGCCACGTCCGCGTGCACCAAGATCGTCTCCGCCGCATTGCACACTCCGAAGCGATGTGTCTTGGCGTTCACCACGATGTCGAGCGCCATCGACGAGATCAGCCGCGCGCGTCCACGTAGACGTGGCAGTTGCCGTCGCCGTCGAGCACGTAGGGCACGGTGGCGTTCTCGAGGAGCGAGGCGATGAGCGCCGGTCCGCCCCGCGGGATGAGGCAGTCGATCAGCCCGCGCAGACGCATGAAGGCCACCGCCGTCTCGTGCGAGGTGTCCTCCACCAGCGCCACCGAATCCTCGGGCAGCCCGGCCTTGCCGGCGGCCCGCCGCAGCACCGAGACGATGGCCCGGTTCGACTCGAGAGCCGAGGCCGAGCCCCGCAGGAAGGCGGCATTCCCCGCCTTGAGGCAGAGCCCGGCGGCATCACTGGTCACGTTGGGGCGATTCTCGTAAATGACGCCGATGACGCCCAGCGGCACCCGCACCCGCGAGACCCGTAGCCCGTTCGGCCGCACCCAGCCCTCGAGCACCTCGCCGACGGGGTCGGCCAACGAAGCCACGCCGCGCAGCCCGGCCGCCATGGCCCGGACGCGGGCCTCGGTCAGCCGCAATCGATCCTGGGCCGACGCCGTCATCCCGGCGGACTCGGCGCGGGCGAGGTCGCCCCGGTTCGCCTCCAGCAACGCCTCCCACTCCTCCTCGAGGAGGTCGGCCGCCATGCGCAGGGCATCGTCGCGTACCGGACCGGGCGCACGTGCGACCGAGCGGGAAGCCGCCTGGACGCGGCGCGCCAAGTCCTCGAGTTCCGGCGTGGTCACCGAATTACCGTACAAGCACCAGGTCGTCCCTATGGACGACCAGGTGGGACATGTCCTCGGGCAGTTGGTCGGTCTGGCGTCCGATCCATTCCGCCGAGCGGGCCGCCCCCATCCGCACGAGCCCCTTGGCGAAGACCTTTCCGTCGGGACCCACGATCTCGACCGCATCGTCGGGCCCGAATTCCCCCTCGGCGGCCACCACACCCGCCGGAAGGAGTGACCGCCCGCGCTCGGCCAGCGCCACCTGGGCCCCCTGGTCCACGATCAGGCGGCCTGAAGCCCCGCGGGCGAAGGCGATCCACACCTTGCGGGCCGAGAGCCGCTGGGGCCGGGCCCGGAAAACCGTCCCCACGCCGGACTCCCCCGCCACCGCGGCGGCCAGCACCCCGGGGCGGGCGGCGTCGGCGATGACGGTCTCCACGCCGGACCAGGTGGCGATTTTGGCCGCCGCCACCTTGGAGGCCATGCCACCGCTCCCGACGGCGCTTCCCGGTCCGCCTGCCATCTGCTCGAGACGGTGGTCGATCTCGGCCACCTCGTCGATCAGGGAGGCCTCGGCAACCAACCGGGGGTCGGCGGTGAGCAGTCCCGGCGCATCGGTCAGCAGCACCAGCAGGTGGGCCCGGACGAGGTGCGCCACCAGCGCCGCCAACCGGTCGTTGTCCCCGAAGCGGATCTCCTCGTCGGCCACCGCGTCGTTCTCGTTGATCACGGGAAGGACGCCCAACTCGACGAGGTGATCCAGGGTCCCACGGGCGTGCAGGTACTGGGTGCGGTGCACGAAGTCCAGGGGGGCCAGGAGCACCTGCCCGGCGAGGATCCCGTGCGGGTCCAACCCGTCCTGCCACATGCGCATGAGCCGGTGCTGGCCGACGGCGGACACCGCCTGGAGCACGGCCGGGTCGCCGGGACGCTCCTCACCCCGGCCCAGCGCGGCCCACCCGGCCGCGATGGCGCCCGACGTCACGACGACCACGGTGTGACCGGCCGCACGGAGCTGGGCGATCTCGGTGCACAGGCGGTCGACGGTGGCCGGCGTGACGGAGGAGGAGCCGATCTTGACGACGACGATCACGAGGTGTCGCCCCAGGTGGTCACGGTTCGCCCCAGGTGGTCACGGTTCGCCCCAGGTGAAGGTCATGCTCCCGACAGTGACCTCGTCGCCGTCGCGCACCCCGGCCCGTGAGAGGGCGCGGTCGACGCCGAGGCGGCGGAGGCGCTTGACGGCCTCATCGAGTGCGCCCACGTCGTTGAGGTCCGAAAAGGCCACGGCACGCTCGGCCACCCGTCCCACCACGCGCCAGGTCCCGGGCGCGATCCTCTGGACATCGACGCCTTCGGGCACCGGGCGGTGGATCACGATCGCTCCGGTGGCCTCGACGTCCGCCGCGGCCCGCACTTCTTGGACCAGGGCCGCCAGTCTGTCCACCAGGGTCTGCACGCCCGTCCCGTTGGCGGCGGAAAGGACCAGGTCGCACAGGCCTTCGGGCCCGCCGGGGGCGCCGGGCCCGCCGGGGGCTTCAACTCCCAGCTCGTCCGCAGGCCGGGGCCGGAGATCGCCTTTGCTCCCGACCACCAGGCGCGGACGCTCGAGCAGTTCGGGCTGGTAGCCGCCGAGCTCCCCCAGCAGAATGCGCAGTTGGTCCTCGGGGCTGTGCTCGGCATGCGGATCGAGGTCGAGCAGGACGACCAGCACCCGGGCCCGCTCTATGTGGCGCAGGAAGCGGTGGCCGAGGCCCTTCCCCTCCGCTGCTCCCTCGACCAGTCCGGGGATGTCCGCCATGACGAACTCGGTGCCGTCACGCACGCCCCCGACCCGCACCACGCCGAGATGCGGCACCAGTGTCGTGAACGGGTAGTCGGCGATCTTGGGCTTGGCCGCTGACACGGTCGAGATGAGGGTCGACTTGCCGGCGTTGGGAAAGCCGACGAGAGCCACGTCGGCCATGAGCTTGAGCTCCATATCGAGCCAGCGCTCCTGGCCCTTCTCCCCTTGTTCGGCAAAGGCCGGGGCGCGGCGTCGGTTGGAGAGGAACCGTGCATTGCCCCGCCCGCCCTGACCGCCCTCGGCGATCAGGAAGCGGTCGCCGTCGCCCGCCAGATCGCACTGCACCGCCCCGTCGTTGTCGCGCACGACGGTCCCGACCGGGACCGGCACTACAATGTCCTTGCCCCGGGCGCCGTGCTTCTTCTGTCCCGATCCGTGACCCCCGTCGGTGGCCCGCCGGAAGGGGTGGTCACGGAATCCGAGGAGCGAGGATTGGTTGACCGAGGCCACGAGCCAGACGTCGCCCCCATGGCCGCCGTCCCCACCGTCGGGCCCGCCACGATCGACATGGGCCTCACGCCGCCATGACACGGCCCCGGCCCCCCCGTCGCCGGCTCGCGCGTGCAATTGAGCCTGATCGACGAAGCCTGCCATAACGGTCCAGCTTAAAGGGCAAAAACGGTCGGAGGGCGCACGGGGCGCACGGGGGCCACGGGGCGCACGGGGCGCCTCGGACTCCGAGGCTCAAGGAGCAAAGAGACGGTGGGCACGCTGGCGCACCTCGGCCCGGGCCCGCTCGCTGTCGATCTGGACGCACTCGCCCCCGGTGACCACCGGCGTGCCTCCCACCCAGACGTCGGTGACGAGGTAGCCCGCGCCGGCCCAGACCAGGTGCCCGAGCAGCTCGACCTCATTGGTGGCGGGGACGAAGCGTGCGTCGTCGGTGCGGAGGCGGATGATGTCGGCGGGACGGCCCGACCTCGAGGGCCCCGACCGGGAGGCCGAGCGCCTCCCCTCCGCCTCTGGTGGCGAGCCGGAGGGCGGCCGCCGAGCTGAGGGCGGAGGGATCGGCCGCGGTGGCCCTGGCCAGAATGGCGGCCAGCCGCATCTCGTCCCACAGATGGAGATCGTCATTGGATGCCGGCCCGTCGGTGCCGAGGCCGACCCGGATCCCACGGGCCAACATGGCGGCGAGCCGGGCCACACCCGAGCCCAGCTTCCCGTTGCTCCCGGGGCAGTGCGCCACGGCCACGTCGTGCGCCGCCATGACATCGAGGTCCTCCTCGTCGAGCCAGACGGCATGGGCGGCCAGGACCGGACCGTCGAGAACGCCGAGCTAGGCGAGGAGCGCCGGCGCACGCATGCCGTAGCGCTCCTCGACCACCTTGCCTTCGGCCTCGGTCTCGGCCAGGTGGATCTGGGTCAACGCACCGCGGCGCTGCGCCTCCTCCGCCACCGCGGTGAGCCCGGCCGGGGGCAGGCTGTACGCCGCATGGGGACCGAACCCGATGTGGAGCCGGCCCTGTTCGCCCGTCCAACTCGTCGAAGATCCGGCACGCCTCGGCCAGGTGCGCCTTCCAGGTTCCGTCTTCATCGCGGCCCGGCATGTCGAACACGCCCGGGAGTGAGCACGCACCGGATGCCCGAGGCCAGCGCGGCGTCGGCCACCACCGCCCCATGGAGGTACTGCTCGCACGTCGTCGTGATGCCGTTCAACAGCATCTCGCTCGCGCCGAGCGTCATGCCCCAGAACACATCTTCGTCGCCATGGAGCGCCTCGCGGGGCCACACCGCCTCGGAGAGCCAGCGGTCGAGCGGCAACCCGTCCCCGGCGCTGCGGACCAGGGTCATCGGCGAGTGTCCGTGACAGTTGACCAACCCGGGCATGAGCAACCCGCCGCCGCCGAGCTGCTGCACCCGGGTCTGCGGGTCGGGCGGGGTGGCGCGTGGATCACCGACCCAGGTGATCAGGCCCCCGTCGACCTCGACCGCGCCGGGACACCACACCGTGTCCTGCGCATCGACCGTGAAGACCGCATCGGCGACGAGCCGAACGGTCACGCAGAGCCGACGAAGAGACGATCGGTGAGTTCCGTCGAAAGGTGGAGGGTATGGGTGGCGTCTCCCTCGTCACCCTCCGCTTCAACCTGTACTTCGAGGTTGTCCTGCCGGTCGCGTCCGCCGACCTTGGCCACGACGCCGGGGATGAATCCCCCCTCTCCCAACATGGTGAGTGACCCGAGGTTGAGCTCCACCTCTTCGCTGATGCGCACGAGGCGGACGCGCTCGCCCGATCCGACCTCGGTCAGGGGTCGCGTGCTCACCTCGGCCGCCCTCGCCGCCGAGCCCGAGCCCGGGATCGGGTTCCCGTGGGGACACGTGGCCGGGTCGCCGAGCAACACGACGAGCCGCTCCTCGACGGCGTCGGAGATCACGTGCTCCCAACGTCCGGCCTCGCGATGGACCTTGTGCCATTCGAGCCCGATCACATCGACCAGCAAGCGCTCGGCCAGGCGGTGTTTGCGCACGACCTTCTCGGCCAGGGCGCGCCCGCTGTCGGTCAGAGTGAGCCGGCGACCCTGCCGCGAGACGAACCCGTCCTCGATCAACCGTTCGAGCATCTCGGAGACGGACGGGGCCGAGCGACCGAGCCGTTCCGCGATGCGCGCCTGGATGACGGGGACGCCTTCCTCGGCCAGCGCGAGCATCGTCTCGAGGTACTCCTCGACCGGGGGGTGGAACTCGAGCGGTTCAGTCGCCCCGCCAGGTTCAGTCGCCATGACAGTGGCCTTCGGCGTCCATCGGGGTCGGCGGGACGTCGAGCGCGGGGTTGCGGTCGAAGAATCCGACGGGAACGAGGCTGAACCCGGTGTACTCGACCGGCATGACGGGCCAATCCTCGGGCCGCGGGATGTGCGTGACCCCGAACGAGTGCCAGAGCACGACGTCGGTGTCCACGATGGCGCGGTCGTGCGCCGTCCAGTCCGGAAGGCCGGCCCCGCCGCTGTGCTGATTCGGGTAGTCGCCCGCGGCCCGTCGCTCGTCCTCGGCGAACGGCGTCACCCACAAGTTGTGGGCGGCGAACGTCGCCCGCTGGCCGACGGTCGACGACGGATCGGCCAACAAGGTCGGGGTCGATGTCGGCACGAGTTTGTACGCGGTGGGCTGTCCCACCGCGTTGACCTTCGATCGATTGGCGATCTTCCAGATTCTGCTCCGCGACGGGTCGACATCGCGTCGCGCCGCCAACTCGGACTCCAACAAGGTGGCTTCCGGCGCGAAGGCGTTGCCCCACGGATTGTCGTCGCCGAGCGGCGTGCGCAAGCGTATCGACTTCGAAGACGGCGTTGTCCGTGCCGTCGATCTCCACATCGAGCCGGACATTGAACATGTGTTGGTGATAGGGCGCGGCGAGGCCTGGTGCCACCATGCTGGCGTGGGCGTCACCGACGCCATCTGCCACACCCATGGTCGACATGATCCCGGTCAGCTTCACCTCGAATTGCATGCTGCCGTCGAGATAGAAGTACCAGTAGAAGCCGTATTCGTAGTTGCCGACGGTGGCGATCGAGCTGACGACGAGGCGGCGTGAGCGGCGCACCTCGGTGCGGCCCGACGTCATGTCGAGCGTGCTTCCAGAGAATCCCGTAGTCCTCTTCGTGGAGGCAGATGGCGTTGGGCCGGGTGTGCGGGTGGCCGCGTTCGTCGGAGAACACGTCGTCGAAGTACGTGATCTCACCGAGGCAGTCGCAGCCGAGGTGACAGCGAGTTGGCCATGCGACCGAGCCCCCACTCGCCCGCGTCGAAGGCGCTCTTCCACGAGTGCATCGGTCCGGGATCGCCGTAGGGGACGACCATCTCGCTGACCGAGGCCCGGAACAGCAGTGGGCGCACCCGGCCCCCGTCCTCGTAACCGACGGTGTGGATGACCAAGCCTTCGAGCGGGTCCATGCCGACCCGCAGCGACCACTTCTGCCAACGCACCAGGTTCCCGTCGACGGTGAAGCTCGGGCCCTCTTTCTGCGTGATGGCCAGCGGGCGCAGATCGGTGCGCTGCGGACCGTTGTCCTCGGGGTAGTAGCTCCCGCCCTGCGGGGGGAACGGGACGACGCCGATGTCCACGACCTCGAGCACGGTGCCCCGTCCCATGTCCACATAGGCGAGCAACCCCTCGAGCGGGCGCGCGTAGCCGTTGTCGTCGGGAGAATCGCGGAGATACGCCAACGCCTTGGTGATCCGGCGGTTCTTCTCGTGGTGCGATCCGAAGGTACCCGCGGGCCACGGATCGATCTGTACCAGCGACTTGTCGACGATCCCCCGGCGATCGAGCGCGGCGTTCCACTCCGGGTCGGCGCGTAGGGCGCCGATGACCCTCATCGCCTCTTCGAATCTGCAGGTTGGGGCGGACGTCCGCCACCTCGATCCAGCTGTCGACCACGCCGCGGGTGACCGACACGATGACCTCGACCACCGTCGCTTCGGGCCCTTGCAGGAGCACGGCTCTCACCCGGCGATCGAGGACGACCGTCCCTCCGTTGTCATGGGCGTGGACGAGAGCTTTCGGCGGATCACACAGGCCGAGGTAGGCAAAGCGGACCTCGTCGGTGGGAATCGTCACCCGCCCGCTCCCCAGCACGATTTCTCTCGCTGCATTGATCTCGTCCCCGTCGAGCGGGGCCAGGGGGTGACGGGTGGTGGTGGTCATGGCGGTAGTCATGCCCGGCTCATGATACGCGGGCGGTGGTGACAACCCCTACTGTGGCCGGATGAGCGTGGCCCGATGACCGAGGTGGCCCGATGACCCACATGGCCCGATGACCGACATGGCCCGATGACCGAGACGCCCGACAATGCGACGCGGACGGCACGGGAGCTCGCCCGTCGCACCGGCGTCGACCATCACGACGTGCTGGTCATCCTCGGCACCGGTCTGGCCTCGGTGGCGGAACGCCTCGGCGCCGCCGGGCCATCCATACCCCTCGCCACGCTCCCCTTCTTTCCCCGGTATACGGCGACGGGTCACCATGCCCAGGGGTGGTCCGTCCCGATCGGCGGGAAGATGGTGCTGGTCTTCGCCGGTCGCTGCCACGCGTACGAGGGCATCGAGTTGACCGACGTGGTCCATCCCCTCCGGACCGGCATCGCGGCCGGGTGTTCAACGGTGATCCTCACCGCTGCGGTGGGTGGTATCCGACGAGGATCTGCGCACAGGTTCGATCGTCGTCGTCTCCGACCACCTGAACCTCACCGGCCGTTCCCCTTTGGTGGGTCCCGAATTCGTCGACATGGTGGGTGCGTATTCGCCCGAGCTGCGCGCCCGTGCCCTCTCTGCGGCGGACTCGGGCGGGGATGCCCGCGCATCTCCACCGGGGTCTACGCCCATGTGCTCGGGCCACAGTTCGAGACGCCCGCCGAGATCCGGATGATGCGCACCCTCGGGGCCGACGTCGTCGGCATGTCCATGGCTTTCGAAACGATCGCCGCCCGGCATGCCGGCGCCGATGTGCTCGGACTCGCCGTCGTCACCAACGATGCCGCGGGAACTGTGTCCGATGAGCCCGTCGCCGACTTGGGTCACATCGGCGCAGCCGGCCTCGCCGCGGCTCCCACCGTTGCCGACATCATCCGGCACGTCATAGTGTCGTTGCCGTGACGGTGACTCCACTCGGAGTGGACCATGTGTCCATCAATGTCCCCGATGTTCCGGCCGCGATCGACTTCTACACCAACGTCCTCGGTCTGGTGCAGAACAGTGAGCGGCCCGATATGGGCTTCGCGGGCGCCTGGCTCGATGTCGGAGCCGGAGGCCAACAAGTGCACCTCCTCGGGTTCCCACCGCCGGAGAGCAAGGGCCAGCACTTCGCCCTGCTGTTCGAGGACCTCGATGCGGTCGTCGCGGAATTGCGGGCGCAGGGAATCGCGGTCAGTGACCCGGTTGCGAACGGGCCCAATCGGCATCAGGCGTTCTTGAGCGATCCTTGGGGGAACTCGATCGAGCTGCACCAGCATCCGTCGATCGGAGCTGCGTAAACCCGTTCCTCGGGCCGCTATTCCCGGGTTGCCCTGCGTCGAGGTCCTTCAAGCAGGCCGGGGGCCGCTCCATATGGCGCGCTCCACATGTACTTGTAATTTCTGAGCGCTAGGTCTCTAGCAATCAGAAAATCGCAGGCTCTCCTGAGGTGTCCTCGGGCGCCCGGAACAGCGGGTATGCCGCGAGGTGTCCGGGTCTGGGCCGTTTTGCCTTCACGCTCCACTCGCGACGAGGGGTCGTCATGGGACGCCGCAGGCGAGGCCGGACACGAGTGGCCGGCCGACCCTTTACGAGCCCGGTGGTTGACTCTGCGCCAGCCACTATTGGAGCCGGTCAGCCGCCCTGCGGCTGGCCTACATGCGGTTTTTCGCCTTTACCGGGAGCCGGGCAGGAGAGGCTGGAAGGATACCGACGGAGCACGGATATGTCCCGGGGCAACCTCTAATTTCTGACCGCTAGACGTCTAGCGTTCAGCTTTTGCAGGTACCCGTCGGTGCGCTCGTCCCCTTGAAGCCGCCACACTATGTCGCCCTGTTCTCAGCCCAGCTCAGACGAATCGGTGACGCCGAGGAGGCTGCGGGTGTGCACCGAGGAGCGGAACCTATCCGGTGGACGTGAGGGGCTTGGCGAAAGGACGGGAGATCACCTGGCGTACAGCGATCCCGCAACGATGGCTATCCGGTGACGATGTCGATGTGCTTGCGGCCGCGGCGAGCGCCGAACTTGACCACACCATCGGCCGTTGCGAAGAGCGTGTCGTCTCCACCCCGCCCGACGTTCTCACCCGGGTAGAACTTGGTGCCCCGCTGGCGCACGAGGATCGAGCCTGCGGTCACCGTCGTGCCGTCGAACTCCTTGACGCCCAGGCGCTGGGCCCGCGAGTCGCGCCCGTTGCGAGTTGAACCGCCACCTTTTGTCTTTGACATTGTGAGCTCCTTCGACCGTCAGCCGGGGGACGTGATCGCGGTGATCTCCAGCGTGGCGTAGTGCTGGCGATGTCCCCAGCGGCGACGCTGGTTCGACTTGTTCTTGTAGGTCATGGCGTTGATCTTCGGGCCCTTTTCCTCGCCCACGACCTTGGCCGTGACGGAGACACCCGCCAGCTGGGCCGGGGTGGCCAGCACCGTGTCGCCATCGACGACGAGGACCGGCTGCAGCGAAACTTCGGCCCCGACGGGCTCGCCGAGCAGCTCGACGCGGACGCGCTGGCCTTCGGCCACGCGCTCTTGCTTTCCACCGGACTTAATGACTGCGTACATGAGGGCGAAACCTTACCGCAGAACCGAGTCGTCCAATGTCACGCCCCGCCCGCCACAGACGGCGCACTCGGTCGAGAGAGTCTCCAAAAGGCCCTCTGAGATGCGCTTCCGCGTCATCTCGACCAGTCCGAGCTCGGAGATGTCGAAGACCTGCGTCCGGGTCTTGTCCCGGGCCAACGCATTGCGGAGGGCCGCTGCGACCTTGTCCCGATTCTCACGGATCTCCATGTCGATGAAGTCGATGACGATGATCCCACCGATGTCCCGCAGTCGCAGCTGGCGGGCGACCTCCTCGGCCGCCTCGAGATTGTTGCGGTAGACCGTCTCCTCGAGATTGGTCTTGCCGACGTTCTTGCCCGTGTTGACATCGATCACCGTCAACGCCTCGGTCCGCTCGATGATGAGCGAGCCACCCGAAGGCAGCCAGACTTTGCGGTCCAGGGCTTTGTGGAGCTGCTCGTGCACGTGGTAGCGCTCGAAGATGGGCAGCCCCTCTTCGACCGGGTCGTAATACTCGACGCGGTCGGAAAGTTCCGGGCTGACGGCACGGACGTAGTCACGCACCTGCTCGAAAAGGGCCCGGTCGTCGATAACGACGCCTCGATACTCGGCGTTGAGCTCCTCGCGGAGTATCCGTACCGACAGCTCAGGCTCACGGTAGAGGAGCCCGGGGGCGTCGGACTTCTTCGAAGCAGCTTCGATGGCGTTCCACTGTTCGAGGAGGGTCTCGACGTCGCGCTTGAGCTCGTCGGCCGAGACGCCCTCGGCCGCCGTGCGGACAATCATGCCGTGACCAGCGGGTTTTACCTCATCGATGATGCGCCGGAGGCGGCGGCGCTCGTTGTCGCCCAACCGCTTGGAGATGCCGAAGGCGCTGCTGTTGGGGACCAGCACGGCGAACCGGCCCGGCAGGGAGACCTCCTGGGTCAAACGTGCCCCTTTGGCGCCGATCGGGTTCTTGGTCACCTGGCACAGGATGGTCTGGCCGGCCTTGAGCACGTCTTCGATCCGGGGCTGGGAGGCTGAGGATCCGCCGCCCCCGCCTTCGATGTCATCGCGGTCGTAGCGCACGTCCCCCCGATAGAGGACGGCGTTCTTCGGAATCCCGATGTCGACGAATGCTGCCTCCATGCCCGGGAGCACGTTCTGGACCCGGCCGCGATAGACGTTCCCGTCGATCTGGTTGGTGTCATCGGCGGCCCGGGAGACGTAATGCTCGACCAGCGAGCGCCCTTCCAACATGGCGATCTGCGTCATGGCCGGTTGGACGTGCACGCAGACCAGATAGCGGCCGACCTGCTTTCCCTTTCGATCCCGCCCTGAACGTCGGCGACTGCGCCCCCGCTTGCCGTTCGGGGACCCGTCGTCGTCTCCCTCATCGGACGAGTCGGACGTGTCGTCCGCTCCGTTGGCTCCGGACGCCCCGGCGAACGCCGGCGGCCTGATGATCGGTGCTACCGCCGGTACGACAGGCGCGGCGGGGGATGAAGACGGGGTGACGGGCGCGGCCGGAGCCGGCCTGGTGTCCCCTATCTGCGGTCGTGCGGGTGCTGGCTGGGGTGATGGCGGAGGCGCTGGTGGGCTAGCGCCCCCCGGAACCTCCGTGATCGGACCCTCGTGGGTCTGGCTGATCTCCGGCTCGGACATGAGGGAGAGCCCTCCTTGCGTCGTTCATGAGGCACGCCCTGCGGCGTGTACCACGACGGGGTCGGTCCCGAGTCCGCTGACCGAAAGCGGCTCGAACCGTGCGCCGTCGCGCTCGATCCATTGATGCGTTCTACAAGCCCGCGCCAGCACCACATCGGTGCCGAACGCCGAAATCAGGTCGCCGGGGCGCACCCCACGCGGATGCGTCGCCAATTCGGCACGCAAGCGACCAATCGGGTTTCCTCCCTGCTCCGACCCATCTTCCTGGGTCACGCTCAGCGTCAAAATAGCCGGCCGGATGTCGTCCTCGGTCTGACGACCCTTCCGCTCACGGTGGATGGTGAGGCTCGGAGCAGCGAGCATCCGCTCAACCCGCTCCTGCAATTCCTGACCACCCACGCCGTGCACCTCCAACTCCCAATCACACGATCCTACCTCTTGCTGCAGCGAACCCTCCGCCATTCCGATGACCCGAGCGGCCTGGACCACCACCCCGTCGGGCAACAGCGGCGTCAGCAGTCCGGGTAGCTCGTCCTCGGGGAGGTCCCCGGGGAGGTCCCCGGCCCCGGCCCCGGCCCCGGTACCGGTACCGGGCGACCCGGCCGATTCGAGACGCGCATCGAGATACTCACCGTGCGACTCGCATCCGGTCGGGAGCGCAAGGCCGAAACTGAGGAGGGGATGGGGCGAGAAACCCTGCGAGAGGGCCACGGGCAACCGGCTGCGGCGCAAGGCCCGTTCCCACATGCGGGCAACGTCCCGGTGGCTGGTGAAGCGGATCTTTCCCATTTTGGAAAAGCGAAAGCGCACCCGGCGGTGCTCAGCAAGCGCAGCGGACTCCGCCAGATCCGTCATTCAGCCGGCCCCGGCCCGGCGCCGGCGGCGCCAGCCCCAGCCCCAGCGCCGGCCCCGGCCCCCGAGCGCACGCCGCTCACCAGGCGGACCGGGATCCGCCCCCCGACCGAGAGGTCCTGACCAGTCCCCTGGCTCCCGCCCGCAGGCGGCACGGCCGAGGCGACCACGTGCTCGAGCCCGAAGCCGGTGCAGGCCCCGCAGTCGTAACAGGGCGTCCAGCGGCAGTCCTCGACCGAGGCTTCGGCCAGCGCATCCTGCCAGTCCGTCCAGAGGAAGTCCCGGTGCAGCCCGGCGGAGATGTGATCCCACGGCAGCGGTTCGTGCTCGTCGCGGTCCCGGTAGGCCACCTCGGCCAGGCTGAGCCCTTCCGCGGCCAGGGCGTCCTCCCAGAGCGCGAGATCGAAGCGCTCCGACCATTCCTGGAATGTCCCGCCGGCCCTCCAGACCCGCTCGATGACCGCGCCCATGCGACGGTCTCCCCGGCTGGCCACGCCCTCGGCCGCCGACGCCGCTGGCTCGTGCCAGCGAATCGTGAGACCCCGGGTCGTACGGGCGTGCTCGCGCAGCAGATTGACCTTGCGCTGCAACTCCTCGACGGTGTCCTGGCCGTACCACTGGAACGGCGTGTGCGGCTTGGGCACGAACCCGCCGACAGAAGCCGTCACGGTCACCGATTTCGAATGACGACGCCCGATCTCGACGCAGTGCTTGCCGAGCTCGGCGATACCGATGACGTCCTCGTCCCGCTCGGTGGGCAGCCCGATCAGGAAATAGAGCTTGACCCGGCGCCACCCCTGGCTGAACGCGGCATCGACCGCGCTGTAGAGGTCTTCTTCGGTGATCAACTTGTTGATGACCTGGCGCATGCGCCACGTCCCCCCCTCGGGCGCGAAGGTCAGGCCCGTGCGGCGCACTTTCTGGATCTGCGCCGCCGTCCCGACGGTGAAGGCATCGACCCGGAGCGAGGGCAGGCTCACCGACACCCGTCCCTGATGGACCGGATCGTCGATGATGTCGCGCACGGTGTCCTCAATCCCGGAGAAGTCGGCGGTCGACAACGAGGTCAGCGTGACCTCGTCGTGGCCACTCCAGGCCAGGCCTTCACGGACCATCTCCTTGACCTGTGCCGCCGGCCGCTCGCGCACGGGCCGGGTGATCATCCCCGCCTGGCAGAAGCGGCAGCCGCGGGTGCAGCCGCGGAAGACCTCGACGTTCAAGCGGTCGTGGACGACCTCGGTCAAGGGCACCAGCGGCCGCACCGGGTAGGGCCAATCGGCCAGATCCGCCACCGTGCGCTTGGCCACCTCGGCCGGCACGTCCGGCCGGTTGGGCCGCGTCGACACCAGACGTCCGTCGCGGTAGGTCGAGGTGTACAGGGACGGGACGTACACCCCCTCGATGCCCGCCAGGACCAGGCGCAGTGTCTCCCGGTCGCGCTCTCCGACCGGCAGGGCGAGCCACTCGCGGACGGCCTCGTTGATGTCGCCGACGATCTCCTCACCATCGCCCAGGGCGAAGACGTCGACGAAGTCCGCCAACGGCTCGGGATTGAAGGTGCAGTGACCACCAGCGATCACCCACGGATCGTCGGGCCCCCGGTCGGCCGCGTGCAGCGGGACCTGCGCCAGGTCGAGCAGATTGACGAGGTTGGTGTAGACGAGCTCGGCCGACAGATTGAAGGCCATGACGTCGAAATCACGGGCGGCGATGTGTTGCTCGACGCTGAAGAGCGGTACGCCGGCGCCCCGCATGGCTGCCTCCATATCCACCCAGGGCGCGTACGCCCGTTCCGCCACGGCATCGTCGCGCTCGTTGAGGATCTCGTAGAGGATCTGCAACCCCTGGTTGGGAAGACCGATCTCGTAGGTGTCGGGGTAGAGGAGCATCCAGGCCACCTTGCCCGGACCGTGCTCGGGATACTGCGCCCCTTGCTCCCCGCCGATATAGCGCGCCGGCTTGGACACACCGAGCAGCAGCCGTTCCACTTGTGGCCAGAGGGTCTCCATTAGTCCAAACCCTACGGGACTCCTAGGCCCCCGACGGCGAGGTCGTCGTCGTAGTGGTCGTGGCGCCGGACTTCGACGTGGGCGTCGTCGTCGTGGTGGTCGTGGTGGCCGTGCCGAACGGAGCGTTGCTCACCGGCGCGGTGGACGTCGGGGGGGTCTTCACGGTCGGTGTCTTCACGGCGCCGATCGGATTCGCCACGATGTAGTTGAAGATGTTGCGCACCAACGGCGCCGCGGCCTCAGCGCCGTACCCACCCTCGTCGATGACCGCCAGCACGACGTACTGCGGGTTCGGGTTGGGCCCGAAGGCCACGAACCAGCTGTTGGGCTCCTTGGCGCCGGGGTTCGTGGCCGTCCCGGTCTTGCCGGCCAGGTTCCAGTTGGCCGGAAAGCCCTGGAAGACCCCGTAGGCGGTGCCCATCTTGTTGGCGATGACGCCTTCGAGGCCCTGGAGGATCGGCGTCGAGACGCTCGCAGGAAGATTCACGTGGCCGAGCACCTTCGGCGTGAATTGGGTCACCACCTTCCCGGTGGTCGGATCGACGATCTCCGAGGCCACCTCGGGGGCGTAGCGGGTCCCGCCGTTGGCAAAGGTGGCATAGGCCACCGCCTGTTCGATCGGGGTCAACGCCGTCGCCCCCTGCCCGAATGCCATTTCGACGTTGTCACCCGTGTACCACGAGGTGTTCGGAAACGCGGTCGGGTTTTCCTTGTGGAGTTTCTCCCGTTCGGTCTGGCTGTCGACGCGGCCCACCACTTCGTTCGGGAGGTCGATGCCGGTGCTGACGCCTTCCCCGTACTGCGCCCCCACATTTTGGATCGCGTTGTCCCCGTAGGTCGCCCGCCCTTCCCAGAACAGCTCCCCGAGGTTGTAGAAGTACGAGTCACTGGACACGGACAGCGCCGTGGCGAGGGTGTACTCCCCGCCGGTGTCGCCCACGTTGTCGGTGAAGTTGCACGTGCCGCCGGTGCAGTTCTGTACCTTGAAGGTCCCCGTGTCGTCGTAGTACTTCGACGGGCTGTACACCCCGTCCTGCAGATCGGCGGTGGCCGTGATCAATTTGAAGGTCGAACCCGGCGTGTACTGACCTTGAATGGCGTAGTTGTTCTCCGCCCCACTCGCTGTGAGGGCGGTGTAGTCCGCGCTCGAGATACCGCCGACCCACTGGTTGAGGTCGTACGTGGGATACGAGGCCATGGCCAGCACTTGGCCGTTCTGCGGGTTCATCACGATGGCCGCGCCGTTGATGGCCGGCGGCAGCTTGTTGCCGTCCTCGGCGTCGGGCGTCGTGCGGTCCAGGGCGATCTGTTGCGCCAGATCGTTCTGCACCTCCTCCTGCAGACCGGTGTCGATGTTGAGCACGACGGTGTCGCCGATCTGGGGAGCGGTGCGCGAGAGCGTCCCGACCACATCACCCGACGCGTTCACCGACAGCGCCTGGCTTCCGTTGACGCCGCGCAGGTACTGCTCGTATTGCTGCTCGATGCCGGACTGCCCCACGAGACTGCCGCTGGTGTAGTCGGCCTTGGGATCCGCGTTGATCTGTGCCTGCGTGACGTCCCCCAGGTAGCCGAGCACGTGGGTGGCGGTGGTGCCCGACTGGGGATACGAGCGCTGCGTGACGGTCTGCACGGTGACACCGGGATAGTCGGACTGGTGCGTCTGCAGGTACTGCACGGTGTCCGCCGGGACATTGGTCGCCACCGGCACCGGCTCGTAAGGGCTGTAGCGCTCGTTCTTCACCGACTGGTCCACCTGCGCCGGTGTCTGGCCGATGAGGGCGGCCACCTTGCCGATGATGGAGGGATCCTCCGTCGCGGTGACGCGGGAGAGCAGGAGCTCCTGATCGGGCACGTTCGTCACCAGCACCGTGTCGTTGCGGTCGACGATCTGACCTCGTGGTGCGGTCACCTGGACCACGCGGACCTGGTTGCGGGTCACGGCCGCGGCGTAGGACTTGCCGTCGATGACCTGCAGCGTCCACAACCGGAGCCCGAGGACGAGGAAGAGGACCAGGAAGAGGATCCCCACCACCCGCAGACGTAGGTTCGGGCGCGACGGCTGGTCCTCGGGCGAAGCCGACGAGGGACGCGACATTGACGCTCTTGCGTGGCCGCATACGCGGTTGGCGCGACTCGCTCCGCCACGCCGACTTTCGAGGCGGTCGTGAGGAGGGCTTGGGATGGAGGCGATCCCCCCGGATGGGGTGACGCAGCGTCCGCTTCACCAAAGACCACCCTCAGGCGACTGGGCTGACACCAGCGTGCGCCGGGTCCCTTCTGCGAAAAGCGCCCACCGCATCAAGCGGTTCACGGGCAGCACCAACAGCGCGCTGGACACAGCGACGATAAAGAAAAGTGAGAGGTAGTCGACCTGCACCATCTGTTGCTGGCCGAAGATGGCTCCGAGCACGGAGAACAGCATGTCAGCCGCGACGCTCCCCACAACCGCGGCCACCGGCTTCAGCCACACGGCGCGCTTGTCGACGGCCGCCGTGGCCGCACCAATCGAATACCCCAACAAACAGCCGACCAGGGCACTGAGGCCGAAGGGGGTGGGAAGAACCAGATCGAAAGCCAGCCCGGACCAGAATCCGACGAGGGCGCCGGTCTCGGGGCCAGCGAGGAGGGCGGCGGTGATCGGCAGGAGCCACAGGATGTCGGGGTGGATGCCCCCGATCCGTAGCGAGAGCAACACGGTCGACTGGAGCAACAGCAGAAGGAGCGTCACCAGGGCGAGGCGGAGGATGACACGAGCGCTCACGCCGGAGGCTCCCAGAGCACGACACTCACATAGGCCAATTGGCTGAGATCGGCCGACGGAGTGACCGCGATCGTCATCTGGCTGGCGCCGGCACTGGTGTGGAAGGACGAGACACGCGCCACGGGGATGCCGGGAGGGAACGCGGCCGCATCGAGGCTGCTCGTATACATTTCCTCGCCCTTGCGCAGCGGCGTGTGCGGTGCCACCAGATCCGCCGTCATGGAGGAATTGGGCCCCTGGCCGTCAACGGTGGCCGTGTAGGACTGCGTCGCGCCGAAGCTCACGCCCACCTTCGATTGGCCGTCCTTGACCAGTCGCACCACGGCGGTGTGATGAAAGGACTGGATCACCTGTCCCACCAGCCCGCCCGCGCCGACGACGGGCATCCCGACGTCGACGCCGTCCGATCGTCCCTTGTCGATGGTGATGGTCATGGTGAAGTTCGACGCGTTCAATTCCACCGCCTCCGCAATGACCGTGGGCAGGGCGTTGATGGACGGCAGGTTCTTCAACAGCATGAGCTGACGAAGCTGGGAGAGCTGGTTCTTCTCGAAGGCGCTCTGGGCCAGAGCCTGGCGCAGCTTGCCGTTCGCCGCTTGCAGTTTCTGGTTCTCCGACTGCAGCGATCCGTAGTGCACGGCACCGGCGAAGAAGTCGCCGATCGGGCTGAGGACATCGCTGACCGCGTTGCGCAGCGGCGAGAACACGGTGTTCGCCGCTGACTTCACACCGGACGTGATGCTGTGCGTCCGCCCGTTGAGGTCGAGCGAGATGATCGAGAGCGACAACACGACCAGCACGACAACCGTCAGCGTGCGGCGCGACCGCCGTGACCTCGCCACCCCGGAAATCCCGGACGATCCGTCAGCGCGTAGACGTGGTGATCAGCACCCGCTTGAGCGCTTCGAACTCTTCCAGACATTGACCGGCACCGACGGCGACGCAATTCAGCGGGTCGCGGGCGACGACGATGGGCATTCCCGTCTCGTTCTGGAGGCGGGCCGCCAGCCCGTGCAGCATGGCTCCCCCACCGGTCAGGACGATGCCCTGCTCCATGATGTCGGCGGCCAATTCGGGCGGCGTGCGGTCGAGGGTGACCTTGACGGCGTCGACGATGGCCGAGACGGGCTCCTCGATCGCCCGGCGGATTTCCTCGGTGGACACCACAATGGTCTTCGGCAAACCGCTCACGAGGTCCCGACCGCGGATTTCCGCGTGCAGTTCCTGCTCCAACTCGTACGCCGAGCCGAGGGTGATCTTGATCTCCTCCGCCGTGCGCTCGCCCAGGGCGAGACTGAACTCCTTCTTCACGAAGGCGATGATGGCCTCGTCGAGCTCGTCGCCACCGATGCGCACCGACTGGCTCGTCACGATGCCACCCAACGAAATCACTGCGACTTCCGTGGTACCGCCGCCGATGTCGACGACCATGTTGCCTGTCGGCTCGTGCACCGGGAGACCGGCACCGATTGCGGCCGCCATCGGCTCCTCAATGATGTAGGCGCGCCGTGCGCCGGCGTATTCAGCCGCTTCCATTACGGCCCGCCGCTCGACGCCGGTGATGCCGGAGGGAACACAGATGACCATGCGCGGCTTGGCGAAGCGGCGCTGGTGGACGCGATGGATGAAGTAACGCAGCATTTTCTCGCAGATCTCGAAGTCGGCGATCACGCCGTCTTTGAGGGGGCGGATGGCCTGGATGTTCGACGGCGTACGTCCGATCATCCGTTTCGCCTCGGCACCTACCGCAAGCGGCCGCCCGTCTTTGACGTCCACCGCGACCACAGAGGGTTCGTTCAAGACGATGCCGCGACCGCGCACGTAGACGAGCGTGTTGGCAGTACCCAAGTCGACAGCCATGTCACGACCTAGGAGGGAAAGGCGATTGTCTGCCATAAAGGACTTTCTCCCGGTGTATGCGGGACGAGCACCGGAGGGAATCCGGTACCTGTAGGTGAGGTACCAGGTTAGGGGACGGTTCGGTCAACCACAAGGCAACCTTGCGGCAACCTCTTACGAAGGGGCGAGTTCCGGGAAGAAAAGGGCGATTTCCCGCGCCGCCGACTCGTGCGAATCGGAGCCGTGCACCAGATTCTCGGTCGTCTCGATGCCGAGGTCGCCCCGAATCGTCCCCGGAGCGGCTTCGGCCGGGTTCGTCACCCCCATCATCGTGCGCACCACCGCATACGTGTCCTTCGGACCCTCGACGACCATGAGGAGCACGGGCGAACGCGTGAAGAATGTCACCAAAGCACCGAAAGAAAGGCCGTTCGGCGTGCTCGGCGTAGTGCGCCTGGGCCTGTTCGACGCTGACCGTGCGCAATTCGGCGGCCACGAGACGCAAATTCTTCCGCTCCAAGCGGCCGACGATCTCGCCGATCAGTCCGCGTTCCACACCATCCGGCTTCACAATGACAAGGGTTCGATCCACGAGCGGAGGAGAGTAGCAGCAGCACACACGGGGTGGCGTGCGCCCCCGGTGCGTCAGCAGGGCCAGGCCCTCGCGCAAACCCTTAACCTCAAGTAGAGACTTCAACCCTCAATGACTGGTTGAGAGATTAGATACGACTTTCCGGGCACCATTTCGGGTGGTTGGCACCTCCCGAGACTGTGAAAACTCACCGCTAGAGTTCTAGCAGTCAGAAATTACAGGCCACAGGCGGACGGGTCTCGTGGCATATCCGTGGGTCCACTCCAACACTCCGCCCTCTTCTGCCTGGCTCGCGCGAGAGGCAAAAACCCGCAAGGAGGCCAGCCTCAGGGCGGCTGACCAACTCGATCGTGCCTGGCGCGGTGTCAACCACCGGCGCCGTCAAGAGTCGGCCGGCCACTCGTGCCCGGCCTCGCCTGCGGCGCCCCTGGACGACCCCTTCTCACGAGGTAAGGCCAGCACCAGGAAACCTTGCGGCATCCTCGCTCGTCTTAGCGGCCGGCGTCCTCCCAGCCGACGGCGCCGGAGAGGATTTCGCCACGGGCCGTGCCCACGGTATAGAGCGATCCGGCGACCACGACGAGACCACGGGCATTGACCAGTCCCCTCGCCAGCGCCAGGGCGTCGAGCACGGATGGCTCCACGTGCACACTCAGGCCCAGGGCCCGGGCGGCGTCCGCCACGTCCTCGGCCGGCAGGGCCCGGGGCGAATCAGGTTGGCACGCCACGACGGTGGTGACGTCGGACGGCGCCAACGCCGCCAGCATGGCCAGGGGGTCACGACCCGAGAGCATGCCGATCACCGCCACGCTGTTGCCCTCGACGGCGAACTCCTCGGCCAAGGCAAGACCGAGCGCGGTCATGCCGGCCACGTTGTGCGCCCCGTCGACCAACAGGAGTGGCCGGCGCCCCAACACTTCGAGACGACCGGGCACCCGGACGACCCCGAAACCCTCGTCGACGACTTCGGGATCGAGCGGACGCCCGAAGAACGCCTCCGCCGCGGCGAGTGCACAGGCCGCGTTACGTCCCTGATGCGCACCGTGCAGGGGCACGAGCACATCCTCGTACCGTCCACCCGGCGTCCAGAGCGTCACCAACCGACCTCCGACGGCGACCCGGTTCTCGTCGCAGCCGAAGTCCCGGTCGGCCACCCATACTCCGGCCGCACCCACGCGGGCCGCATGGGCCTCGACGATCGCCACCAGATCGGCCCGGGTCTCGCCCACGACCACGTGGCTCCCCGCTTCGATGATCCCCGACTTGTCTTCGGTGATGCCTTCGAGGGTCGGTCCGAGCACATCGGTGTGGTCGTAGCTGAAATTGGTCAGGACGGCGACATCGCCGTGCAAGCACGTTCGTACTGTCCCACGTGCCGCCCAGCCCGACCTCGACCACCATGGCATCGACGGCATCGTCGGCGAACCACGAGAGGGCGGCCGCGGTCAGCAGTTCGAAGCGGGTGGGCCGCTCGGGGACCATCGCCTCGAGCGAGGCCAGTTCCGAGAGCACGTCGAGAAAGGCCTCGTCACCGATCGGCTCGCCGTTGTGCGCCAGCCGCTCGGAGACCCGGTGCAGGTTCGGGCTCGTGTAGGTCCCGACGCTCAGGCCCTGCGCCATCAGCAAGGCCGACACCATGGCCGATGTGGAGCCCTTGCCGTTGGTCCCGGTGATGTGGACGGAGGGAATCGATTCATGGGGGTCACCCAGCACGGCCATGAGCGCTTTCATGCGGTCGAGCGTGGGCAGGGCGCGCCGGCTGGGCATGTTCGACTCGAAATCGATGTGGGCGTCCAGCCACTTCAGGGCGGCGTCAAGGTCCGCAAACCCGGCGGAGGCCGAAGCTGCCCCGCCCGTCGGGGGCGCCAAGGGTGAACCGGCCCCGGTCGCTCTCCTCAGCCACCCGACAGCGTGCGGCCGGTGCCGGCTAGGAAGCGGCGCGCCGGGTGCGGGTCGACTTGACCGGAACGCCGCCCACGGGAACCAGGGTCGGAGCGACCCGGTCCAGCACCACGGCGCGGTCGACCACGCACTTGCCGACGTCAGAGCGACTCGGAAGGTCGTACATCACGTCCAACAGGACTTCTTCGAGAATGGCCCGCAAGCCCCGGGCACCGGTCCCGCGCAGCATGGCCTGCTCGGCCACCGCCTCCAGCGCGTCAGGCGTGAACTCGAGCTCGACATTGTCGAGGGCGAAGACACGCTCGTACTGCCGGGACAGCGCATTCTTGGGCTCGACCAGGATCTGCACCAGGGCATCTTTGAACAACGGAGAAACAGCGCTCACCACGGGCAGGCGCCCGATGAACTCGGGGATGAGGCCGAACTTGATCAGGTCCTCGGGCAGCACGTGGCGCAGGATCTCCCCGTCGTCGCGCTCGCGGCGGTGGACCTCGGCCCGGAAGCCGATGCCCCGCTTGCCGATGCGACCCTCGATCAACCGGTCCAAGCCGGCGAACGCTCCACCGCAGATGAACAGGATGTTCGTCGTGTCGATCTGGATGAACTCCTGATGCGGGTGCTTGCGCCCGCCCTGGGGTGGAACCGACGCCGTCGTGCCCTCGAGGATCTTCAGCAGCGCCTGCTGGACACCTTCGCCCGAGACGTCACGCGTGATGGAGGGGTTCTCGCTCTTGCGGGCGATCTTGTCGATCTCGTCGATGTAGATGATGCCGGTCTCGGCCCGCTTCACGTCGTAGTCCGCCGCCTGGATCAACTTGAGCAGGATGTTCTCGACGTCCTCGCCGACGTAGCCGGCCTCGGTCAGCGCGGTGGCGTCGGCGATGGCGAAGGGCACGTTCAGCATGCGGGCCAGGGTCTGGGCCAAGCAGCGTCTTGCCACACCCGGTCGGGCCGAGCAGGAGGATGTTGGACTTGGCCAGTTCGACCCCGTCCTCCTGGACCGGTCCGGCCTGCACCCGCTTGTAGTGGTTGTACACGGCGACGGAAAGGATCTTCTTGGCGTATTCCTGGCCGACGACGTAGTCGTTCAGGAAGCTGAAGATCTCCTTCGGCTTGGGCAGGTCCTCGAAAGAGAGCTCCGCGGTCTCGTCGCGCTCCTCGGCGATGATGTCGTTGCACAGATCGATGCACTCATCGCAGATGTAGACCCCGGGTCCGGCGATCAGTTTCTTGACCTGCTTCTGCGTCTTGCCGCAGAAGCTGCACTTGACCAGATCTCCGCCTTCGCCGAACTTCGCCACCGAAACCCCTCTCCCGTTGCTCTCGCCGAGACGTTCTAGATGGCCTATGCAGCGCCGATAGCTTCGAGCGGGGCGATCGTCCGGGAAGTGATGATCTCGTCGATCACGCCGTACGTCACCGCCTCGTCCGCCGTCATGATGAAGTCGCGATCCGTGTCCTTGGTGACCTTCTCGTGCGTCTGGCCGGTGTCCTCGGCCAGCATGCTGGTCAACAGGTCACGCATGCGGAGGATCTCCTTGGCCTGGAGCTCGATGTCGCTCGCCTGACCCTCCACGCCGCCCCACGGTTGATGCAAGAGGATCCGGGCGTGCGGAAGTGCGAACCGCTTGCCGGGTGCACCGGCCGCCAGGAGCACGGCCGCCGCCGAGGCGGCCTGGCCGTAACAGAAGGTGGAGACGTCCGGCTTGATGAACTTCAGCGTGTCGTAAATGGCGAACAGCGCCGTGATGTCCCCACCGGGCGAGTTGATGTAGAGGTGGATCTCCTTGTCCGGCTCCTCGGACTCCAAGAACAGCATCTGGGCGCAGACCAGGTTGGCCACCGTGTCGTCGACCGGGGTGCCGAGAAAGATGATGCGCTCACGCAGGAGGCGTGAATAGAGGTCGTAGGCCCGCTCGCCCCGGTTGGACGACTCGATGACGGTGGGAACGAGATAGTTGTTCGCCCTGTACCGATCCCCGACGTACAGGTCACCGCCGTACACGTCACCTGCGTTCCGCTCACCGTTCTGCATCATCACTCGTTCTCCTCGTTTTCCTCGGCCGCCTCGTCGGCCACGTCAGTGCCCTCCTCGGTGGCCTCCTCCGCCGCGTCGATCTTCAGATCGTCCCGCGACATCGGATTGCCCTCTTCATCGAAGAGCTCCACGTGGTCCAGCAGCCACTGCAGCGCCTTGCCCTTTCGTAGCTCCGAGCGTACCGCGCCGGTTCGTCCGGCCGTGTCGAGTTGGCGCCGCAGCTCCACGGGGGAGGTCTCCATCCGCTCGGCCATGGTGGCGATTTCGGTGTCGAGCTCCTCGTCGCTCAACCCCAGCTCCTCGGCCTCGGCCAGGGCACGGAGGGCCAAATCGGCCTTCACCGCCCGGTGGGCGTCGGCCCGCACCGCGGTCAGGAGATCGTCGGGCGTACGCCCCGTGGCCTGGAGGTATTCGCCCAGACCCAGCTTTTGGGCCTCCAGCCGGTGTTGCAGGTCGTGCAGCCGCTCGTTCACCTCGGAATCGACGAGCACCTCGGGGACGTCGCCGTCATCGACCAGGGCCGCCACGGCCTCGATGGTGTTCTCCCGCAGGGCCATCTGGCTCTGCACCAGCTTGACCCGGGCCAGGCGGTCCGAGATGTCCGCCCGCAGCTCGGCCATGGTTTCGAACTCGGAGCTCTCGGCCGCCCACTCGTCGGTGGGCTCGGGCAGCTTCTTGACCTTGACGTCCTTGACGAGGACCCGGAACGAAATCACCTCGTCCTCGTCGCCGGGTGCGGCGGAGGAGAACGTCAGGATGTCGCCGGCCTTGGCGCCGCGCAGGGTCTCGTCGAGCTCAGCGGTGACCGTGGCGCTCCCCACCTCATAGAGGTAGTCGTCGACGCCGATCACTTCGGCACCGCTGGCGTCGTTCCCGTGCAGGTCGATGGTGACCTGGTCGCCGTCGATGGCGGGCCGGCCCACGAGCTCGAGCTCGGCGTCGTTCTCGCGCAGGCGGTCGATCTGACGGTCGACGTCCTCGTCGCTGACGATGATGCCGGGCAGGGTCACCTGCAGGCCGTCGTAGCCGGGGATGGAGACGGTCGGCCGCACCTGGACGACGGCGTCGAAGCTGATGGCGCCGCTGTCCTCACCCGAGGTGATGTCGATCTCGGGGGAGGCGATGGGGTCGATCTCCGAATCGACGACGGCACGTGCATAGAAATCGGGCAACGCCTCGCGGAGAGCCTCGGCGCGCAGCGCGCCGGCACCACCCATGCGGGCCTCCAGCACCTTGCGCGGCACTTTCCCGGGCCGGAAACCGGGCACGCGGATCTGGGTGGCCAGGGTCTTGACGACGTCGCCGAGAGCTTTGTCGAACTCTGGTTCGTCGATCTCGACGCTCAGGCGGACGAGGTTTCCCTCCAACGGTTCAGTGGTGGCACGCATCACGAACTGCACACTCTACTGGCCGATCAGAACATGAAGTTCATGGACTCCAGAATCTTCTTCCCGAGGGCCGCGTCCCCGTCCACCTCCACCCCTCCTGCGGCCTCCACCTCTTTCGCCGCCACCCGACCGCAGCCCAGACGGACGAAGTCGAGGCTCGAAAGGGTGAGGGTCACGGTGGGGACGGCCCTGTCGGCCACCCGGCGGGCCCGACCGGCCTCCACGGCGAGCGTGATCCGGCAGGAATCCCGGCCGGGCCCGGTCACCGAGAAGCGCACGACCGACCCCTCGGGCGCGGCGGCCTTCTTGCCGACGACGAACCCCATGGCAGCCTCGACCTGGCCCACAGCGACGGCGGAGGCCTTCCCACCACTCCCACCGGGCCGGCCCAGGGCGACGCGGACATCCTGTTCGTGGACCCAGCTGTCGAAGACCCTGGTTTTCATGAAGTCGGCGAGGGCCACCTCGCCGACGATGGTGGGGCCGACCCGGGCCCACTCATCCTCGGTCAGCCGGCGCAGCGTGGCCAGCCGGAGGTGGGTGACAGCGACGAACTCGGTCAATACGTCGGGCCCCGCCGTGGACCGGCGCACGGCGATCCATCGCTCGTTTTCCTCGGCGAAGGGTGTGCGGACGTGGTCGCCGAGGCGGTCATCCGACTGCGGGGTCGGCTCTCCGGACAGAGCCCGCTCGATCCCGATGAGGTGCGAAAGGTGATCTTGGACGCTCCATCCGGGGCATCCGGTGGGCCGGTGCCACTCCTGCACACTCAGGCCCCGACAGACGTCGACCAGCGATTCCCACGTCTCGGCGAGCGCCGCTGTAGCCGCCCTGCCACGGCCCGAAAAGCCCGTTTCTGCATCCCCCATTTGCTCTCTTTTCGGCTCCCCCGGCACGTGCCTGAGGCTAGCCGTCCCCTGCCTGGATGAGCCTGAGCATCCCCCCCTTCGCCAAACCTCCCCGCTAACTTTCGGGGCAATCCCGGGGGCTCACCGACGGGCTCGCCGAAAAGAGGAGTTGGCATGGCAAATTTTGAGGGCTACTGCGTGAAGTGTCGCGAAAAGCGTGAGTTCGATGGGCAAGAAGTCGAGCTGGCCAACGGCCGGCGGGCTGCTCAGGGCCTGTGTCCTATATGTGGGACGAAAATGAATCGCATCTTGGGGAAGAAGAAGGACTGACGACTCCCTCCATCCTGGGAGCGCAGGACATCAGGGCGGCGCAGGATCAGGGCGGCGCAGGAGCGGTACTGCCGTAGGCCACGTTGAAGCCATTGCCGTCGAGCGTCGAGGGCGTTGCCACCTGATTGGAACTTTGCAGCATGAAAACCTGCTGCACCTCCGTGCTGGGGCCCGTGAACCCGAGATCGCCGAACGTGACGACGGGCGAAAACGGCGCAAGCGGAGCAACGCTCCCGTTGGCCGTGAGCGCCTCGAGGATCCATTCGGCGGTATTCGCGGGACCGCTGTAGGTCTGATCGGTTGTGAACGTTCCCCCGTTGGTGTCGTCGGTCAGGGTGATGCTCCAGTCGCTCCCGCTGATCTGCTCGATGGTCACCGTCACCCGATCCCCCGGCTGGATCGACACGTTGGTGATGTACGTCTCGGCCGCCGGCGGAATCTCCCACCAGGGTTGAATGACAAAGCCTTTCGGGTTGCCGGGATCGTTGGGATCCGGCACTTCGTTGAACCCGGCTTGTAGGAGAGCACTATCGCCGAGGGTTCCCCCGTCGATTCCCACCCATTCGGCCATGAGATCGCTGGAAGAGATGTGGGGCAGGAGTGACGGCACGCTGAACGTGCCGGTCACCGACGTGAACGGGCCGTTGAGCTCTATGTAGCCGGACCAGTTTGACGAGTCGGCGGTGGAAATCGAAGAAGCTGCCGGAAAGACGGCGATCGAAAGATCGGCAGACGCGACAAGTGGTGAGGCCGAGGCATCGGTGGCCCGCACGGTGAAGGTGGCGCTTCCCTGGACGCTCGGCATACCTGTGATCGACCCGCTCGGAGTGAGCGTCAACCCGGCCGGCAACGAGCCGCTGACGACCGCCCACGCATAGGGGGAGGTTCCCCCCGTCGCAGTGAGCGCGGCGGAATATCCGGTGCCGACGACGGCTCCGGGCAGTGACGTCGTCGTGATCGCCGGAGGGGGCACCTCCACGGAGATCGAAACCGGCCCCGTCGCCGTAAGGGGTACCGGCGCCGTGCTGTCGGTCACCTGCACCGTGAACGCGAACGTCCCGAGCGCACTGGGCGTGCCGGTGATGACGCCGGCGGAGGAGAGGCTCAGCCCGGGGGGAAGTGAGCCGAGGGGAACCCAGGAGTAGGGCGCCACGCCGCCCGTTGCGATCAGCGCGGCGCCATAGGGCGCTCCTCTCGTCGCGAGGGCCAGGGGGGCCGGCGTGACGGAGAGAGGCGCAGGAGACGCCTGATCTGCCGGGGCGGACGGCACGCCGGCCGAACCCACGATGGGCTCGTTCAAGGCGAGGCCCACTGAAGAGCCCTCCGGTGTTGCGGCACCGAAGGCGTCGACGGCTCCGCTGCTGGCGGCGATCCAATAGCCCTGCCCGTTCGAAACGGGCGAGATGGCCACGATGCTCCCCGCTCCGGGGTTGACGCTCGCCGCCGAACCGAAATAACCGGCGTCGCCGAAGGTGAAGACGCCCCCGTCGGAGGCCACCAGCCAGTAGCCCCTGCCGTCGGGGGTGGCGGCCGTGCTGACGATCGGCTTGTTCAGCTTTATGGCGCCGGTCGATCCGAAATAACCGGCATTCCCGAACGTGAAGACACCCCCGTCGGAGGCCACCAACCAGTAGCCCCTGCCGTCGGGGGTGGCGGCCATGCCGACGATGGGTTTGTTCAGCTTTATGGCGCCGGTCGAGCCGTAGAAGCCGGCATCACCGAACGTGAAGATGCCGCCATCGGCCGCCACCAACCAGTAGCCCCTGCCGTCGGGGGTGGGAGCCATGCCCACGATGGGTTGGTTGAGTCGCAGCGCGCCGGTCGAGCCGTAGAAGCCGGCGTCACCGAACGTGAAGATGCCGCCATCGGCCGCCACCAACCAGTAGCCCCTGCCGTCGGGGGTGGGAGCCATGCCCACGATGGGTTGGTTCAGCTTTATGGCGCCGGTCGAGCCGTAATAGGCGGCGTCACCGAACGTGAAGATGCCGCCATCGGCCGCCACCAACCAGTAGCCCTGGGCGGCGTTGGCGTTGGCGCTGGCGGCTGGCGGGGGTGTTCGCTCGTGCGACGGCGGCAGTTGCGGGAGCGGCGGTGACGACGGCCAACCCGCCCGCCAGTGTGAGCAGACCCAGGGCCGCAAGGCCGGCGACGCAAAGGAGACGGTGCCTACGCCGCATATATCTTCTCGCCGCGGCCGCCTATCGCAAGATGCATCCGGCTCCCCCGGTCGGACATCGCTACGGGGCAAACGTTAACCCGGCAGGCTCAAGAAAAGCTTCATCGGGTACGGGCGTCACTCGGCCCGAAGGGCAAGGGCTGTCGGGACGCGGCGCCGCCCTCCGTCCCGGGAGGACGGAGGCGAGGTAAGCGAACACAAGGGCGCCGACACCGACACCGAGCACCGACAAGACGGGAACGGTCGGGTCAGGGACTGCGTCGATATTGCGGGCGAAGAGGATCCAGAGTTGGCGCCCGACGACGATGCCGAGCGGTATCCCCACAATGACCCCGACGATGGCCGCGACGATCGCCTGCCATGCAACGGCCGCCGACAATTGTCGTTGCACGAAGCCAAGGGCTTTTATCACGGCCAAATCCCGCCGACGTTGGCGCACCGATGCCGCCAGGGTAAGGCCGAGCGCGGCGATCGCACCCACGGCGAGCCCGACGGCGAGGATGACGGGAGTCGAACCCACGCTCCGGTAGTTCACGATCTGGGCGGGGCGCTGGACGCCGAGGACCGTGACACCGTTCCCTTCTCCCATCGGGTCATCCTTGAACACCTTGGCGGCCCCGCTGGCGACACGTTGCATGTCTCTTCGGCCCGCATTGGCGCTGATCCCGTCGCGTAACCGCACGAAGACCATCTCGGGGCCGTCGAAATTCGGGTCGGGACTATGGAGTGCCCGTTGAAATGCCGCTGGCTCTATTCCCTTGGCCACGATGGCGCCGGTACCCATGGAGGTGTGGTCGGCAATGAAGCTCGTATAGCCGACGGTTGGGAGGGTGGTCGTCCCGACGACGGTGAGGCGCGTCGGTGGGACGTAGACCGGTGCGTCGGCGCGCGTGCCGTAGCTGATGACCACCGTGTTGCCCAGGTGCTTGTGGAGCGCGGCCAGCGTGGCCGCACCGAGCACTATCTCGTTCTTTGCCTCGAGCCGATGGCCCGAAAGGATCGGCGGCGTCAGCGCGGCATTGGTGCTGCTCAACAGGATGGGGAAGCTCTGGCCGTCGATCTGCGCGTTCGCGAGATTGGCCCCGGTCCAGGCAGCGACGTCAGGGTCATGATCGAGGACGGTGAGGGTCTGCGGTGGCACATCGTCGCTCGGGTTGAGCATGTAGTTCCAGTCCCATCCATACAGCGCCGGGTGCGACACCAGGGTGTTCAAGCCACTGGCGAACGTGAGGGTGACCACCACCAGGGCCACGGCGAGAACGGTGCCCAGCAAGGCGGAGCGCACGGGCACCGCGGTACGTCCCCGGCCCCGGTCGAGGGCGAACTGCAGGCCCAGGACTCCGGCTGTCGACATCCCCGCCACCTCGGCCCCGCGCACCACTCTCGAACCCTGCGTCGCCACCAGCTCGGTGCGACGGACCCGATGTGGTGCTCCCCGGAGCGCGAGTGCGATGGCCGCTGATCCGAGCCCTATCAGGAGAACGGCGAGGCCTATTCCGAGCACTGTCCAATCAAAGGAGACCCCGAGATCAGGGTAGACGGGGCGGACCGGCCCCAACGGGGCCAGTGGCGACAGGGCCACCGCAACTACCTCAGCGAGCAACGAGCCGAGAACGATGGCGATGAGCACACCGAGGAGACCATCGCCGACCGTGACCGCCGGACTTGCTCCCAGCGCGCGCAACACCTGGCGGTTCTCCTGACCGAGTCGCAGCTGGCGCGAGATGGCCTGTATCCCGAGCACCATTGTCACCAATGCCGCGATGAGGCCAAAGGCGCCGAGCGCCACTGATTCCGGCTTGACAGAGAGCTCAACCGCGGAGACCACGCGCGAGGTCACATGGAATTCGTAGGTTGACCCTGCCGGGAGAATCGACGTCAGGCTCTTTTCCACTTTGACGATGTCCCGGTCGCCGTGCGCGAGTTGCAGGCCGTAGAGAACCGGCTGGGCTGCCGCCGGCGACACCGCGATGACGTGTCGCATGAGCGCCGGCGTGACCACTGCGAAGCCGTAGGACTTGTCGATGTCGTCTTGTACGACTTCGTTGTTGAGCACGACGATGCCGACCAACTTGGCTTCGACCCGAAGTCGCGGCGCGACCCGGGTGGTGCCGAAATCCGATTCGTTCGTCTGTGCATCGGTATAGAAGCCCAGGGGGATGACCTGGCCGATGTGGACTCCAAGTGAATGGGCGGTGTTTGCGGTCATTTCGACCTCGTCCGCCCGGTTCGGGTCGGCGAGACGGCCCTGCACGACCGCGAGACGGTCCTGGTCGAACAACAGGCCGTCCACACTGGCCCCTGGTATCGAATTGCCGAACGCGTCGCAGACGCGGGGCGCCGTCCTTCGCCAGCGGCACAATCTCGGGAGCGAGGAGCGTTCGGGCCGTCCGCACGTCGGGTAGGTGCTTGATCCTGGCGGTCAGCCTGGCCGAGCCCGTGGGGTTACCGCCCGAGTTCGCAGCGAAGGTGGAGATGGTCAAGGTGGAGGGATTCGTACTGCTGATGAACGTCGGATACGACGACTGCGTGCGACGGGCCCCTGCGATCGAAGCCATGGCAATGCCGCCGACCAGCCCGACGAGGAGGATCACGCTCACATAACCGCCCCAGCGACGGCCCAGCGTCGCCCGGAATCGGTACCAGGCGACCGGGAGAACCTGACTCATAGATCCAAGGCCCCTTCGGACTGTTCAGGAAAGCACGATCCCTCGAGTCTCCATTTCAAGGCCGTTTCTGTCGAGGGGGCTGCCCGTACTCGATGGTGTCGTGCTACCACCACGTGATTCCTGGCCGAAAGGCGTCGCCCCCCTTTGTTGCGATTCGTTGACAGCCAAGGGCGTTCGATGGTAATAATCTCCCCGATATCGACATCGATGTCGCTAACGGCTGGGCAGACGCCTGACGGCAGTAGGGGGGTAGTGACAATGCAGATGCCACTGTGGCGGGGCAAAGGGCTCGCAGTTCGGGTCCTCATTGCGACGGTGATCGCCGGAGGGTTGAGCACGGTGGGTTTCATCGGCCAACCCGCCGGAGCGGCAACGCCGGCCCCCTTGGAAGTCGGCGACATCTGCAGCTGCACCGGGCCCGAGGCGTCGACCATCGCCCAGACGTCACCCACGGCGCAGGCCTGGGCATCGTCTGTCAAT
The DNA here is from genome assembly GCA_963755665.1 of uncultured Acidimicrobiaceae bacterium. Lineage (GTDB taxonomy): Bacteria > Actinomycetota > Acidimicrobiia > Acidimicrobiales > RAAP-2 > Bog-473. The sequence goes on from CAVWKU010000004.1 coordinate 526,942, forward strand.
GCCCAGGGAGGTATTGACGGCCACAAGGTCGACGTCATAGTGAAAGACGACGGCTACAACCCGACCACGTCTCTCGCTGACGCACAAACGCTGGTCGAGCAGGATCACGTTGTCGCCATTATGGATAACAGCGACGAGGATCAGTCATGGGCGTCCTATGTGAAGCAGCAGGGAGTACCGGTGCTCGGCGACACCGACACCGTGGCCGGCTACACCAACTCCGATTTCTTCACCCCGGGGCTCACCTTCAACAACGCAACGCCGGGCGAGGCGGACTCCATGAAGAGGGCCGGCGTAAAGAAGGTCGCCGATCTCTACTGCGCCGAGGTGGCGATCTGCGCCCAGTCGTCGGCAGTGTTGAAAGGTGACCTGGCCAAAATCGGCCTCAAACTCGTCTACACGGCCAGCATCGGATTCGCTGCACCAAACTACGAGGCGCAATGCCTTGCCGCCAAGCAGGCCGGCGCAACGGGCATGGACGTGGGCGACGCCTCAGGAGTCGTGACCAAGGTGGCCCAGAACTGTGCCTCGCAGGGGTACGCGCCGTTGGAGTTCGGCGGAGACGGCACCGTCTCGATCTCATGGCTGACCATCCCGGCCATGCAGGGGAATGTGGACGTGCAACCGGAGGTCCCCTGGTTCGTGCATGACGCTGCGACGAAGCCGATGTACGCGGCTCTCGACAAGTACGCGCCATCCGTGCCTGCGGGACCCAACTTCGGCGAGGTCGTCGTGCAGGTCTGGGCGGAAGGCACCGAGTTGAAATTGGCCGCCGAAGCGGGCGCATCTGAGTGCGAATCCGACGTCGGCGGAAATCCTGAAGGGCCTCTACGCTCTGCCCAAGGGCACCACGTTGGACGGAATTTCGCCACCTCTGGGCGGATTCGTCAAGGGCAAGCCATCGAACAACAAGTGCTTCTACCTGATGGGCATCAATCACGCGAAGTTCGTGACCCTCAACGGGGACAAGCCGCTCTGCACGGGCTAGGAGCGGTCGGGCGATCGATTGCACACGGGGGGTTCGTTTCCTCGTGGCCAGTGGCCTGTTCGACGTCGACCGCCGGTCCATTACTGCCAACGGAAAGGTGCATCGAGCCTGCATGCGGGCGCGATCAGCCCTGTTCGCCCCGTCCATGACGCAGAAGGGCAGTAAAGTACCTCTCCCGTAGCTGTTTTGCGGGCTGTAGCGCAGCTTGGCAGCGCGCCTGCTTTGGGAGCAGGAGGTCCCGGGTTCAAATCCCGGCAGCCCGACGCAAAATTTTCACCCGAGCTTTCTCGGCGGTTCAGACCGCGTTGAGTTGGGGGGAGCGCAACAGCCGCGCCGGCTTCGATCGGGTGGCCACCAGCGCGGGGCCGATCGCGAGGAGATTCGCGACGACGACCACGCTCCCCACCAACAGCCCGACAAACCAGATCGGCACGATGGAGACCGGGACCGCACCGAGGTTGTCGGCGAACGCCGTCCATATCACCCGACCGACCACCACGCCCAGAGGGACGCCGATGATGATGCCGATGAGCGCCAACGTCATGGCCTGCCAGGCCACGGCCGAGGCGATCTGACGGTTGACGAAACCCAACACCTTGAGAAGTCCGATCTCCTGTCGCCGACGCGACACGCTCACCACCAGAAGATGCGCCAGAGTCGCCGCACCGACCACGGCCAACATTGCTCCGAAGATGAGCGGGAAATTCACGGCCTCACCGAAGTTGATGAGGGAAGTCGGGGTAATCGAGAGTGCTGCGGTCGACCGGTACGTATCGAGATACCTGTTGATCGCCGCTGTCCCCTGGCGGCCGGAGGCGAAACGAACAAGGATTCCGCCACCATTTGTGGTCGCCAGCGCTGCCGCAGTGCATGTCGCTCGAGTGGCACCCTGCGGGCAGACGGTATCTATATAGCCAGCGGTCGTAAGCGCTGCGCCAGAACCGAGGCTCACCGCCCCTCCGATCACAGGGAAGGACACCTGAGATACCACGTGGAACGTAGCTGTTCGTCGCCCGCCCGACGGCAGCGACACCGTGACATGGACGAGCGACCCCACATGCGCGCCGACCTGACGCATCGTCGTGTCGCCGAGGCCGATTTGATCGTTCGTAGTCGGGACGTGACCGGTGACTGTCGAAAGAAGAAATGGACCCCGGACGGCTGTTCCCGCGACAGCTCCCACCGCTACCTTGTCCACCGAGATCTCCGTGCCGATGCCCTCGGTTATTCCGGTGACGGCGGTGTTGTGTTCGAGGCTTCTCAAGACCACGGCGTCCGGGGTGCCACCGGACGGGTCCGTGAAATTGAGCTGGAACGTATCGCCATAGAGCCTGGGTGTCGCAGTCAGATGCGAGAGACTGGCCCCGAACACTGCGGTTCCGCACAGCGCCGTGACGGCCAACACCGTACCGAGAAGGGCACTGCCCACGGGAACCGGCGACCCGCCGGTCCGTCGCTCCAAGGCGTTCCTGACGCCGATCACCGCGCTCGGGGGTGCGCCCATCGCCGCTAAGTGCGCCACCACCTTTGAGGAGCGGGTCGGACCCGTCCGACCATCGGGGCGTACGGCTGCCGCGGCGCGGAACGCGGGCCACGCACCGAGAACCAGCACGACCGCCACAGTGCCCAGCGCCCCGAGCAGGAGGACCGGTGCGTCAAAGGCGAGGCCGGTGGAACTCTCGGCGACCCGTGCCTCGCCAAGGGGGGCGACCGGAGAGAGCAGGGTGGCCACCGCCACGGCTCCGACGGCACCGACGAGCCCGACCGCAAGGTTCTGGGCCATGCCGAGCGCAATCAGCTGGCGGCGATTTGCACCGAGGGCGGCCATGGTGGGGTAGTCCGCACTCTCGACGTTGCTCTCACGAGCCAGCGCCTGGCCCACCACCGCCAGTCCGACGAGTGCGGCGAGTCCAGCCAGGATCCACCATCCGACGGCCTGCGGGTGGATGGAGGCTTCAACCGAAGCAGCTGCCGAGTCTTCATTTGACCCACCCTCCTCGCCTTCGCCGTGCAGCGCCGTCACGGCGACGTCGAAACGGGAGATAGCAGCCGCACGGTCACGCAAGCTGACCAAGTACACGTAGCCGGCCGGTGTACGTGGAAGGACCGTGCGGGCAAATGCGGGGGTGGTGTAGAGGTCGTACGAAGGGGTTGTCCCGGTAGGAAACTCGAATTCTGCGGCTTCGAAGCCGACGACATGGAGGGCGATGGTCGGACCCTCGGGTTTGGGTGGTGCGCCGACGGCGTTGTCGTAGGCCGGGCCCTGGGACAACGTGTAGAACGGCACGCGGATCACGCTCCCCAGGTGCACCCCGTAATCCTGTTGGAGAGTGAACGATGCCAGGACCTGGTCGGGTGCCGACGGGTCAGGCAAGCGGCCCGAGACGAGCTCAAAGGGAGATCTGCCCGTTTTCGGCACGTAGAGGACGCCGAGCTCCGTCGGGTTAATGGGGTGGGTGCACTGGCACGTCGGCTGCCCTGTGTCGGGGCTGATCACTTCTGTGGCGGATGCAACCCCAGGGAGCTTCGCTACTTTCGCCACCGGCTGCGTCGTGTATACATCGGCATCAAAGCCGTGTGCGGTGACGAACTGCGGGAACGCGGCTTGCGTGCGGCGACCGGCGGCAGAGGCGGCCAAGACCAGCCCTCCAACGATGCTGATGAGGATCGCAATGGCCAACCAGGATCGCCATCGGTGGCGCAGTTTGGCGCGAAACGCCATTCTCACGGCTCCCAATGGCTTCTCCTCGCGTCAACCTCGTCTGTTTCATTGTTTCTCCGGGGGAAGAGGGCGCCAAGGTGGCTAACCCCCAGGAGGCCCTCGTGCTGACACCACCTGTCTGCCACGACGGCTTTCTCGTCGACGGTTGGCACCGTGGAGGTGCTCACGCTTTGGCTTTCACCAAAGGGGTTCGATTACCGTGCCCGCTGTGTTCACCGTCACCGGCAGGGCGCAGAAGGAGGCGTGGGACCGCAACGTGCTGCCCCCGGTCGAGAAGGTGCGACCGGGCATGTGGTCCATTCCCGTTCCCATTCCGAACAACCCGTTGCGCTACGTCTCGGTCTACGTGATGGAACTGGACAACGGTGTGGCCCTGGTCGATGCCGGTTGGCCCACCGATGATGCCTGGGATGCACTGAATGCCGGCTTGGTCGAAACCGGCGGTTCCATCGGCGACGTACGGGGCGTCGTGGTGACCCATCTCCATCCCGACCATTACGGATTGGCCGGGCGGGTGCGCGAGGCCTCGGGCGCGTGGGTCGGGACTGCACCCGGCCGATGCCAAGCTTCTCGAGACGCGCTACCACGACACCGACGGCTTGGTGGACGAGATGCGCGAGCTCTTCACCTTGTCGGGAGTGCCCGCTGACAAACTCCCCGATCTGGCGTTTGCCTCCATGGAGATCAAGACGACGTTCAGCGTCACGCAACCGGATCTCCTCATCGAGGACGACCAGGTTCTCGACCTTCCCGGTTGGGATTTCAAGGCGGTCTGGACGCCAGGTCACTCGCCGGGACACATCTGCCTCTACTCCGACCATCAGAAGCTGCTGCTCTCGGGTGACCACGTCCTGCCCCGGATCACGCCGAACATCTCGTTTCACTCGCAGCAATTCGCGAACCCACTGGGCGCGTATCTCGAGTCCCTGACCAAGGTGAGGGCTCTCCATCCAGATGAGGTCTTCCCGGCTCACGAGTACCGCTTTTCGGGGCTCGACGAACGGGTAGACGCACTCATTGCGCATCACGGCGACCGGTTGGCGGAAATTGAAGGCGTCCTGGAGAAGAGCCCGGGCGTCTCGTGCTGGGACATCACGTTGGCCCTTTCGTGGTCGCGACCCTTCGACGATCTCCCCGATTACATGCAGAGAGCCGCCAACGGGGAGACGCTGGCGCACCTCGTTCTGCTCGAGCAGCGCGGCCGGGTCACCCGCGAGTCCGCCGTCCCGTTGCGGTTCTACCTGTCGGAGTAGCCGCCGTCCCAGTCGCAGTCGGTGCTCTAGGGGCCCGCTTCAGGATCAGGATTATCCGTGGGCAGTCGGGGTCGGAGGCGGGCCCGAACCGAAGCTTCCTCTGCCGTGTCGCACCTCGCCGGGAGGACCGTAGCCACCGGGACCCCCATAGCCGCCACGGCCTCGTTGGCCTCTCCCCCGCCCGGCGATCGAGGCAACGATCAGGGCGGCGATGACGACGAAGTAGACGGCGTGAAGTGCGTTGTAGGCCGAACCGCTGCGGTGGAGCGCGAGGCCGAGCACCACGAACACCGCAAGGGCCCCCAGACGCACGTTGCGCAGGGTCGACCCTCCGCCACCCATTCCACCGAACATTCCCAAAGCCTACGCCGGAGTGGAGCAATGGGTTCATCCGCGACGAAGCGTGACGCTGCACCAGGACCGCTTGCGACACGAAGGGCACGTCATGCGGCGGTCGAATTGACCCCGCGGAAGCCATACCCCGATCGGGAGCTGGAAGATGAGCAGGTTCAGCAGGCCGACGTGCGAGATCTGGCCGCACCGTTGGCACCGCACGGTGAACGGTCCGCCCCCGGCCGACGGGGCGTCGGGGCCGTCGGGGCCGTCGGGCCGTCGGCCGTCGGGGCGTCGCTCCCACTTCTCGTTGGCACTGGGGCTCCGAGTACAGCGCCCGCTCGCCCGCCCCGGAGTCGATCCCAGAGGAATCGAGCCCGGAGGAGTCGAACCCGTCCTTCGCAGGCACCTCGGCCGGGACATCCCCGCCGCGCGTCAGGGGCCGACGGCACCCCGTACAACGCACGCTTCCCGAGAGGATCGGGGGCCTTTTCGCTCTTTGCGCCAACCACGTCAGGACACCTGCAACGAGTCGTACACCTGCGTCGCCAGGGAGCGGTAGGCGATCGCTCCCGCCGACAACGGCGCATGCTGCAGGACGGAGCGACCGAGCTCGGGGCCCTCGGCGAATCGCACGGACTTGGGCACCGCCGGAGTCGAAGACCCGCAGTCCGTAGCGCTCCCCTACCTCGGCGAGGATCCTCCGGGCATGGGTCGTGCGGCTGTCGTACATGGTGGGGATCACACCGAGCACGGAGAGCTTCTCGTTGGCGAACTGGCGCACGTCCTCGATCGTCTCGAGGAGTTGCCCCACTCCTCGCTGGCTGAGAGCCTCGCATTGCAGTGGAACCAGGACGACTTCGGCCGCGGTGAGGCCATTGATCGTCAGCACCCCCAACGAGGGGGGGCAATCGATCAGGACGATGTCGTAGTCGGGCAGGACCGGCTCCAGCGCCCGCGCCAGGACGTGCTCCCGACCGGTCCGGCTGAGCAGGTGTACCTCGGCGCCGGCCAGATCGATCGTGGCCGGGACCACGCTGAGCCCTTCGACTCCCGGAACCGGGCGCCGGACGTCGGCGATCATGGCCCGTCGCACCAGGACGTCATGCAACGAGGCGTCGAGCTCGTCGGGGTCGATCCCCGACGAGTAGGTCAGGCAGGCCTGGGGGTCGAGGTCCACCATGAGGACCCGCTTGCCCTGCTCGGCCAGGGCCACTCCGAGGGAATGCACCGTGGTCGTCTTGGCCACGCCACCTTTTTGATTCGCGACGGCGATTACCTTGGCCACTGTCGGAGTCTACGACCGGGTCCCGATCCACGGCTCGTTGACTGCCCGTGCACGGTTGACCCAAAATGGCCGGATGCCCATATCCCACGTCCAATTGTTCTCCGTCCCGGTCTCCGATCCGGATCGCGCCCGCGACTTCTACGTCGAGACGCTGGGGTTCGAGCTCGTGGCCGAAACGGAGATGGGGCCGGACATGCGCTGGGTGCAGGTGCGCCCGGCGGGCGCCGCCACCTCGCTCACACTGGTGACATGGTTCCCCACCATGCCCGCCGGCACGCTGAAGGGGATCGTGCTCGAAACGGACGCACTCGAGAGCGACGTCGCCTCCCTGCGTGAGAAAGGCCTCCGCATCGGCGACATCGAGGTTGCGCCCTGGGGGCGTTTCGTCACCTTCGACGACCCCGATGGAAATGGGATCGTGCTGCAGACGACCAGCCCTCAGCCGAGCACATGCCGCTCAGCCGCCGTAGGCGGCTTCCTCCTGCGCCACGTCCTGGACGAGGTTGCCCAAGGCGAGGTTGACGTCTTCGGCGTGGTACCCCCAGTCCGGACCGAGTGAGGCGGTCACGAGCGGGCGCGGATCGCCGGACGTCGACGGTGGAATCGACCTGCAGCCACGTCGCCCCTCCCTTGCTCTCGCATTGTGCCGTGTACAGACCCGGAAACGAGACCCAGGGGGTCGTCACCTTCACGCCCGGCACGCTCGTCGCCGGCGCTCGGGAAATACGGCTGCAGGGCACCCTTGGCGTCCGAGAACGGTCACCGGGTTCACGCAGGCGACCTGTTCCCCTTTCGAGGTGGTCTGACCCGATTGCAGGCTGACCCCCTGTCCGGGCCGGCCGAAGTCGGACGAGGTCGGAGGGACGGACCCAAAGGTCGAATAGGCGATGACGCAACCCGTCGCCTGCGGCGAAGCCGCATGTCGGAATGTGGTCGAAGCTTCCGCCGACCGTCTTTCCTCTCGGAACCTGCACATTGCCACCGAGAATGATGGCGGACACCATCTTCTTGCGGAGCGCCGGGTGAGGGTCGATCTGGCTGCGCAGCAATCGGATCAACATGGCGGCCCCCTGCGAATGCCCGATGAAGATGACGGGACGTCCGTCGTTGTCGTGCGCCAGATAGTCCTCCCACCCCGACAGGAGGCTGTCGTAGGCGACCTGGTCCGCCGTGGGGTCATCGCCGAGACCTTGCTCCAGCGAGGCGGCGGTGCGCTGCCGGTACATGGGTGCCCACACCCGGCAGACCTGTGAGAAACGTGAGGCCTGGTTGATGGCCGCCGCGATCTCCGCCGGTTGGATCTTCAGGTTGGCGTTCTCCTTCCGCTGTGTGGACACCGTCGGGTACACATAGAAGCAGTCGAACTTGCGAGGAGCTCGGCGCCACCGCTCGTCGACCTTGGTCGACCCGTTCGGCTGTCACGGTGGTGGAGTCCAGACTCGACGCACACGGGTCGATCGGTTGGCCCGGCTGGCACAGCCAGACCGTGCCCGACGGCACGGCCGTTTGTCGGAGGCGCTGCCGCAGAGGCGCGACCGCCCGATGCGCCGAGGCACCAGACCAGGCCACAGAGCACGAGGCGGCGACCAGGCCCCCCTCGAGGCACTCTCGCCCTCCGGAGCTCCACCGGGGCTCATTCCTACTTCGACCGACGTCGACCGAGCTAACCATTCGGACCCGGCCGCAGCGCATGGCGACCTGCTCCCGGTCCATGAGCCCCATGCCCACGGAGCCGCGTCCCTTGGCGCATATGGTCGGGACCACGGTTCGTGCGGTTCGGCGAGCCGACGGCGACCAGAACCGGATCGCCTCTCACAGTCAGGAACGTTTTCAGCTCGTGCCCGCCGATCGCCATCAATCAGAAGATCGCCGTCGGCGCGGTCTTCGTCTCGGCCATGTTCATGAACATCATGGACATCACGATCGTGAACGTGGCCTTGCCGACGATCGGTCGGGACTTCCACATCGCCCCGACCGCCGTTGATGGGATCGTCATCGCCTACCTGGTCAGCCTGGCCGTGTTCATACCCGCCTCGGGCTGGTTGGGTGACCGCTTCGGAGGGAAGCGGGTGCTGATGTCGGCCATCGTCGTCTTCACGTTGGGGTCGGTCCTCTGCGGGCTGGCACAGAACATGACCGAACTCGTCATTTTCCGCGTCATCCAGGGTGCCGGCGGCGGCATGTTGGCTCCGGTGGGCATGGCGATGCTGTTCCGGGTGTTCCCCCCGTCCGAGCGAGTGCGGGCGGCGAGCATTATGACCATCGGGACCACCCTGGCTCCCGCCATTGGCCCTGTGCTGGGCGGACTCCTGGTCACCGAGCTCTCGTGGCGCTGGGTCTTCTTCGTCAATCTCCCGATCGGGATAGCTGCGGTGACGTTCGGCGCGCTCTGCCTTGAGCGGTCGGCCCCACAAGACGCGGGCACCTTCGACATCCCAGGGTTCATCCTGGGCGGGGCCGGTCTCGGCCTTGTCATGTACGGCGTCTCCGAAGGGCCGCTCAAGGGCTGGGGCTCGCCGGCGGTCATCGCCAGTTGCGTCATCGGCGTGTCGCTGCTCGCCGCCCTGGTCTTTGTCGAACTTCGCACGACGCAACCGATGGTGGACCTTCGGCTCCTGTCCGCCCGCCTCTTTCGCTCGTCGACCAGTGTCATTTTTCTGAGCTCGGCAGCGTTCTTGGGGGCCCTCTATCTGATCCCCCTCTATTTTCAGGACGCCCGAGGTCTCAGCGCCCTGCAGTCCGGCCTGTCCACGTTTCCCGAGGCCTTCGGCGTCATGATCGGTGCGCAATTCGCCAGTCGCCTCATCTACCCCAGGCTGGGTCCGCGCCGACACATCACCGGTGGCCTCCTCCTACTGACCGTCATCATGTTCCTGCTCACGCAGATCACTCTCACGACGAGCCTCTGGCTGATCCGAGGCCTCATGTTCCTGCTCGGAATGGTCGTGGCGCAGGTCTTCGTTCCGGATCAGGCTGCCGCCTTCGCCATGATCTCGCCGGCCTCCACCGGGCGTGCCTCGACGCTGTTCAACACGAGCCGGCAAGTCGGAAGTGCGGTGGGGGTTGCGGTTCTCTCGACGGTGCTTATCGGAGTCGGCACGACCCATGGCGCCGGAGGGATCTCGCAGCCCGACCTGCGGGCCTACCACCTGGCCTTCGCGGCCGCTGCGGCTTTCGCCCTGGCGGGAACGGCGTTCTCCCTGACCATCCACGACAGCGATGCCGCAGAGACGATGGTGCGTCGGAGCCGACCCAAGCGGTCCTCCGCACAAGCGGTGTCGCGTCTCCGACAACGCCGCCTAGCCAGGCACGCCTGCGGTGTCCCCCTTGCGTGACGTCGCCGTCTTCTGCGGGTCGCGCCTCGGGAATCGGCCCACGTTCGCCGCCGCCGCCGCCTCCCTCGGTGCCGCGCTGGCCGGCCACGACATCGGCCTCGTCTACGGAGGCGCCTCCGTCGGCCTCATGGGCGTGGTGGCCGACGCCGTCCTCGGGTCTGGCGGCCGTGCGGTCGGCGTGATCACCAGCTCGTTGGCCGACCACGAGATCGCGCACCAGGGCCTGCATCGTCTGGAGGTCGTCAGCTCCATGCACCAGCGGAAGGCCCGTATGGCGGAGCTGTCCGACGCCGTCATCATGCTGCCCGGTGGGTTCGGCACCTACGAGGAATTCATGGAGACCGTCACCTGGGTGCACCTGGGCATCCACGACAAGCCATGTGCGGTGTTGAACACCGACGGGTTCTTCGACCTGCTCCTGACCTTCCTGGGGCAGGCCGTCGACCTGGGCTTTATCGCCCCACAGCTCGTCGACGGCTGGTCGTCTCCGACGATCCCGACCAGCTTCTCCATGACCGGTGACCTCGCTAATCACCTGAATCCAGTTAACCTCCCGAACTCACCGTAATTGACATTGTTGACGTTTTTGGTCAAGAATCACATCCGCCTTCGGGGGCCCACGCAGAGACCCTTACGCGGCAATGTCCGTTGCAGAAGCCCGGACCTGAGCCTGTCCGCAGGACGACCAAAAAGAGGAATGAGGAAGAAAGACCTTGCAGACCACGCCCGACTCTCCGACATCGACCCAAAGCGGGCATCGCCGCTTCGGCCGGACTTTCGCCATCGGCGTCGTCGTCCTGGCCGGCGGTCTGATCGCTGCCGCGTGCGGTTCTTCGACGCCGTCGGCATCCAAGAAGACGACCGACAACACGCACAATTCGAGCACGACCACGACGACTACGAAGTCCAGCGCCAGCACCACCACGACCACGGCCGCCGGCGGGCCACCACCACGACGAGCAAGGAAGCCGAAGACTGCCACCCCGACCACGAGCAAGGCCGCCACGATCACCACGACCACGGCGAAAGCCGCGACACCGTCGACGCCCGGCGGGTCGCTGTCGGCCAATCCGACGTCGTCCCCCGCCGCTTCGTTGACCGGGATCGGCGCGAGCTCGATCCAGCCTTTCTACGGCCGGGTCCTGTACCAGTACAACAAACTCAACCCGGGCGTGACCGTCAACTTCACGGGCTCGGGCAGTGGGCCCGGTGTGACGGCGATCCAGCAGAACACAGCCAGCTTCGGCCAGAGTGAAGTCCCGATGACCGCCGCCCAGCTCGCGGCGTCGAAGGGACCGGTGCTCCAGGTTCCCGTCGACCTGGGTGGGGTCGCCGTCTCGTACCACGTCAGCGGCGTGACCGGCGGCCTCAAGCTCGACGGACCCACCTTGGCGAAGATCTACCTGCGCCAGATCACCAACTGGAACGACCCGGCCATCGCCGCCCTCAACCCCGGCGTGAACGCTGCCCAACGAGAACATCATCCCGGTGTTCCGATCTGACACCTCCGGCCCCGGTTACGACCTCGACCAGTACCTCATCGACACGTCGCCGACCTGGACCGGCGCTATCGGCGCCACGGCGCCCTCGACCACCTGGCCCACGGCCGGGCGCGCGCACGGGCACGTCGGGCCAGGAACTCAATGCCGGCGTGGCCGGGTACATCCAGGAGACCGAAGGGGCAATCGGCTACGTCGAGTACTCCTATGCGCTGGAGGCGAACTTCACCAACGCCGCCCTCTTGACCAAGAGCAACACCTACGTCACACCCTCGGTCAGCACCATTGCGGCCGCCGGCGCGACCGCGACCGGCCTCGAGCTCCACCAACTTCAACATCATCTACTCCGCCGGGGCCTCGTCGTATCCGCTGGCCAACTTCAGCTGGGCGCTCATCTACCAGAAGCAGGCGAACACCAACACCGGCATCGTCCTGGGCAAGCTCTTCCAATGGGTGAGTACCAGCGGGCAGAGCTACTCCGTCGGGCCTGGGGTACGCACCCCTGCCCCGGCTGCGGTGAACCTGGCCCACTCCACGCTGCTCGGCCTGCAGACTGCAACCGGGTCAGCCGATATTCACGAATTGATCCGTGAACGGCGGCCGGGGCCGTAGGGTGTCCGGCTGATGACCACCGGTGCGGGGGGCGGCGAACCAGGAGAAGCGGCCCATGAGGCCGTGCCCGCCGTCCCCGGGCGACAGCGGCACATCGGACCGCTGATCGCCCGGGAACGGAGACGCCCGAAAGGGCCGTCTGTACGCCGCACTGCGCTGGGGCGGCGTCCTGATCTTCGCCGCCGTCGTCGTGGCGCTGGTGGTGAGCCTGGTCTGGCAGGCCGCCCCGGCGTTCAGGCATTCGGGATTGAGTTTCATCTTCAGCGGGACGTGGAACCCCGACACCGAGCAATTCGGTGCCGGGGTCTTCATCGTCGACACCTTGCTCACCACCGGCATAGGCCTCCTCCTCGCCGTCACCGTCGGCATCGCCACCGCCGCGGCCCTGTCCGAGTTCCTGCCCGCGCCGGCTCGCCGGGCCGCTGTCGACCTGCGTCGACCTGCTGGCCGCGGTCCCGAGCATCGTCGTCGGGCTTGTGGGGCCTCTTCGTCCTGGTCCCCCTCTTCGAGCGCGACGTCGAACCCTTCTTGCAGAAGATCCCTGTGGTGAAACACCTCTTCAGCGGCGGGGATCTCGGATCGGGGATCCTCCTGGCCTCCGTCGTGCTGGCCGTCATGATGCTGCCGACCCTGACCGCGCTCACCCGCACCGCCTTCCAGGGGGTGTCGGTGGCCGACCGGGAGGCGGCGCTCGCCCTCGGTGGCACCAAGTGGCAGGTCGTGCGTCGGGCCGTCATTCCCGGGGCGAGCTCGGGCATCCAGGCCGCCATCACCCTGGCCATGGGCCGAGCGCTCGGGGAGGCCATCGCGGTGGCGTTGGTGATCGGCGGTGGGGTGAACTACCCCCACTCGCTGCTGGCCACCGGCACCACCCTCGGATCGGCCGTCGTCAACTTCTTCTCGGAGGCCACCGGCATCCAGCGCAGCGCTGTCATCGGCCTGGTCGTGGTACTCCTCGCGTTCTCGGCGCTCGCCAATATCGGAGGCCAACTTCTGGTGCGTCGGCAGCAGGGGAGGCGGCCAGACGCTTCGCCGATCAGCGACGACGTGCTGCCGGATCTCGAGCCGAGGGCGTGCCGGCATGACGACCGAACCTGGAGGCCGAGCGCCGGGATCCGGCGGCGTTGCTCTCGCCCGAAGCCATCGAGCGGCGGCGGGGCGTGGTGCGTGCCGCCTCGCGCTCGAGCCTGCGCCGGCGCAGGCTGATCGGAACGAGCGACGCGGATTGTCGTGCTACGTCGCCCTCGTCATCGCCCTCATCCCCCTGGTGGCGCTGATCGCCTACACGATCGAGCGGGGCCTCCCGGGACTGTCCGTCGACTTCTTCACCCAGCTCCCCGTCCCCGAAGGCGTTCCCGGAGGAGGGATCTACAACGCGATCATCGGCACCCTGATCATCGTGGGATTGGCCGCCGTCGTCGCCATCCCGGTGGGATTGGCGGTGGCGCTCTGGCTCGTCGACCGGCGGGGAAAGCTGGCGGCCACCGTCCGCTTCGTGGCCGATGTCATGTCGGGCATCCCCTCGATTGCCATCGGGGTCTTCGCCTACGCCCTTCTCGTCGTGCCCGTCCCACCACTACGCCGGCATCTTCGGAAGCTTCGCGCTGGCTGTCCTGATGTTGCCGATCATCGTGCGGGCCGACGAGGTGGCGATGCGCGCCGTGCCCGAAGATCTCTGGGACGCCGCTCTCGCCCTGGGGGCACGCCCCTCACGCGTCGCCCGTTCCGTCGTACTGCGCACGTCGCTCCCCGGGATCGTCACGGGCAATCTGCTGGCCGTGGCCCGTGCCGTCGGCGAAACCGCCCCCCTCCTCTTCACCGCTCTCGGGAGCACCTTGTTGGTGACCGATCCGTTCCAGCCGATGCAGGCGATGCCGCTCACGATCTTCACCGACGGGACCCAGGCCGATGCCCATCTGCAGTCGGTGGCCTGGGCGACCGCGCTCGTACTCCTGGTGTTCGTCCTGGTGCTGAGCATCGTGGCCCGGACCTTCGCCTCCTACGCGACACGTCATGCTCGATAGCCCGACGAGCCAACGGGCGCCCGCCCTGCGCAGCACAGGAGATCGCCATCGCGCTCGAGCACCTGACGGTGAGCTACGGCAAGGTCGAGAACGCCAAGCAGGTGGCGGTGCGGGACGTGAACCTGGAGTTCCCGAAGAACACCGTCACCGCATTGCTCGGGCCGTCCGGCTGTGGCAAGACGACGATTCTCCGTTCGATCAATCGCATGCACGACCACACGACGGGGCGGGTGAGCGGTTCGGTCCGGGTCGGTGACCTCGATGTCTATGCCCGCGACACCCAGCCCGAGCTCGTGCGCACCCGTGTCGGGATGGTGTTCCAGCGGCCGAATCTCTTTCCGACCTTGAGCATTTTCGACAACGTGGTGTCCGGGCTGCGGATGAACGGGGTGAAGAAGAAGGATTTCCTGCTCGAAGCGGCCGAGGCCGCACTGCGCCAAGCGGCGCTGTGGGATTCGGTCAAGAACCGGCTCGGGTTGCCCGCGGTGCGCCTCTCCGGTGGGCCAGCAGCAACGCCTCTGCATCGCACGCGCCCTGGCGGTCGAGCCCGAGGTGCTCCTGCTCGATGAGCCATGCTCGGCTCTGGACCCGCAGTCCTCCGCCCTGATTGAGGAGCTGATCGTCCAGCTCTCCGCCCACATCACGATCGCGCTCGTGACCCACAATCTCTTCCAGGCCACCAGGATCTCGAACCGGACCGCCGTCTTCCTTCTCGACGATGAGGGCTCGGGAGCACTCGTCGAAGCGGGACCCACCCTCGATCTGTTCCAATCCCCCACGGACCCCCGGACCGAGGCCTACGTCACCGGCCACATCGGCTGAGCCCGCACGCGGCCCAAGACGGGTGAGCAACCACGGCGGACCTGCTCGCGCCCCCGGCACGATTCGAACGCGCAACCTGATGGGTAGAAACCACCTGCTCTATCCAGTTGAGCTACAGGGGCAGCACATTCCAGCCTCGCATACAGCGGCGACGACTTGAAAAACTCGCTGCTAGAACTCTAGCGTTTAGCTTTTACAGGGCGGTTTCAAGGGGTGGGCGCACCGCCGGACACTTGTAAAAGTTGAACGCTAGAAACCTAGCGTTCAACTCCCAGAGGGCTTCGCCACAGGCCCTCCTGCGATACCTTGCGGCAGACCCCTGGTCAGGGCGACCTGGGAGATATCAGGACAGGCTTCTACACAAGTTGCCTCAGCTCGTAGGGGGTCCGTGCGATGTGCCACACTTATCCCCCTCGGTGGGCGTAGCTCAGTTGGTTAGAGCGCCAGGTTGTGGTCCTGGAGGTCGGGGGTTCGAGACCCCTCGCTCACCCCGAAATGCGCCGACGACCCGTCCCAGGGCGTCGACGCCACGAACGCACAAATGGGGGATGCAGAAAATGGCCACGACGCGTCAGCGGGTCGTTCTCGTCACGGGTGCCTCATCGGGGATCGGCGAGGCCGTGGCCAGGGTGTTGGCGGCGCAGGGCGACACGGTCGCCCTGGTGGCGCGCCGGCAGGACCGCCTCGATGCGGTCCTGGCCGACTGCGGACCACCTCGCCCGACTCGGAGCGCTGGGCCGCGGACCTCGGGGACCCGACGGCTGCGGCCGCGCTCGCCCTCTCGATCTGGGACCACTTCGACGGCATCGACGTCGTCATCAACAACGCCGGCGCTCCGATGCGTCGCCACGCCACCGCGTTGACCATGGAGGAGGTGGAGCGGACCATGACCACCAACTACTTCTCACCGGTGGCGATCACGCTGGCCGTTCTGCCCCGGATGCTGGCCCGCCGGTCCGGCACGATCATGAACGTCTCGAGCCTCGGTGGCCGACTGGGCATCGCGACCGAGGCCGCCTACTCAGGCTCCAAGTTCGCCTTGGCGGGGTGGAGCGAGTCTCTGGCCATGGACCTCGCGGGAACAGGCGTGCGCGTACAGCTCGTGCTGCCCGGTGCCATCGACACGGAAATCTGGGATCAGCCCGGAAACGACGCACCGCTCTACGACGGCCCGAAGGAGCCACCGTCGGTGATCGCCCACGGGATGGCCGACGCTCTCGAGAGCGACGCGTTCGAGCACTACCTCCCGGACATGAAAGCGGTGGTGGAGATGAAGACGTCCGACATCGATGCGTTCATGGTCGGCATGGCGGCATGGTCGGCATGCGTCGCCATGAACGACCAATCCCCGGATCGGGAGCGCGCTCAGTGAAGGCACTGCTCTTCGGCGCCGCACCGGATCCCGGAGAGGTCCGACCGACTCCCAGGCGACGAGCTGGAGACCATGCTGGCCGGGATTCCTTTCGGTCTGCACGAGATGGACGATGCCCGGTTGGCCCGGCCCGATTGGGTCATCACCAAGCCGATCCTGTCGGGTATCTGTGGCTCGGACGCCAAGCTCGTGCTGGGCGATTTCAGCACGGGCGACATCGACAACCCGATGGCCGCGTTCTCCTCGCTCCCCCACGTGCCCGGGCACGAGGTGGTGGCCGAGGTCGTGGCGCTCGGACCGGCAGCCACGGGTCTCTCCGTCGGCCAACGGGTCATTCTCAACCCCTGGCTCACCTGTGCCCCCCGGGGCATCACGCCCCTCTGCCCACCCTGTGCGGCGGGCGACCTCAATTTGTGCTGGAGCTTCACCAAGGGTGACCTGGGCGCGGGCGTCCACGTAGGAGTGACGACGGGTGCGCCCGGGCGCATGGGCGGAGCTTCTGGCGGCGCACGACTCCATGCTGATCCCCGTGCCTGACGGGATCTCCGACGAAGCCGCCGTGCTGGCCGATCCCTTCTCCGTCTCCTTCCACGCCATCGTCCGCCACCCGCCGCCGACGAGCGGCCGGGTGCTCGTCTACGGCGCCGGTGCGTTGGGACTGACCAGCGTGGCCATCCTGCGCATGCTCTACCCCGAGGTCGAGGTCGGTGTCGTGGCGCGTTTCGAGGCCCAAGCCGCACATGGCCCGGCAGTTCGGCGCGGCGCGCGTCTTCGCCCACGAGCCCCGGTTGGCGTTGGTCGAAGCGCTGGCGGAATGGTCCGGGGCCGCGCTGCACACACCGTTCGACGGATTGCCCGTGACCCACCCCGGCCACATCGACGTCGTCTACGACACCATCGCCAAGGCGGAGACGCTCGAGGTCGGCGTCCGGGTGCTCGCCGAACGGGGGCGCCTCGTCTATACGGGCGTGTCCACACCGCAGCGCTGGGAGTGGACGCCCACCTACTTCAAGGAGCTGACCATCGCCGGTTCCAACGCATTCGGCATCGAGGAGTTCGACGGAGTGCGCCAGCACGCCATCGGCCACTACCTGCAGCTGGTGGCCGACGAGCGGATCGACATCACCCCGATGCTGACCCATCGCTTCGGACTCGGCGACTGGTGGGACGCGCTCAAGACGATCGCCCGGCAGGACCAGAGCGGTGCCCTGAAGGTGGCGTTCACACCAAACGGCTGAGCCCCCGCAAGGACAGTCCCCCGCAGGGCGAGTTAGGCGCCCGGTTCCGAGTTCGCAGAAGCGGCGGTAGCGCGATTCGGTCGCCCGCACCCACGTCGGGTCGGGCTCGATCCGCCGCCCGATCGTGCCCCAGCGGGCGGCGTCGGTGAGCGAGGTTTCCAAACCGGCCGCCAAGCGGGCCAGATAGGCCGCACCACGGGCTGCACCGTCGGGCACCGATACGGTCTCGACGGGGAGGTTCGTGGCGTCGGCCACGGCCGCCATCCACGCCGTCACCCTGGAGCCTCCCCCACTGGCGACGATGCGCCGGGTGGGGACCCCTGCCCCGTCGATGATGCGCTTGATGACGAACCCGCTGGCCTCGAACGCCGCACGCTCGAGCCCCTCGGCCCCCGTGGCGATGTCCATCCCGTAGAGATTCGACCGCAACGTGTGATCGTTGAACGGCGTGCGCTCCCCCCGCACATAGGGCAACCAGACCGGCACCCGATCAGGCGACCCGAGCCGAGGCTCCAGTGCTTCCCGGGCGGGCCCCGGACGCGGGGCATCCCGCAGCAGGGTGCGGGCCCAGTCCACGAAGAGTGCGCCGGCGTTGCTCGGGCCCCCGATGAGGAACCGTTCCGGCGTCGTGTGCGGATAGCTGATGAGACCGGGCACCTGCAGCCACTCGTCGGTGACCACCCAGGCGATCAGCGTGGCGCCGAAGATGACATGCACGTCTCCGGGCTCCGTGGCCCCGCCGACGATCTGGTCGCACATGGCATCGATCGACCCGCCGGTGAACACGGTGTCGCTGCCCGGCAGGGTGCCCCCTGCCGCCGCCATCGGGACCACGGTGGGGAGCTGCGACGGGGCGATGCCGATGGCGTCGAGGATCTCGCTGTTCCACTTCCCGCCCGCATGGAGGTCACCCATGGAGGCCGTGACACCGGTGTCGATGGCCGGCACGCCGGCCAGGGCATAGGTCGCCACCGCCTGACAGGGCCAGTAGCCCCGTGCGTCGGGGGCGAGCGCGTAGGCCCAGCGCATGAACCCCTCCGCGTCGGGCATGCCGGCGAGGGCGACCTCGTCGCCGGCGGTGACCGGCTCCGCCGGCGGGCGGCCCTCGAAGTCCCCGTAGAGCAGTCCGGGCAAGGTCGGGACACCACGGCGATTGACTGCGGTGAGCGAGGGCACCATGGAGGTCACCGCCACTCCCGGCGATCTCGCCGTTCCCGGCGGCCTCCAGTTCCGCCGACAGATCGGCAAAGGCTTTCTGGGGGCCCGCGCGCCAGGCCCGGCGGGCATCGTGGCGGAGCTGGTCCGCTTCTGCCGCCAGGATCCGATGGGCCACCCGGCTGCGGGCGACGACCTCCCCGTTCTCATCGACGGCCAACGCCTTTACCGCCGTCGTGCCGATATCCACGCCCACTGTCAGTGACCCGCGCGGGTTGCTCACCAGTCCAAGATCCGTGTCATGATGCCGCCATTATGGACGAAAGTCCGCCCAGCGAGAGGAGTCCGAGGAAATGAGTTCTGCGCGGCCGAAAGCCCTAGTCACCGCGGCCGTGAGCGGACCGGGGCTGGACCTGCTCCACGAGTTGGCCGATCTCGTGCTCGATTCATGGCTCGACCTCCCGCAACTCCGCATCTACAACGCACAGCAACTGGCCGAGCGGGTGGCGGCCGAGGGCGCCAACCTGGTCGTGGTCGAAGGTGACTCGTGTGGCGCCGAGTTGTACGAGCAGCCGATCATCGCCGTCGCCAGCTGCCGGGGTGACCCGACCAACGTCGATGTCGCCGCCGCGACGGCAGCCGGCGTGCCGGTCCTGCGTGCTCCGGGCCGCAACGCCGACGCCGTGGCGGAGCTGGCGGTGGCCCTTCTCTTCGCCGCCACGCGGGGGCTGGTCCCGGCCGACAAGGACGTGCGGGCCGGCGAGATCTACCGCGACGGGAAGATCCCCTACCAGCGCTACCGGGCCTGGGAGCTGGCCGGCCGGACCGCGGGCCTGGTCGGGTCTGGGCGCCGTGGGACGGGCCACCCGCTGGCGCCTGCGCGGCCTGGGCATGGACGTGCTGGCCTACGACCCCTACGCCGCCGATGCCACCAGCTCCCTCGATGAGCTCTTCGAGCGCTGCGACGTGATCTCGGTGCACGCACCGGTGACCGAGGAGACGACGGGCATGATCGGCAAGGACGAGTTCGCCAAAATGCGCGACGGCGTCGTCTACCTGAACACGGCGCGGGCGAAGATCCACGACACCGACGCGCTGGTCGCGGCGCTCCAGTCGGGCAAGGTCGGATCCGCCGGGCTGGACCACTTCGAGGGCGAGTTCCTGGCCACCGATCACCCGCTGACCCAGCTGAGCAACGTGGTCCTGACGCCGCACATCGGTGGAGCGACCTACAACACCGAAGCCAACCACACCGCCACCATCGCCGAGGACCTGTGCCGGCTGTTGGCCGGGGCCCGGCCGCTGCACATCGTCAATCCCGAAGTCCTCCCGTCGTGACGTGACCGCGAGCCAGCCCACGATCATCGCCGACAGCATCGGCTTTCAAGCCCGAAGGGCCCGATCCCCAGAACATCCGTCCCGGGCGCCTCGTACCAGCTGGCGGCCGAGCTGGCGCATGCCGGGGAACATCCCCGCATCTGCACGATCGCCACGGCGGTCGGCGACGACTCGACGCGGCTCGCGGCGGTGCACAACGCGTTCTCCAAACTCGGCATGGTGAGCTCGCATCTCACGCTCTTTCCCATGCCCAACGTGCCCGACATGCGCGCCCACCTTCTGGCCCAGGACGTGATCTGGGTCTCGGGTGGGAGCACCGCCAATCTCCTCGCGCTGTGGCGCCTGCACGGGCTCGACGTCATCCTCCGGGAGTGCTGGGAGTCCGGGGTCGTTCTCAAGGGCGTCTCGGCCGGATCGCTGTGCTGGCACATCGGGGGGACGACCGATTCGTTCGGCCCCGAGCTGCGCGTCATCACCAACGGTCTGGGGTTCTTGCCCTACAGCAACAGTCCCCACCATGACGCCGAGGAGCAGCGGCGCCCACTGATCCATCGCCTGATCGCCGAGGGCATCCTTCCCGACGGCTACGCCACCGAGAACGGCACCGGGCTGGTCTTCTTCGGCACCGAACTCCACGAGGCCTTCACCGAAGTACCGGGGAAGACGGCGTACGCACTCCGCCGCCGCGACGGCCGCCGCCGCGACGGCCCCGCCGTTGACGAAACCGCACTGCCCACGCGCCTGCTCTGATTCCGTCGGGGCACCCCCCCGCATCGCCCCCAGTGTGGTTAGTGTCGTCTCCGGTGAGACATGCCGATGCGCAAGCAGCAACCGGGCACACGGACCCGGCCGAGCCCACCATGCTTCCGGACCCCACCCGTCGGGCCATCACCGTGCCGATCATCTCGGTGGACGACCATCTCATCGAGCCGCCCGATCTGTTCATCGACCGCCTTCCGGCGGCCCTCCAGGAGGGCGCGCCACGCATCGTCGAGGACGATGCGGGCAACCAGTCGTGGTTCTTCGAGTCACGCCACTACCCGAACATCGGCCTCAACGCCGTGGTCGGCCGGCCGCGGGAGCAATGGAGCATGGAACCGGCCCGGTTCGACCAGATGCGCCCCGGTTGTTTCGACATCGACGAGCGGATCGCCGACATGGACCGGGCCGGCATCTGGGCCTCACTGTGCTTCCCCTCCCTGGTCTCGGGATTCTGCGGCGCCGTCTACTCCCGGGCCGAAGACAGGGAGTTGGGCTTGGCCTGCCTGCGTGCCTTCAACGACTGGCACCACGAGGTCTGGGCGGCTCCGTATCCCTCCCGCATCATCCCACTCCAACTCCCGTATCTGGCGGACGTCGACCTCGCGGTCGCCGAAATCGAAAGGAATGCGGCCCGGGGCTTCAGGGCGATGAGCTTTCCCGAATTCCCGGCCCAATTCGGGCTTCCCCTCCATCTTCAGCGACCATTGGGATCCACTTTTCGCCGCATGCGAAGAGACGGGCACGGTCGTGTGCCTCCACACCGGTTCCTCCTCCTGGGTGCCGCTCGCCTCTCCGGGTCCGCCCTTCGAACTCCTGCCCACGTTGTTCCCCGTCAACGCGCTGGTGGCCGCCGGCGAGTGGCTCTGGTCGGGCGTGCCCTTGCGGTTCCCCCGACTCTCCATCGCCATGTCCGAGGGCGGCATCGGCTGGGTGCCGATGCTCATGGACCGGGTCGACTACGTGCTCAGCCACTCGGCCTCAGGCAACGAGAGCACGGCGTGGCCGTCGACGGATGCTGCCGAGCGAGGTCCTGTCGAGGAACTTCTGGTTCTGCTCCATCGACGACCCCTCCATGGTGCCCTTGCGCCACGTGATCGGCATCGATCACATCATGGTGGAGAGCGACTATCCCCACGCCGACTCTTCGTGGCCCGACACCCAGCAGCTGCTCGTCACGACCTGGGGTGGGCTTCCCGACGACGAGCTCCGCGCCATCGCGGCTGGGAACGCGGCGAGCCTGTTCGGCCATCCCCTCCCGGATCGGGACGACTGGCGGTAGGTGTTGGGTCGGGCGCCGCGCCGTTTACAACCAGCCCCGCAGTTACAACCAGCCCCGCAGTTTCTCGATCATCGCCACAGGGTCGCCACCGACGGGGTGACATTGAGGTGGGTCACGCCGGCCTCGGCGAAGGCGGCCAGTCGTTCCTTGATGTAGCCCTCGGGACCGCAGAGGGACATCGCCTCGAGCAGGTCGGCCGGCACCTTGGCTGCCGCCTCCTCCTTGTGGCCCGCCAGGTACAGATCCTGGATCTCGGCTGCCTCCTTCTCGTAGCCGTAGCGGGCAGGCCAGCGCGTTGTAGAAGTTCTGCCCCTTGGCTCCCATGCCCCCGATGTAGAGCGCCGCCCCGGCGCGCCCCATCTCGCGGACGGATGCGACCTCGGACTCCTCGCCGATGGCCAGCAGACCTCCCGCGGCAATCTGCAGCGGTCCCAACGCGGGGTCGCGTCGCGACGCCCCGGCGGCCAGGGAGGGGCCGAACACCTCCGTGCGCCTTCTCGGGCACGAAGAAGATCGGCAGCCAGCCGTCCGCCACTTCGGCCGCCATGGCCACGTTCTTCTCACCGAGAGCGGCCACCCAGATCGGGATGCGGGCCCGCTGCGGGATGGCCGATGATCTTGAGCGCCTTCCCGAGGCCCGTCCCCTGACCTTCGGGCAAGGGGATGTGGTACACCGCACCCTCGTGCACGAGCGGAGCTTCCCGGGCCCACACGGCGCGGCAGATCTCGATGATCTCGCGCGTACGGGCCAAGGGGCGGTCATAGGCCACGCCGTGGAAGCCCTCGATCACCTGCGGCCCGGAGGCACCGAGGCCGAGGACGCAGCGGCCGTCGGACAGGGCGTCGATCCCCGCCGCCGTCATGGCGATCAGCGTCGGGGTGCGGCTGTAGATGGGCAGGATCGCCGCGCCGATCTCCACCCGCTCGGTGCGCGCCGCCAGATAGCCCATCATGCTCGGTGCGTCGAAGCCGTAGGCCTCGGCCACCCAGACGGTGTCGAGCCCGACCTTCTCCAATTCGGCGGTCTGACGGGCCGACTCGGCAAAGCCCCCCGCGTAGCTCAACGGCATGGACAGCTTCATGTCCTACTCCCTTCCCTGGTGACCCCACGCACTACGACCGGCACGGACTGTAGCCATCCCGGCAACAGAGGCGGCTCGAGCACTCAGCCCGGCGTCGTCCCGGCCAGATGGTGCGCGGCGCGGGCCGCCAGGGCGACAAGGGTCAGGGTGGGCCCGTAGCCGCTCGCCGTGGGGAAGACCGAGGAGTCGGCGAGCACGAGATTGTCCACCGTATGCACCCGTCCCCAGCGGTCGACGACCGAGGTGCTGCGGATCGTCGCCCATGCGCGCCGTTCCGATGACGTGGCGGCTCTCGGGGATGAACGGCGTCCGGACGTCGAATTCGGGCACACCCGGCGACGAGGTGTGGATGGTCCAATCGGCGCCCATCTCCTCCAGCACCGACTGCAGGATCTTGCCGTAATGCCGCGATGCGGCAAGTTCGTGGCGCCCCGGCTTGTAGGTGATCCGGGCCACCGGGAAGCCCCGGGCGTCGCGGATGGACGGGCTCAGGTCGACGGTGTTGGTCGGGTACGGCAGATCCTCACCCTGCATGATGAACACCCATATCTGCTCGCTCATGTTGCGCGTCGCGCATGGCCCGGGCGTGACCACTCCCCCACGGCACGTGACGCGCCCCCCGATGGGAAACCCACCGCCCGCGTGCTCGACCAGCCCACCGCGGATCCACGGGAGGTCCGCCTCGGCGGCCGCGGCACGCGCCGCGTCGTCCTGCACCATGTGGTCGTCATGGACGTGCGTCACGGAGCGACCCTTGTGCGGATGGAGGCGAAGATCGTTGAAATGGCCGACCTCGATGGTCTGGAAGTGGACCATGAGATGGCGTCCCAGATCCGGATGCTCCAATCCCGATTGGAGCAGGAGCCGGGGGGTCTCGACCGCACCGCCGGCGACGATGACGACCTTGGCTTCCATGGTGCGCTCGACCCCGTCGGGGCCGATGAAGTCGACCCCGGTGGCACGCCGGCCTTCGATGCGGATGCGCGAGACGTAGGTCTCGGCCATGAGTTCCGCCCGGCCGGTCGCCATGGTCTTGGTCAAAAGAGCCACCGGATCGCCCTTGGCATGGATGGGGCAGCCGAAGAAGGCGCAGAAGCCGCAGTTGTTGCAGGCGGGCCGGCCGTCGTAGGCGATGCTGTTGGCCGCCGTCGGAGCCTCGTAGGGATGCAGGCCGACCCGTTCCGCCGCGGCCGACGACAGGACCGCCCCGTACATGGGGGCACCCGGCGGCATCGGATAAGGGCCCGAGCGCCACGCCGCGAAGGGGTTCGCCCCGGCCCGGCCCGACACGCCGATCGCCTTTTCGACCTCGGTGTAGAAGGGTTCGAGTTCGTCGTAGGTCAAGGGCCAATCAGCCACATGGGCGTCGTCCTGGGGGCCGTAGGTGGACAACAGCCTGAAATCCTCCTCCCGAAAGCGCGGCACCTTCCCATCGGCGTGCGTCCCGCCCCCACCCACCGTGGTCGGGATGGAGTTCACCTCGCCGACATGGCTGTGCTCACCCTCGTCGGCGGACCGGCGGAACGCCCGGGGCTCGATGAGCGGGTCGGGACCCAGGAAGTGGCGCACCATGAACTTGATCTCGTCGTTGGAGTAGTCCGATGCGGGTTTGGTCAGGTCGTCGGCGTCGAGCAGGTGGTTGCGTCCCTTTTCCATGATCACCACCGACCACCCGGCGCGCGTGAGGACCTCAGCCGCCGTGGAGCCCCCCGGCCCCGATCCGATGATGATGGCGTCGGTCGTCATGGCCCCGACACGTCCTGGTCGCTGTAGCCGCGTGGCTGCACGTCGCCATCCCTTCCGAGCAAGGACCACCCGATCCCGTCGCGATTCCCGCCGTACTCGGGGGCGCCGTACATCCCCTCGCAACAGTGGCCGTACAGGAGCTCGCAAAATGCCTCGTCGGCCCGTAACCGACGCCGTTGCTCGTCGCCGTCGACGGCCGCAAAGTCGTCGCCGAGCGCGGCCAACCCCGCGCGGTACTGCTCTTGCAGCCCGACGACCGGACCGTTGAATTCGCGCTCGGGCAGGCCTTGTGAGCCTTCGATGCGCATGCGCCAGGCCAACTCGTCCAATGCGCTCAAGCTATGGAACCGGGCAAATCCGGCCTCGCCGCCCATCCGCCCCGACGTCGGACCGCCGGCCCAGATCCGCGGCGGATCGAACGTGAACGCCCCCAGCAGAATGTCGATGTAATCGGCGACGCCCGCCTCTTCGGCGCCCGGCGCCCCATCCTCGGAGGGGAGCATCTGCGCGCAGGCTGCGCGCAGGACGAGGTACTCGTGATCGCTCAACCAGGCGGGCATCGGGGCAACGGTAGCGTGCCCGGTCCCTGATTGCTGACGCCGGCGTCAGATCAGGATCCGTCAGGTGATGCGGCCGTAGTACTCCGCATCGCCGAACGTGAAGATGCCGCCGTCGGCCGCCACCAGCCAGTACCCGCCGGTGGCGAGGTCGGCCGCCATGCCGACCACGGGCGCCGCCAGCGCGTGACCGCCCATGGAACCGGCGAAACTCGCCTGTCCGAAATCGAACACGCCCCCGTCCGCCGCCTCGAACCGGTAGCCCTGGCCGTTGGGAAGGGCCTCCATCCCGACGATGGGCTGGACGAGGCGGAGCGCGCCGGTGCTCCCGAAGAACGGAGCGTTGAAGCTGAAGATGCCGCCGTCGGCCGCCACCAGCCAGTACCCGCCGGTCACCGTGTCGGCCGCCATCCCCACGATCGGCCGGTTCGAACGCGATGCCGCCCATGCTGCCGTAGAACGTGGCATCACCGAAGCTGAAGATGCCGCCGTCGGCGGCCACCAGCCAGTACCCCCGGCCGTCGGGGGTCGCGGCCATCCCGACGATCGGTGCCACCAGGTGAAGCGCACCCGTACTGCCGTAGAAGGACGCGTCGCCGAAGGTGAAGACGCCGCCGTCGGCGGCCACCAACCAGTAGCCCCCGCCGTCGGGGGTGGCGGTGATCCCGACAATGGGCGAATTCGAGTGAATCGCCCGCGAGCGACCCGTAGTCGTCGGCCGCGCCGAAGGCGCCGACAGCACCGTTCGACTCGGCTTCCCAATAGCCGAGACCGTCCTTCAGGGTGGCGATACCGATGATGTGTGATGACGCGGCGACATTGTTGACGACTTGATCCCACGTGAGCGTGATGCCCGAGGGTGGAGGCCCGCACGTACCGACCAACTCGGCGGCCAGCGAGCCGCCCGGGGCGCCCGTCGACGAGAACGCGGCGCCCATGGAGATGGTCGGTCGCACCCGAGCCACACGAATTGAACTGGTGCAAGATGATGTCGCGGTGTCCCCAGCAGCCCGCCGCCGCTGCGGAGGAGCAGTCCGAATTCGTGGTCTCGCCGTGGACGCCGCCGTAGCCGTCGGAGTACATCCAGTAGAAATCCGCCTCGAGCACCGACGTCATGCCTCCGGCCCAGATCGAGCCGCCCCAGGTCATCTGGCTTCCGCCGCCGAGCGACGGGGGGAAGCCGGGGTCGTCACCGGCATCGGCCCCCTGTTGGGCCGCGCCGTTCAGTGCTGACGTCATGTAGGTGACGGCGGGGAGGCCCCGGTCGATCCGCTCGTCATTGATCACGATGAACGCCTGCTCGGTCGCGGGGAGGCTCGCGAAGGACGCCTCCGAGATATCCAGAGGGGCGACGCCCTCCTGGGCCCGGGCTGTATCGATCGACGTGAGGAAGTCCGCGCTACTCGGCGCGATGTTGCCCGGCGGGTTGTCAGGCGGAAGGATGCCCGCCGCCCCTGCCGGAAGGGAGAGCGCGGTACCGATGAGAGCGGTGCACATGATCGCGGCGGCGGCCAGCCCACCCAGAACAGGTGTCCGCGACCGCCGATCCCTTGTCCGACCCATGGAGCCCACATGTCCTCTCGGGGACACTGTGGTGGGAGATGATCACGGAGAGGGACGGCAGTTCCCATTCCGGCAACCCGGCTCACTCAAAGAGTCCCGTAGCTTTGCGTCCCCCCCTCGCGAGAGGTTTGCCCTTGTGCTCCAAAGTATGCCCGAGGACCCGGCGGAAAGCACCGGGAACCTGCGAAAACGGGGTGAAGGCAACCGGATAGCAACCTGGTTCGGCCGGTGCGGGAAGCGCGCCCCCGTTGAGGATGCGGCGCCCCACCCGTTGCAGGACCGAAACCACCGCGGCGCGCGTGAAGACGACGGCGTCGACCATAAGGTGAAAGAGTGCCCATGCCGACCACCGAGCAGCAGCCGTTGGAGCTCGTCGACTTCTGGTTCGACCCTTTGTGCCCGTGGGCATGGATCACCTCACGATGGATGCTCGAGGTGGAAAAAGTGCGACCGGTCAAGACGCGCTTCCACGTGATGTCGCTGGCCGTGCTCAACGAGAACCGCGACGACCTCCCCGAGGGCTACAAGGAACGACTGGTGAAAGCGTGGGGACCCGTTCGTGTCGCTATCGCCGTCGAACAGAAGCTGGGCAACGACGCACTTCCCGGCCTCTATACCGAGTTGGGTAACCGCATTCACCTGCAGAAGCGGGACAGCTCCGACGTCATTGAGGAGGCCCTTGTCGCGGCCGGGCTGCCGGTCGAGCTCGCCGAGGCCGCGCACGTCACCGATTACGACGACGCGGTCCGTGCGTCGCACCACGAAGGGATGGACCCCGTCGGGTACGAAGTGGGAACTCCGGTGATCCACGTCGACGGTTTGGCCTTTTTCGGTCCCGTCGTGACGCCGGCACCGAAAGGGGACGAAGCGGGAAAGCTCTGGGACGGCGTCCGCCTCGTGGCGGGGATCGACGGCTTCTTCGAGCTGAAGCGAACACGCGATCGCGCGCCGGCCTTCGACTGATCAGTGCCCCGGTTCAGGGTCCCGCGGCTGGCCGAGCATGCGCTCGGCAATCACATTGCGTTGCACCTCGCTCGTCCCGCCCGCGATGGTCAGGCAGCGGGTCGAGAGGAATCCTTCCTCCCATCGCTGTGCCTCACCGTCGAGAACGGCCCCGTCTGCTCCGTAGAGCGCCATCCCCATCTCCTGGACGCGCTGTTCGTGCTCCACGCCGAGCAACTTGCGCACACTGGCTCCACTGCCCGGGTCGACGCCGGACAGCGAGCGCAACGTGGAGCGGAGGCTCAAGAGGGCGAGTGACTGCGCCTCGGCCAACAGATGCCCGAGCTCGGACAAGCGGATGGAAGCGTTGTCCTCCCCTTGACGCGCCACAGTGCGCAGCACGAGTTCGACCCCGTTGCCGAACGCGGCGCCCGACGACATGGAGACGCGCTCGTTGGACAGCGTGGTGCGCCCGATGCGCCACCCGTCCCCCGGCTGACCGATCACCGCGTCGTCGGGCACGAAGACATCGTTGAAGAACACCTCGTTGAACATGGCGGCGCCCGTGAGCTCGCGCAGGGGCCGGATGTCGATGCCCTCGGCGTGCATGTCGACGATGAAGTAGGTGATGCCCGCGTGCTTGGCCGCGTCGGGGTCTGAACGGGCCAGGCAGATGCCGAAGTCGGCCTGCATGGCCAATGAGGTCCACACCTTTTGGCCGTTGAGGATCCACCCGCCCTCGACCGGTTCGGCCCGGGTGCTCAACGCCGCCAGGTCCGAACCGGCGCCGGGCTCGCTGAAGAGCTGGCACCACGCCATGGTCCCGAGGAGCGTGGGGCGCACCCACCGCTCCTGCTGCTCCGCGGTGCCGTGGGCGATGATGGTCGGCAGCGCCCAGGCGCCCACGGCCAGGTGCGGTCGGAAAACGCCCGCCGCCGCCAGCTCTTCGTCGAGTACCAACTGATCCAGAGGGTCCGCAGAGCGGCCCCACGGAGGTGGCCAGTGGGGCTGGAGCAGGCCGGTCTCGACCAGCGCCGCCCGCTGCGCCGCTCCTTCTTGTGCCGCCACCTGCTCCACCAGGGGCCGCAACTCGGCCCGACGGGCTTCGGCCTCGGGCGGCAGATCGGCCGAGATGCTGCGACGGCTTCCCTCCAACGCGAGATGGGCCACGTTCTCCTCCAGCGCTCTGGCCGCCGGCGAGAAGCTGGCGGGTGGCCATGGCCCGCTTCAGGTAGAAGTGGGCATCGTGCTCCCAGGTGAAGCCGATCCCACCGAGAATCTGCACGCATTGCTTGGCGCAGTGCGCGACGGCGTCGAGACTCAGGGCGCCGGCCACCTGCGCGCTCAACGCACGCTCCTCGTCGGGGCTGTCCCCGCTCCACGCGGCCGCGGCATCCCATGCCACGGCCGCGCACTGCTCGACGGCGACGAGCATGTCGGCCAGGGCGTGCTTGATCGCCTGGAACTGCCCGATGGGTCGACCGAACTGCACGCGTACCTTGGCGTATTCCGACGCCGTGTCGAGGCACCAACGGGCCACACCGGCCCCTTCGGCCGCCGCCATGACGAGCGCCAGATTGCGCACCTCGGCGGTGGTGACCCCGGGCAGCAACGCGTCGGCCGGGAGGACGCAGATCGGTGAAGACGGCCTGGCCCAGGCGCCGGGTGGCATCGAGCGCCGGCAACGGCGCACTGTCGGCGTCGTGAGCATCGAGCAGGCACCAACCTCCCTCGTCGAGGGGCGCGAGCACCAGCGCGGCCGTCGGCAGTCCCAACACGGGACGCAGTGACCCGCTGACCGAATCGCCGCGTCGCGCTGCAGCGCGCCGGCTCCGAGCGAAACGGCGGCCGGCGCGGAGCCGTCCAGTAGGCCGGGCAGGTAGCGGGCCCGTTGCGCTGCACTCCCGTGCCTCGCGATGACGGCCGCCGCCAGCACCGTAGGCAGGACCGGTCCCGGGAAGAGGGCGTAGCCGAGCTCTTCGAGCACGACGGCGAGCTCACTCAGGTCGAAGCCCTGACCTCCGTCCGCCTCGGGCACGTGGAGGCCGAGCCAACCCTGGGCGACCATCTTCTCCCACACCGGGGGCAGGTCGTCGGACGTCGACTCGGCCGCCGCCCGGGGCTCGCTCGGTGGGCAGTGGTTCTGCAGCCACCGTTGTGCGCTCTGGCGCAGCGCTTCATGTTCTTCGCTCACCGCTATCGGCATGACCCCTCCGTCTTTCCTGGAACTATCGCCATGCCGTCCCTCGACAGCGAAATGGCGCACTGGCACGGTGCATTCATGCTGCCCGCAGCAGGATGGCACTCGTCGGCACACCCTCCCCCGACGTGACGAGGCAATTGGAGGCGCCCTCCACCTGAGAGGTGGAAGTTCCCCGCACCTGGCGTACACCCTCGGTGATGAGGTTGAACCCGTGCACGTACGCCTCGGACAGGCCTCCACCCGAGGTATTGGCGGGAAGCGAGCCGCTCCCCCAGCGCAGGTTGCCGTCGGCGACGAAGTCACCGGCCTCGCCGCGCCCGCAGAACCCGTACCCCTCCAGCGAGAGCAGGATCAGCGGGGTGAAGGCGTCGTAGATCTGCACCACGTCCACGTCGTCGGGGCCGAGGGCGGACCGCGACCACAGCTTCTGCGCGCACGCCCAGGCCGGACCCGTCAGCGGGTCGTCGCAGAAGTAGTTCACCATCGTCTCGTGCTGGCGGTTCAGGCCTTGGCCGAATGCATGGACCAGAGCGGCAGGGTGCGGGCAGTCCTTGGCCCGCTCAGCCGAGACCACGACGGCGGCGAGCGCGCCGTCCGTCTCGAGGCAGTTGTCGAAAAGACAGAGCGGCTCGGAGATCGAGGCGCGACGCCATGTAGTCGTCGAGGGACATCGTCCTGTCGTGCATCAAGGCCGCCGGATTGCGGTTGGCATGGGACCGTATGGCCATCGCCACTTCAGCCAGGTGCTCACGCGTCGCCCCGTACTCGTACATGTAGCGACGGGTCAGCATCGCCACCTCGTCGACCGGACGGAGCAGGCCTGCGGGCCGGGTCCACTGCCCGGGCGTGGCCAGCGCCGATGGCGCAGCGGCCCACGGCCGCGACGGCGGCGCTCCCGCGCTTGCGTGAACGCCAGGCGACGACGACGTCGGCCTGGCCGGTGGCGATCGCCATGGCGGCGTGGCCGATGGTGGCGCAGCCCGCACCCCCGCCGTAGCCGACCTGGGAGAAGTACGTCACGTCGCCCGCCCCGATGGACTTGGCCAATGCGACCTCGTCCGTGGTCTCCAAGGTGTACGAGCACAGGCCGTCGACCTCCCCGGGCTCGATACCGGCGTCGACCAGCGCCGCGACCACGGCTTCGGCCGCCAGCTGGGATTCGGAGCGGTCGATCTGCTTGGCGAATTCGGTCTGCCCGATGCCGACGATGGCTGCCGCATCCTGCAGTGGGCTCCGACCTCCGATCACCCGGGTGACGCTATCCCCCCGCACGGCGAAGACGGCAACCCGCCGAAGACCACCGGCAAGGACAGGGGCGACCTGAACGCCAACCCCTCGATGTGGGGGGTGGGCAGGAGAGGATCCAGGGTGAAGGCACCGAGGCGGTCGAACAGAGTGCAGAGGGCGACCCGGGACTCCATCCGGGCAAGATGCATCCCGAGGCATACATGGACCCCGAACCCGAAACCGAGGTGCGGGCGTCCCTGCCGGAACATGTCGAACCGGTCCGGGTCGACGTACTGGCGCTCGTCCCGATTGGCCGCGCCGAGCAGGAGCGCCACGTCCGCTCCGGCGCCGACGGGCACACCCGCCAGTTCTGTGTCCCGTGTGGCCTGGCGCAGGATGACCGTCACCGGCGGCTCCCATCGCAGTGCCTCCTCGAAGGCTCGGGGATAGAGGGAACGATCAGCGAACAGCGCGTCGAACTGGGCGCGATCGTTCAGCAGACCAAGGAGAAGGTTGCCGGTCGCGCGATACGTCGTCTCCACCCCCGCCGGGAGGAGGAGGC
Organism: uncultured Acidimicrobiaceae bacterium; assembly: GCA_963755665.1. Lineage (GTDB taxonomy): Bacteria > Actinomycetota > Acidimicrobiia > Acidimicrobiales > RAAP-2 > Bog-473. Next base: position 558,844 of record CAVWKU010000004.1, read on the forward strand.
GGAGGAACGAGTAGATCTCCTCGTCGCACAACGTCGTGCCATCGACGTTGACCCGCACGAGATCGCTGATGAGGTCGTCGCCCGGCGACTGACGTCGTTCCTCCATGACGCCGGCGAAGTAGTCGCGCAGCGACGCCGAGGCCGCCAAACCGCGTTCCCAGTTCGCCGTCACGCTGGTCAGCTCAATGGCCCACCGTTGGAAGCGCGGGTAATCGGCCCGGGGCAACCCGAGAATGTGGGCGATGACCTGTGCCGGGAAATTGAAGGTGACCTCGCGGACGAGATCAGCGTGCCCACGATCGATGAAGGTGTCGATCAGTTCGTTGACGACGACAGCGACGAGGCTCTCCTCCCAATGTGCGAGCACCTTGGAGCGAAAGCTGGTGGAGACCATGGCGCGGGCAACGCGGTGCTCGGGCTCGTCCATCTGCAAGATGGTGCGGCCCATCACCTCCCCCATCACGCCCTCGTAGACACCCGAGGAGTAGGTCTCGTTGTCCCGCAGTACCTGGACCACCTCGTCGAAACCCAACACCGTGATGGGGGCCGGACGGGACGGATCGACGGGGGGCGCTCCGTCTCCGAGGTCGATGGGCCCGCTGTGGACCGGCGCCTGCCGCCGCAACTCGTGCATCCTCGGGTACGGGTCGCGGATGTCACCGGACACCACGTCCTTGAGCTCGAAGGGATCGAACGCAACGCCGGCGGTCGTGCTCTCCGTGACAGCCATAAGGGTCCTCTCGTCCAGGCAGTGTCGCGAGCTCCGGCGGCCTCAGAAATGTGACACTTCCGTCAGTTTATCGAACGTTCGTTTGGATAGGAAGTCGGGGCCCTGTTCGACGGCGGCGACCAGAAACGCCGAGAATGGGGCCATGGCGAACGCGGAGCAGGGCGAAGGATCGTCCACGAGGCACCGGATATTGCAGGTTTCCCTCTCGTTGATGTCGCAGAAGGGCGTTGACGGCACCAGCATGCGCGATCTGGCCTCGGCGGCCGGCCTCAATGTGGCCTCCCTGTACCACTACTTCCCGTCCAAACGGGAGCTCCTCGAGGCCGTTCTGGTCGAGCGGGGCTATTTCCTGGAATGGGATGCGGGGCCCAAGCCGGACGACGGGCCGGCGGCCGAATCGGCGCTGGCCGCCGTCTTGACCGACATCCTCGTCTCGATGTTCGAGGTGGAGGATTTCGTGCGCCTCATGGCGGGCGAGGCCATGCGTGGTGAGGAGACGGCGCGTGCGGTCGGCGTCGATCTGTTCACGACCTTCGAGGCAGCGCTGGCCGACTGGATCGTCACCCACCGGCCCGATCTGGATGAGCGGGCCGGGGCATCGGCGGTCGCCCACCTGCTGACCGCCATGGTGGTCGGGATCTTCGTGCAGTACGCCGCCGGCGTGGGCGGCGAAGAGGAGCGCGACATGAGCTCGGTCCTGGCCGCGCGCGCCAACGAGATCTCGCGCCTTCTGGGACCGTCCCCGGCCTGAGCGGCCAGAGTCCCGACGGGGCCGGGTACCCTTCCCCCGTGGATGTTGCCGCCCACCCCGTGCGTACGGCGGCCGATTCCCGCTGGCCCTGCATCATCGGCGTCGCCCGGCACACGTGGCACCCGGCCGATGCCCCCGACGGCGCACCCGAGCCGCTCGCCATGTGGGAGGAGATGGCCCGGGCCGCCGCGCTCGACGCAGATGCCGCGACCGGACCCGACCTGCTGCGCCAACTCGAGAGCATCGACGTCGTCTATGCGCAGTCGTGGCAGTACGACGACGCAGGGAGCCGTCTGGCAGAGCGCCTGCAGGCGTCACCGGCTCGCCGCCGGTATTCGGGGATTGGCGGAACGGTGCCGCTGATGCTTGCGGCCGACATCGCCACGGACATGCTGAGGGGAGACCTCGACCTCGGGCTCATTGTCGGCGCCGAGGCTCTGGCCACCGTGCGTCGCCTGAAGGTGGCCGGACAGGAGCCTCGATGGTCGTTCGCGCCGGAAGTGGCTCGGGCCTTCCCGATGACCTTGTCCCCGTATCCCACCGAGGTCAGCCACGCCGTCTTCGCGGCCTACCTGACGTTCGCCCTCTTCGACAACGCGCGCCGGGCGCATCTCGGACGGAGCCTTCCCGGGCATCGGGCGGACGTGGGCGCCCTGCTGGCCTCCATGACCGAGGTGGCCGCGGGCAGCCCCCATGCGTGGTTTCCCGTCGCCCGCACGGCCGAGGAGATCATTACGGCCACGCCGGCCAACCGCATGGTGGCCTACCCCTACACCAAACGGATGACCTCGATCATGGATGTCGACATGGCGGCCGCGCTGTTGGTGGCCAGCGCGGCCAAGGCCGATGCATTGGGGGTACCCGCAGAGAAACGGGTCTACCTGCGCGGCTGGGGCTACGCCGAAGAACCGGCGCACGTAGCTGAACACGATGACCTGTGGCGCGCACCAGCCATGCGTGCGGCGTCGCGGGCGGCGTTGGCCGGTGCCGGTATCGGGGTGGATGACATCGCCCATATCGACTTCTACTCGTGCTTCGCGAGCGCTGTCTGCTTCGCCCTCGACGCGCTCGGTCTCGCCGGGAACGACGCGCGTGGCCTCACCCTGACCGGTGGGCTGCCGTACCACGGCGGCCCGGGGTCGAACTACATGACGCACTCGATCGCCGCCATGGTGGAAACGCTCCGGGCGGACCCCGGCTCGTTCGGTTTGACCAGCGGGGTCGGAATGCACATGCAGAAGCACGCCTACGGGGTGTGGTCCACCGTGCCGGGTCGGCTCACCCCGCCCGCGCCAACCGGCGAGCCGGTGCCGGCGACACATGTCGTCGCGTCATACGAAGGGCAGGGCACGGTCGCCACCTACTCGGTGCTGCACGGGCGTGACGGCGCACCCACGTCGGCCCTCCTGGTCTGCGACCTCCCCGGCGGCGCGCGTTGCTACGCCGCGCTCGAGGGCGGGCAGGCCTCCTTCGACCACGCCGAGGCAGAGGAACTGATCGGGCGCACGGTGACGCTCATCCCGAAGGACGCGGTCAACGTGGCGCACCTCGCGTGACGACGATGGGACCTGCTCCCCGCCGCCGCCAGATGAGCCGGCCCCGGGTGGCCGAAATGATCGCCAACGAAATCCGTCAGCGCATCCTCGACGGGCAACTGGTCGACGGCGACATGCTGCCCAAGGTCGACGATATGGCCGAGGACTACCGCGTCAGCAAGCCGTCGGTCCGTGAAGCGATGCGCATTCTGGAAACGGAGGGCCTCATCTCCCCCCGGCGGGGCGGCACGGGCGGCGCCGAGGTGCACATGCCGACGGCGTCGACGGCGGCCCACACACTCGGCATGGTCCTGCAGTCCACGCACGCCACCGTGGCCGACCTGGCCACCGCACTGCTGGCGCTGGAGCCCACGTGCGCCGCGAAGACCGCCGCGCGCGAAGACCGCGCGGAAGCGGTCATCCCCCAGCTCCGCGCGCTGCACCGGCAACTGGAGGAGATGCGGGGCGATCCGACGGGCTTCAGCATGGTGGCACGACAATTCCACCAAGCCATCGTCAACGGATGCGGCAATATGGCCTTGGCGCTCGTGGCCGGTGCCCTGGAGTCGCTGTGGTCACAGCACGAGTCGACCTGGTTGGAATTCAGGGACGCCGAACTCGACGATGACGAGAGGGCCGTGAAGGTTCTCGAGGCCCATGTCCGCATGCTCAATGCGATCGAGCGCGGCGACGCGGGTGAAGCGCAGAGCCTCGTGGCACAGCACCTCGCCGAGAGCCAGACCTATGTCCTGTCGGAGAGCGCCAACTCTGGACATCACCGTGGCGCCCCCCTACCTGCACCCCTACTGACCCGACCGCGGGCCTCCAGCAATCGTCGCGCCTTCAGGCGGTACGGGAACGGATCACCTCGACCACGGCGGCCCGGGGGATCTTGCCGTAGCGGTTGTACGGCAGCTCATCGACGAACACGACGATCTCGGGCACCTTGAAGCGGGCCAGGGTCTGCCGGCAGTGCTCCTTGACGTCATCGGCCCCGAGGCTTTCGTCGCCCGACGATCAACGCGCCCACCCGTTCCCCCAGCTCCTCATCGGGCACGCCCGCCACGGCCACCTCGGCCACTCCCGGCAGCGTCCTGATGGCCGCCTCTATCTCGACCGGACCGAACTTCTCCCCGCCGCGGTTGATCGTGTCCTTCACCCGGCCCTTGACGAAGAGATACCCCTCCTCGTCGACCACGACAAGGTCTCCCGTCGGCATCCAGTCGGGCGTGATGTTCTGTGCGGCCCGCACCACCGCCTCGCCGACCTGCCCCACACCCACGTCCTCCTGCGTCTCCACATCGACGACACGGAGCTCGACGCCGGGGAAGGCCCGCCCGACCGAATCCAGCTTGCGGCCGGCCCGATGGTCGTCCGGCGACAGCGCGGCATAGGCACCCAACGTCTCGGTCTGGCCGAACACGTTGGAGAAGTCGACCGCGGGCAGCGCAGCCACGGCCCGGCGGATGAGATCGGGCTGGGCCGGTGCGGCCCCGTAGCTGAGCGCCCGCAGGCTCGAGATGTCCCGGGATGCGAAATCGGGATGATCGAGGATCCGGCGCAGCATGGTCGGCACCACGAACGTCTGGCTGACCCGGCGCTCCTCGACCGTGCGCAGCCACTCCCCGGCATCGAAGCGGGGCAGGATCACCATGGTCTTCCCCGAATGCAGGGTGATCAGCAGGCCCAGGGTGCCACCGATATGGAAGAGCGGCACGGACATCATGTCGACGGGCGGATCCACCGCCGGATCGATGGACGACCGCGTAGTACGACAGCCGGTCCGACACGGTGCGATGGCTGATGTACACCGGCTTGGGAAGTCCGGTCGAGCCGCTCGAGAACAGGATCATCCCGGTGGCATCGTCATCGATCGCCACGTCCGGCAAGGGAGCCTCCGCCGTCGACGTGCGATGTCGTCCTGCGTCAACACGGTTCCGCCCAACGCCTGCGCGAGCTTGTCCCTGTGGTCGGCCCCGGCGATCCCGACCCGGGCCCCGATCATTTCGCACAGCGCGGCCATCTCGCCCGGTTTGAGGTCCGGGTTCATCTGGGCCGATGCCGCACCGAGCCGGGCCGCGCCGAGGATGGCGGCGACGGCCAACGGACTGCTACCGGCGACAACGGCGACGTGATCCCCCTTCCCCACTCCGCGCCGCATCCAGGGCCACAGCGCAGCGCTGCGCCAGGGACTCGAGCTCGGCATAGGTCAGGCGTTCGCTCCCGACGATCGAGCGCCGTCCGCCCGGGCACCTCCGCCACCGCAGGATCGATCGTCTGCCCGACGTACATCAGCGCTCCCCTCCGTTCACGTGTGTGTTCTACCAGGAAGGGAGGAGGGCGCAGCGCTCGCGCTCAGGACGTGGCCGCCGCAGTCGGCGTCTGGGTCGTCGGCGTCTGCGTCGTCGGCCCGAGAAACGGCGTCGTGTCGATCTGCTCGAGCTGCGATCTCGCCGGACAGGACCTTCCGCTTCCACTCCACCTGTTCGGCCTCCCGGGCGTGGAACTCGGGCATGACCTCCTTGGCGAACAGCTCGAGGCTCTCGCAGATGTCCTCGTGCGTGTTCTTGCCCGCCTGCGTGAGCAGGATCACCTGGTCGACATGCGCCCGGGCGAACTCGTCGAGCTGCTCGCAGATGCGGGCCGGCGTGCCGATGAGCCCGTCGGAGTACACCTTCTGGCCCTCGGGGTTCTCCCGCCACTCGAGGTACTTGTCCCAGAGATTGACGGTGCCCGGCTCGAACGGCCCTTCCTTGTTGTAGAGGACCAGCGCGAACTGGAAGAACGACCAGCCGTCGGAGCGACGCCGCGCCTCCTCGTCGGTCGTCGAGCACATGAGCGCGCTCACCATCGCCATGTTCGGGTTGGTCTGGTAGTCGGCCAACTTGTCGAGATTCCCGACAAAGGCCCCGTAGTAGGCGTTGACCCACGCCACCGCCGCTTCCACGCTCAGGAATTGGAAGCCGAGCGCACCCATCCCGAGTGAGCCGGCGCGCTCGATGGTCTTGTACTGCGAGCACGCCACCCAGAGCGGAGGGTGGGGCTTCTGCCGCGGCTTCGGGAGGACGTTGCGCAGGGGAAAGTCGAAATACTTCCCGTGGAACTCCGTGCCCTTGGGTGAGTCGCTCAGCATGGGGATGAGGGCCTGCACCGCTTCGTCCCATACCTCGCGCTTGTCGCGGAACCGCCGGCCGAACGGATGGAGCTCCGTCGTGCTCCCACCCTCGCCGAGCCCGAGCTCCACCCGGCCGTTGCTGATCAGGTCGAGGGTCGAGACGCGCTCGGCCACGTTGGCCGGATGGTTGGTCGTCAGCTGGATGATGCCGTGGCCCAACCGGATGTTCTTGGTGGTCCGGCTCAGGGCGCCGAGGAAGACTTCGGGCGCCGAGGAGTGGGCGTATTCCTCCATGAAGTGGTGCTCGGTGCACCAGACGTAGTCGTACCCGAGACGGTCGGCCAGCTCGGCCTGCTCGAGGGCATTGTGGAAGATCCGGTATTCGCTGTCCTCGTCCCAGGGCCGGGGAATCTGTAGTTCGAAGAAGATGCCGAATTTCACGAGGTCCCTCCGTCCGTCAGTTTATCTTTATGAAGATTAACCTACAACACCGGGCTGTCGTCGATTCGGCCGCTCCGCCGCTGCAGGAGGCGCTCGGCCAGGCGGCGGGCGCCTTCGGCCCGCACCTTGTCGGTCCCCGTCATGGCAAGGTCCTCCGCCGGAGACGAACAGGACGTGGCGCGGCACTTTGTAGGCGGCCAACGTGGCGCGCAGATGGGCCAGCACGTCGTCGGTGGTCACCGGATCGTCGTCGCGCGGCACGACGAGCGCGACGATCTCTTCGCCGAGCGTCGGGATGGGGCACGCCCACCACCTGCACCAGTTCGATCCGCTTCCATCGCAGACAGCGCCGTCTCCACCTCGTAGGGAGACACGTTGACGCCTCCGCGTACGGATGACTCCCGCACTGGCGGCCCTCCCAGTGCAGAAATCCCCGCTCGTCGAGGTAGCCGGCGTCGCGGGTTCGCACATAGCCATGGTCGTCGAAGCCCTCCCCGGGATCGGCCTTGTAGTAGCCGCACATCATGGTCGGCGACCACACGGCGATCTCTCCCACCTCGCCCGCGGGCAGGTCCTCGCCGTCCGGCACCGAGGATGCGGATCTGCACCCCGGGCAACAAAGGGCCCTTGCTGCTCCCCCGGTCGTCGGGGTCGGCGTCGGCCGGAATGCCCGTCACCACCGTGAAGGTCTCACTCAGGCCGTAGGCACCCGCGGGGTCCCACGCGTCCCCGGTGCGGCCCAGCACGGCGGGGAGAGGGCTGCGACCGGACATCCGGACCAGCGCCGAAAGGTCACGCTCCGTGATGTCGGGCAGGTCGGCCAGCCGGGCCGCCACGTGGGGGGGCGCATGGATCGTCGTCACCCGCTCCCGTTCGAGCAGGTCGAGCGTGCGCGGCGGATCGAACGACTCCTGCAGCACCGCAGTGGCGCCCGCCGCCAGGCTCGAGCCCAAGCCCATCACGAGGCCCGCCGTCCAGAACAGCGGCAACGCGCTCCAGACCCGGTCCGGCGGCCGGGTGTCCATCAACTCGGCGAGGCGTTGCGACTGGATGCAAAAGGCGCGTTGCCGGTGCACCACCGCCTTCGGGCCGATCGGTCGATCCCGAGGTGTAGAGGATCATGGCCTGATCGATGGGACGCACGGCCTCGCGCAGCGCGGCGACCACCGCGACGGGTACCGCACCGCCGGCGTGGAGGAAGTCCTCCCACGCGGTGCACCACTCGCTCCTCAGCCCCATCACCCAGCACCACCACGGAGCGCAGGGAGGGGAACTCGGGCACGTACAACTCCCCTGCGGCGCAGGACCGGAGCGGCAGGCGCATGGGCCACGAGATCGTCCAGGTAGCGGTGGCCCCGGATCTGCGACGCCGTCAGAAGGGTTGCCACATCGGCGTGGGCCAGTGTCCAGTGCCGCTCGTCGGCCAAGGCAAAGGTGTTCACCGGCACAGCCGACCGCGCCGATGGCGCAGACGGCGAAGAGGGACTCCACGAATTCGACGGTGTTGCCCATCACGAGACCGACCCGGCTGCCGCTGCGGACGCCCGCCCGCACCAGACGCGCGGGCGACCGTCTCGACCCGTTCGCCCAGTTCGTCGTAGCTCAGCCGGCGATCATCGTCGACGATCGCCTCGTTCTCCCCGAAGCATTCGGCCACCGAACGCACGAACTCGCCGACGGTAATCTCGCCGCCGCACACGGGCGTCTGGCGGACCCCGCCGGGAGCCACGCCCACTCGCCTCCTCCGCGCCATACATGTTAATATTAACATTAAAAGAGAAGATAGAGGAGAAGCATGGGCGACCGCACGCCGACCATCGTGGGGATCGGATTGAGCGACTATCCGAAAACCCCGCACCTCGATGCGCTGGCCCATCACGGGCTCGCGATACGACGGGCGCTCGACGACAGCGGCGTGCAGAAGTCGGACATCGACGGGCTCCTGTGCTTCGGCTCCTACGGCATCGACGACGCGGTGACGATGGCCGAGGTGCTCGGCATCACGCTACAACTACCTCGACGGCACCTTCGCCGGGGGCACGGTGTTCGAGTTCTACGTCCAGCACGCCGCGGCGGCGATCGAGCACGGCGATTGCGACACGGTCCTCATCACCTACGGCTCGGACCTCCTCTCCAAACAGGGTCGGAACCTGGGGACGCAGCTGTACACGTCGGGGAACCGCCAGGGCGGCCCGCTCCAGTTCGAGATGCCCTACGGCAGCCCCCTCGTCAGCGGCTACGCCCTGGCCGCCCGCCGCCACATGCACCAGTACGGCACCACATCCGAGCAGCTGGCGAGGGTGGCGGTCGACATCCGCGCCAACGCGGCCCTGAATCCCGCTCGCCATGTACCGCGACCCCTTGACGGTCGAGGACGTGTTGGCCTCGCGGATGATTTCGGACCCGTTGCACATGTTGGACTGCTGCATCATCTCCGACGGGGGCGGCGCCGTCCTCATGACGACGGCCGAGCGGGCACGCGACCTGCAACAGACGCCGATCTACGTACGCGGAGCGGCCACGGCCCAGACGCACTGGAACATCAGCGCCATGCCGGACTTCACCGTGACGGCCGCAGCACAGTCGGGGCCGGCGGCCTTCGAGAAGGCGGGCATCACGGCCGTCGGACGTCGACATGTTGATGCTCTACGACAGCTTCACCATCACCGTGCTGCTGCTCTTGGAGGACCTCGGATTCTGCCAGAAGGGCGAAGGGGGGCCGTTCCTCGAGGCGAACCGCCTGACCTACGACGGTGACCTCCCGACCAACACCGACGGCGGCGGGCTGTCGTCGTGCCATCCGGGCATGAGGGGCATCTTCCTCCTCATCGAGTCGGTGCGCCAGCTCCGCGGACAGGCCGGGCGCGGTCCAGGTGCCCGACCGCCGAGATCGCCGTGGCATGCGGCTCGGGTGGTCAGCTTTCCTGCATGGGAACCGTCGTGCTCGGCAAGGAGAAGTCGTGACGGCCGATACCCCCGTCGAAGGCCGGATCCTGCCGGCGCCCAACAGCTCGACCCAGCCCTTCTGGGATGCCGCCGCCCGCGGCGAGCTGATCGTCCAGTGGTGTGAGGAGTGCCAGGAGGCGCAGTTCCATCCCGGACCGCTCTGCCGGACCTGCGGGAGCGAGCCCGGGTGGAAGGTGACGAGTGGGCGGGGCTCCGTCTACACGTACACGATCGTGCACCAGAGCCGCACGCCCCCCTTCGACAAGCTCGTTCCCTACATCGTGGCCATGGTCGAACTCGACGAGGGCCCGCGCATGATGACGAACGTCATCGGGTGCCCCGTCGACGACATCGAGGTGGGCATGCGGGTCGAAGTGGCGTTCGCCGCCGAGGTCGACGGCATCGCCCTCCCGTTCTGGCAACCCGAGGGCGCACGTGAGCGGCGCCAACGAGGGACGCGTGGCCATCGTCACCGGGGGCGGACGGGGCTTCGGCCGCTGCCACGCCATCGAACTGGCCCGCCAGGGGGCGGCGGTCGTCGTGAACGACCTGGGCGTCGAGATCGACGGCGAGCGTCAAGGCGGCCGCACCGGCGCAGGAAGTGGTCGAGGAGATCCGGTCCTTCGGGGGCCGGGCGGTCGCCAACGGCGACGATGTCGTCGAGCACCGAAGGGGCGGCAGCGACTCATGTCAGACCGCCCTCGACGAGTTCGGCCGCCTCGACGCCCTCGTCAACAACGCCGGCGTCCTGCGCGACCGCATGCTGGTCAATCTTTCCGACGACGACTGGGACACGGTCATCCGGGTGCACCTCCGGGGCACCTTCTGCCCGACCCGTCGGGCTGCGTTGCACTGGCGGAGCGAGTCGAAGGCGGGACAGACCGGTCGACGGCCGCGTGATCAACACCTCTTCGGCCGCCGGCCTCTTCGGCAATGTGGGACAGGCCAACTACACGACGGCCAAAATGGGAATTCTCGGCTTCACCATCGAGACCGCAGTCGAGCTTGGGAAGGTACGGCGTCACCGTCAATGCGATCGCCCCCGGAGGGCGGACCCGCATGACCGCCCAGCTCTTCGCCGACACGATGGAGGCGGTGCCCGACGGCGCCTTCGACGCCATGGCGCCCGAGAACGTGGCACCCCTGGTGGCCTGGCTGGCCGGACCTGACGCGGCGGGCGTGACCGGACGGGTCTTCGAGGTCTACGGCGGGACGATCGGCGTGGCGAACGGCTGGACCCGCGGCCCCCATTTCACCCAGGACCACCGGTTCACCCCGGACGAGGTCGGCCCGACCGTGCAGGAACTGCTCCGCGCCGCCCCCGACGCGGTGCCGCCACTCGGTACCTGAGGTAGGCTCGGCCCGACCCTACAGCGAGAGGCCCAGCAACTTGATGGCGTTGCCGCGAGCGATCTTGTCCACCGTCGCCTGGTCGAGATGCCCGAAAAGCTTCTCCGCCACCTGGGGGGTATTGGGCCAGGTGCCGTCCGAATGCGGGTAGTCGGTCTCGAAGAGCACCTGGTCCGCGCCGATCCGGTCCAGCATCTCGATGCCGACGTTGTCCTTGAAGAAGCAGCTGAAGATCCGGTCCTTGTAGTAGGACGAGGGCAACTCGCCGGCCAACCGGTCGTCGTGGGCCCACAAGTGCGTCAGCCACGCGTCGTCGGCCCGCTCCAGGATGAACGGAATCCACCCGATCTGACACTCGGCGTAGAGCAGCTTCAGCGTCGGGTAGCGGGCCAGGATTCCCGACTGCAGGTAGTCGACCATCGACGCCGCACTGTTGGCGAAGATCATGACCGTCGACACCACCTGGGGCGCGTCGGGCGACGTGATGGTGGTGCGGGTGCCCGAACCGATGTGCATGGCGATCACGGTGCCCGTCTCCTCGCACGCCTCGAAGAACGGGTCCCAGTGGCCGCTCCAGATACTGGGAAGATCCAACCAGGCCGGAAGCTCGCTGAAGGCAACGGCCCGCACGCCACGCGCCGCGTTGCGCCGAACTTCCGCCGCCGCCGCGGCAACATCCCACAGAGGGATCAGGCACAGCGGGATCAGGCGCCCGCCGCTGCCGGCGCACCATTCGTCCACCATGAAGTCGTTGTAGGCCTTGACGCACAACATGGCGAGATCACGATCCTTGGCCTCGTTGAAGATCTGGCCACAGAAGCGCGGATAGTTCGGGAAGCACAGTGACGCTTCGACGCCGTTGAGCGTCATGTCGTCGAGGCGGGCCTTCTGCTGCCAACAGCCGGGCCGCATGTCGTCGAGCGTCACCACGTGGTTGTCGTCGTGGTCGGGCGGATAGCCGGCCTGGGCGATGTAGCGGATCACGGGGTAGTACTTGTCCTCGTAGTGCCACCAGGCCGCCGGGGGTCCTGTGGGATCGGGATTGGCCACGTAGGCGCCGCTCACTTTGCGGAAGGCATCCGCCGGCATGCGTCTCGAGACGGGGCGCGACGTCCTTGTACTTGGCCGGGAACCCGGTCCTGCCAGATGCCGGGCGGCTCGATCAGGTGATCGTCCACACTCACGATCGGTGGGATCGAGCTGGTCATACGCTGGTCCTCACATCCTTCCCGTACGCGCTATACCTTCTATCTTATAGAGGTTACACGGCATCATGGCGACCCGACAACTCGGCCAGCCGGACTGCGGCGAAGGACGTTCAGAGGCGGACGGCCGAGACGATGCCGCGGGGAACGTCGCTCCGCTGGGTCACCGACACGCTCTGGCTGCCCTGCTCGCCCAGGACGTGGATCTGACTCGCCTCCATGTGGGCGTAGGCGATGCGAGCCGCATCGTTCGCATCGCCACGTTCGATGGCATCGACCAGCTTGCGGTGGGCCCGCAGCGCGGCGAGGCGCAGGTGCCGATCGGGGAAGGCGTGCCTCGCTTCGGCCCCTTCGGCCCACGCCGACTCCTGGGTCGACCACGAGCGTGACCAGCGTTCCGACCGTGAGACGCAGGGTCTCGTTGCCGCACTGCCCGACCAGCTCGTCGTGAAAGCGGTGCGCGATCTGCGTGAAGGCCATGGCATTGTCGATGTTGTCGGCCGCTTCTTCGATGGCGGCCCGCAGGACCGGGACCGTCGTCGTCGCCCGGTCGGGGCGATCGGCGCAGGCCGCCGCACATGCCGGCTCGAGCCGGCCCAGCGCCTCCGCCAGGTCGGTGAGCGGCACACGTCCCGGCCTGCAACACGAGGCCCATCATGAAGGCGGCCGCCTCGGGCTTGGGTGCATGCACCACAGCCCCGCCCATGTTGCCGCGCCGCACCGTGATGAGACCTTCGGTCTCGAGGATGCGAAGCGCTTCGCGCAGCGACGGACGGCTCACTTCGAACTCTTCGAGGAGTTCGTCCTGCTTGGGGAGCAGCTTCCCGTCAGCGATCTCGCCATTGACGATGCGGCTCCGCAAGCGGGACGCGATGAGATCGGCGATCCGAGGCTGGCGAAGTTGTGCCCCTCGACCCGATCCCCGATGCGGCGCGCCGTCCATCCCGTCTTCGTTCGTCCTGAGGGCATTCATATATCATTCATTGTACCGAAAGGACGCTGGACCAGGCACATCCCAGCTGCACGCCGCGAACCAGGGGGGCGTCCGCCCCGGACGGGGCCTCACCCAGGTTGCTCGAGAATATCGTCATGCCATATCTCAAAGGGAAACGCTGAGGAATCAAGGAGAATTCACGTCCGACGCGGTCGCGCGCGCGAATCGTCGCGTTGGATTACCCACTGCGGCACGGAGAATCCCTCGATGCTCTTTCCGAAGACGGCCGCTACAGCAGTCCCGATGGTGAGCTCGGAGCCGGAAACGGCGCCGATGTGACCCATCGACCTCGCGGACGATATTGCCGACCAACCGAATGCATGGATCCTCGTCGAGCTGGATCACCGCCACGACGTAGGGCGCCTCCTCCGCGAACAATGGGAGCAAGGGCGGATGAGGCACGGCGAATGACCAGATGCGGCCTCGTCCCGATTGGCTCCGCCACGCCGAATCCAAGGAATGGCACCACGGACACATAGGGCGTGGAGGAAACCGTAGGCGCCCACAGGTCAAGCACACCTGAATCCGCAGCTCTCCTTGCTGCGCCGCTTCGAAGAACGGTGCCGTCTGCGGGTCATCCATCGGACTGAAGGCGGCCGTCACCTCAGCCCGCCTCGCGTCGAAGGATGAGGGCGCTGGTGGGCACCCCTTCACCGGACGTCACCAGGCACGTAGTCGCGTCCACCACCTGCGATGTCGATTCACCCCGCATTTGGCGTACTCCTTCGGTGATCAGGTTCATGCCGTGCACATAGGCCTCGGAGAGACCTCCCCCGCTCGTGTTGACGGGAAGCTTCCCGCCGTATCGAATCGTCCCTCCTTCGATGAAGCCCGGCGCTTCGCCGCGCCCACAGAAGCCGTAGTTCTCGAGCGAGATGAGCACCAGGGGGGTAAAAGCGTCATAGATCTGCACGACATCGATGTCCTCTGGCCGCAGTTCTGATTGTCGCCACAGGGCGGCAGCACACGCCCGGGCAGGTGCACCGATCGGGTCCTCGGCCCAGAAATTCACCATGTGATGGTGTTGCTGAGGAATCGCCTGTGCGAAAGAGTCAATGAACGCCGGCGCTCTGCGGCAATCCTTGGCCCGTTCCGCCGATGTGACGACGACCGCCACTGCGCCGTCCGTCTCGAGGCAATTGTCGAACAGACAAAGCGGCTCACTGATCCATCGCGCCGCCATGTAGTCATCGAGCGACATCAGACGGTCGTGCATCATCGCAGCCGGGTTCCGATTCGCGTTGGCCCGAATCGACATCGCCACTTCCGCCAGATGCTCCCGCGTCGCACCCGTTTCGTGCATGTACCGTCGAGTCAACACGGCGATCTCGTCCACTGGGCGCAACAATCCGAACGGACGAGCCCACGTGGCGGCTGTGACCTGCTCGGAACCGGGGATCCTGAGACCTCCCGGGCCCGCTGCCCAGGGTCGAACTCCCGAGCCTCTCTTCCGGGACCGCCACGCCACGCCGACATGAGAGACGCCCCCGGCGATGGCGAGGCACAGATGGCCGATCGTGCCGCAGCCTCCCCCTCCGCCATAGCCGATCTTTGAGAAGAACGTGATGTCGCCCAAGCCCGAGGTTCTTGGCGACGGCGACCTCCTCGGTGGCCTCCATGGTGAACGAGGAGAGGGCGTCGACCTCGCTCGTCTCAATGCCGGCATCATCGAGCGCTGCCAGAATCGCCCGCACCGCTAATTCTTCCTCGTTCGGCTTCGAGGTGTTTGGAGAACTCCGACTGCCCGATGCCCACGATGGCCGTGTTGACAACCAACCGAACCCCTCCCAACCCGCATCAAGGCCTGCCGCACCGGACTCACCGCACCCCGTGTCGATAGACCGAGACCCGCTGACCAGGTCACTGCCTCAACTACTTGCCAGCTCTTCCTATCTATGTAATGTTAGACCCTAGAGCAAAAGCGCGGGCAATTCTTACCGGGCCACTCGGATACGCCGCGTTGAGAAGGGGAGCTGGCAGACGCCCGCCACGCCATTGGCCTCACCCGAGGGGGGTGCGAGCGGGTCGGCCGCTCGGGCGTTCAAAAAGAGGACGAGGAGGTTGGATGGCAGAAGTGGGTGTACAGCAGTCTCGCGACTCGAGCACGGGGATCCCCTTCTCTTCATCGGCGGAGCGAGGCGCATCAACGATTCCCGCGGTTCTGATCCAGGCGGGCCGCCAGTTCGCTGATCAGCCCTGGATGGCATTCAGGGGGAAGGTGCAAACCTTCGCGGACCTCATGCGTAACGTCACCACCATCGCAGCTGGACTCGAGGCTCTGGGCATTGCCAAAGGCGATCGGGTCGGTCTCTTCTTGGGCAACACGTTCGAGTGGCTTCAGATCGAATATGCAGTCACCGCGCTGGGCGCCGCCCTGGTTCCGCTGAACACCGCCCTGCGGGTTCGTGAGCTCGACCACATCGTGCGGACCTCTGAGATGAACCTGCTCGTGTGGGGCGCAAACGTTGTCGGTCATGACACGCTCCCCTTGTTGCAGTCCCTGGTCCCCGAGACGAACGACGCTCGCGTCGGCGAGTGGCGGAGCAGCAACTTCCCGGCCTTGCGTCAGGTGGTCGGGGTCGGCGAAGGAGCGTGGCCCGTCGGCGTCATCCCCTGGTCCCAGATCATTTCGTCGGGTGGATCCGCCCGCCAAAAAGACGCCCCCGTGAACGTGGTGACGAGCGACGACGTCGCCCTCATCATGTTCACGTCCGGGACGACAGGAGCGCCCAAGGGTGCGCTCCTCACGCATGGCGCAATCGTCGATCACCTGGCGCACTGGGTCGCCCACATCGGATTGGGATCGGGTGACCGCTCGATCCTGGCTTCACCGCTCTTCTGGACGTTCGGTTGCACTATGAATGCGATTGTCCCGCTCCTGGCCGGCTCGATGATCGTTCTCGACGATCAGTTCGATCCCCTTCGCTTCCTCGAGCACCTCGTGACCTACAAATGCACGCATCTTCAGGGCGTCCCGACTCACTACGAACTGGCCCTGGCCCACCCTCACGCCGACGACTGCGATCTGGGCAGCGTGCGGATCGTGCAAATCGGTGGATCGTCGGGAATCGACGGCCTGGTCCAGCGCATCTGTGGGCGGATGCCCAACGCCGACCTTGTGTCCTCGTATGGACTCACCGAAGCCGTCATCGTGAGCACTTGGACCGACCTGGGCGATCCGCTGGAAGATGTCATCTCCACCGTGGGACACGCCGCTCCCGATAACGACATCCAGTTGCGTGATCCCGAAACCGGGGGGGTCGTGGCACCGGGAGAGGTTGGCGTGTTGTGGATTCGGGGGCCCAACGTGACAAAGGGGTACCTGGGTAACCCTGAAGCCACAGCGACGTCGATCGTCGATGGATGGCTGAACACGGGCGATTTGGCCAGCGCCGATGGGCGTGGCTACCTCTCCATCATGGGGCGCGGCGTCGATGCTTTCAAGCGTGGTGGAGCGAATGTCTACCCAGCTGAAATCGAAGTGGTCCTTAACGAACGCGACGACGTCGCGGGAGCGGCGGTGATTGGAGTCCCCGACCCCGTTCAAGGAGAAGTGGGCGTCGCGTTCGTACTACGCCAACCTGGCTTTGCTCCGAGTGAACGGGACCTACTCGACTATTGCCGGACCGAACTCGCCTCCTACAAAGTTCCGGCCTTCGTCGAGTTCGTCGATACATTGCCCCTCACGCCGACAGGAAAGATCCAAAAGTTCGTCTTGCGGGAGGAGTGGATCAACTCGAAACGCTGACCCGGATTCCCCAGTTTTGTTTATCTTATGCATCTTGTTAATGGTAAATTGGTGGAGCTCGAGCACATGCGAACTCCCGCCTCATCGCCGTCACGGCGCGGTGGCGCTTCCTACTCTCAAAACGAGGTGAACCATTTGGGGTCCCGAACTGCGGTTATAGCCGGCATCGGATTGAGCGACTTTCCGAAGACCCCCCATCTGGATACGATCGGACATCACGGATTGGCCATCCGTAGGGCTCTCGACGACTCCGGAATTGCAAAACGAGATATCGACGGCCTGATGTGTGTAGGCACATACGGCTTGGATGACGCAGCGACAATGGCCGAAATTCTCGGAATAGACCACCGCTACATCGACGGTACCGATACCGGTGGTTCAGTCTTTGAGTACTACGTCCAACACGCGGCCGCGGCGATCGAACACGGAGAGTGCGAGACCGTCCTGATCACCTATGGCTCGGACTTCCTGTCCCGCATGGGACGCACCCTCGGAACCCAGCTCTTCGGCAATTCCGGCGATGGCCGGCAGCGGGGAGCATTGCAGTTCGACATGCCCTATGGAAGCCCGCTCGTGAGCAACTACGCCCTTGCGGCCAAGCGGCACATGTATGAATTCGGAACGACATCCGAGGCAATGGCGCAGATTGCGGTCGACATCCGGCAGAACGCGTCACTCAATCCTGATGCCATGTACCGGACTCCCATTACCGTCGACGACGTCCTCGGATCACGAATGATCTCCGATCCGCTTCACCTCCTCGATTGCTGCATCATCACCGACGGCGGCGGCGCGGTCTTGATGACCACAGAAGAGAGGGCGAAGGACCTTCGTGAGCCGCCCATCTACGTTCTCGGCGCGGCCTCCGCACAAACCCACTGGAGCATGAGCCAGATGCCGGACCTGACGACCACAGCCGCCGCCATCACAGGTCCGCTCGCGTTCGCCAAGGCGGGGATTGCGCCGGCCGACGTCGACGTCCTCCAGCTGTACGACAGCTTCACCATCACTGTGCTTCTCCTGCTCGAAGATCTCGGATTCTGCAAGAAAGGTGAGGGCGGCGAGTTCGTCAAGAGTGGACTTCTCACAACGACTGGAGAACTTCCCACCAACACGGATGGTGGCGGCCTCTCGTCATGCCACCCCGGCCGGCGGGGGATCTTCCTGTTGATCGAGGCGGTGCGCCAACTTCGAGGACAGGCCGGCGCAGCACAGGTTCCGGATTGCAACATCGCCGTCGCCAGCGGCTCGGGCGGAAACCTCTCGTGCATGGGGACCGTCGTACTCGGAAAGGAGGGATCATGACTGACGCCCGCACGGTCGACGGCCGCATACTTCCGGTTCCCGATCCCATCTCCGAGCCGTACTGGTCGGCGACCACGAGAGGCGAACTCCTGATCCAGCATTGCTCGGCCTGTGATCGCTTCGAGTTCTACCCGAGGCCATTTTGCCGCCAGTGCGCCGGCGAACTCACGTGGCGGCAGGCTTCTGGTCTCGGCACTATCTACTCCTTCACGATTGTGCGTCAGAGCCGCACGGCGCCGTTTGATCAACTTGTGCCCTACGTCGTGGCCCTGGTCGACCTGGACGAGGGTCCGCGAATGATGAGCAACATCGTTGACTGCGAGGCCGACGACGTCGCCATCGGGCAACGCGTCGCGGTCGATTTCGCCGGCGAAGTCGAGGGAATTGCCCTCCCCTTCTTTCATCCCGTAGAGGAGACCTTGACGTGAGTGGGATCTGTGAAGGACGAGTCGCCATCGTCACCGGGGCAGGGCGAGGACTCGGACGTGCCCACGCGTTGGAGCTGGGACGAGAGGGTGCGTCGGTTGTCGTCAACGATTTGGGGGTTGAGCTCGACGGTAGCGGTGGTGCTCCAGATTGGGCCAACGAGGTCGCGGCCGAAATCCGGGCGCTCGGTGGTCATGCAGTCGTGGACAACAACGATGTCTCGGACTGGAGTGGAGCACAAGAGTTGATCCAAACTGCTCTCCGGGAATTCGGGCGACTCGACGTCCTCGTCAACAATGCGGGGTTCCTACGCGACCGCATGATCGTCAGTCTTAACGCCGACGACGTCAGCAAGGTGATCGGCGTGCACCTGTGCGGGTCGTTGTTCACCTCTCACCATGCCGGGAACCACTGGCGGGACTGCGTCAAATCCGGTGGGGCACCCGCGGCACGCATTATCAACACGACCTCGGGTGCGGGGCTCTACGGCAACGTCGGCCAATCGGTCTACAGCGCGGCAAAGGCCGGGATCGTGGGAATGACCCTTGTCGCGGCTGTAGAACTAGGGCGCTACGGAGTGACCGTCAATGCGCTATCACCAGGAGCCCGGACCCGGATGACCCAGGCAGTATTCGCCTCAGCCATGGCCGAGCCCGGCGAAGGCTTCGACACCATGGCTCCGGAGAATGTCTCGCCCCTTGTCGCGTGGTTGGCCAGCCTCGAGTCGAGTTCTGTGACGGGGCGGGTATTTGAGAGCTATGGAGGGATGATCGGCATCGCCGAGGGCTGGAGGCACGGGCCCTCCTTCACCGAGAGTCGAAGGCTGGCACCGGCAGAAGTGGGGGACGTGGTGCGGGATCTCTTGAGTCGGGCTGCACCGGCCGAGCCCGTGCAAGGTTCATAGAACCTCAAACCTCGCTCTTCTGCCACTTATGCCCATAGCCGTTAGCGAAGAGCACGAGGATCTCGCCCAGGTCGTCCGCGCGTGGCTCTTGGCTCGTTGGCCAACGAGCGCGGGACGGACCGCGCTCGACAGCCAGCCCGGCGAGCTCCCGCTCCTGTGGGATCAGATCGCCGCCGAGGGATGGCTCGGCCTCCATTTACCCGAAAGATTCGGAGGCGAGGGCTTCGGCGTGAGCGAACTGGCCGTCGTCCTCGGTGAATTTGGTCGCGCGCTCGTACCCGGTCCGGTCCTGCCAACCGTGCTGACATCTGCGGTTGTCGCGTCGTGTGGAAGGGATTCGCTCC
The DNA here is from genome assembly GCA_963755665.1 of uncultured Acidimicrobiaceae bacterium. Classification (GTDB taxonomy): domain Bacteria; phylum Actinomycetota; class Acidimicrobiia; order Acidimicrobiales; family RAAP-2; genus Bog-473. The sequence continues at coordinate 578,638 of CAVWKU010000004.1, forward strand.
GTCACCAATTTCTCCCTCGTCTGGCCGACGGCTCGATGCCAGGCGGCGTTGCGCTTGGAACGGATCGCCTGGAGATGACGGGTGACCAGGGAGGGCAATTCGTCTCAGGAACCCTCCACACGGTTCTGGGCGTACCGAGTGCGCTCGTCATTCTGGCCCCGACCGCAGACTCCAACTGGTGCCTGTTGGATCTGACGGACCCTTCGGTAAAGGCGGGGGTGCGCACGGGAGCGCTCGACCCGGTCGACTCCACCCGCTGCATCGGGAACGTCGAGGTCGACAACGTCTGCCTTCCCGCCGACCGTATTCTTGGTGGCACCGCCGACCGAATGGTCAACGCCACCGCAGCGATTCTGTCGGCCGCCGAGAGTGCCGGAGCAGCCCGATGGTGCATGGAAACCGCCTCGGACTATGCAAAGGTGCGTGAACAGTTCGGACGAGCCATCGGTCAATTCCAAGGAGTGAAGCACAAGCTCGCCGACATGCTCGTGGCGACTGAGCAGGCAGATGCCGCCGTATGGGACGCTGCACGTGCTTTCGATCACCTCGCCGAAGGGGCCGCGCCGCAGCACGACGAGTTGGAATTGGCGGCGTCGCTCGCTTCTTTCGTTGCTTTCCGGGGTCTCGCCAGCTGCGCGAAGTCCTGCGTGCAGATCCTTGGCGGCGTCGGCTTCACCTGGGAGCATGATGCACACCTCTACCTCAAGCGATCGATGTCCACCTGCGCCCTCGTGGGTGCGCCCGACGAACATGCGACCCGTGTAGCACACCTGGCGTTAGGTGGGACACGCCGTCTCCTGTCGGCAGACCTGCCCCCACGAGCGGTCGACATCAGAAACGAGCTGGCTCCGGTCATCGCGGCCCTTCGAAAGATGGAAAACCCGGCACGCACCGAATTCCTGGTCGACAACGGATGGGCGTTCTCGCATTGGCCGGTGCCCTGGGGCCGCGGAGACGACCCCCTCGAACAGATCGTCCTCCAAGAAATGCTCGCGGAAGCCGGCATCGTTCGGCCGAGCATCGGTGTCGGTGCATGGGCACTGCCGACCCTCATCGCCCACGGGACGACGGAACAACAGCGTCGTTGGATTCGAGAGACGCTCCTCGGAGGAATCACGTGGTGTCAGCTCTTCAGCGAACCGGGGGCAGGGTCGGACCTGGCCGCTCTGTCAACTCGCGCCGTGAAGGTCGCTGGCGGCTGGCTCCTCAGCGGTCAGAAGCTCTGGACGTCGCACGCCCATGAAGCCGGTTGGGGGATCTGCCTGGCCCGGAGCGATCCCAAGGCACCAAAGCACAAAGGGATCACGTATTTCATAGTGGACATGGAAAGCCCTGGAATCGACATCCGCCCTCTCCGAGACCTGACCGGCCAAGCCGAGTTCAACGAGGTCTTCCTCGACGCGGTCTTCGTACCCGACGGTGCAGTCGTCGGCGCTCCCGGGGACGGATGGAGGATCGCACGCACCACTCTGGCCAACGAGCGTGTCTCCATGTCCTCGGGATCAGGGTTCGGCACAGGAGTCCAAGAGGTCCTCATCTCGCTCGCACAGCTCGGCCCCCGAATGACTCCACACCAAGTACTCCGAGCGGGCGAGCTCCTCGCCGAGAGCCAATCGCTCAGCCTGATGGGCCACCGGGCGACACTCCGCGCCCTTCGGGGTCTCGACCCTGGCGCCGGAGCCAGCGTCGGGAAGCTCTTGGGCGCCGAGCACGAGCAGCGTGTTCAGGAGTTCGGGCTGTCTCTGGCTGGTGCCGCCGGGTCACTTCGATCCGGCGATGCCGAACCTTGGGTCATGGGTTACCTCGTCACGCGTTGTCTCACCATCGCCGGGGGCACCAGCGAAGTCCAGCGCAATCTCATCGCCGAGCGGCTGCTGGGGCAGCCACGTGATCCCGAACCCCTACCGCCCGGCTCTCGCGGTTAGAGGGGCGAATCGGCCCCCAGGAGGCGGCGCTGGTGAAACTCCGTCGTGCCGCAAAGGTACGCGAGAACCCAAGATCGCTTCAGATACAGATGTGCCACGTGCTCCGTCGTGCAACCGAGCGCTCCATGATTCTGAATATTGGCACTGGAATTCTCGGTGGCGGCCCTACTGGCCACGACCTTGGCCGCGCTGACCTGCTGCGGAGCATCGTCATGCCCGGCACTGAGGCTGAGCGCAGCGTACGCGACCTGGCACCAGGCGGCTTCGGCTTGGATCGCCATATCGCTGCAACGGTGCTTGATTGCCTGGAACGTGCCGATGGGCCTGCCGAATTGCGATCGAGTGCGCGCATAGTGGGCCGAATCGTCACGTGTCGCCTCTGCGATTCCGGCTGCCATGGCAGCCACCAGGACCCCGCCGCGCAGCAACCACTCTCCGCTGCCGTGGCATCGAGTCTCGCCCGTCAGTGTGAGCATCCCCATGGGAACGGAGGGATCTATGCATGCATGCATCTCAAAGCTGTCGTTCGCATCCCGCTCCACCAAAATGGCCGAGTCCGGCCCTATCACCAGCACGTAGCTCGATCCCGGCACGTCGAATGCACGCAACCTGGCGACAGGATCCGACCCGGTTCCGGCGCCTTCTTCGACATGGGCCAACGCGACCAGTTCCTGGCCTGCAGCTATCTTCCTACTAAGTTCCTCCTCTCCACAGAAAACGGACAACCCGGCGGCCAGGGTGGCGGCGAGGAAGGGTCCAACGGCAAGCTGACGCCCGAGTACCCGAAACAAGAGCGTCTGATCAATCAGTTCTTCGCCAGATTCGGAGGCGGCGAACCATCCATGGTCGCTCCAATCTGCGAACACCTGGGACGACACCAGCCCCTGCCCGAAGAGGGCATCCGCTTCATCCATGAGTGCCTGCTGCCGTGGGTCTGGAAGCAGGTTCATTCTTCGATCACAGACGTACCTCTAGCGGTCATGCGGAAGTCCGAGGACGCGCTCTGCGATGACACTGCTCTGAATCTCGCTGGTGCCTCCACCGACTGTCTCGGTGAAGCTCCAGAGGTATTCCTTGGTCCAATAATGTTCCTCCGACACATCATCGATGTCGAGACTCCGAGATCCGAGAATGTCGAGGGCCAAACGATGCACCCGCTGACTCAGCAAGGCGTGGAAGATGCGCCCGAATGAGCCCTCAGCCCCGGGGTGCCCGTCCCGTTCGACCGCGAGAGCTCGGCATAGGTCATCGCCCTGAGGGCGGTGACCTCGGCCCGCGCCGTGGCCAACCGCAGCGCAATCTCGTCATTGTCGAATGCTCGTCGCCGCCCAACCGAGCCCGTGGTGGCGGCCGCAAGGTCGACGAGATCATCAACAGTGCGGGCAAGCGATACCTGGTCAGCGATACGTCCCGTTCCCCGCTTGAGGTACAAACTCGAGGACACAACGTTCCATCCATCATTCACCCGGCCCACCACGTTCGACAGCGGGATACGTACCTCGTCATAGGTCACCCGGCACAGACGGTCGATCCCCGACAGCATGCGGATGGGCTCGACGGTAAGACCGGACGGCAACGGGGAGAGGTCGCAGATGATCCAGGTGATTCCTTTGTGTTTCGGGGCATCGGGGTCGGTGCGGACCAAAAGCTCCTGATGATCTGCGATGTCGGCATAGCTGGTCCAGACCTTCTCGCCCGTGATGACCATTTCGTTTCCGTCAATCGTTCCTCGCGTTTGCAGAGCAGCCAGATCGGATCCGGCATTCGGTTCGGAGTAGCCCTGGGCCCAGATGGACCGACCTTCGAGGATTCTCGACAGGTGAAGCCTCTTTTGGTCTTCGGTACCATGGATCATCAATGTCGGACCCGCATCGTTGAGACCCACAAAGGAAGTTCCCACATTCGGCGCACCTGCGCGGGCATACTCCTCGTGCCAGATCATCTGCTGCAACAGGCTGAGGCCCCTCCCCCGTATTCGACCGGCCACGAGATACCAGCCCATCCACCCTCGAATTGGGTCGCCTGCCACGCCAGATCGAACTCGCGCAGTGCCCGCCCGTCGTCAGGGGGCCGTGTCTTCGGGATATTGCGGCTCAACCAGTCCCGCGCTTCGGCCCGGAACGACTGATCCTCCTCCGTGAAGGTGATATCCATGGTCCGGCTATGGCCGTGCCGGCAGATCTACGCCCATCGATCCTCCGAAATCCGCCTCACTCATGCCACTCTTACCCCCCGCTCAGCGTCTGTCCAACGATGCCGCGCTGCGCGAGGTCATCGAACTCCTCGGACGTCAGTCCGAGCTCTCCCATGAGTACCTCTTGATTGTGTTGACCTAACGTGGGGGCGGGTCGGCCGGGCCACGCGGTCCGCATTCCCGAAAACCGGATCGGCCAACCTGGTCCTTCGTGGCAACCCGCGACGGGATGATCGATCGGTATCCAGAACTCACGGCCGCGAAGCTGGGGGATCTCATCGATCCGGTCGGCCGGTACAACGACGGTCGAGGGAACGCCGTGCTGACGAAATGTCATTGCAGCGTCCTCGGCGTTTCTCGTGCGAGTCCATTCGGACAGACCTCTGTCGATGAGATCTGCATTTCGCCGACGCCCGGCAAGCGTGGCGAACTCGGTTGCGTGAGCCCACGTCGGAAAGCCGATGGCGGAAACCAACCGATGCCACTGTGCGTCCTCGAGAACGGAGACTGCGACCCATGAGTCCGGGCCATCGCAGCGATACACCCCCTGTGGCGACCCTTCAGGGCCGTGATTCCCGTCGCGGACCAATTCGCGCTCGTAGGCCGACCATTCGATCACCACTTCAGCGGCGATATTGGCGGAAGTCTCGACGAGGGGCACCTCGACCAACTGGCCCTCTCCCGTCCTATCTCGATGCTCCAAGGCCATTAACAGTGCGGCAATCGCGTGCATGCCGCCAATGGGATCGCAGGCCCCCCTCGGGATGAGCGGAGGCCCGTCGGCATGGCCGGTGATCCATGCCATGCCCGTGATCTGCTCCATCGTCTGTGCGAAGCCTCCACGGTCCCTCCATGGACCCGTGGACCCAAAAGCCGAGATGCGCACCATCACGATATCCGGACGGACTTCGGCAAGTTGCTCGTAACCCAGGCCGAATTGCTCCATCACCCGAGGTGTGAAGTTCTCGATCACGATGTCGGCTCCCGCAATGAGGCGCAGAGCCAGATCGCGACCTTCGGAGGTATCGAGAGCCAGTGTCACTCCCCGCTTGTTCGCGTTGCACGAACCGAAGATCGCAGATTTCTCATACCACTGCGGATCCGAGGGTGGCGCACTCGAACTAAAGCGAATGGGGTCCGGTCGAACCGTCGACTCGACCTTGATCACGTCGGCTCCAAGGGCAGCCAGCAACGCCGCGGCATACGGACCGGCCCAGAATGCAGAGAAGTCGATGACCCGCATGCCGGCGAAGGGAAGGGCAGGTTCGACGACCGGAGCTGGTGCAGATATGGATGCGCCGGAACCGGCAGAGAGCGCCGACCTGACGAGGTCTGTGTGTTCGCCGATCGCCGGCGACGCTCCGAGGGGCCGCACAGTATTGCGTGAGAATCGAAACGGGGGCCGGGGAGCAAGGAACCGGCCGTTGGGCGGTCGCACATAGACATTCATTGAGCGAAAGGGCTCGATAAGGGGTATCCGTGCGCCGCCGACGACCGGAGATGCCGGAACCCGAAATTTCGCCGATTCCTCCAGCAATTCGGCGACTCGGTGCCGCGAGGTGAACGCCTCGATCATTCCCTCCGCTTCAGCGCGATGGGCCTGGCGGTAGGAGAGCAATGACCACTCCCCCTCGGCGCGCTCATAGCGTTCGGCCATTACGGCGAAGGCCTGCCATTGTGCGTTCGTGACGGTACAGAGCCCGATCCACCCGTCGCTGGCCCGCTCCACGCTCGGAATCTCCACCGAACGCGTATAGGGCGTCGCGGCCTCGCCCTGGATGTGGCGCATGAGGGAGGCATACCCCACGAGGGCGACAGCCATCGACTCGAGCCTGGAAACGTCGACGTGCTCACCGACGCCGCACTCCCGTGCCCGCCGCCAGGCCACGAGGGCGCCAACCGCCGCATAGACGCCGGTGGCCCATTCCCCCAGGCGCCCCCCAGCAGCAAGGGGAAACCGATCGGGATGTCCCCTCCCGTGCACCGAACCGGACAGCGACTGCAGAAGAAGCTCACTGAAGACGGCGTCATCGTGGCTCACTCCGCGACCAAAATCTGAAATGGAGACCAGGACAGCTTGTCGGCGCTGCGCTCGGACCTGTGCAGGCCCGAGACCAAGAGCCTCAATCTGCCCTGCGGGAAAGCTCTCCAGCACGACGTCGGAATGACGGACGAGGTGGCGTACGAGAGACAGTCCTTCCGCCGTGGTCACATCAGCTACGACGCTCTGCTTCGACGCATTGAGCCATTCGAAAAGAGCTCCCGTTCCCTCCGGCTCGTCGCCCAATCCCGACGCCCACCATCTCCGGAGCGGGTCCCCCGCCGGGCCCTCGATCTTGATCGCGTCGGCACCCGCGTCCACGAGCAACTTGGCACAATATGCACCCGCGATGCCATTGGTCATGTCGAGTAGCCGAAGCCCCTCAAGCGGCATCGCCATGCTCAGTCCTCTATGTACATTGGCTTGCGATCCACTCGATTCATGTTCCCACTACCGAAATACCGGAAAGACTTCTGAAGCAAATGTTTCCAGGACGTCCATCTCTATCGGTGCTCGCACGGCGATGTTGACCCAATCGGCCCCAGCGGATTCATACAGTCGCAGGCGGTCGATGACTTCTTGTGGAGACCCAGCCAAGACGCGTTCTGAACCGGCGCTGTCTCGGGGCCGAAGCGGCGAACCAGGAATTCCTCACGGTCCTTGGCGTCTATGTCACCGATCAAGCCGAGGTTTACCCCAACGACAATGTCTCGCGCTCCGGCATTGGCCTTCACGATCTGGACGGCGTCACGAAACTCTTCCGGTGAGAAGTAGCTTCCGTTCCAACCGTCGCCGTGGATTCCAGCCAAGGCAAGGGCCCTAGGCCCGTGGGCCCCTATCCAGATGCGGGGAGGTTTCTGGAGGGGTTTCGGATTGCAACGTGCCTCCTTCAGAGTGAAGAACTCCCCATCGAAGTCGACGGTGGGCTCGCTCCATGCGCGGCAAATTATCGTCACTGATTCAATCATCCGGCGCAGGCGCACGGCGGGGGCTTCGAATGGCAACCCGTACGCCTCATACTCGACGCGGTGCCATCCGGCACCGACACCCATTTCGAGACGACCGTTGGAGAGGTGATCGATCGTCGCACCTGCTTTGGCCAACAGTGTCGGATGACGGTATCCCGAGGAGTAGACGAGGCTGCCGACGCGAACAGTCGTCGTTTCGAGAGCCAGCGCGGCATGGCTCGTCAAGGCTTCGAAGCACTCCCCGTCGTAGGGCGGAGCCGCCGAATAGAAGTGGTCCCACACGCTGATCCAGTCAAACCCCAATTCCTCGAATCGTCTCCAGGCGGCACGCATCTCTGCCATCGAGAGGTCTTGTGGTCCCAGGTGGACTCCGAATCTCATCGCTTGATCACACTCCATCTCCGATGACTGTCCGCATCACGCGGCGTGGACAGGCTGGCCGAAAAATGCCAAGCCAGTAGTGGCACGCGCCAGCGATCAGTGGCACAATACTTCATATGATGGAAATGATAGTACGGACGGAACGCTCCGAACTACTTTTCTCGCCATTCGCCAGATCTGCGGGCCCGGCCCGCTAGATAATTAGCCCGAGGGGGGCCGTGTTACCGTTCATTGTCATCGGCGTTACGACGGGCGCCGTCTACGGACTCGCAGGCACCGGCCTCGTCCTCACCTACAAGACCTCGGGCATCTTCAACTTCGCCTATGGGTCGATTTCGGCCATCGCCGTCTTCGGGTTCTATTACCTCCATACTGAGCACAACTGGCCGTGGCCACTTGCCGGATTGCTGATCCTCGCCGTGTTGTCACCGATTGAAGGCCTGCTCCTCGAGCTCTTCGCCCGATCTCTTGAAAACGTGAACGCCACGCTGAAAGTGGTGGCCACCGTGGGTCTCCTTCTGGTCGTTCTCGGACTCGGCGCACTTTGGTTCGGCAACAATTTGAACAGCTTCCCGCCGTTCCTTCCGACATCCACGGTGCGGTTCCTCGGGGTGAACGTCCAGTGGCAACAGATCATCCTGCTGATCGTTTCGGTGATAGCGACAGCGGTCCTGTACTACTTCTTCCGGTTTGTGCGAATGGGTGCAGCGATGCGAGGAGTCGTCGACAACCCGGATCTCCTGTCGATGACCGGGACGAATCCGATACGTGTGCGGCGTTGGGCTTGGATCATCGGCACAGTCTTTGCCTCTTTGGCGGGCCTGCTCCTCGCTCCCAGCCTCAGCCTCGACGCGCTCGTCATCACCCTGCTCGTCGTGCAGGCATTTGGAGCTGCCGCGATCGGATACTTCTCGAACTTGCCATTGACCTTCGCAGGTGGCATCGCCATCGGAGTAGTCGCAGCCGTCTCCACGAAATATGTGGTTTCGATCAGCTGGTTGAGCGGGCTGCCGGCCAGCCTGCCCTTCATAGTGCTCTTCATCGTCCTGGTCGTCACCCCGCGCGCCAAGCTCGTTGACCGGCGCGTTGTAGCTGCCCGTGCTGTACACAAGCCCTGGGAGGCGCCGCTCGGTATTCGACTCATCACATTCAGCGGCTTGATTCTCTTCCTCTGCTTCGTGCCCGAATTCGCCGGAGCGAGACTCTCCGTGTGGTCAAACTTCTTGGTCGCCGCGATCTTGTTCCTTTCGGTCGGCCTGTTGGTCAGAACCGCAGGTCAAATCTCGCTGTGTCAATATGCCTTCGCGGCAATCGGGGCCGCCAGTTTCAGCCATTTCACCGGCAGCTACCACATCCCCTGGCTCGCCGCCCTTTTGCTGGCATCCCTGCTTGCGATCCCGGTGGGAGCCTTGATCGCCATTCCCGCCATTCGATTGTCGGGGGTATTCCTGGCACTGGCAACGCTGGGATTTGGAATCTTCCTCGAACAGATGATGTACACAACGACTCTCATGTTCGGTCCCCTGGAAGACGGGATCCCGGCCCCGCGTCCCCATGTCAGTTTCGGGAGTTGGCATCTGTGGAGTGACACCGGCTTCTACTATGTACTGCTCATTTGCGCCGTTCTCTCCGTGGCCCTGATCCTGGCCATTCAGCGTGGCCGAATGGGTCGTCTGCTAAGCGGACTGTCCGACTCACCCATCGCGCTTGAAACCCACGGCGCGGCCACGAATGTAATCCGGGTTCTGATCTTCTCGATCTCCGCTGGCTTAGCCGCATTCTCAGGTGCATTGACAGCATCGTTCTTCCGCTTCAGTGTGGGCGGTAGCTACGCATCCTTCCAATCGTTGATTCTCGTCGCGATCATCGTCATCTCAGTCGGAGGCGCTCCTTGGTACGGGATTATCGCCGCTCTTGGCTACGTGGCCATTCCTGGTTACGTCTCCATCCCGAACATAAACACCTACCTTGAGATCCTTTTCGGTGTGGGTGCGGCGACGTTCGCCGCCACGTCGCAGCGACCGCCCACGGTACCTCTCCGGCTTCGCAATTTCCTCGACAAGCTCGGCGGCCGTCCAACGGAGCCGCAAGACGCGCAACGGGAGGCCCTGCTGGCGGTGGAGGCGGCCGAGCCGGCCGAGCGTCAGGCTGCGCAAGCCGCTCCCCGAGTTGTGCCAAGTCCGACCGCCACGCCCTCCGCTCGTGGCGGTCTTACGGTCGAAAACCTGGCCGTGTACTTCGGAGGGGTGCACGCTGTAGAGAATCTGAGCCTTGACGCACCCCTCGGTCGAATAACGGGCTTGATCGGGCCGAATGGCGCCGGAAAGACGACCACATTCAATGCGTGCTCGGGTCTGATAAGACCCACCCAAGGCGACATCTTCTTCCATGACGCCAAGGTGACCTCGGCTCCACCCTACGTTCGGGCTCGCATGGGAGTCGGTAGGACCTTTCAGCGAGCCGAACTGTTCAACTCCCTTTCGGTGCGTGAGAATATCCAACTTGGCAGGGAAGCTTCCCTGGCTGGGGCAAATCCCCTTACGCAGCTGTTCGGGGGTCGGAACTCGAGCTCGACGATTCAGTCGGCGGTCGACCACGCACTGGACCTCACCGGAATCGGGAACTTGGCAAATGTGCAAGCAGGCTTGTTACCGACGGGCCAGCGGCGCCTGGTCGAACTTGCCCGCGCTCTAGCCGGTCCGTTCGACCTTCTGCTTCTCGATGAGCCGTCCGCGGGGCTGGACGTCGGCGAAACGGAACGATTCGGTGGAAATTCTCGCCCGGGTTGTCGTCGACGCGGGGACTGGGATACTCCTCGTCGAGCACGACATGGCACTGGTGCAACAAGTTTGCCAACGGATCTACGTGATGGACTTCGGCCGCCTCATCTTTGAGGGCGACCCGACGGAGATGCTGGCAAGCGACGTCGTGCGAGCAGCGTACCTTGGGGAATAGTCCGTCAGATCGCCACCATCCGGGATAGGGAGCATCGATGGGTAGGTTAGAAGATGTTGAGGTAATTGCGGAGAACCTGAGATTTCCCGAAGGGCCGGTCGCCCTTTTGGACGGCAGTGTTCTCGTCGTCGAAGTCAAACGCGGGGCGTTGAGCCGGGTCACCGTTGGAGGCCGGGTCGAGGTTGTCGCCGACTGCGGAGATGGGCCAAATGGGGCCGCAATAGGACCCGATGGTGCATGCTATGTGACCAACAACGGTGGCTTGTGGCCCACCCGTTCAGGGGTCGGGCGGATCCAACGTGTCGATCTGACGACGGGTGAGGTCACCGACCTTTACGCGAGCTGCAACGGGAGAGAACTCCACGCTCCCAATGATCTTGTGTTTGACGCCACCGGTGGCATGTGGTTCACCGATACGGGCAGCGGGAGCGAACGGCATATTGAGCGGGGAGCCGTGTACTACGCGGCGGCCGACGGATCCCACATCCATGAAGTAGTGGCGCCGGCGGATCAACCGAATGGAATCGGCCTTAGCCCTGATGGAGGCACTCTGTACTACGCAGAAACGCAACTAGCCCGGGTCCATCGAAGGGAGATCATCGGACCCGGTCAATTGGCACCAATCGAGCCCGTCGGCTCAGGTACCGTATTCTTTGGCCGAAAGCCCACGTTGGAGTCCCTTCTCGCGAAACTTCCCGGTTGTGCCGAACTGGACTCGTTAGCTGTGGATTCCGAGGGCAATGTCTGCGTTGGCACTCTGGTGGAGGGTGGTATCACCGTCATCTCAGCCGACGGGTCACGCGTCGAACATCTGCACCTCCCGGCTTCGTTGCAGGAGGGTCTTGTCACCAATATCTGCTTCGGCGGGCCGGACCTGACCACGGCTTTCATCACGTTGTCGACAAGCGGACGGCTGATCGCCTGTCGTTGGCCGAGACCTGGACTGAGGCTGGCCTTCAACGCTTGATTGCTCCTAACGAACCAACCTCTCCGCGCGCAGGGCGGCGCGGCGCACTTTGCCTGCATCATCGCGTAACGGCTGGTCGACGAACTCAAAACTACGTGGCACTTTGTATCCCACAATCTGCCCAGTCAGGAAGGTGCGCAGTTCCTCGACGCCGAGGGTAGCGGCCGAAACAGGCTGCACGATTGCGTGCACCCGGTTCCCGAGATCATCATCGGGCAATCCGATGACTGCGCACGAGGCAACGCCGCCGTGAGCGAGTATGGCCGCCTCAACCTCCGCGGGATAGACGTTGGCCCCGCCGGTGAGGATCATGTCAACCATTCTGTCCGCGAGGTAGAGATAACCGTCGGAATCAAAGGCTCCCATATCTCCGAGTGATTCCCAGCGCCCGGGTAAGGTTCGGGCCTCGGCTCCCATGTACTCATACGTGGGAGGCATGCCGTCAGGTGGCCGCAGGTAGATTTCACCAATGGTCCCCCGAGGTGCCTCCTCGCCGGTTTCAGTGTCGACAACTTTCATTTCCCCGAACACGACACGGCCCACCGACCCGCGATGCATAAGCCACTCGTCGCCTCGGATGCTCGTCCCGGCCAACGCCTCTGTGGCGGTATACATCTCAAAGATCTTGTCGGCCCCGATCCATTGGATCCAAGACTCTTTCAGCCAATCCGGGCACGGTGCACCCATGTGCCAGACCGTGCGGAGGCTCGACAAATCGTGACGACTCTTCACATCGTCAGGTAGTCGCCAGATGCGCAACATCATTGTGGGGACGAGAAAGGCCCAGTTGGCTTGGAACACCTCGACTGCTGCCAGCGTGGCAACAGCATCAAAGCGCGGCGAGATCACCAGGTGATTTCCGGTGCAGACGGCATCCAGGGCGTTCGAGAGCGGCCCGTTGTGATACAGAGGCCCGGGAATCAGGACAACGCCATCGGTACCCATTTGCACGAAGTCGACTGACGCCATCTCTCCAGGCCTGGTGGCGAGGATGAGCTTTGGTCGTCCAGTCGAGCCACCGGAAGTCACCGCGAGTCTATGCGGAGCGATGCGATCTGGAAGGGGGGCGAGATCAAACCCTTCGTCCGGCTCGAAGTCGTCCGGAAGGTGCCTGTAGCTACCGGGTGGCGGCGGACCGCCGACGACGAGAGCAGGGTTGGCCAGTTGGATGATCTCCCGACGTTCGGGCGGCGGGAGGCGGTGGCTCACAGGCTGCGGTGTAGCTCCGAGCTTCCACGTCGCCAGCGCCGCTTCAATGAACCCAACGGTGTTCGGCAAGGCGATGGTGACAAGGTCCCCGAAACCAACACCGAACTCCTGGTACGCCCGCGCCAGACGATTGGTTCGCTGTTCGAGTTCTTGGCGTGTCCGCGTGCAGATCACGCCATCTGGGCCGTAGGACGTCACCGCTGGCCGTGATGGAGACTCCACCGCACGCTGACGAATCGCTGCGCCTAGCGCTAATCCCACGGATACTTCTGCGCCTTATCCAACTCGTTGCACATCATCCGAGAACGACCCCAAAGCGGAGTACGGGCCGGACTAAGTGGTCGGCACCGGCTTGGCACACACGGGCTTCAATCCATAAGGCGTGGTGAACTTGCCATGTGCGATCCCCACCCAGAACCAACAGTCAATTGGGGTAGGCGAACCCTTGGTGAAGGTGAGGGGTGGGGTCAACCCGCCCAGAGTCTCCCCGTGCAGCGAGTAGAGACCATTCATGATCTGCGCGGTGGTCATCGCTCCGTTCACACCTGCCTTGCCTGCTTCCGCGGCCGTGGTGAACAGCATCCCTGAAGCCCATGCCTGGGTGACCAACTCGCTGTAGTTCGGGTTTTTCAGCAGTGAGGGCTCGTACTTCTTGATGGCGCTCACCATCGTTTTGGATGCGGGAATGTCGTTCAGGAAGAACGGGTAGTCAGTTTCTGAACCGATGAACTTCGAATCGAGACCCGGCGTCGTGGTGAAGGAGGTCGAAATCGCACCGTCCAGTGCTATGTACCAGGGATTGTAACTCTGCGTGGCGCAGCTCTTCGCCACTGCCTCCACCACCGTCACCGCGTCGGCGACAATCAAAGCCTGTGTCCCTGCCTGCTCAGCCGCGAGGCACGGGGCCGTGAAGTTCGGGCTTGAAGCTGAGATCGCGCTGACGTATGCCAGAGGCATGTGCAGCGCCGTGGCGGTTGCCTTCAACGGCTGTACTGACTCTTGGCACGTGACCGCCTCCGCGCAATAGAACTGGCCGATGCTCTTGGCACCGACCTTCTTGGCCGCATCGACGAAGTTGACGAAATAGGCATCGAGCGTTTGACCGACCGAAAAGAGATCGGAATTGGTCACGAACTCTTCACTCGAAGTGTTGCCTCCAATAATGGGGACCCCGTGGGACTTCGCGTAGGAAGCCCAGACATCGTCGCTGCTTGACACATCGATTATGTCCACGACGTGATCCTGGGAGACCAGCGTCTCCACCTGAGAAAGTGCAGTACCGGAGTTGAAGTTCGGGTCCTCGTAAATGACGTTTACCTTGTGGCCATTGACGCCCCCATGGGCGTTGGTCCAGGATGCCCACGCTTGCACGGTGGGCTTGGCGACACTGTCGCTCGACGACAACGTGCCGTCGTTGCAGTCACATACGAACCCTATGTTCACCGGCGCCGTCGAGCTACCGCTTGCCGATGCTGGCGCTGATCCGCCAAAGGCCGTCAACATTCCGCCCACCATGAGCAGCGAAACTCCGGC